>CANTVF010000003.1 GCA_947852905.1 uncultured Tidjanibacter sp. | reverse complement strand
GGAATGTCATGCCATATAGAAAGAAAGGATGCCAAGGGAAAGATTTATGTGCCGGTTAATGCCGATGCGGACCGGACACATCTCAACCGTGAGTTGGTCAGATTCCCCGATGGCGTGTCCAATCGCACCGAGGCGATACAGCACCGCATCGAGACCGCCGGGCTACGCCGCAAAGTCAGCAAGAACCAGACAAAGGCAATACGCGTAATGCTGACTGGAACGCATGAGCAGATGATGGAAATTGTCAATGATGGCAAACTGGGCAGTTGGATCGATGCCAATCTCAAATGGCTAAGGGAGACCTTTGGTGATGACAACCTTGTGTCCTGCGTGCTGCATATGGACGAGAAGACCCCACACCTGCACGCCACAGTTGTGCCCATAGTAACCGGTGAGCGTATCCGCAGAAAGCGGGAAGGCGAAAAGAAATATGAAACGAAGTCCGGTCCCCGCCTGTCGGCGGACGATGTGATGCGTCGTACCAAATTGCATGAATACCAGAACAGTTATGCCAAGGCCATGAAACCGTTCGGGTTACAGCGTGGAATTGTCGGCTCTACCGCCAAGCATCAGGCGAACTCGGAATACTACAGACAGCGGGTAATCCAATATGAAGAGGACATAGCCAAGTTGCAGGCCGATGTGGAGAAAGCGCAGGAGGGCAGGAACACCATCCTCGCGTGGTTCGGAAAGGGGGACCTTGCTAAGGCGAAGAAGGAACTGACAGACAAGGACAGGCTGATTGCCGAACTCAATAAACAGATTGATGAACTTCAGGCAGAAAAGGCACGGTTGCAGGAACAGCATAAATCAGAAATCGGAAAACTGCGAAACGGCTATCAAAAAGAAATAGACAAAGCCATTCATCAGGCGGAAGCGGCAGAACGGCAGTCAAAAGAGAAAGATTCAGTCATAGATAGGCTGCGAAAGCAGATAAGTTTGCTCGACCGCAAAGCCAATCCCCAACGTTACAGCCTCTCGTCCGGTGCCGAGCTTGTACGTGTCAATGTCTCAAACTATCGGAATCCGTCGCTCCACATCTGGACACGGGTCGGAGAGGAGCTCTATGAGGGCACCAAGTTCCAAATAGACTATGATGTGGCCCAAAGACATTTCAACGGTCAGACCACGGACGAGGAGTTTGTCAATGCTGTGTTCGAACCGCAGGAGCAGGTAAGCGGTAAGCAGGCGGAACTATTGGGTGCTGCGTTTACCCTTGCAGCCGGAGGCCCGGCACAGCCCCATGTCGGCACTGGTGCTGGCAGTTCGTTTTCCGACCTTCCGTGGGGTGAACAGAAAAACAGGTCAAAACGAAGTAAATAACAGTAAAGAGGCTGTCGCAAACTATTCTATATTGATGCAGCCTCTTTGCCTTTCCATATGTTCTCTATATCAATTGTTTCATTTGCTGGACGAAATCCGGCTTCTATCTTGCCTATTTGTACAACAAGTGGCATTTCAGCAAGTTGACCTGCAATTACACAAACCCCAGTTGATAAAATCGGCAATGATTCAACTGAAACTTTATCTAGATATGAAATTGTATTGTTCACTTGTTGTATGTCCTTTTCATTAACAAGCCGATGTATAAAATAATTATGCAATTGCGATATTATGGTAGAAGAAATATCCGACGGACGTTGGCTGGCAATAGTCATGAATACTCCGAATTTTCGACCCTCTTTAATAATCTCTTCAAAAACCTCTAGTCTATAATCTTTCCACTCTTCACTTTCACGTGTTGATTGATAAGACAATATATTATGCGCTTCATCTACTATTAAATTTAAATATTTTTGAGCCTTCCCCACTTTTTTATGTTCATTATATAGTTTATTAGTCAACAATAATGGAATACGTTTCTTTGTGTCAGTATTTACATCGCTTAAATCAATAATTACAACATTAGAATCGCCCCAAAAATCACCCATGTCTTTTGAAGAATTAAATATGCGAGAAATGTCTGATTCTGATTGACGAAGTTTATGAATTGCAGGAGCAATGTGTTCATTTAATGCTCTGTTTGCTAACACATCATATATCATTCGCATATACATTATACATATAAAGTTATGAATAAAACTTTCTGTAAACCCAAATTGATCTACATGCATGTATATACTTCGCGTTTCTATTTGATCCGGATGGTCTTGCAAATTGATAAATTGGTTATTTGAATCATAAAAAAAATAACAACTACTATTGTTGTGATAATGAAAATCCGTTTTTAATCCAATATCTACCCCATCATCATCGTATTTGGGAGGAAGTATCTCTGCCACATAATCAAGGAGTAATTCACTTTTGACCTTATCAGACATTATCAATATATCCTTGATTTGCTTTTTCAAAAAATTCCGAAATTTGTTTTCGTCCTTATCAATCTTCTTATACAAATCAATACTTCTCGCAATGAAAGGTCGTTGCGTCTTTTCGGTTGCATTAGAGAATATACTCAATAGATTAATATCCAAGAAATCATCATCTGCTAAAGGGATTTTATCTCCATTATCTTTTCTTGTGTTCAATTTATATACTTTTTTGTCAGAATCCGAGATAATACTATTATGGGAAGAATACTCTCCATTAAAATCAAAAAATAAAAATTGAGCATTCTCTTTAAATGCGCTATTTCCAGAATAATGAGTAAAAAGCTGTCTATAAATTTTAGCCAATGTATATGACTTGCCTGAGCCTGTATTGCCGAATATTCCGATATGACTGGAAAAAAGTTTCCCAATTCCAAGATTTACAGGAACAAGTGAATCATTTGCAAGATGACCTACCTCAATAGTTTCTTTGCCGGAGCCAGCGAATGTATGAATAAGATTAAATTCTTCATTTGTTAAAAGATGGCATTCGTTGTCTATTAATGGCAATTCATTAACTCCACGACGGAAAATTTGGTTGTCAATAAAGCCAATTAACTTGACAATCAATATCCTATTTATGGAATCTTCCGCTGAAATCAATACTTTATCTTCCTGTTTACTCTCATCAATATATTCTGATTCTACTTTTCCAATAATCGGAGTGTAGCCTTTGAGAATTTTTACATAGCTTCCTACAGAAACATTTTTTATCAGTGTTCCTTTGTAAATCAGATGGGAAGAATTTTTATTGTGATCTACACGAATCTTGACCTCACGCCCATTTACAGAATATACTACTCCAACTCTAAATACTGAGTTATGTATCCCTATATGTTTGTTATTCATAACTTGCGTGGATTGTTTTATTGATATATTCGAAAATCTTATTAATTGCGTTCATATCTAAATGCTCAATATCACAGACTATGTCATTATAGTCATCATCCACATTCAATTCTCTCATTTTGGTTGGCGTAATGATAAGAATATTGTTATTGACACAAGTAGAATCAATGCCTATATTCTTTTTTAATGACTTCTCTTCTTCATCACAATACGCAAAAATAATCACTTTTAAAGTTGGATTATTTTCTGCCGAACGTCTTGTAAGTGTTGCAATATGTTCATCAGCAAATGAAAAGCCTACAACAAAAAGGACTGAATTCTCTTTTTCCAACGCATTGGAATATAATCGCATTAATTCGTAGAAATGATAATCAAGTACCGTTTCTGCAAATTTTCTTTTTGTCGGATTGATTATTATAAATTTTTTATACGCAGTGATGAAATTATCATATTCGGAAGCATCATATGATAATTCAAGTCCTTCTGCATCTTCTATAATTTGTTCATATGTTTTTTCTGTTTTTCTTTTTTCCGACTCAATAAACAGATTGACAAATTTATCATCTCCCAATTTTTTTATTTCATCATCTACATAACAGTACCAAAAACGTTCATGCACTATATGATTATCCCGATCACTCCAATTGATAGAACCATGTATTTTAAGCAAATTAAATACTGGGACTTCAGAAGTATGCTGAAAATGTATACTTGTCTGCATTATAGATTTCATAAAATTGGCTTCGTCATAGATTGGATCAATACTTCCTCTAAAACCATCATTCAACTCTACACCCAATCCACTTGCAGCATCTTCAATCATTAAATCGATGTTTGTCGTAAATATATTTAATTGTTTATTGAGAATGCGAGAATGTCTTTTGTTTAATAAGTTATTCCATGTAATCAGATAGTTTTGATAATTGCTTTTCGTTTCACAATAATCAGATCCGTATCCGAAAAATCTATTGGGTGCAATAACAGAATCATAAAATGCTTTGTATATAGATGCTTCTGCAATTTTATATTTAGGCTCAGGATGAGAATGCATATCATCATTTAACCTAGTGAGTAATTTTTCTATAGAACCCAAAGTCGCAAGATATGGACGTGAAGCTCCTGAACCAATTAAGAAATTGATATTTGCAGATTGGATATAATATGTTAGTTCCTTGATATTCATATTTAATAACTTCCATTTATATTATTCATGTTTCTTATAATTCTCCACCTGCTCCAGTACTTTCTGGAAGACTTCTTCATCCCACTGGGGCGGGTAACCCTCTTTGTACAGAAGGAAAGTAAGCTGGCTGGCGAGTTTGCTTTTGAGGTTGTCGTTGTTTAGCCAATCGGCATAAATGGCGGTGTCATCTATCAGCGCTTTGATTTTCTTGGCCAACTCAATACAACGATCATCTGCATACTCAAAACCGTGTTTATCGCGCACCTCAACAAGGACATCAAAGAATGCCTTTTCCTCGAATGTGATGCCCAATACCTTGAACTTTTCACTATCTGTTTTAAGTTCTTTCAGGATATCCAGAAGTTTGTTAGAGAGGCCGTTGATTTTATATGAGACAATATCATAGACATCATTTACAACATTCTGTGTCACATCGTTGGTAAATGTCAGCTTATCTCGCGTATTATAAGCGTCGATTGTCTCTTCAAGCATTTTCTGGAAATGTTCGGCCTGTATCTTGTTCGTCCGACTATATGCTCTGATGGCTTTGGCTACGAGTTTGCAGAGAATCTGAAACTTGGTGAACGGCATCTTTATCTCTTCCACCTCTTTAGTGAATGAGTCGCTGAAAATGTTTTCTTCAGCACCTTCGTTCATAACCCTCTCCACACCACTGGCGAGGATAGCCTCTTGGACCATCTGTTCCACATGCCGGTTCATGCTTTCCGTATCATGCTCGGTAGCGGTCATTTTGTTGACGTATGAACAGATACCCATGAAACATTGGCTCCATGCAATCTCCTCATCAGTCAGAATTCCGGCCGGATTGCAGATGTTGTATGCCGAGCGCAACCGTTTGACATGTTCTTTGAAAAGTTTGAGGAATGAGACCTCTCCTTTTCGCTCCACACTGTTGGCAAGGATATATTCGGCTGCTTCTTGAATGAACTGAAGACGTGCAAGGTCGTTATTTCCGAAAAAACGGTCAAACACCAGACCCGACAATCTCTCTTGCAGCAATTGCAACTCGTTTTTCAACACTTCATGAGCTGCTTCCAAATCTTCTTGTGGCCCGACATCTCCGCCGTATTTTTTCATAGCCTTCTTCATCTCCTCACGAATACCGATATAGTCGATGATAAAGCCAAATTCCTTGGTTCCATATCGGCGGTTCACTCGCGATATGGTCTGTATCAACGTGTGTTTCGACAGCGGTTTGTCGTTGTAAAGCATGGTCAGGCAAGGCACATCAAATCCTGTAATCCACATATCTACATTGATGGAGATATGGAAATTGGATTTCTCCGACTTGAACTCTGTATCGAGAAATTTCCGATACTCCTTGTCTTCAAGCAGATTGTATAGCTCCTTTTCATCGTCCTTGTCGCGGGTCATTACCATATTGACAAAAGCGATGTCATTGAGTTTGGCCTTTTCATCTGCCGTCAATACAAGTTCGTTCAGAGCCTTTTTCTTCTCGAACCAGTCGGGTTGCAGCTCCCGCATGATTTTATACAACCGGAACGCAATTGTGCGGTCGGCACAGGTAATCATCGCCTTTTGCAGACGGTCGGTTGTCTCTGTCCGGCGTTTGTAGTCGTCGATAATATCTTTGGCCACTCGGCGCAACACATCTTCATCACCGATAATTACCTCCATGCTCGACATGGCGGCTTTGCTCTTGGCAATATCTTCAGGCGTAGCCCCTTCGTCCGCACAGATCCGGTAGTATTCCTCAACCTTCTCGGCTTGCTCCTTGTTCAAGAAAACACGCGCCAGTCGGGGATCGTATTTGATAGGTACGGTGATGCCGTCATCTTCCGACTCCTTCATCGTGTATTGATCTACGACATCTCCAAATACATGTATGGTCTCGTCGATGGGTGTTCCGGTAAAGCCCACATATGTGGCGTTAGGCAAGGCATCACGCAGGTATTTGGCAAATCCGTATGTAATTTTTGCCCCTATTTTCCCGGTGTCGCCTTCTGTCTGTATCGACAGTTTCGACCCGAGGTTGTTTTGAGAACGGTGCGCCTCGTCGCTCAGACAAATCACATTGGAACGCTCCGTAAGCAATCCAGTGGACTCTGCAAATTTCTGGATCGTGGTAATATAGACCCCGCCGGTCTTGCGCATACTCATCTCTTCGGCAAGTTCCTTGCGGGTCTCAAATACCTTTACGGCCTCGTCTTCAAGGTAGCGTTTCGAGCGGCAGAACAGTTTTCCGCTCTGAGTCTCCAGATCTTCCCGATCAACGATAATAAGGATTGTTGGACTACCCAGTTGCTCTCGACAACGCAGTGCCAACTGGCGAGCAAGGAACAGCATGGTATAGGTCTTTCCACACCCGGTGGCGCCGAAATAGGTACCACCCTTACCATCGCCGCCAACAGAGCGCAAATGGGAGAGGATATGGTCTCGTAACTTACGAGTGGCAAAGAATTGTGGATAGCGGCACACCACTTCGGTCGTGTCATCCTCTTTCGTCGGATCGGGGAAATAGACATAGTCGCGCAGGATCTCCAAGATACGTTCCGGCGAAAGCGCTCCGCGAACAAGGGTCCGAAGCGTATCAAGCCCCTTGCCGGCTTTGTCTTCATTGTCGATTTTCTTCCATTCGTAGAAAAATTCGAATGGGGTGTAGGTCGTTCCCAATTCGTTCTTCGCCCCGTCGCTGATAACCGCCAACGCACAATATTTCAGCAAGGCCGGTATATCCCGCATATAGCGGGTACAAATCTGCGTGTGGGCATCGCGTATGGTGGCATTCTGCTTGGTCGGATTTTTGAGCTCGACGATGCAGACCGGTATGCCGTTAACGAAAAGCAGGATGTCGGGCCGGCGGTTCTCACGGCCTTGTTCCATGACAAATTGGTTGACGCAACGGAAAATATTATGGTCAGGATGCTCGAAGTCGATGTATTGCAAGCGGAACGGATTATCCCTGCCATCACTGTATGTAAAATCATATCCGTCCCGATAGAGCAGGAAAGTGTTTTGCTGGGCATAATAATCGTTCTGGCCGCCAGTGTTCCGCAGATTGGCAACAATGCCGTCCATTTCGGAAGCGGTTAGTTTTTTGTCTTTGTACTGAGCGGCAAGAAATGTCCGCAGGTCTTCTTCAATAAGCGGGTCGGTATATTTCCGGTGAATGTCATCGCCGAACGTATATTGCCAATGCGACTCGCGGAGGAGTTCGATGGTAGCCTCCTCAAACTGGCTTTCATAATATTTCCCTTTGCCTACCATAATAGCTGCGATTTAAGAATGTATGACGTGTTGAAGCAATGCCGGGCACACTTCACGCGAAAGCCGGTCGGCTTCTTCGGCTATCCTCTTGGCCTCATTGGCACACTTGTAGATATTGACAATTGCTTGCTGAACTTCAATTGGGGGAAGAGGAATTTTAACATTACACATCTCTTTATATCCGAATGTATCACGAACAGAGCCTGATGCAAAAAATAACGTACTTCGTTGAAATTCTTTTCTTCTGAACCACAACTCAATATATTCTGACATAATAATAGCTTCATTTACATGAAAAACAATATACATTGGAGATATTATACATACATCTTCTGTAGATAAAGCTATTGATCCAATATTTATTCGAGAAGGATTATATGCAAAATCATTCTTCTTAACGACCTTATAGTTTGAAAAATCTAAATCTTGAACTTTAGCTTTCGTCCTATCAAAAATTCCATCACTGGTTACCCCTTTTAAATGTAAGGTACTATATTTATTTTTGTCATTACGTTTATTACACTCTTGAATGTATGGCCCGATTTCCTGCATCGGGTATTTGTGCTTTAATTCCTGAATATAGCTTTGACAGAGTTGCATAAGCGGGGCTGCCTTACACTCGTTTTGCACTTTGATTTCCCGGAATGCTCGCCATACATTCACTGCTTTCTGCTGTTCGGCGGGCGATGGTAGTGGAATAAGTAATTCACCTAATTTACGTAGATTATATTCCGCTCTTTGAGAGGCAAAATTATCATAATCTACATATCTGTAGAATTCACTTCGTCTGAGATAAAGGGTTAAAAACTCTGCAGATAATATGGACTGGTACTTCTCTTTTATATAAAACACTTGATATAGGTGAGATACAATACACATTCCCCCCGTTCTATAGGCTAATGAACCTATATTTAACCTTGAAGGGTTATAAACAATATCACCATGTCTAACAACCTTGTATGGCTTTAGATTGATATTGTCAGTAATCGCCTTTGTCGGTTGGAATTCACCATCGCTATTCACTCCTTCGATAAGATCAACACCATATTTTAATGAAGAGTTGTTTTCTCGCCTTTGAGATATATAATCCCCGAGCCGAACCCATTTTACACAGTTACTTTCCATATCACTCCTCCTCTTTTTCGTGCTGTTCCATAAAGAAGCGTTTCTGCTGTTCAATCTCCCGGCGCAGTTCTTCCTCGGTAGGCATGTATGTCATATACTTGGCGGCAAAAATCTGATCGCTGTCATGCAATACAGAATATTTTGCTATGGTGTTGTCCGTATCCGTGCAGAGTAACACACCGATGGTCGGATTGTCATCATCTCCTTTAACCAAATCATCGTACATACGGATGTACATATCCAATTGTCCGATGTCCTGATGAGTCAGCTTATGGGTTTTTAGTTCAAAGATGACAAACCGCTTCATCTTGTAGTTATAAAATACAAGGTCGATGTAAAAATCAGCCGTATCGGTCACAATATGCTGTTGCCTTTCCACAAAAGCGAATCCACGTCCGAGTTCCATAATGAACTTTTCGAGATTGTCGATTAATGCCTGTTCCAGTTCCGATTCGGAATAGCTGGTGTCCCGACGGAAACCCATAAATTCGGCCACCATTGGATTCTTTATATATTCCAACGGATCTGTTTGACCGGCATAAGGTACTGGCAGAGTTGAACTCTCTCTTTGAGCCGCAAGCCGTCGTTCATAATATTGGGTGGAGATATTCCTGTCAAGATCATCTACGCTCCACATATCTTCAGCCGCTGTCTTAAGATACCATTCCCTTGCTTGCGTATTGCTGACGGAAAGAAGCCTGCGGACATGTGACCAGGTAAGATTTTGCACACGCGTGTGCAAAATTTCTACATCCTTGAATTCCAAATAGAACTTTCGGTAATATGCCAAGTTACGCTTACCATAGCCGGTTCCGTATTCAGCAGCAAGTCTGACAGCAAGAGCCGGAATAAGCTTTTGTCCGTATGCCGCCCTGCTTGCCCCCTGCTGTTCTTCTTCCACGATACGCCGTCCAATGTTCCAATAAGTCATAATGGCTATTTGACCAGTTGCGGCATAAGCTTGTTTCCGTCCTTGTTCTATGATGGTTCTGATGTCGGAAACGAAATTATCAGTTATTATGTCAGTCTGTTGCTTATTCTTTTCCATATCCCAAAATTTTGAAGGCATTCACGAGTTCGGCTTCATTAGCATCCCATCTTTTCTTAAGCTCGTCAAACTTATGGCTCATTTCGGTGAGGGCCGATTTATAATCAATTTCCGTATCGCGGTCGATAAACTCGATATATCTGGAGGGTACAAGCGAATATCCTTTCTGTTGGATTTCGTCACGATGAGCGGCATAGTATAACTCAGGCTCGGCATACTCGGCGAAATTTTCAGTCTGCCAATTGAAATAGATTTGGCAAACCCGGCTGATTTCTGTTTCTGTCAGGCGAACATATTTCTTTTCGTATATGTTGCTATTCCATGTGCGCAGGTCAATAAACAGAATCTCACCCGTTCGGTTACGCAGTTGTCTGCCATGCCAGGGGCCACCTTTCTTGTTGTTGTTCAGAATCCATAACGTAACGGATATATCGGTTGAATAGAACATGTTGCGCGGCAGAACGATGATAGCCTCGATTTTGTCGTTTTCAATCAACTGTTTACGTATTTCGAGCGTGTCGCTGTCGTCCAATGCCCCATTGGCTAGCAGGAATCCTGCAATTCCGTGATTGACATCCAGTTTGTTCAGGATATGGAGAATCCATGCGTAGTTGGCATTGCTGGCCGGCGGAACGCCATAACCTTTCCAGCGGGGGTCCGTCTCAAATTCTCCATACTCGGCATATTTCTTCAAATTGAATGGCGGATTTGCCATGATGTAGTCGAATTTGAGGTCTTTATGCTGGTCGTCGGAGAAGGTAGATACCGCTTTGTCTCCCAAATGGTAGGATATACCGCGAATAGCCAGATTCATCTTTGCCAGACGATAGGTCGCCGGTTCGGATTCCTGCCCATACACGTTGACCGCTTTGGTGTTACCACCATGTGCTTCAATGAACTTGGTTGCCTGCACGAACATACCGCCTGACCCACAGCAAGGGTCATAGACCGTACCGTCGAACGGCTCAATAAGTGAGGCGATAAGTTCTACGATAGAATGCGGCGTGTAGAACTCACCTTCCTCCTTGTCGGCATTGATCGAGAAAGCCTGCAAGAAATATTCATATACACGTCCTATAAGGTCGTGATCGGTGAACTTCTTGGGATCTATCTTGTTAATCTCGTCCACCACGCTTTTCAAAACCCCCGGTTCAAGGGCCGTTTTCGTGAAAATCTGCTGCGGCAGGGCATTTTTCAGTTTAGGCTCATTGTCGTCCAACGTCTTTATGGCTGTATCGAAAGCGATGGCCATACCGGTAGGAGCCGTAAGAATAAGCTTGTCCCAGAACGTCTCATCTGTCAGGAAGAACACGCCGTCCTGCATATACTGATTGGGACGGGACAGCTGCATTTCAACAAAAGCCTCGTCGTGAATGCCTTGAACCTCCACAATCTCGCGCCTGATTTTATCCTTTTGCTGCTTGAACCGTTCCCCTATGAATTTCAAGAACACAAGAGTCAGCAATAAATCGCGCTTGTCGGTCATGGCAGCACGTCCTCTCAAACTGTTGCGGCAGTTGAAAAGTATGGTTTCTAAGGTCTCCTCCTTTGTTATTTTTGTTTGTTTCTTGGCCATCGTATTTACTCTATTAGTTTGGTGTTTAACCTAAAAGCATTTGCATCAATCTCCATTTGGAAAATCTTAATGTCGGGATTCAGCTTTCGGGCAACACGGATTATTTTTGATTTTTCTTCGACATCCATATTGATTCCCAGATAAACGGATTCGAAACACTCTCCTCCAATTTCGGGGAATGCTCTTACTTCTTTCCAATCAATTGGACCTTTATCGTCATTTTGCCCTGGCAATAATGCCATATATGCGGGAGAAGGATTTAAAATAAACAATCTGACCTCTTGTTCATGTTCCCATGCCTTTGCTTTTGTAGATATTTGATAATGGAAAAAGTCTTTTGCATCCCTGAAATAATCGGGCTTCTCTACAATATCTTTATATTGTACCTCCACTTCCGAGCAGCCGATCATGACATTGCCATATATACGAGAAAGATACTTTCTAACTTTCTCCATATCCAGACCGATGCAAATACCTTTATGCTTGCTGTAGTAGCTCCACATCAAAATTGAATCATATATCTTAGAAAGACTACATATCCATGCCTCTTCTCTGGTTCTACGAAATGGATCTCTTCTTAATTCTTCAATTATTTCCGGAGTCCATCCTCCACATGCTTCTTTCGGAACATCGGAAAAATCAATTAACGAGGGATGGCAATCAAATGGGTCATTTAATTGCGTAGCGTTAGTGAATTGAAGATTGCCATAATGCAGCATCATCACCCCACCGTTAAAATCCAAGTACTTATATAGTTTTGCTTCTCCCATAAATTTATTCATTCAGTTCTCAGCAAGTCATCCACAGACACATCCAGAACTTTTGCTATTTGGATCAGCATCTCAACATTGGGCTGCGTTGTATTTGTAACCCATTTAGAAATTATGGCAGGATCCTTATCCAATTGTTCCGAGAGCCATTTATTGCTCTTGTTTTTCTCTGCGAGAACGACTTTGATTCGATTCAGTAATTTGCGCTCCATATTATTATATATCCATTACATGGTTACAAAGATAAGTATATTTAGAGAATATAATTGACCAAGAAGGTTAAATGTTGCAATTCGCCACAAAAAAGTGAGCAAAACGTCAATTACGACTACGTATACTTCTTTTATCGACATTTTTATGTGTCAACTTCTATTTTTCGTATCATTGACTCTAATGACGATACTTGTCGATTACTTTTTATGGGAACTTTATGGTATCAAATCACAAATAATAGAACGTATTTGATTTGATAATTAAAAAAATATAGAATATCATTCGGTTCAAGCGTGATACCATGAAAAAGACATTCATAATAAAATTCCTCCCTCTGCTTATGCTGGCCTTACCGGCAGGAGCAGTCTGCGCCCAAAACGGCAGCGACACATTCGACGAGATTTCCGCACAGATAGAACGGAAGAACTTCTTTCGCGCCGAAGAAATATTCGAGAAGGCCAAAGACGATCTTTCGCCTCGACAGGCACGGATCGTCGAAGCGTTTCTGGACAATGCTTTCAACCGCCTCGAAAATTCACAGAAAAACATCGAAACACTCCTCTCCGACACCTGCGGACTGACCGACTCCCTTATAATGGAACTTTACTTTCTACAGGAAGACAATGCTGTCAAATCGTACGATTACAAACAGGCCGAAAGGACGCTCGAAACCATAATAGAGTTATACGACAAGACTCTCTCGACCGACATGCGTGCCGGCATGGAAAACAATCTTAAAATCTGGAAAGCGCTGAAAAACGTGCCGCCACAGAAAGTGACCGTCAGGCATACCGTAACATTGCCGATAACAAAAGACAAAGCAGGCCTAAACACACTGCCCGTAGATTTTCCGTCGGGACAACAAGTAAATTTCGTATTCGATACGGGCGCCAACTTTTCGACCATAGGCCGTACTATGGCGGAAAGACTCGGAATGAAGATAATACCTACGGACATCGCCATAGGCACCGCCACCGGAGGAAAGACCTCTTCCCAAATTGCCGTATGCCCGCAAATGAAGTTGGGCGACATCAAAATACGAAACGCCATATTCCTCGTACTCGACGACAGCGCCTTGTCGTTTCCGAAAGCGGATTACGAGATATACGGAATCATAGGTTATCCGGTTATGGCGGCGCTGCGTGAAATACAGATCACCGCCGACGGACAATTCATAGTTCCCGCAGAGGAGACCGAAATCAACGGTCGGCCGAATATGGCAATGGACGGCCTCTATCCTCTCATATCGGTCAACGGACGTCACTACACATTCGACACGGGAGCGGATTCCTCCATACTGTATTACGCCTTTTATGAAGAAAACCGTAACGAGATAGACGCCCGCTATGCTCCCGGCAAAGTGAGTTTCGCGGGAGCGGCAGGAGCGAAAGAGTTCGACGGTTATACGGTAGACTGCAACATGGAAATAATGGGACGGCCGGTAACCCTCAGCGGAATATATCTGTTACGGGAGAAGATCACCCCCGCCGAAACCGTTTACGGCACTCTGGGTCAGGATCTGGTACGCCAGTTCGATAAGATGACGATAAACTTCGACCGCATGTTCATCAGATTCGACTGACAGACGCACTTTAGTGTATCTCACCGAGCTAGACTCAATTTACATATAAACTACACCCGCCGAACACTCGCAACTATAACGACACTCCGGACATGCGTCACGATACGGTCGGCCTTCGGGCAAATCGCCATTTCGGGCATACCCGAACATATATCCGGGGTTAGCATCAACAGGCTGACAACCGAAGCCAACAGACGATTCTACCGGATACCGGCCGGACTGCGGAGCCATATTCAAGCATCACTGCGAACAAGCGTATGTCCGGCATCCTGAAAACGTTCGCCATAAAGAAACGCCGCGACCCGATCGCCTGTGAAAAATACATGCGAAAAAAACGGAGGTTTGGTTGTTTGTAAAAAATATTATTACTTTTGTACCGCGAAATCCGAAAACGGCAGGCCGTTGACGATTTCACCGACTACGGAAAGATGCCGGAGTGGTCGATCGGGCCGCACTCGAAATGCGGTGTACGGGCAACTGTACCGGGGGTTCGAATCCCTCTCTTTCCGCAGACAATAGAAGAATAAAAGCGTAAGACACCGCAAATGACAACATTGCGGTGTTTTATTTTTTTGTCGGCCATGCAAAAAAAGGCTAAAAAAGATACTTTAACGGTGTTCTATTCGGAGGCAATTCACTGTTATGCAGTCTTTTGCTCTTTTAGTTTTTGAGGTATGGAAATTAATTTTACAACCCCAAAACAGGAGTTATGGAAAGGACATCTGTCCTGCATGGCGATATCCCCCGCCTTGAAAGCATATAGCGACAATGGCTTCATATCGACTTCTCCGGTCAAGTAAGAAGTGGGGGGGAGAGGAAGTTCCTTCTATCCGCAAGACGTAACGGCAACAAGCGCCGAAAACAAAAAGCTATTCTTTTCAATTGCCATTTTTTCAGGACGCAAAGCAAAGGTGTGATACTGAAGAAATTATTGTCTCATAAAATAGCAAAAATCGATAGAAATACCTATCTTTGGATAAGATTCACCAATTATGGGAACTTTTATGAAAAGTCTGCTTAAAGGAAAAGTTGCCGTCGTGACCGGAGGTACACGCGGCATCGGTTATGCCATTGTAAAGAAATATCTGGAAGCCGGGGCTACGGTAGTGCTGTGCGGCTCAAAGGAATCCACGGCAAAAGCCGCGCTTGAAAAATTGAAGTCAGAAATGCCGGGTGCCGAAGCGGATGCAATCTGGCCCGATCTCACGGATTCCAAAGCCGTTGCAGAAGCATTCGCCGGCATCAGGGACAGGTTAGGCAGCCTTGACATACTTGCCAACAATGCCGGCATATCACAGAGTACCCCTCTTTATGACTACACCGCCGAGGAGATTGAAAAGATACTTGACCTCAACGTAAAGGCTGTCTTCATATGCTCACAAGCTGCAGCCCGGATAATGAAGGAACAGGGAGGAGGTGTCATAGTCAACACCAGTTCCGTAGTAAGCCTGTACGGGCAGGCGTCCGGATGCGGATATCCCGCATCCAAGTTCGCAGTCAACGGAATGACTAAATCCCTAGCACGGGAACTTGCAAAGGACAGGATTCGCGTAAACGCAGTTGCTCCCGGGATAATACGCACAGACATGGTAGCGAACCTGCCGGAAACCATGATACAGCCTATCATCAACAGGATTCCGCTCGGTCGTATGGGCGAAGGCGAAGATATAGCCAACGCATTCCTCTACCTTTCCAGCGATCTTGCATCATATGTTACCGGAGCCGTACTTTCAGTCGACGGCGGTGTCATAATATAACTAAAAAATCCATCCGGTATCAAAAACCGAGGCGACGCCTTTGCCTGCGACAGTGCAGACATAAAGCGTCGCCTTGATGCGATATTTAAACCGACCGAATCCGAGCGTTATTTGGAGCCTTTGCCGAAACCGGCCTTTTCGAGACGTTCCTTGGCATAATCGAGCGTTATGCGCACCTCATGCCGCTCCTCGGACGGGGTCTCGAACATGACGTCTCCCATGACAGCCTCGCATATAGACCTCAAGCCCCGCGCTCCGAGACGAAACTCGAGCGCCTTGTCCACAATATAATCGAGTACCGCATCGTCGAACGTCAAAGCCACACCGTCCAACTCGAACAGTTTGACATACTGTTTTATAATAGCGTTCTTAGGCTCGGTAAGTATCTTGCGCAACGTAGCCCTATCGAGCGGATCGAGGCAGGTCAACACGGGCATACGCCCCACTATCTCCGGAATCAGACCGAAAGATCTGAGATCCTGCGGCGTCACGTACTGCAACAGACGCTCGTTGTCCAGATGCGCGGTTTCCGGCGTATCGTATCCCACCGCATGAGTGTTCAACCGACGGGCTATCCGCTTGTCTATCCCGTCGAACGCTCCACCGCAAATGAACAGTATATTGGCCGTATTGACCTGTATGAATTTCTGGTCGGGATGCTTGCGTCCTCCCTGCGGCGGTACGTTGACTACCGTCCCTTCGAGTATCTTCAACAACGCCTGCTGCACGCCCTCGCCCGACACATCGCGCGTAATGGAGGGATTATCGCTCTTGCGGGCTATCTTGTCTATCTCGTCTATGAACACTATTCCCCTTTCGGCTTGCGCCACGTCGTAATCGGCAGCCTGCAACAGGCGCGTCAGAATACCTTCGACATCCTCTCCGACATACCCCGCTTCGGTAAGCACCGTAGCATCCACTATCGTGAAAGGCACCTTCAACATTTTGGCTATGGTACGCGCGAGCAAAGTCTTCCCCGTACCGGTTTCGCCGACCATTATGATATTCGACTTGTCTATCTCTACATCGTCCACGCTCTTGTCCTCGGCATGCATCAACCGCTTATAGTGATTGTACACCGCAACCGACAGGGATTTTTTCGCCCTGTCCTGCCCTATAACATACTGGTCAAGAAAAGCCTTGATTTCCGCCGGTTTGAGCAGTCCGTCCCGATTGAGCGTGCTCGTTTCCGACGCGGGAGTTTCGCCTATAAGATTATTCTCAAGCAACGATTCATATCCCCTCTCGATACACTGGTCGCATATGGCGGCACCTCCCATACCCGAAAACAATATGCCTACGTTCTGAATGGGCTCTCCGCAAAAAGAACACCTTTGCCCGTCGAGCTGATTCTCATTGTTAGCCATAAAATCACCTTCTTTTTTTACTTGCCACGATATTGTCCACAAGACCGTATTCCACGGCCTCCGCTGCGGTAAGCCAATAATCCCTGTCGGCGTCTTTCTCTATGGTCTCGACGCTCTTGCCGCTATGCATGGAGAGTATCTCGAAAAGTTCCCTGCGAAGCTGCAATATCTGACGTGCCGTAATCTCGATATCGGACGCCTGCCCCTGTACCCCGCCGAGCGGCTGGTGTATCATCACGCGCGAATGGGGCAACGCCGTACGTTTGCCCTTTTCGCCGGCTGCCAGCAATATGGCTGCCATGCTCGCGGCCATTCCCGTACATATAGTCGCCACGCTCGGAGCTATCAGCTGCATGGTATCGTAAATACCCAGTCCGGCATAGACCGACCCTCCGGGAGAATTGACGTATATCCGTATATCCTTGGTACTGTCGGCAGCCTCCAGATACAGCAACTGAGCCTGCACGATATTGGCCACGTCATCGGTTATCTGCGAGCCGAGAAATATTATTCGGTCCATCATAAGACGCGAGAAAACGTCCATGGCGGCCACATTCAACTGACGCTCCTCTATGATAGTAGGCGAAACGTAACACACCGCGTCCGAAGCGTAATCGTGCAACGTATGCGAGTTCACACCCAGATGACGGGTGGCATATTTCTCAAAATCGTTCTGTTTCATAATATATCTACATATCTGTTATTCATTCGTCTACGGCCGTCGGCATAGGCACGGCACCGGCATAAATCCGGACGGCAGCTTCCTATAGTCTCCGCCCCCAGCAAATTCCTTACCACGATTCTACCCCCCTATACGGAAACGGACCCGATAGAAATGCCGTCATCCAAAACAGCGGGACGAACCGACACCAGCATTTCCGATAATAACGCGACCGGAACAGCATATCATATACGACAAAGAACCAAATAACGTCAGCCCGGTTACACGCCGGACTGACGTTAACGTATCAGTCGCAAATCATAGCATGCCAAAACGCACACAGTCAAAACACTCCGAAACGACGGTGTTTCCGCATAAGAAATTCCGTTTTGTTTCAGGACGTCTCCTGACTTATTCGGTCATCTTCTCAAAAATCTTACCGAGTTCTTCGGAAGTCACCGTTTTGTTCGACACCTTCACAAGCGGGGCAACAGCCTCGACCACTTTCTTTTCATAAAGGTGATCTATAATCTTGTTTGCCTCTTCCCTGCGGCCGAGTATCGAATTGGCGTATTTGGTAAGCGTCTCGTCATCTATATTGGCCATGCCGTACTGAGCGAACTGGGCTGCGGCATAAGCTTTGGCTTCGGCCAGAATCTCGTCCTGCTCGACCTTGATTTCGTATTTGTCGGCCAGTTTCTTCTGAACGAGGTTCCATTTCATCATCTTCAGGAATGCCGGGAAATCCTTTTCTATATCCTCCATGGAGAACTTACCCTCGTTCACGGTGAACAGCCACCTCTTTAGGAACTCTTCGGGCATCGTCAGGTTGGCTTTTCCGAGCAGGAAATTGCGCACCTCGGTCGTGAAGACATATTCGCTTTCACGGGCGAGGTCGGCGGCTATCTGATCGTCTATATACTTGTCCAGTCCGGCCTTGTCGGTAACATTGCCTTCAGGGAAGGCCAACTTGAAAAATTCCTCGTTCAATTCCGGTTCGGCGAACTTGCGTATCTGCTTGATCGTGAACTTGAATTCGGGATTGATCCCGGTCAGTTCGCTCTCCTTGACACCGAGTACGGAAGCCCTCTGCGACTCGCGAGGATATATTTCATTGACGTTAACGGTCATCTCATCGCCCACCTTCTTTCCTACGAACTGCTTGCGTACATCTTCACCGAGCGAAACGAGACCTACGTAACCCTCCTCGACACGTATGTCGCCGTTGTCGAGTACACCGGTAACCGCCTCGTCATCTACCACAGCCTCCACATCCACCAAGCGGCCGTAACGACGCAGGAAATTGGCACGGTAACCCTCGTGCATCTCTTCCGTTATCTTGATCTTGTAACGGGTAAGTTTGTCCTTTTCGGAAAGTTCGATATCAACCTCCGGAGCCAGACCTATTTCGAACACGAATTCGTGTTCGGTATTGTTGTCGAAGTCGAATGCGCCCTGCTCATCGCTCGGAAGCACGTCGCCCACATAATCTATCTTCTCCTTGTCTATATATTCGAACACCGCGTCCGAAGCCATCTTGTAAGCGGTTTCGGCAATGGTACTCTTACGATAGGTTTTGTTGATGATGCTCATCGGAACCATTCCGGGACGGAAACCCGGCATGTTGGCTTTACGGCGATATTCGCGCAACTTTTTATCTACGGCCTCGTTGTAATCGGACTCGCCGACGGTAACTTTAATGACCGCAGTCTGACCTTCGCGGTTCTCTCTTGTGATATTCATCTCGATATATTTATTAATTGTTTTCCCATACCACTGGCACACAACGCATTCCGGACATACACCCAAGGCACGGGTCTGTAACGTCCTTCCGCCACCTCCGCATCCTACTCCTTATCGGTGCCATATCAACACGTTATGCGGGGTGCAAAGATAATATATTTCGATGCAGTGAACAAATTTTAATGAATTTATCGGCAGCGAGTCCGCCGTAAAACAGCCTCTACCGCAACCTGTATCATGCCCATGCGTACACGCTCCGACGCAGTTACGACCAGCCGCCGATCGCTCACCGGAAAAACCGCCCTACTGCACGACCACTATGGAAGAGAGCGCGCTCCGCGAATAGGCGATATATTCGTTCCGATCTGTCTGATAATAAACGGTCAGGCTCCTGTCGTTTAGACGGTCTATTCTAAGATAACAGTTGCATCCTTCTCCAGTAACGGTAATGATATTGAGATCGTAATCGATAGAATACGAACACTCGGCGATAATACTGTATTCGTCCGCCGAAGGCTCCGTCTCACCGACAGTTCCGTCGCCGTCACCGGATTCACCGTCTTCCGCCTCCCGACCGGCCTTGTCCTTGCGGCACAGCACGTACATTATATCGCTGTTCTCAATAAAATACACCGCCTTATCCCTGCCGGCGAGCAGAAACGGCATGGACGACATTTCCACCGGACAATCCGCTACCGTCCATACGCAACCGTAAAGATACTCGTACGATATGCGTGAATCTCCCGGCGCCGCACTATCCATAAGTTCCGGATTGGCCATACAACCCACCGACAACACCGCAATACCCACCGATACGACGGCAACGAGCAATACGTATAACTTTTTCATAATTTAGTCCTCCCGATTTTCCGGAACGAAATCCGGATATCTATCGTAAAAATCCTCCCGCGACATGACATTTACACGCCTGTCCGAAAGTTTTACATATCTGAGACCGTTGCCCTGATCGTCGCCGAGCGTCAAAACCTCGTCGGTCAGCACAAGCAGGTCGTACCACATTCCCGGCAGGAAACATATACGCCCATTTTCTATATCTATAGCATAACGGGTGTAATATTTCGCCGATACGTCGTAATATGCATCATAGCAGTCCTCCGTCCCGGTACGGACGGTATACACATAGAAAAAAAGTCTGCCCTCTTCATCGAACCGCATCAACGGCTCTTGCGGATCGTCTTCGCGCAGCCAATATCCCGTAGTCAGATCAACGACCTGTACGGGCGGCTTATCCTTGCAGCCGACCGTCATGACACACGCCAGCATAAGGCAGATAAAATTAGCAATCCTGTTTCCCATAGCTTAGAAGCCTTCGGAAACGGCAGCCCGTCATTCGGACGGACGCACTGTCCCTGTTATAATACGGTACCGGACTTCCCCGACGGAACATCAATCATCGTCGCCCTCGAAATCCATATCGTCCGTTTCGGCATAAAAACGGAGGTCGAGTTTACCTGTCTCGCCTTCGAGCGACAGCCTATTCACCGTTATTTTTTTGATATAGAACAACCCGTATCCTTCGATAACCATCTCTCCCTGACCGTCGATATAAATATACCGTTCGGTCTCCACAAGCGTCAAGGCATCGTCGTCGTACTCGTATACCGACATTATACCGTCGGTACTGAAACGATAGAGCAACTCGTCGTTCGCGGAATCTCTTTCGTTTCCTAACCAATCGGGTACGAAACGTTCCCCGCACCACACGGTG
Source organism: uncultured Tidjanibacter sp. (assembly GCA_947852905.1). Classification (GTDB taxonomy): domain Bacteria; phylum Bacteroidota; class Bacteroidia; order Bacteroidales; family Rikenellaceae; genus Tidjanibacter. Next base: position 343,330 of record CANTVF010000003.1, on the reverse strand, counting down.
GACACCAATATCTCCCGATTTACCTTATCGTCCATACTCGAACAGCCCGCCATTGACAGGCAAACCGTTACAGCCAATAACCAACACCGCGGAGAAAACATCGAAACAGCGTTATTCAATACAATTTTACCGAAACAAACATTCCGTATTATTGCAAAAATAATATTTTTTTATCAACCTCATAGCAAAAAGGGAATTTAATTGAAATGCCCGACTTTCAACACACTGCCCACCAAACGCTTCCGCAATCGGACATAATATGTTCCGCCATGCACACATCGAGCTATACACCAGAAAACACACAACATGTATATTCCGCAATTCCGACCGTCGCATAACGACCTGTTTACGGAACGTCAAACCATATAATCCGGATAGCAAAACCATTGCTAATACAACCTCTCCGACGCCGGATACGAAAATTACGATAAAGCTTACTTGCTCCGGTCTTCAGGAAACTCCATTACCGGACAATGTCTCTCCTCTTCCGGAGAGCAGGTCATCGATATCTCATTCCGGGTTACTCCCGATATGATTTTCCGCTCCACAACATGCACGATCACAAACAAATGAACTACATTGTTAAGGCACATACTTACGTCATACTATTGGTGACGGCGTGTTACGGTGCGCTGTCGATTTATACGTACCATATAACGTCCTTCCGGCAAAAGCTGCACGACACCAACAATGGCATTCACGTTCAAAATCCATGATTACCAAACGGAGACAATGTTCACGAAATAAAAAAGTCTCCCGAAGGAGACTGAAAAGTGCGGATAAAGGGACTCGAACCCCCACGCCTTTCGGCACCAGATCCTAAGTCTGGCGCGGCTACCAATTACGCCATATCCGCAATCATGCGACATCGGAAACGATACCGGCTTTCATACCGACATCTCTCGTCCGACGCATGCAAATATAATTATTTTAAACGCTACTCACAAATAGCCCCGCAAATCGGCTTAATTAATAAGTTTACGACAAAACTATGGTCTCTATCTTCCGGCTAATTATTCCGGCAGCTTTACCCGTTCCTTAAAAACGCATATTTCACCCTCAATATCCACCCTGATCCCGTAATCACAAACCGTCATCACACCACTAAAACTATACGGTCGCCCCCCGGCGCACACATATATGAGACATAAAACGCCCGCATAAGTACACCCCGAAACAATACCAACGGATATGATTTCCGCCCGCAATGTATAATTAATCCCACAAGACGACTGCAGGCCTTGTCTTCGCAAAGCCTCAGCACAGAAACAATGCAGGGACGCTTTGATAAGCGTCCCTGCATAAAATCTATATCATCACTCTTTATTAGAGAGCCTGAAATTCGGGAGTGTTGAACAACCTTGCGAACTCTACATCGTTCTGAGCGACATCTTTGAGAGCCGGGTTGATAGCGATAGCGCTGCGCAGATAGTTGATAGCGCCGTTGCTATCGCCTTCCCTCATTGCTATGACAGCGCGGAGGTATTCGGAATCAGCGCATTTGCAGGTACCGAGAGCTTTCTTGGCATTAGCATAGTTGCCGTTGAGTACCTCAACCACTGCGAGGTTGTAACCTTTAAGATCGCGTGCAGCCACTACATAGTCGCCTTCCTGAAGTGCGATAAGACCTTTGTTCATTCGAGCGTCTTCGCTGTTGAGAGCCGACAGATATTTTTCAGCCGTTGCGAAATCGCCCTGAGCGATAGCTACAGCAGCCATATTGTTGGTTACGATAGGATTGCTGTTGATACGTGCAGCCTTGTCGATAGCCTCCTTAGCGCCTGCGATATCGCCCATATCCACCAAAACTACTGCAAGGTTGTTGTAAGCGGCAACGTCGTTGTACTGACGGGCAGCCAATCTGTAAACAGCAGCTTTTTCAGCGGGCGTATTGAGAAGGGTAGCGCCATAGAGCATTTCGTCCAGACGGAGGCTGGTATCGCCTTTCTTAACGGCAGCAACCACTTCTGCATCGCTGAGACCTACAACCTCGGCCGAAGCTACGAGCTGAGTACGACGGAGCTGCGGGAGAATATTCTCTTTCAGTTCATTATAAACTGCCGAAAGGTTTTTGATCTCCTGCTCGCGACGAGAAGAGGAATCGTACATCGAAAGAACCTGAAGAATGAGATCCTTGTCCTGAATATCGGAAGCCTCTACGAGTTTGCGGAAACCTTCCCAGTCTTCGCCGTAAGCTGCAGCATCGTACTGCACTTCGACATTCTTAAGGTTTTTCTTGATAGCTTTTTCACCGGTACGGCTACGTTCCGAAGAGAGTTTCTGGTTGAAATTCTCGGGACCGTCAGGCGATGCATAACCTTTGGCGTATACGGTACCCATGGTTACATCCTCGGCTGCAGAGTTATCGCGAACGAACTGTTCGAAGAGTTTGATCTGCTCCTGCGACAGCTGGTTGCTGCGAACGTTAGCGCTGTTGATGAGGTAATGTATGTCAGCCTCTTCGGAGATAGTGCGTACCCTCTTGAAGCCATGATCCATAAGGGTCATGTACGGTCTGTAAGCCATGAGCTGTACGGTGCTGATACCCTGAGCCACAGCTACTGCGCCGAATTCACCGAACGTTTTATATTTGTCGCTGCGGCACTGGTCTGCGGTACGGCCTTCCACACGGAGTACCAGAGTGGAAAGGTTAGCCCTTTCGTCATACGGGAAAGAAACTTTCTGAGTGAATACTCCGCCTTTCTTCCACGAAACGGGAGTGTAGTTGTCCCTTACATCCTCGCCCTGGAAATATTTGGGAGTTCCGACAACCTCTCCGCCGTCGAATACGAGTACGGGGGTTACTTTCAGAATCATCTCTTCGTAGAAATACTTCGCCGGGAAAGTGTAAGTAATTTCAGCATCCACAGTCTGCCCTTTCAGAGTCAGTACCTCCGGAGTGGCATATGCGTCGATTTTGCTTAAATTCTTCTGCATCTTGTTGTACGGATTACATCCGGCCAGCAGAACCATGATTGCAGTAAGTGCGAGACCTACCTGAGCTAATCTTCTCATAATTAATGTATTAAGATTGTTTGTTTTGTATTTTGTTTATTACTTTTCCCTATATGCAAAATAATGACAGTAAGCAAATATAAGCATATATTTTAATTCCACATAATCCGTCACTATTTTCTATACGAATCTTTGCCACCCCGATACGACCGTGCCGGCAGCATCCGTCGACACTACCGGCCGGTATACCGGTTAAAATTATGCGGCAAAAATTATGCCACCTCTATTTCTTATGGTCATGCCTTTCGTGCTTTCCCTCCGGCTTTTCCGATTTCTCGGGTTTCGGAAGCAACACTTTGTGCGACAGTTTCATCTTACCCGTTTTGGGATCGGTACCGATGAGTTTAACCTCTATCATGTCACCCTCCTTCAGACCGGTCTGCTCCATGGTTTCGAAGCGTTTGTAATCTATTTCCGATATGTGGAGCAAAGCGTCCTTGCCCGGCAATATCTCGACGAAAGCTCCGAAAGGAACTATGGAGCGGATCTTGCCGTTGTATATTTCGCCCACTTCGGGAACTGCCACGATACCCTTGATACGGGCGAGAGCTCCGTCCAAAGCCTCCTTGTTGTCTCCGAAAATATCCACGATACCCTTGTCGCCCTCCTCGGTAATCGTAATCGTAGTACCGGTGGTTTTCTGAATGTCCTGTATGACTTTTCCGCCGGGGCCGATAACGGCTCCGATGAAGTCGGACGGAATGGTAATCTGCACGATACGCGGCACGAACGGACGGAAGTCTTCGCGCGGCTCGGCTATGGTCTCAACGATCTTGCCGAGAATGTGCATACGGCCTACACGAGCCTGTTCGAGAGCCTTGGCAAGAACTTCGTAGGAAAGGCCGTCGACCTTTATATCCATCTGCGTGGCGGTAATACCGTCTTTCGTTCCGGCCACCTTGAAGTCCATGTCGCCCAAGTGGTCCTCGTCGCCGAGAATATCGGACAATATGGCATACTTGTCGGATTCCGAGTCGGAAATGAGCCCCATGGCTATACCCGACACCGGTTTTTTCAACTTGAGACCGGAATCCATGAGAGCCAGCGTACCGGCGCACACGGTAGCCATGGACGACGAACCGTTCGATTCGAGAATGTCGGATACGACACGCACCGCATACGGGTTCTCCTCACCTACGGGCACCATCGGTTTGAGCGCCCTCCATGCGAGGTTTCCGTGGCCTATCTCGCGGCGCGACAGTCCGCGTGCGGCTTTCGCTTCGCCGGTGGAGAAAGGCGGGAAGTTATAGTGCAGCACAAATTGTTCGGAACCTTGTACGAGTACCTGATCGACCTGTTTTTCATCGAGCTTCGTACCCAGAGTAACGGTCGTGAGCGACTGCGTCTCGCCACGGGTGAATATTGCCGAGCCGTGAGCGGCGGGCAGATATCCCACCTCGCACCAAATCGGACGTATCTCGTCCGTACGACGGCCGTCGAGACGTTTGCCCTCGTCGAGTATCATACGGCGCATCGCCTTCTTGAGTACGTCGTCATGATAGTAACGCTTGATAAGGGGAAGTTTCTCAGCGAGTTCCTCCTCGGTGAAACGGGTGCAGAACTCTGCTTCTATCTCATCGAACTTGTCGGTACGCTCGTGCTTCGAAGACGCGCTCGTGGCCACGGCGTAAACCTTGTCGTAAGTCTCCTTGATTACCAGCTGGCGCAGTTCCTCGTCGTTCGTTTCGTGGCAGTAGGTACGTTTCACATCCTTGCCGAGCTCCTTCATGAGCTCTATCTGCACGAGACACTGCTTCTTGATCTCCTCGTGGGCGAACTTTATAGCCTCCAGCATTTCCGCTTCGGAAACTTCGAGCATCTCGCCCTCTACCATGAGTATATTGTCATACGTAGCCCCTACGATCAAATCTATGTCGGCTTTCGCATTCTCCGAAAAAGTCGGGTTGATTACCAGCTTGCCGTCTATACGCGATACGCGCACTTCCGAAATGGGACCTCCGAAAGGAATGTCAGATACGGCGAGTGCAGCCGATGCGGCCAGACCGGCCAGTGCATCGGGCTGTATGTCTTTGGCAGCCGATATGAGGTTTACCGTCACGAACACCTCCGCATGGTAATCCGCCGGGAAAAGCGGACGAAGGGCACGGTCGATAAGCCTTGCGACGAGTATCTCACTGTCCGAAGGACGCGCCTCCCTCTTCAGGAAACCGCCCGGATAGCGTCCGGCCGCCGCATATTTTTCCTTGTATTCCACCGACAGCGGCATGAAATCCACATCGGGTTTGGCGTCTTTGGCAGCCACCACGGTAGCGAGCAGCATAGTATCGCCCTGCTTAACCACCACGGCGCCGTCGGCCTGTTTGGCGAGTTTGCCTGTCGAGATCGTTATCTCGCGGTCAGTTCCCAACGGAATGACCTTTGTCGTCTCATTGTACATCATCTTATTTTTTATCCTCCTAAATGTGTCCCAATAAAAGCGAAGGCAATTAACTTCCTAATTGCCTTCACTCAATCGATTAGCCTCGTCGCAGGCCGTATTACTTCCTCAGGTTAAGGGCTTTGACTATCGCCCTGTAACGTTCGATATCAACCTTCTTCAGATAATCGAGCAACTTGCGGCGTTTACCGACAAGCCTCAACAACGCACGCTGCGTGCCGAAGTCGTGCCTGTTGCCTTTCATGTGTTCCGTAAGGTGGTTGATACGGTAGGTAAATAACGCGATCTGGCTCTCGGGTGAACCCGTATCGGTATTCGAAGAACCGTACTGCCCAAAAAGCTCCTGCTTTTTCTCAGCTGATAAATAGCCCATGACTAAAAAAATGTTTAGTGTTCCGCTTTACGATGCATCCGCCTTACCGGGTAACACCAAAGCGTGGCGCAAAGATACGTTTTTTTATTTTTCGAGCAAAAAACAATCCGATAAAATGATTTATTATCATTTGCTTAACTCACCGGCCGCCGCCGACCGACATGCCGAAGGATTTTTATTCCTACATTTGGACAAAACAAACCGCCGATGAACGAAACGCCAACCGATTTTTCGGACATTCTATCCCGTCACGGAATCCGTCCTACGGCCGTCCGCATTCTTGTTCTCAAAGCCATGACGCGTTTTCACGATACGTTCAGCATGACCGATCTGGAAAGCGAACTCGACAGTGTGGACAAATCATCCGTATTCAGGACACTCACCCTTTTCGCCGAACACCATCTCGTACACGAAATCGAAGACGGCAGCGGCTCCACCAAATACTGCGTATGTCACAACGACCACGTATGCGGCATAGACGAACTGCATTGCCACTTTTACTGTCAGGCGTGCCACAAGACATTTTGTCTCGACCACACGCACATTCCGCCGGTACGTTACCCGGCCGGATTCGAAGTGCGGCAGGTCGATTACCTGCTGAAGGGTCTATGCGCCGAATGCAGCGGCAAAAGTCGCCGGTGATTTCTGCAACCGGGTTGCATCCGCTTTTTCATACTTTCGCAACGACAAGAAAATAAAAGATGCAGACCATGGAAAGAGAACATAAAATCACGCTCGTACGCATAGCGGCGAGCGGCGCGCTGCTCGGCATATCGTACATTCCCCAATTATCCGCAGGAATGCACATAGCCCTGTGCGCAGCAGCCTATCTCGTCATAGGCGCCGACATAATTTACCGCGCCGTGCGCAACCTGTTCCGCGGCGAGTTCTTCGATGAGAACTTCCTCATGTCTATAGCGACCGCAGGCGCTTTCGCTATAGGCGAATATCCCGAAGCCGTCGCCGTCATGCTGTTCTATCAGACCGGAGAGATGTTTCAGGACATGGCCGTTGCACGCAGCCGCGCCTCCATATCCTCCCTTATGGATATAAGGCCGGACTACGCCGAAATGGAAGACGGCAACGGTACGTTACGGCGCGTTTCGCCCGATTCTGTACCCGCCGGCAGCACCATAGTAGTAAAGCCCGGAGAGAAGATACCGCTCGACGGAGTGGTCCTGAGCGGCTCATCCGCGCTCGACACGGCAGCCCTTACCGGCGAAAGCATGCCACGCGAAGTATCCGAAAACGACTCCGTGATAAGCGGCAGCTTCAACATGACCGGCCTGCTTCGGATCAGGACGACAGGCACCTACGGGGAATCGACCGTAGCCCGCATACTCGACCTCGTGGAGAATGCCGACACCGGCAAGGCCAAAACGGAAAAATTCATCACACGCTTCGCCAGATACTACACCCCGGCTGTCGTAGCCGCCGCGGTACTGCTGGCCGTCGCACCGCCGCTAATAGCGGGCGGCGAATGGCTCGTATGGCTCAACAGAGCGCTGATATTCCTCGTCATATCGTGCCCGTGCGCATTGGTAGTCTCCATTCCGCTGACCTTCTTCGCCGGCATCGGGGGTGCGTCCCGTCGAGGTATACTTATCAAAGGTTCCAACAATCTGGAAACGCTCTCCCGCATACGCACCGTGGTATTCGACAAGACCGGCACCCTGACGGCGGGACGTTTCTCCGTCACGGCCGTCCACCCGGAAATAATATCCGAAACCGAACTGCTCGAACTCGCAGCACTGGCCGAAAGCTACTCCGACCACCCCGTAGCCGTCTCCCTGCGCGACGCCTATGCCAACTCCGTAGATAAATCGCGTGTCGCCGACGTCGAGAATTTCGCCGGCGAAGGGATACGCGCCAGAATAGACGGTCGCGACGTCTACGCCGGCAACGAGAAACTTCTCGCGCGGATCGGCATAGCCGCCAAGCGATGCGAATGCAAAGGCACCATAGTCCATCTGGCGGTAGACGGCGTATACATGGGGCACATAGTTATCGCCGATACCGTAAAACCGCAATCGACCGAAGCCATCCGCCGACTCAAGGCCGCAGGCATAACGAAAACCGTAATGCTGACGGGCGACAGGCACGACGTGGCCGAAACGGTGGCAACGTCGCTCGGAATAGACGAACTGCATGCCGAGTTGCTGCCAGCAGACAAAGTACGCATAGTAGACGAACTGATGACGGCCGAAGAGGGCTCTTCGCGACTGGCGTTCGTAGGCGACGGCATCAACGACGCGCCTGTACTGAAACGCGCCGACGTGGGCATAGCCATGGGCGCTGCAGGAAGCGATGCAGCCATAGAAGCCGCCGACGTCGTACTTATGGACGACAATCCCGTCAAGGTAGCCGACGCCGTAACGCTGTCGCGCCGGACGCTGCGTATCGTCTACCAGAACATAGCGTTCGCCATAGGCATAAAGCTGGCCATGCTTCTGCTCGGAGCGCTGGGTATAGCAAACATGTGGGAGGCGGTATTCGCCGACGTGGGCGTTACCGTACTCGCCGTACTGAACGCGCTCCGCGCCATGCGGACACCAAAGCGTTGAAACGCCCGTGCACATCCACGGCAATCGGTACCGGACAACCCTCTGCGGCAATAAACGCCAACCGGATAACGCCGGCTCTCCACCGCCAGAACTAGCTACACAGTCAGTCACGCTACCGGCACACAACGATATACGTTTCACATTTACTATCCGACTGCGGGTGTGTCAAAATTTAGCGTTTTGACACACCCACTTTAATATGTGTGAGAACGGGTAAAATGCAAGGTTGTGAGTAAGAGTGCGACAGGAGCTTACGGAAGGAATGACTTGGCACGAAGCACGAAAGAAACGCAACATATTGCCAGCTATGACACTCCGTCTTCTCAATTATGCACACATCTTCAGAAATTCAAGTGTATCATACTTATCCGATATTGCAAATCCATAAATTTGTCAATGCAACGATGCAACAAAAACGGGGTTTGCTACATCTGATAAGAAAGAAATAACCGAATTGGAAACCTTAAAACTTTATGGTTATGAAAAGAATGTTTACGTTGTTGGCAGTTTGCGGACTACAGATAATCTTGTCGGTGGGATGCAATCCACCTGAGCCCGGCATAGAAATCGGAGATCCTTGGGTCATTACCAGATATTATATTGAAAACAAAACGTCATCGACAATGACAATACTTTTGTATCATAGCGCACATCCTTTGGAAAATCATTTGGGCAAAACCATCATCATAGGCTCCGGGGAGAAAGAGGAAGTGAAATATGGAGCTATGGGTCGCGCTCGTCCTTTCTATGAATATCAATCTCTGGTCATAGAAAATGACGAATACAAGATACGAGAATTTATCGAAGGGTTATTTGATATCGGCACCTATACGCTTGTAGAATATAGCAAAACATCGGTTGTTTACGAGGTTGTTATCGACGACGAATATTTAAAAAACGGCGAACCGCCGAGAGAAATCTGATTTGAATCGATTATAGAGGAGGAGTTTTCTCCTCTTTTTTGTCCTTCCGATTTTCCGGGAACAATCACTCGGAATATCCCCGCCCGCTCATCGCGAGACAAGCCTCCAACACGATGATTACAAAAATATTACAACCGACAAATCGCATCGCCGTCTTCCGTCGTTCCGCACCGGCATGCTGCCGAAATTCCAGACACACGGCAACCGTAATAACAATCGGCACGCAAACAGGGCAAACTCTTGGGCAACATCGTTATATTTGCATAGTAAAACATTTCCGGCAACCTCGACCGCGATTCGCGCGAGATTGAACGCAAAAGATCCGTCCGGAGCGCGCCGGAAAACCACCGAATGAAAATGGCGAAAATACTCACCGCATTACTTCTGCTGCTCACACTCCACGCATCGGCGGAATCCCGCGCAGCCGTCGCACCGGAAAACGTAACGGCCGTTTCCGATACCCTCGCCACGGCAACCGCTCCGCAGGAACACACCTCCGTCAGCGGCGCTGCAAAGAAAAAAGTATATGTCTTTCCCATACGCGAAGATATAATGCCCTCGGCGGTACGGCTCACCGCCAAATGCCTCGAAGAGGCCGACCGCACTGGTGCGGACTACGTCGTCATAGACATGAATACCTACGGCGGTCTGCTCGATGCGGCCGATTCCATACGTACCATGCTGCTCAACTATCCGCGGCCTGTATTCACATTCGTCAACAATCAGGCAGCGAGTGCCGGCGCTCTCATAGCCATAGCCTCGGACAGCATATACATGAGACCGGGCGCCAGCATAGGAGCCGCAACCGTAGTAGACCAAAGCGGCACACCGATGCCGGATAAATATCAGAGTTTCATGCGGTCCATGATGCGTTCCACGGCCGAAGCGCACGGACGCGCCGCCGTAACGAACGGCGCCGATACCGTGTACCGCTGGAGGCGCGATCCGCTCATAGCCGAAGCCATGGTCGATCCGTCGATAACCGTTCCGGGACTGGTAGACAGCACCAAAGTCGTCACGCTGACGGCTGACGAAGCCGTGCGCTGGGGTTACAGCGAAGGTACCGTGTCGTCCGTCGACGAACTGTTGCAGGCGGCCGGAATAGACGATTACGAGAAATACGGCTACGAACCCGACTGGCTCGACCGGCTAATAGGCTTTCTGACCAATCCGACCGTACAGGCCATCTTCATAATGATGATAATCGGCGGCATATATTTCGAGCTACAGACGCCGGGCATAGGTTTCCCGCTCGTCGTCGCCATACTCGGCGCCGTACTCTATTTCGCGCCGTTGTATATGGAGGGACTGATGGCGCACTGGGAACTGGCCCTGTTCGTCGCGGGACTGATATTGATAGCGCTCGAAATATTCGTAACGCCCGGCTTCGGCGTATTGGGCATTCTCGGCATAACGGCGACCGTAGCCGGACTGGCATTCGCCATAATAGATACCTCGTTGCTGAAATACATACCGACCGGCGAACTGTCGCTATCGGTAGTGGTGGCACCGTTCACGCTCGTAATATGTGCCGCAGGCGTCGCATTACTGCTCTCCATATGGCTCGGCAACCGTTTTCTGAAAGGACACTCGCGCCTGCGGAAGAAAATCGTACTGACATCCGAAATGCCTTCCGGCGAAGGTTATGTTTCCGTTGCAGCGGACAGAGGACTCATCGGCCGTACGGGAACGACCTCCACGCCGCTGCGTCCGGCAGGCAGGGTACTCATCGACGGCCGATATTACGACGCGGCGGGGGACAACGCCGCATTCATCGAAAAGGGGCGACAGGTTACGGTGGTACGCGACGAGGGCGGCGTACTGTATTGTCGCGAAAACTAAATCCGGAAAACTGACGGCGGCTATCACCGACATACCGCTTACGGTAAAACATAAACACATGAAAAACATGACTCCAAGACTATCCGCATTTACGGCTAAGATCATGATTGCGATTACCGCAACGACACTGCTCGCATCGTGTAACGGCCGGAACGCCGTCACCCGTATCGAAGGATTCGGAATAGGCACCACATACTCCGTGACCGTGGTGGGCGATGCCCCCGCCGATCTGCGCGAACAGGTGGAAGCGGTCTTCGCAACGGCCGATTCGACGCTCTCCGTATTCAACGAAAACTCCCTGCTCAGCCGCATCAACCGCAACGAAACGGACATACCCAACAGAGAGATAACCGAGAACATCGAAATAGCCGGACGAGTGAGCGAACTCTCCGGAGGCAGGTACGACATTACCGTACTCCCGCTCGTGGAGGCATACGGTTTCATAGACGGCCGACAGCAGAGCGTCGATTTCGACTCTCTGCGTCCTTTCATCGGCTACAAGAAGATAAGCGTACGTGACGGCAAGATACACAAACAACATCCGCAGACACGCATAGACCTCAACTCCGTAGCCAAAGGCTATCTCGTAGACCGCATAGCGGAAATCATCGAAGCCGACGGTGCCGACAATTACCTAGTTAACGTAGGCGGAGAGATTTTCTGCCGCGGCAACAACCCAGACGGCAAGCCGTGGCGGATAGCCATAGACACTCCCATAGAGGGTAATTACATACAGGGCGCACATACTGAAGCTATCATCAACGTAAGCGGCATGGGCGTGGCGACATCCGGTAATTACCGCAATTTCCATACTGGCGAAGACGGCCGGAAATACACGCACATCATCAACCCGCTGACAGGCGAGAATACGGAAAGCAACCTGTTGTCGGCAACGGTTATCCACACACAGTGCGCATATGCCGACGCCATGGCCACCATGTTCATGGTACTCGGAATGGACGATTCGCTAAAGCTGCTCGAGACGCACCCAGAAATAGCCGTACTGCTCATATACTCGGACAATGCCGGAGACATGCACCAATACGTCTCCAAAGCCATGGAGCAGTACATGGTAAGATAACGCCTACGAAATTACACCCTACCGGAACAGGACATTATGCCGACCGGCGGAGCGGCCTGTTTTTTGCAATATTCCGACCGCGGGCCGGTATGCCGGCCTACAGACACCGGTTCCCCCCTCAAGCAAGAAGACACCGACGTAACGACAATCATACAGACGACAATATGACAGACGAAAACGGCACATTGCGCCTGCTTTACCCGCAGTGGCAGGGAGGTATCATATCTCATTGGATGCCAGACATACCGCCTGAAGACGCAGCGCGCGGTTATTATCTCGGCGCTCGGATTCTCGACATGCTTGCGCCGGCGGCTACTGGCGAAACGGTCGAAGTTCCCGTTTCGCTGGACTACGACCGCCGCACGGAAAACGGCATCTGTTCTTACCGGACTATACTTCGGCAGACGGCCGAAGCGCTCGCAATAGTGCGCGACCGCGATCCTGAAAGAATCGTGACGCTCGGCGGCGAATGCTCCGTCAGCGTCGTCCCGTTCACGTATCTCGCCGCCAAATATCCGGACGACGTAGCCGTGGTATGGATAGACGCCCACCCCGACATAACGTTGCCATACGACGAGTATGCAGGATATCACGCCATGGCGCTGACCGCATGTCTCGGAATGGGAGACAAAGCTATAACGGATATGTTGCCGGGAAAATTCGACGCATCGAAAGTCCTGATAGTAGGACTACGGTCATGGGACCCAGGAATGCGGGAGCGTCAGGAGCGTCTCGGTATCGAAGGGCTCTCCCCCGAAGAGACCAGAAACGACTGCGGCAGCGTCTTGGAATGGCTGAAAGAAACCGGTGCCCGCAAAGTCGTCGTACATCTCGATCTCGACGTTCTCGATCCGGCCGAAATAATAGCCGGAGTAGGCGTCGAGCCCGGCGGCATGAAAATCGACGAAACCGCAACATTGATACGCGACATAGCCGCACGGTACGATATGGTCGGACTTACCGTAGCCGAGCCGATGCCCCGCACGGCGATAAAACTGCGCGACATGCTCGCCAAACTACCTTTGCTCGGCGACAGTAACCGACGCCGCGACTGAAAGCCGGAGACAGACAATAAACGCACACATCATCATGTTGAAGAAAGTACTTTTCACCTATAATCCTTCGTCGGGCGAAGATCCCATATACGGATATTTCGACACCATAGTGTCGCTCTATCAGCGACACGGCTACAGCCTCACGCTGCACAGATTGACATTCGGCGATGCAGACCACGAAATAATATCCGGCGCCGGATCAGACTACGACCACATGCTGATAGCCGGCGGTGACGGCAGCGTCAACTATGTGGTCAACCTGCTCATGAAATACGGCAACGACACACATGTAGCCATACTGCCTGCCGGCACGGCCAACGATTTCGCCACCGCCATAGGCATGCCTCAGGATATACCGCAGGCCTGCCGTGCCATACTCGAAGGCCACCGCGGAACGGTCGATATAGGAAAAGTGAACGACCGTTATTTCGTCAACGTATTCAGTTGCGGGCTTTTCACCGACGTGTCGCAGAAGACGCCGACGGCATGGAAGAACGATCTCGGCCGGATAGCCTACTATATAAACGGTATCGGCGACCTGCCGCGCTTCCGCAAAATGGAACTGTCCATACGCACCGACGGCGGCGATTACGAAGGGAAAGCCGTCATATTTTTCGTTTTCAACGGCCGAACGGCAGGCACGCTTCCTATAGCCTATCTTTCCGAAGCTTCCGACGGCCTGCTCGACGTACTGATCCTTAAAGGCGATACCCCGGCCGAAACCCTGCGTACCGTCATAGAATATCTCCCCCGCATGCTGCGCCGCAAGGAATATCCGGCAGGTATGGTACACATACGCTGCAACAGCCTGCATGCGGAATCTTCGCGCGACGAGAACACCGACATCGACGGTCAGCCCGGCCCGTCGTTTCCGATAGACATAACCTGTCTGCACGACGGACTGCACATAATCCTGCCCGAAAATGCCGGATAACGCGCTCTCAGCCCCGCAATAACGCAAAACTGTTACAATTATAGCACCCAGGCGAAATCCCCAATGCAGCCCAATACCATAACCGGACAACGAGATGCATAGAAACGATTTACCCGGACGTAACCGTTTGCGTCAGTACTTGTCGTACAGCGAGAGTATTCCGGAATGCCCCTGTTTACTCCCGTGCTTGAAAACCGTTCCGACCGTATTTATAAAGGAGATTAACAATTACATACAAATATGCATGACGAGGCCGCATATCATTCGCCCCTACGAACAATATCTAACAGTCTGTCCATACTGCGGTTTTCGCGGTGCAGCCACTCCTCGAACGGATGCTCTATCGGAATGTCCACCGTCGGGTATGCATACGGTTCGTCGTCGGGGTAAATGACCTCTTCGCGGAAAGGCACCTGAAACTGCATCCGACGTGAAACGGGCAGTTCTACCCGTGCGGCATTTCCCGTCACGGCATTGTAACCACCGCAGTGCTGCCCGGCCACTTTCCCGATGCCGAGTACCTGACAGTAACGGGCGAACATCTGTGCCGCCGAATAGGTCTGATGGCTCGTCAGCACATAGACCTCGCCGTCGTAGGCGTGTTTCGGGCGCTGCGGGAGATACCGCATCAGGCGCACCGTATCGGTGCGGAAACGGGTGCCGTCCGGCACGCTGTCGATATAGTGCATCATATACTCCCTGTCGGCCTCGGACAAGTACGGCCTCCTGTAAATGTTGTTCTTCGCCGTTTCACGGCATTCGTTCGTTATAAGGGTATGTGTATGTTATGTCTACCGGCTTGTCCGTCAGATAATCGAGCGTATAAAAGACATTCTCCGCCATGCCGCCCGTATTGAGGCTCACGTCGATGACCAGCCGGCCGATTCCGTCTCGGTCGATGCGGCGCATGGCCTGCCGCAGCAGCCGTTTGTAACGCCAGTCCTTGCCGAACAACAGCATGTGGCTCCACTGTTTTCCCCAAAACGAGTTAATCGTAAGCACGCCCACGCCGTCCCCCATATCGGCATAGGAACTCGGCTTGCGTGCAAAACCGAGTTCCTCCTTGGCCCGGCGCTTGTCTCCGGAACGACGATAAGCACGTTGCTTGTCTTCACGTCTTATCCCGTTATAAATCACCGTATCGGTTTCGGTCTGCCCATAACATCGGTAGACGACGGTATAAGGGGAATAAATGCACTCCGTAAAGAGGAAATTCGCGAGATTAGGCCATGATAAAGGACTCGGTTCGTAATAAGAGTTCATATTGGCCATTGCATAGGCGTGTCCACCCGGAGCCATAGCATGGTTTCTGAGCGCCAGTTCTTTAGCGGAGTAACCGTTGATACATACAATTTCGGCATACTTGGGAATCCGACCTATATAATCTTTTACGTTATAAACAGTACCGTCTTCCCAAGTTTGCACCCAGAGCGGCAATATGATATCGTCATCTGTAAAACAGCCCTCTCTGTTAAACATGCCGCCGTCCGGAAACGCGAAATGGGAATCCCTTTGCAACAGTCCCAAATATTTCCATATATAGACGTAATATCCGTCGTAATCGTCGAAGAAAACATCCGCTCTGTTTCCTACGGCTTCCACCCACTGTTGCCACTCCTCGTCGCCGATACCTCGGCGGCCGGAAACATACCGGTTTTCGATGTAGTCGATGATGAAGTCCAGTTCGGTCATATACGCCTGCCGGGCGGAATCGCGTGTATCGAGTACCGCAACGCTCGTCGAATCCGGTTGCAACGCAACAGCCCCGACGATATCACCGCATCCTCCGAATGCCGTAAACGACAACAACACACACAAAACGCACAACACCTTGCTATATGCCGTCATCAGAAACACAATTCAGGAAAACCCTCGCGGCAAGCAATTCTCAGCGCCGCAGGACTATAATTACGAAAAACCGGAACGATACCCGTTCCGGCCGAAGCAGTCGATCCGGGCAGCCTGCTATTTAAAATAAGGCTCGGAAACGCCTGTAATCGCACTTATGAGAGCCGACGCCAACGGAGCGCTGGCACCTATACGGAAAAGCGACGGCGTGAGCCACTCATCGCCAAGCATATTGCGCACTATGGCATAATAGAGCGCCGCATCTTCTGCTGTTCTGACCCCGCCAGCTATCTTGATACCGACACGTTTACCAGTTCTGCGGTAATATTCCTTAAGCGCACGGCATATAACCACGGCCGATTCGGGCGTCGCCCCGCAGGCAGCCTTTCCCGTCGAGGTCTTCACGAAATCCGCACCTGCGAATATGGCGAGCAGCGAAGCCCGGTAGACATCTTCCGCAGTTCCGAGAAGTCCCGACTCTATGATTACCTTGAAAACCGTATCCTCGCCAGCCTCCTCGCGCAACAGCCCCAGGTCGCTGACGAGCCTGTCCGGCTCCCCCTCTACCAATTCGCCGCCGTTCATCACGACGTCTATTTCGTCCGCACCGTTCTCTACCGCCATGGCCACTTCGAGCATCTTGACTTCGAGGAATGTCTGCGAAGTGGGAAAACTTCCAGCTACGCTCGTAACCCCTATGCCGGTACCCTCAACGCCTATTCCGGCTATATCCACGAACGAGGGATAGACGCACACGGTAGCCACCTCCGGAAGCGAAGGATAACTCTGCGTCATCTGCGCTGCACGACGCACGAAATCGGCGACCGACCGCTCCGAATCGAAATAGGACAATGTCGTCAGGTCGAGTGATTCGAGACAGAAACGCCACACGGCTTCATCGCCGCACTCTGCGGCATCCTTTACCGCCGCCGCTACCGTCGCCGCAACTTCGGCATCCGTCGGCGCGGGAGCGTATTCATCGAGCAATACAGAATATTCCATAGATTATCGAGATTTGTCCGAAGACCAATTTACGAATTTAAAGATACAAAAACAAACTTCCACCCTTTTTCAGACCGCTGTCATTTCAAGGCATATCATGAGAATGTTTACACTCCATGTACACAGACATTACCGCCCGCTGCCGTTTCGAGGGCATCAGCACCAGAAAGATACTGTATTATTCCCGATGCCGCGACCTTCATTCCTACGCTGTTTCACGTATATTTGCGCCGTCATCGTCCTGTGCATATTGGACAGGACGCCAGTCATTCGCCGTATCCCAGCAACAGACGCGCCTGCGACACTGCGGCGGCGGTCACTTCGCTACCGCTAAGCATCTTGGCGATCTCCGCCACGCGTTCATCGGCATCCAGACGTCTGATTCGGGTTTCCACACCGGCACCAGAATCCTCCTTGTAAACCAAAAAGTGCGCATCTCCCTTGGATGCCACCTGCGGCAAATGGGTTATGTTCACCACCTGCATGGCCTCTCCCAAAGAAGCTATAATACCGCCCATGGCATCGGCTATGCGTCCCGAAACGCCGGTATCTATCTCATCGAATACGATAGTCGGCAGTTGCGTGCTGCGTGCGACGATAGATTTCAATGCGAGCATTACGCGAGAGGTCTCTCCTCCCGACGCCACCTTTTCGAGCGGCTGCAACCTTACCTCACGGTTGGCATTGAACAGGAATTCCACATGGTCGCACCCCGAAGGCATAAGGTCGGCGGCAGGCTCTATTCCGGTGACGAATCTGGCCGAAGCCATGCCCAGATGACCGAGTACCCCCTCGACCATACCGTCGAAACGTTCGGCGGCAGCCCGTCGCGACGCCGTGACCTGTGCGGCAGCCTCCACGGCCTCCGCTCTCAATACGCCTATCCGCGCCTCGAGTTCCTCCATGTTCCCGCCCGCATCGTTTATGGATTCCAGACGTGCACGCAACTCCTTCTCCTGCGCTATCAGTTCCGCATCGTCAGCGGCGCCGTTCCTCTTCATCAGGGCATATATTTCTCCCAGCCGATTGTCCACAGCCTCCAGACGCGCCGGATCGCTTTCCACACGCGAAGCCTGCGCATCTACCTCCGCCTCTATATCCTTCAGTTCGAGATATGCCGATTCTATCCTGTCGGCCAGTCCGGCCGCCTGTCCCAGCACGCCGGAGATATGACGCAACGACTGCACTGCATTTTTCAGCACGCCCACGACCCCCGTCTCCTCGGCCGCGAGACCGTCCTCGACCGTAGACAAGGCAGCCAATATATCCTCCGCATTGGCAAGTTCCTTCTGTTCGGCCTCCAATGCGGCGAGTTCACCCTCCTTGAGACCGAGAGCCGCCAACTGCTCCCAACGGTAACGCAGATACTCCTCGTCCTTGCGGTTCTTCTCCACCTCCGCACGCACGGCGGCAAGCTCCGTCTCTTTGGCCCGCAATTCCCCGTACACCTCGGCATAACGGGCGGTCTGCACGCCGTTGCCCGCAAGACTGTCCAGCACCTTTATGCGGAACCCCTCGTCGGCAATCAGTTCGCTCTGATTCTGGGAATGAATGTCTATCAGATGAACAGACAGTTCGCGCAACGTGGTAAGCTGCACGGGCAGATCGTTGACATACGCACGACTCTTGCCTGCCGGAGTTATGACACGCCGGATCACCGTCTTGTCGTCGTAATCGAGGCCGTTGTCCTCGAAGAAGCCCTCCAGTCCGCACCCCTTAATATCGAATACGCCTTCAATCACGCAGTTGCGTCCGGCATCCTTCAGCACTCCCGTATCGGCACGATTGCCGAGAATCAATCCTATGGCACCGAGCAGTATGGATTTGCCGGCGCCCGTCTCGCCGGTTATTATATTGAGCGAAGGGGAAAGTTCCAGATCGAGTTTCCCTATCAGCGCATAATTCTCTACCGATAATCTTTCGAGCATATCCCAACCAAATTCGCCGGCGCCGCCAATGCGATGCCGACGCTAAGATAACGTTAATTCCCCGGAACTGTCACTCCGTTGCGACAACTTTCCCCGTCCGCATTTAGCATCCAGCGTCTTTTTCAAACCATTTCTCCATGGCATCGACTACCCTAACGGCCGCATGTGCCTTGGATTCGAGAGGAAATGCCGACACAGTCCCGTCCCGATATATCAAGGTGATCTTGTTAGTATCGCCGCCGAATCCGGCTCCCGAATCGCGCAACGAATTCAGAACGATGAAATCGAGATTCTTGCGACGCAGTTTGTCCACGGCATGCTCCATTTCGTCATTGGTTTCGAGCGCGAAACCTACCAGAATCCGACCGTCTTTCACCTGTCCGGCCGCTGCGGCTATATCTTTCGTGCGACGCAGGCGTATAACCATATCACCTTCCGACTTCTTGACCTTCACTTCGCTATATTCCGCGGGGGTATAATCGGCCACAGCAGCGCACATCACCGCCCCGTCGGAATCTGCAAACCGCTCCATTACGGCACGGTACATATCCTCGGCAGACGAGACGTCCACCCTCTGTACCCCCGCAGGCACGTCGAGCGCCGTCGGACCGCTCACCAAAACCACACAGGCACCGCGAGCGGCGAGTTCCGCAGCTACGGCATATCCCATTTTACCCGTAGAACGGTTGGTTATGAAACGCACCGGATCTATCGGCTCCACGGTAGGCCCGGCTGTAACTATGATATATTTTCCCTTCAAAGACATTTCGATACGATCTCATTATCCGCCGCCGTGTGCGACAAGTAACTCTACGCACATGACGAACACCATCCATGCCGCTATCGGCCGGAAAAGTCACTCTCCCGACAGTATGCCGCGAACGCCCGCTATTATCTCCTCCGGCTCGGCCATGCGTCCCTTGCCTACGAGTCCGCTGGCAAGCTCCCCCGTTCCGGGTTCCAATATATGGACTCCGAGCGAGGCGAGCCTCGCCATATTATCCTGCGTGGCAGGATGTGCGTACATATCCAAATCCATAGCCGGAGCAACAGCCACCGGACAACGCGCCGACAAATAGCACGTCAGCAAAAGATTGTCGGCTATTCCGTGCGCCATTTTGGCAATGGTGTTGGCCGTAGCCGGAGCAACCAGCAGAAGGTCGGCCCACTCCCCGAGACTGACATGACTGTTCCATGCACCGTTCTCAGGATCGAAAAATTCCACCAGAATGGGATTTTTCGACACAGTAGCCATAGTGAGCGGCGTTATGAACTGTTTGGCGAGCGGCGTCATAACCACCCGCACCTCGGCACCCTCCTTCACGAGTCCGCGTGCCAACACGGCAGCCTTATACGCGGCGATACTGCCCGTAACGCCCAACAATATGTGTTTTCCAGTCATATCCATATTACATTGAATTTATCCGAACGGCAAACCGACCGTCGCCCCCTCGCGCAGCGATATTCCCTAACGCCCACAGTCGGCGAAAACCCTTAGAGCACAACCGACTTTCAAATCACCGTACACACGCACCCCCGTATACCGAATTAGGATCGGCCTCGACTACCCGTCGCAACCGATCCTATCGTAATCATCCGGCCTGTCCGGCGTCACAAGTAGCAGCTACCGAAAAGTTCCAGTCTTTTGCCGCTTTGCCGTTACTATTTTTCCTCCGGAGTTGCGTTCCGGAAATAGACCTCGTGTTCGAGAAATTCCTCCGTAGCTATCAACACCGGTTTCGGAAGACGCTCGTAATAACGCGAAATCTCTATCTGTTCTCTGTTTTCGAAAGTCTCCTCCAGAGAATCCGTCGTAGTGGAGAAATCGGCCAACTTACGGTTAAGCTCCTGTTTGAGCTGGGTAGCGATCTGATTCGCGCGGCGCGATATGACCACCACCGATTCGTAGATGTTACCCGTCTGTTCGTCGAGGTCGGTCAACTTACGCGTCACCGTATTGTTGGGCACGTTGTTTTTCTTAATATCCATATCGTATTATTGTTCTGTAACTTCGTCTGTCTGATGTTCCGCAATGAATTTCCGTGCGGTCTCCTGCAACTTATCGAGTTCCGGACGGTACTCGCTTTCGGGATATTCGGCCACGAAAGTATAGTAAATATCCATCATGTCGAGATAACGCCCCCTTTGCAACGAAGCGACGGAATTGTGGGCGAGCTCGTATGCCGATTTTACCGTCATGTAAAGGATCTTTTCCCTGTACGGAGTCTCCGGATACTCTTTCAGGGCATTTTTCAACGCCATGACCGCAGACTTGTAACGACCTATCTTGTAATAAGTATAAGCGTTCAGATAGGACTTGTCGTACAACTGCCCCTGCAACTCGTCTATGCGCACCAAACAAAGCTGCTTCTTTATCGACTCCGGATAACGCTCCAGATACTCGTTAATGGCAGCTATTGCCATATATGTGGCCGTCTGGTCGCGGTTGGGCTCCGGCGACATGTAATAGAAACACATGGCATACTTATATTCGGCCTCCTCAAGAAACGGACTGCGCCCGAAACGCCTCCGGAAATCGTCGAACAGCATGGCGCTCGACTCGTAATCCCTGCTTTGGAAATGAGTATCGGCCGTATAGAAAAGTATCGTATCCTCCCGTGCAGTGCCTTGAAAATCCGGAGCTACGTCTTCTAGCAACTGCAAAGTCTTCTCGAACTTGCCCTGGTCGAAATATTCGAGCGCGGCTTTATACTTCAGATCCTTGTCCTTGCTTTTAAGCACCTTGGTATAGGTCCCGCACCCCACCATGAAAACGACGGGGAGTACGCAGACGGCTATTTTGACAATCTTTCCGACCATAGACAGAACGGGATTTACATGTGTGCTTCGAATATGCAAGCGCACAAAGTTACGCATTTTTAACGAGCAAGTAAAAAGTTTATTGCCTTTTCTCCCGTTTTATCCGCATACAATATTCCGGCAGCAATCCATGACGATATAAAAGGCCTGTACCGTGTCTGCATGACAGACGACGGACTTACCGGACACAGGTACCGGAAGCCTCGACCGAGACACCGCGTACCTCGCCGCCGGACTACGCACTTATACCTATTTTGCACCGTGACAGGCCGAAAAGGAGCGGAACGACATTAAAATTAGGTATCGCACATCCCATGAAATCGGGAATTATACCTAAATTTGTGTGCCGGAATACGGCGACGTAATTCAAAGACAACGATAACTTTTAAAATCATAACGCTGTGAATATTCTCGAAAGAATCAAGCACAATGCCGGCGGCCCGATAGGCCAGTATATTGATTACGCACACGGCTATTTCGCATTCCCGAAACTCGAAGGCGACATAGGCCCCCGCATGAAATTCCGCGGCAAGGAAGTTCTCAACTGGAGCCTCAACAACTATCTCGGTCTCGCCAACCATCCGGAAGTACGCAAGGCCGACGCGCTCGGAGCCGTAGAGTTCGGCATGGCGGCGCCTATGGGAGCCCGCATGATGAGCGGCCAGACCAAATACCATGAAGAACTGGAGCGTCGTCTGGCCAAATTCGTCGGAAAGAACGACTGTTTCCTGCTCAACTTCGGCTATCAGGGCATGATCTCCATAATAGACTGTCTGCTTACGCGACGCGATGTAGTGGTATACGATTCCGAAGCACACGCCTGCATTATCGACGGTCTGCGCATGCACATGGGCAAACGTTTCGTATATCCTCATAACGACATGGCACAGCTTCGCACGGAGCTCGCCCGCGCCACGGAACTCGCCAAAGAAACCGGCGGCGGCGTACTCGTCATCACCGAAGGCGTATTCGGTATGAAAGGCGACCTCGGCAAGCTCGACGAGATCGTAGCCATGAAAAAGGATTTCGACTTCACGTTCCTCGTGGACGATGCGCACGGCTTCGGCACCATGGGTCCCGACGGCCGCGGTACGGCGCACCACTTCAACTGCGTGGACGGAGTGGACGTACTGTTCAACACCTTCGCCAAATCCATGGCCGGCATAGGAGCGTTCGTATGCAGCGACAAATATCTTATCGACTATTTCCGCTACAACATGCGTTCACAGCAGTTCGCCAAGAGCCTCCCCATGCCTATGGTAATCGGTGCCCTCAAACGTCTCGAACTTATCGAAACGCATCCCGAATACCGCGAACAGCTCTGGACGATAACACGCGCACTGCAGAAAGGTTTCAAAGAAAAAGGATTCGACATAGGCGGTACCCAGTCGCCCGTGACGCCCGTATATATGAAAGGCGGCGTAAACGAAGCGACCAACCTCGTATATGACCTTAGGGAACGTTTCAACCTGTTCTGCTCGGTCGTAACCTATCCGGTAATCCCCAAGGGCGAGATAATCCTGCGCATTATCCCCACCGCCGTACATACTCTCGAAGATGTAGAGTACACTCTCGGTTGTTTCGAGGCTTGCCGCGAAAAACTCATAAAGGGAGAATACCAGAAAGAGATGCCGCGCGTAGCCGACAAATACTACGAAGAGAACAAATAATTGTCGCAGCGACATAGGAGCGACAACCTCAGAAACGACGAAGAGACCTATAATTGATTAGGTCTCTTCGTCGTTTCTATTCACATGCCGTCACCGACGCACGTTGGATCATTCATTCCGCATGCCTGAATTTTCGTAACGCAAGGCCAAACGATCCGAAAACACCCATGTAGTCTCTCATACTACTTTCCTGACAAACACTCCCGGACTGCCAACTCGCAACATCCCGCAATCACATTTCCCCGCCCGAACACACGTGAGAATACCGCCGGCTACCATACACTCCGTCAAAACGTAAACACATAGCCCAACGTCCGTACCTATTTCAGCTCCAAACGGAGACGCTTTATCATGCACACCGCCGCATCGTAAAATACCTCTGCAACCTAACTGTCCCCTATCTATATCGAAGTCTCCCGTATGTGACCATACGGCAACCACCCTCAGGCAGCACCAACACCTGTGAAAATTCCGCAACGCCGCCGCCAAAACGGAGGTCTTGCTGTCGACCGTATCGCCCGATGCGTCACAACAGCGCCGAACGCCGCTTTTTCTGTGCAAAGGTATCATCCGATCAGAATATTCAGAGCATGCCACATAGTCGTTCCACTACAGCCGACATTACTCATAGAAACAAACGGGCAGCGCTAATCGATTAGCGCCGCCCGTCATATCTACCGATAAGATCCGGAACTATCTGTCGAGGTCTATTACATTGAACTTGAGGTCGAACTTGACCTCCCAACCGTTCGACAACTTTATCTCGTAATCGTAACGGTCTCGCTCTATGCTCCATATCTTAGCCTCCGGATACGTCTCGCCGACATAACGATGAATCTCGACCGGAACTATATCAGAGGGTACCTGCCCCATGTTGCGGCACTGTACTTCCAGCCACTCGCCCGCACGGTCGAATTCCACCTTGTCGCCCGAAGAGAATACCACCTCGTAAGTCTTCTCGAAAATTTCGTTCTCGACCTTCGCGAAAGCCACTTTCTGATCCGCGAAGTGTTTGGAAATGAAAGTCTGCGCCGTCTGAGGCAGATCTTTTACCTGAATAGGTTTTTCATTATCGGCTTTCGCCACGGCCTGCATGGAAAACAGGCATACCAATAAGATCGCTAATTTTTTCATATCACTGAAACACATTTATGGCGTTACCGGAAATTCGGAGCGCCTCTACGCAACCTTTGCCCGTAATACGCCGTTTTCAACTCATTTAACGTAAACATTGTCGTTTTAGTATTTGCAACTACCATGCCAGCGGGCGGATGCCGTGTTCCGAAAAAAATTGCAGGAACTACCCAAGTAACTCCTGCAATAAAACAACTTCTTTCCGGAAACCGGTATGTATACAAAAACTCCGGAGACTCGGGGTCACCGACCGGCTCCCGGATATACCACCTTACCGAGTATTCCGGTAAGATAGGCTATCGTGACTCCATAGTTCGTTATGGGTACTCCGTACTCTCTGGCTTTGGCGATACGCGAAAGCACGTGTCTGCGATTGAACATGCATGCGCCGCAGTGTATAATGAGATCGTATTCCGAAAGATCGTCCGGAAAATCGGAGCCGCCTACGACGTCTATCTTCAAACCCGTTCCTACCCGCTTACGCAACAGGTTGGGTATCTTGACGCGGCCTATATCCTCCCCGGCAGGAGCATGAGTACATGCTTCGGCTATCAACACACGCGACGCCTCGTTCAGCCGGTCTATGGCCGCCGCACCCGCGACGAACTCCCTTATATCTCCCTTGTAATTGGCGAACAACACGGAAAACGACGTCAACATACTCTCCGGCGGCGTCATGCCGTTCACCACGGCGAATACCTGCGAATCCGTAATTATGAGTTTGGGAGGTGCGGCGAGCGCTGCAAGACTGGAACTCATATTCTCCGGCACGCAGCTTATCACCGTACACCGCTTGTCGAGCAATTCCCGTATGGTCTGCACCTGCGGCAGGATAAGCCGCCCGCGTGGAGCCTGAGAATCCTGCGGCATGACCAGCATCACCACGTCGCCTTCCGACACGAGATCTCCGGTAATCGTAACCTCGTCCGCCGCCGAACGCCCCGCTGCGGCAACGGCATCCCTCAACACTTCGATCCCTTCGCCCGTAACGGAGCTTACCACCACAGGCTCCAGTCCCGTAACATCTGCTATGGCATTCACCGCGGCCACGCTATCGTCTATGGCATCGGCCTTGTTGAGTACGGCGACTACCGGAATGCCGCGTCCGCGCAACATGTTCGACCATTCGGTCTCCTCTCTGCCGGGTCTCCCGGCAAAAACCATTACAGCCACATCGGTACGCTCGACCGCCTTGCGCGTACTTTCGATCCGTCGGGCGCCGAGTTCGCTGCGGTCGTCCAGTCCGGCCGTATCCATGAACGTAACGGCTCCGAGGCCGGGCAGCTCCATGCTTTTGCTGACCACATCCGTAGTAGTCCCAGCCACATCCGAAACTATGGCGGTACTCTGTCCCGTAAGCGCATTTACGAGCGACGACTTGCCGCTGTTGCACTTCCCGAAGATCCCTATATGAATTCTGTTGGCTCTCGGCGTATTTTCCATATCCCTAACTTATATCCGGTTATATTTCCGACTTCCCGTCAGCGTCAGAATCTGAAATCGCGTTCCCCCCTCTCTATGGCTTCGAGGTTTTCCATAGCTTTGGCACGCACCTTCTCGTTCGGCACTTTGGTCATCTGTTCGGCTATCATCTTCTCACCCTTCAGTCTGGTCGCAGGCGAAGCGTAATCCATAAGATACTCCTTCAGGGTCATGAGCGCATTGGGCGCACAACAGTTGGCTATCTGTCCGGTCTTTACGAGCGACATGAAACGGTCGCCGGTACGCCCCAAACGATAACAGGCCGTACAAAAACTCGGTACGTAACCGAGGTCGATGAGCCATGCAATCACCTCGTCCAACGTACGGTGGTCGCTGACGTCGAACTGAGCGGTATCCCCCTCGACCGGTTTGTCGGCCTCGTCATAACCGCCTACCGAAGTGTGCGACCCGCCGCTTATCTGCGACACGCCCAGTTCGAGCACTTTCTTGCGCGAGGTCTGCGATTCGCGGGTTGATATTATCATTCCGGTATAGGGAACGCTTATGCGGATCGCCGCCACTATCTTGTGGAATATCTCGTCCGGCAGGGCGTTCTCGAATTCGGCCACGTCTATATCGTCGGCCGGACATATTCTCGGAACGCTTATGGTATGCGGTCCCACGCCGCAAGCGGCTTCGAGATGCTCGGCATGCATGAGCAGTCCTATGAAGTCGTACAGATAACCGCTCAGTCCGAAAAGCACGCCTATGCCGACGTCGTCTATGCCGCCTTCCATGGCTCTATCCATGGCTTCGGTATGGTACGCATAATTGCTCTTCGGACCGTAAGGATGCAGCTTTTCGTAATTCTCCTTGTTGTATGTTTCCTGAAAAAGTATGTAAGTACCTATGCCAGCATCGGCCAGACGGCGGTAATTCTCCACTGTCGTGGCGGCTATGTTGACATTGACGCGCCGTATCGCCCCGTTGCGGTGCTTGACGTTGTATATCGTATTGATACTTTCCAGAATATACTCTATCGTATTGTAAGGGTGTTCGCCGGCTTCAAGGGCAAGGCGCTTGTGTCCCATGTCCTGCAATGCGATAACCTCGCGTTCGATCTCCTCCTGCGTCAGTTTCTTGCGGGGCATGGTCTTGTTCTTGGCATGGTACGGACAGTAGGTACATCCGTTCACGCAATAGTTGGATAGGTAAAGCGGCGCGAACATGACGATCCTGTTGCCGTATATCTTCTCCTTGATCCTGCGTGCGAGCGCGAACATACGCTCGTTGAGGTCATCCAGTTCGCACTCCAGCAACACGGCAGCCTCGCGATGGGTAAGTCCGGCGGCTTTCTCGGCCTTGTCGAGGATACCCTCTATGAGAGTACGGTTGGCGCGGTTGGCGCGGGCATACTCCATTGTCTCCAGAATTTCACCGTGGTCTATGAACTCCTCGGCAGATTTAGATTTTACGTCGTACATTTTATCTGTTTTACTGTTTTATCTTTATCCGGGGTGCAGGCAATATCATGTATGCGCCTCTGGGTTATTTTAATTTCATGTCACAGCCGGCGCTGCCTCAGCCTCCGGCCGGACGCACGCCGCCCGAAGGCGAATAATCGCCCCGGTCGAACGATATGCGGTATCCTATGCTTTCCAACTGCGCCTCCAGCGCCCGTAATCCTTCGGCGGCCTCGGTACCTGTCGCCCGCTTATTGTCGTAGAGAGCATAATGCGCACGCGTATCGGCCGGCGACAGGTTAGGCATGACCACATTGGCGCCGGCAAGTATGCCGAGTTCCCGTCCCTGCGGAGCGATGGTAGCCAATGCAGTAGTCGACGGAATCAGCGCATCGGGAAACATGAGCCTGAATACGGAAAGCAACATTAGCGTCATGTTCATGCTGCCAGCCGGAAATGCGGCGAAAGGAGTATCGTGCTGAGGCAAATACGGACCCAACCCTATCATCTGAGGTCTGAACTTCTCTATGAACAGGACGTCGGCCACGATATTGTCCAACGTCTGATAAGGGCTACCTACCATTATACCGGTCCCTGTCTGAAACCCTATCTCGCGCAGGTCGTACAGACAATGCAACCTGCCCTCGAGCGACATCTCCGCCGGATGCAGACGCCCGTAATGATCCGGAGTAACGGTCTCGTGACGCAGCAGATAACGGTTGGCTCCGGCGTCGAAAAAACGCTGGTAAACTTCCCTTCTCTTCTCCCCCAGAGACAGCGTTATCGCGCAATCGGGAAATTCGGCGCGGACAGCGCGGACGGTATCTGTTATCGCCTCGTCGGCAGCCCCGGATATCTCCCCGCCTTGCATTACGAACGTTCGGAAACCCAGCGCATACCCGGTACGGCAACACTCCATTATCTCTTCATACGAGAGGCTGTAACGACTGACGTTACGGTTACTGCGACGTATTCCGCAGTAATAGCAGTCATTGCGACACACGTTGGACACCTCGATAAGACCGCGTATGTATATGCCGTTACCGAAACGCGCCAAAGCCGTCTCGCGTGCACGGGAGGCAGCATACTCCCTGACGGCATCGTCGTCGGCACAGGCCAGCAGGCTCCTGTACTCTTGGGTAGACAGTCTGCCTTCGATACTCAATTTGTCTATCAGAGAATTCATGTCGTGCAATAAATACCAGCGCGGGTCGCATACGGCCCCGTGCCGTTACCCCGTCGCAAAGGTACTTAATAAAGACGGATAAACAATCCCGGATATTATATCCGTCCACACAAAACACTGGAAATCACAACCATTGTATATTCTTATGAAGACATAGGTTTTTCCGATACTCACACGACCGGCACTATTGCCACAATAATAAAAAAGGCACGTCTCACGTAAGGAAACGTACCTTTGACCCCATTCGGAGAGTCTGCCGACTCTCCGAATCATATATTTCGGTCACTGATATGTCATTCTGCCGGCGCTGCCGGAAATTTCACCGAATAGACCGTATGTTCCAACTGATGAAGCGAATTCCGTTTATGCTCTTTCGGCGAATGCACGAAACAGTCTATCGTAACGACTCTGCCCGTAACCTTGTCCAGAGTGGAGAAGCTGACGAACGGACCTCCCATGAAATCGTTGGCCACCTGCCACAGACCGTGCATTTCGGCCCACTGCCTGCCGTCGATTTTCGTATACGTTACCTCCGGCTCCAGATAATCGCCCGTAATCATGTACGAGCCTTCCGACGGTCCCGGAATACGCCCCATGAATTCGTTGCGGCGTTTTATGAGGTTCTCCGGCAGAAAATCGGCGCGACCTGAGTATGGATAAGAATATATGGCTATACCCTGTATCGTGGTACGGTTATCGCTGCCTATCCACATGAAATCATCGCCCTGACTGCGTATGGAGAATCCGCGCGGAATATTCATGTCGAATCCGAACTTCTTGAATATTTCGCGATCTATGCCTTTCTCTCCGTATTTGAGATTGTTGGCGACAGCCCTGTCGCGCTCGGCCACCTCGAACAAATATTGTATCGCCGTCCTGTTCTCGTCCAGATAGGCTACCATGGCACTGTCGGTCGGAGCCGTAAGCGTCAGAATAAGTTGCGGACGAGCATACATGTTGTACCGGGCTACCGACTGCGGCTCGCCGCTGCCGGGCACGATCTTTATTTCCATAATGTTGCGGTGCTTCAGTACAACGTCCTTGAGAGCCGACGGATCCACTCTCGCAATGTCGAACTTCGGTTCTATCTGGTTGAGCATGGGCACCGGCTCGAACAGCACCGCACGGAGAGTATCGCCGACCGCCCCGTTCCACTGCTCCTGCCCTATGGACACGACCACTTCGTAAGGTCGGCCGCCGGCACTACTCATAGTATTTCCCCCGCCACCGCAGGACGCCTGCAACAGACACATCGCCGCTGCCGCGGCAATAAAACGCAACATGTGATAAGGTTTCATAAGCACGAATGTTTTTTCCGAAATCTTCAACAAATATGCCGGACGTATACACTCCGACACGCCCCCGAAACAAAGATAAGTAAAAATAAGGCGATTCGGCCAAATGGTATTAACTTTGCCGTCCGATAAACAACAGAACGATGGGGTGCGCACTTTTCAACATAGTGAAACTGCTGCTGCCTGACATGACCTGGCGCATGGAAGACCGCAGCAAGGTATACCTTACCTTCGACGACGGCCCCACCCCGGAAATAACCCCGCGCATACTGGAAATACTGGCGGTCTACGACGTGAAAGCAACGTTTTTCTGTCTGGGACGCAATGCCGAACGCCACCCGGAACTTTTCAGAATGATAACGGACGGAGGCCACAAGATAGGCAACCACTCCTACAGTCACCTCAAAGGCTGGCGCACCGACCGCGAAGAATACGTAAACGACGTGGAGCTCGCCAACCAGCTGCTTTCGTCGGACATTTACCGCCCGCCTTACGGACGAATCACCAAATCGCAATGTCGCCTACTCTCCCGCGATTACCGTCTCGTCATGGGAGATGTCGTGAGCCGCGACTATTCGCAGTCAATATCCCCGGAAAAATGTCTCGACAATGTAATTTCGTGCGTAAAGGGCGGCTCTGTCATAGTATTCCACGATTCGCATAAAGCCTTCCCGAATACCGGATATGCCCTGCCGCGTACCATAGAATATATAAAATCCGTCGGGCTGGAATTCGGGACCATATGCAAATAACGCTCCGACCACCGCACCCGAGCGCAAAACACCGCCGATCATTCCTCCCGCAAATCAACGACACCCGATTACGATAGGCGCCTAAACCGCAAAACCTCCGTAACGGAAAATTCCATAACTTAGCGGAACTTACCGCAGAGAAATCATGAAAAAGATAATAGTAGCCGTCACGGGAGCCAGCGGCGCAATATATGCCCGCAAGATAGTGGAACGACTCGTACAAGTAGACGAACTGGAACATATCGCACTCATATTCAGCCGAAACGGACAGGCCGTCGCCCAATACGAAGGGGAAAACGTACCGACCGACGATCCGCGCGTGGAGATATTCGACAACGACGACATGTTCGCGGCACCCGCCTCCGGCTCGGCCGACTACGAGGCCATGATAGTAGTGCCGTGCTCCATGGGGTGTGCCGGACGTATAGCCGGAGGCATATCCGGAGACCTCATATCGCGTGCCGCGGACGTGATGCTGAAGGAACGCGGCAAGCTGATACTCGTCGTAAGGGAAACGCCGCTCAGTACGATACATTTGCACAATCTGACCGCACTGTCCGAATGCGGCGCGGTGATTCTTCCCGCCTCGCCTTCATTCTACTCCCATGCCTGCAATATCGAAGAGTTGTGCGATACCGTGGCGGAGAGGATCATGAAAGCGGCCGGTCTGCCGGGCGACCGCTACCGCTGGAACGGCGGAGACACTAATGCCCGCTAACCTTCCCTCCCCTACTTATACGACACCTGTCAAACGGAAAGATACCGCCGACACGACAAACCGCCCGGAACTACTCCCCGGTATGTGCAAGACGTGCCGTGACACCAATCCAACGCTCTCGCCAACACACCATTACACACCTATTTCGTGTTTCGGGAAAAAATCGTAACTTTGTCCTGTTTTATACGGCCGCACCCCGCCATAAGGGGAAATATCACGACGAAATTTCGTAAACAAAATCATAAACAAAATGGCAACAACAGCAGACATAAAGAACGGCATGTGCATCGAACTCGACGGCAAGACGGTGAGCGTCGTGGAATTCCTGCACGTAAAACCGGGCAAGGGTCCCGCATTCGTGCGTACCAAACTCAAAAACCTCGAAAACGGACGTATCCTCGAAAAGACCTTTTCGGCAGGCGAAAAGATAGAGCCGGTACGCGTGGAACGCCGCCCCTACCAGTTCACCTATGAGGACGACCTCGGCGCGCACTTCATGCACACGGAAACATTCGAGGAGATCACCATAGACAAGAAGATGATCGAAAACGCAGACCTGATGACCGACGGCCAGATCGTGGAGGTAATGTTTCACACTGACAAGGAGATCGTTCTGTCGGCCGAGCTGCCCCCTATCGTAGACATGGAGGTAACCTATACCGAACCCGGCATCAAGGGCGATACGGCATCCTCCAACTCGTTGAAAGCCGCTACGGTAAACACCGG
The DNA here is from genome assembly GCA_947852905.1 of uncultured Tidjanibacter sp. Lineage (GTDB taxonomy): Bacteria > Bacteroidota > Bacteroidia > Bacteroidales > Rikenellaceae > Tidjanibacter. Next base: position 311,181 of record CANTVF010000003.1, on the reverse strand, counting down.
CGCAACGGTTAAGGTGCCCCTGTTCATCAACACCGGCGACAAGATACGCGTAGACACTCGCACCCGCGAATACTACGAAAGGATAAAATAACGAAACGACCAGCCGGCAAACATTCCGGCAAGTGTCGTCCGACACATGGAAAAGGGAGGTCTTCGCTAAGGCCTCCCTTTTCAGGTATATCACTACCGTTCCTGTATGCACGGTCGGCAACTCTCCGCCGTATATGCCGGCATAACAATCAGCGCATGAATCGTTTTGTTTCGCGCCTTATCAGCCGCACGCACGACGAGGGCATGTGCTGCAACAGGGGGATGAATATGCGGTTATACCAGCCGGGCACTATGTGCCTGCGGCCGCGGAAAGCCGCCTTCAAAGACTTGCGTGCCACGGCATCGGGCGTCAACAACACTCCGAGCCTGCGCCCCAGCTTCTGAAGTTTCGACGGAAGACCGTAAAAATCGGTAGCCACACCTGCAGGAGACACCGCCGTAACCGATACGCCGCATTCGCACACCTCCTTAGCGAAGGCTACGGAGAACGTCTTCACGAAAGCCTTGGTAGCGCTGTACAACGCAATACCGGGATAAGGCATCCATACCGAATACGACGCCATGTTCACGATATGTCCGCCACCGGAAGAGGCCATATCCGCAGCGAACAGCCGGCACAACGTCGCTACGGTGCGTATATGCAACATCAGTATGGCATCTATTCTATCCTGCGAAGTGTCGAGTATGTCGTTGTAAATGAACATTCCGGCATCGTTTACAAGCACCTGCGCCCTGATTCCCGCTGCGAGATAACGTTCGTAAAGCCGTTCGGCGGAATCGGGACAGGCCAGATCCATACTTTCGGCAACGACCCTCACCCCGTAACGGGATTCCAACTCGCTGCGGCACGTCAGGAGACGTTCCATCTCCCGCCCTACTGCGAATATATTGTATCCGCGGCCGGCGAGATTACGAGCGAAAGCCAATCCTATACCGGAACCGGCCCCCGTCACCACAGCCCAAAGGTCGCCATGGCCATTTGTACTATACGACTTATTCATTCCGTCCAGAAAAATCACTAAAGCAAATACTCCGAAACTATCGGGAAACGATTCGCAACGACAGTTACTGCCGTACAAAAAAATCCGACATGATTTTATAACCCGGTCACGCGTAACACATACAACGAACAGACAGACATTTCATCCCTGATGCCGCGAAAATGCAGCAAGCAGCATTTCCGATAAATCCGCACAAATCCATATCGTAACGGTACAGTAATCTCTCTCGAAGGCACGGCCATCCCCTGCACCGTTACGGAAAAGTCTGCGCGCAACGCCTGTCACCGGCACGCCGCCCGCACGAAACCGCCGGAGAAACGATCTGAAACAACGGCCGCTACAACCAGCGTCAGGCATTCGCGTCAATGTACGCCGTCTATCTCGCGTTTCAGTTTGGCAGGCATGTCGGGCACGTCCTTGTAACACTTCATGTCTATCGTGTACATGCGTGCGATACAGTAATTCTTGTGTTCGCAACCGCTGCCGTAACACGGATCGTCGTCATGTTCCCTCATACGGTTTACAAAGTCGGGTTGGGTAATCAACGACCGCCCCATCTGCACGAACTCGAATCCGTTGCCGAGCACCGTCTCTATGTTGCCGCGATTCACTATTCCGCCCACATACACCAGCGGCAGTTTCAGTTCCCGACGGAACTTGAGAGCGTCGTCGAGAAAATAACACTCCTTGAACGGCACCGACGGTATCATCATGCGACCGAACATGCGGACACCGGCCTTAAGCCACCAGCAATTCATATAATGAGTCAAAGTCTTTATCGGCATCTCTCCGCGCATAACATACATGGGTGCACGGCTCACGAAACCGCCGCTCAGCACGAGCGCATGAGCGCCGCCCCGCTCCAGCTCCTTGGCTATCTCAAGACCTTCGTCGATCTCTATGCCCCCCTTGAATCCGTCGCGCATATTGGTCTTGACAAGCACGGCCATATCGCCGCCGGCAGCCGTCATGACCTCCGAAAGGGCCATGTTCATGAAACGCATCCGGTTGGCGAGCGAACCTCCGTAACTGTCGCGACGATGATTGGTATACGGCGACAGGAACTGGCTGAGCAGATAGCCGTGACCGGCATGCATCTCTACCGCATCGAATCCGGCTTCGCGAGCCAACGACGTAGCCTCGCCGAAAGCGCGCGCTATATCGCGGATCTCGCTTTCGCGCAACGCACGGACTAAAGTGGGGGAATATATATTTATACCTCCGGATGCCGAAACGGGCATCTCGCCGGCTACGCTCCTTTTGGACATGTTGCCGCAGTGCCCTATCTGTATTGAGGCTGCCGCCCCTTCGCGGTGTATGGCATCGGTTATCTTTCGCAAAGCAGGAACTATCTCGCGGCGCAGCCACAACTGGCGCTCGAACGAAAGTCCGTTGCGCGTCACCGACGCATACGCCAGAGTGGTCATTCCGATGCCGCCTGCGGCTACGCTACGGTGGTAATCCTCAAGTTGCTGTGTCGGGGCATTATTCTCGCACATGCTTTCGAACGCTGCCGACCGTATCGTGCGGTTACGCAACGTCAACGGGCCAATGGAGGCCGGCGTAAACAGAAGTGAATTTTTCATACGTCAGAAAATGAATGGTATTATGCTTTTACGTTTCAGACGCCTGAACTCGTCCCCGAATTCGGCTTCGTAACGTTTGCGTATCGACACGGCGCGAGGCGCGAGATTGGCGAAAGTCCACAGAGCGAACACGGCACCCGACCACGACCAAGTCAGTATGGCGAATCCCACCCACTCGGTCAGCTCGCCGAAATAATTGGCCGAACTCACGTAACGGAACATGCCTCCGTAAGGTATGTAATGTCCCGTATCGCCGTCTTTGCGAAGATGACGGATTATGTAGTCGGAATGGAGGTTTATCACCATGCCCGCTATGAATATTACCGTTCCTACGATAAACTGCGGCGTCAGCAGCCATTGCGGCGTATAACGGTCGGCCGGCGAAAGATAGAAGATCCACCCTCCCTGCATGAGGGCATTCACGAGATTGAACACTATACCCATCGCTATTATGGCTATAGGCATGCGGCCGCGTCCCTTGAGCAGGAACGGAAATATGAACGCCCGCTGGAAATAATGCGCCTGAAAAAGCAGCAGGAAACAGAGCGGCGTTATCTCGAAACGACGGTCGGACATAAGCCACAGCACCGTCATGGCCACGAAAACGGGAGCTTCCATCACGAACCACCCTATTTTGTTCGGCACCGTTTTACCCCACTTGCGGTCGAGCAGCATACCGTAACCGGCATCCACGAAGAACAGCGCCACGAATACCACGACGGCCAATACGGTCATCGTAATCAGAAGTACATTGAAAGCATGCATCGCAACAATAATTATCGTTTAGTCGTCTTAACAATCCGGTATGCATCGCGACTGCCGCCATAACAATCCAGCCTTACGAAACCGCGCCATATCCGGCAACAAACCAATACGCACTTAACGAATGTCAGGACAATGTAAAATACATACACTCGTCAAGCGTATACTATCGGGCTAAAACGCCATGACAGACCGTAACGGGAAAAGCGCCGGAGCCGATCGGACATACGACATACCGTCCGCCGAAACATACGCAGACGGTATACTTCGGCGGCTTACGGATTGTAAATATAACAAATTACGATAAACGTTACGCCCCTAACGCATTTTTCTTTTTCTCCCGGCACGCGCGAGCAGCATATCCACGGCATACAGAATATATGCCAGAGCGAGCATACCGACAGCCGCCAGCAATGCGTTACGCGCCACTACGCCTACGCCGTTGGCCTGAATATCTATGAACGCATAGGGATACGGGCTGGAGGTACCGCCTATGTTACCCGCGAACGGCGCCCGGATCAAAATATAGACGAAATAGAACAGCGGAATCAACAACCAAGAGGCAGGATCGCCCTTGCGCCATTTTCCCTTAGGGCAGAACAGCAGCCAGTCGCCGATCGTCATGATAGGCACTATGTAGTGCTGTGCCATGTTGAGGGCCGAATAGAAATTACCGTCGTTACCCATGCGGAACGCTTCGGGGCGCAGGACGAAATGGTATATCAGAAACGTCACGGTGATACAGAAAACTACGGCGCCCTCGACGCGCGGCCGCCACGTCTCGACACTCTCTCCCGCGGCCATGCGGCGTATGTTCACGACCAGCGACGTGAGAAAATAGACGAAACAGGCCGTATTGCTCAGCACCGTATAGTAGTTGAACGAAGCCCAGTCTCCGTTCATATGGCATGCGATGCCGTAACCGCACACCGCAAGCAAGACGAATTTGTAGACGACGAACGCCCAGTTATTCTTCACGTACATATATTCTGAAAATTATAATTATACTTTACTCATTACCAACCACTCTCGCCGCAACGGACGCATACTCCACCGACGGCGTATACGCCGCAATACCGACACAATCAGACGTGACGACATCCGTATCCCGCCACTATCTGCACGACAACATGCGCACCGCGGAAACCGACACAGCCCCGACACACCCTAACCGCATAAAAGCAACTACAACGGAAACTTTTCACGACCGGTCCCGCCGCGTTATTCCGCCGCCACAAAAATCAGGCCTGCCGTTGCCGGCGCCTTTCCGGAACGCGAGCGCAAGAGACATCTTCGCGGCATGCAAGGCTCTCAACCCTAAGTGCATAACTGCCGCAAACGTTATTTGGGGCGATTTTGCGGTGCGTAGTAATAATAAATCGAAAAATTATAGCTACTTTTGTATCAATTGGAAAAAATAATAATACAATGCCTTACAACAACGATAAGGTAGCTAAAAATCTCAAACCCGGTTGGCTCAAGATCAAACTCCATAACGACGATACATTCGCCGACGTGTCCAAGATAGTGGAGAAACATCATCTGCACACTATCTGCGACAGCGGCAAGTGTCCCAACAAATCGGAATGCTGGAGCAGAAGGACAGCCACGTTCATGATTTTGGGTGACATATGCACGCGCTCGTGTAAATTCTGCGCCACAAAAACCGGCAGGCCGCTACCGCCAGAAGAGAGCGAACCCCGCGAGGTCGCCGAGTCCATACGTCTCATGGGACTCAAACATGCCGTACTCACCTCCGTAGACAGGGACGACCTGCCCGACGGCGGAGCTGCCCATTGGGCTGCGGTGATACGTGCGATCAGGGAAGTCAATCCGTCCACAACGATAGAAGTCTTAATACCCGACTTCGACGGCCGCACCGAAATGCTCGACACGGTCATAGACGCCAAGCCCGACATCATCGGGCACAATATCGAAACGGTCGAAAGGCTCACGCCCATGGTAAGGTCGCGGGCTAAATACCGCACCTCGCTAGAAGTGCTCCGGTACATAGCCTCGCGCGGCGCCGTAGCCAAAAGCGGCATCATGCTCGGTCTCGGCGAAACGGAAGAGGAGATACTGCGCACGCTCGACGATCTGGCCGACGTGGGCTGCTCGATAGTGACTCTCGGTCAATACCTGCGTCCGACGCTGGCACATTATCCCGTAGCCGAATACGTTACGCCGGGCAAATTCGCCATGTACGGCGATCTGGCTCGAATGCGCGGATTCAAATATGTGGCGAGTGCGCCGCTCGTACGCTCGTCCTATCTGGCCGAACAGGCTCTGGGAAGCATAAATAAACAAGACTGACTATGGAAACGCCGAAGGAAACAGTAATATGCCGTGACTTGGGCGTTATCGACTATGCCGAGTGCTGGGAAATGCAAAAGGACATTTTCGGGCATCTTCTGGCATCCAAGCAGGATCCTGCGATAAAAGCGGAGCAATTTTTGTTGCTCTGCGAACACCCGGCGGTATATACGCTGGGCAAAAGCGGCCACGAAGAGAACATGCTCGTGGCCGAAGATTTCCTGAAACAACAGGGTGCATCGTTTTACCATATAGACCGCGGCGGTGACATAACGTTTCACGGACCGGGTCAGCTGGTAGGTTATCCGATACTCGATCTCGAACGGGAAGGTATCGGATTGCGCGACTATATACACTCGCTCGAAGAGGCTGTCATAAGGACGGTGGCCGAATGGGGCATAAGCGGTACGCGTGTAGCCGGTGCTGCAGGCGTATGGCTTACCGACAAAGGCCCGTTACGCAAGATTGCAGCCATAGGAGTGCGCTCGTCGCGTTATGTCACGATGCACGGTTTCGCGCTGAACGTCAACACGGACTTGAAGTGGTTCGACTACATCAATCCGTGCGGATTCGCCGACAGGGGGGCTACTTCGATAGCTCGCGAAACGGGCGAAGCGGCCGACATGGAAGCCGTCAAAATGGCGTTCATGGCGCATCTGGAGAAGATTATAAATATTAAAATAAAAATAGAAGATTATGCCTATCGAAAAACGTTGGGTGATCAAGCCTCAGGGTGATCCCCGGAAGGTGGCCGAACTGGCTGCCGCGACCGGGATTCCCAGAGTGCTTGCCAACCTACTCGTACAAAGAGGCATAGACACTTACGAACAAGCTTCAAGGTTCTTCAGCCCCAAGCTGTCCGACCTGCACGACCCGTTCCTGATGAAGGATATGGACAAGGCGGTGAGGCGCATCGACCAAGCTATCACCCATGGTGAAAAGATCATGGTATACGGTGATTACGACGTCGACGGCACCACGGCCGTTGCCTTGGTATATATCTTCCTCAGGCAGATGGGTGTGAAAGATATGCTGTTCTACATACCCGACCGTTATACGGAAGGGTACGGCATATCCAAAACCGGTGTAGATTATGCGAAAAGAAACGGAGTAAACCTCATCATCGCGCTGGACTGCGGAATAAAGGCTGTCGAAAAAGTGGCCTATGCCAACGAGCTGGGAATAGATTTCATCATCTGCGACCACCACCTTCCCGGTGACGCAATTCCCGCCGCCGTGGCCGTGCTCGATCCCAAGCGGCCGGACGACGGTTATCCTTTCGACGAGCTGTCGGGATGCGGTGTCGGCTTCAAACTCGTGCAGGGCTACAGCCAGCTCAAGGGTATCCCGTTCGAGAAAATCGTCGGTCTGCTCGATCTGGTGGTAGTGAGTACCGCCGCGGACATAGTACCGCTGGTAGGGGAAAACAGGATACTCGCCCACTACGGCCTGCGGAAACTGAACGACAATCCGCGCAAGGGGCTGCAATCGATCATCAAGATATGCGGTCTGGAGGGACACAAGATCACCGTGGACGATATAGTATTCAAGATAGGGCCGCGAATAAACGCTGCAGGCCGTATGGCGGTAGACCGTGACGAAGACAGATCGGCGCCGTCGGGCGGACATGCGGCCGTAAACCTTCTCGTCGAGCGAAACGAAGATCTCGCCGACGAATTCGGCACCTTCATCGACAGCAGCAATCAGGCACGCAAAAGCATAGACCGTTCCGTAACGCTGGAAGCCCACAGTTACATAGAGAGCCACCCTGAGTATAAAGAGCTCAAAAGCACTGTCGTCTACAATCCCAAATGGATGAAAGGCATCGTGGGAATAGTGGCATCACGGCTTATAGAGACCTACTACCGCCCGACGGTAGTGCTGACAATGAGCAACGGATTCGTCACGGGATCCGCCCGCAGCGTGCCGGGCTTCGACCTGTATCAGGCGGTGGAATCGTGCGCAGATCTGCTCGAAAACTTCGGCGGCCACATGTATGCCGCAGGTCTTACCATGCGACCGGAAAACGTCGAAGAGTTTACGAGACGATTCAACGAATACGTCGAGACGAACATAGACCCGAACATGCTTATCCCTCAGGTAGAGATAGATTCCGAACTATTGTTCAGCGACATAACCCCTTCGTTCCGCGCCACGCTGGAAGCGTTCCAGCCGTTCGGGCCGGGCAATACGGCTCCGGTATTCGTAACGCGCGGCGTAAGTAACCGCGGCGACGCCAAACTGGTAGGCGCCGAAAGGGAACACTTGCGCATGGACCTGACGCAGAAACAGAAGCCGAATACCACGATAGCGGCCATAGCGTTCCAGCAACCGACCTATTACGAATGGATACGCGGCGGCAGGCCCATAGACGTTTGCTACACGGTGGTCGAAAACCATTACCGCGGCAAGACTACGCCACAGTTGCGCATCAAAGACATAAAGATAGTACGCTGACCAACAAGGTCCGGTCGGATTATTATATTTATTCGTTAACGTACCTCATAATAAAAGCGAGGAACTTTTACACGTCGGCATTTAGTATAAATTAACGGGGGCAGGCAAAAGTCTGCCCCCGTTAATTTTCATAAACTCGTGAAATACGTAGTATTTCCGAAAAGTTTTCCAGTCCTCTACAAAAGAGAACAAACGACATCAGCACATAAATCCGTATAACAGCCTCGGCTTACAAAAGGGTCAACGGGTTGTCTCGCATTTATTCTGACGGTCGAAATATATATTCTTGCCGGAAGCGGACAGAGCTATGGCAAAAACGATAGTACAATCGGGCATGTAACCGAATTCCATGGCCGCAGCTCCAGCCGAATACAGTATGCGGTTGTCTACGCGCGCATCCGCCGCAACAGCCGCTGCCGACCCCACGGCTATACCGAGATCGGTCACTGAAAACGCACACTGCGTCGCAGGAGCCTGCTCGCTTTTCTCCCGACATGTCGCGAAACCGCAATATCCGCAATTCAACTTACGCACGGAATGGCGCGTTCCGATCAGCACCACGGCATCGGAACCCTCCACATTACCGGCGTCACGCATGAAAAACGCCTTACCGAGCCTCTCGCCCGTACGTCGCATAGCATCGGCGAAAGCCGGCAGTTCATCGCGACACAAGACCGCTATTTCCAGATTATCCACGCCGCAACCTTTGGGAGCCGTCCGGGCGGCAATCATCATGTTCCGTGCTACAGCCATTATATTATCGGCACGGGTTTCCTGTTCAGTCATCATAACAGTCGAAGATTTTCAAATAAAACTACAAAAGCAAATATACGACTAAAGGCAGACTTCGCAATATTATCGCTGCAAGTCTGAACATCATATCTTAAAAAACATTATATTTGGAAAAGAAATATAACTTACAATGGTAATAGGAATATCACACCGCCATTTCCGATATAGATACACATTCAATTCATTCTAAAATAACCTACCTTATGAAAAAGTATTTAGCTGAAATGATCGGTACCATGGTTTTGGTACTAATGGGTTGCGGCAGCGCGGTATTCTCGGGCGCCGTTGCCGGAACAGTAGGAGCCGGAGTGGGCACGATAGGAGTAGCGCTCGCTTTCGGTCTGTCGGTTGTAGCCATGGCCTATACTATCGGCAATATATCGGGTTGTCACATAAATCCGGCCATTACTCTGGGATTCTGGATGTCGGGAAGAATGAAAGGGAAAGAAGCCGGCATGTACATGCTTTTCCAAGTAATAGGCGCTGTCATAGGATCGGCTATAATCTATCTGCTAGTATCTACGGGAATACACCAAGGACCAACCGGGACCGGAGCAAACAGTTTCAGCGAAGGTACGGCATGTCAGGCATTTCTGGCCGAAATGATATTCACATTCATTTTCGTGCTTACCGTTCTGGGTGTGACCAGCAGCGACAAGGGCAATCCGGCTATGGCAGGCCTCGTCATAGGTCTCACGCTCACTCTCGTACACATCGTCTGCATTCCGATTACGGGCACTTCGGTCAACCCTGCCCGCAGCATAGGTCCGGCCATATTCGAAGGCGGACAAGCTTTGTCGCAACTGTGGCTGTTCATCGTAGCGCCTTTCGCAGGTGCAGCTCTGTCAGCGATAGTATGGCGCCTGTTCGACAAAAAAACCATAAAATAACACTACCCCACATATGCACCGGCAGTTCTTTTATAACAGAGAACTGCCGGTATGCATAGAGTGACGGCAACAATCGGCCAACTGATGAATCGCACAATTCCAAACGGAAACATCCGGAACATTCCGCCAATATATCATCCCCATGACCGTTGCCGCACTCGAAATAATACCCGAAATACCGCAAAACCAATAACTACACACATATGTCACCTTCATTATTGACGCTCATAACCCTCGTGGTATCATGCGGATTCTTCATGAGCGGCAAAGTCCGTTCCGACATAGTGGCCATGTGCGCCCTGCTCGTATTGCTGTTATCGGGCATACTGACGCCCGCTGAGGCGCTGTCCGGTTTTTCCAATTCGGTGGTCATAATGATGATCGGCCTGTTCATAGTAGGCGCCGGAATATTCCGCACCGGACTCGCTAAAATGATAAGCAGCCGTATACTACACATAGGTGGCAAAAACGAAAACGTGCTTTTCGTACTCGTGATGCTTGTAACGGCGCTGATAGGAGCATTCGTCAGCAATACCGGAACAGTAGCGGTCATGATGCCCATAGTAATGAGTATGGCAGCATCGGCAGGCATAAATCCGCGACGTTATCTCATGCCTATGGCATTCGCAAGCAGCATGGGACTGTTCACCCTGATAAGCACACCGCCCAACCTCGTCATACAGGAAGCCATAGTAGACAACGGCTTCGAGCCGCTGGGCTTCTTTTCGTTCGCTCCCGTAGGTGCCGTGGTAGTCGCAGTAGGCGTAACGGTACTGTTTTTTCTTAGCCGTTGGCTGACCTCCAAGGATACCGGAACAGGCAACAAAAAGAAGAAACCTAAATCGCTGGCACAACTGGTCGAGGAATACAATCTGAAAAACCAGAGTCTCCAAGCCACCGTACCAGAAAGTTCGCCCATAACGGGAAAATCCCTGAAGGAACTCCGCATAGGTTCGATATTCGATGTCAGCATAGGCAAGATCACTCACCATTCCCAAACACGCTTCCGCAAAAATATAACAGAAGAGGTCGCCGGACCGCAAAGCGTCCTACTCGCGGGCGACACTATCACCATACACGGCACCCGCGAAAACGCCGACCGTTTCATCGCCGAATGCGGTCTGTTGCCGTCCGAATGGGACAGACACAGTTCGCCGGTATCGGCAGAAAACGGATTCGCCGAAATATTCATAATGCCCAACTCCCAACTGATAAACCACACGGTAGCCGACAGCCGTTTCCGCGAACTGTACAATGTAAACGTCATAGGCATCAAACGCCACGGAGAATACGCCCTCGGCGACTTCCGCGACGCTAAGATGCACGCCGGCGACGCAATGCTCATACAGGGAACCTGGGACAACATCACCGCCCTGGAAGAATACACCGAAGAGTTCGTCGTAGTAGGACAGCCCGAAAAAATGGCAGCCCGCATAACCCTTGACAGGAAAGCGCCCGTCGCAGCGCTGATAATGGTGGCCATGATAACCGTCATGGTACTCGATATCATTCCTTCCGTAGGGGCGGTTCTCGCCGCAGCCATACTCATAGTACTCACCGGATGTCTGCGTAACATGGAAGAGGCCTATGCAAGCATCAACTGGAGCAGCATAGTGCTTATCGGAGCCATGATACCCATGTCCACTGCATTCGACAAAACCGGCATAACGGCTGCCATATCTGAATTCCTGCTTCACGGCATAGGCGACACGGGACCGCTGGGCCTGCTGGCGATGGTATACTTCGCCACATCGCTCATGACCATGTTCATAAGCAATACGGCGACCGCCGTACTTTTCGCCCCTATAGCCATGGACGCAGCACTGAGAATGGGAGTAAGCCCGTATCCGTTCCTCTTCGCCGTCGCCGTATCGGCGAGCATGTGTTTCGCATCGCCGTTCTCGACACCGCCCAACGCGCTCGTCATGAGTGCCGGAGGATACCGTTTCGGCGATTATATAAAGGTCGGATTGCCGTTGCAGCTTATAATGGGCGGGGTAATGATACTCGTACTCCCGTTGATATTCCCGTTCTGATCCGGCAACAGCATGCCCTCCGCAGCAGACAGTAGGTAAATCCCGGCGCAGGTACGAAGAATATACCGCAGCATACGGACGATTCCGCCTCCGCTACCATGCTACAGGAATATGGTGGCGATACAAAATCAGAGGGAGCAGGAAAACGATTTTCCTGCTCCCTCTGATATAATACTAAGCCGCATCGCCGCAAACAGCGACCCGTCCGGATCATTCCGATCCGGTCTATCTGTATGCGTCGGCTATCTGTTCAAAATGCCGTTTGGTATTCACCTTATCGAACACCTTTTCTATCACACCGTTGCCGTCGATAACGAACGTCGTGCGAATGATACCCATATACTCCCGTCCCATGAATTTCTTAAGTCCCCATGTACCGTAGGCAGTGGCTATCGTCTTGTCTGTATCGGCGATCAACGGGAACGGCAACTCGTGTTTGTCGGCGAAACCTTTGTGGGACTTCTCGCTGTCGGGACTGACGCCCACTATCTCGAAACCTTTGGCTTTCAGTTCCGAATATCCGTCGCGCAGACTGCACGCCTCTGCAGTACACCCGCTCGTATTATCCTTGGGATAGAAATAAAGTATCAGTTTCTTACCCTTATACATGCCGAGCGACAACTCGTTGCCGTTCTGGTCTACTCCCCTGAAATCGGGAGCCTTATCTCCTGCTTTAAGCATATCTCATAATTTTTAATGAATCGTTACAGTCGTCTTCCGGCAACATGCATGCCTATTACAAGCCTTGCAGACATAACGACATACATGCTCCGGTACCTCTTACCAGCCGGGCGTCACCGCATCGGGAATATACCTGACTACCGTTTCCCCTTCATCGTCGTACTCCACCGCAATCATGTCTATCCGGCAGTCCGACGTTATGCCGTGCTGCTCGATATAAAAATTGGCGGCTTTCAGCAAAGCACGGCACTTGACTGGCGTCATGGCATCTTCCGGAGCGGTAAGAGAGCCGGCCTTACGCAATTTGACCTCGACGAAATGTACGATATCGCCGCTATTCGCAACTATATCCAACTCATATCGTCCGGCACGCCAGTTGGTATCCATGATGACGAATCCTGCCGCTCGCAACCACTCCACCGCCACCCGTTCCCCAGCAGCGCCGAGTTCTACCGTCTTTCCCATATATTTTAAGGTAATAGCATATTCCCTGCACTACGGACTATAGGTATAACATAACGCTCTGCGGACGACAATACCGAAAAGCGGCTATCGTAGCCTACATGAGAAACGACAGATCGTCGCCCGCGGAAACTTCGCGCGGTTTCTCCCCGTAACGGAATATACGCATCGGACGCGCTCCTTTCAAAGACAGTCTGTCCCCTTCCAGACGCAGCATGCAACCTTCGCGCAGTCCCGCGACATAAACGTCCCTGTTGGCCGCAATAAACTCCTCTATGCGCTGTTCGCGCGTTTCGCCGGCATGTCCCTCCGGATTGGCGTCCAGATAGTGGGGATTGATCTGGAATCCAACCACCCCAAGAGCCTCGAACGACGACGGCTCCACGATAGGCATATCGTTCGTAGTACGGATAGTCGGACAGGCCACATTGCTTCCCGCACTCCACCCGACGTAGGGTACACCCTCGGCCAAACGTTCGCGTATCGGTCCCAACAAGCCGCCCTCCTGCATAGCCTTGATCAGGGCGAACGTATTTCCGCCGCCTACCATAATGGCCTCCGCCTCACGTATCGCAGCCACCGGATCGGCCTCCCTGTGGATAGGACGTACTTTCAGATCTATCTCATCGAGACGCCTCTGTACCTTTGCGGCATATTCGTCATAGGAAAACGTCACCGCCGCATAGGGAATGAACAACACCTCGTTGGCGCAACTCAGGAATTCGGCTATATCGCCTATCGGATACTTCAGATACTCCTCGCCCGCATTGGTCGAATTGCTTATCAACAACAATCTCATATTATTATATGTTTTAAAATGAATAATCTCACTGCAATATGTCAACAGGCCGGGAATGCCACCTGACGGGCCTCGCGCCAAAGCCGCTCGCTAATATAACCAGAACTCTCCGCATACGCAAAATATATTTGCATGCCAGATTCATGCCACAAATCGCATAAGCCCGTACACGACAAAATCAGAAATAATGCAATACACTAACAAACAATAAAATAGCCTCACTTATTGGTCTACATCCGGCAAAAAGAATTACCATTTTTCAATTTTTAAGGAAAAAGTGCTACTTTTGCCAATGAATTTCCTTTAAGAAGGCCAAATTTACTTGCAAAATATTGTTGAACTAAAATTAAAAGTTATGTCGGAAATTTCATCAAAAGTAGTTGAGATTATCAAAGACAGATTGAACGTTGCAGAAAAAGATATCGAGCTGACTTCGAGTTTTGCTAACGATCTTGGTGCAGACTCCCTCGACACCGTAGAGCTTATCATGGAATTTGAGAAGGAGTTCGGAATCTCGATCCCGGACGAAGACGCTGAAAAGATCACTACTGTCGGCGAAGCTATCAAATACATCGAAGAACACAAAGCCTAATCGCACCGAGTTCCGATGAATAATCTAATAAGGTAAAATATTCATTTATTTTACCTTATCTTTTATTGTAAGAGGCACACCCTCAAAAGATCGGATGGCGCGGCGGCAGGTAACCGTCGAGGAAACTCCGCACGGCAATCGCCACGATCTGTGTCCGACGATACGAGACACGGTTACGGAACGGAAAATTAAGCTCCAGCCGTGTTTCGCAGCGTCGGAAATTCCAGCGGTAAATATTCCCCGAATATCCGTAAAAGGATTTTTTTCGAAAAAAAGTATCTACCGACGCAAATAAATACTAAATTGCAGCGCCTCGCCGTTGCGGGGTGCGACATATAAAAACCCAAAACAAATTGCTATGCAGAAAAGGAGAGTTGTAGTGACCGGTATCGGCACGATCAATCCGCTTGGCAACAACATACAGGAGTACTTCGCCAACCTGAAAGCGGGTGTCAGCGGTGCCGCGCCGGTGACACATTTCAATGCTGAAAAATTCAAGACGAAATTTGCCTGTGAAGTAAAAGGATACAACTGGGAGGATTTCTTCGACCGCAAGGAGGTACGTAAATACGACCTTTTCTCGCAATACGCCATGGTGGCGGCAGATCAGGCTGTCAAAGATTCAGGTCTCGATCTGGACAATATAGACAAAAGCCGCATAGGCGTCATATGGGCATCGGGCATCGGCGGTCTCAAATCGATGTTCGACGAAATATCGGGTTACATATCAGGAGGCAATACCCCCCGCTTCAGCCCGTTCTTCATACCCAAGATGATCGCCGACATAGCAGCAGGCCACATATCCATGAAATACGGTTTCATGGGTCCCAACTTCTGTACCGTATCGGCATGCGCATCGTCCAACCACGCCATGATCATAGCGGCCGACCAGATCCGCGCAGGTCGTGCGGACATCATGGTAACCGGCGGATCGGAAGCATCGGTCAATGAGCCGGGTGTAGGAGGCTTCAATTCCATGCAGGCACTGTCTACACGCAACGACGATCCGGCCACGGCATCGCGTCCATACGATACCGACCGAGACGGCTTCGTGATAGGCGAAGGTGCAGGAGGTCTCATACTCGAAGAGTACGAACACGCTTTGGCACGTGGAGCCAGAATATACGCCGAAATAGGCGGAGGAGGTATGAGCGGCGATGCTCACCACCTGACCGCCCCCCACCCCGAAGGGTCGGGAGCCAAGAAAGCCATGCTCGACGCAATCGAGGAAGCAGGTGTATCGATAGACGAAATAGACTATATCAACACTCACGGAACATCCACCCCGGCGGGCGATATACCGGAATTGCTCGGCATACAGAGCGCCATAGGAGACAGAATATACGACGTCAACATAAGTTCCACCAAATCCATGACGGGACACCTTCTCGGCGCAGCCGGCGCCATAGAAGCTCTCGCCTGCATCATGGCGATCACGGAAGGCGTTATTCCTCCGACAATCAACAACTTCAACCGCGATCCCAATATCGACGAAAGGATCAACCTGACGCTCAACAAAGCTCAGAAGCGCGAAGTCAGGGTGGCCATAAGCAACACTTTCGGTTTCGGCGGACACAACGCCACGGTTCTTCTCAAAAAGATCTGATCGGCCGACAAGCTTCAAATACAAAATCCCCTCCACCATACAATGACGGAGGGGATTTTCATTTATCACTATCGCCAACGCCGGCACGCCGGTTTGTTTTCACGCAGCTTTGTAATATCTTTGCTGTGTGGAAACAGACTGTCGGCAAGACGCATTACAGAGCACGATGCCGCCATCGCCACTCACGGAATGCGGTCTATCCGGCAACCGTCGGCGACGATCCCATAAAAATCTTTATAAATTAATGTCTTCGATAATCCGAAGTCGGAACGTTCGGCGAGACGAGAAAACGACCGTCGAGAAACGAATATTTTTATAAAGACAAAGCCATGTGACAAACCGCATTCCCAACCTTGACTATCGAGTCCAAAAAAACTGCAAAGCAAAATGTTCGACGCAATAAAAAGGGGCTTTCACAGGCTCTTCGGCCGCGATAAGGAGTTTTACGCAACCATACACTCCATGCTCGGTCTGACCCCCGACAACATAGATCTTTACAAGCTCGCACTCATCCACCGCTCGGCATCCGTATCGTTGCCAGACGGTAACACGGCCAACAACGAAAGGCTCGAATTTCTTGGCGACGCCGTACTGGAAGCCATAGTATCCGATTATCTGTTCATCGAATATCCGGAACAGACCGAAGGGTTCCTCACCCAGATGCGTTCACGCATAGTGAGCCGCGCCACAATGGACGACATCGCCTCGCGCATAGGCATAGACCGCCACATAGTAGCCCGATTCAGCGGCACATACAGCCACAAACACCTCAGCGGCAACGCTCTCGAAGCGCTCATTGGCGCCATATATCTCGACAAGGGATACGACTTCGCGAACAGGTTCGTCATAAACAACCTGCTCCGCCGGTACGTAGATCTGAGCGACATAACGAACACCGAGACGGATTTTAAAAGCCGGCTGATAGAGTGGTGTCAGAAAAGCAAACGCTCCATACACTTCAATACGACGGCCGACGCCGAATCGACGGTACAACAGCCCAAATTCCTGTCCAAGATAATAATAGACGGCATAGAACTCGGCCACGGCTGCGGCAGTTCCAAAAAGGAAGCCGAACAAAAAGCGGCATGGGCGGTGACCCAGATCGTAAGCAACGACGAAGTCGGCGACTACTTCATGGACACGGTAGACATGAGTCTCGAAAAGTACAAAGCCGTACATGGAAAGATCAACTGACAGGGAGATACGCGAAAAACTCGTCTCCCGCGGCGTGGAGTCATTATCCGACGCAGAACTGATAAGCATAATCCTCGGCGACGGCGGCGAATACAGCGCGATAGAAACGGCGACACGGATCCTCGATGCCAACGGCTCATCGCTGCTCACACTGTCGCGCGCCGACATGCCGCGTCTGCGCATGACCGAAGGCATAGGCATGAGACGTGCCGCAGTACTTACGGCAGCATTCGAACTGGCAGTAAGGTTGCGTAACCAGGAAGCCGCGGCACCTTCCGTAATACGTACCAAAGACGACGTGGCGGAAATTTTCGCGCCCCAGTTGTCACGCCTCAAACACGAAGAAATGTGGGCGCTGTACCTTACATCGGCAAACAGCGTGATAGAAAAAAGGCGGATCAGCCAAGGCGGAGTCACCTCCCTGACAGTAGACTACAAACTCGTCGTCAAACGCGCCATAGAGTTGCTGTCCCCGGCAATGATAATAGTCCACAACCACCCCTCAGGAATAGCCTCCCCCAGCCCCGAAGATATAGCACTGACGGCACGGATAACAGAAGCCGCAGCACTGTTCGACATACTCCTCGTAGACCATATCATAATAGCCGACAACGCCTCCTACAGCTTCCGCCAACACGGTCATATACAATAACTCCACCAGAAAACACCCGATTTATATCGTTCCTTTCTTGCAAGAAAGGAACCCAAAGAACTCTCGGATATTTACTTCACAGTACACCAATACATATTATAAGATAGGGTCTGTCGAAGCAGACCCTATCTTATAATATGTTATAGCATAAATAATATCCGAAAGTTTTCGGTGCCGCTTTTTACAAAAAGCGGCAGTTGTAACCCTGTATCTTTTCTGCGAGTGCGGGTAGGATTAGCTGCAACGCGACCAGCCGCAGGAGGTACAATGGGGGCACTTCTCCTGAAATACGAGCGTCTCCTCACCGCAGTTGGGGCATTTCTGTTTCGGAATTTTGGTGCCGTCCTTTATGTACTGTTTCAGTGCCCGTGCCACGCCGCTCTGCCAGTTGCTTATGGTTTCGCTGTCGAAGCTGAGGCCATCTACGAGGTTGACGACATCCACTATGGGCATACCGTTGCGCAACACTCCGGAGATCAATTTGGCATAGTTCCAGAACTCCTTGTCGAACAGGCGCGATATACCGCCTATTATATGCGGGTAGCCGTATTTGTCCTGATAACGGAAATCGTAACGTTTCTGTCCGTCCTCCTCCTTCACCTTGACTATGAATCCCTTGTTTATGGATTTGGGGATATAGAGCGAATCCTCCTCTATCTTACCGGTGAATATCTCGTAAGGACGGCCGTTGTATATACCGACGAAAGCTATCCAGTCCTCGCTGCCGTTTTTGAAACGCACCACGTCGGCTTCCAGTTCTATCGGGCGTGCCAACGGCGGCTTATACTCGTCGCAACCGCAGTCGTGATCTTTCTTTTTGGGCTTCGCATCCACGAGAACTCCTGCACGCGACCCGTCGCGATATACGGTAACGCCTTTGCAACCGCTCTCCCACGCAGCTTTGTACACTTCGCCAACAAGCTCCTCGGTAACGTTTTCCGGAAGATTGACAGTCACCGATATGGAATGGTCTACCCACTTCTGTATGGCACCCTGCATCTTCACCTTAGCGACCCAATCTATATCGTTGGCCGTAGCCTTGTAGTATGGCGACTTTTTCACCAGCTCGTCGAGTTCCGCATCGGAAATTGAGTCGAGTTTCGACGTATCGTAACCGTTGGCCTTGAGCCATACGACGAACTTGTGATGGAATACGTTGTACTCCTCCCAGTGGTCGCCCACCTCGTCGGTGAAAGTGACGTTTACATTCTTGTCGTTGGGATTGACTTTGCGACGGCGCTTGTACACGGGACGGAACACGGGTTCTATACCGGACGTAGTCTGTGACATAAGCGACGTGGTACCCGTGGGAGCTATCGTAAGCATGGCTATGTTGCGGCGCCCAACCTGCGTCATCTCCTCATAAAGGGCGGGATCGGCCTTGCGTATACGCTCGATCATGGGATTGCCCTCCTCCTTGAGATTGTCGTACATCGGGAACGCGCCTCTCTCGCGTGCCATCTTCACGGAAGTACGATAAGCCTCCAGCGCGAGCGTCTTCTGTACCTCGACGGCGAAATCTATGGCTTCGTCGGTACCATAGGTAAGGCCGAGTGCGGCGAGCATATCGCCTTCCGCAGTGATGCCCAGTCCGGTACGACGGCCCTTGATAGCCTTATCACGTATCTTTTCCCACAACGACAGTTCTACGCGGCGGATATCGAGATCTTCGGGGTCGTGCTTGATTTTGTTGTATATGGCATCGACCTTTTCGAGTTCGAGGTCTATTATGTCGTCCATGATACGCATCGCGTATTCCACATGCTTGCGGAACTTTTCGAAATTGAATTTCGCTTTCGGCGTAAACGGATCGTCCACATAGCTGTACAGATTCATAGCGAGCAAGCGACAGCTGTCGTACGGGCACAACGGTATCTCGCCGCAAGGATTCGTGGAAACGGTACGGAAACCCTCGTCCGCATAACAGTCGGGTACCGATTCGCGGATTATGGTATCCCAGAACAACACGCCCGGCTCGGCGCTTTTCCATGCGTTATGGACGATCTTGTTCCACAGCGTACGGGCGTCTATCTCCTTGGAAACCATAGGATTTTTGGAATCTATCGGATAGGTCTGCAAATATTTGCGATTCTCTATCACGGCACGCATGAACTCGTCGTCTATCTTTATGGATACGTTGGCGCCGGTCACCTTGCCTGTCTCTACCTTGGCGTCTATGAAATTTTCTGCGTCGGGATGCTTTATCGAGAGCGACAGCATGAGCGCTCCGCGACGACCGTCCTGAGCCACCTCGCGCGTGGAGTTGGAGTAACGCTCCATGAAGGGAACTATACCCGTCGAGGTGAGCGCACTGTTGAGCACGGGGCTGCCCGTAGGCCTGATATGCGAAAGGTCATGCCCCACGCCACCCCTGCGTTTCATAAGCTGCACCTGTTCCTCGTCGAGCCTTATGATACCGCCGTACGAGTCGGCCGGGTTCTTGTGTCCGATAACGAAACAGTTGGACAGAGACGCTATCTGCATGTTGTTACCTATACCGGTCATAGGTCCGCCCTGCGGTATGATATACCTGAAATTTTCGAGGAGATCGTATACCTGCTGCGCACTCATTGGATTAGGGTACGTATTCTCTATGCGGGCAATCTCGTTCGCTATACGCCAATGCATCTGTTCGGGAGATTTCTCGAATATGTGACCGAACGAATCCTTAAGCGCATATTTGCTGACCCACACCATTGCGGCCAGATCGTCGCCTTTGAAGTACTCCTTGGATGCCTCTATGGCCTCGTTGTACTGGTACTCGGTAAGCGGACGCCCGTCGGCGCCCACGTTAGTCTTTGTATCGGACATGACAGTAGACTTTATATATTTTTTTCAATGATTACTCTTGGAAAAGTGAAGTATCCCTACAATTTTACCTCCATTTCTCCGAATGTCCCAACCGTAACGGCTCAAGTTATCAACAACCGATCAACACACCGTGCCGGAGGTCATTTACAGAGGGTAACGGACACTTTGCGGATCTTCCCGCCGAGCGGTGGCGCCAGTTTCGACACCGTAGCGCACACTTTGCGCAGAGAAGGATACTCGGCATACAAGGCATCCACGATACGCAGCACGACATTCTCCAGAATATCGGATTTCACCTTCATACATTCGGACACGGTGCGGTACACGTTCAGGTAATTCACCGTCTTGGCGACATCGTCCGCTTCGGCGGCTTCGTCGAGTTCCGCGTCGAGCGACAGGCTGACTGTGAAACGGTTGCCGACGATCTTTTCAAGGTCGTAACAACCGTGATAAGCCTTGAATTCCATATCTTCGAGGGTAATGGTATAAATCATGCGAATCCTTTCTCTGTCTGTTAAACCTGCCGGAACCGCTTCTTCTCCGACAACCGTTCCGGTCTACAAAGGTAAGACTATTTACCGTTTTAAAAAGTGATGCCGACGGTTTATCTTTCTACCGGCATGCCGTCAAAAGAGCAAAATATTTGCAGGATAAGCGCGTTCCCTGAGTATGGCGGTACAAATATTTTTCATAGAAAATTTCAGACTGCCCCGCAATGCACACCGGGAAAGGTGCTCCGATCCGCCGCAACGGTTTACGATATAACATACATTTAAAATCACACAATGGCAACCACATTAATTCAATAATACAGTTATATTATCCGAGGAGTATATAATATATGGTCAAATTCATATCTTTGCAGTGTTATGCAGAATACTGATAAGACACATAAGAAAAGCCGTAGCGAACGCGCACGGCGATTCACCAAATGGTTCTGGGGAATATTCGGCTCGCTGGCAGGAGTGTTCGCCTTGTTGATACTGCTCGTCGCGGCAGGCGCATTCGGCAGACTGCCGTCATTCGAGGAGCTCGAAAACCCCAAAAGCAACCTCGCCACCGAAATATATGCCGAAGACGGCAGACTGATCGGATCGTTCTATGTGGAGAACAGATCATATGTAGACTACGAAGACCTGTCGCCGGCACTGGTAGCCGCACTCGTATCCACCGAGGATTCGCGTTACTACACCCACTCCGGCATTGACTTCATATCGCTGGCACGCGTGGCCTTCAAAACCATAGCAATGGGGCAGCGCGGTCAAGGAGGAGGCAGTACCATAACGCAGCAGCTCGCCAAAAACCTCTTCCCGCGCGAAGAGCTCGTCTATCACAATCCTTTCCGCATGGTCATAACCAAACTCAAGGAGTGGATTACGGCCGTAAAACTGGAATACAACTATACAAAGGAGGAGATCATAGCCATGTACCTCAACACGGTATTCTACGGCAGCAACTCCTACGGCATAAAAGCGGCCGCGAAAACGTTCTTCGACAAGGATCCGTCGGAACTCAACGTACAGGAATCGGCATTGCTCGTCGGTGTCGTGAACGCACCGACCCGTTTCAGCCCGGTACGCAACCCGGAACGTTCCCTCGAACGCCGCAACACGGTCATGACCCGCATGTACCAAAGCAACTACCTATCGCGTAATACGCTCGACTCTCTCAAACGACTCCCCATAGAGTTGAAATTCACCCCCGTCTCGCACAACGACGGCATAGCCACCTATTTCCGCGAAATGATCCGCAACGTGATGAACATGCCGCGTCCGACGAAAAAACAGTACGGCAAAGACTACGAAGCGGAACTGGAACGCTGGGAAAACAACCCCATATACGGCTGGTGTCATAAAAACACCAAATCCGACGGCACCCCCTATAACATATACCGCGACGGACTGAAAATATACACCACGCTCAACTACGACATGCAGGAGTATGCCGAAGAAGCGCTCGTCGCACAGTTGACAGCCATACAGCCACGCATGGACGCACAGGTAAAACGTACCGGACAACTGTTCCTTAAAACATCCAACGAAGCGGCCGAACGGATCATACAGAGTGCCATGCGTTACACCGACCGCTACCGCAACCTCAAGGAACAGGGTGCCACGAAAGAGGAAATAGAAGCCGACTTCCGCACCCCAGTTCCTATGCGTATATTCACTTACAAAGGAGAGGTGGATACCGTAATGACACCGCGCGACTCGATACTGCACCACAAACAGATCATGCGCGGATCGTTCATGGCCATGGACCCGAACACGGGACACGTGAAAGCATACGTGGGCGGCCCCGACTTCAAATACTTCAAGTACGACATGGTTAAACAGGGCAAACGCCACATAGGTTCCACCATAAAACCGTTCGTCTACTGTTTCGCCATAGACTACATGGGCTTCACACCTTGTACCATGGTTCCCAACCTGCCCGTAACGCTCGAAACCGACAATATGGAGCCGTGGCAACCCAAGGAGGCCGGACGGGTCGAATACGACGGAGTGCTGCATCCGTTGCGATGGGGACTGGCACGCAGTCGCAACAACTATTCTGCATGGATCATGAAACAGGCCAAGGATCCGCGTGCCGTCGCCGACTTCATCCACCAGATGGGCATACACAGCTACATAGATCCCGTAAACTCGCTCGCCCTCGGACCGGTAGACGTTTCCCTGTTCGAAATGGTCGGCTCCTACGGCACGTTCGTGAACAAAGGCGTATTTACCGAACCAATATTCATAACCCGCATAGAGGACAGACAGGGCAATGTCATATCCACGTTCGTTCCGACGGTCAGCGATGCCATAAGCGAACAGACAGCATATACCATGGTACAGATGCTCCAGAACAATGTCGCGACGGGTACGGCGATAAGACTGCGGAACGTCTACGGTTTCCGCGACGTCGAAATAGGCGGTAAAACCGGAACTTCACAGGAAGGACGCGACGCATGGTTCATGGGAGTAACGCCCAATCTCGTCGGCGGCGTGTGGATCGGTTGCGAAGACCAAAGCGCGCATCTCGTCTCAGGAGGCGAGGGAGCGTCGCTGGCGTTGCCCGTATTCGGAGAATTTATGAAAAAGGTATACTCCGACCCGTCGCTCGGAGTGCGTCGCAGCGACAAGTTCTACCGTCCGGCAGGAGCCGTGGAATATAACTGTCCGGACAGCATGTCGCCCGACGAGGACACCGCGACAGGTTGGGAGGACGAAGGATTCTTCGATTGAGGTCCAATGCCGAACGGACTGCCGTGAAATATCCGGGCAAAAAACAAGGAATAACAAAAACACTGAAAATATGAAAGTAGCTATCGTAGGCGCAAGCGGCGCCGTAGGTCAGGAGTTCCTGAAGGTACTCCGCAAGAGGCGTTTCCCCATAGACGAGCTGTTGCTGTTCGGCTCGAGGCGCAGCGCAGGCACCGAATACGAATTCTGCGGACGCAGAATCGCAGTGCGCGAACTCCGTCACAACGACGATTTCAAGGGCGTAGACGTAGCGTTCGTATCCGCCGGCGGAAGCACATCGAAAGAATTCGAGAAGACGATAACCAAACACGGAACGCTCATGATAGACAATTCGAGCGCATTCCGTATGGATGCCGACGTCCCGCTCGTAGTCCCCGAAGTCAATCCGGAAGATGCGCTCGACGCACCCCGCAATGTGATAGCCAACCCCAACTGTTCCACCATACAGCTCGTAGTAGCCCTCAAAGCCATAGAGAACATTTCGCACATACGCCGCGTATACGCCTCCACATATCAGGCAGCCAGCGGTGCGGGAGCGAGCGCCATGGCCGAACTGCAGAACCAGTATGCCGAAATAGCCGCCGGCAAGGAGCCGCATGTCGAAAAATTCGCATACCAGCTCGCCGGAAATCTGATACCCCAGATAGACGTCTTCACCGACAACGGCTACACGAAAGAGGAGATGAAAATGGTCAACGAAACGCAGAAGATCATGCACTCGGACGTAAAGGTAAGCGTCACATGCGTGCGCGTACCCGTACTCAGGGCACATTCCGAAAGCGTATGGGTAGAAACGGAACGACCCGTAAGCGTGGCTCAGGCTCGCGAAGCGTTCACAAATTTCGACGGCATAGTTCTCATGGACGAGCCTGAAAAACAGGTATATCCCATGCCGCTGTTCATAGCCGACCAATATCCTGTATATGTCGGCCGCGTGCGCGAAGACCTCGCAAACCCCAACGGACTTACGTTCTGGTGCGTAGCCGACCAGATACTCAAAGGCGCGGCGCTGAACGCCGTACAGATAGCCGAATACCTCGTATCGCAGGGCAAGTTGCCGAAATAACGCAGCAAAAACCATATAACGGAAAAAGGGTGCGGACGATCCGCACCCTTTTTCAATTCCTTCTGTACCGATCGTACCTGCACGCCAGGCCTTCCTTTCGGCGTTCCACAAGGCATGCCACGTCTTTCACGACCTGCCTACGTCCCGCGGCACTGAGAATGACGTGATGCAAAGCATACGACCGCACATTCGCCGATCGCTACAACAACATTATTTACCTCCAATTATACTTACAATGCACGACGGGAACACTCTAATAGGCAATTTGCAGACACCCAAATGCCGCCGGGAACACAATATTTTCCGCAAAAAACCGCTAATCTTACATCGCAAATCTTATTGCACATTACAACCTATAAACACAATTTACATGAAAAAACTATCATTTTTAGTGATCGCCGCAACGGCACTGACCTTCGCGGCATGCGACAAAGGACCAGAAAAAGGACCGGCCAGCCTGACGGCTACCCCCGAAGGGCTGACATTCGTCTCCACCGACAACACTCCGCAGACCGTAACCGTAAAGGCAGAAAACGTAGAATGGGACTTCACCATTCCAGATGCGGCCAAAGAATGGCTCAAAGCCGAAAGAAACGATGTAGGGCTGTCCGTAACGGTTACAGACAATACCACAATAGATTCTCGTAACAGCGAGATCAAGATCAAACCGGTAAACAACACTTCGGTAAGCCCTGCAACCGTTCTCGTATCCCAGGGTGGCACGTCAGATCTCTACTCCATTGAAGTAGACAAAACGGAACTAACCTTCGCAGGAGAAAACAACGAACCGCAGGAAATTACCGTAACTACCGAAGGAGGACTTACGTGGACTTGCGCAATGGATCCGATAGGCAAAACGTGGGTCACGACCGAAGTAAAAGAGAATAAAATCATCGTGACCGTAGCGGACAACCCCAAATACGAGGACCGTTCCGGAAAGCTGACCGTCACTCCGGCCGTAGAGGGTATAGATCCGGTAACGGTTACCATAACACAGACCGAAAGCACCATAGATCCGTACGTTCGTGTAGACAAGGAAAACATTGATCTCGCATGGAATGACACCGCTCCGCGAGTCGTTACGGTGGAAAGTTTCGGCGCAGGTTGGACTACCTCGCTGTATAATCCCGACGAACCGGACGGAGGCATAGACTGGTTCGTCGTAGAAACCAACAATGATGCGGGCACCATAACCGTTACCGCTCGAAGAAACGTAAATCCGAAAGAACGCGTAGGCCATATAATCATTACTCCTACCATAGCGACAATAGATCCGGTAACGGTAGTGGTAACGCAGGGCCCAGGCGAAGAGGGACTGCTGACAACGCTTACCGGCGATCTCGAATTCCCGGCCGAAATGCTTAACGGTTACGCACGTCTCGAAATACAGAAAGACCAACCGGAATATCAGGATTACACCGACCTCACTATACAACTCTACTCCGAAGGATTACCGGTAGACGAAGAGAGCGGCAACTGGGACGGCACCGGAACAGGCGGCCATATCGAAATAATCCTCCACTCGGAACGTCTGGAGGGCGACGAATACAACTATCTGCCCAGCACCACGTTCAATGTAGACGACTTCGAAGGTTCCGACGAAAACGGATTTTACTATCACTACCCGACAGTACAGGCAGGCGTATTGCTTACTTTCCCGATGGAACGCAAGGCACAGACATGGTACACCTACTATGAAGACGGAAAAGTGAAAGACGAAGCTCCGATCACCGGCGGAAACATGACCGTAACGCGCGAAGGCGAGGGAGAAGGCGCCGTTTATACCATAGAATTCAATTTCGAGGACGACGCTCATAACAAACTCACCGGCACATTCAAACGGGCATTCTCCAAAGTCGTGGTACGCGACAACGCGATGTAAGCCGTTACCGCCAAAGCACACAAAAATCCCCGCGCTATTTATCGGTGCGGGGATTTTTCATATATGTCATCAACCAGCAGCTGTCGAAAATCAACAGTAAATCCATTCTTACACATACCATTATTCCTGACAATACCGTATCTTGTGAAAAACAGCATATAAATTCAACCGACATAAAATACAGCTTACATGAAAACCGGATCATACATCTGCCTAACACTCGCAGCCATAGCGCTCACGGCATGCAAAAACACCCCCTTCATCATAGAATGCGACCTCGCCCCGCTATTAAGTACCCGGAATCTTATTTTCGACGCCGAAGGTAACGAAGCGACGGAAGTCTCGGTACACACAAACAAAACATGGGATTTCCATATCTCCGACTGCGACGCCGAATGGCTTCGGGCGGAACGGACCGAATGGGGAATCGCTGTCTCCGTCACCGACAATACCGGCAACAGCAAACGCGACGGCACGATACTCGTAAACGTCGCGCACATGCCCAACAATCCATACCGTATTCACGTAGAGCAACGCATCGCACCGCTTCGGTTCAACGGCATCGGAGGCGAATACAAAATCATAGAATCGGACCACCCGAATATGATACGCGCATGGTCGAGCCAAGAATGGATATACATGAAACCGGATCCGGATACAGGAACCATTACTATAACCACGGATAAAAACACTACAGGCAGTCAACGCAAGGGCGATATCGTCATACGGCAAAAAAACCGTCCATACGACACATTGGTACAGGTCATTCAATACTTCGGCCGACGCGACCTGAGCACTTTCTATAAAGATATCGACTTGACGCAGGCGATGAAGGACTGCCATGCCGTACTGACGATACGTAAAGGCCAGCCCGAATATCAAGAACACACCGATCTATGGATTACAATGCACGACAAAGCCCTAACACCTAAAGAAGAAGGCCTACCAGACGGAACGGGGTGGCTTCTGAAAATAGCCGCACACTGCTCGCGCTCGGAAATGGACGACAGTTACGGATATATGCCGAACGCCACATACGAAGCGGACGATTACGAGTACATCGGTCCCGATGGTCCGGTATATAAATATCCCACAGTACAGGAAGGCATATTGAAAGCAGGTCACCAGATTACCGGTTTCCCCGGCGAAGAGAGGATGTATACATGGTACACATATTACGAAAACGGCCAACCGGTAAACGAGGGCCCGATCACGAACGGCAGCATGACCGTGAAGCGTGACGGCGATACGTACAATATCGTCCTCGACTTCAAAATAAGTTCGGGCAGCAAAATCACCGGAACTTTCAACAGGACCTTCGACGAAGTCATAATCGCAGGCAATCGCTAATCCGACAGAATCGCCGCAATAGACTGCCGCATATGTCGACTACATGTGCGGCAGTTTCTGTACAAACTGCATAACTTACCCGAATCATAAACGAAATACCGGACTGCACGCCATATATCAAAATCTCTATCCTATCATGCAATCAGACACCTTAAACAAAAACGTTCGGAAACAAAAATTCACCAATGTATAATTCCGAAAAATAAAGGCAAATCATTCATAAGGCAAAAAAACACGACTCTGCCTCCGAAATAATCTCAAAAAATCAGTATATTGTCTCCGGAAAACATACACTCTATATATGATAATCTAACTTCATTAAATCATCAATGCTATGAAAAAGAATTTGTTATTCGTCATTGCCGTTGCCGTGGCAATGGTGGCTTGCAAGAACGGCCCGGAAGAAAAGCCGGTGAGCATGGAGGTAACGCCTGAAAGCATCATGTTCGCATCGCAGGGCGACGCACCGAAAACCATTACGGTAAATGCGACCGGAGTAGAATGGGATTTCACCATTCCCGACAAAGACAAGGAATGGCTGTCTGCCGAGAAGAGCAACGAAGGTTTGTCCGTATCGGTTACCGACAATCCTACCGTCGATGCCCGTAACAGCCAAATAAAAATCGCCCCCACCAACAATACCTCGATAGCCGCGAAAACGGTACTCATATCCCAAAGCGGCATCACATACACATTCGAAGCCGACAAGACCGAACTCACTTTCGCAGGTGAAGACGACACTCCGCAGGAGATAACCGTAACGGCCGAAGGCGACGGTCTCACATGGACATGTTCGGTAGATCCGGTAGGCAAAGAGTGGGCCAAGGCCGAGGTGCAGGACAACAAGATCGTAGTAACTGTTACCGACAACCCCAAATACGAAACACGTTCGGCCAAGTTGACCATAAAACCGAGCATCGAAGCACTGGACAATATCGTAGTCACCATTACCCAGACCAAAAGTACGATAGATCCGTATCTGCGTACCGACAAAAGCGAACTCACCTTTAAGGGTAACGACAAGGAACCTCAGACGATCACCGTCGAAAGTTTCGGTGTGGGTTGGACTACGGCCATAAAAGGCGACGATGATGAAGGCGTAAGCTGGTTCGACCTCGATACCAATACGACGGAAGGCATACTGACCGTAACCGTCAAAAGAAATCTTACCACCGCACCGAGAACGGGTTATGTCATAATCACCCCCAGCTCGTCAGAGGTAGAAACAGTCACCGTTACCATAAATCAGGAAGCCGGCGACCCTACGCTCAGCAACTTGACAGAGGATATGGTCTTCCCGGAATCCATGCTGAACGGATATGCAAAATTGCAAATCCAGAAAGACCAACCCGACTATCAGGATTATACCGAAATCCAAATAAGAATCCATGACGAAAACCTTACCATGGACCAGTTAGGCGATTGGCACGGCACAGGCGGACGTCTGGAAATGGTAGTCTATTGCGAACGTCTCGAAGGCGACGAATACAACTATATGCCCAGCGTTACCTACAATGTGGACAACTATCAGGAATTCGGGGATGAGGGAGTACTTTACCACTATCCTACCGTATACTCAGGATCTGTTTCAGAGTTTTCTCAATTCCAGATCGGCACGTGGTACAACTACTATGAAAACGACGTTGCGACGATCTCGGCACCTATTACCAAAGGAAGCATGACCGTATCGCGTGAAGGCGACGTCTACACTATCGAATTCAATTTCGAGGACGACGCCCAAAACAAGATTACAGGCAAGTTTGACAGGAAATTTTCAGAAGTGCAAATCATAGACAATCTGTAAACCGGAACGATACTAAACGAAAGGGCGGGAAAAAATCCCGCCCTTTCGTTTTACAATTAAGTATACCGGCATATACGATTATAACATAACCCGATCTCAACGCTGCCCCCTCCGGTCATCCATAAGAATTTCTCCGCCTCGACCGCCGGGACATAATTCATTCCGACGCCCCCTCCACGAAAAAGCGGAGGCGAACTCTCACAGCTTGCCTCCGCACCATCTAAAATCCTACCTAAAACTTAAAAAACCTCCGCCTGAAAATCAGAGCGGAACTACTCTTTGATAAATATCATATATATATACCACTATACCCTCCGATGCAAGCGTACCTGCAATACGATCGGGAAAACATGGTCATACTATCGAAAATCCTCCGTCCACGATCACATGCTGTCCGGTCACGTAGCTCGATGCCTCCGAAGAAAAGTATATGATCGTTCCGTTCAATTCCCCGCGACGTCCCGGACGCGATGCAGGATCTATCCCGTTATACATGTTCATGAACCCTTCATGCTTGAACAATGTATTTTCGGTCATCTCGCTTTCGAACAGCCCCGGCCCTATTGAGTTCACCGTAATATTGTCTGCCGCATACGACGCCGCCATACCTATCGTAAGTCCCCTTACGGCCGCTTTGGAAGCATTATACGAGTGACGCCACAATTCCGGCACCTTGTCGGCGAGCGTCGCATTGATCGAAGCTATATTGACTATCTTGCCGTACTTGCGTTCTCGCATCTGCGGAACCACGTATTTGCACATCAAGTAAATACCCTTGACATTGACATTCATAGACCTGTCCCACTCTTCCGGAGTAAGCGTCTCCACTCCTCCGGGTACGGCTACTCCGGCATTGTTGAGCAATATATCTATCCTGCCGAAATGATCCAGCACCTCTTTGACGGCAGCTTTTATGCTCTCCTCGTCGGATACGTCGCAGGCCACCGGCAGTGCATCGACTCCTTGGCCACGTAACTCCCCGGCCAAAGCATCGAGCCTCTCCTTCCTTCGCGCAAGCAAAGCAACATCGGCACCGTAAGCCGCATAAGCACGAGCCGCATCGGCGCCTAATCCGCTGGACGCTCCGGTTACCACCGCAACACGTCCTTTCAAATCGAACAAATCCATATCCTATCAATTTTCACGAATCCGCAGGCGCCTGCAAGCCACAATCAAATGCCCCTGCACGGCCATAACGTATTCGTCGTTCATTCTGTTTAAGAACTATGGACAATTATTCTGCCAAATGCCTCCTAATACAGGAAAATAACTTGTCGGTCAACCATTTTCAACTGAGCCGTAACGACATGGACATAACGCCATGAATCATGACGTAAACCGCAATGCATCCCGTCGCCAACTCGATCGCCACATGTCAAAGACCGAAAATTCCTCGAAGAACGTTTCCGGGAAAAGCCCCGCAGGTACGAGTGCGCCCCGGACGACACACCGACCTGTACGTTAACCCAACTTTCATTACGCCGCATCGCAACACGGCCTAATTCAAACTTAAATACACATCCGGCAGCGGGGCCGTCCACCGGACAAACTTTAGCTGCGGTCACCGCAGGAATCCGGCATAAAACTAGCCGCCTCCCGCAATACACCGCTGTATTTCCTACCAGCGGAAATACGCAATAGCTACAATCAAAGAACTGTTATCGAAATAACTGTTATTCCGATAACACAAAAATATCAGTTATTTTTTGAATTACGCTAACAATTCATAATTTTTTTTGCGAAAAAAATGTACAACCCTCATTACCATACTCTACGGCACGTTTTTGGTATCAGATAAAAACAACACGGGGCAAATGACAAAATGCCTGCAAACGCAATGCTGGCCGTGCCCGCACCGACACTAAAACACATAATACACCGCAATACATAAACCCAAAGACAGAACACATACATAGCCGACAATAAAATTCGAATATCGAAACGATACTACCGGATGCCAAAAAGCACCGGCGACTCGCACACACTAACATCATATAATACAGATACATACATAAAGGATAAAAGATCATCCAACATGACTTTACAAAAAAATATACTATGTATTGCACAGTATTGAAAATTAATCCATATATTTGCATTACAGAATAACTCAAAAACTATCGGACCATGAAAAAAACGTTAAACGTCAATATCGGCTCCATCGCCTTCGTTATAGACGAGGATGCCTACTTTATACTCAAACGCTACCTCGATGACATCAGGGCGCGTTTCGAGCCTCGTGAAGCCGCAGAGACGCTGAACGACGTCGAAATGCGTATCGCGGACATATTCACCGAACACCTCTCTTCGCCGAGACAGGTAGTCAATTCCGACCTGGTGCGCAGAGCCATGGCCATAATAGGCCGTGCGGACGAATTCGGCGACGTCCGCCCGGGACAACAACAACCGCAGGCCAATATCAAAAAACTGCGCCGTTCGAGAGCGGACCGTGTGATCGGAGGCGTGTGCGGCGGCATAGCGCAATATTTCGGAATAGACGTATCGGTCGTCCGTCTGCTTACATTCATACTGATATTCTTCGGAGGCATAAGCCTGTGGGTATACATTATCATGTGGATAGTGATACCTTCCGAACCTGAATACTATCCGCCCGTAAACGGCTGATCCGCCATACAATTAATAAAAAGAAGCGAAACCATGGAAATCATCAATAACGATTCGCAACCCAGAAAACTGTACCGCAGCCGCAACAAGAAGATCGGCGGCGTATGTCAGGGGTTAGCCGACTATTTCGGCATAGACGTAGTGATAGTACGCATAATAGCGCTGCTGTCGATATTTTTCTTTTCCGGCGGCCTGTGGGCTTACCTGATCCTGTGGATCGTAGTCCCGCTCGAACCCGCCGGCAATACCGACAACCGTAATTCTGGAGGAAATCAACAATGGCAACAATAAATGTAGACAATGCGAAAGCGCAGATGCGAAAGGGTATTCTGGAATACTGCATTCTGCTGATACTGTCGCGCGAGGACTCCTACGCACCTAAAATCATAGCCGAACTTAAAAACGCGCACATGATAGTGGTGGAAGGGACCCTGTACCCCATACTGACGCGACAGAAAAACCAAGGACTGCTCTCTTACCGCTGGGAGGAATCTCCGCAGGGCCCTCCGCGTAAATACTACTCCATAACGGAAAAAGGGCGCGAAGCCCTCGCACAGCTCGACGCCTCGTGGGACGAACTCGTCCGCCAGATAGATATCATCAGGGGAAATTAACCAAACCGACCGAAACAATGCAGAATGTCATAACCGTAAGCCTGTCCGGCATAGCGTTCACATTTCAGCAAGAAGCGTACGAAGCGCTGGACAGCTATCTGAAGACGCTCGAAAAGGGATACGCCAAGAATCCCGACGGACGAGAAATAGTAGCCGACATAGAGGCGCGCATCGCCGAACTCATTCTCGACGGTCAGGAGAGCGAGACCGTAGTAACGCTCGGCACCATAGAGAACATCATTTCGCAACTCGGATTTCCGGACGACATGGACAAAGCACCGGAACAGCCGACAGGACAGATACCGAAACGTATCTACCGCAATCCGGAAGGCGCCATACTCGGCGGAGTATGTTCCGGACTGGGCACATATTTCCGCATAGATCCGGTATGGATAAGGATCATATTCTTCTCGCCGCTGATAATGACCATACTCGGTGGACTGATAGACAACGAAGTGTCGGAAATTTTCGCCGTGCTGATTCCCGTATTCATGCTGCTGTACATATTCCTCTGGATAGCGGTACCCATGGCGCGCACTCCGCGCCAGAAGCTCGAAATGAAAGGGGAACGAATTACGGCCAACTCCATACACCAGACTTTCGCGGACGACGCTTCCACCATGTCGCCTTCGCCGAAAAGACAGCGTTCGGCCTCTGTGTGGGCAGACATAGTGTACACATTGGGACGTATCCTGCAATTCTGCCTTAAGGTATTCATCTTCCTCATAGCGCTCGCATTCGGATTGGCCGCATGCGGAATACTCGCCGGCATAATAAGCCTGCTCGTATGGGGCGGAGTAATGGATTTCTTCCCTCCGGATTTCATGCCCGCATTTGACGGCATATCGGTCACTGCTTATCTTGTAATAACCCTGCTCGCGATCTTCATACCTTTCATGGTACTTTTCTACCTGCTGCTTAAACTGTTGTTCGGGTTCCGTACCAACCGTACGTTCATGTTGACCTCCGGCGTCATATGGCTGTTGCTGCTGATATACCTCATCGTCATAACGGCGCACAATGTAGACACCATAAAGGATTCGTCACACAGGATAATACACTCTTCCGGTACGGTGATAAACGACATAGACGACATGATTGACGATCTTGACGAAGCCGCATGGGACGACTGGAACGGAGAAAACGACATCAGAATAAATGTCAATATCAACGGCGACTCGGTAGTAATCGACAAGGCCGTAGTAAACCGCAGTGACGAATCGGACACGCTCTCCAGACAAATAATCCGCAAGCAGACCGGCTCAGGTTCCGTATGGATAGAATCCACGACAGACGCCGCGTGCGGCGTCGAAGATCGTCACCAATGAACATGACAAACCTATCCGTTACCTGAACATCACCGGTATGCACGGAACTGAACATCAACCGACACCATAAAAAACAAACGATCATGGAAATAATAAACGACAACAGGATCCCGGAATCGCAGGGACGCCGCACCTCAACCAACATGGCCGGCAACATATACCTCGGCATCGTCCTCATACTCGCAGGAACGCTGTGGCTGTTCTACAATATCGACCTTATAGGTTACTCGTTCTTCAAGGCGGTATTCTCGTGGCAGATGCTGCTGATAGTGATAGGCGGATACCTCATCGCAGTGCGCCGCTGGATTGCCGGAATCATAACCGCCGCATTGGGCGTTTTCGCAGGCATCTTCGTGATACTCGATTTCGACATATCGTTCAGCAGAATAATATTGCCTATAGTCATCATAATAACCGGCATAGCCGTGATAGCATCCCGCCTCGAACGCAAACGGTAACGGCACAAATATCGATAAACCATAAAACGGCATGAGACTGCGGGTCCCATGCCGTTTTAGCATATTACCGGTACTGCGGCACGGCCGTCAGATAGACAGCATCTTGACCGTCTGCAGCAAATCACGGTTGATAGGCTTGTCGTCGCGTATGGCTTTGGAGAACGGTACGTAGACCATATCGCCGTTCTTTACGCCTATCATCACGTTGCGCTGCCCCTCGATAAGTGCGTTCACCGCCGCTTCGCCCATACGGGTAGCCAATATCCTGTCGGCCGCCGTCGGCGAACCGCCGCGCTGTATATGCCCCAATATCGTGACGCGCTCATCGTATTCGGGATACTCCTCCTTAACCCTTGCTGCAAGCCCCATGGCACCGCCAGTAAGCTCGCTCTCCGCCACGAGCACTATACTGCTGCTTTTGCTCTTCTTGAATCCGTTCTGGATAAGTTCCGCGAGCTGGTCTACCTCGGTGGCTATCTCAGGAATTATGGCGGCCTCGGCACCCGTGGCCACGGCGCCGTTCAGAGCGAGAAATCCCGCACTGCGCCCCATAACCTCGATAAAGAACAACCTCTCGTGCGACATCGCCGTGTCACGTATCTTGTCCACGGCTTCCATGATAGTATTGAGCGCCGTATCGTATCCTATGGTGGTATCCGTCCCGGACAAGTCGTTGTCTATCGTACCGGGCAGCCCCACTATCGGAATATCGAACTCTGCGGCGAACTCGCGCGCACCGGCCAGCGATCCGTCCCCACCGATCACCACCAGTGCGTCTATGCCCTCGCGCATCATGTTTTCATACGCCTTCTGGCGTCCTTCATAGGTCTGGAACTCCTTGCTGCGCGCAGTCTTGAGGATAGTTCCGCCGAGCTGTATTATATTGCTGACGTCGTCAGACCTGAAAGGCTTTATCTCTCCGGTGAGCAACCCTTTGTATCCGCGATAAATCGCCTTGACCTCGAAACCGTTATACAGCGCCGTCCGGGTTATGGCCCTTATGGCGGCATTCATTCCCGGCGCGTCGCCGCCGGAGGTCAATATTCCTATACAATTAATTCCGTGCATATTATCCGTATTTTATCCTTTACGTTCAACAATCGTGCAATGCACGCCCTCCCATGCAAATTTATCAATAATAAGCGAGCAATGAATATTCGACGGAACATTTCTCGTTTCCCCGAAAAGCGCACCGCCAAAATCTCCCGACAGCTTTACAGACACCGTACACCAGCCGCATCACCAGCGCAGAACTTTTTAGCACACATTTAGAACTTTTTACTATATTTATCCTTGTTTTCAATACTCCCCCGAAAATTCAATTCAAAACAATATTCTCATCATGGAACGAAAACAGAAATATTCGGAACCGACCGTCACGGTATGTGAAGTAAGGCCGGAAGCAGGAATGGCAATATCCGAGTTCGGCGAACGAGGCAAGGCCGGCGGAGACATCATACTCGACGATAGCGATTTAGACTGGTAAAGCCATGAAAAACATATTTCTCGCAACAGCAGTCATGACGGCCGTAACGCTGTCGTCATGTTCCGTCGACGGCACTCACGAAGCCCCCGTAAAAGACCCTATACGCATGACCGTAGGCGCATACTCGGACGAAAACACCAAGGCGGATTACGAATACGATGAATCCACCGGCCGAAGACGAATGGTATGGAGTCCCGGCGACGCCCTCTCGGTGGCCTCATTCACCGACGGCGTACGCACGACGGCAGAGGGCGCCGCATGGAGCCGGTACGACATGATCTCCGACGACGCCGGATTCGATCGGGAATACGCAGAGTTCTCAGGCGAGGCGCTGATTCCGGACGATGCTGCCGGCACCATAAGCCAATCGTTGTACGCCGTATATCCAGCCGAAGCCGTAGCCGACAATACCGCCGATACAATCCATTTCCCTTCGGTGCAAACATACTATCCCGACAGTTTCGACGAGAAAGCCGTACTGCTGCTATCCGACGTACTCGAAGTATCCGTCAATACGGACAACCCCCAAGCCGAAGCTGGCGCTTTCCGCTTCCGCCACCATACGGGATACCTCCACCTCAAACCGGACAATCTGCCCGAAAGCATAGCCGACGAGACCGTATCGACCGTAACATTGTCGGCCGATGAAGGTATTCCGGTAGCCGGAGACTTCGGCATCGCGATAGACCCAGCCACATCGGAATGGACACTCACCGCGGGAACCGCGACGACCGACGAAATAACACTCGATTTCGACGAGGCTGCGGTAACGGTCGGCGAACTGACAGACATATGGTTCTCATTGCTGCCCGGTAAATACGACAAGATCACGTTCACCATAACCACAGTGCAGGAATCGCGCGTCTGCATGACGAGGGAGGGGCTTGAAATAAAATCGGGTGTACTGAAAGAGACAGGTATAAGTTTCGGCACCGGCGACGAATTCATACGCACCGAATCGCTCTCTCTCGACGGAAACGACCTCGGACTCAAGGCCTCGAACACTTCGCAGCTCACCACGGAAACCAAAAACGGCATTCGATTCACCTATAAAGACTTGAGCTACAAAACGTCCCAAGAAGCGAAACATATATCGTTCAAAGCGAAAACGGGAATCCTGTACAATGCCGATCCGCTACCGGGCGATATAGTACGGATAGAGATCGACATAACCGAAAACGCCCCTGCCAAATATACCTACGTAAGTTTCGGAACCGAAACGGACATCTACGAAACCGAGGGATTAAAAGGCGAGAGTGCCGGCGTCAACACTTTCCGTCCCGACGAAAACATCTCCTGCCGGTATTTCAGGATAGAAAACAAAAGCCCGCTTTACGCCGCCACGGCAAGTTCGATAAAAATATATTACTCGGTCCCGCAATAGCCGGACCGAATTCCGCCGGCCGATACGACCGCATGTAACGTCACCCCGGCCGTCAAAGCGTTGCAGTTTGACGGCCGGGGTGAATCATGTAGGCGCAATCCAGAAAAGACCGTTACAATCACCTCTATAAAAAGAATGCTGCCGGCGGGGATCTTACGATCCCCCGCCGGCAGCATTATACACGGAAACCGGTTAGAAACGGAAACCGAAACCTACATAAATGTTAGCATAATCCTTGTAACCGCTGCCGAGCGACTGGTAATATCTGAAACCTCCCCTTACCATAGCCCGCCAATGACCGGTCGGCGTCCACATCACACCGATGTCGTAACACAACGCCTTGTACGGATCGGCATAAACCGTTCCGCTGAACGTACCGGTCACGGCCACCGTATTCCTTTCATCGGCTATGAAATTGTATCCTACCTGCGCACCTATACGCAGATCGGGCACATAATTCCGCGCTCCGGATGGCGACAGCAATATATTCGATGCTGTAAAAGGAACGGCCGCAAACCAACGGTCATTGAACCCGTAGCCCAACGTAAGGGTAAAATCGAGCGGTCTGAACTCTTTGAATCCGTTCATGCTGACACCTATATCCATAGACGCCAGACCTACTACGCCACGCCTTTGAGCAAATCCCGTCGATGCCGCGAAACACAGCACCAACACCGTAAAAAACAATTTTTTCATACTGACTAAAACCTTGAAGTTCCACGCACGAACGATTCATGCACGGCAAATATCCGACACGCCGCTACACCGGCAGCGAATCATACACGAATATAATAAATTCCGTCCGTTTTACACTACAATTCGTCTACCGGTTACGCATAATGTTACGTAAATGGTTCGCGAAGACAAAAAAATTCCCCGGCGAGGAGAACTCCTCGCCGGGGAATACCAAATTCATATGTCGATGTCGGGGGTATGCTTCTAATTACTATAACTCAACGAATCGCCTGCGACATCTATCACAATCGGGCGTTCGCGCTCCACGTCTCCCGCCAGAATCTTGCGTGAAAGGTCGTTCACGACATAACGCTGGATAGTCCTCTTCACGGGACGCGCACCGTACATGGGATCATAACCGTGATCGGCAAGCCACTCCTGCGCCGCAGGGGTAACCTGCAATTCGATGCCGTTGGAAGCCAGCATACCTGCCAGAGAACGTATCTGCATACCGACGATACGGTATACGTCGTCCCTCGTCAACGGGGTAAACATAACTATCTCGTCTATACGGTTCAGAAATTCCGGCTTCAGGGTCTGCTTCAACATATCAACGACCTCGTTGCGGGTACGGTCCACGACCTCCTGCGGAATCTTCGTACCGTCGTATCCCTTGGAGAAATTCTCCATGATAAGATGCGATCCCATATTGGATGTCATGATAATTATAGTATTGCGAAAATCTACCGTACGCCCCTTGTTGTCCGTCAGACGTCCGTCGTCCAACACCTGCAACAGTATGTTGAACACGTCGGGATGCGCCTTTTCGATCTCGTCGAGCAGCACCACCGAATAGGGTTTGCGCCTTACCGCCTCGGTAAGCTGGCCGCCCTCGTCGTAACCGACGTATCCGGGAGGCGCTCCTATGAGCCTCGACACGGCGTGCCGTTCCTGATACTCGCTCATATCTATACGCGTCATCATATTCTCGTCGTCGAAAAGGAACTCGGCCAAAGCCTTGGCAAGCTCCGTCTTGCCGACACCGGTCGTACCTAGGAAGATGAACGAGCCTATCGGCCGCCGCGAATCC
Organism: uncultured Tidjanibacter sp.; assembly: GCA_947852905.1. GTDB lineage: Bacteria > Bacteroidota > Bacteroidia > Bacteroidales > Rikenellaceae > Tidjanibacter. Next base: position 271,486 of record CANTVF010000003.1, on the reverse strand, counting down.
TGCAATCCTGCACGCGAACGCCTCACGGCATCGGCCACGGCCGAAATGGCCTCGTCCTGCCCTACTACCCTCTTATGGAGTTCCTCCTCCAGATGCAGCAGTTTGGTACGTTCGCTCTCCAGCATGCGGCTCACGGGTATTCCCGTCCACTTGGCCACCACTTCGGCTATATCCTCGGCATCGACCTCCTCTTTTATCATGGAGCCGTGCGAAGAGTTGGCCGCATTCAGCTCGGCCTGAAGCGTAGCGTTCTGCTGTTCGGCTTCCCGTATCTTGCCGTAACGTATCTCGGCCACAAGACCGTAATCGCCGTTACGTTCGGCTTCGACGGCCTGTTGCTTGTACTGTTCGATAAGTTCCTTGTTTTTCTGGATCTTGTCGATCATACCCTTTTCGCTCTGCCATTTGGCACGCAGCTCGCTGCGCTGGGCGTTTATGTCGTCTATCTCGCGCGAAAGCTCTTCGATACGCTTCTCATCGCCCTCGCGCCGTATCGCCTCGCGTTCTATCTCGAGCTGACGCACGCGCCTGTCCAGATCGTCGATCTCCTCAGGAACGGAATTCATCTCCAGACGCAGACGCGCAGCAGCCTCGTCCACGAGGTCTATGGCCTTGTCGGGCAGAAAACGCGAAGTGATGTAACGGTGCGACAACTCCACCGCCGCCACTATAGCCTCGTCTTTGATACGCACCTTATGGTGGTTCTCATACCTCTCCTTCAACCCTCGCAGTATGGACACCGCATCGGCCGTGGAAGGTTCGTCCACCATGACCATCTGGAAACGACGTTCGAGCGCCTTGTCCTTCTCGAAATATTTCTGGTATTCGTCGAACGTCGTAGCGCCTATGGTACGCAACTCGCCCCTCGCAAGGGCAGGTTTCAGTATGTTGGCCGCATCCATGGCGCCTTCGCCCTTACCGGCACCCACAAGGGTATGTATCTCGTCTATGAAAAGCAATATCTCGCCCTCCGAAGAGACCACTTCCTGTACGACGGCTTTCAGCCTCTCCTCGAACTCGCCCTTATATTTGGCTCCGGCAACGAGCGCACCCATATCGAGCGAAAATATCTGTTTGCTGCGCAGGTTTTCGGGAACGTCGCCGTCCACTATACGGCGAGCGATACCTTCGGCTATGGCCGTCTTGCCGACGCCCGGCTCTCCCACCAGAATAGGGTTGTTCTTGGTCCTTCGCGACAGTATCTGCAACACGCGTCGTATCTCCTCGTCACGTCCGATTACGGGATCGAGCTTGCCGCTACGAGCCATTTCGTTAAGGTTGATCGCATACTTGCCAAGAGCGTCGAACACCTGTTCGGAAGTCTGGCTGTCTATCGATCCTCCCTTACGTATCTCGCGAATAGCGGCGACCAGCTCCTTTTCGGAGACGCCGCTACCCTTGAGCAGTTTCGCCACCTCGCCGCCGTCGGCCAGCAGACCGAGCAGCAAATGTTCCACCGATGCGAACTTGTCGGCGAAAGTCTTCGTATAATCGACCGCTTTCTGCACCACGCGGGAAGAAGCCTGCGAGAAGTAGTTGTCGCCTCCCGAAACCTTGGGCAACGACTCTATCATGCGCTCGGTATCCTTACGCAACGATTGTACGTTTACACCGACCCTCGACAACAGGTAGGAACACAACGAATCGTCTTCGGCAATTAGAGCCGAAAGGATATGCGCCGGTTCAACCGCCTGATTGGAGGCTGCCGACGCCACGGAGAAGGCCGCTTGCAGCGCCTCCTGCGCCTTGATTGTCAATGTGTTTATATTCATATGCTGTAACTTGTTTTATTCTATTTCCACTCTATTTTCCACCGTCCATGACGGTATGATATGGTGTAGCAAATTATTTGCCAACCCGCACTGATGACAATTTGTCAGTCTCGGCGTTACAGTCTGTCACCTCGCCGGCCGCACTCGTATACCGTCGCATACGAAATTCAAATACTGTCCCGTTATCCGGAGAAGAGCGCATGCCGGTGCGACAGAGACAATGGCACACACGGACACAAAAAGAACTAAAAATATCGCAGGAGTAAGGTTATTAACGGAATAACAAGTAATTTTGGCTGTTCCGACCATGTCAAATCATAGCAGGAAAATGTCAAAGAAAAAGAAATTCCGCCCCAAAAAACATTGGGACGAATATCGGGAAGACGGCAATCTCGTATTGGAACGCACTCCGCTGGAGTACGGGCAAAGGCTTGTAAAAGTATACGTGGAAGGTTACGACGACGTGGCCTTCTGGCGCGGCGTCTTCGACGATTACGAATCAGAAGAATTCACGTTCGAGATATCGGTTCCGGTAAGGGAGGATCTTGCCAAAGGCAAAAAAGTGGTGCTCGCCATGGCCGGCGACGACGGCACGCAATCGCCGGACGGCTCGTTATCCCTGTACTGTGTGGATAGCGACTTCGACTATCTTTTCAAAGACCAGACCGAAGCGTCGGCCACTATAAACAGATGTCCCAACATATTCCACACCTACGCATACGCTACCGAGAACTACCTGTGCTACGCCCCCTCGCTGCACAACCTGTGCGTCAAGGCCACCAAAAACGACCTCTACATTTTCGATTTCGATAAATTCTTCGAGGACTATTCACGAATCATATATCCGCTGTTCATCTGGTACGCCTATTCTGCCCAGATCTCCACGCCCAACGTATTCACGCTGGTCGATTTCAAGAGCAGCGTGAAACTCAACTACCTCGAAGTGGAAAACAACGGTGCGGAGACCCTGCAGTGGCTGACACGTCAAGTGGAACGCCGTATAAAAAGCCTTCGGGCACAACACGGAGCCATGGAGAAAAATTTCCCTGCTTTCGAACGCATGCTGCGTTCCAGAGGCGTCAGGCCGGCAAACACATACCTGTTCATGCAGGGACACACTCTGATGGACAACGTCGTAATGCCGGTACTCGAAGCCGTATGCGACAAGTTGCGCGTCATGTCGCTCTCAAGGATCATGCACTCCAAACGGCAGGGAGTAGCTCTCACCAACGAACAGTGCAACTATAACAACGCGCTGCAAGATGTGCGCAACGCGCTGTTGTTCAATGAAAACTATAAGGACTGCTTCCTGTACAAGAAACTCAAGCGCGACATAGAGTGTTACCTGCGCACCCTGCACCGGCAGAACACGGCACAATAAACCGCAATAACCGCACATAAATCATGACGATGCCTCTTCAGCCAAACGGCTGAGGGGGCATCGTTTTCAAGTACCCACCATGCCCAATACGCCATATAAAAAACGATAGTACCGAAAGAAAACGAACATTTTACTTGCATATGTAAAATATCATTGCAATATTTGCAATCTACGAACGATTCGTCAGCAATGAAAGCATTCGGAACATATAACCGATTTTTCTTTTTCACGTTTACCGGAGAAGGCATGATCGCTTTCCGGGGACACGTCATGCTTTCGTAGACCAAATCGTCCGCTCCTTTCCGCCTGACGGCGGCAATCCGTAAAAAACGACAATAACACTTTACCGAAAGGAGATCAGAGACCTCGCACAGGGTCTTTGCATCGCCTTGCCGTCGTTTATCCCCGAACATATTCACACTCTATAATATCAACAGTAAAACTTATTTTAAACATGATTTGGAACGTACAAAAGGAATGCATGTCTTCCGAAGAAAAGCACGAACTTCAAAGCGCACGCCTGCGCAAACTCGTAAACGACCTCTATCACAACTCCCCGTTCTACAGGCAGAAATTACAGGAACTCGATATACTGCCGGGAGACATACGTTCGATAGACGACATCACCAGACTGCCGTTCACCACCAAGGACGACCTGCGAACCCATTACCCGTACGGACTCTTCTCAGTACCCATGACGAAGATAATCCGTCTTCACGCATCGTCAGGAACAACCGGAAACCCCACGGTAGTAGGATATACGCGCCACGATCTGACCGTATGGGCCGAAACGGTAGCCCGTTGCCTTAGCGCATACGGAGCCGACCACAACGACATATTCTCCGTAGCATACGGTTACGGTTTGTTCACAGGCGGACTCGGCCTGCACTACGGGATAGAAAACATCGGCGCTACCGTTGTCCCCACTTCGAGCGGCAACACAGCCAAACACATACGCCTCATTCACGACCTCGGCATAACCGCTCTGGCATGCACCCCTTCATACGCACTGTACATGGCCGACATGCTGAATACTTCCGCCGACGACCGACACGGCACACGGCTGCGTCTGGGAATCTTCGGCGCCGAGCCGTGGACCGAAAATATGCGCCGCGAAATAGAGGAGAAATTAGGCATAAAAGCCTACAACATCTACGGACTGAGCGAAATCATGGGTCCCGGCGTCGCACACGAATGCGAATACAGGAATGGCTCGCACATCATCGACGACCATTTCTATCCCGAAATAGTGGATCCCGAAACTCTCAGGCCGCTACCGGACGGACGACAAGGAGAACTGGTAATAACGACCCTTACGAAAGAGGGCATGCCGCTGCTGCGTTACCGGACGAAAGACCTATGTTCCCTCACGCATGAAAAATGCGAATGCGGCCGCACCAGTACGCGCATAAGCCGGATCGCCGGACGTAGCGACGACATGTTGATAGTACGCGGCGTGAACGTATTCCCGTCGCAGATCGAAGGCGTCATACTCGAAACGGGCGAACTGGAACCGCACTACCGCATAATAGTGGACCGAAAAGACAACCGCGACGAAATGACAGTAGAAGTGGAACGACGCAGAGAAAACGGTACGGGAAACGTCGCGACGCCAGAACTGCAGTCCAAGACCGCAACGCGGCTTCACGACATACTCGGTATCAATGCGACGGTCAGGATAGTTCCGCCGGATACGATACAGCGTTGCGAAGGAAAGACAAAACGCGTGATAGACAACCGCAAACTGCACTGACAATGCAACAATGCGCTGAGAAACATTACCGGCAAGCGTCTGCGCCCCCTTTCGGTCATAACACCGAGAACGGGTACGCTGCAAAATCGCGGGAAAATCACTACGGTATGGCACTACCCGCCAAGGTCGCACCGCAGAAAACCTAATCAAAACGACAAGAACAATGAAAGAGAGACAACTTTCCGTCCGGATAGACGGACACGACGACGAAACGGAGAAAATAATACGCACCGTAGAAAACGAAGGAATACACATAAAAAGATTCGACATAACCGTCGACAGGAAATGCACCACACTGCGTCTTACGGTATCCGACGCGGAACGTGCCGAGCATATCCTACGCAGCGAGGGTTACGACGTCGACGTAAATCAGGTCGTATGTATCCAGTGCGCCGGAACTCCCGGCGCCGTATCGGCCGTACTCGCAAGGATGTCCAGAGAAAACGTCGCCGTCGAATCAGTCCATGCCTTTTCGCAAGGGTATACTGCCGAAATAGTAATTCGCCCGAACGATACGGACGCATGCGAAAGACTGTTTTCGTATGAAAAAGGGGTGCGCCCGAACGACGAACCCGCAGCCATATTCAAATACTGACCGTTGCGACGTAAAGACGCAAACAGAAGACAACTACAGACAGACCTTTTGCTACCCCATGCCGCAAGCGCATACGACAATGACAAAGGACGTTTCAAGAGTACGCACGCATACTCCGAAACGTCCTTTTTTCCGTACGGCATAACCTATAACGTAGCCACGCGATGATATGTACGTCAAACCGCCTCGCACAAAACCGCAAACATCCGTTTGTCAACGTCCCCTGCCGACAGGGAGCAACGTTCAGGCATTCCCGGCTCCGGTTTCCGTTTCACCCGTAAAATTGCGCATGGCCTCGTTGACAGCCTCCAAAAACGTATTCGTCTGAGGACAACTGACCACATACCTCTGCTCGCACGCATCGGTTATCTCGACGAAGTCGTCCCAACGTGTACAATACAACTTGAGCGTCTCCCATGTGCGCCCGTCACGGTAGAAACCGTAATATCCGAAAAAACCGTAACTCCCCAGAACGAGATACTTCTTTTTCATGTCCGTAGCATCCAGACGACGTATGCTGCGCAGGTCGGCATAGCTTATATGCGTCACCTCTACCAGACAACGTATCTCTATTCCCGTCTCACCTACGACGATACGTCGCGGCACCGACATTATGAAAAACGCGCACACGGCGACAATGAAAGATGCCGTCCATGCGGTGACATAACCGCCGTCGCCCCAAAAATACCACACGACGACCATGACGGCAGCCAGCAGTACAAACACAGCTACCGTACATCGTCGGGCGCGACGATCCATTTTACCGCATCTGAATACTTTAGTTATCATCTTGTCTTCACAACCGCCGGGCATCGAAAGTCCCGCCGCAAATATCGTCCACTCCGTCACCGGCAAATTTCATCATGAACAGACGCGCCACGGCCATATCCTCCGGAGTAGTGATCTTTATATTCATCCTTTCTCCTTCGCACAGGGTTATCGCCGCCCCGGCAGCCTCCGCGACCGAAGCGTCGTCGGTAAATTCAGGACGGTAATCGCTGCCGTAAGCCTTTCGCAACAACTTCGCATCGAATACCTGCGGCGTCTGCACGGCACGCAAACGCTCCCTGTCCACTATACGGTTGCGGTCGCCGTCCACCTCCCGGAACGAATCCACAGGCCTTACCACGGGGATCGCAGCTCCGGCAACGGATGCAGCCGCAACGCATCGACGTATCAGATCGTCCGACGCCAGCGGCCGGACACCGTCGTGTACTACTATAAGACGACATTCGCCGAGACTTTCTATACCGTTTCGTACCGAATCGAAACGGGTGGCTCCGCCGCTGCATATCCTGTGCGTACCGATGAGTTCCCTGCTGCGGCATATTCCCTCCCAACGTGCTATCTCAGACACGGGAAGTACCACGACTATCTCGCTGCCCGGCAACGCCTGCATAAAACGCCTTAAAGTGACCTCCAGTACCGTCGCTTCTCCGTAAAGCGGCAAAAACTGTTTCGGCAACCCCGACTTCATACGCTGTCCGCTACCCCCTGCCACTATCACAACTCCTACCTCAACCATATATACAATCAAAATAATATTCATTCGAAATCGTAACCGTCGTTTCCGACAGGCCGTATCTACGAACAACGTACACTCCAGCCCGTACCGGCCGCTACCGCACGACCTCAACTCCGACAGCTCTTACGTAGCCTATCAGGCATGCCCTGACAGATTCCGACTATGCTAACGGTTTTTCCGGGATTTCCGGCCGCAACGGTAATACTTCACGACCCTGTCGACAGTCTCCTCCAATGGAGTGTACGAAAAACCGCATATCCGGGTAACCGCTGATCCGTCGTAACGGGTACGCCTCAACACGCTGCCGAGATTGTCGCGCCCCACGCCGCGATCCTTTATCAACCGCAACGCTATACCAGTCCGCATCAGACCGTAAGCCGCATTCACTGCGCCTCGCCCCACACGGACGAACGGCACCGGACGACCCGCCGCATGCGCTCCCATAGTGAACAGTTCGCGATACGACAGATCTCCGGCCGACAGAATGAACTTGCGCCCGTCGGCCTCCGGACACCGCGCCAGCAATACCGCCGCACGGGCGACGTCCCTGACATCGACGTAGGACATCAATCCGTCTGTATAAAACGGTATGCCGCTGCTCATGGCCGGCACTAAAGCCGAACTGTTGTTACCGCCAGTTCCCTCGCCTAGTATTACACCGGGAGCGAGTACCACCACGTGCAGTCCCTTGTCGGCGGCAGACCATATTTCTCGTTCGGAATAATACTTACTCTGCCCGTAAGCGGCATAATGAGACACGTCGTGCGCCTCGCACCTCTCATCGACCGTATCGCCAAATTCCGGCTCTCCCAATGCGGATATTGAACTTATATGCACGAGTTTGCCGACCCCCCTTTCGAGACACCAGCGGGCTACATTCCGTGCCACGGCCACATTATGCGCCACGAGTTCCTCCCGTGTCATATCGCCGGACATTATCCTCGCCGCACAGTTGAACACCAGATCGGCGGCAGGCAACCCTTCGGGATAATCGCCGTCCAGTCCGGTCTCCACGATACGGAATCCGGCGGATGGAACACTTACGCCCAGACGCCTCATGGTATCGTAGACACCGTTCATACGGTCGGCGTTATGCACAACGAGCGTAATATCTGCGTACCCACTGCGCACGAGCTCCGCCACTATGTGGCTTCCGAGCATCCCCGTAGCCCCGGTTACGGCCACCCTGACACCTTTCCGCATGTTATCGTCCATTCCAGATGAGTTTTTTGCCGAAACCGAGCCGGTTGTCGGTCAGTTTCATGAATACAGGTTCGAACGTCCACAACGTAAGATCGGCAATCACGGCATACGGAAAACGTTTGAGATAGGCCGAACGCGCCCTCTCGAGCATATCGCCGGCAGCGAGCGTCGCACGCCCCTGCAACTGCAACCCCTGCACGTTGCCCACGGTGCGCGTCTCCAATACCACCGACGCAGCGACCGTACCTCCGGACAACATTTCGCCGTAATGGCGCGTAGCCGCATCGGACGTGAATACGAACATATTGCTGTCGGCCATATACGCATAGAACAGATTGGCACAATACGGTACGCCATCCGCCACGGTGGCTATGGTCATCACATGATGCTTCCTGATGAACTTGACTATCCGTTCATCCACCGGCATATCTTCGCTTGTCATCTTCGCCGACAACATAAAAATCGTTAATTCCGACCGCAACAATTCTCACGGAACGACACGCAGCGCCATACCGCGACCGTAGCGGCCGTTTATCATTTCATCTCGACCGCCGAACCGGATGCAGCCAACGTATCGGCCGCAAGTTCTTCCGGCGACGGCACATAATCCATATCGCGAATCTTACGCTCGTCGGGTACATCCCCCTCCAACTCGGCCGTTATTCTCTCCTTGAAGTAAGAGAACGCCGCACGATTGGCCGGTTTTATCGGCTCCACAGGATCGGAAGGAATCTTGAGCGGGTCTATCGCCGTACCGTTCTTCCATATACGGAAATCGAGATGGGGACCGGTAGACGCACCCGTACTGCCGACATAGGCTATAAGCTGTCCCTGCGACACGCGCGTTCCGACGCCCACTCCCTTGGCGTAGCCGCTAAGATGCAGATAACCGGAAACATAACCGTTGGCATGTTTTATCTTCAGAATATTGCCGCCTCCTTTGGGATCCCACCGGCGATCGGTAACCACACCGTCGGCTATGGCCACGACGGGCGTACCTTTCGGAGCGGCATAATCAACGCCGAGATGCGGTCGGCGCACCTTATAAATCGGGTGCAGGCGAGACGGATTGAAACGCGAACTTATTCGCGTATATTTAAGCGGAGCTTTCAGGAATTGTCTGCGGAGACTGTTCCCGTTCTCGTCCCAGTAGGCCAGATGCCCGTCCTGTTTGAAAGGAATAGCAGTATAAGTCTTGCCGTTATGGCGAAATTCGGCGCCCCAAACCATACCGGTACCGACACGCACGGTATCTATCCACCTCTCGTCGAAAATAACCGTAAACTCATCGCCCTGCTGAAGTCCGAAGAAATCGACGCTCCAGCCGAATATATCCTCCATATCGCAGGATATGGCTACAGGAATGCCCGCCTCCACTATGGCGTTCCACAACGAACTGGAAATACGCGCGGTCTCCTTGCGGCGCACTATGCTGACCTCCTTGCTATCCTCGTACACCTCTATCGAATCGCCGACGAAAGAAACTACGACGTAATCCGTCGGATTCTTTTCATATACGAAATGCCGCAAACGGCCTCGCAACGAATCGTTCTTCTCCAGAAATGCCGTATAGGTCTGACCGGCACGCATCTTCCGCATGTCGTACACCGGCCGGGCCTCTCTGTCCACACGATCTATAGTGGCCGGCCCGATACCGAATCCGTCGAGTATGTGGGACAAAGTCTGACCGTTATGCACCTTGTCAGTCACCACCTCATAATTGTCGTATTCTATGCCGTACATCAGATTCGGCGACGACATATCATCCTCGTCCACATTCCCCGCAACATCTTTCCCTTCACGGGAACAACCGCGAGAAACCGACACCGCGACCGTTATGACCGCCGCAACCGCGACCACGCCCGCGATTGTCCATATCATCTTTCCGGAAATCTTTTTCATCTTTATCAATCAACTGTTACAACACAAGCGTCTCCAATCCATATCCGCCGCTCGATTCGCAAACCGCTTCCGACACTTCCCCACCGCATTCGGAATGAAAGCAAGATCACTTGTTCACCGACGGCAGATAAGAATACCGGGAGGAATAATCGAGCATCTGCTCCACATAGCCCGCAGGATAACCGCACTCTATATCCACTATTTCGCCGCCCTCCATCACGGGAGTATATACAGGATTCACGAAGCCCGCATAGGGTTGTATTCCGAGCGCGCCGTAACGTTCCAACACCTGTGCATGCAACACCGGATCGACCTTCACGCCGTATTTCTCGACAAGTTTGCGGCCTGCAAAGAAATCGCCTTCGGACTTTATGCGCTGCACTTCGCGCAACATACGCCCGAACAGCGACCTCAGTTTATCGAAATCGTTCACCACCACATAAGTCTTGCCGTCGACGTCCACCAGCTCTATGACGTTATCCCGACGTCCCAGATCGTAAGCCCAACGGCTTATCATCTGGCGGTTGCGCATATGGGTCTGCTCTATGTCCTTGCCGAGTTCCACACGCGCCAGCTGTGTCATCATGCCGTTGGAAATATACGAAGCGTATTCCGCCTTGGCTACCTCCACATCGGGAACGAGTCCGAGTTCCACCATTTTAGGATCGGCCATATAATAGAGACTGAACAGGTCGGCACGCGCCTCTTCGAGTACCGATCCGTACTGTTTCAACTCGTCGCCGTTCACTCCGGGAGCCAACTGACCGGAGCCATGCCCGAGACATTCGTGCAGATCGGTATGCATGTTGTCGGCCAGAGTACCGTAAAGTTTTATGCGATCGCGGTCTTCGGGACGCAATATGAACTCTTCGAGAAACCCGTTACCCTTGCTGCTCTCCGCATAAGCCTGCGTAATATTCTGAATGGTCACAGACTTGGAGCCGTATTCCTTTCTGATCCAGTCCGCATTGGGCAGATTGATACCTATGGGAGTCGAAGGATAACAGTCTCCGCCGAGAAACGCCGCATTGATGACTTTGGCCGAAACGCCCTTGACCTCCTTTTTCTTATACTTGTCCTGTATGGGAGAATGATCCTCGAACCACTGCGCATTGTCGCTTATGATCTCCGTACGGAGCGTAGCCTCGTCGTCCCTGAAATTGACGAGCGATTCCCACGAAGCCTTATATCCGAGCGGATCGCCGTATACCTCCGTAAAACCGTTGACGAAATCCACCGTACTTACGGTATCCTGTACCCACAGTATATTAAAACGGTTGTATTCGGCCAGATCGCCGGTATTGTAAAACGAAATCAACGCTTCGATTATCTCCTTTTGGCGTTCGTCGGCCACACCGGCAGCCTTTTCCAGCCAATAGACCACCTTTTCGAGCGCAGGCGAATACATGCCTCCCACTTTCCATACACGCTCCACAAGACGGCCGTCCTCCTTGGCCAACTGCGAATTGAGTCCGTAGGACAAAGGCTCGCTTCCGGCGCGTTTCGCAAGACGACCGTAAAAAGCTTCCGCCTCGCGCTGTGTCACACCGTCGTAATAATTCATCGCCGAAGTCTGCAACAGGTCTACGCCCGCCGCCTGATTGACGCGCACCGGACATACCGAAGGATCGAACATTACAGGCTTGATGACAGCCATGAGTTCCTCCACCGAGCCGAAATCGTGCGGGAATCGGTCTTCCGGAACAGAAGCCACAAGCATGTCGAAATACTCCTCGCTGAAACCGGGAATGAACTTGTCGCTCGAATAGTGATGATGAATGCCGTTGGCGAACCACACCTTTTTCAGATATTTCTCGAAAGCCGCCCACTGCGGATCGTTACGATCGCCCTCGTACCCCACATACACGGCTTCGAGCGTTCTGCGGATCGGAAGGTTGTACTCGCAATTCTGGTCGTATATTATATCCCTGCCGCACAACGCCGCCTGACTCAGATAATATATCAGCGTCTTCTGTTGCAGCGGGAGCCTGTCGAAATCGGTCACCCGGTACCGCAATACTTTCACATCGTCGAAAGTATCCACTATCCAATCGAACTGCTCCTGCACCGCCTGCGGTTCCTGAGGGCGGGGACGGCATGAGAATACCGCCGAAGATATAAATGCCATAGTCAAAACTATTAAACCCTTTTTCATATTCCAGTAATGTTTACATGCCCGACGAAAGACACGAGGTACGGACAGCCCGGACGCATACACGCCACGACGTGCCGATAATCGCACCTATGAACAGACTAACGTGCGCCTGCAGAACTGTCCGGAATTTCGGACAGTTCGCCTTTACCCTTTCGCACGGAGACCTGTCCGCCGCGTTTTTGATAAGCACAAAGATAAAAAATATCTTCAGATTTCACGGCCGCAGGACATAGCTACGTCATTTCCCGTCCGGCAATCCGAACCGCGAATACAAATTAGATAAAAATATGCGCCGCAACGGAAAAAAGGAACACCTCTACGCGGCATTTATTAGTTTTGTCCCGAAAATCCATAATAACGTAACGACAATAACCTTCGCCGACTATGCAACATTTCGACAGCGACTATATGGAAGGCGCACACCCGCGCATCATGCGCAGACTGCTGGAAACCAACATGGAAAAAACGCCGGGCTACGGACTCGACGGTTATTGCGAAGAGGCCAAAGCGAAAATACGCAGAGCTTGCGGATCGCCCGATGCAGAGGTCTATTTCATGGTGGGAGGCACGCAAACCAACTCTACCGTAATAGATGCCCTGCTACGCAATTACGAAGGCGTCATAGCCGCCGACACCGGCCACATAAGCGTACATGAAGCCGGAGCGATAGAATCATGCGGGCACAAGGTACTCGCCCTGCCGGGACGCGACGGCAAAATAGCGGCCGACGACGCGGAACATTACATAGCCACATTTCTGAAAGACGGTAACCGGGAACACATGGTAGCCCCCGGAATGGTATACATATCACACCCCACCGAATACGGCACGCTCTACACCCGCAGCGAACTCGAAGCCTTAAGCGGCGTATGCCGCCGGTACGGCATTCCGCTGTATCTCGACGGCGCACGGCTCGGTTACGGACTCGCCGCTATGGGTACCGACGTCACCCTCGAAACGATAGCCGCCGCATGCGATGCCTTTTACATAGGAGGCACGAAAGTGGGAGCGCTCTTCGGCGAGGCGGTAGTGACGCGGAGAGGACTGATACCCCATTTTTTCACGATCATCAAACAGCACGGAGCGCTTCTGGCCAAAGGCCGCCTGCTCGGCATTCAGTTCGATGAACTGTTTACCGACGACCTCTACACGGAAATATCGCGGCACGCGATAAAGATGGCCGAAAAACTGCGTGTCGCATTCGCCGAACGCGGATACCGTTTCCATATCCAGTCGCCCACCAACCAGATATTCATAATTCTGGATAACGAAAAAATGGCGGAACTGGCGAAAAATGTTTCGTTCAGTTTCTGGGAAACGGCCGACGAAAACCACACCGTAGTACGCATAGCCACCAGCTGGGCTACACGCGAAGAGGACGTAGACGCCCTTATCGAAATGCTCTGACATCCGCCTGCCGTCACAATGGGCATTCCCACGCCTTACGGCTACGGAAACACCTGACCGACAACGCATCGCACACCCGACTGCAGCAGGCAAAAAAGACGATTATAATTGCACGGTATCCGGAAAGTTCATAACTTTGCCGCCTGACCGACAGCGAAACGGCACGGCGTCCGTAACGTGCGGTCGCCACATACATTTAAAATTACAATGGAACAGTTTACAACCGTAGAAGGTCTTAGAACGCGCCTTGCCGCGCTGCGTGGCACCTCGATAGGTTTCGTTCCCACCATGGGGGCGTTGCACGAAGGACACGTTTCATTGGTACGGAAAGCCCGCTCGGAAAACGACACTGTCGTAGTGAGCGTTTTCGTCAATCCGACGCAATTCAACGACAAGAACGACCTCAGGAATTATCCGCGCACGCCCGAAGCCGACATAGAAGTACTCCGCAAGGCAGGAGCCGATTTGGTATTCATGCCCACGGTAGAGGAAATATATCCGGAGCCGGATACGAGAGTATTCGATTTCGGCACTATAGACAAGGTTATGGAAGGAGCTACGCGCCCCGGCCATTTCAACGGAGTAGCCCAAGTGGTAAGCCGCCTTTTTTCGATAGTGGAACCCCAGCGGGCTTATTTCGGTGAAAAGGATTTCCAACAGATAGCCGTCATCAGAGAGATGCTCAGACAGCTCGCCCTCGACATAGAGATTTCACCATGCCCCATAGTCCGCGAGGAGGACGGTCTGGCGCTCAGTTCGCGCAACAGGCTTCTGTCGGCGGAGCTCCGCAAGGCAGCCCCCGGCATATACAGGGCGCTTAAGGACGCTGCCGACAAGGCCGGACAGACGGGCATAGCCGAAACCGAAGCTGCCGTAATAAGGCATATAGAATCCGATCCGTTGCTGAAAGTCATATATTTCAAACTGGTGGACGAGGAGACGCTCGCCGACGTTTCGGACTGGAACACGGGGAAACATATCCGCGGTTGCGTCGCCGTACAGGCAGGCGACATACGTTTAATAGACAACATCCGTTTCGTATGACCATCGAAGTGCTGAAATCCAAAATACACAGGGTGACCGTCACGCAGGCCAACCTCAACTATGTAGGCAGCATCACCATAGACGAGGCGCTACTGGAAGCCGCCAACATAATAGAAGGCGAGAAGGTGCAGATCGTGGACGTCAACAACGGCGAACGCCTCGAAACATACGTCATCAAAGGCGAACGCGGCCGTGGCGACATATGTCTCAACGGAGCCGCAGCCCGCAAGGTAGCTGTCGGAGACACGGTCATAATCATCTCATACGCGCGCATGGACTTCGAAGAAGCCAAAACGTTCCGTCCGTGGGTAATATTCCCTGACACGGCCACGAACAGGCTTGTAAAATAACCTCTTGCGCACCGGCACGGCATACCGTCCGCCGAACGCGCAATCGAATCGCAACTGGGTTGTGTCAAAACTTAGCGTTTTGACACAACCCAGTTAAGGTATGTGAGAACGGGTAATATGCAAGGCTATGAGTGTGAAGACGACAGGCGTTTACGAAAGGTAAATGCCTTAGCCCGATTCACGATAAAAACGCAGCAGGTTGCCCGTTATGACACACCCGTCGTTTTCATATCTCCACGCCATGATGTCATCCCGCCGCAACGATGCGAAAACAACCGTCCTTTACCGATCGACGCTATGCACAGATACCCTCGAGAACGCCCGGTAAAAAAAACGAACGTTCAGAGAAGATGCGGCGACATCTCCCAGAAATTCCCCTCAACCGCAATACGGTACACATACAGTCGCCCCGCCCGAAACATCCGACCACCTCATAACACAAAAGACATTTCCGACACCCCCTTACCGCGCACCCCTTATCGCCCGGCGGACATGTTGTATGCTAACGAGTTAAACGATGCTGCCCGAACGACTTTCGCTACATATCCGCGTTCCCGCAACCTAACGCACGAGATTATTTGAGTGAGGCCGCCACCGGATGCTTTGTTTTTCCGCGGTTTTTATCCTAACTTTGAAAATCCGCACGACATATTAATAAATTACAGACACTATGAAATTCCTCGGTGCCATACCTGCCGCCCTTTATGCATTCGTGCTGCGGATACGCCATTGGCTGTATGACATCGGCATATTCAAGCGTTACGAAGCCGACATACCGGTGGTGTGCGTAGGCAACATAACCGTAGGCGGAACAGGCAAAACCCCCACCGTGGAATATCTCATAGAACGCCTGACGCAGAATTTCAAGCCGGCGGTACTCTCCCGCGGATACGGCCGCAGGACGAAAGGCTATCTGGAAGTCACCATAGGCTCGTCGTTTCTCGACGTAGGCGACGAACCCAAACAGATAAAACGCAAATTTCCCGATACGGTAGTCGTGGTATGCGAAAACCGCGAGGAGGGAATAAAACGAATCCGCGAAGAACATCCGGAAATAAACCTTATCCTGCTCGACGACGGTTTCCAGCATCGAAGCGTCACGCCTAAAGTCAACATAGTGCTGATAGACTATACCCGTCCCATATGGGACGACCACATGTTGCCGTGGGGAAATCTGCGAGACCTGCCGTCGCAGCTGCACAGAGCTCATATAGTCCTCGTGACCAAAACACCGGAGGGACTGACGCCGATAGACAGGCGCATAGCAGTGAAATCGCTCCACCTTTTCCCGTACCAGAAACTGTTCTTCACCTCCATGAAACAAACGGGACTTATTCCCATGTTCCCGGAGGCCGAAAATCCGGTAACACCCGGTCGCAACGCGGCGATAATGGCAGCCATAGGCAACCCGGCTGCACTCGAAAACTCCCTCAGCGAACGTTTCGACATAAAAGCCAAATGGCTGTTCAGAGACCACCGCGCATACAAGGTACGTGATCTGCAACAGATAGAACAACAACTGTCGGCGCTACCCGAAGATACGATAATAATAACGACCGAAAAAGACGCCGTAAAACTCGCCAACCGGAAAAAGATTCCGACCGAACTGCAACGGAGGCTTTACAAAATGCCCATAAAGCTCCATTTCCCGGAGCGGGACGAAGACGTATTCGTATCCACACTCATGCGCAACATATCATCGACGGACAACTGACAAAAAAACGGCGACAGACACGGCGAAATTCAAAAACAAACGAAATATGCTACAACAGATCAAGGAGGCGACAGCCTTCATACAAGAGAAAATCGACGGCTTCGTACCGGAAGCCGGCATAATACTCGGCACCGGACTCGGCGGACTGGTAGAACACATAGACATACTTCATTCTATAGACTACGCTTCCATACCGCACTTCCCGATATCGACCGTAGAAGGGCATACCGGCAGGCTCATATTCGGGATGCTCGGCGGCAAACGTATCGTAGCCATGCAGGGACGTTTCCACTATTACGAAGGCTATACGCCGCAACAGGTGGTATTTCCCGTGCGGGTGATGAAATTCCTCGGCATCAGCCGCCTGTTCGTCTCCAATGCCAGCGGAGGCACAAATCCGTCGTTCAGGGTCGGCGACCTAATGGTAATCACCGACCACATAAACCTGATCCCCAATCCGCTGATAGGTCCCAACATAGACGAACTCGGCCCGCGTTTCCCGGACATGAGGGACGCATACGACCCTGCTCTTATAAGCCTCGCAACACAGATAGCCGAAGAGAACAAGATAAAACTTCAGTACGGTTGCTATGTCAGCCTCACGGGTCCCACTTTCGAAACGCCGCACGAATACGGCTACGTCAGGGCCATAGGCGGCGACACTGTCGGCATGTCTACAACTCCCGAAATTATAGCCGCCCGTCACATGGGCATACCCTGTTTCGGCGTTTCGATAATCACCGATCTGGCGACGGACAACTCCGTATCGCACGAAGAAGTGCAGGCACAGGGAAAAAAAGCCGAGAAGGAGATGACGCGCCTGTTCGTAGGCATGCTGGAACGGCTCTGACACACGAGCGGTACAAATGCCGCAGCGGAATTTATCCGAAAATATTACGCAATACAGCACCGACAGCCAATGTCGGGTTGTCGTAAAGCTCAAAGCATAAACATTATGGTAAACAAAGTAATTCTGATCGGCAACGTGGGTGCCGACCCGGACATAAGGACTCTCGAAAGCGGCGTCAAGATGGCGCGCATAAGACTGGCCACCACCGAACGCATATACAACCGCGACAGTCAGGAGACACGCGACCATACCGAATGGCACAATATAGTCCTCTGGCGCAATCTGGCCGATGTAGCCGACCGTTTCATACGCAAAGGCTCTCAAATATATATCGAAGGACGTCTCCGAAGCCGCGAATGGACGGACCAGCAGGGCGCCAAAAGGTATACCATAGAGATAGTCGCCGACGACCTCAAGATGCTCGGCCGGCGTCAGGACAATAATTCAGCAGGCCAACCCCTCTCGCAGAACGGCGGCAACTCCGGAGGTTACGGACAACAGGCAGGAGGATACGGACAGCAGGGAAACAGCTACGGACAGCAGGGCGGTTATCAGGCTCCGCAACAACCTTCGGCTCCCCCAGTGAATGTCGACGACGATCCGGACGATCTCCCGTTCTGACAAAGTACGTCTGCAAACGCGCAATGCACGTAAACCGGACGACGGGTAGCGTTTCCCGACAGACTACGTGCCCGACAGCGGCAGGAAAATATTGTCGGCATGACATGCTGCGAACATGTATCGCAATAACGGTACAATCATATGTCAAACAAAAGAAAGAGTGAATCGGATAAATTCGATTCACTCTTTTCAATCTATAACTACCCGTTCCATAATATCGAGGCCGAGAAAGCTATTGCCAGCCCTATATAATCGATCGACCAGCTATAATAACATGACAATACCGTCCATGCCCTGCGGCGGAACGATACCCGAACCCGCGCCGGTAATACCAATATGAAAAACGGCAGCCCTGCATACCTCCTTGTATGCAGGGCTGCCGTTTTATAGGCACTGAAAGATCAACGTTTTACGAAAGTTCCGTTATATCTGTCGCCGCCGTGTTTCACCACTACGGAATAAAGACCGGCACCCAACGAAGAGACTTTCATGACGCCGTTTCCGTCGGCATCGAGGGTCGCCTCGCCGACGAGCACCCTGCGCGCTGCAGAATCGTAAACCTCTACGGAGATATTTCCCGATTTACCGGTCAAAAGTACATTCAAATCGTCCACGACAGGATTGGGATACAACGCCATATCCGTATCGCCGGGAACTGTTCCGCCGCCAGAATCGGCTCCGGCAAGCACCTCCACGTTGAACTGAGACCGAATAACGTTCCCGGCCCCGGGCTGACACGACAATTCGATGACTACCGACCCTTCATCGAGAGGCACTATATTCATAACATTGTCGCTGAAATTGACGGCAACCTTCGACCTGTCGGAACTTACGGCCTCGTAGCTATACTCTTCAATGCCGGGATCATAGAAATACTCGGCAAGAGGAACGGATACCGTGTTTTCCATTCCGGCCTTATCTATGGTAATGTTAGGCAGAGGCTTATGGAGTACGGAAACGTTAACGTCCAGATCGACGTATTCTCCGGCCATATCGGACACTCGGATCTTCACGGCAGAAGCACCTATATTCAAAGGCTCGAAAGTAGCCTCCGCACCGTCTATCGTTACGGCCACGACACTATCATCGCTGTTCGATTCCAACTTATATGACAATTTGTCGCCGAACTCTCCCACGTCAGGATCGCCGACATACTGCGACAGATCGAACCTGCGCGTACGTTCTTCGCTCACCTGCTGTATGGAGAAATCCAAGAACTTGGTAACGATATACGGCGGCCGATTTATATGCGGGAGAGTTTTGGTCGTAGCGGAATAGGTTTTCGAACGGTTTCCGTATCTGTCCTCCGCCGTCATCTCCACGTCATAGGCAGTATCTCCCTGCAATGTCGCCGTATACGAAAACGCACTCCCCACTCCCATATTGAACGACATGCGCCGTTCGATGCGGTCCGCTGCATCAGTGCTGCCTTCAGGTGCATAACTTATGTATATCCACGTCGCAGGATCGCCGTTAGCGTCGGCAGGTACCTTGCACGAGAATACGAGCCCGTCGGCAATACCCTCCACTTTCGGATCAGTCAAGGCATCGGGTGCCGTACCGGGATTCTTGAAATAATTGTCCATAAGCGACGCGTCGAGCAATCCGGCTCCGAGACCGTTCTTGTAACTCGCCTCCTGATATTCGCCCACATTGCGGTAACTGCTGAGGAGTATCTTTTTCAATTCGTCTACCGTAAACCCGTCGCCTCCGTACTGGGCTATCATAAGCGCCGCAACACCCGATACATGTGGCGTCGCCATGGAAGTCCCCGACAGATATCCGTAACCGCCGCCGGTCATAGTACTGTACACTCCGCCGGCATTACCGTAATTCTCCGAATCCCCGCCGGGAGCCATTATATCGGCCTGCGGGCCGTACTGCGAATATCCTGCCTTCTTGTATGACGGCCCCATCGACGTCACCCCTATCACACGGGGATCGGCAGCCGGATATTGCAGATTACCCACGTACTGAGGACCGGAATTGTTATAGTTACCTCCGGCGAACATACAGATACCTCCTTTCATAGGTCCAGTCTGTACGCCATTCTCGTCGAGTCCGGCATTGGCTATGAAATAATCTATCGCTTCCGACAAATCCTGCGGCATACCGTCCCGCTCCATGCCGAGACACCAGCTGTTGGAGGTTATCACCGCACCGTTATCGGCAGCATAGGCGAAAGCGTCGGCATAGTTGGTCCATTCGCTGCCGGGAGTTATCAGTACCGTCATCACACGACAACCGTCTCCGTTTCCGGTACCTCCGGCAATACCGGCAACACCCACTCCATTGTTATTCACCGCGGCTATGGTACCGGCGATATGCGTGCCGTGGTCTCCGAAAACGATATCCCCGCTTTTGTCGTCCGAGTTGAGTCCGTAAATATCGTCTATATATCCGTTATTGTCATCGTCCACACCCGGCTGCCCGTTGAGTTCGGCCTCGTTGATCCACATATTGGCCTGCAGATCCGGATGAGTGTATTCCACGCCCTGATCGAGCACGGCGACAATAACGTCAGGATCGCCGGCATTGAATTTCTCCCACGCCTCGAACAGGTTTATATCGGCCCCTTTCACGGAACCTCTCACCGAGCCGTCGTTGTGGTAATGCCACTGTTTGTCTATGTCCGGATCGTTAACCGGCGCCGCTCCTGCGGCAAACGAAGTACGCATGGGAGCATACACGTATTCCGCAGGCATGACGGTCGGATCATCGGCCCATTTTATTTTATATACGGGTTGTACATGGCTGATTCCCGGCACATCGGCGATATCCTGCCCCGCCCTCGTCACGGAAACGGCATCGTCTATCCTTATATCGTACCAAAGGTGAAGTCCGAACTTACGTCGACGTTCGGCGAATTTGCCGCCCTCGGCGAAAACCCTGCGTATTTCGGTAGCACCCAGTCTTTCGGCCACCTCGTCGAGATATTCGTCACCGGAATCGAAACCGCCGCGGGTGAACTCGCCCGTATTGAGCGCATGCATATCCTCGGCCAGTTTTATTCGTATCCAACCGTTCACATAGCCTGCGTCCTCCTGCGTCGGTCGCTGAGTTATTCCGGTTTGCGGGACAGGCTCCACGACAGGCTCTCTGGTACACGCCCCTGCGGCAAGAGCCGCCAGAACAGGTAAAATCAATTTGGTTTTTCTCATATACATTAAATGTTTCGTATTAAGCATTACGCAACAGCCGACATGGTCTGAACCGACCTCTTCCGGATATACGGAAGTGCCGTCGTTTTTTTTGTCGGAATTTTCATTTACCGGCAAACGACCATAAAGTTATACAGTTTTTTCGTTTATAGCTACCGTCAGTAATTTTTAATCCGACATCACCCGCATATTTTACGACAAATCCAGCGGTATACCATACAATACTGTACAGGCATTTTACCATACCGATCGTCCCGGACGACATGCCACCGCAGGTTTCCGTCTACAATAATCAACGGAGGGAATACGGCAACAAATTGTTGCCATACTCCCCCCGATAACCTAAAAATTCGGTCGAACGGTCGCGTTATTCCACCGTAAAGGTCACGTCGTGGTAACCGGGCAAAGCATACCCGTCGGCCGACACGAAAGCCCAGCCGAGCAACATCAGACCGTATGTCTTGCCGCTTTCGAGCTGATCTGTTTTCAGCGGATATACCAGAGTACATTCGTCGCGCCAGTAACAACCGCCGTCCAGAGGTATCGCAATCACTTGAGGGTCGTCCACCCAATTTGCACCGTATCCGCCCGACATAGGTTTGGAGAAACGCACTACGAGTTCCGAAGGAAGAGCGTCTGCGGACACGGTACTTCCTGCCGCAGGCGTAATCTCAGCTATAGCGGGCAGTTGCTCGTTATACTCCCTTTCTATCTCATCGTAATCGGCCGCGACACTGTCGTAAAACTCCACTATCCGCGGCATGAAATCGCTTATGTGGGGATAACGTTCCCTATCCGCATAAAATTCGTCCATAAACTCTACGGCACGTCTCATCCAGACGTACCCGGATGCCTGATAACCGTTGACCACATAATCGTAGTAAGGAGACCCCATCTCCCTGTAACACATGGCTACGCAAAGATTGTTGAACCACTCCCCTGTAACGATACGCGCATCGGCGTACGCCTGCATGGCCATGATTTCGGCTACATGGGGATAGATGATATCCGCCGCAGCCTCCATTTCCGGCCAGTATTGCTCCGACAGGGGATTGGAAAAGTTATGTCCCAACTCATGCAGTATGATTGTAAGGAACAAAGGATTGTATGCGGGGCGACCGTTATTGTCGCTGTTACAGCCGACCACTATTCCATAACCCGACTTTCGCGAACCGGAAACGAGTGCATAGTTGCTGGGGCCGTTGCACATTCCTATGAATATGTCCGGATCGCCGAACTCCTTGCCGTAAAACGACACGAACCACTCGGGATCGACCTCGGCCATAAGATTGTCGAGCTGACTCTCGGCATAACGGTACAGTTCGGCATGGTTGTCATAAAACTTCTGGAAATCGGTCTCGCGGTAAAAGTCGTCGAGCAGTTTGACGTAACGTCTCAGCAGCGAAGGCGTCCATCGCGAATCGGCTTTCGCTGCCTCCTTGAACACGTATTCCGGACTGAGCTTGACATGTCCGTCCTCTATTACGAGCCAGTCGGCCGTACCCGATACGGCATTATAACCTATGCCGTGGGTCGCCCGTATCTGACGGGCGAAACTAACGACCGGATGTTCGGCATAATCGGCGAAATATTCGTCTATATCGGCAGCATACGACGGAATACCGCATTGGGAATACTCCTGTGCCCCTACAAGCCGGAACACGATACTCGTAAGTTCGAAACGCGGATCCACCTTTGCAGCCCACTGGGCTTGGCACGTTCCCGCCAAGGCGACGAACAACAACAAACAAACTAATCTGCGCATGATAAAAACAGTTTTATGTTAAACAAAATCGATCATTCCAGACCTATTTCCAGACAGCGGACTTCATACCGGCATACTTGCCTGTAAATACACACACTGCGGAAACACGGCAATTCCGTCATCGGACTGGAGCGTACATAAAAGTAATGAAAATAAATCGGCCTATTAACATAAAGTACATTCAAACGGTTTAAAAATCCGCAATAATCAACTGTCCGACACATATTCGGGGCTTTATCGACCAAGCAGGACAAACCTCATAACACATGGTACGAAGATGAGAAAACGCTTACGATCCGACTTCGACAATAAAAGGCAACAAAAAGACGGGAAACCCATGAACAGGCTCCCCGTCGTAAAAAACTCCCAAATAAAAAAACTTTAACGTATGTCCGGCGTTATATACCAATAAACGGTTCTAGGTCCTACGGCATTGAATTCGATTACGAAACTAAGCAACGTTTGCTTATCCGGAGTGACATACACTATGGTACCGTCGCCGCTGACCATGCCGAAATTATCCTGTATCCATTCCTTCATAGTTCCTAAGACAACGCCTGCCTCTATATCCACCACGGTACCTGTGTTAGACATGAATCCGCCATGGATGAATCCGACTCCGTCATCCGTAGCATGCGCTCCACGACATCCCGGCATATCCCTGAAAATATATGTTTTTTCATTTTCAGTATCGAAAAATCCCGGATACTCCGTACCAATTCCCGGTGCCGTCTCTTCACGCCAAGTGCCTGCAATCCATTTACCGTTGGGACTGATATTGGTCAATTCGGCACCGCATGTCATACCGTCGACTATCGTTTCCGTTACAGTGCTTCCCGTTCCGGTATCAAGCTCCACCTCGTGCATGGTACGCTGGTCCTCTCCTACCCATGCAAACTTACCGTCTTTCCAGTAACACATGCCCATGTCCTTGTCATCCCACGAGGTGCCATAAATCACTCGTCCGTCATGACTCATGCCTCTGGCCATAATTCCTCCCATATAAAAATCATATCCGCGATAATTTTTCTCCGGCATTTCGAGCACGACAGGCACATTATCCTCCCATTTTACGGGATAGTACAATCCGCCGTCTCCCAACCTTTTATCGGTAGCATAACCTACCCATGTACGTCCGTCGGCCGACACAGCCTGTACATTTCCTTCTTGCTGAAAACCGGGCACTTTACTCGGAAAAACCACATTGCCCTCCAAATCGTATCCTACAGAGCCGAAACCGATTTTACTCGCATCCATTACGAAAAACAACCCTTGATCGGTAATGGCATACGGAGCGCTCAACGAAATTTCCGGCGAATCGTATTCCGACGCCACATAATGCCATTCATCGGTTGCAAGATCTATGATAACCACATGCTTTATCCATGTATTATCCCCAACCAGTTCCGGCACTATACCTCCGACATACCGACCGTTAGGCGACATTACAGCCCCTAAATCGAATATATTCGGATACCTGTAAAGGTAATTGCCCGAACACACCAGCTGATTGACCCGCAACTCTTCGCGTGCTCCGCCAAGAGCAAACACGAGAGAGGTCTCGCGTTCGGTCTCGGAATAGTTGTCATCCACATTGATAGTTACGCTGTTATTCGTTTGTTCCTCGATCTTGAGCCATGAAGCCGACGACTCTACGCTCCAGTCGCCAGAAGCCTCCACTTTTATCTCCACAGCACTGTTACCCTTTCCGAGGAAAGAGATATTCGCTTTATCCAACCTGATAAACTCGTATTCCTCTACGACATTAGTACTGCATCCGACCGATATACTCATACCCAACGATATGAATACGGCAAAAAACAAAGTTCGTTTCATTTAGTAAATAGATTAATCGGTTAATATTTAGGTTATTTCGACTATCGGATTTACTGTATGATATATTATTCATACAGCATCCGGCAGAAAATATTTCCAATTGTCACACACGATTGTCACAAACATTGACAGCGAACAACAATGTATCATTTACTCTAATTATTTCAAATATATGAAATAAATACCACCGATTGAAATGGATAACACAAGATATACAGTTTATTTAGATTAAATCAACTGTATATCGCATGCACATGTCTATATTGCGCATACTGCCCAGCCGTCGAAATACAATGGAGCATCTGAAAATGTAGGTAACAAGAACTTCGAATCCGATATAATCGATAACCTCAAGCCTATACGAATCCCTCATCCGACAAATCCACGCAACGAAAAAGCCCGCCTTGCATAAGGCGGGCTTTACATCCCTATCGGATTTCCGTTATTCAAAACAGATATGTTCCGCTATCCAAACGGTACCGCACCGACCGCAAATCGTAGCCGCGGTACGCGGGTTATACCATCTCGTCCATCAGCTTGCGGAAAGCCGATGCTGCGGGCGCATTGTTATAGAGTATGCGGTAAACCGTATCGGCTATAGGCATTCTGATTCCGAACCGTTTGTTTATCTGGTTTATACATGCCGACGAATAGTATCCTTCGGCGACCATAGTCATCTCTATCATGGTGCTTTTCACGGAATATCCCTTGCCGATCATCGTTCCGAAAGTGCGGTTGCGGCTGAATTTGGAATAACACGTCACGAGCAGGTCGCCGAGATACACCGACGCATTGAAATCCCTCTCGGCCGGATAGGTACCGGCCATGAAACGTTCCATCTCCATCGCACTGTTCGAGATCAGAGCGGCCATGAAATTATCGCCGAAGCCGAGACCGGTACATATGCCGACGGCCACGGCATATATGTTCTTAAGCACGGCGCCGTATTCCACACCGTATATATCCGTCGAATAGACCGTATGTATATAACGCGAACGGAATTTACCGCCCAGAATACGGGCGTTGTCGATATCCTTGCACACCATGGTAAGAAAAGTCTGACGCTCCATGGCCACCTCCTCGGCATGACTGGGCCCCGATACGATACCTATACGGTCGAACGGCACCCCGTACGTACGGTTCATGAACTCGGCGACGGTAACGTATTCGTCGGCGATGATACCCTTGACGGCCGATACTATAAACTTGTCTTCCAACGACACTTTCAAAGGCTGCAACGTCACCTTTATGAAAGCCGACGGTACGGCCAGCACGACTATGTCGGCAGCGGAAACTACCTCGTTCACGTCTCCCGATATCTCAAGACGCGACGCGTCGAAATGCACATCCTGAAGATACAGGGCATTGGTACCGTTCAGGGCTATGCTCTCCCTGATTTCGGGTTCGCGGACATACCACGCTATCTTGCGTTCGTTCTCGAGCAATATCTTGACTATCGCCGTCGCCCAACTGCCTGCGCCTATCACGGCACAGCGGGCATTCGGATCTATCGTGTATTTCATAGTCTGCATCTTATTTACTTCAATTATACAACAATACCCGACGGTCAACCGCACGAACCCACATGCCGCACAGACCGGTGGACGGGATTTCATCCTCGACCGGTTAACCGTCTGCAAATCATTTCACTATGGCAACTGCCACTGGAAATACACGTTAAAGTTATGAAATTTAAACGACTTTCTCCAACTAAGTTCCATAATCATGCGACGGAATACCCCGGCAAACCTCCGTCATCACGGTTACCGGATACTCAAAATGCTTCATGATACGTTTAATATCGTATAGTTATTCCGAAGGGATTGGTTATCTTTGCAGCACAAGAACAATTCACACATACGACGTATAAAATGGAAAGGATCAAATGCCTCATCATGGGTAGCGGCCCCGCCGGATATACGGCAGCCATATACACCGGCCGCGCAAACATAAAACCGGTGCTCTACGAAGGTATGCTGACAGGCGGCCAGCTCACCACGACTACCGAAATCGAAAACTTCCCCGGCTATCCGGAAGGCGTTGCCGGAGCGCAGCTTATGGAAGACCTGCGCAAACAGGCAGCCCGTTTCGGCGTGGAGTTCCGCCGCGGCATCATAACCGACGTAGACCTGAACGCATATCCGTTCATTCTCACAATAGACTGCGCGACCAAAGTAGAGGCCGAGTCTCTCATCATAGCCACGGGAGCCACTCCACGTTACCTCGGCCTGCCCTCCGAAAACAAATTCAAAGGCATGGGCGTGAGCGCCTGCGCTACGTGCGACGGCTTCTTCTACCGTAATCAGGAAGTAGCCATAGTGGGCGGCGGCGACACGGCATGCGAAGAGGCCAGCTATCTCGCCAACATATGCAAGAAGGTATACATGATAGTGCGCCGCAACGAATTGCGCGCAAGCCATATCATGCAGAAACGCGTCAAGGAAAATCCGAAAATCGAGATACTGTTCGAATACCAGACCAAGGAGATACTCGGCGACGACTCCGGCGTTACGGGCGTTCTTGTAGAGAAGAAAGACGGTACAACCCGCCAGCTCGACGTAATGGGCTTCTTCCTCGCCATAGGCCACCAGCCGGCCACCAACTTGTTCAAAGGCAAACTCGAACTCAATCCCGAAGGATATATCGTAACCAAAGAGGGGACGAGCATGACGAGCGTAGACGGCGTATTCGCTGCAGGCGACGTACGCGATCCGCGTTACCGTCAGGCAATCGTAGCTGCCGGCAGCGGCTGCATGGCTGCTATGGACTGCGAAAAGTTCCTCATGATGGGCGACGATCTGAAATAACGGCACGACCCGACCGTAAGTGCAATATAACGACTGCGGTCATTTTTTAAAAGTCCGCACGCCGCCGGCTATCGGAACCAACAATACGAGTGTATAGCACGGTCGGACGATCCGAACTGCTTCGCGGAGGGTTTAGTGAAAAACCCTCCGCGAAATATTTACGACGATTCAAATTCAACCATACTCCGGACAACAACATGTACTCCATAGACGAAATACTGTCGATCGACTCTGCCGCTGCATTCGAAAAAGCGGCGTTGGAAATCTTCTCCTTTCAGGCTAAGGCATGTCCTCCGTACCGCGACTATCTCACCGCCATAGGCGTTTCGCCCGACGAGGTATGCACGACGGACGATATCCCGTACATGCCTATAGAACTTTTCAAAAGCCGCAAGGTATACTGCGGTACCGGAGCTCCGGAAGCGCAGTTTACCAGCAGTACCACAGGCGGCGATACCCCGGCGATACATTATGTTGAGAGACTCGACAATTACCGCAAAACGTTGCGCAAGGCCTTCTCCATGTTTTTCGGCGATCCTGCGCAATGGTCGTTCTACGCCCTGTTGCCGTGTTATCTGGAAAGGGAGGGATCGTCGCTCGTATTCATGGCCGACGACCTGATAAAGAGCGGAGGCGGCGGCTTCTTTCTGCACGACCACGCAGAACTGTTGCGCAGAATGGCCGACGATCCGAAACGAAAGATACTGCTGGGAGTAAGTTATGCTCTGCTCGATCTGGCGGAAGAATGTGCGCCCGTATTGCGCGACACCGTAGTAATGGAGACGGGCGGCATGAAAGGCCGCCGCAAAGAGTTGCCGAAAGAGGAGATGCATGCCATACTCTGCAAAGGTTTCGGCGTGGACAGAATAGCTTCGGAATACGGAATGGCCGAACTCACATCGCAGGCTTATTCATTCGGCGAAGGCATATTCACGACTCCACCGTGGATGAAAATATCCGTCCGCGACTTCAACGATCCGTTCGAACGGCTCCCTGCTGGCCGGCGTGGAGGAATCAACATAACGGACCTCGCCAACCTGCACTCCTGTGCCTTTCTGGAGACGCAGGACGCAGGCATAGTCTATCCGGACGGCTCGTTCTCTATACTCGGCAGAATGGACAAAACCCAGACGCGAGGCTGCAATCTCATGGTAGATTGATCCGTCACGACCCGACTTCCCGGCAGATGCACATAACGCGTCACCGTTGCCAACACATCATCGCAAATGAATACGCCGCGTACAGTAGTACGCGGCGTATCTAATTTCAGGGACATTCATCCCTTCATATCTCCGTATCGGACTATTCAGCAGGTTTGGGAGCTACGAACCAGTGGGTGGTTTTAGCATCCGAGGATACGCTCGAAGCGAGGCAAAGGCTCAGGAACCTCTGCATGTCGGCAGTCATGTAAACGATACTTCCGGGACCGGTAGCTATACCGTAATTGTCCTTAATCCAATCGTACATATTGCCCAACACAGCACCGTTCTCTATATCGATAACCTTACCGCTATTGGTCATAAGTCCGTCTATGGTAAAGCCCAAGCCGTCATTCGTCGCATGTCTTGCGCCGCCGGGAAGATCCTCGAACAGATAAGCCTTGTTAGTCTCGAGATCGATGAATGCCGGGAATCTGGCTTCGGAATAACCGCCATTACCGTCATAAGTTTCCTTACACCACGTTACGGACAACCATTTGCCGTTCGGGCTTATATTAGTACGTTCCGCAGAAATTTTCGGACCGGAAAGCTGCGCAACTTCGATAGGATTGTCCTCCGCATCCAGAGACGGCACTATCTGAAGGTCACGGTCGGGTTCGCCAGCCCAATGGAACTCGTAACCGTTACCGTTGTCTTTCCAGAAACATGCGCTGTTCTCCATATTGTCCCAAGAACTGCCGTAGATAACCTTACCGTCGTGACTGCAACCGCGAGCCATAAAGCCGGTCGATACGGGAGCGCCGTGAGCATTCTTATCAGGTATAGGCAACGTTTCGGCCTCGTTGTTCACCCAGATTATCGGATAATACATGCCGGCATCGCCGCTGACATTGCGCCCGTAACCTACCCAGATGCTACCGTCGGCGGAAGTACCCTGTACGTTCGGAGCATTCTGGAAACCTTCAGGTTTTGTAGGAATCACAAAGTTTCCGTCGAGGTCGATACCTATGGTTCCTCCATTATGATGTTCGCTTATGAATATGACACCATTATCGGAAATACACTGAGGCTGCTGCAGAAAGTACATCGCATTCGGTATTTCGGCAACCATACGCGATTCATCGGTATCGAGATCGAAAATCCAGATCTGATAGTTGAACGTTTCGTCATCCTGAAGTACCTGATCCTCACCGCCGACATACTTACCGCTGGGAGACATCACCAGCCCCATATCCAAATGTGATGGATAACGGTATACATAACCTCCAGTCTCCATAGGCAGCTGGTTGACGGGAAGTTCTTCGGTAACATCGCCCATGGTAAACACGAGTTTGCCTTCACGCTCGTTTTCAGTGTCGTTATCGGCAGCGGTAACTGTCACGCTTCCATCGGTTTTGTCGCTTATCGTAAGCCACGATGCCGACGGCTCCACTTCCCACGCTCCGGTAGCCGAAACTTTTATGGTCACAGGCATATTCCCTGCACCGGTAAACGAAATGTTAGCCATATCAAGGTTGATATACCGATAGTCGGTCTCCACCTCGCTACAGCCTGTCAGCGCCGCTGCTGCGAGCAGGCATGCGCTTGCAAAAGAAAAAATCCTTTTACGGGCGCACAATTCAGATGTACAAAAGTTAGGTTTTTGGAAAACAGGCTTAAATACCCTTATTACAGTGCATTTAAAGAGGGCGTATAAACGAAAAAAGCCCCAAAAACGAGGCTTTGAAATGTGAATTTGCTTTAATTTAGCTTTAATTTTCGACCGTTTAAGTTAGCTTATATTTGTATTTTACGTGAATTCAGACTGTATTTTGCTTGTATTTTGGCCTGTCAACACCATTGGTATTAACGATGTGTTCCGGGGCAAATGTCGTCATTTGGGCTGCATTTGGTAGTTAGGTTTTTGCAAGCTGATTAAAATTGCGTCCTCTTTCGGGGTTAGGTTCTTAATTTGGGGCAATAAATATTTAGCAAACAACACTTTAAGTATTTGTACATTTGAATTTTCGCGATTTAGGTTTTTGGGGGGGACATATTTAAGCATTCATAATTTACTGACTATCCTTTTCAGGTCATTATATCGTACCGTTTCGGCATCCCCATGTTCCGCTACTTTTGCATAAGTATCCAATATCATATTTAAATCGCGGCGCACTTCGTTTAATGTGGGTAAATCCGATGGAATCCGTATTGATCCGATACGCATGTGTAATATTTGTCCTATTTCCGGCAGGCTCTTACCCTGTATGTAGTAGTATTCTGCAAGCGACTGCAAAATATCGTGCTCTTTCTCAAACTCAAATAGTTTTTTCTTGGTAACATGGAAAAATCGGGCTAAATCTTCTTTCGTGTCATATCCTCGTTTAACGGCTTTTATGTAATTGCTTACAGTCAATTTCTTGTTGTCTTCATTTATCGGTTCAAGACACCGATACACATAACGCTTTGACACGTCCAAAATCGTAGCAATATCGCCAGGCGATACGCCTTGTTTATGTAGTTCTATTATTGTTGCTTTTCTATTCATTTGATATATAACTATAAAAGCCCCGCAGGATTACCACGGGGCTGAATGGTGGTTATTTGAAAATGCGTTTACTGAAACAACAGAACAGCGATAAAAGTTTATTCTTGCGTAATGTATAAACCTCTTTTTCTGCGCTGTGTACGATTCCGGATGCTTCGAGGGCTTTATTTAAGCCCATTGCTATGTCTTCAAAAGAAACCCCTTTGGGTACGAATGCCCATAAAACCGTTTGTTCCCCGTTTTTCAGCGTCAATTTGCAGTTTATAAACGCTTGAAAATTAACATCTCCGTACACCAGTGCGGGTACATTTACCGAGTTGTCCATGATACTTTGATTTAGGAAATAAATAAAAGCCACTCGTAGGTGTCCTACGCTCAAAGTATTGAGGCGCTGGGGCGTTTCCGCTACCCACACCATAAGTGGCTATAATTCTGTGATTTACTCGAAAGGAATACATAATACTTTGATTTAGGATACACAAAAGTAACCGTTTCTTTTGTACCTGCAAAATATTCATGCCGCAAATTTGCAAAGTGTCGAAATTTGACATAAAAAGAGTGTAAATATTTTACATTCTTTTTGCCGGATATCTGGGTTTTATAGTCCTTTGCATTAAATGTTTAGCGAATGGAAACAGAAAACGACAGAATAACTTTTGTACTATCCGATGAAAGTGTAAACAGTTACGGGTTTGTCGTGCTTACTTCGGGTATAGACACAACGACATTTGAGCGTAATCCCGTCATGCTTTACATGCATAACAGGGACGGCAATGTAATAGGCCGCTGGGAGAACATCCGTAAGGACGGTTCGCGGCTACTCGGCGATGCCGTATTCGATGACAGCACGGAACTTGCCGCAACTGTTAAAAAACAGGTAGAGAACGGTTTTTTGCGTTGTGTCTCAATCGGTATTGAAGAGATAGCCACCGGAAAATTAAACGGAGTTCAAACGGTCACTAAATGCCGGTTAATTGAGGTTTCGATAGTGGATATACCGAGCAATTCAAATGCAGTGAAACTGTACAGACGTTCGGGCGGATATGTTTATAAACTCAATGATTTGGATAACGATACACCTGAAGACCTGAAAACGGCCTTAATTCAGCTTTTAGGGCTTGAAAATACCGCAACCGAAGCGGACATACTCCAAGCCGTTAAAAACGCCTTAAACGGCAAAGAAACGGCGGATACGGCGGTAGACAACGCGATACAACACGGATATATAGAAAAAGTACAACGTGATAATTTTCGGCTAATGGCCAAAGGAAATCCGGCGGCTTTCATGGCCTATGTGGATTCACAGCGTAAAGCACAGGAACCCGAAATAAACAGGTTATTACAAGACGCCACAGGGAAAGGGCAAATATTAGGCTGTGAAACTGGTATATATCAACGCATAGGGGCTGAAATGGGAATTAAGACGCTGAAAGAATTGCTTTTCACGTTGCGCCCTGCAATAAAGCCAACCGATTTGATAAACCGAACAAAAGACCGTGCAAACTGGACACTGTCGGATTACCGCAAATTCGCTCCTAAGGAGTTGGAAAACAACCGAGAATTGTACGCACGGCTTGTTAAGGCGGAAACAGGCGTAAGCATAGAGCCGCATACGCTTGAATGGTACAGGAAAAACAACCCCGAATACTTGAGGGAACACCCCGATATATTCCGTGAACTGCTTCAAAAAGAGAAAGAACACAAAACTAAAAACCAATAAATTAAACGTTGAATGGCTATAAATAAGGAGATTTGGATAAGCCAGATTTTAGAAGGCTTTTACCCTGATGACAGCTTCCTGCAAAAGCCCGTGAATTATTCCGCTTTCGTGGAAAACGACCGTCTGCACATTGCGTCAGCGGGTATTGATCCGAAAGTATTGATAAACAATACTACCTATCCGATTAAATCGGTTGGTCGCGATGATTCGGACAACGAAATAGTATTGGACAAGTTCGAGACGGAAAACACTATCGTGCGCCGTCCCGATGCAATCGAGTATAGTTACGACAAATTGGAAAGCGTGATAAGGCAGCACCGAGCAACATTGCGCAAAAGTGTGGCAATGAAAGCTATACACGCATATGCCCCAACCAATGACACAATAGACACGCCCGTAATACTTACCACGGGATTAGCCACGGGAGGACGTAAACGCATGACATTTGCGGATATCCTCACCCTGAAAGAACGGTTTGACGAGGCGGAAATACCATTGGAAGAACGTTACATTGTCCTGCATCCGAAACATGTTTCCGACTTGTTGTTGGAAGATATTGAGTTGTTCAAGGAACTTACCAATATAAAGGACGGCGAGCCGTTCAAATTTGCGGGATTCGGCTGTTATTCATTCGCTCAAATGCCTACATACAAAACAGTTGAAACGGTGCTTACAAAAGTGCCTTTCGACAGCGAGAAAACGGCACAGTTCGCAAGCGTGGCCTTTTATGCAAAAGAGGTGATGAAAGCGGACGGGGATATCTACATGTATGCCAGCGAGGACGATCCGAAAGAACGCGCCACGATCGTAGGCTTTGACAAACGTTTTGTAGCCCTACCTATCCGCGGAAAGGGAGTGGGTGCAATAGTCAGTGATAACGCATAAAACAAGGAGAATAAGCCATGCATGCAAGTACAATACAACGTATAAAAATGGCTCATGAACTTACACAGAAGTATTACGAGCCTGGTAACCAATCGAAGTGCTACAAGGCGGTATGGCGAAACTATATACGTAAAGTTATGGGAATAAGTTACCGCACCTATTTGGCCTATATTAATACGCACATGGATATGTAAAATGCGCCACAACGCACAACCGAGCGCGGATAATGAATATAATTTCAATAATCCGCGCTTTTTTATGCAGTTGACGGCGATAATTATATTTTCCCGTAAATTGCTGATATAAGGCAACTTAAACGATTTTGCAAAATGTACATTTGATTTTTCTTGTGTTGTTCACAAAAATATACAACGCTGAAAGTCATAGGTTTATATTTTGTTCACAACAAAACCGAGGGAAAAGTAACACAGCAACCACAATAATAGATTTAACTGTATATCAGTACGTTGTTTTGTGAACTAAAAAATGATTTTAGTTCACTACTTTGTACATTTGAATTGCGCGATTATACTTTTCATCTTCAATAAATAGGTTCTGTTTAAAATTAGGTGATATTATATATTTTGAAACACATCTCAACAAATTATTAAATTACACCATATCATTCCCATTACAAAACAGAAATGCGATTGTAATAACGGCCTGCAAATTTATAAAAAATATCTAACCGAATACGTAATAGCAATTATTTATTCCTAATATGAACAAAGATTGATATTATATGCCAATAAGACATGTATATTTCCTGTTGCAAATATCTCTACACAATATTCAGGAACACGCATTACATATTACGAAAAACGTCAGGAATACACTATTTATTTCATACCTCACCGCACATGCCGTAACCGATTCGTTTTAAACTGCATAAAATTCTAAGACATAGTCATATCGAAAAAACGCCGCATACTTGACAGCATGCGGCGTTTCCCCTAATCTATATAATATTAACCTATCTGAAAACAGCTATTTTGCAGGCCTCGGAGCAACGAACCAGTGAGCGGTCTTGCCTCCGCCGGCACTGTCTGCAATCCACAGACTCAGAAATCTCTGCTTGTCCGGTGTCATATACACTATGCTGCCGGGACCGGTAGCTATACCATAGTTATCCAGAATCCAATCATACATATTGCCGAGCACAACACCGTTCTCTATATCTACCACCTGTCCGCTATTGGTCATAAGACCGTTGATAGTGAACCCTATACCGTCGTCGGTCACATGTTTGGCTCCGCCGGGAAGATCCTCGAACAGATAAGCCTTGTCGTTCTCGAGGTCTATGAAAGCGGGGAACCTCACCTGACTGTATCCGAACGCCCCTTCTGTATAATATTCGCGCTGCCACGTCACGGCCAACCACTTACCGTTAGGACTTATGCATGTCAACTCCGCCGAGGTTTTCGGTCCGGAAATCTGAGTAACGGTTATGAGCTGGTCGGAAGCATCTATAGTTTCCACCTGTTCTTTCGTACGATCCGAAGCGGCAGCCCAATGGAATTTGTAACCGTCATCGGCCTTCCAATAACACGTACTGTTCTCCATATTGTCCCAAGAACTGCCGTAAATCACTTTGCCGTCGTGGCTGCAACCACGCGCCATGACACCAGTAACCAAAGGCTCGTCATGGGCATTCAATTCAGGTATTTCGAGTTGTCTCGCCACACCGTTCTCGGAAATGATAGGTAAATACCTACCGCCCGGCCTGTCCATCTGATAACCCACCAGAATCCTGCCACCGTCACCGGAACCCTGCACATTGAAACTGCCCTGGAATTCGTCAACTCCCTCGGGATAGATAACATTGCCATCGAGGTCTATACCTACGGTACGGCTCTGCGTATCGCTTATGAAAGCGAGTCCCTGGTCGGTAATGCACATCGGCTTCTGCAAGGTGAACAGAGATTGCGGATACGATCCCACGACACGATATTCGTCGGTATCGAGATCGTAAATGTAAACATCGAAATTGAAAGTCTCGTCATCCTGCAGCACATTGTCCTCACCGACCACATACTTGCCGTTAGGCGACATCGCAAGTCCCATATCCAGAAAAACCGGAGAACGGTACACATAACCGCCGCTCGCCATAGGCAACTGGTTTACGGGAAGCTCTTCGGTAACTTCTCCGCTCGTGAACACGAGTTTGCCCTCGCGTTCGGCTTCGGTATCGTTATCGTCCACGGTAACGGTAACGCTGCCATCGGTCTTATCACCGATCTTGAGCCAAGATACCGAGGGCTCCACTTCCCATGCTCCTGTGGCGGAAACCTTTATTGTCACCGGCGCATTGCCGTCCCCGAGGAACGAAACGTTAGCCATATCCAACCTCAGATACTGATAGTCGGTTTCCACCTTGTTACAACCGGCTAAAACGGCCGCTGCAAACAGGAATGTACCTGTAATAGCAAAAATCCTTTTCATGTTGTCTTTAAGTTAATAAGCGTATAATAAAGTAATAGGTTGTTCAGTCAATTAAAATATTTATGGTAATCAATATTACCGAACTAATATCGCCCACGAGGTCAGTTTAAATATATATTCCAATTCTTCTTTACAAATATATTATTATTTTAAACTTATTCCAAAACAAATTATAAAAATAAATTTTTATGGCCTACATACCATTTCATTACACATTTACTATATCAATATATATTCAGCACGATATTGGACACGCCCATTATCACTAATCTCGACAGATATCTCGATACATATCCGCACGAACACATATAATAATCAGACTTTTCAATATATACATTCAACCAATACCTCGTAAATATATATTATTCGAATAAATCTAAATCCGAAATAAACTGTATAAATCGTTTTCCGGCATCGGAACCGCCGTATACATTCGACGGCCATATTAGGAAAATATATCGTTACATATCGGCCGGCGTGCCGGAAGAACGTTCAGACGATACTTCATCGCCGTGGAAATGGACGTATACGCGTTGCGCCTTGGCCGCCCCCACCGCATCGGCCAGCTGTTCCTTGGTAGCCTGTCTAATTCTGTTGACGCTGCGGAAACGTTTGAGCAGCAGATCGGCGCTTTTGCTGCCTATACCCTCTATCTCTTCCAACTGGGTGCGAATGAAAGCCGCCGAACGTTTGTCGCGATGGAACGTGATGCCGAAACGGTGAGCCTCGTCGCGCAGATGCATGATGACTTTCAACGGTTCGCCGGTCTTGTCGAGATAATACGGCATCGGATCGTTCGGAAAAAAAATCTCCTCGATACGTTTCGCCAGTCCCACTATGGTAATGCGGTTCTCCAACCCCAGATCGCACAACACCGAATAGGCGGAACTTAACTGTCCCTTGCCGCCGTCCACCACTATAAGGTCGGGCAATTCGGCACCTTCGGCCAGCAGACGGCTGTAACGCCTGCCGACTATCTCGCGCATGGAGGCGAAATCGTCCGGCCCCTCGACGGTCTTGACATTGAAATGGCGGTACTCCTTGCGGGAAGGCTTGCCGTCGCGAAATACCACGCACGATGCCACGGGATTGGTACCCTGTAGGTTGGAGTTGTCGAAACACTCTATGTGGCGCGGCTGACGTTCCATGAACAGCGCCTTGCGCATGGCCTCCATGAGGCGGTCGGTATGTTTTTCGGGATTCTTGATCTCCAGATTCTTGAGTTTTTCCAGACGGTACATGCGTGCATTACGCTCGGAAAACTCCAACAGTTTGAGCCTGTCGCCGCGTGTAGGTAC
The DNA here is from genome assembly GCA_947852905.1 of uncultured Tidjanibacter sp. Lineage (GTDB taxonomy): Bacteria > Bacteroidota > Bacteroidia > Bacteroidales > Rikenellaceae > Tidjanibacter. The sequence goes on along the minus strand of CANTVF010000003.1, from coordinate 233,613 downwards.
CGTAAAACGGACATCGCCGAACAATCCCTCCTCCGGCATGAACGGAACAACCACTTCTCTGGCCAGCGTACCCGATAAACGATCGCTGATGTCGAGTATCGCACGGGAAAGTACCTCGCGGTCGTCGGCATCGGCACCCACCGACAACTGTACGGTGAAACTGTTGACTATCGAGCCGTCGACCACCTTCACGTAGTTGCAGTAAGCCGTTGAGTCGGCCTCGTCCAGCAACAGCGAAAATACGTCAATACGCCGCAGCGTATTGCTCACTATTACCGAACGGCTCTCGAAGTTGTCCAGCAGCGCGAGACGATTCTTGAAATGCGCGGCCGCCTCGAAATTGAGTTCCGCAGCGGCGCTTTTCATCTGTTCTTCGAGATATTCGCGCGTGGAACGCAAATCGCCGCGGAGCGTTTTACGTATACGTTCTATGCCGGCCGCATAATCCTCTTCGCTCTGATACCCGGCGCACGGACCTTTGCAGTTGCCTATGTGATACTCTAGACAAACGCCATATTTCCCGCGGGCAATGGCGGCCGGAGAGAGATTGAGCGAACATGTGCGTATCTGGTAGATGCCGTGGAGCAGTTCTAACATGTTTTTCTGAACGGTTACGGACGAATAAGGCCCGAAATATTGCGATCCGTCGCGTACACGGCGGCGTGTGGACTGGACGCGTGGAAACGGCTCGTTGCGTACCACGATCCACGGATAGGTCTTGTCGTCTTTCAGAAGCGTATTGTAACGCGGCTGAATGGTTTTGATGAGCGAATTTTCAAGCAGCAGGGCATCCTGTTCGGTGGGCACGTCTATATGCCTCAACGATGCGATCTGGCGTACCATGACCCTTATCTTCGGGGCATGGTCTTTCGACTCCATGAAGTACGACGAAACACGCCGTTTCAGGTTCTTGGCCTTGCCGACATAGATAACCTCCCCGTCGCGGTTGATGAACTGGTAAACGCCCGGAGTATCAGGAAGCAGGGCTACCTGTTCCTTGAGCGACATATCCGACTGCTGTCTGTTTTCCGCCATGATACAAATATATCCTTTAAATAACGCATAACGACGTCTCCGTATTTTCCTAACCGTCCGTTTCCGGCCGGCAGAACAAACCGCCGCATACGAAAAAACATGCCGGGCTGCGTAACAGTCCGGCACACCGTCGGCAGGGCACGCCCGCCGTATTCCGCAATTCCGGCTTTACAGCTGATCCCTATAGCTTTTCATCAGACGGGCTATATATTTCCCGATTATATCGAACTCTATATTCACCACCGTACCCGGACGGATATCCTTGAAATTGGTATGCTCGAAAGTATATGGTATGATAGCCACCTGAAACGATCCCTCGCGCGAGTTCACCACCGTAAGACTAACGCCGTTCACTGCCACGGAACCTTTCTCTACGGTAACGTTGTCTCCCTTGGGCTCGTACTCGAACGTGTAATAGTAGCTGCCGTCGGCATTGTCCACCGCGGTACATACGGCCGTCTGGTCCACATGCCCCTGCACTATGTGCCCGTCGAGCAGTGCATCCGGACGCATGCTGCGTTCGAGATTAACGCTGTCGCCTACCTTCAGCAGGCCGAGATTGGATTTGATGAGCGTCTCATGGATAGCGGTCACTGTATAGGTATCCTCCGACACCGATTCCACCGTAAGGCAAACGCCGTTGTGCGACACGCTCTGGTCTACTTTCAGCTCCTGCGCAATGTCGGAACGCATGGTAAACGTCTTGTTCTGCCTGTCCTCGCTGATCGCCGCAACTACGGCCATTCTCTCGACTATTCCCGAAAACATATCTCCACTCTATTTGGTATCCAATAATCACGGCACGACCGGCACCGCCGACCGACCGGTACAAAGTTAAGTATTTAAAAATTGTAACGTATATATCCCCTTACGGCAAAGATCTTTTTTATATCCGCCGCAGAGACCTCCATATCGCCGAATCCGGCGGCAGAGGCCACGAGAAGCAGCTTGCCGTCATCGCACTTACGAACGGTGCGCAAAAACGCACCGACTGACGTCGCCACCATATAGACATACCCCGGCACTATCCTGTCCGGCGACGTTTTCGAAAGCAGCAGCGTAGCGCCGCACGGTATGTCCGGCTCCATGTCGCGACAAGTCGTAATGGCAGCGAACGAAACGTCCGCAACACGCGGCAGACTTATCATATGCGAGGGTTGAGGCATGACGTCCGTAACCGCCAGAAAAGCGGCGTCCACATCGTAAACCGGTATCGCGTTCCGCTCCGACGAACCGCCCACGAACATATCCCCCTCCCCCGTCAGTATCCATGCAGGGTTTATCTCCGGATAGCGTGCGGCTATGGCGCGTGCGAGTTCCTTGCTGATGCCGTTGTCGCCGCGCCGTATCCGGTACAGATTCTCGCTTCTGCCCAACCCTATATTCAAAGCGAACGCATTGACGGACAACCCGGCCCAAGAAACTATCTTCTCTATCCGCTGCCAATCGTCGAGTTTCATAACATAATTCAAGATATACAGTTCAAAAAGTTATTCATAGAAACACAAAGATTTGCTGTAAATGGTGGCAATTGCAAATATAAGTAAATGATTATTAAATACAATTATATATTTATATTTACATATTACATAATTTATATTAAATTTACTCTTATTAAATAAGCAATATTATACACAAGGTATACAATAATTTAAAATGCACCTCATAATTTTCAATAAAATCATTATATTTGCTTAATAATAAAAACCAAATCAATACCGCGAAACATTATGGAAAAAAACAAATTCTATAGCGAAAGAATATATGATAAGCATCCTAAATGGATACAATGTATCTCCAGAGAATCAGAATTATACAAAAAACCTGAAGACATAAGATCTGAATTTTACCGGGATTATACACGTGTGTTACACTCACAACCATACAGTAGATTGAAACACAAAACACAAGTATTCTTTGCAACCCAAAATGACCACATATGTACTCGCATGGAACATGTACACCATGTGGCCTCCGTAAGTTATACAATAGCTAATTTTTTAGGATTAAACACCGAACTAACCCAAGCAATTGCTTTGAGTCACGACATTGGCCATGCTCCGTTCGGACATGAAGGAGAAACTAGATTAAGTAAAATAACACAAAATGAAATAAACGAGGATTTTTGGCATGAGAAAAACGGTTTATACGTAGTTGATAAAATCGCTACATTACCAGATAAAGCTAACAATCATCAAAACTTCAATCTTACATATGCGGTTAGGGACGGTATAATTTCTCACTGTGGAGAAATCGACGAAAACAAACTAAAACCACGTAATGAAGACATTGACTTATATACTATAAAGTCTCCCGGAGAAATAGCTCCATATACATGGGAAGCCTGTGTAGTAAAAATATCAGACAAAATAGCTTATTTGGGGCGCGATATAGAAGATGCTATAGAATTAAATTTGTTTAATAAAAAGACATTAAAAGATTTACAAAAACTTATCCAACAGTACTCAGGTATCAAAACACTTAATAATACCGCTTTAATTCATGATTTGATAATAGATTTATGTGAAAACAGCAGTTTAGAAAATGGATTATTGCTATCAAATAAATATTACAGTCTCATTAAAGATATCAAAGAGTTTAATGGTAAATACATATATAGACATCATAGAATAGAGTCATATAAAGAATACTCAGAAAAAATTATAAATACTATATATAAATTCCTTGCAAACTATTTTGAGAACAAAAATCTTTTAAAGACCATCAAAAACGACTGTAGACAATTCCCATTGTTAATGAATACATTCTACAATTGGCTAATAAAATATTCTCAAAACTTAGATAACCAAACCAAAGAATATAAACGATTTCAAAATAAAAAAATATATGATTTAGAAAACGAAATTGATTACAAACGAGCAATTATAGATTTCATTGCAGGAATGACAGATAACTTTGCAATTAAAGTTTATCATGAAATCATTTCGTTCTGAGACAATACCTCTTTTCTAATCATTTATATTTTCCAATATCATAAGAAACATATAAATAATATTCCTTTACTGAAGGAAAATTTCAGTAAAGGAATATTCATGTGATCCCGACGGGAATCGAACCCATATCGTAAGAACCGGAATCTTATATTCTATCCATTGAACTACGGGACCGTCGGACTAAACGTCACTGCAAAGGTGCGATTTTTTTCCGATATTTTTGAGAAAATGATGCAACTTACCGCAAATGTATTGCAAAACCGTTCTGTACAATACCTTCCTCCGGTTACACTTATCGTACTTATGCGGCGGTCCCCACGTAATGGGGACCGCCATACGGGCAACCGTTAATAAAATTCTATATCGTAAGCAGCACGAGCCATGACGCCACCCTTCTCGGCAGCCTGCATCAACGCGCGACAACTGTCAAACAGCTTCTCCGCATTCGCTTCCACGGCAGAAGTCTGCGCCTGACTTTTACCTGAACCGGCAAACATGGAAAGCAACATCATGAACGGATCAGGCTCGGAAACTATTTCGTAGACCGTATAATCGCCAGCTATCCCGGCCCTGTCGGCTGCCATGGCTATAGCGTCGTCCAGACCTCCGAATCCGTCTATCAAGCCGTTATGCATGGCATTGAATCCGAGCCATACACGTCCCTGCCCTATCGCATCGACATTTTCAACGGTCATGTTCCTGCCTTCGGCTACATGGTCCACAAAAGTACCGTAAACCTCATCGACACTCTCCTGCACGATAGCCCTCTCTCTCGGAGTCATAGGCCTTAAAATACTGCCCATATCGGCCGCATTGCCTGTCTTCACTCCGTCGAAAGTTATGCCGAGTTTGTCTTCGAGCGCCTTGCCTACATTGGGAATCATTCCGAATACGCCTATGGAGCCTGTCTGAGTAGTACGGTCTGCAAGAATCATATCCGCCGGCGAAGATATGTAATAACCTCCGGAAGCGGCCATTCCTCCCATGGAAACTATCACAGGCTTTATTTCGCGGCACAAAGACATCTCGCGCCATATCACCTCGGAAGCCAGTGCGCTACCGCCCGGAGAATTCACCCGGAGAACGACGGCTTTTACCTTATCGTCCTTACGTGCGGAAGCTATCTGTTCCGAAAGCGTCAAACCGCCTACCTGACCGCTTCCGAGACTTTCGCCGTCCACGATCTCACCTTCGGCATATATTATCGCTATCTTGTTATCGGCAGACATGTCATACGAATTATACGAGGTCATCATATTGTTGACGGCTATATAGTCTCCCAACGATATTTTATCCACAACATGCGAATCGTCCATATCGGAATAATCGCTCACCTGCCGGCCATTGCTCATAGCCCAAAGTACGCCTTCCACCTGATCGCTGTAAAGCAGACCGTCGACCATACCGAGACGCAGGGCGTCTTCCGTATCCCTGATCTCCATATTTTCAGCATAAGCCTTGAGATCGTCCGCCGATATGCCGCGCGAATCGGCCACATCGCCCAGCAACACGTTCCACAACGAATATACGATCGTATTCATCTGCATGCGGTTCGCGGAACTCATACGATCGGTCATATAGGGCTCTACGGCAGCTTTGAACGAGCCGTGGCGCACGATTTCCATATCAACGCCCAACTTGTCCAACAGACCCTTGAAAAACATCACGTTGGCAGATATGCCTCGCCAATCCACAGCGCCCTCCGGATTAACGAATACCTTGTCCGCCACGGAGCAGAGCCAATACGATGCCTGCGAATAGACGTCGTTGTATGCCACGACGAACTTGCCGGATTTCTTGAATTCGGCGAGCATATCCCTCAACTCCTCGACATTGGCATAACTCAACATGCCGTTGCCCGTAAAATTGAGGTAAACGCCTTTTATTTTAGGATCTACGGCAGCGCTCTTAAGAGCGTTTCCCACTTCGAGCGTGGTGTTGGACATGGGTATCGAAAACTTGCCGCTCAAGCTGAAACCTCCGAACTTGTTATCGGGAGAATCGACTATCCCGTTCTGCAAATCTATCACGAGAACCGTCTCGCCAGACGGAGCCTTAGCGGTTTTCTGTTTAGGCATCATGGATGCCGCCATTCCGGCCAACGAAAATACGACGACTACCCACATTAGTATGCCGCCTACGAAAAACGCCAGAAGCGCAGCGCCGAACGTACTGAAAAAATGTTTCATAACAATATTGCGATTTTAATGATATACGAAACATGCTTCCGTGTAAAACGATAACGTCCACACGGATATAGCGCAAAATTATAAAATTTTATTGCATTATCGTAATTCGATATTTTTTTATTAATTAACATAAGTCATACCAGATGTTTCAAGATACATGACCAAAGACCGGAAAGACCGTACATATATATTATATATATTGGCAGGAACAGATAGCATAATTAGTATATTTGCATGATAATAACCGATAACTTACACAACAATGGCCGTTACAGAAAACCAGATAAAAAAAGTCCTTTCGGAAATAGTACATCCCGAAACCGGAAACGACATAGTTTCGTCGGGTATAGTTGAAAACATTGTCATCGCCGAAAACGGTGCGACCGTAACCCTGTTTTTCAGAAAACGCAAGGATCCTTTCGCCAACTCCATAAAGAGACAAATAATAACCGCCGTTACAGAAAACTATCCTGAACTCGAAGGCAAGATAACGGTCAGCATCCGTGAAGAGGCGCCGGAACAGAAAAAAGAGAACGATCTGAAATCAATAACCTCCACTGGAAATATAAAACACACCATAGCCGTCGCTTCCGGCAAAGGAGGCGTGGGTAAATCCACCGTAACGGCAAACCTCGCAGCAACTCTGCGCGACATGGGTTACAAGGTCGGAATACTCGATGCGGACATCTACGGCCCATCGATGCCAAAAATGTTCTCGCTCGAAGGATACATTCCAGAAGGCACAACACGTGACGGACGCGACTACATAATACCCGCCGAAAGGGACGGCATAAAAATCTCGTCAATAGGTTTCTTCATTTCGCCGGACGACGCGCTCATATGGCGTGGTCCGATGGCGACTACCGCACTGAAACAGCTTCTGCACCAGACATTGTGGGAAGAACTCGATTTCCTGCTCATAGACATGCCTCCCGGAACAGGAGACGTCCATCTCTCCGTAGTCGGAGAAATAAAGGTGAACGGAGCCGTAATAGTATCTACACCGCAACAGGTAGCGCTGGCAGACGTAAGACGGGGAATACACATGTTCCAAACCGAAGGTATAGACGTACCGGTGCTCGGAATAATAGAAAACATGGCATGGTTCACCCCTTCGGAACTTCCCGAAAACAGGTATTACATTTTCGGGCAAGGCGGAGCCCGTAATCTCGCACGCACCGAAGGTATAGATTTTCTCGGCGATATACCTATAATACAGTCTGTTATGGAAGGAGGAGAAAGCGGTACCCCTGCGGTTTCCACAAACGAAGAGGTAAAAAGGTACTATCGTGCGATAGCAGACGGAATTGTTGAAAACCTTAAGAAATAACGTCACATATCTGTTGACAACACAACAGGAACCTGTTCATAAATAATGACGGACGAAAACATTTTTTTCTGGTAAATCCGGAAAATCCGTATACACGGAACACGAACGGAAAAAACAAGAAAAAAACACTAAAATACGTTCATGTTTTATCGACAGCATAACGCACACTATCAACTCCAAAATATGTCTGTCGATATGTCGATAACTTTATGAACATATGTTGACAACATGACGCAAACAGCTGAGAAAAACGCATGCGGCAAGTTGCATGAAAAATGGAACGAAATATAAAAGCATGTTGTACGACAACGGTTTATATGTTGGAACGATTCCGAACATTAAAGTATAACTCGCAATGAATTAATACTTTAAATATAACATTCGGAGTGAATGCGAGTTAGCGGAAATACCGATGCGGAAACATATACATGCCGACAGAACGACAGTCTGTTGATAAAAAGTAATAACTATACATTACTAACGTATACCGCAACTTATGAACATTATCAACAGGCTTTATTATTGTTATTATCTTTTTAAGATTTAAATAAGAAAAAAATAAAAATAAATAATCATGGTTGACAACTCGATCCTCGTCGAAAGGATAAAGGCTCTGAAAAGAGAAAAGAATGCCGTAATACTCGCGCATTATTATACGCGGCCTGAAGTGCAGCAGATAGCCGACTTCATAGGTGATTCGCTGGCCCTATCGCAGAAAGCGGCAGATACCGATGCCGACATCATACTGTTCGCCGGCGTATATTTCATGGCCGAAACGGCAAAAGTGCTGTCTCCGCAGAAGAAAGTGCTGATTCCCGATCCGGCGGCAGGGTGTTCGCTGGCCGATTCGTGCGATGCGGCGGAGTTCGAGAAATTCATCGGAAAGTATCCGGATCATAAGGTGGTATCGTATGTCAACACTTCGGTCGGCGTCAAGGCTCTAACCGACGTATGCTGTACTTCGTCCAACGCTTTGAAAATCGTGGAGGCGATGCCTGCCGGTCAGAAGATCATATTCGCGCCCGACCGCAATCTCGGCGATTATATAAAACGTATGACGGGACGGAACGACATAGTCCTGTGGGACGGAGCTTGTCATGTTCACGAGAAGTTCTCTCTGGAGAAGATACTCGAACTCAAGAAAGAGTATCCCGGAGCCAAGGTACTCGCACACCCCGAATGCAAGAAACCGGTTCTTATGGCTGCCGATTTCGTCGGCAGTACGGCAGCTATCATAAACTATATAGGTACCGACGGCGGAAAGGAATATATAATAGCCACCGAATCGGGTATACTTTACGAATTGCGCGAGAAATATCCTGCGGTGAATTTTATTCCCGCCCCTCCGATGGATTCTACGTGCGGTTGTAACGATTGCGAATATATGAAGCTCGTAACGTTGGAAAAGATATACGATGCTCTCGTAAACGAAACGCCGGAGGTGACGATAGATGAGGATATACGCCGCCGTGCCGAAGTATCCATACGCAACATGCTGGCCATGTCGAAATAAGTTTCCATTGCCGTGCGAAGTGGCTTTAAAATGCTGAGGGAGGGTTTTACCCTCCCTCAACGTTTTATATTTGTTCACTTTTAAAATCTATAATAGACGGTGAAGAAGCATGAGTTGCGATAAGCCTTTACTATATCTTCCTTCGATATGGGAGTTAGTGAAAAGTAGCCTGTGAATGCCATACCGACATGTTCTATTTCGAGGCCGATGTTCATGGAGATACCCCATTCGTGCATGTTATGATTTTTAAGCGGTGTTCTGTTTATTCCTGCATCGAATATATACGAATAGTATGGGCCCAATCCTATGTACGTATGTATTTCGTCGGTAAGATCCGGACTGACGAGAATGTTGACCGGAACTGTCAAGGCTTGCGAATTTGCCCAACGGTACGAGTTGTTTATTATCAGTTCGCCTGAGGAGTTGGAGTGCGGGTATCTGGCTTGAAAATACGTGTATTGTACTTCGGGGCGCAGAGCCAGATAGTCGTTGAAATTGTATTGAAGGAATGCTCCGGCATTGAACGATGTCGCCGCCCTACCCTGTACTGCGTTTTTGCGGAACATGGCGTATCCTGACCCTATAGATGCCGCTATTCCCGCACTCAGTTTGCAGGGGCCGGCCGGCTCTATTTCTTCCATATCCGCAAATGCTACCGACATGTCTGCCATGTATCCGGTTATCAGTTCCATTCCTTCGTAATTTATCTTGTCGGCCGTATCTTCCGGCTTGTGGTAAGGCGATCTTTTTCCTGTCGTGACGTGTATGGCCGGTATGTCGTTATAGCGGAACGAATCGTGATCCGATGCCGTAAACGCAGTGTTGTTGCGGTTGTTGAGTTTTACTTGCAAACCTTGCGGACACGGTATGACACCTATTGTTTTACGACCGTTGTCAAGCGTGGATACGCCGTTTATTTCGAGTGTCCCTTTATCGTCGAGCCAGCCTACCATATCCATGTTTATCATGAAGCGAACGTTTTGCGCGTCCATGTTCTTTACGGCTGCCTGCGATCCTCCGAGCCTAGCCTCTTCGGCATCAAAAGCCGCGAATATCACCGTTCTCTGTAACTCGTCTTCACGTTGCTTGAGTATCCTTGCGAGTTCTATGAGCATGGCGGTTCCGGAGGCATTGTCATCCGCACCGTGGTATACGATCGTGTCGTTTCCCGAAATCTTGCTTCCTATATGGTCGTAGTGGGCGCCTATCACTATATACTCTTCTCTGAGTTCCGGATCGTTGCCGGGAATGAATCCGACTACATTGCAGCATTGCTTGCCATCCCAACGGAAATTTTGCATGTAACTGCGTTCTCCGTCTTTCACTATGCCCGGTTCGAGACCTATGTTTTCGAATTCTGCGGCTATGTATTCTGCGGCCATATATGCCTCCGGGCTTCCGGCTTCGCGACCGAGATATTCGTCCGATGAGAGCGTATATACGTGTCTTTCAAGATTTCCTTTCAGATCTTCCGTCTGGCCGTTCATGGTATGAACAGCCAAAAACGATGCGACCGATAGTAACAGGACAGCTTTTTTCATATTATTTTGTTTTATGTGTTGTGAGATGATTATGTTTCCGAATCTGTTGAAGAGTATGTAAATGTTTTTCGTTTACGTAAAAATATGGATTTTATCAGTTACGGTAATAAATTTGCCGTAGTAATATAGTGTATTTTTTTAGGTTAGCAGTCAGGCAATATGAAATTGGGAATAATAAGATGTCTTCAGACGGAAGACTTTTGTCCGGGTACGGGCGACTTCAGAGCTGTCAGGGAGCGCAGCGGTATGTTTTCGGGAGTTTCCGAGGAGATAGAGATAGTGGGTTTTGCGAATTGCGGCGGATGTCCCGGCAAAAAGTCCGTATTGCGTGCGAGGGAACTCGTGAAACGGGGTGCCGATACGATAGCCTTCGCATCGTGCATTCAGAAGGGTACGCCTATAGGCTATCCGTGTCCGTTCGCCCGTAAGATGAAAGAGATTATACAGGCAGACCTTCCCGAAGGAATCCGTCTGTTGGATTATACCCACTGACGTTCGGAGGATGTGGTCCGGGTAAGACCGATATGCATAGTATGCTGAAGCCGTCCAATTTCGATAATTGGACGGCTTCGACGTTATTGAGTCATGTATTTTATTCCACTATTATCAGGAAGTAGTTTTTCTTACCCTTTTGTACCAGTATGTATTTTCCGGCTATCGTATCTTCGGTATTTACCGTTCTTTCCGGAGAATCTATCTTTTCCTTGTTCATTGAAACGCCGCCTCCTTGAATCAGTTTGCGCATTTCGCCTTTCGAGGGGAATATGTTGCACTTTTCGACGCACAGTTCCATGACGGGAATTCCGTTTTCTATGTCCTGTCTGCCGATACGGAATTGGGGAACTCCGTCGAATACCTGAAGCAGAGTATCTTCGTCCAGACGTTTGAGAGCTTCGTGCGTTGCGCCACCGAAGAGTATCGACGACGCTTCGACAGCCTTTTCGTACTCCTGTTCAGAATGTACTGCGCAGGTAAGTTCCTTTGCGAGCGTTTTCTGCAACTTGCGTTCGTGCGGAGCTGCGTCGTGTTCGGCTATGAGGTTTTCTATCGTCTGCCTGTCGAGCATCGTGAATATTTTGATGTAACTTTTGGCATCCTCGTCGCTGACGTTGAGCCAGAATTGATAAAATTTGTAAGGCGACGTATATCTTGCGTCTAACCATACGTTTCCGCTCTCTGTCTTTCCGAATTTGGTGCCGTCCGATTTCTTGATTAGCGGACAAGTGAGTGCGTATACCTGTTCGTCCTTTATGCGGCGTATGAGTTCGCCTCCGGTGGTTATGTTGCCCCACTGATCCGAGCCGCCCAACTGCAGACGGCAGTCGTAACGTTCGAACAGTTGCAGGAAGTCGTATCCCTGCACCAGTTGGTAAGTGAATTCCGTGAAAGACATTCCGTCTCCTTCGCCGTTGAAGCGTTTCTTTACGGAATCCTTGGCCATCATGTAATTGACGGTGATATGTTTTCCTATGTCGCGTATAAACTGTAGGAATCCCATATCTTTCATCCAGTCGTAGTTGTTGACCATGATCGCTGCGTTGGGAGCGTCGGAGTCGAAGTCGATTAGTTTAGCGAGCTGTTTACGGATAGATTCCTGATTGTGTCGCAGCGTATCCTCGTCGAGCAGGTTGCGTTCGAGCGATTTGCCGGACGGGTCGCCGATCATTCCGGTGGCTCCTCCTATAAGCGCTATAGGACGGTGTCCGCAACGTTGCAGATGTTTGAGTATCATGACACCTACGAGATGGCCTATGTGAAGCGAGTCGGCCGTCGGATCGAATCCGAGGTATGCCGTTGCCATTCCTTTGGCGAGATATTCTTCCGTTCCGGGGATCATATCGTGGATCATTCCCCTCCATTTGAGTTCTTCTACGAAATTCATCGGAATATTTTTATGTTTATCGTTTTCTTGTCGGTTATCGGAAATGCGTACTTCACGTTCTTTTTAAGTTGACTATTACGCATGTCGCGACACAGTTTTCTATTTTTATACGGCTACCGTTGTATCGTATTCGGCAAAGTTAGGAATTTATGCCGGTTTTTTGACCGGATTCCTGCACCAGCGGTATATGCCGCACTCTTCGCAGTGCGGATTGCGTGCCGTACATACATAGCGGCCGTGAAGTATCAGCCAGTGGTGCGCTTTGGGTAGCAGGTGTGACGGTATGTGCGCGGTAAGTTGCTGTTCGGCCTGCAACGGTGTTTTCGCGTTTTTGGTCAGTCCCAACCGGCGCGATACCCTGAATACGTGTGTATCGACCGCCATAACTTCCCTGTGGAAAATAACGGAAGCCACTACATTGGCTGTTTTTCGGCCTACTCCCGGCAGACGCTGCAACTCTTCTACCGTATCGGGTACCGTTCCGCCGAACTCGTCTACCAGCATTCGTGCCATGGCTGCGAGATTGCGCGACTTGTTATTGGGATACGATATGCTTTTGATGTACGGAAATATCTCTTCCGGTGAGGCTGCGGCCATATCTTCCGGCGTGGGAAATCTGCGGAACAGTTCCGGCGTGGTCATGTTGACGCGTTTGTCGGTACATTGTGCCGACAGTATGGTGGCTACGAGCAATTCGTAACCTGTGGCGTATTGCAATTCTGTTTCGGCTACCGGCATGTTTTCCGAAAACCATTCTATGATGCCTGCGTATCTCTCTTCGGTGGTCATTTTTATAATATTTTTCTGTCGGGTAACAGACGGCGATAATCATTTTTCAGCACGAAACGACTTCTGGCGTTTCACGCCCGTGTACGAGCCTTCACGTATCTCTCCCGCAGCTTCATAACCTCTGCTTTCGTAAAAGCGGTTCAACTTGGCATTGTCTTTTTGGCAGTCCAGTCTTATTCCGAGAAAACCTCTGTCGGCGGCATATCGTTCCGCTTCTTCTAATATGAGCGATCCGATGCCTGAATGACGCGGCAAAGTCGCAAGGTGGTGCAGGTATAGATATGAATCGTCGTCGTCCCAACGTCCGTCGGAACCGAAAAGTCCGGCTATTCCCGCTATCTCTCCTTCCGTTTCAAGCACGAACATTTCGCCCGCTTCGATTCTGGCAAGAAAATATGAGTCTGGATAGGTTTCACGGTATCCGGTTTCGTTCCATTGATGCATTCCGTTCTCCGTAAACCATCTTATGCGGGCGTCTATGATGCTCGTTATGGCATCATTATCGGCACGTGTCGCCTGTCTGAATGTTATCTCCGGTACAGTTTCCATTGTCTGTTTGGTTACCAATAAGCCGGATCAGGTTGCACGGTTGCTTTCCGGCTCTATTTCATGAATATTTCGAGCATTGTGCCCCGGCCGGTAATTACGGCCTCTTCCGTTTCCGCCGGTAAAAGTACCGTATCTTGGGCCTTGAGCAGTTCTTCGCCTCCCTGAGTGGCGACCCTGAGTTCTCCTTCGGTGCATACGCATGCCACGAAACTGTCCAAAGCGTAATAATCGCGGCGCATCTCTCCGTCGATTATCATCTCGCAAGCCGTAAAGAAAGGAGTCGATATTATTTCGTTTGCGGTATTGGGGGTTGCGGAGACTTTCAGCAGATAATTCTTGCCGTATTCGAAATCTATAGCGTCGGTAGCTTCCGCCGTGTGCAGTTGGCGCGGATTGCCGTTCGTGTCCACCCTGCCCCAGTCGTATATACGGTAAGTGATGTCCGACGTTTCGTGTATCTCAGCCAGCATCACTCCCGGCCCTATTGCGTGTATCGTACCTGACGGTATGTAGTATATGTCGCCTTTGCGTACCTCGTAACGGTGCAGTATGTCCGTAAGACGGCCTCCGGTAAGTGCCGCGAGATATTCCTGTTGGGTTACCGGCCTGTTGAAGCCCACGTAGACGTAAGCTCCCGGTTCGCAGTCCATGATGTACCACATTTCCGTTTTTCCGCGGGAGCCGTGTCGTGCTGCGGCAAGGTCGTCGTCCGGGTGTACCTGTATGGAGAGCGCATCACGGGTGTCTATGAATTTGACGAGTACGGGAAATTCCGTTCCGTAAGTATCGTAGACTTTGTCCCCCACCAGATCGCCCATGTATACTTCCGTTATTTCCTCCAGATCGTTAGATTTCAGAAAACCGTTGGATACTACCGATACATCGCCGGTTATGCCCGATATGGCCCACTTTTCCCCTATGTTTTCCTTTTGCATGGAGTTTGTCGAGCCGGCTCGTCTGCCTTTTGGGGCGAACCTGTCGCCTCCCCATATCCGGGGTTTTAGTATGGGTTTGAATCTTATCGGGTACAGCATGATAATTCGTCGTTGAGGTTTTCCGGAATATCCGAGTGCCGGATGTTAAAATAACAAAAATACAAAAATATGCCTTAATGCCTACTCCGTCGCTGTTTTACGCTATTAAATTTTGTTACGTGCCGGTTTCTGTCCGTTATGTATAAGCATGGAGGTAATGATACATCGGGCGGTGAACTCGCGTTCATGCGGTGCCAAAACAGCAGCAATATATGTCGAATCATTGCGTAAATCACGTGTAGATAGGTGTAGTGTCTATTTTTAGCCGGACCGTTAGCGCCACTCTATAGTGTTGATTACAAATGTAAAAGTGTACTCGAATATATATATTGCCGGGAAGCGATTTTTTTCTTCGGGTTAATTTTCGTAACTTCGTATCTCGTTGAACTTTCCATGATAGCGGACGATGTCCCGTACGCCGTATAAGGGAAAAGTCATTACGGTATGGAGAATTTTGAACAGAAGATAGAACGGCTCAAGGAGTATCTTTCCGGCGGACCGAAAAAAATAGCGGTTTTGTCGCATACCAATCCAGACGGGGACGCTATAGGATCTTCGCTCGCATGGGCCAAAGTGCTGCGTTCATTGGGACATGACGTAGCGTGTATGGTACCTAACAGGTATCCGTCGTTTCTCGCATGGATGCCGGGTATCGGAAACGTTATAATAGCCAAGGAAAATAACGACAGGGCGTTGGAAGTGATAGACGATGCCGATCTGATATTTTGTCTGGATTTCAATAGTATCGACCGTCTGGAAAATCTGCGTCAACATATCGTCGGCAACGAACGTGCCGAGAGGATACTGATAGATCACCACCTCGATCCGCCTGTTAACGAGTATGCGCTGGCGTTCTCGGATCCGCAGTCGTGTTCCACTTCCTATCTGGTTTACAAGATTACCGAGCGTTTTGTCGGACTGGACGTTTTCGACAAGGATGCCGCCGTGGCTCTATATGTCGGCATAATGACCGATACGGGCAATTTCTCTTTCAGTTTTCTGACAGCCGACCTTTTCCGTGCGGTAGCCGGTCTCGTGGACAAGGGCATCAATATTCCGGAGATAAATTCAAATGTATATAACGCGTATAACGAGGGACGTGTGCGGCTTCTCGGTTATGTGCTTATGGACAAGATGAAGATAATCGAAAACGGTCGTGCCGCATATATAGGTCTTCAGGAACATGAACTTCGTCGCTTCGATTTCCAGATAGGCGACAGTGAAGGATTCGTGAACTATCCTCTTTCGATAGGATCGGTTCAGATGTCGGCCATGTTCCTCGAAACGCACAAGTTCATTCGCATATCGTTGCGTTCGCGTGGAGCGGTAGATGTCAGTCTGTTCGCGGCGCGTTATTTCGGTGGTGGCGGTCATAAGAATGCTGCGGGCGGAAAATCCTTTGAATCAATGCATAAGACTATAGAAAAGTTCAAGGCAGCGGTAGCCGAATATTTTTCTGAAGAAAAAATTTGATTTCCGATGCAACAAAAACGCACCGTCCGGCATCTTAGTAATGTAAGAGCCGGACGGTGTCGTATATACTCGTATGGTATCGGTCGGTTGAGAAGTTGTCGTAAACGGTCTTCGGGCAGTCCGATCGCTGTGTTTAAGGGCACGCGACTACGGTGCGGAACCGTTTGCAACGGAAACTAAAAGGAAATCATACGGAAATCGGTGGCAGTCCGATGTGTTTTATAGTGTCATTCGGTTTTCTCTTCCCAAATATCCAACTCGCCGCGCTCGGAAAGATGAAATATCCGGGCAAGTTCCCCTATCAAAGGCGACATCAGCTCGATCACATCGGAGATCGAGCTTTCTTTTGTCTCGTCTCCTTTGATGCGATACAGCATTACCGCATAGAGCGATCTGAATATCAATTCAATATCGGATATATCCTTACCCATTGTTTCCCGTAGTTTCGGAAGTTCCCCCTGCAGTGCGGCATACAGTTCCCGATAACGGGCACCTGCGGGGGCATGCAGCAGATCTTCGTGCAGTTCTTCGAGCGAACTTATCAGATGCAGTGTATGGTCCAGATGACCGGATTTCTCTTTGCCCTCTTCGCGCATAAGTGAACCGAGGTCGATGTACCACATCAGCAGTTCGTTCTGTTTTGCGGGGTCGTCTGTCGCCTGTGGAGCCACGAGAGTGTTCCATATCGCTTCGGGACTGAACTGCAATGCGCGTATCAGATCTTCGAGTTGCCACAAGTACAGTATATATTCGGCTATGTTTTGTTTTCTTTTTGCCTGTGCTATGTACATGGTATGTGTTTTTGTTTGCAAAGTTATCAAATTCTTCCGTGCAGGACTCCTCTGCGCATTATGGGATAGTATGAAAGTGCGTCTTGACACTCCTGCGAGGCGTATAATCCTAATAATATTTATGTGAGCATCTGATAATAATTATCCGCTACGAATAAATTATGAACGAATATTCGAACTTATTTTGTTATAAAAGCTATATTATGACTGACTATAATTTGCATATTTAAATATTGATATGTAAATTTACCCATTGACTTATTGATAAACCTAATTTGTTACCTGGAATTAAAAATGGTGAGACTATGAGAAATTTATTTTACCGATTGATTTTATCGGCGATTGCAGCATGTTCTTTGCTGGTCGTGTCTTGTAAAGAGGACGGTCCGGTGACCGTGCCTTCATTGAAAGTGTCGAACAATACGCTTTCGTTTGCGGCTGTCGGTGCCGAAGCGCAGCAAATCGAAGTCGATGCGGTCGATGTAGTGTGGGATATTCTTCAGGACGATAAGGACAAAGTCTGGCTTTCGGCCGTCAAAAGCTCAGACGACGCTGTCGTAGTGTCGGTGGAGAACAATATTTCCAAGGAGGCACGGACGGGCAAGATTACCGTCTATGCTTCGGATAATGTAAAGGTCGATCCTCAGATTATTACCGTTACGCAAAGCGGTGCCGGCGAGGACATAAAGTACGGCCTGAAAGTGGAGCCGACTGTATTGAAATTCGGAGCTTCGGACAATGACGTTCAGGAGGCTGTCGTGACCGTAGAGGGCGAAGGGTTGACATGGAGTGCAGCTGTAGACGGCAATGCCGAATGGGTCGATATGAAAGTTGATGGCGACAAGATCAAGATTACCGTAGGCGATAATATGGAACCCAAGGAGCGTGTGGCCAATATAAATGTGGTTCCGAGCATGGATGGCGTTGAATCGAAAATTCTGCGCATACAGCAGGAGGCGTATGTGGCTCCTCCGTCCCTGAAGACCGAGTTTACGGGCAATCCGGTATTTCCCGCCAATGCCAAAGATGTCACCAAGACGATTTATGTCGAGTCGGTCAATCTGGAGTGGGATGTCCGGGTAGAGGATGAGAATGGCGAGACTCAGTCGTGGCTGAGGGCGACGCCGATGACGGAAGGTTTTTCAGTGGTGGATGTCAAGGCTGATAACAATACGGAATTGACTCCGCGCGAAGCTTATGTCGTTGTGTTCGCACCGGGCGGCGAGGTGGAGCCTGTAAGGTATCTTTTCTCGCAGGAAGCGGCTAAGGAGCATATCAGTACTCTGACCGATGATGTGGATTTGAACGGGATGGTCAACAGTCGCGTGGTTGTAAGTGCCAACGACGAGGACGAGTCGCCGGAAGACGCCGTATCCGGTTGGGATATACGTTTATGGACAAAAGATATAGAGTACCGCAATGCGGCGGGACGCTATTTCGGAACGGGGGCATATATCCATCTGATGATTTTCGGCAGTTATACGCCGAAAGATCCCGATTACAATTATAAGATACCAGCCGGAGAGTATACCGTCAAGGTTTGCACTCTGTCTACAGGTACTCCCAATACTGTAATGGCCGGAAAAGATAGCAATAATCTGACTTTCCCCATGGGCAGCTGGTATGTCGAGATGAACGACAATGAATTCGGACTCGCCGGACCTATTGCATCGGGAACGGTGAATATATCCTATGAAGGCGACGATCACGTTCTGGATATGAATTTGCAGGATGATTTGGGCAACAGTCTGGTAGGTGTATATAAGGGTAAACTCGATTTCAGATAGATCGCCACATGTACATATAGATAGGGCCGGAAATGCGATATTTCCGGCCTCTTTTTTGCTGGTGTTTTAACGTTGTTACGGGTCAGCGCTACGTAACGTATGCAGGAATATGCGGTTGTGCGGTATCGGTCGGCGGCATTCGCACAGTTTTCCTCGTATGTTTCTCCGTTGGAGTTTAGTCCGGCAGATGTGGATAGGGAATGCGATAAGAGAATTTGTTTTATGGAAACATTGGATGTTATAAGGGAAAAGATACGGTTTTATGACGGCTTTCCTAAAGAGGGGATTGTGTTCATAGATTTGTTGCCGTTGCTGAACGATGCGGCTGTCTTCAGAGAGGTAGAGCGGGAGATAGCCTTGCGCATATCGTGCGGCAACGTGGCTGTTCCGGAGGCGCGAGGATTCATATTCGCCTCTCCGCTGCTGACCGTAGACAGCGGTGTGGACACTCTTATAGCTTTTCGCAAGAGCGGGAAACTGCCTCATGTCGACGGCGATCTGGTAGAAATACCGGTCATGAAGGAGTACGGTGGCGATAGCCTCTGTTTCCGCAAGTCTGACGTAGCTGCATGCCGGACTGTCGGTGCGGACTCGGTCATCGAGATAACTGTTTTCGACGATGTTCTGGCTACGGGCGGAACGGCCGAAGGTATGGCGATTGCGCTTAACGCATTGTCGGTCGGTACTGTAGACGGTAATATTCCGGTCAGGGTACGGGAGTTCGTTTTTCTGGCCGAGATAACCTCCATAGGCGCTCGCGACAGACTCGAACGTATTGCGCCGGTAAAGTCAGTGCTGCAATTCTGAAATCAGCCGCATGTCGCGGGTAGATATGTCCTGTCCGGTATATCGTTGCGTAAAATATCGGCTGTGTGTCGTAACGGGCAAACTGTTGTGTTTTTGTCGCGCCTCGAGCGATGTTATTTACTAAAACTCATGTCGTTCTCACATTTATAGCCTTGCATTTTACCAGTTATTATACACCTTAAAGGGGTTGCGTCAAAATGTTTAAGTTTTGAGGCAACCCCTAATTAAATGCCGACAGAAGGAAGAAACCGTCATGTATGGCATTGCGGACGTCGTGTGTAACTTAGTAATGCGATAAGTCCGTTGTCATACCGCGTGTTATGTCCATTCAGTGTGCTACGGCCGGTTATTCAGCCCGGATAATATTGGCGCCCAATGCATTCAGACGCAATTCTATGTCTTGATACCCGCGGTCTATCTGTTCCACGTTCTGTATTACGCTGTGTCCTTCGGCGCTCATGGCCGCTATGAGCAGTGCCACACCTGCGCGTATGTCCGGCGAGGACATCATCGTGCCGCGCAGCGTCCGTTCGTGATTGTGGCCTATGACGGTTGCTCGGTGCGGGTCGCACAATATGATCTGCGCCCCCATGTCTATGAGTTTGTCCACGAAAAACAGGCGGCTCTCGAACATTTTCTGGTGTATGAGTACCGAACCTTTGGCCTGTGTGGCGACGACGAGGAATACGGAGAGCAGGTCAGGCGTCAGGCCGGGCCACGGAGCGTCGGCTATGGTCATTATGGAGCCGTCGAGAAATGTTTCGATTTCGTAGTGTTCCTGTGCCGGAATGTATATGTCGTCGCCGCGTTTTTCGAAATATATACCCATGCGCGAAAAGTGCGTCGGTATTATTCCGAGGTTGTCGAACGAAACGTTTTTGATGGTCAGTTCGGAACGTGTCATGGCCGCCATGCCTATGAAACTGCCCACCTCGATCATGTCCGGAAGCATGGTGTGGGACGTTCCGCCGAGGCTCTCCACCCCTTCTATAGTGAGCAGGTTGGAGCCTATGCCCGATATTTTCGCACCCATGCGCACGAGCATTTTGCAAAGCTGTTGCAGATACGGCTCGCATGCGGCATTGTATATGGTCGTCGTACCGCGTGCCATTACGGCGGCCATGACTATGTTGGCCGTACCGGTTACAGAGGCTTCGTCGAGCAGCATGTATGTTCCTTTCAGACGGTCGGCGCGTATGGCGAAGTAATTGTCGTTTAGGTCGTAATCGAACCATGCACCGAGTTTCTGAAATCCGATCAGGTGTGTGTCCAGCCTGCGGCGGCCTATTTTGTCGCCTCCCGGTTTGGGCAGATAGGCTATGCCGAAACGCGCCAGCAGTGGACCGATCACCATTACCGATCCGCGAAGGCGTGCGCCGCGCTTGCGGTAATCGTCCGAAAGCAGATAATCGAGATTTATGTCTCTTGCGCAGAATGTGTAACTCTGCCGTCCCGTCCTTTCCACCTCTACGCCCATTGCGCGTAACAGGTCTATGAGCTGTAGCGTGTCGGCTATTTCGGGGACGTTGTGGAGGGTTACCTTTTCGGAGGTGAGCAACGTGGCGCAGATCACTTGTAACGCCTCGTTTTTCGCTCCCTGCGGTGTTATTTCGCCGCAGAGACGCCTTCCTCCTTCCACGATAAACTGTGCCATGGTACTTGAAGTTTCTGATTTTTATTGTGTAATCCGCATAGGCGGATAAAATCCGGTATTAAAGGTACGCAAATTCGCCGAATACGGAAAACTTTCGGTACATTATGTTCTTCCGGAAAGGGGGCTGGTGATGTGTTCGAGTGGCGGACGATTAGGCTGAAAACCGGTGCCGGCAGCTGCGGAGAGGCTTTTCGAAGCGTTGTGCAGCACTCTTTGGACAGACGTTGGCGAAGTAACGATAAAAATAATTAACTTTGTAAGTTACAAGAGGCGCGTGTCGGAACGTGCCATGAATCACGTCTAAGGAATAAATATCATAAGTTGACTATGACAGAAAAAATAGAACGACTGTTGCAGAGAGTGGAGGAGTTCAGTCCGCGCAGCGCGGCGGAACTTGAGGAATTCCGTATACGCATTCTCGGCCGCAAAGGCGAACTCAACGATATTATGGAAGAGTTCAAGGGGGTGGCTCCGGAACTGAAACGCGAACTCGGACAGCGTATCAATAAGCTCAAGACACGCGCTCAGGAACGCATCTCGGAACTGAAAGGCGAATTGGAGAGCAGAACGGCCGAGGAAGGCGGTACGATAGACGACATGACGCGTCCGGGCGACTGTCAGCCGCTCGGCAGCCGTCATCCCATATCGCTGGTGCGCAACGAGATATGCGGCATATTCGAGCGACTGGGATATACCGTTGCCGAAGGGCCTGAGATAGAGGACGACTGGCATGTGTTTTCGGCGCTCAATTTTCCGCCTGAACATCCGGCGCGCGACATGCAGGATACGTTCTTCATCGAGAAGAATCCCGACATACTGTTGCGTACGCACACCAGTTCCATACAGGTGAGGACAATGGAGACGCATAAACCTCCCATACGCGTGGTGTGTCCCGGCAGGGTATTCCGCAACGAGGCCATATCGTACCGTGCGCACTGTATATTCCACCAGATCGAGGGGTTGTATATCGACGAGAACGTATCGTTCGCAGACATGAAGCAGTCGTTGCTCTATTTCGTAAGGGAGTTTTTCGGCGAGGATACCAAGATACGTCTCCGTCCTTCGTATTTCCCGTTTACCGAGCCGTCTGCCGAAATGGATATTTCCTGCAACCTGTGCGGCGGCAAGGGGTGCAATGTTTGCAAACATACCGGCTGGCTCGAAATCATGGGGTGCGGCATGGTCGATCCGAACGTTTTGGAGGCTTGCGGCATAGACAGCAATAAATACAGCGGATTCGCGTTCGGAATGGGTGTGGAACGTTGTTCCATGCTCAAATACGGCGTCAAGGATCTCAGGCTCTATTTCGAGAACGACGTGAGGTTCCTGCATCAGTTCGATACGGCGATCTGACGTCGTAGCGTTTCATGATGCGTTGCCGTATTACGATACATTGGTGTCGGGATTCGTTGGCGTGGATGGCCGGATGTAGACGCTGTTTTCCGTAATGAAGGTTGTACGAATGGATGCCGCATGATGTGCGGACTGCAAACATTAGGGTAGTGGTGCGTTTGAAAGATATTAAATTGCTGGCATGTGTCGCTTTGGTTGCGGGAATGGTCTCCTGCACGGCGACTTCGCGCGTACCGCGTTCGTTGCTGTCGGCCGAAGGCGAATTCGAAGGTGTCAATGCCCCTTATTACTATCATACCGAAGGCATCAAGGCCGGGTCTGTTGAAGGTCGTACTGAAAGGGCGTTGGGTTATTTTCGTAAATCCATAGAGGCGGATTCGACATATGCTCCTGCCTATTACGAGATAGCGGAGATATTGGCCGATACGCTACCTGCCGATGCGGTGCCTTACAGCCGTCAGGCGTGCAGGCTCGATACGGGCAATCTGACGTACCGCAGTCAGCTCGGTAAGGTGCTCGTACTGTCGGAACAGTATGACGAAGCGCTCGACATATATACCGTTCTGATGCGCGACGATCCGGGCAATGCCATGAATTACCGGTTGTTGGCAGCTTTGTACGACTATAATTCGCAGCCTTTCACGGCTATCGCCATACTCGACACTGCCGAGATGCGTCTTGGTCGTGTCGAAGATCTGGCAATGTACAAAAGGGAGCTTCTGGTAAGAATGCGTCTGTTCGATAAAGCGGTTGAGGAGACCGAGAAACTCATAGCCGATTATCCCTATGACGAAAATAATTACCTGATGCTCGGTGATCTGTACAATGCCACGGGTAAGGATTCGCTCGCTCTCGCGAATTACTCTGAGGCGTTGCGTCTGGATTCTACCAATGTCGGAACACTGTCTGCACTGGCCGATTTCTACTTGCGGCACAACGACGCTGCCGATTATCTGTCTACGTTGCGGTTGCTGTTCGGCAGCGACGGCATGTCGTTGGAACGTAAAGCTGCCATATTTTCGGATCTGACTTCCGACATAGATTTTTACCGTCAGAACTATTTTGCTATCAATTCACTGGCGATTACGCTGCTGGTCAAATATCCTAACGATTTTACGGCCGTGGAGCTGTATGCTACGCATCTTATACGCGGCGGGGAGATAGAACAGGCGCTCGATTTGTATAAGGGGATACTGAGTACGTCGGCCGACCGGCCGGAGCCTTATTACCAGATAATCGGCATAGAGACATATCTTCAGCGTCCCGATTCGGTGGCCAAGTATGCCGATATGGGCATGGCGCGTTTTCCGGGCGATATGGATATGTTGTTGAGCAATGCCTATGCGCACGTTTCGATGAAGGATTACGACGGAGCGGTGAAACTTTACAGGGAGGCTTACCGCGGAGCGCAGAACGATTCGGTGCGCAGCATATTGACGGGAATGATAGGGGACACCTATCAGGAAAAGGGAGACATGCGCAGGTGTTATGCCAGTTACGACAAGGCGTTGCGTCTGTTTCCCGATAACGAAGGCGTACTGAACAATTACGCCTATTTTCTCGGCGAGGAGGGCAGAGACCTCGAAAAGGCTCTCGGGATGAGTGAACGGGCTTGCGAATTGAGGGGCAATGATCCCACTTTGCTCGATACGCGCGGGTGGATACTTTACAAGTTGGGACGGTACGAAGAGGCGCGCAAGATAATGTTGCAGGCCATATCGTACGATACTTCCGACAGCGAGGTACTGTTGTTCCATTATGCTGAGATACTGTATGCCATGGGCGAGGATTTCATGGCCGAGGTGTACTGGAAACGCGCTCTGAAAAACGGTTACGATCCGGAAATAATAGTGCAACGGCTGAATATGTTGCGCGAGGAGAGGGGAAACGCCGGGGAATAGCGTACGAGCGGTAAGGGCGCTTGTGCATGATTGACCTTAGGGGGTAATTATATTGAATGGAATCGGAATGAAACGGTTGTTGTTTTTAATGTTCGCTTGCATATTTGCAGTGCAGCAGGCCGGTGCGGTCGTCGCGCCTCCCACCATAAAGTCGCTCAACGAGCAGATAGCGCGTATGGAGGCCGAGATAAAACGTAACGAGGCGTTGCTCGGCAAGATCAAGGGCGAGAAGAAGACGACGCAGAACGAATTGAAACTGATCCGTTCCAGAATCGCCAACCGTCGCAGCATAGTGGAATCGCTCAATGAGCAGATTTCTATCTGCGAGAGGGACATAGCGACCAGAAACGAGGAGATAACGCTTATAGGCAGGCAGATAGATACGTTGAAGCAGGAGTATGCCGACATGATATATGCCGCTTACAAGAACCATATTCTGAACAATTCCATGGCGTTCATATTCGCTTCGCGCGATTTTCAGGAGATGACCCTAAGGGTAAACTACATGAAGCGTTACAACAAGTTGCGTGAATCGAAAGCGGCCGAACTGGATTCGTTGTCGGGTGTGCTTCATGCCGAAATCCGGGAGATAGATCTGCAACGGGCGCAGCTCGAGGAGTCGCGCAACAATCGTGACAGGGAGCTGGCCACTCTGCAGGCCGACGAGCAGAATTACAAGAAGGCGAGCAACCGACTTGCCGCCGACGAGCGTCGCATAGCCGGGCAGATAAAGCAGAAGGAGCGTGAGAAGCAGAATGCCCAGCGCCAGTTGCAGAAACTCGTGGAAGAGGAGGCGCGCAGACAATCGTCCAAGAAACGTACCGTGGCCGAGGAAAAGGTATTTACCGAGCTCAGCAACAATTTCGAGCAGAATGCCGGACTGTTTCCGTATCCGGTAAGCGGAGGCGTCATCGTGGATCATTTCGGAAAACATCCGCATCCGACGCAGCGGGGTTTGACCGTCGATAACAAGGGCGTCAATATAGCCGGCGAAAAGGGAGCCGCAGTAAGATGTATCTTCGAGGGTACGGTAAGCAGGGTGGTGTTCATCAAGGGACTGAACAACTGCGTAATGGTGAATCACGGTAATTACTATACCGTTTATTCCAATCTGGCCGGCGTGCAGGTCAAAACGGGCGATAAGGTGTCGCGTAATCAGGTGATAGGCAACCTGCCTGCGACGACGAACAACGATGATTGGTATCTGCATTTCGAACTTTGGAAGGGAACCACGTTCCTGAATCCGGAAAAGTGGCTCGCAAAATAGGGCGTATCCGGGCTCATCGAGGTTGTAGAATCGTATGCACGATTTATGACGCTGGCCGGCGTCGTGGAACGGAATTGAAATTTTGAAGATATGATAAGTTTTCATTCGGAGGATTGTACTTTCCTGCCTCGGCAGAGGCGCAAGATAACCGCCTGGATCAAGACGGTCGTAGCGGCGGAAGGTTACAAGCCCGGAGATATAGCCTATATATTCTGTTCGTCCGATTATCATATCGGCATTAACCGCACTTACCTGCAGCACGATTATAATACGGATGTCATAACGTTCGATTACAGCGACTTGCAGGATACCCTTACGGTTAGCGGCGATATGTTCATAGATCAGGATACGGTAAGGTCCAATGCCGGTATCGTGGGGACAGCGCCGGCGGAAGAGCTGATGAGGGTGATAATACACGGTGTACTGCATTTGTGCGGACACGGCGACAAGACGCCTGCGGAGGAGAAAGCCATGAGGGCGTTGGAGGAACGTTATCTGAAACTTTACGTACAGACCTACGGCGATTATCCGCCGTTCGATTGAAGTGGAAAAGGACGAAAAGTGCGGCGTGTAATGTCCGGTATCGGTCGATACATGCCGCTATGTTTTTCCTATACGGGCTGTTGTCAGTTCCCTGTGCGCGGGATATGCATCCGGATTTAGAACGTTTCCCGGTTGTTGTTTTGCGGTTTCGGGTATTGGAGTCGGTATCCTTATTGGTAGCCGGTATTGCTGCGATAGTTGACAGTGTCTGTTCAGGTATATTGCCTTGCGGCTTCTCTGCGGTATTATATTTGGCCGATTTTATCTGCCGGCTTACCATAGCGGATAGTCGTGTGTGTACGGTGTGACGCCGTTTCGGAGATTTGTCGTTTTGGGGCGAGGTGCGCTGTACCTTTGATGATGTGCCGGAATGTATGTGAGGAGATGTGCAGACAGTCCGTCGTCGTTGCGACTTGTGGGCGCATTGCGGTTTTAATCGCTGTTATTTGTATTTTTGTGGACTTTCCGGTGGGGAATGTCTATCGGGTATAAGAGGCGGAAAATGCCGTTTTTCGCTGCGTTAATAGATGAGTTTGTTTTGATCGTATGAAGTACGAATACGACGTGATAGTTGTGGGCGGCGGACATGCCGGTTGCGAGGCGGCTTTGGCGGCCGCGCGTCTCGGTGCGCAAACATTGCTCATAACTATGGATATGACCAAATTTGCCAATATGTCCTGCAATCCTGCTGTCGGAGGCGTAGCTAAAGGACAGATTGTCAGGGAAATAGATGCTTTAGGCGGCGAAATGGGTATAATAACCGATGCTTCGACCATACAGTTCCGTATGCTTAACCGGTCTAAAGGTAGCGCCATGTGGAGTCCGAGAGCGCAATGCGACAAGGCACGATTTTCGGCGCTGTGGCGGACTACGTTGGAGAATACCGATAATCTATACCTTTGGCAAGATTCTGTTAATGAGGTGATTACTGAGCCTGTGAGTGTTGACGGCGTTTCAGGTATGCGATATGCGGCGGGAGTGCGTACCGTCATGGGTGTAGAGTTCCGTGCCGGTGCCGTGGTGTTGACCAACGGGACGTTCCTGAACGGTCTCATGCATACCGGTCGTTCGCACGCGCCGGGCGGCAGAGCTGGCGACGGCGTATCGTACGGTCTTACGGAGTGCCTTTGCAATCTGGGATTCGAAGCGGGTAGAATGAAGACGGGGACACCTGCGCGTATAGACGGTCGTAGCGTCGATTTTTCATGTTTCGAGCCGCAATACGGGGACGAACTTCCTTCGAAGTTTTCCTTCTTGCCGTCGAGCTACGCCGTTGAGGAGCAGGTGCCGTGTTACATGGTACATACCACTGCCGAGGTACACGATATATTGCGCGAGGGATTCGCGGATTCTCCGCTGTTCAACGGGACTATCAAGGGGATCGGGCCGCGTTATTGCCCTAGTATAGAGGATAAGTTGCGGACTTTTGCCGATAAGCAGTCTCATCAGTTGTTTCTGGAGCCTGAGGGTCGGGGAACGAACGAATATTATCTTAACGGATTTTCCTCTTCGTTGCCTTTGGATATACAGATAAAAGCGATGTCCAAAATTCGCGGATTCGAGAACATACACATTTATCGTCCCGGATATGCCATAGAATACGACTATTTTCCACCCACGCAATTATATCATACGCTTGAGACGAAACTGGTCGGGGGACTTTATTTCGCCGGTCAGATCAACGGTACGACGGGTTACGAAGAGGCGGCTGCACAGGGACTTATGGCGGGCATAAATGCCGTGCATAAATTGAATGGTTGCGGCGACTTCGTTCTTGCTCGTGACGAGGCGTATATAGGCGTGCTAATAGACGATCTCGTAACCAAAGGCGTGGACGAGCCGTACCGTATGTTTACGAGCAGGGCGGAATACAGGATATTGCTGCGGCAGGATAATGCCGATTTGAGATTGACGCCGAAAGCTATCGAACTCGGTCTTGCGTCGGAAGAACGCCGGCATGCATACGAACGCAAATCGGAACTTACGCGACGTCTGGTAGATTATATTCGTACCCGCAGCGTTTCCAAAGACGAGATCAACGGTTATCTTGAAAGGGTCGGAACCAATCCTTTGGAACAAGGACGTAAGTTGTACGATGTGCTTTTGCGTAATGAAGTGTCGCTTGACGAGCTTGTAGCGGAGTTGCCTGATCTGAAAACATTTGTCGAAACGGAAATGGTCGATGCGGAGATTCTCGAACAGGCGGAGATTCAGATAAAATATCGCGGATATATCGAAAGGGAGCGTTTCATTGCTGAAAAAATGAAACGATTGGAAAATATTAAATTACGGCCGGATTTCGATTATTCGTCATTGACGTCGTTGACGATAGAGGCGCGGCAGAAATTGTCGAGGATAAAACCGGCTACGATAGGGCAGGCTTCTCGTATACCGGGGGTGTCTCCTGCCGATATCAATGTGCTTTTGATTTTCTTCGGGCGCTAGATTCGGGTTGTTGTATGCACCCGATTGTAAGCACAATCTGGTTGTTTCTAAGGTTGCTTTCTGTCCTTAATGAATTTAGCGCACTTGCAATGCAAGTCCCTGACGAACGAAACCGCGTGCGCTTATAATTTGAACGGTTATCTTGTATTGATATGGGGAAGTGTTCCACGTGGAACACTTCCCCATATCGGTTTGTTGTCAAGCTGCACAAAATTTGCCGGACTATTTTTTTGTTCCATGTGAAATAAAAACAAGGGGCACAATGTAAATGTTCCACGTGGAACGTAGTGTGAGTTGCCCCTTTGGATGCAGACTTATTTCATTTGCTGTTTAAGTGACGCCATGCTTTTCTCATATTGCCACCTTTCGATGGGTGAAAGATCGCCAACCTTTTTGCGGAAAATGTATTTTGTCGGGCTGGAACTCGATTCTTCACAATCGCATGTCATGAGAACGTCTACCAGTTCCCAACCCATTTGAGACATGATGTTTAATGCCTGTACTTTGCTGTCGCATGTTATCGTATAGCCAGACGGGGATGTAAGCGGAAATTCGTTATCGTACCATTTTTCATCGAAAGATAACATTATGGCATATTCGAATGAGAATAATTTCATGGATTTTATGCGGACCGAACAGTAAGCGTATGTCGAAAGGCTCGGTTGTAGTTTGTCTTGGCTTTCATTGGCTTCGGTAGTGTTTCTACTGTTCCCGTTGTAGTGCAACAGTGTCGGTGCAGTAGGTTTTTCGATTGCAGAGGTTTGGCTGTCAGTGGATTTTGATATGATTGTGGTTGTATCTTGCTGTGGAATAGTGCGTTGTACGTTTGCTGCAAATGATATTACCGGCATTGCAGGCGCTATCAGTAATAATGCGATGATACATAAATGGAAATGTCTTTTCATGGTCGGAGATATTGATAATTGTCCGTTGAGGTCTAAAACCTGTTAGTTGCTTTTCATTCCTTCGGAAAGTTTACAACGCATTCCTTGAAATACGCTCTGCAAAAGCCGTATGGAATTTTTGCAGGGCGTTGTCTAAAGGCTTGATTGTCTAAGCCTGTTTGTTGCAGCAGGGCTGTTTGCGGAATACTTATTTGTCGGCTATTTTCGCCCACGTATCCTTCAGACTTACCGTTCTGTTGAATACCATGTGTCCGGGAGTCGAGTCCGGATCGGCGCAGAAATAACCGGTCCGTTCGAACTGGAACTTGCTCCCCGGTGCGACATCCTGAAGCGACGGTTCTATGAATCCTTCTATTATTTTCATAGAGTCCGGATTGAGATAGTCGAGGAATGTTTTCCCTTCTTCGACATCGTTGGGATTCTCCTTTGCGAACAGATTGGAATAGAGCCTTACTTCGGCTTTCTGTGCATGAGGAGCTGATACCCAATGGATTACTCCTTTTACCCGTCTGCCGTCAGACGAGGAGCCGCCTCCCGATTGCGGATCGTAAGTACACTTCAGTTCTATGACGTTCCCTTGCTCGTCCTTGATTGCTTCCTCGCATTTTATGAGGTATGAATATCTGAGGCGTACCTCGCTGCCGGGCGACAGACGGTAGTATTTCTTAGGCGGATTTTCCATGAAGTCGCTGCGTTCGATGTATATTTCACGCGAGAAGGGTATCTGCCTCGTGCCGGCGCTTTCGTCCTCCGGATTGTTGACCGCCGTGAACATTTCCGTTTTGCCTTCCGGATAGTTGGTAATGGTCACTTTCAGCGGATCGAGCACGGCCATTCTGCGTTCGGCGATTTTGTTAAGGTCCTCTCTGACGCAGAATTCGAGCAGCGACAGGTCTATCACATTGTCCCTTTTCGCCACTCCGACGCGGTCTGCGAAAGCACGTATCGACGCCGGGGTGTATCCCTTACGCCGTAACGCCGAAATGGTAGGCATGCGCGGATCGTCCCACCCGCGCACGATCTTGTTCTCTACCAACTGGAGCAGGCGGCGTTTGCTCATGACCGTATACGTAAGGTTAAGACGGGCGAACTCGTACTGATGACTGGGAAATATGCCGAGTTGTTCTATGAACCAGTCGTACAGAGTACGGTGTACGTCGAATTCGAGCGTACATATCGAATGCGTTATCTTTTCGATAGAGTCGCTCTGTCCGTGGGCATAATCGTACATGGGATATATGCACCATTTGTCGCCCGTGCGGTGATGTTCCGAATGGATTATGCGGTACATTATCGGGTCGCGGAGCAACATGTTCGGGTGCGCCATATCTATTTTGGCACGCAATACTTTCTCTCCGTCGGCGAATTCTCCCTTGCGCATTCTCTCGAACAGATCGAGGTTTTCTTCTACCGAACGGTTACGCCACGGGCTTTCACGTCCGGGCTCCGTGACCGTTCCTCGCGATAGGCGTATCTCTTCCTGCGACTGGTCGTCCACATAAGCCAGACCCTTTTTTATCAGTTCTACAGCCCAAAGGTAGAGCTGTTCGAAATAATCGGAAGCGTAGTGTTCTCCCGCCCACTGGAATCCGAGCCATTTGATATCCTCCTTGATGGAATCCACATATTCGACATCCTCCTTGACCGGATTGGTGTCGTCGAAACGCAGGTTGCATTTGCCGTTGTATTTTTCCGCCAGACCGAAATTGAGGCATATGCTTTTGGCGTGTCCTATGTGCAGATAACCGTTGGGTTCCGGTGGGAAACGGGTCTGTATCCTGCCGTCCGTCTCGGCTATATGGTTTTCTATTATTTCTTCCAGAAAGTTGAGCTGGCGTTCTTTTCCAGCTGTGTCGTCGATTATTGTCGCCATACAGGTAAACGTTTTAGAGCGACCGCAGAATCGTCCCGGTCGTTATGCAAAGTTAAGTTTTTTAGTCTATATGTGATAAGTTGCGCAGGCGTTTTCGTTTCTTCGTGCGCAACCGTATGCATCAGAATCCTTTGCGGGCGATAGCCCATGCCAGCCGGTTGTAAAACGTATGTACGGCGGGGCGCATGCGAGGCGGGATGCGGTTGAGTATGTGCAGCTTGTGCCAACCGCGTTTGTAGAGTTTCGTGTACGAGAAGAAACGTTCCGTGCGCAGGCCGAACGCCGTATCCCCCTTTGCGCTAAGAGTCAGTGCTTTCCCTATCGCACACCGGGCTATGTATTCGTTCCGCATCGAGCCGTTCTCTTCAGGCCGGTAGAGTTCTTCGAACGAGAAATCCGTTTTTTCGGGCGTGTATATGCCGACAGAGCGGTTGGAGGCCGTGCGGCTGTATATGACGAGCGGTTGAGGCGTGAAGCATATCCTGTAACGGTCGGCGAGCCTGATCCAGAGATAGAGGTCTTCGCCTATCTTCATGCCTTCCGGAAAACCGCCGACTGCTGCCAAAGCCTCTTTCGCAATGACCGTAGCGGACGGCTGGCATATGTACGACGACATGGCTTCGCGGAAGAAATCCTCCACTATACCTTCGCATTCGGGGTGTTTGTTCGGGATTATCTTGTCTCCGCTGGCTATGTCGAAAGCCGCCGCGTATGCTCCGCAATCCGGATAGAGCTTCTGCAGCTCCGTGATTTTTGCGAGGTATTCCGGACGCCAGCGGTCGTCGGCATCCAGAAACGCTATGTATCTGCCGCGTGCGGCACGAGCTCCGTTGTTGCGTGCGGCGGATACTCCGCCGTTGGGTTGGCTTATCATGCGTACTCCGCGTGACGCATAACCGCGTACGATATCCGGACTACAGTCCGTGGAGCCGTCGTTTATGACGATTATTTCCAGCGGAGCGCTCTTCTGCGCCAGCACCGATTCTATCGCCGAGGCTATCTCGGCGGCCTTGTTGTACAGAGGTATGACTACGGAAATGTCAGAGTTCATAGGCCGATTTTTCGGGCAACAGGGCGTCGAACGCATCGCGTACCGTTCGCGCCGCCGCCTGCGGGTCGCGTATTTCGTTGTTGTCGTTTATGCAGATCATGGAATAACGTCCGCTTGTTATCGCTTCGGCTATAGCCCGGTTGTCGTCCGAGAGCTTGCACAGCAGCGTGTCACGCATTCCCGTAGGGTGGAATGTACCCGACGCGAGCTGTTCGTATCTCATGAGCCATTGCGACACGTCGTTCGGTGTTCGGAAACGGTGCAGGCAGGTGGAGGCCAGCTGGTCGGGCTGTTCGCGCCACATGCGCTCGAAAGTGCTTTTGAGGAACGGTTGCGGCATGTGGTATTCCTGAAATCCGGGCCAGAAACTCCACGGCAGCAGGGTTGCCGTTTTTATCATGTCGCTTATCGTATAGCGAGGATTGAACCATTTTCCCGCATTGCGTGCTATGGCGCCCCGGCGTGCGTGACGCATATTGATTATACGCATGCACTCCAGTTTGTTGTGATCTACCTGTTCGTCCCGGATAACGCTCAGACGTGCCGCATCGCACGGCAGTCCGTTGCGGAAGAATCTTTCCGCCGCTACCGGGCGGCACAGGAACATGTCGTCGTTGAAATATACGAATTTTTCGGATAATCCTCCGATACGGTGCATGTTAAGTTCTATCGGGCAGGAACTGAATGTCGGCAGGTATCGTTCCGGGATGAACTCTTCGTGGCGTACCACCCGGAGTTTCGGGTGCGACACGTCGAGCCATTGGGGTATATGTCCCCATGTCAGCAGGTATATGTTGCCTACCCACGGGGCGAACCGTTCGGCGGCACGGAACCAGTAGCGCAACATTCCGTAGTCGCGGTAACGTTCCTCCGAAGTGTCCGTACCCGGATCGGCCGTCTCCGAGCCGACATATGGCGCAGGCGTATACAGGGCTTTCCAGCGGTCGAAATCGCGTCTCCATGCCGGATCGCTGCCGTCCACCCACGCTATAACGAAATCTATGGGTTCAGTCATACCCCAAAGATAATAAATCCGTTGCGGTTTGAGACAGCTTGCCGTGGTAAAACGCGGCATGTAGCGATAAGGCCGCGTGCCATGCGCGGTATATACGTCTGTTCCGGTAACCGTATTCGCGAACGATATGTTGCGGTATGCGTTGCTTTCAGAGTATCGCAGACGTCTTCTGTGGGATGTGCACCGCGGCCGGGCGGTAGTGAAAACTGTACGGGGAAGACGTTACAGCGGTATATGTCATAAACCGAGACCATGTATGTGCACAGTCTCGGTTTGTATTTACAGTTCGGATTTTACCGCTCTTTTGTCTTGAAAAAGTAGGGGGATACCGGTGGAGCTAATGTTGTCGCATCGGTTTCCGAATGCGGTGTGCGGAAGCGCGGGTATACCCCGTATGGCAGATCGCCCGATTTTGTTCGGCGATTCTTTACAGGACTATGCTGAAGCCGATTTTGATTAACAGGGCGTCGAGTCTATATGGATTGTAGTACATTCGTGAGAAAAATTTTCCTATACGATATCCCAATCCTATGTCGAAAGCGCCGTTACGGTGGCGTCCTACGCTGAAACGGTAGCCCAACATGGGTGTAACCGACCATGCCGTCTCGGAACCGTCGTCATAAAACTCCATTGGTACTCCGGCATTTATGCCTATGTAAGGCGAGTTTTTTGCATCGATCATAGTGTATCGCAGGCGTGCGAACGGTTGTATTAAAAAGTGACCGCCATCTATGTCTTCCGCCGAGGACGACGAACGGTAAGCGTTTATGCTTAAATCGGCGCCGACTCCGATGTATAGGCGGGGATTCAGCCGATAACCTAAAGTCAGCGCGGTATTGAGCGTCATTTCCGTCATGTAGTCGTCGATATCGTCTATTCTTTTTCTTGCCCCCGGCCACGTTCCGCCGCCGATCTCGACGCCGAGAACGAAACCTTTGTCTTTATGGTAATTGCGCGGCTTGATTGACGAATAGTCGAATTCGTCCATGTATCTTACCGGGATGTAGTATTTCGTTGTCGTAGGAGTATATATTCCCGCCGTTATCATCGACAATACGATGTCGCCGAATCCGTAACGGGTCATGACGGCAAAGTTTTCTGCGTCGCCGACGTGTTCTTCAGCGACGGTTTTAGCAGTCTTGACCAATCCGCCTATGAAATGTGCGTTATGCTCCTTAGAGACTTCGACCATAGGCTCTTTCGGTTGAGTGTCTCCGATTAAAATACGTCTCGTATAACACGATGTCGTGCACAATGCGGTCAGAAGCATTATGATAGCTATTTTTGTAGGTCTCATGCTATTTGTCGTTTTTGTCCAATTCGTCGGATGTAGTTTTTTTCTTGGCTATTTCGCCGGCCGGCAGATAGAATTTGGTTTGCGATGGAGTGTAGATGCCGCATGTCACTCCTCCTATAAGACCGTTCAGAAATCCGATGCTGGTCTGTACGACGTAACTGTCCGCATCGTTGACGTATTCGGAGGCGGTCATAGTCGTATTCTTGCCGGGAATGAGGCCACCGACAAAATGGGTGTTGAAAGGCTCCTTGCTTACCTCGATTTTCGGATCTTCCGGTCTCGCCTTGCTGACATAGAGGTTTGTGCGGAAACAGGAGGTTAGGCCTGCACAGCATAAACACAGGACAACGGGTAGAAATTTTCTCATGGCAGAATTACATGATTTATGTTCGTTATCTGGAATCGTTTCGGCAAAACTATATATTTCGCAAGGTAATTTTCTCGAAAACCAGTGTATATGTGCCGTTACGGATTAGGCGGTCGTTCTCGCCCCACTTCCGCTTCATGCCGCCATGCCGTGCGTTGGAAGTTCCGTTTATTATCGTTATTGCGCGCTTTCCGTGTGTGCTGGTGTTGGTTTGTGTCGGCCTTATGACGTCGGAGGTAAAATAAAAAAGGCTGCGTTTTTTCTGAAAAAACGCAGCCTTTGTACGTAACCTTCAGGTTTGTTACCAGACTATGGTCATTTCGTCGAGCAGATAGCCGGCGCCGGCGAACTTGTCGATTACGAAGAGTACGTAACGCACGTCCACATTGATACAGCGCTGCATGTCGTGTTCGAACAGTACGTCACCGCTCATGGCATCCCAGTTGCCGTCGAAAGCGAGGCCGATGAGCTGGCCGTACGCATTCATGATCGGGCTGCCGGAGTTACCGCCGGTAATGTCGTTCGTCGAGAGGAAGCAGGTGTTGAGGTGTTTTGCTCCGGCCTTGATCTCTTTCTTGGTGAGACCGGTATAGTCGGCATAACGGCCGTAGTCCTGCGCGATATAAAGTTCCTTGAGTTTCTCCGGAACGATGAATTCGTTGTTGGACGGATCCTCCTTCTCCATCACTCCTTCGAGGGTGGTGAAGTAATTGTAGAATACCGCGTCTGCCGGAGAGTACGGTTTGACGTTGCCGTAGGTAAGGCGGATAGTGAAGTTGGCGTCCGGGTAACGTTTCACATCTGGTTCCATTTCGCCGAGACCTGCGATGAGCAGTTTCTGACCCTCTGCGAAGCGGAGTTTCTCCTGTTGTATCTTCTGGTACAGTTCCATGTATTTGGCTGCCGTAGACATGTAAAGCGCTGTAGCCGGGTCCTTGGCGAGAGCCTCTTCATTGTAATTCTCTCCGTTCACGTATGCCGTGAGTTTATCGGCATTCGCAAAAACCGAGGTCGAATACAACCAGTCCACATAGGCCTGCACGTCGCCGCCGAAACGATCCGTTACCTCGCTCTGTATGAACGAAGGCATGTTTTCGGGAGTCATCATCTCCATGAGGAGTTCGATCATGCGTTTGGTCACTTTCCTTTCGGTGGATTCGTTGTAGTCCTTGTAGAGCGATGCGATGAATGCGGAAACGGATTCGGGTGCGGTCGCTTTCATTTCGGGAATATCACGTGTCGAGATAGCGGCTATGTATGCCATTTCGATGCTGGACATTACGGCTTCGTACATTATCTGCATGTCGCCTTCGATAGGAGCGGTCACGCTTTTCGATTCGGCGATGAGGGGCAGCGCACGGGTGTATTTAGCTCTTGACGGATCGGCTGCAGCCCATGCGGTGAACCGGTCTTCGAGTTCCTTGCGGCTGTCGCGGATTCCGAGTTTGCGCACGGCCTGGCTCTTGCCGATCGAATTTTTCCAGTAGTTCGAAGAGTTGGCGTATTTATCCGAGTACTGTATGCGTACCTTGTCGCTGGCGTCCATGTCGGCTTTCAATATGTCCTGACGTTCGCCGCGGATACGGATACGGTTGGGATTGGCGATATCGAGCATCTCGTCGATTTCGTAGGTGGTCATGTAACGGGTGGTCGTGCCCGGGAAACCCATTATCATGGTGAAGTCGCCCTCCTTGTAGCCCTTCGCGGAAATGGTGAGGTGAACGGGGGCTTTGTAGGGTACGTTTTCGGCGGAGTAGTCGGCCGGAGTGATGCCGTCCGGCGCAGCGTATACGCGGAATACCGAGAAGTCTCCGGTGTGGCGCGGCCACATCCAGTTGTCCGTATCGCCGCCGAACTTGCCTATCGAGCTGGGCGGAGCGCCGACGAAACGTATGTCGGTATATTCCTCCATTACGAACAGGAAATACTGGTTGCCGCCGAAGAAGCTCTTGATTACGATCTTTTTGCCGGGATATTCGGCCGACCATGCCTTGGTAACTTCGTCGATGCGGTTTTCGATCATCGCGAGACTTTCCTCATAGGGAGTGGCGTCGGTGATGCCCTCCGTGACTGCCGCGGTCACGTCCTCTATCTTGCGGACGAACTGTACCGAAAGACCCGGAACGGGTATCTCTTCTGCGCGGTTCATTGCCCAGAAACCGTTGGCGAGATAGTCGTGTTCGGTGGTGCTGAGCTGCTGGATGCTGCTGTATCCGCAGTGGTGGTTGGTGAACAGAAGACCGTCCGGGGATACGATTTCACCCGTGCAGCCGCTTCCGAAGATCACTATGGCGTCCTTGAGCGATTCCCCGTCGGGGTTGTAGATGTCGCTGGCCTTGAGTTTCAGGCCGGCAGCCTTCATGTCTTCATAGTTGGTTTTCTGAAGGTACGGCAAAAGCCACATGCCTTCGTCCGCAAAGGCCGTGAAGCCCAGCGTCAGCGCACACAGCGCCATCAGGAAAATTCTTTTCATTCTGCTTCTTGTGTTTTGTGTTTGTGTATGATGAAGATTCCCAAGTTGTTCGGTAGTGGCCGTATATGGCTTCCGGTATGTTCCCGGTATCCTGACGGTCAAACCGTAACAAAGATAAGGCATAAAGTCCTTATGCCCAAATGTAGCCCGTATTTCGGCGGCACGTATTATCTTTGTCGTTGCGACCGAGGATGAACGGGGCCGGTGCATTTCGGCTACAGTATGGTTTTTCGGGCGGTAGTAGGTCATGGGTAACGGCAGGAGGATAAGTAGTGGAAAAGGCGGGCGCGAGTTGCGCCGCAACCGTCTGGCGGGAATATGCATATTCGTCGTCCTGTCGGTTGCGTGCGTGTGGTATTATCGCTGTTATTTCGCCGGCGATACGCGGACGGTATCCGTTCATTCGCAAGATTCCGCGAAGCGGAAGACGGCACAGGCATCGCCGGTCGGCGGGGATGTTTCTAAGGAGACTCCGCAACCGTCCGAAACGTTTTCCGGGACCGTTTCGGCCACTTCGGAAGAGTGGCGGCTGGATTACGAAAGCGTATGTTTGCCTGCCGCGGCGGAGGACGATATTCTGATATACAATGCGGGCGGTCGTTATACGATCAATTACGATACGCTGTACAGGCAGGCCGCATGGGTTGCCTATGTGCTTACGCGCGGCGATGTTACGGCACACAAGGCATCGCGGCGCGACCGTTTCGTGCCGGATCCGCAGGTGGAGGCGCTCGGCTATGACGCCGTCCGTACTTCGGAGTATAGAGGTTGCGGTTACGATCGCGGGCATTTGTGCCCGTCGGCCGACAGGACGCGTTCCCAGTCAGAAAACGACTGTACGTTCGTCATGTCCAACATATCGCCGCAGTCGCCGGCGCTGAATCGCGGCGTGTGGAAAAGTCTGGAAGAGGAAGTTCGCCGTTGGGCGGTACGTTACGATACCGTATGCGTCGTTGCAGGCGGTATCCTGCGTCCCGGACTGGATACGCTCGATGGCGGTATAGGGATACCGGAGTATTTTTACAAGACGGTACTCCTGCGCGACGGCAACGGGTTGCGTGCCGCGGCTTTCATAATGCCCAACGGGAAGAATCTTTCCGGAGACTGGCGCGACTATGCCGTTAGTGTCGACAGCCTCGAAGTGTTCTCTTCGTATGATTTTTTCGCCGCCTTGCCCGACGAGGTGGAAGCCGTCGTGGAGAGCGTCGCCCCCGATGCGGGCGGGTGGTTGAATTGATCCCGTTTCAATCGGAGAGGGGCAGTAGTCCTGATATGGTTTCACCGAAAGAACCGGCCGCGAGCGTAATGTCGTTTATCAGTTTGCATGTGTGATAACCGTCCGCTACGGCATGGTGGACGAATACGGAGAGCGGAAGCACGGTCTTGTCCCCGCTCGTTTCGTATTTGCCGAAACGTATGATCGGAAACAACAGTTCCGACTGTGTGCAGGTATCCTGTGCGAAACCGGTGAAGTTCAGCCACGGCAGGCATGAGACGGGACAGAAGTTGTCCGGTTTCCCCGGTTTGGCCTGTACGCCTTTGATGTTGCCGTATGCCGCGATATCGTCGCATACGGTGCGGTAGAAAACGTCGAAATTCTCGTTCCACTGGCTCCATATATCCGAGAAGGTGTGGTCGTCTTCGTGGAATATCGTATACGAAGGGGATAGGTAGTTCCATGTGCCGAGAGTACCGTTCGCATCGAACGACATCCGAAATTCCGGATTGCGATTCACGGCCGTCATTATCACGTAAAGGAACGACGGAAAGAAACGGAATCCGTGCCGGCGGCAATAGGCAGTCATGGCTGAAACGTCTATGGCGGCATTCAGATTATATTTGCATTTGAGCCGGTTGTAGAAATAGTCGAAGTGTTCCCGCCGCGGCCATGAAGCCGTATCTGTCGGATTGTGTATTGCCGGGATATAG
Source organism: uncultured Tidjanibacter sp. (assembly GCA_947852905.1). GTDB lineage: Bacteria > Bacteroidota > Bacteroidia > Bacteroidales > Rikenellaceae > Tidjanibacter. Next base: position 193,866 of record CANTVF010000003.1, on the reverse strand, counting down.
GGATGAGGCGTGTTTTCGGTATAAGTCATCTGTCCGTGTCTAAATGTCGTGTAGATATATAAGTCGTCTGTGGCGGTATTGCCGTGCGTAGTGCAGAACTAAGCGCCGCCGCATTGTAGCACCGGAATCTGGCGGGCGGGTTATTCCGCGAGCGGGAGGATAGGGCAATGTCCGGTGCGTGTCCGGTGTACATTTACGGTAGCGTAGTACCGTTTATGGGCGGGCAGCGTTGTAGTTCCGGGACGGAGTCCTAATGTCGGCTCATTTGTGTTTCGGCGCGAAAATGTCGTATTTGGCGAGCAGCTTGTTCTTGCGCTGCATGATAGCGAGTTCCAAGACGAGCAATGCCAGAACTACGGCCAGAAGATATTGGAAACGTTCGTCGTACTCTTCGAATACCATGGCCGACAGTTTGGCCTTTTCGGTGTCGTTTATGGCGTTTATTACCTCTTCGAGGCCGATAGACTGGTTGCCGGCGCGGATATATGCGCCTCCGGTAATTACGGCGATCTCCTGCAACGTTTTTTCGTCGAGCCTCGAAACCACTATTTCTCCGTTCTCGTCCCGTATGAAGTCGCCGCCGAACTCTATAGGTGCGCCTTCGGGCGTTCCGATGCCTATGGTATATATCTTGACGCCGAGGTCTGCCGCATGGCGTGCCGCGGCTATCGGGTCGTCTTCATGGTTTTCTCCGTCGGTTATCAGTATTATGACGCGACTGTTTTCGCTGCCTGTCGAGAACGATGATGCCGCCAGCGATATGGCTTTCCCCAGTGCGGTACCCTGTTTGGAAACCATGTCGGGAGAGATCTGCGAAACGAAGTTGCGTGCCGTGGTATAGTCCGACGTTATAGGCAGTTGCACGTAGGCGTCGCCCGCGAATACTATGACGCCCACTTTGTCTTCGTCTATGCCTTCGAGTACCTTCTCGACGGCGAATTTGGTGCGTTCGAGACGGTTGGGCGCGAAATCTGCGGCGAGCATGGAGTTGGACACGTCTACGGCCAGCATTATTTCCACGCCTTCCCTTTCGACCTCCTTGAGTTTGGAGCCGAGTTGCGGACGGGCCATGGCGATTACGAGCACCGTTACGGCGAGCAGAAATATGACCGTCTTGCCGGTTGTACGGCGCGGCGAGGCTTCCGGCATCAGCGTTCCTACCGTAACCGGATTGCCGAAACGCGCCAGCCGTTTGCGCCGAGAACGTACTGCGAGTATATATATCGTCGCCAGCAACGGTATGCATATGAGCAGGTAAAGGTAATCTGGCTCTGCGAATCTGAACATATCTCTATTTTTTTCTTGTTTCCTTGGTCTGTTGCTGTCAGGTATTCCCTGACCGTTGCCGGGTATGCGACCGTACGGTCTGAAGCGGATTGGTCGGCGGTTTTGTATCGGCATCCCGCCGTTTTACCTTCGTATGCTACCGGCAGGTTTTGCTGTCGAGTAGATTTCTCCTTGATACATCGTCTGCCGTTTTGCCGCTTACCTGTACCCGTCGGCATTGATTGTACGCGAATGCCGTCTCGCTCATATGCGTCGTTAGACGACTGCCGTTTTGCAAGAGCGAGGATGTTCGGTTGTGCGGCGGCCTGAAACGCCGACCGTCGGTTATTATGGCAATCGTCGCAGCCAGCAGAAACGCACGGCGAATTCAGCCAGCAAAAGTATGAAAGCCCACAACATGAAACGACCGGCCAGTTCTGTATGCGTCGTAAATTCGTTGGTTTCGACGCGGCTCTTTTCCATTTCGTTGATCTGGCCGTATATCTGCGACAGGGTATTCTTGTCGGTAGCCCTGAAATATTCTCCTCCAGTAAGCGATGCTATGTCGGTAAGTATCTGTTCGTCTATCTCCACCTGAACGGGTACGTAACGTATGTTGCCCCACATGTCCTGCATGGGATAGGGCGCCGTACCCATGGTGCCTACTCCTATGGTGTAAACCCTTATTCCGTATCCGGCGGCTATTTCGGCAGCGGTAGACGGGGAGACTTGACCGGCATTGTTGACGCCGTCGGTCAGCAGTATCACCACTTTACTCTTGGCCTCGCTTTCGCGCAGTCTGTTTACTGCCGTGGCGAGTCCGTTGCCTATCGCCGTGCCGTCCTCTATCATTCCCGTTTCCAGTTGTGCGAGCAACGTCTGCAACGTGCTTTTATCGGTAGTCAGGGGACTTTGCGTAAAACTTTCGCCCGCGAAAGCCACGATACCGATGCGGTCGTTGCGTCTGTCGGCTATGAATTTGGCGGCGACGTCTTTGGCTGCGGTGATACGGTCCGGCTCGAAATCCCTCGCCAGCATACTTGTGGATATGTCCATGGCCAGTACTATGTCGATACCTTCGGTGGTCGTGCTGCTGCCCGTTTCGGAGTTCTGCGGCCGGGCTATGGCTATTACGAGCAATGCCACTGCAGCGCACCTTAGTACGAAAGGCAGGTCGCGCATGCGGTAGCGTATGCCTTTGGGCAATCCGGCGAAAGAGTCGGCGGACGATACCCGTATCGCTGCGCCGCCTTTACGTCTGCGCCATATGTACAATGCCGCAATCGGTATCAGCACTGTCAGTAGCCACAGAAGCTGCGGATCTGCGAATTGTGTTATTTTCATGGTCGTTTAACTGTCTTTCCTGTAATATCCGGATGCAGGTTTGTCCTGCGGGATCTGTATTGTCGGCGGAATGTCCGCCATGCCGGTAGTTGTACCTGTGCGGATTCTCCGCCTTGCGTGTTGGATCGTGCGTTGGCGTGCCGTCCACAGCAGGCGCAATGTGGGAACGGCGTTTTTATCGTTCGTTCGACCGTGCCTATGCTGTCGCGTGTCTTACCTGTTGTCGGTTTTCTTTCGTTGTCCTACTACGGTTTTTACCAGTTCTTGCCCGAACGTCCCACCGTTACGGCTTTCTGGGCATTTACCTTCTCGCGGGTTTTGTCCTCCTGTTGCTGCATGGCGTCGAGTATGTTGTCGGCGTCCTCGCGGCTTATTCCCGACGGCTGTTTGCCGTTACCGTTTTCGGGTTTGTCTGGTTGGCCTTTGCCGTCGTCCTTACGATCTTCGGGACGGTTGTTTTCGTTTTGGTCGTTCTGTTCGTCGTTCTGGCGGTCCTGATTCTTGTCGTCGTTCTCGTTTTGGTCGTTCTGCCCTCCGTTATTGTCTTGATTATCTTGTTGTTGCTGGTTTTGCTGATCCTTATCCTGATTTTGGTTTTGATTTTGATCTTGGTTCTGGTTTTGATCCTGATTTTGCTGTTGGTCCTGAAGCATTTTCTGGACGTATGCCAGATTGAACTTGGTCTCAAGATCGTCTGGATTTTCCCGTTGCGCACTTTTGTAGTATTCGAGCGCCTCCTGTAGTTTCTGTTGCGAGAACATCGTGTTGCCGAGGTTGTGCAATACTTTGGCGCGTTGTTGCGGAGTCAGCGTCGGCGATTCGGACAACTGCGTCCAAATCTGCGCCGCTTCGTCGTAACGCTCCTGTTTGTAGAGCGCATCGGCGAGATTGAAGGCCGCTTCGTAAGATTCCGGCGTCTTCTCCATCGCCTCACGGTATTTTGTTTCGCTTGCCGCATAATCCGCCGCTTCGTAGCTTTTGTTTCCGGCGCGTATGTTGCGGCGTTCGGGATGCTGTTGGGCGAATGCCTCCGTTCCCGTTATCAGGGCGGCAATGGTGAATGCCAGCCGGATTGTCAGTGTAGCAATGCTATTTTTCATCGCTCGTCGGATTTTCGCCGGTTTCGGTATCTTGTGCGCCTGTGTCGGGTGTTTCTGGTTGCTGTTTCGTGTCCTCGACGAAGTAGTAGGCCGCATAGTACAATTCTTCGTTTTCGTCGGCCGAGGGGTAGTGTTTCGCGAATTTCACGAGGTCGGCCGTGCGAAGCAGACGGTTGAGTTCGTCGCGGTTTTTATCCGGCAAACCCAACGGAGTTATGTTCGCCATGATTTCGTCGGATATCATCTCCATTGCTCCGAAGCCGTAACGCTCCGTAATATAGGTACGGAGTATGTCAGTCAGGGCGGTGTAGTATTGTTTGACCTTGCCGCTTTGCCACAGTTTGCGGTTGTGAAGCTCTTCGAGATCCTGTATGGCGCGTACATGGGGAGGTATCGCCGGCTCCGGTTTCCCGTCCGGCATCAGCTTCCGGCGACGTTTGAGTTTGCGGATCACAAGTATCGTTATGGCTGCGACTACGCAGGCGGCGAGGAGTGCCGTTATTACGTATCCGCTGATTTCGCTTATCATGAAAGGAGTCTGTTCCGGCGCTTTTATGTCGTATACGGTGTTGTTCTGGGTATCTACCGGAAAAGTGTCGATTACGATGTGCAGCGGAGTGTCAGATTCCAGCGTATCGACGATGTTCTTGTCACCGTACATTACCGGATATCGGCCGAGGTCGTAGGCTCCGGCGTCGAACGAGGTCAGGTCGTATACCTTGCGCAGCGTCTGCCGCCGTCCTTCGGTCGCAATTGTATCCAAATGGCTCTCGGACAATATTTCTATTCCCGGTGCGAGCATCTTGTTTTCGAAATACGGCAGCGATACCACCTGCATCATATCCTTGTCTATCGTTACTTCGAGCGTAAAACGATCCCCGATGAGTACCGTATCCGCGCTCAGAGAGGCGTGTACTGTCGGAGCGGCGGCGCGTAACGTAGCCGGTATCGAGACCATTGCCATGCAGGCCGTCAGTAAGGCGACGATTCTTTTCATCATTGAGCTTGCCTATCTCTTCTTGAACAGTTTTATCAACGTTTTCACATAGTCTTCGTCCGTAGCCGCCGACACATTGTCCACACGGCAGCGGTTGAGGGTAGCCGCAGTCCGTGCCGACCGTTCGCTCCATGCGCGGCGATATCCTTCGCGTACAGCCCGAAGCGAGGTGTCCACCCATTGTTTCGTCCCGGTTTCGGCGTCCTGTACCTCTACGATACCTATGTCGGGAAGCTCTGCGTCGCGGCGGTCGTAAACCTGGACGGCCACTATGTCGTGTTTGCTCGACGCTATTTTCAATGAGTCCTCGAAACCTTTCCTGTCGTCTTCCGGGTACATGAAGTCCGACAGCAGGAATGCCGTACAGCGTTTCTTGATTACGTTGGTCAGATATTTAAGCGGCTCGGACAACGAAGTGCCCGCATTCTGAGGCGTGAACTCTATGAGTTCGCGGATTATCATCAATATGTGCGAGCGCCCTTTCTTGGGCGGTATGAACTTTTCGATACGGTCGCTGAAGAATATGCATCCCACCTTGTCGTTGTTTTCCGTGGCGGAGAACGCGAGTACGGCGGCTATTTCGGTGATTATGTTCTTTTTCAGCTTTTCGGCCGTGCCGAACGTCCTCGATCCGCTGACGTCTACCAGAAGCATCATGGTCAGTTCCCTCTCCTCCTCGTATACTTTGATATGCGGATTGCGGCTGCGTGCCGTCACGTTCCAGTCGATGTCCCTGACGTCGTCTCCCGCACGGTATTCGCGTACTTCGCTGAAAGCCATACCTCGTCCTTTGAAGGCGCTGTGATAGTGCCCTGCGAAGATATCGTTGCTCAGGCCGCGCGTTTTTATCTCTATCTTGCGTACCTGTTTGAGTATGTCGCTGCTTCCGTTGTCCATGCTTTAGTAAGAAGGGAATGTGATTTCATGCACCGTTTCCTCAAGCGGCGTTACATTTCGTGCCGGAGGGTTACGGTATAATCTATCGGTATCCGGGACTGGGTGTTACGGCACTTCTACGGCATTGAGTATGTCGGTTATGATCTCTTCCGTCGTCACGTTTTCCGCCTCGGCTTCGTAAGTGAGACCTATACGGTGGCGCAGTACGTCGTGGCATACGGCACGCACGTCCTCCGGAATGACGTATCCGCGGCGACGTATGAACGCATAGCTTTTGGCAGCCTTGGCGAGCGATATGCTGGCACGGGGCGATCCTCCGTAGGCTATCATGGAGGCGAGACGTTGCAGTTTGTATTCCTGCGGCTCGCGTGTGGCGAATATGATGTCGATTATGTATTGTTCGATCTTCTCGTCCATGTAGACGTCTGTTACCACCTTGCGGGCGCGTACTATGTCTTCGGGGCTGACGATGCGTGCCGGCTCCGGAAATCCGCCTCCGAGCAGATTCATGCGTATGATGTCGCGTTCCTCCTGTTTCTTCGGGTAGGTGATTTTTGCCTTGAGCATGAAACGGTCTACCTGAGCTTCTGGCAGGGGATAGGTTCCCTCCTGTTCGAGAGGGTTCTGCGTGGCCAGCACGAGGAACGGCTGCGGCAGTCGGTGGGTCTCCTCGCCTATGGTCACCTGACGTTCCTGCATGGCTTCCAGCAGTGCGCTCTGCACTTTGGCCGGAGAACGGTTTATCTCGTCGGCGAGGACGAAATTGGCGAATATCGGTCCTTTCTTGACGTGGAACTCCTCGTTGCGCTGGGAGTAGATCAGCGTACCTATTATGTCTGCCGGCAACAGGTCGGGAGTGAACTGTATACGGCTGAATTTGGCGTCTACCGCTTTGGCGAGCGTCGTTATGGCCAGCGTTTTAGCCAGTCCCGGTACGCCCTCGAGGAGGATGTGGCCGTTGGACAGGAGGCCGATAAGTAATGTGTCGATCAGGTGACGTTGGCCTACGATCACCTTGCCCACTTCGCGGCAGAGGGTATCCACGAATTGGCTTTCGCGCTCGATGCGTTCGTTCAATTCATTGATATTCACTACTTCGTTCATGTCTCTTATTTGTTGTTTGTCTTGATTCCGGTAAGTGTGTATCCGCAGTCGGTGAAACCGCTGCCGGCAAACCGCGTCTGTTGTAGCGCCTGCAAAAATTAGTAACGGCCTGCATTCAAAGTTAGTATAAAAATACATAATTTTTTGAATGTCGTGCATCTCTTTCTGTTTCTACGTGGTTTGCATCGTGCGAAGCGACGTTTCTTTGGTTGTACGGCGTGGAGTGTCGTGGCGGTATGGCCCGCGGGGGTGTGAAGATAGGGCTATTTTGAGTACCTTTGCATGCCTTGCCGTACGAAGACTTTACGGTAGGGCGGTACTACTGTTTACGCAATTTATCAGCTTTCGCATAATGCCTCATTTTACAGATACGCTCAATCCGGCCCAGAGGGAGGCCGTACTCAATTACGACAAACCGTCGCTCATAGTGGCGGGCGCGGGTTCCGGCAAGACGCGGGTGCTGACCAGCCGGATAGCGTACATGATAGAGCAGGGGGTTCATCCCGGCTCCATTCTGGCGCTGACCTTCACCAACAAGGCCGCACGGGAGATGCGCGAGCGTATAGGGGCTATCGTTCCCGACGGTCGTGCGCGTTATATATGGATGGGAACGTTCCATTCCGTATTTTACCGTATATTGCGTCAGGAGGCGGCGTGTCTGGGTTTCGACGGCAATTTCACCATATACGACACTGCCAACAGCGAGAGCCTTATTTCTGCGATAGTCAAGGAGAAGAATCTCAGTACGGACGAATACAAGCCGAGGGACATACATTCGCGCATATCGCTCGCCAAGAACAATCTCGTGACGGCCGAAGCGTATGCGTCCAACGAATCGTTTCTGGCCGAGGACCGTCACCGCAAGCGGCCGGAGTTCGCCGCCGTATATTCGGAATACGCGCGTCGTTGCAAGGCCAACAATGCGATGGATTTCGACGACCTGTTGATATATACCAATATCCTGTTCCGCGATTTTCCGGAGGTGCTGGCGCGTTATCAGGATAAGTTCAAATATATACTCGTGGACGAGTATCAGGATACGAACTATGCGCAGTATCTGATAGTGAGGCGTCTTGCGCAGGCTCATTCTAACGTATGCGTAGTGGGTGACGACGCGCAGAGCATATATTCGTTCCGGGGTGCCAAGATAGAGAACATACTTCGTTTCCAGAGCGATTTCCCGTCGGCGCAGGTATTCAAGCTGGAACAAAATTATCGTTCGACGCAGAACATTGTCAATGCGGCCAACAGTATCATTGCCCGTAACAGCCGCCAAATACCGAAAAAGGTGTTTTCGGAACACGACGAGGGGGACAAAGTCAAGGTCATAAGAGCCTATACCGATCAGGAAGAGGCCCTTATAGTGGCCGATAAGATCAAGGCTGAGGGACGCGGTAACGGCGGTTTGTGGAGCGAGATAGCCGTATTGTACCGTAACAATTCCCAGTCGCGCCTCATAGAGGATGCGTTGCGTCGTCGCGACATTCCTTACCGTATATACAGCGGACATTCGTTCTACGACCGTAAGGAGATAAAGGATCTGGTGGCCTATTTCAGAGTTATAGTCAATCCGCGCGACAACGAGGCGTTGCGGAGGATAATAAATACCCCTGCCCGCGGAATAGGCGCGGTGACCGTCAGCCGTCTGGCTGCGGTGGCCGAGGAGCGCGGGAAAAGCATGTGGGAGGTGTTGGAGACGATACGCGAGGAGGAGATTCCGGAACTGAAATCGGCCGCACGTAAATTGTCCGAGTTCGCCGGCATGATCCGTTCGTTGTCTCTGGAGCGTACCGAGAAGCCGTTGTATGAGTTCGGCCTCGAAGTGGCTACCCGTTCGGGGCTTATCGGAAGTTATCGTCTTAATCCGTCGCCCGAATCGGAGAGTGCGCTTGAAAATATCGGCGAGTTGCTCTCGTCCATGCAGAATTTCAAGGAGGAGCGTATAGTGCTCGCCTATGACGAAGGCGAGGAGATTGCAGAGCCGACCGTCGAGGAGTGGTTGCAGAATATCTCGCTCATGACCGACATGGACAAGTCCGAAGAGGATGCCAAGAACCGTGTCGTGCTTATGACGGTGCATTCGGCCAAAGGTCTCGAATTCGACACCGTATTTATAGTCGGTGTGGAGGAGAATCTGTTTCCGAGTCTGATGAGCACCGCTTCGCAGGAAAAACTTGAGGAGGAACGCCGTCTGTTCTATGTGGCTGTCACACGTGCGCGTAAAAAGGCGTTCGTGACATTTGCCCGTCAGAGATTCAAATGGGGCAATACGGAGATGTGCAATCCGAGCCGGTTCATATCCGAGATGGACGAACGTTATGTGGAATTACCCGACGATATGACGGATGACGGCGATGAAAGTCCTGTTGAGAAGTTGCGGCGCAGACTGGATACGGGACGCGGCGATCGTTCCGAATATTCCGGCGGGCATCGGTTCCGCAACGGGGGAGCAATTCGCGACAGACAGGATGATGTGCGCCGTGACATGAGGCCTGCGGTCAATGTGAACGTGGCGCCGACGACGCGCAATCTGAAAAGCGTAGGCAGTCGTAAGGCAGTATCGGACGCAGGTGCTCAGGTGGCGCCGACTGCGGCTTCGGCAGGAAACTACCGTGTCGGCATGAGAGTGGAACACGCCAAGTTCGGCCGCGGAGAAGTTACAGGAGTGGAAACGTTGGCATCGGATATTAAGGTGACCGTCGTTTTCGACGATCCGACAATAGGGCGGAAAAGTCTTTTGAGTCGTTACGCGAATCTGAAAGTCGTGGGGTGACCGGTGTTTGCCGACAGGTATGTGTTTATTCGTCCGGGTTTCGTAACAGGTTAATCCTATTTATGATATTCCGCGACAAAATTCTGCGGAATATCTAAGGGGAAATATGTTGATGTGGCATCCCGGCGCTATTTTCTTAGGGATGCGTTTCGGTTATAAATCTTCGCCGTTTGCCATGTTGTATTCATTGTCGTAAAACATAATAATGCGATACTCCCCATTATTTCCGGATATCATAAACCAAACGGATTTTTTACCAACATATTCTATTATATATGTCATACAGATTCTGACTATCTCTTCTTTGATTTTTTCTGTTGGATTTTCTAATTGTTTTTCCGTATATTTATACGATAGTGTAGATTTTGCTTTTTCTAAAATAGCTGCAACGGCAGCTCTGGCATCTCCTGAGAATTGATAGAAAGCAGCTTCGTAGCATTTTTTATTGATTGTCATCTCATAGAAAATATCTTCTTCTATGGGAATGGTATAATCTTCTGCTAATGGAAGCGTTATGTATTTAGGATTGTTTGCGAACTGCATGCAAAGTGCGTTGAATCTGTTTTTAATATACTGTTCGTTAAAGGTAGTGGCATCAGCTACCCAAATACGCCACACTTTGTTGTTATTCGTTACGACGGAAATATAAACGGAGGCGCCATTAAATTCCCCTATTAGGCAATCTGTCGTGGGGTCGTACCGAAAGCCTTTTTCTTTCAGCTTGCTTATCATTTCGGTTTTGCTCCCGTCGACAGGAATTCCAAGAAATTTAGTGACATCTTGTTGCGCATGTGCGGATATTGATAACATGAGCAACATTGTGATCGATAGTAAATTTTTCATATTGCCAAGGTTTATTGTCTCCCAGTTGCCACGAGACTATGTTTATAGAAATGCGGAAGCGTGGAACTGCAATGCCACGTCTAATTTGAAGGTCGTAGGAAACCTGTGCACAGATATGGTAATAGCAGCCCACGCTATAGCGTGAGAACCACTATGCTATCCCTTGTGCACATTGAAAATTTCCTACGTTTTCAAATTACGAGATGAGCATAACGCTTCTTCTTATTTCGTATGTCCGGAAAGAGTTACAACTCAGTCCGGTTGTAAAATTAGAAAATATTTCCGACAGTCGTCAGTTTGTGTGTAATAAATGTATTATTGATTTTTCATGCGGACTGCCGGGGTGCGGAAGCGAAGATCGGTGGGGAATTATTATTACATTTGCCGTAGTTAAGATCTGTTGGATGTGCGGAGATTTTCAGCATGTTATTGCGGATCTTTGTTTAGGTATTATCGGAATTATTTAAAATATTACAGCTATGAAAAAATCATTATTCGGAATGTTCGCGGTCGCAATGGGTATCGCAGCCGCATTGTTTACCGGTTGTAACAAAAATTCGGGCGGCGAGTCCGGAGAGACGGGTATAGCCGGACGTTACCTGATGTCGTCCAAACCTTTTTCGTGCGAAATGACCGCAGCCGATGAGAGCGCGAAGGCTTTCTCTATGGAAGGTGTGATCGAACTGACTTTCGGCGATCTTATAACGGCCGCTAAAAGCACTATAGAGTCCGCAGAGGTAGACCCTGTATACGTTACTTTCAATAACGACGGTACTATAGATGCCGAGCCTCAGGTAAATGACGGTACCGAAGATATCCCCGATTATACGGCAGACCAGATTTCTTATTCGGTTAATAAAAACAATTTCACCTTAAAAATGGATGCCGATCTGATTTTCTCCGAACTCGAGATACCTGCCGAGACCGTAGCTCAGATCAAACCGATGCTCAAGGTTTTCGACAAGGGTTTGCTGGTTTATTCGGATAGCGACAGCAAGTTTATCGTGAACCTGCGTTATTCCCTTTCTGGAGGTCAGTTGAAAATATTTGCCGACAAAGCTCTCGTCAACGATACATGGACTTGTGCGGACAGCGTTCTCGACATGGTTATCCTCATGCTTGAGGCACAGGATCCAGCTACGGCAGCTATGTTGACGTCGGTATCCGAACAGGTACCTGGCATAATAAACGGTCTTACCAAGATCGAAATCGGCATGACTATGTCCGAGCAGTAGACTTTGTTTGCATGTAATGTAAAACGGCAGGAAAACCTTCCTGCCGTTTTGCTTTTAATTGTGTTTTGCCGCAAGTGTCGCGTTCAAACCGGATGATATATGGTGGCTCCGTTTTAGGTCGGAGGCGGCTTTATAGACAATATATGTTGTCTGTTTTGCGTTGACATCCGCCGATTTTGGGGTCAACCTTTTGAAAAACTGAGTTGTTTCCTATAAAGGGACGGTAACGCGACCGGATACATATGTTCTGGAGGGTATATATTAATCGGAGTCATAACTTCTCCTGAGCCGTTCCGGTACGTTAGTTCGACGAAGAGATTATTCTATTTCCAGAGTCAATTCTTTGCGCAGTTCGTCCAGCAGTTCGTTTTTTGCACGCAGGTGAGCGAGTTTGTCTTCCGGTTTTATGGGACGAACGGCGCCTTTGTCCTCTTTTACGGTAATATCGAATTCTATAGGGCCGGTGACGCCGGAGATCTGCCTCATCAATGAGGCGAATTCTTTCTGGTGCTGTACTATGTCGTCTTTCAGCAGATCGGTGGATACGGTCAACGCTATCCGGTTTCCGTTTACCGTCATGTTGGCGAAAGCCGTCGCTATCCGGGGGCGGTTGTTTCCCAGCGCCTCGACGAATCTGTCTCTGGCGGCGAGCAGTTTCTCCTGACTGTCGGGATCTATTTCTGACGTGCGCGCGGCGACCGGCGTCGCTTCGTTTGTGGCGGATTTGGCTTGGCCGCCGCCTTTCAGCAGATCGGAAATGGATACTCCGGATATGGTCTTGCCGGCAGTGGGTTTTGCCTGCGAGGGTCGTTGGTGCGTTGTCTCGGTTGTGTTCGTTGCGGGTGTCGGGCTCGTTTCATAGTGCCTTGACGTATTTTGTACCGTTGCGGCTGATTGCGGCTGATTGCCCGTAGTGTTGGGCATTGACATTGGGGTAGCCGTTCCGGTGCCGGCGGTAGAGGTGGCGGGGTCTGCGTAATTCTGTCGGCCCGGAGCGGGGTGTGGTGCGACATGTCGTTCCGTATTGTAGACGGTTTGCGGGCGTTGCTGTGCAGGTTGTTGGCCTGTCTGCTGTGCGGGCGTATGTTTCGGAGCCGTGTCGAGTGTCGGCAACTGCGGGGCGTCCGGCTCTAAATCATTTTTTTTTTGACCGAGGCCGCACAGTTTCATCAGACCGAGTTCGGTGTGGAGCCGTGTGTTGGTCGCACTGCGCATCGAAGCGTCCGTAGAGTTGATTAGCGAAACAGCATTGAACAGGAAACCCGTGTCGAGTTGTGCGCTCTGGGATTTGTATCTGTCCAGTAATGTTCCGGTGGCTTCGAGCAGAGGAGCCGTAGCGGGATCTTTGCACATGAGCAGGTCGCGCAGATGTGCGGCGAGGCCGCCGATGAACGTCTGTGCCGAAAATCCGTTGCGCAATACCTCGTCGAGCAGCAGCAGCGCCGATTTGTAGTCGCCTTTCGCGGCCATGGCCGTCACGTTGAAATACGTGTCGTAGTCGAGTACGTTGAGCGTACGTGCCACTTCTCGGAAATTCAGCGTCGTGCCGCAGAATGCCACGGCTTTGTCGAACATGCTCAGCGCGTCGCGCATGCCGCCGTCTGCCTTGGCCGCTATCAGGTTGAGCGACTCGTCGTCATAGGAGATGCCCTCTTTCGATGCTATGTATTTGAGATAACCCACTCCGTCCTCCACGCGTATCCGGTTGAAGTCGTAGATCTGGCACCGTGACAATATCGTGGGGATTATCTTGTGTTTCTCGGTCGTGGCCAGAATGAATATGGCGTGTGCCGGAGGTTCTTCGAGCGTCTTTAGAAAAGCGTTGAATGCCGCCTGCGAAAGCATGTGCACCTCGTCTATTATGTATACGCTGTAACGTCCGATCTGAGGCGGTATCCGTACCTGTTCCGTGAGCGACCGGATGTCGTCCACCGAGTTGTTCGATGCGGCGTCGAGTTCGTGTATGTTGAAGCTGCGGCCTTCGTTGAATGCCCGGCATGACTCGCATTCCCCGCAAGCCTCGCTGTCTTTCGGATTGAGGCAGTTTATGGATTTTGCGAATATACGTGCGCAGGTGGTCTTGCCGACACCGCGCGGTCCGCAGAACAGATATGCGTGGGCCAGCTGTCCGCGCGCTATGGCATTCTTTAGCGTAGATGTTATATGCGATTGTCCCACGACCGATTCGAAGGTGGCGGGACGGTATTTTCTTGCTGAAACTATGAAGTTATCCATATCGGAGACCTGAAATCGGGTGCGGCATCATGCTTTTACCCATTTTACAAAAATACGAAAAAAGATTCTCAGATTGCGGTGCGATACGGGATAAATAGCGATTGTAGGAGTAACGGGTTGTACGGTACCGGGTTTTGTTCTCGTGGAGTGGGGTCAGGTCGACGTTCCGTGTTTCGGTTTGCCTGATAACGTAGTGCAAGCATGTAGTAGATATGCGCGACAAAGCATGAAAAACGCTCGCCACTGTAGCGGGGGCGTTTTTCATTCGCTGCTCCGTCAACTGATCGGGAATTTGCCGGGTGGTATATTCTGCCCGCACATTGGGCAACGCCCCGAATTATTTAACTGAGATTTTCACTTCTGTTCATAGTCGTAATGCTCCTGCAAAGGCTGTTCAGGTGTCAGGTCGTAATAATCGAGACTTAAGGCAGGCAGACGGAAATAGATTAGATCCGTGTATGCCCTGTAAAGTCGCGACAGTACGGGATTGGCGGCATATATCTCCCGCGCCGTCTTGTCGTCCACGTCGAATACGGCTTGCCCTGCCATGCGGACGAATATGTTCTCTTTCATGGCAAGTACCTCGATGTTCGGATTTTCCTGCAACTGTCGGTAAACCTCTTTCTCCGGTGCGGTAGCGAAGTAGAGGGTATTTTTTTCTTGTTTCATAATCTGGAAGATGCGGATTTTCGGTTTGTCGTCTTCCACAGTAGCGAATGCCACCTCTTTGTTCGTTTTCAGAAATTCAAATGCTTTTTCCATATTCGGTACCTTTTGGGAAAATACGTTCCGCTTCCTGTCAAGGAGGAGACGGAACGTATCGGTTTTGACTATTTATTATATAGCGCTTTTGCCAACTCTTTCAGTCCATCCGTTCCGGGCAGGTTCGGATAGGCTTCCTTCATTGCCTCGGTGAAAGAGTCGGGTGTCCGGTTGGCGTGCAGCGACTCTTTCATCTTTTGCAGATAGGCTATCTTGAATTCGACGGCATCGGCTGTCGCGGCGCCTCCGTGTCCGCCTATAAAGATTTCCGCACCCGACAGGAGGGATTTTCTGGCTTCGGCGATTTCGGCGTCTATTGCAGCTTCGGAATTTATCTGCAGGTTGCTGACATGCGCTTTTGCGGGAGTCCAGTGCGTGTAGTATACTTTGCCTCCTATCAGAATGCTGGCTGCCGGAAAATCGGAAGAGGCTCCCGGAATGAATTCGAAACTTATGCCGCTCCAATATTGTGTGGAGCCGAACGGGATTTCAGTGATCTCGCCGGAGGGAAGAGCGGTCATGCTATCGCCGAAAGTCTGCCGGAATCCTTCGATCATGCCCCCGTAAATCGGGCCTTTCATGAATGCCGGCATTCCGGCAGCCATGGCTTGCGGCTTGTCTCCGCTGCTGCCTTCGTGATAGTCGGTAATGACTTGTTCTACGGGTTTGCCCAGTCCGTCTATATATGCGTCGAATTCCGTCGCGTTTTCCTTGAAAAGCGGATGTTCCATGGTTACGAGCGAATTGCGTCCTTCTATGATATAGCTGGCGTCTCCCAGCGCGTCATTCGTGTAGTAGACATGCAGTTTTAAATTGCCGAGGTCATATACCTCGAAACGCCCTTTGTCCTGTGCCGAAGCACCCAGAGCCGTACTGGTAACGGCCAGTGTCAAAATAATCTTTTTCATTTTCTTTTCTTGTTTTTCGTTGGATTTCTGTTTTCAATATGCTGCTGTGAAGCGTTCGCGGTGGTGATTCTCCTGTTCGAGTTCGTCTATCATCGCCACCGCATAGTCTTCGACCGAAATGAAACTCTCGCCTTTGTCGTCGAAAATCATGTCGTCCTTTCCCGTGCGGTATTTGCCTGTGCGAATGCCCGGTCCCATGTTGCCGAGATTTCCGGCAGGAGAGAAGAATACCCAATCGATCTCCTTCTCTTTCATCAACGTATTCAGGTAAAATTCGCCCAAAGATTTCACTCCCGGCAGCCATGCTTCGGGAAGGGTGCCCGTATCTATGAGTCTGACGCCCGGCTTTACGAACAGTGTTCCGGCTCCGCCGACTATAAGCAGGCGCTTCACGCCGGAACGTTTCACACCCTCGACGATTTTCGGATAATTTTCGAGAGTTTCTTCATATTGGCGCGGATTTGCCCAGCCGGGATTATAGGCACTGATTACGGCGTCTTTGCCTTTGGCCAGTTCGGCCAGTGTGACGGGATCGGTGGCGTCCGTTCCGAAAACAGTCAATAGCGGACTGTCCCTAGTAATCTTTTCCGGATTACGGACTATTGCTGTCACCTTATGACCGCGGCTGAGTGCCTCTTTCAAGATAGCGGATCCAACGAATCCGCTCGCTCCGATTAAAATCACATCTTTCATGAGATTAATTATTTGGTTTATACTTTAGTATATGAAAGTTTTATAGTATATTTTCTGCTGCAAATATATGATGAGGATTATATCTTGTCAAGTAGGCACCTGATATGCACATAGTTACCCGGCGGTTACGATCACTGGAAATGAAGATGTTGTGACAATAAAAAAATGCAAATTTTTTTTACTGTTGCAGATTAAAAGAGATTCGGATACTTTTGCATACCAATATTAATCTGTAGAATGTTATGGACAGAATGACGATACTGGACGCATATGATCCGCGATGTCCGATACGTAATGTGCTTGCAAGGATGAGCGACAAATGGTCGCTGCTGGTCATATATACGCTTACCGGAACCGACAAGATGCGTTTCGGCGACCTGAAACGTGCTATTCCGGATATTTCCCAGAAGATGTTGACCGTTACGCTGAGGACTCTGGAGGAGGACGGCTTCGTTACGAGAACGATTTATCCGGAAGTGCCGCCGCGTGTGGAATATGCGCTTACGGAGCGGGCCCTCTCTCTGTTTCCGCATATCAATGCGTTGATCATGTGGGCAAAGGAGAATATGGAAGATATTATCGACGATCGAAAGAGGAACAAGAGCCGTTAGCCTTGATTAGGACAGATGTCGGAAACCGGCATGTAATGGCTGTATACGTTCAGGGGAGGCTTTTACAAAGCCTCCCCTGAACGTTGTTGTAAAGCATGTGTTTTATTTGGTTTCGTAGACCCAGAGTTCGTTGTTTATGTGCGACAGTTCCCTGCGGCGGTTTTCCACTTTCTCCCTGTCGTCGGAGGAGAATGCGCTTACGAGCGTTTTGCCTCCTTTGAACGGAATTTTGGAATAGGAGGCCGAGCCGATGCCGAGAGGATCGCGCGAGATCAGTTTGTCAGCATTGGCAGGATCGGAAAATACACCCACAACGAGATGGCTGATACCTGCATGTGCCGTTGTCGCAGCGTGGTCTGCCGGTCGGTCCGGCGTAGCTTTTTCTACCGTCGTAGCTTCCGTTCCGTTAGCGGAGGCTGTCAGGGACGTTTCATCGGCAGGCGTTGTCATACCATTTGCCGTTGTTACGATGTTATCGGCTGCGGATTCCGGTTCTTCGATAACCGTTCGTGCGGTCGCCTGACGTGGCGTGCTGGTTGTTTCATTTACTGTGGCCGCAGTTGCAGGCTTTTTTGCGTACCGTCCTCTGTCGGGCAGGCATATGATTGCCGTAACTGCGAGTATCACAGCACCCGCCGCGATAGTTATCCATAATGCCATGCGGCCTTTCTGACCGGCCTTTTTTATTTTGAGCGGTTCGGTACCCTGCGGATTGAGACGTTCGTGAAGTTCCACCGACGGGTAGAATATCCCTTCGCGCAGAACTCCTACACCCTTTATTTCTATCACGCCGTTGGAACATGCCGCCTGTTGCAGCCATTCGTTGTATCCCTGATGCAATGCTGCGGAGCCGTATGCCGGGTTTTCGGAGGAAGAGAACACTACTTTCCCGTGGGGCGGTATTATCCGTCCGTCGGGAAGTCGTTCGGCTGCGTGACGCTCTACCGACAGAGAGCCTATGCCCGGCAGGTTGATTCCCCTGCCTGCGGCGAGCGTATCGAATATTATCTTATCTATGTCGTTCATTGTACCTTATTTTGATCGAGTGGGTTTAGTCGCCGGAGTGTATATCTCCGGCGGCGGGTTATTTCTTGCGGTTATTCTTACGGTCGTCTTTGCGGGATTCGTTCGCTTCGCGTTTTGCTGCCGCAGCCTGCACCTCGGCAAGCGATGGCGGATTCTGGCGATGTTTCACGGAGTATATTATCATTACCACTCCGGCTATGATGAAAGGAATGCTCAGCCATTGGCCCATGTTCAGCAACATTGTCGCCTCGAAATCCACCTGATCGTTTTTAACGTATTCGATGAGGAAACGCGACAGGAATATGCCTATGAGCCCTACTCCGAACAGAAGTCCCGGATAACGGCGTCCGGCGTCGTATCTGTAATACAGCAGGCACAGTATGCCGAACAGAACGAGATAGGCCAGCGCTTCGTATATCTGCGTCGGATGGCTCGGCGGACCGTAGACCGGGGCCGCTCCATGCATCCATGCGTTCAGGTTTTCGATGAACTGGAATCCCCAAGGCTTGTCGGTCGGGTGACCGTATATCTCGTGGTTGAACAGGTTGCCCAGACGTACCAGTGCGCCGCCTACGGCTACTGGGATCATAACCCTGTCTAAAGACCACAGATAAGGCATCTTGTTTTTACGGGAAAACAGCCACAGTCCCAGCAGCAGACCTATGGCGGCGCCGTGGCTCGCCATGCCTCCGTCGCGGAACGCGAGGAATTTTATCGGGTCGGCCAGATAGTATGCAGGCTCGTAGAACAGGCAGTGTCCCAGACGGGCTCCGATTATCGTCGCGAGAGCTCCGTAGATGAATATGGAGTCGGCGAGTTTTTCAGGAAGTCCCTCGCGTTTGCAGAATTTTACGAAAAACCAGAGGCCGATGCCTATAGCCAAGGCCCACATCACCCCGTACCAGCGTATGTCGAAGTTGCCTATTTTGATGAATGTCGGATTGAATTTCCAGACGACGGTTAAAAATTGATTCAGCATATGTCGTGTTTTTGTTTTGCGCAGCGGTTTCGGAGGCCGTTCCGGTACCGTTTTCTTCGGGTTGCCAACGTCCGATACCTACCAGTATGGCTTGCTTCCGTAGTATCGGCTATTTGTCTTATTAGCTACAAATATACGAAAACAACCGAGATGGAGTATGTATTGTGATGTGATAATTACGGATTGACGATTTACGGGAAACCATATCTTTTTGATATGTGAACTGTGTCTCGGGAACGGGAGCGTGCTTAACGGTGTGTTATGACCTTCTTTTTGTGAATTTGTGACTGTGTCCGGCGGTTTCGGGGCGTGTCGGCGGCACGAATCGCTCTTGAACCGGATGTATTCTGTCGGGTGAGGGCATATACTATTGTTCTGGTTTGACGGCGGTTGACGTATTTGGAAAAAATATTGTATTTTTGTTCCTGATAGGGAATATGCCTGAGCTTTTGCAGGGACGTTTCGTGCGGTACGTTCATTCGTGGCGCAAAGGGCGTGTGTCGCAGGAGCGCAGGGCATTTACGAAAATTAATTTCATTCGTTTATGAAACAGGTTTTACGACACTTCCGGCTGGCGGCGGTGGCGGCAGTGTGTGTCGTTACGGCACATGGCTGCGTAGACCGCGAGTACAGTTTGGACAATTTCGGGCAGGACGAGATATACATCGGAGATGTGATAACGACGCCGCCCGTGAACGCCCATATATCGTTCGAGGGGATGATGGGCGGCATGGAGGAAATAGAGAGAATCCTGGAAGAGAACGGTTTTACGATGGACGATATAGGCATTGTCGAAATGTTCATCGGCGAGCAGGAATTTTCGATGAACGTGCCTCTGGAGGCCCCAATAATACCGGAGGAGATGATGGATATGCTCGATACCGGTTCCGGGACACTGGAGTTGTTGCTGGATGTTAACAGTACGCTGCCGATGACCGTCGAGTTCCATCTCGATTTTGTGGACGACAGCGGTAACGTGGTCACCGAATTCAAGGATATAGTTATAGCAAAAGCCGTCGAAGGCAGTACTGTAACGGAGACCCAGAGACAGGATGTGAGCGAGCTGCTGGAACAGCTGCACCGTGTCAGCGGCATAGACATAACTCTGTTGAGGCCTGATTTGGAAAAGGTCAAGTTTTTGTTGGATAATTATATAGAAGTAAGCCTGCGACTTGAAAAGACGGGCGGCATAAAGTTGAACGGAGGAGAATGACATGAGAAAATTATACGCACTCTTGGCTGTTATGGCGATGACCTTCGCAGCTGCCTATGCCCAGCAGTACCGCACGTCTTATTTTATGGAGGGATCTACAGTCCGCGGGTATCTCAATCCGGCATTGCGTCCCGAAAGGGGATACGTGTTGATTCCCGTGTTGGGTACTACCTCCGTGAATCTAAATTCCAACGCTCTGGCCATGAACACCATGTTCTACCCGGCCGGCGAGAACGGGACCATGGTTTCGTTGCTCGACCACCGTGTGACATGGCATGACGTCGCTGCCAATCTGAGGGACAACAACAAGGTCGGTGTAGACCTTCATATGGCGTTGCTCGGCGCAGGATTCTATACAGGCCGCGATTTCTGGAGCATAGAGGTCAGCATGGATGCTTATTCCGGAGTGAATCTGCCTAAGGAACTCGTGGAATTTATAAAGCTCGGTTCGCAGGCTCAGGCTTACGATATGAGCGACATTCAGGCCGGGGCAGATGCCTACGCCAATATAGCCATGGGTTATTCACGCCGCATTACGCCTGAATTGACCGTGGGCGGTCGGTTGAATTTCAAATTAGGGCTTGCGCGCATGAATGTCAATTACGATCATATGAATCTCGTGCTTAACGGCGACCGCTGGGCCATAGATGCGCGCGGTACGATACAGGCGAGCATGAGCGGACTCAACATGCCTGTAGGTCCCGACGGTTACGTCGATCTCGCTTCTATGGATTCAGAAAATCTGATATCGGGATTCAACGGTATCGCAGGTTTCGGTATGACGGCAGATATAGGCGCTGAATATGTTCTCATGGAGCGTTTCAAATTTTCGGCGGCCATATTGAATCTCGGTTTCATGTCGTGGAATAGAGGAAACAGTTTTACCGGACGTTCGGAAGAGTCGTACGAGTTCCGGGGAATGAATTATACGCTCGATCCCGAGACCAACCAATGGGTGAGCGACGGAGATGCGGATTTCGATTTCACCGGATTTACCAAATTCCGCGAGAGCGGCGACAAGGCGCGCACTAAGATGTATCCCGGATTCGTGCTGGGTGCCGAATACGACATTTTCGGCAACAATCTGTTGGGTGCCGGCATGTTGTTCACGCACCGTCGTAACGAGTATATAGCCCGCACGGAGTTTTCGATATTGGCCACCGTAAGGCCTTTGCATTGGCTGACCGCATCGCTCAGCTATACCGCAGGAAATTACAAGAATATAGGCGACAATTTCTTCAACTCGTTCGGCTTCGCGTTGAACGTGCATACGAGTTGGATCAACTGGTTCGTCGGTACGGATTATATGATATTCAAGGTGAATCCGCAATTCATCCCTACCGGTCAGAAAGTATTTAACTTTACGTTCGGACTTTCGGTTCCGTTGCGTGGCCCGAAATACGACAGATGTCATTGACGCCGGCAGAGCTTTGGATACGTTCCGGACTGTGAGTTGTCTTTCGCAGTCCGGAACTTTTTTATGTACCTGTCTGTTCCGGCTGACGTTGCTGAGGGGAGTGATGTCATACGGGAAAGTACAGATAATAACGGTGCGGCAGTCGTGCTGTGGGGTTCCGGATTAGTATGATTGCCGGAGGAGGGTAAAATTAATCGAGTTCTTTTTGTTATTTAAAAAACAATGGAATACTTTTGTACATTGAAAACAATCATGTGCTTACATCGGGCGATGCAGTCCGTTTACGGCACCGGAGCGGCAGAACGGCTAACATAAACAACAACACAAATAACCTACTGTTTTATGGCTAATATTTTCACTTCATCTATCGGCAAAAAGCTGATCATGAGTATCACAGGAGCATTCCTCGTATTGTTCCTGACGTTTCACATGCTGATGAACGGTGCGCTGGTATTCTCCGACGAGGCTTACGACGCTATCGTAAACTTCCTCGGGGCCAACTGGTACGCTCTCATCGGTACGGTGATCCTCGCTGCCGGCGTAGTGATCCACTTCATCTACGCTATCATTCTGACGCTCCAGAACCGTCGCGCTCGCGGTAAGATCCGTTATGCGGAGGCAAAACGCGAACCCAACGTGGAATGGACTTCTAAAAACATGTTCGTTCTCGGACTGGTAGTGATCTGCGGTCTTCTGCTCCACCTGTACAACTTCTGGTACAACATGCAGTGGACGGAAATAATGGGCGAACATACCAACAGTCTCGGCATGGGGCCGAAGGACGGCGCGGTCATGGTAAGGGATCTTTTCTCGCATCTCGGCTATGTGATCGTTTATCTGGTGTGGCTCGTAGGTATCTGGTTCCACCTCACCCATGGCGTGTGGAGCATGCTGCATACGGTAGGCTGGAACAGCAAGGTGTGGATGAAGCGCCTCAGGTGCATCTCCTACATACTTGCAACGCTTATAGTAGGCGGTTTCGCTCTGACCGTTATCATTATCTACATTCAGGGGCTGATGTAGTTTTACCAACCTTTGTGAATAATAAAAAACACTCGATATGACAAAGATAGAATCTCATATACCGCAGGGCCCCATTACCGATAAATGGAGCAAACATAAAGCGGAAATCAAAGTGGTGAGCCCGGCCAACAAACGTAAACTCGATATAATCGTAGTAGGTACGGGTCTCGGCGGTGCGTCTGCTGCCGCCACTCTCGGCGAACTGGGATACAACGTCAAGATATTCTGTATCTCCGACTCACCTCGTCGTGCGCACTCTATCGCTGCGCAGGGTGGTATCAACGCTGCCAAGAACTATCAGAACGACAACGACTCGGTATTCCGCCTGTTCTACGATACAGTTAAGGGCGGCGACTATCGCGCTCGCGAGGCGAATGTTTACCGTCTTGCCGAAGTTTCCAACAATATTATAGACCAGTGCGTCGCTCAGGGCGTGCCTTTCGCACGTGATTACGGCGGTCTTTTGGCCAACCGTTCGTTCGGCGGTGCACAGGTATCGCGTACTTTCTACGCCCGCGGCCAGACGGGACAGCAGCTTCTTCTCGGTGCGTATGCCGCTCTCAACCGTCAGATCGCCAAAGGAAGCGTTAAGAGCTATCCCCGTCATGAGATGCTCAACCTCGTCATGGTGGACGGCAAGGCGCGCGGTATCATAGCTCGTAACCTCGTGACCGGCGAAATCGAGCGTTACGGCGCGCATGCGGTCGTTATAGCCACGGGCGGTTACGGCAACGTGTTCTTCCTCTCTACCAACGCGATGAACTCCAACGGTTCGGCCGCATGGCAGTGCTACAAGAAGGGCGCAATGTTCGCCAACCCGTGTTTCACTCAGATTCACCCGACCTGTATACCGGTGCATGGAGACCAGCAGAGCAAACTGACGCTTATGTCGGAATCGCTGCGTAACGACGGCCGTATCTGGGTGCCGAAGAAAAAAGAGGACGTAGAGAAACTCCGCGCCAAACTCAAGAAGGCGTCGGAAATACCGGAAGAGGACAGGGATTACTATCTCGAACGCCGTTATCCGGCATTCGGTAACCTCGTTCCCCGCGACGTGGCTTCGCGTGCCGCCAAGGAGCGTTGCGACGCCGGTTTCGGTGTGAACGAAACGGGATTGGCCGTATTCCTCGATTTCAAGACCGCTATCGAGCGTCTGGGCAAGAATGTCATCAAGGACCGTTACGGCAACCTGTTCCAGATGTACGAAAAGATCACCGACGTCAATCCTTACGAGGAGCCGATGATGATCTATCCGGCAGTACACTATACCATGGGCGGTATCTGGGTTGATTATAACCTCATGACCACTATCCCCGGCCTGTACGCTATCGGCGAGGCGAACTTCTCCGACCACGGAGCCAACCGTCTCGGCGCTTCCGCGCTCATGCAGGGTCTGGCCGACGGTTATTTCGTATTGCCTTACACTATCGGCGACTACCTTTCGCATGAAATACAGACGCCGAAGATCAAAACCGATACTCCGGAGTTCGATGCTGCCGAGAAAGAGGTGCGCGACAGGATCGCCAAACTTTTCTCGATCAACGGCAAGCAGACTGTGGACGAGCTGCATAAGAAACTCGGTCACATAATGTGGGAAAATGTCGGCATGGCACGTTCCAAGGAGTCGCTCGAAAAGGCTATCGTGGAGATCAGGAAAGTCCGTGAGGAGTTCTGGAAAGACGTCAAGGTACCCGGAAAGAACGAAGAGTTCAATCAGGAACTCGAAAAGGCGCTCCGTCTGGCCGACTTCCTCGAAGAGGGTGAACTCATGGCTCGCGACGGTTTGCAGCGTAACGAGTCGTGCGGCGGACACTTCCGTATAGAGTACCAGACTCCCGACGGAGAGGCACAGCGCGATGACGAGAATTTCGCGTTCGTGGCTATCTGGGAATATCAGGGCGAGGGCAAGGAGCCCGTTATGCACAAAGAGCCGCTTACCTTCGAGGCTATCAAGGTGGCACAGCGTAACTACAAGGACTAACCGGTAAAAACTGTAAGCAATGAATTTCAAACTTAAAATATGGCGTCAGCCCGACGCAAAGTCAAAAGGTCGCTTTGAAACTTACGAAGTAACCGACATATCGGCAGATACCTCGTTCCTTGAGATGCTCGATATACTTAACAACAAACTGATCCACGAGGGCAAGGATCCGGTGGCATTCGATCATGACTGCCGCGAAGGTATATGCGGCATGTGTTCGCTGCATATAAACGGCGAAGCTCATGGTCCGGATACGGAAATCACCACCTGCCAGCTTCATATGCGCAAGTTCCATGACGGCGATACGATAACCATCGAACCTTGGCGTTCGGCGGCTTTCCCGGTCATCAAAGACCTCGTAGTGGAACGCAGCGCATTCGACAAGATACTTCAGGCCGGCGGCTTCATATCGGTGAATACCGGCGGCGTACCCGACGGTAACACCATTCCGATCTCGCACGACGATGCAGAGGAGAGTATGGATGCGGCCGCATGTATCGGTTGCGGCGCATGTG
Source organism: uncultured Tidjanibacter sp. (assembly GCA_947852905.1). GTDB lineage: Bacteria > Bacteroidota > Bacteroidia > Bacteroidales > Rikenellaceae > Tidjanibacter. The sequence goes on along the minus strand of CANTVF010000003.1, from coordinate 168,944 downwards.
TGGCTACCTGCAAGAACGGATCGGCTATGCTTTTCGTGGCAGCCCGTGTTTCTTCGCTCGCCAAACTGCCTCAGGGTAAGGTGGAGACGCTTCGCCGTGCCAATGCCATGATATCGAAAATGGACGAACTCGGATTCGGTAACTGTACCAATACCCGCGCCTGCGAGGCCGAATGTCCGAAGGCTATCTCCATTTCACATATAGCCCGTCTGAACCGTAAGTTCCTCATATCGAGATTTAAGAACTAACGGTCGGAGGTTGTTTCGATTAGGATGCAGGCCGCACTGATTAGTGCGGCCTGCATTTTTTATTCATGCAGGTTGTGAGAATGACGAAGAATTACGGTTGCGGTCGGAGTATCCGTGGTGTTATCGTGCGTTCAGTATGGCGGATGTCGTCGGCGGGCGAATGTTTTGAAAAATCCGCAGGCTGATGATTGGAAAAGGAGGTGGGTGAAAACATAGAGAGTCTGGGTTTGGTGTACGGGACTTTTCTTTTCTATGTTTCTTGTTGTTTGGGGTGGGGTGTATATCGTGTTCCGGGATGCCGATAGCCTCAAGGTAGGGAAGTATAATGCCGGTGGAGTGCTATGCCGGTTTTATGACAGCGAATCGGAATACGGTTGGACTTTGTAAGGTTTATCGGCTTTGCGTATAATACGGCTTGCAGGAAGAGCTTGAATGGGACTGTATGTGTGGTGAGATCGGTAATGGTTGTCGCGAACGGTAAAGAGTATTTGCCGATATGCAAATACGGGCTTTTATGCTGCTATTTGCCGGCTGTCCTATTTATGGTGTAAAACGATAAAATAACGTCGTTTCCGGGCGAAACATGGGGTCGTTACAGCTCATACGATGTGGGGCATATGAATCTTTAGCGGTTGCTAACGGTTTCCTGATTTCCGTTATGGCATGGATCGTACTATTTCGTGTTATGTTCCGCAGGAATGGGGATATTCGTCTCGATAGAATGGGGCGAGTGTGTCGCGGCCGAAAAATGATTCTGGCATCGACCCGATACCGATAGTGGCGTCGGTGAATTACCTTTCGCGGCAATACTCCATTCTGACACTCATTTCCTTGCCCGTCTCGCGTAGCATTCTCAGGAAATATTCGGACACCCGGCTGTTGACCACTATCATGCTCTCGCGGACGTCGTTGCGTTTGGCTTCTTCCAGCGACGACTCCCCGCTCCTGTAAAACAGTTTCGGGACAGGGAAATTTTCATTTCCCTGTCCCGAATTTCATGGCGTTCTATATAACCGTGTCGTTTCGATGTATCGACTGCACGGTAGTGAGACTACATTATCTTTCGCCCACCAGAACTATTCGGAACTCTACTGTTCCGGGATCGTAGTTCTCGTTCGCGAAATCATTCTCCTGATACATTACGGTAGCTCCGCCGACATAAAATTCACAGGCGTATTTGCCTTCCCAAAGTTGTCCGTCGGTTTCGTTGTAAATGATAGTCTGGATCAGCTCCTGCACGTCGCCGCTGCGCACGTATGCCAGGAAATAGCCGTTCTCGAAAATGTTGCGCGAGAGTTCCGGAATAGGAATGTCGTTGTACCAGAACAGGAAGTTACCGTTGTCGTCGTACTGTTTGCGCCAGTCTCCGCCGTATACCGTGTAGTGGAGTATGAAGGTGGGCGCACTGTCGCCGTCGCGACCGGGAATACCTTGAGGTCCCTGCGGTCCGATACAACTCGCGGCGAGTAAAGCCACTCCGAGGATAATTAGAAACTTTTTCATGCTATGTTTTTGTTTTAATGCAGAGCGTCCTTCTGCATTGGGGATATGTATTTTTTAAGATGTCAAAATATGTGCCGGAGTTCGGAGCGGACAGTATATCGTCCCAGCCGTTTTCCTGCGTTGGCGGCATACCGCGAGGGCGATCAATATTTGTACCGTATCCATTTGAACAGTTCGGCGAACGTCGGTTTCTTGCCGTACATGAATATTCCGACGCGATATACTTTGCCTGCGAGCCATACCATGCCGATGAACGTGGCATAGAGCAATCCTATCGAAAGGGCTATCTCCCATGACGGTACGCCGTAGGGTATGCGCGCCATCATTATGATGGGTGAGGTGAACGGTATCATACTGAACCATACGGCCATCTGGCTGTGCGGATCCTGCATGGCGCTTATCATTACTATGAATGCCAGAATCAACGGTATGGTGATAGGAAGTTGCAGGTTCTGGGTATCCTTTTCGTTGTCCACCGCACTGCCGACGGCTGCGAACATGGCCGCATAGAGCAGGTATCCACCTATGAAATAAACTATGAAGCTCAGTGTCATGGTCAGCAGATAGCGCATGTCCGTCAGGCGGCTCAGCAGGGCGGCCTGGTCTATTGCGTCCGGATCGACGTTGACCGGCATTCCTCCTTCGGCCATGTTCATGGCTGCCGCGGCGTCTATCGCGTCACCCGCGAAATAGTTGATAGCGGCACCGCCGACCAGAGCTATGAAGACCACCCATATGAGCAGCTGTGTGATTGCTACCGTGGCTATACCTATTATCTTACCCATCATGAGCTGGAACGGACGGACGGACGATACCATGACTTCTAGCACCTTGTTGCTCTTCTCCTCTATGACGCCCTGCATGACCATATTGCCGTACATGAATACGAACATGTAGATGAGAATGCCGAATATGTACGCGGCGGCCATGGAGAGTACGCTCGACGAGTCGCGCGTTTCGCCCGACGAGGTTATCTCTTTGGTCTGTATGGAGATCGGCGTATCCACGTCGCGGAGTATCTGGTCGAGATTGTCTATGTTGTATGTTTTAAGTTTTTCGTCCTCGACGATTTTGCGTATCTGCGATGTTATGGATTCTTCTATGGTGACGGTAGACGATTCGTAGGTATAGAGCTGCACCCGCGGATCGTCCATTATGTTTTCGCCTATGACGAGTATTCCGAACAGACCGTCGCTTGTCCCTTCGTCGCGAAGCTCCTCGAACGAACGGTCCGATGGCAGGTATTTTATCGTACCTTCGTTCGTCAGACGCGGCGCTATCATTCCGCTGCGGTCTACTACGGCTATTTCGCGTACCGTATCGCTTTGGCGGGTCATGATCCAGACCATAAGCACCATGATGCCGACGAAGAAGAGCGGCATCAGTATGGTAGTGATGATGAAACTTTTCTTGCGCACCCGTTCGTTGAACTCTCGGCGTGCTATCAATCCTATTTTTCCCATGGTTGCGTATGCGGTTTAAAGCTGGCCGGCTACGGCCTTTATGAAAATGTCGTTCATGCTCGGTATGATTCTGGCGAAAGAGCGTATCTCGACGTTGTCGTTTATCAGAGAGACGAGGTCGCGGACGTTTCCGTCCTCCCTCGGCGTGATCTTGATCTTGTTGGGCGACAATGCCTCCTCTTCGGGCTCATGCGATTCGAGTACCGCATAGCGTTCGCCGAGGGCTTGCTTCAGCCTTTCCCTGTCGCCGCGGAACGTCACTTCGAAAATGTTGGTGCCGTGCTGTTCGCGAATCTGTTCGAGAGGTCCGGTCAGTATGTTGCGCGACTGGTTTATCAGTGTGATGTGGTCGCAGATCTCTTCGACGGATGCCATGTTGTGGGTGGAGAATATTACCGTAGCGCCTTGGTCGCGCAAGCGGAGTATCTCATCCTTGAGCAGGTTGGCGTTTATGGGGTCGAAGCCGCTGAACGGCTCGTCGAATATGAGCAGTTCGGGTTCATGGAGTACTGTGACTATGAACTGTACTTTCTGCGCCATTCCCTTGCTTAGTTCGCTGACCTTCTTGTCCCACCAGTATTCGATACCGAACCGTTTGAACCATGTGCGCAGACGGTCGGTGGCCTCACGGCGTGAAAGCCCTTTGAGCTGGGCGAAGTATATGGCTTGTTCTCCGACCTTCATCTGTTTGTAGAGACCGCGTTCTTCGGGGAGGTAGCCTATCTTGTATACATCTTCCGGTGCTATTTCGCGACCGTTGAGGTACACTTTGCCGCTGTCGGGGGCGGTGATGCGGTTGATGATCCTTATGAGAGTCGATTTGCCCGCGCCGTTGGGGCCCAGCAGTCCGTATACCGACCTGCGCGGGATGGCGAGCGACACGTTGTCGAGGGCGGTGTGGTCGGCGAAACGTTTGGTGACGTTTTCTACCCTTAAAATATCGTCCATTGCAATTTGTTATGTGAACTTTATGCCTGCCGCGACCGCTGTCGTTGCGGCGGTCGTTCCGCCGCTTCGCCGGTCGGGTACAGGCGTTTGCATTGTAAAAAACAAAAGTAATACTTTTTTGACGAAACGGACGGGTATCGGGTGTCTATATTGCCGGATATACTGTCTATTATTCGTTCGGCCGCAAGTAACATTATCGCCGGTAAAACATAGGTATGTGTGCTGCAACACTCTGTTCGCGTGCGTATTGCGTTTTGTTTGTCTTGTGTCGCCATAGTGCATCGGCTGCCTTGCATGTCGAATGCAGGGATTTGATTGTCGGTAGACTGTCTGCACTGTCGTTGGCGTGGTTTTACGAATGTGCGGCATTTTACGCTGCTTTAGTTACATTGTTTTTCCGTTGCGGTGCCGAGCTGTCATCCCTGCTTTACGGTATCTCCCGGTCTCGGCTGATACGGTGGGAGGGCTATGTGAATAAAAAACGTAGCCACCATTGTAGGTGGCTACGTTTTCTGTAGTTGTGTTTCCGGCGGTTATTCGTCGCTGTCGGTATCCGCGTAAGCCTTGAGAAGTTTTTCCTGAACATCGGACGGAACCTGTTCGTAGGAGGCGAACTTCATGGTGTATGTGGCGCGGCCGTTGGTGAGCGAACTCAGCGTAGTCGAGTAACGGTACAGCTCGGCCAGCGGAACGCGTGCCGACAGACGGTCCATGCCTCCTTCTGACGACATGCCCTCGATCATGGCACGGCGGTTTTGCATGTCGCTCATCACGTCGCCCATTTTATCGGACGGAACGAGGACTTCGACGCTGTATATCGGCTCCATGATCTTAGGACCTGCATGGCGGAAAGCCTCCTTGAATGCGTTGCGGCCGGCCAGTTTGAACGATATTTCGTTGGAGTCTACCGGGTGCATCTTTCCGTCGTAAACTATGACGCGGATGTCACGGGCGTAAGAGCCGGTCAGAGGGCCTTCTTCCATTTTCTCCATGATACCTTTCAGTATCGCGGGCATGAAGCGGGCGTCTATCGCACCGCCGACTATCGCACTGTAGAACTGTAATTTGCCGCCCCATTCGAGATCGTATTCTTCCTTGTTCTTTACGTTGAGCGCGAGTTCCTTGCCGTCGATCTTGTATTTGCCCGGTTCCGGCATGCCTTCGTAATACGGCTCTATTACCAAATGTACTTCGCCGAACTGTCCTGCACCGCCCGACTGTTTCTTGTGGCGGTAGTCGGCCGCAGCCGTTTTGGTGATGGTTTCGCGGTACGGTATCTTGGGCGCGAAATATTCTATGTCGATCTTGTTGTTGGCGAGTATCTGGTCGCGAAGTATTTTGAGGTGAAGTTCGCCCTGTCCCTGAACTATCGTCTGCTTGAGTTCTTTCGAGTACTCCACGAGCAGGGTGGGGTCTTCGTATTTGGCCTTGTTGAGCAGTTCGCCCAGTTTCTCCTCATCGGCCTGATTGACGGCCTTGACAGCCGCACGGTAGCGCGGTTCGGGGAATATCATGGGCGATATGGTCACGTTGGTACCCGCTGCGGCGAGTGTGTCGCCCGTGCGTGTCGATTTCAGTTTTACAGTGCAGCCTATGTCGCCGGCATTCATTTCGGTGACTTTTATGCGGTTTTTGCCGGCTACGGCGAAAAGCTGCGATATTTTCTCCTTGTTCTCGGTACGTGTATTCACGAGTTCCATGCCTTCGGTTACCTTGCCGCTGACAACCCTGAAGTAGCTGATCTCGCCTACATGCGGCTCTATCGAACTCTTGAATACGAACAGTATCGCCGGAGCTGTCGAGTCGGCTATCACGTCGCGTCCCTCGGTGTCGGTCATGGGAGGCCTCTGGTCGGGATTGGGAGCCACGTTGATGATGAATTCCATGATGCGTTTGGTGCCGATGTCCTTCTTGGCCGATGCGCAGAATATTGGCATCCAGTCGCGGTTGGCTATGCCCATACCCAGACCTTTGCGTATGTCGTCCGGTTGCAGGTCGCCCTTTTCAAAGTAAAGGTCCATGAGACCCTCGTCGTTTTCGGCGGCCGCTTCGAGCAATGCGGTATGATATTCGGCCGCCCTTTCGGCCTCTTCGGCCGGTATGGGGAGTTCTTCGCGGGTGCCGTTGTCGTCTTTGAAACGGAACATTTTCATCAGCAGCACGTCGATGAATGCGTCGAATCCGGGACCGGGATTGACGGGATACTGTACTATGACGGGTTTTACCTTGGAGAAGGATTCGATGCTCTCTATGGTCGATTCCCAGTTGGCCTTGTCGCTGTCGAGCTGGTTGACGGCTCCGATCAGAGGTACGTTGTAGGTTTTGGCGTAGCGGGACTGTATTTCGCTTCCCACCTCGAATCCGTTCTGGGCGTTGAAAAGCATAAGCCCCACGTCGGCTACTTTGAAGGCGGAGAAGAGACCGCCGCTGAAATCGTCCGACCCGGGAGCGTCTATTATATTGAGCTTATGGTTGAGAAATTCCGTATAAAGTATCGTGGAATAGATACTGCGGCGGTTGCTCTTTTCAAGATCGGTGTTGTCTGAGAGGGTATTTTCGTTTTCTATACTACCTCTGCGGTCGATGACCTTACCCTCATAGGCCATGGCCTCTGCAAAGGTAGTTTTACCCGAGCCGGGCGCGCCCAGCAGAACCACGTTCTTGATCTCTGAAGTTTGATAATTTTTCATTGCTCGTATTTTTTAGGTTAACGATTACGATAACGCCGCACACGGCTGCGTTCGCATATTGCTGTCCGGCCGTAAGGCCCGAGTCGTTTGGTCGGTCGGACACATATGGCGGTTTTCGTGAAGGGGTAGGTCTCCTGTACAGGGAGCCGGGGTCCCGAAACCTTTCGACATGTATCCAGCCTTATCCGCGGCGACCATAAATATATGAAATTGGAAACAGAAATCAAAACGCAGAGGGCATTTATTGTGTCGTACGGGGCGTCGAAGTTTCTGTAAGCGGGAAGTTTTTCCTATTTTTGTCCGCCGCAATGCCTCCCCCGGTGAATGCCGGAGAGCGTATCCGTCGCACGGATATTATTGAACTTGCGGCCGTTATGTCGTTCCGCGCACAGTTGCGCGGGTTTGTTACAGTATGCCCACCGCAGCAGATATGATAAAAGCCGTATTTTTCGATATAGACGGGACTCTGGTGAGTTTTAAGACACACCGTGTACCCGACAGTACGCTCGATGTCTTGGCGCAGTTGCGCAGTCGGGGTATAAAGGTGTTCATTGCTACCGGCCGGCACGAACTGTTGATCGACAATGTCGATACGGGATTGTTCGACGGTATAGTGTCGCTGAACGGACAGTGTGTCCGTGCCGGGGGTGAGATAATACATGTACATGCCATGCCGGAAGAGGATGCCCGTGCTGCCGAAAGATTCGCATTGGAGAGCGGGGTTTCCGTGATATTCGAGGGAACGGATTTTCTGCGCATGAACGTAGCGACGGATACCACTCGCCGCGGTGCGGAATTGATAAATCTCGGATTGCCTCCCGAGGAGGATGTAACCGGCGTGTCCGCCGAAAAGATATTGCAGCTTATAGTGTTTACCGACGAGGATAGGGAAAGGGAGTTGCTCGCTGGGATGCCCTCGTGCGAATCCACGCGCTGGACGCATCTTTTATGCGACGTCATACCCAAGGGAGGCGGTAAACATATAGGTATCGGGAAGATGCTCGACCGTTACGGTATCGGCCGCGAGGAATGTATGGCGCTCGGCGACGGGGAGAACGACATAACCATGTTGCGTTATGCCGGCATCGGTGTGGCCATGGGTAATGCGGCCGACGAGGTGAAAGCTGCGGCGGATTATGTGACCGGTACTGCGGACGAGGACGGGGTAGCGGCTGCCATGCGTCGTTTCGGGATATTGTAGGCTTGTGTATCGCTGCGACGTATAGCCGGCCGTGTTACGGTTAGATGCCGATATATTTTTAGTGCGGACGGTATAGTGCGCCTTTATATATTATAAGGTCGGAGGAAACGAATTTCTTCCGACCTTTTTCTGTCTGTATGGCGGCATGTCGGTATGGTGGTTCCGGTGCATCTTGTGCTGTTGCAGACTGTTTTCGGATTCGAGGCGGGATTTGTTAATGTAGTTTGTGGTAAGAGAATTTCATTTTCGGGTGATTCGTATTCGACGGACGGTTTCGGATAAGATTTGTTGAAGACGGCCGCAATCGGGATGTGTTGCCGGATATGCGGTCATGGCAGACGGTAAGCCTATATAAATTAAGGTGGGATTGTCCGTGATATTATGGACGCGCCGTCGGGTCGATTGCAGTGCCGGTAATCGATTGTCTGTACCACGACCATACCGTCGTCTGTTCCTTTACTATTACGCGCGTACCGGGCGGGACTATGAATTCTCCGAGGCCTGTGCCGTTTCCGGATCCTTCATGCCAGTCGTATGTGTAGCCTGCCCGTGTCCACGGATAAGGAGTGTCGGAACAGTACGATTTTTCCGCGTTGGCGCTGAACCATTCTTTGTAGGCCGGAGGCGTTCCGTCCGGAAATTTCGAAGATATTTCGCAACGGGATATCGCCGGGTCGGGAGTGGGGCGCATCAGTTTGTCCCTTTCCGTATAGAAGAATATCAGGCGGTCGTGGGTGCAGTCCGGCGGAAGCCCCAGCATTTGCAGCAACCTCATGCAGCATTCGAGCGAGTCCGCCATTTCAGGCTGTTGCGCTATGCGTTGCCGCAACTGATACGGAAGAACTACCCATGAAACGTAATCGCCTGTCCGGAAATCACGGCCTTCCCGCCATTCGTCGGCATACATGTTGCCGGTCATGGAACACACCAGAACGAAATCGCAGCCCTCCGCATAGAGCCATTGTATCCTGCTGTCTTCGCCCGGTACGGTGATTACGGGCAGTTCGCAGCGTACTTTCCCCGGCTCAGTCGTCCGTGCGTCTTCCATGGCAGCGAGGTAACTCGTCCGCAATCTTCCGTAGTCGAGATACCACGGCAGTTTGTGCGTGCATCCCAACAGTATGCACGCTGCGGATGCCGCTACTATAGTCCGCAGGCGTATTTTCATGTTTTTCGCGGGATGTATCATTGTTTTCGTGCGGCTGTCGTTTTGCGTACAGGTAATGTGACCGGGATGTTTCCCGTCCGAATGACGCCGGATGTTGCCGGAAATGCGGGTCTTGTCACTAAGGCGACTGCATTATGCAGCCGCCTTAGCAGGAATGTGTATCTTGGATTGGTGTAACTACGGTCGGCATGCGACCGTTATGTCGCGTGCCTTATATCCGGCGTCAGACGCAAATGTGCGAAGGCGTCGTATGTCGTGGCGGCTGATTCAGTGGTCTGGACGGTATTTATAGTTCGGTCTGGCGGTCCGGTACCTGCGATGCCGGGACTATCTTGTAGAATTTGTCTCCCCGTCGCACGGGTCTGTCCGTTTTGATAGAGCAGAATACTCCCTGAGGCGCTGTTCCGGCAGGTTTTTCGTCTACATATATTTCATCGGCCGTACCTTCCAGCGCACCAGTCGTTTCTCCTATTATGACATATTGTGAGCCTTGTTCCAAAGGAGCGGCTTCGACGAGTATTTCGGCGACGTCTATCTTTTTGAAAAAGTTGGTCACTTTGCCTATGTATACTTTCCGCGTGGTGGCCGCCGAGCCGTAGTTGCTGCTCAGTTCCATTGTCGTGGCGCCCTGATAGTAGCCGCTCCAGAAACCGCGGTTGAATACGGTGGACAGGCGTTGCGTCCACGTGTCGGCCTTTTCGGCGGAGAATGTGCCGTCGGCTATGGCGCGGACGGCTTCGTCGTATGTCTCCACTACGCGTTTGACGTATTCGGCCGACCGTGCGCGTCCTTCTATTTTCAGGACACGTACTCCGGCGTTTATGAATTTGTCGAGGAACGGAACGGTACACAGGTCTTTCGGGGACAGCAGGTATTGGCCCTCCGTGGCTATCTCGTAACCCGTTTCTCGGTCGCGCAGTACGTAGGACCTACGGCATATCTGGCGGCATGCTCCGCGATTGGCCGACTGGCCGCACTCGTGAAGGCTGAGATAGCACTTGCCGGATATGCTCATGCAAAGGGCTCCGTGAGCGAACATTTCTATTTTGACCTGTTCGCCCTTCGGACCGCATATGTTACGGGAGACTATGTTGGAGTGTATGGTTTCGATCTGGGAGAGGTTGAGTTCGCGCGCCAGTACCACCACATCGGCCCACTGTGAATAGAATTCGAGGGTTTCGCTGTTCGAGACGTTCAGTTGCGTGGATATGTGTACCTCCATACCGACTTTACGGGCGTAGAGTATGGCCGACTGGTCCGCCACGATCACGGCGTCTACTCCTTCGGCCTTCGCCTTGTCTATTACCGCGTGCATGGCCGGTATCTCTTCGTCGTAGATGATGGTGTTTACCGTCAGATACGTTTTCAGAGAGTGTCGCTTGGCTATCGCCACTATGCGCGAAAGGTCGTCGAGCGTGAAGTTTGCCGCCGATTTGGAGCGCATGTTGAGTTGGCCGACCCCGAAATATACCGAGTCGGCGCCGGCATCTATGGCCGCCATGAGCGATTCGTATGAACCGGCAGGCGCCATGATCTCTATGTCTTCGCGCGAAATGTTCATCAGTGTTCCCTCCTTAACAGTTCCATTGCGAGTCGGCGTATCGGCTCGGTACGTTCGGCCGGGACGCTGAGCGCATCGAGTGCTCCGATAGCCTGACGCGTGTATTCGTCCACGGCCTTCTCTGCGTGTTCCCTTATGCCGAGGCGCTCGTATATGGCGAGCACTCTGGCGAATTTGTCGTCGGCTATCATCTCCTTGTTGTGCATCAGCCCGGCAAGACGTATGCGCGTATCCTCGTCGGCTATCTCCATCGCGGCCGTCGTGAGGAATGTCTTTTTGCCTTCGCTTATGTCGCCGCCTATCTTTTTGCCGAGCGTGTTCTCCGTACCGTAGCTGTCGAGTATGTCGTCTTGTATCTGGAAAGCCATACCCAACTGCGTGGCGAAAGTTTCCAGATTTTTGCAGTCGGCTTCCGAAGCGCCTCCGGCCAAAGCGCCTATGGCCGTGGCTCCGGCGAGAAGTACTGCCGTCTTGAGCGAGATCATTGTCAGATACTCCTCCATGGAGACTTTCTCGCGCGATTCGAAATCCATGTCGTATTGCTGCCCTTCGCATACTTTCATGGAGGTGTCGTTAAAGATGCGCAGCATCCGCGGGAGCAGTTCTGCAGCGGCCTGTTCGAGCAGGCTGTATGAATATATCAGCATAGCGTCTCCGGAGAGTATGGCGCTGTTGGCGCCCCATTTGCGGTGTACGGCTGGTTTGCCCCGGCGCACGGCCGCATTGTCCATGATGTCGTCGTGCAGCAACGTGAAGTTGTGGAATACCTCTATGGCCGCAGCGCAAGGCAGCGCCTGTTTTACGTCGTCGCTGAAGATGTTGCATGCCATGAGCGCGAGCAGCGGACGCAGGCGTTTCCCGCCTCCCGCGAGCGAATATATGATCGGTTCGTAGAGCGTGTCGGGCTCTTCCGGGAACGGCAGCCGTCCGATATAATCTTCGATGATTGCCGAAAGTTCTTCTTTGCTGTACATATTTTCGTGTCTGTTTTCGTCGTTGGACTTTTAAATGCGATGTCGCAAACAGGCACCGGTAGCCGTTTGGACGCTTCCGCGGCCGGATAGCGGGCGATGCCGTTTTCGTTGTTTGTCCGTGTCTGTTTGCAGGGCTTTCCGAGGCGGCGTACCGTTTCCAGCGTTTTGTGCGTCGAACTTCCGTCGTTTCGCTATTGTGCGGCCCTATCTTTGCACAAAGATACGAATAAGCCGAGAGCAAAAGCAAGTTTACTTGCATTTTGCCGAGCGGGAGTATCTAAGACGAAGTCAAAGATAGGTAAAGCGCGGATAATTTTGCATAATCGTATAAATTCGATACATTTACTTCATCGCCGGCGGATCGTGCGGCGGCTTAAAAAGGTTTGACATTATGGAAAGACTTGCTGCGGGTGTCGATGTGGGCGGTACCAATACTGTGACGGGACTGGTCGATGCCAAAGGGAAAATATACGGTCAGAGAAGTTTCAAGACCAAGGATTATCCGTATTTCTGCGATTACGTGGAGCGTCTGGTACAGGATATAAATTTCCTCGTCCGGCAGAACGAAGGCGCCGTTTTGGCGGGAATAGGAATAGGGGCGCCTAATGCCGACCATTTCAAGGGCGTGTTGCTTAATCCGGTGAACATCCGCTGGTACGAGAGGGGAAGCGAGCCTTTCGGACCGGACAATATGAAGGTTATTCCGTTCGTGGAGGCGTTGAAGGGGTATTTCCCGTCTTTGCCTGTGCTGGTGGATAACGATGCCAATGCCGCAGCGACGGGCGAGATGATATACGGCGGCGCACGCGGCATGAAGGATTTTATCGAGATAACTCTCGGTACGGGATTGGGCGCGGGCATAGTTTCCAACGGCGATATGGTTTACGGTTACGGCGGTATGGCCGGAGAGTTGGGACACATAATAGTCCGTCCCGGAGGGCGCAGTTGCGGTTGCGGGCGTAGGGGGTGTCTTGAGACTTATGTTTCGGCTACCGGTATAGTGCGCACCATGCTGGAGATACTCGCTTCGGACGACCGTCCGAGCCGGTTGCGTAATGTGGCGGTCGCGGAGATGAATTCCAAGATGATAGCCGATGCGGCGGCCGAGGGCGATGCGCTCGCGGCCGAGGCGTTCGAGCGCACGGGCGAGATACTGGGTCTGGCCATGGCCAATTTCGTGGTATTCTCGTATCCGGAGGCCATATTTTTGTTCGGGGGACTGGCGCAGTCGGGCGGATTGTTGTGGGAGCCTGCCAAACGTTACATGGAGGCCAATATGATGCGCAACTTTGCCGGAATGGTAAAGCTGTTGCCGTCGGGGATAGATTGCTCCAATGCGGCCGTGCTTGGGGCTTCGGCTCTCGTATGGAAGGAACTGATGCGTCTGGAGTCTCTATGACGGCAGGCGTTTCCCGACGTGCGGTGTTTTAGGCGCCGTGATGACAATCTGGGGATAGTGTCTTAGGGCTTGTGATCGCCGTAACGGAAAATTAGTAACTTTGTAGTCCCTAAGTCCGGAGGCGATGATAGACAGAGATACGGTAGACAGAATATATGCGGCGGCGGATATAGTGGAGGTGGTGAGCGATTTCGTCACTCTCAAGAAGAAGGGTGTGAACTATCAGGCTTGCTGTCCGTTCCATAGCGAACGTACTCCGTCGTTCGTAGTGTCGCCGTCCAAGGGGCTTTTCAAGTGTTTCGGTTGCGGCAAGGGCGGCAATGCCGTCACTTTCGTCATGGAGCACGAGAAGATGACCTACGTCGAAGCCCTCAAATATGTTGCCAAGAAGTACGGCATAGAGGTGCAGGAGCGGGAGTTGTCGCCTGAGGAGGCCAAGCGCAACGACGACCGCGAGAGCATGATGGTGGTCAACAGCTGGGCTGCCGAATATTTCCAGAAGATGCTCCGTGAGACGGACGAGGGGATGAGTGTCGGAATGGGGTATTTCCGCGAAAGAGGATTCACCGACGCCACGATACGCAAGTTCACGCTCGGATATTGTCCTGCGAAAGGCGATGCCATGACTATGGCGGCTCTTGCGGCAGGTTATAAGGAGCAGTTTCTCGTGGATACGGGATTGACCATAAAGCGGGAGTCGGGCGGATATTACGACCGTTTCACAGGCCGCGTCATGTTTCCAGTGCACTCCATAAGCGGCCGTGTGATAGCTTTCGGCGGCCGGGTGTTGAAACAGAGCGAGAGGACGGCCAAATACCTCAATTCGCCGGAGAGCATAGTATATAACAAAAGCCACAGCCTCTACGGAATATATTATGCCAAGAATGCGATAGTCAAGGAGAATTATTGCATACTCGTTGAGGGATATACCGACGTCATGCGCATGCACCAGACGGGTGTCGAGAATGTGGTGGCGTCGTCGGGTACCTCGCTTACGGTGGATCAGATAAAGCTCATATCGCGTTTCACCAAGAATGTGACGGTGATATACGACGGCGATTCGGCGGGAATCAAGGCTTCGTTGCGCGGTATAGACATGATATTGCGCGAGGGGTTGAACGTCAGGGTGGTGTTGTTGCCCGACGGGGACGATCCCGATTCGTTCGGCCGCAAGCATTCCGCCGAGGAGGTCAAGGCGTACATAGCCGCTCATGAGGAGGATTTCATACGCTTCAAGACGCATTTGTTGTTGTCGGAGGCCGGAGACGATCCTCTCAGACGTGCCGCGCTCATTACGGACATCGTGCAGTCCATATCCGAAATACCCGATCCGATAATCAGGTCGGTATTCATAAAGGATTGCGCCAAGGAGATGGACGTGGACGAACAGGTACTCGTGAGCGAGGTGGCGCGAAAGCGTCATTCGGTCAATTACGACAGGCAGACGGGCGAGTTTCTGAGAAGCATGCAGCAGCGTCGGCGCAACGAGGAAGCCGAAGCATCGCGGCTCGTTTCTCTGAAGGGGGTTACGGCCGGCAGCAGTATGGAAGAGCTCGAAAAGGAGATAGTCGGCTATCTCATGAAATACGGTCACATGTATTTCGAGCATAAGGAGGGGCGCAATATGGTGCGGTTCAATGTGGCCGAAACCATATTCAGCGATCTGCAGGACGACGTTACCATACAGAATCCGCAGTACAGGGCCATATACGAGTGTTACGAGGAGCATTACAGGGAGCTCGGCGAAGGGGTCAAGGTGCCGGAACACTATTTCACCAACCATTCGGATCCTCAGGTCTGCAATGCGGCGGTGGATATACTTACGTCCGACTCCAATTATGTGATGAGCGAATTGTGGAAGCGCCACGAGATATTCATCAACAAGGAGGAGGACAAACTGGCTACGCTTATCCCGCGTGCGGTGACGTTGTACAAGACCAAGACGATAGAGGCTATAATAGGACAGCTTAAGGCGAAGCTGGCCGACGAAGACCTTTCGGAGGATGAACTGACGGCCATTATGGAAAACATATCGGCTCTTAACGAGGTACGTACCCGGATAGCGCGCAAGATATCGCGACTTATATTATAGGTACGAAACTGGCGGCGGCGTTTTCTGCGTGTTTGCGGATTGGGAATGGCAGCCGGACTATTATGCGGCAGACCGGATGTGCGTTGCCGGTTTTCGGAGAGCCTGAAATACGGATAAAAATTTTTGATCGCTTTACGGGCGAGAGAAGTTATGGCAGATTATACGAAGAAAATATCCATAAAGAACAAAAGGGCTACGTTCGACTATGAAATCATAGACGAGTATATTGCGGGCGTAGTGCTGACCGGTACGGAGATAAAGTCTCTCAGGCTGGGAAAGGCGTCCATGGTGGACTGCTATTGTTATTTCGACCGCCACGAACTATATCTACGCGGCCTCAACATATCGGAGTACCATTGGGGAACGTACAACAATCATCAGCCCAAGCGCGACCGTAAACTGTTGCTGAACCGTCGCGAACTGGACAAGATAGAGAGAGCCTTGCAGGATAAGTCGATGACTGTCGTGGGCTTGCGTCTGTTCATAAACGAACGCGGGCTTGCCAAAGTGGTGATCGGAGTTGCCCGCGGACGTAAGAAATACGACAAACGCGATTATATAAAGGAGAAGGATGCGCGGCGCGAGATGGACCGGGCTATGAAACATTAGACGTTCCGTGAGCACCGGCCTGCGTCTCTGTGCCGGTGTTCACGGCAATGTGTCGGGTATTTTTAACTACCCGACAGAGAGTATCGGTTGCGGGGTGTCGCAGTGTCGCGATGCAGAGCGTCGGAGTAGGCGACGGTGTCGTCAGGATAATGTAGCCTCGGAGAGCTTCCCGGAACGTGGCGGCGCCTGCGGTGTAGAGATTCGGTATTGTTTTATACTTTCCGTCGTGCATTGTGCGGCGGAACGATTGCAGTGAAGATAGATGTCTTTGATATTATGTATTGAAACCGGAACGGACGTCTGTTCCGTGGCGCTGTCCCGCGACGGGGAGCCCGTTTCCCTGCGTGAGGAGGCCGGAAGGGACCATGCCCGCAAGGTGGCGGTATTTACCGATGAGTTGCTAAGAGAGTCGGGAGTCGATGCCGATGAACTCGATGCCGTGGCTATAGGGCGCGGCCCCGGCTCGTATACTGGTCTCAGGATAGGAACGTCGTTCGCGAAGGGACTTTGTTATGCGCTCGGTATTCCGTTGGTGGCGGTGGAATCGCTGGAGGCATTGGCCGAGATAGCCGTCGAGGATCACGAAGCCGGGCTGTTTCAGTCGGAGGATTGGGCGTCGGCGCGTCTGTGTCCGATGATCGACGCCCGTCGTATGGAGGTGTATACATGCGTTTTCGACACGTCGCTCAGGGCATTGGGCGATGTGACGGCCGAAGTTGTTACTCCGCAGAGTTTCGACGGGTTCCTGCACGGTGGCGGCGAATTTTTCATCTTCGGAAACGGAGCTGCGAAGACGGTGGATGTTCTGCCGCAAGGGTCCGTCCGGCTGATAGAGGTGGAGACCTCCGCGAGGGGCCTGTGCCGCCCGGCCCAACGGCTCTTCGATATGGGGCGGACGGAAGACGTGGCATATTTCGAGCCGTCTTATCTTAAGGATTTCGTGGTTACGACCGGTAAAAAGAAACTTTTTTAGAGGAGCATAGATGCCGTGATTCATTGCGGTAGGAGTGCGCATTTATTTCGATATGGGATATCAGGAGGAGAAGCAACGGCAGCTCGATATGCGATATATACGCATGGCGAAGATCTGGGCGGAAAATTCGTATTGCATAAGGCGTCAGGTCGGTGCGTTGATAGTAAAGGACAAGATGATAATATCGGACGGTTACAACGGTACGCCGTCCGGATTCGAGAACATATGCGAGGACGAGAGCGGGAAGACCAAATCGTACGTCCTGCATGCCGAGGCCAATGCCATAACCAAATTGGCCAAAAGCGCCAATAACGGCGACGGGGCTACGTTATACATAACCGCTGCGCCGTGTATCGAATGCGCTAAGCTGATAATACAGGCCGGAATAAAGCGCGTGGTCTATTGCGACGACTATCATTCCGACGAAGGGGTGAAACTGTTGCGGCGTATAGGCATAGAGGTCTGCAAGGTCGAGATGCAGGGGTGAGTTGCCGGGAATCGTAACGGTTGCGGACGGGACTGGATCGGTCTTGTCAGAAGCGGTCGTAAATGAACTGTAAGGGCGATGATTTGCAAATCATCGCCCTTATCGTATGGTGCCGTTTCGTATGGGAATCGTATTGTCCGATATGTGCGGTTGCATGAGTTGTTGAAGGATGATTTGGCGATGTCGGATATGCTGAAAATGGCGTTGCGGTGTCGTCGGACGGCGTTCGAATTTCGATACATACCGTAAACGCGCCTCTGAATGGTGTCGGTATGCGGAGTCGTTCATTACGTTTCATGCAAATGATAAGCATCCGTTGCGCATGACTAAGAAATGAAGGCAAGACGTCGTTGTCTGTTGCCGCGCGTGTCAACGGCGGGAAGCGAAACGAGGAGTTATCTCTATCGACAGACCGTAGTTGCGGCCGGGCATGGGACGCGACATTTCCGTTTCATACTCTTCGTCGAAAAGATTGTTTACCTTGAAATTGAAGGAAAAGTCTGCGAAACGGGTGCCTAACGTATAGCCTACCGATATGCAGTTCATGAAATACGGCAATATGCGGCCGGAAATCGTGGCGGAGTTGTCCGTGGATGTGAAACGTTCGCTGTAATAATCCCATTTGTAAACCAAGCGCCATTGTCGCCACGACAATCTGCCGGTGACGGCTCCTGACCATACGGGGACATACGGCAGCTGTTTACCGACGGCATTGTCGTTGTCGTTTATCGGCTTACGCATGTTCAGCGAGCGCGTCCATGCGAAAACGCCGTCCAGCGCTATCCGCCAATCTCCGCCCATACGCCACTCTATATTCAGAGCCGCCTCGGCGCCGAACGACCTGACGAGTCTGATATTGGTAGGCAGCCACTGCGTCCCGCCCTTGTCCGGGTACCACAATATCCAGTTGCGGATACGCGAATCGTATGCGGTGAGGCTTATGTCGTAAGCGAATCGCTCTCTGCGTATATTTCTGAAGACTATTCCGACATCGTAGGTGAAACCCACCTCCGGCATTATCGGCTCCACGGCGAAATGTTTGTCGTTGAGCGTAGGGAACCGGTAGTTCCGTGCTGCGGAGGCTTTGAAAGTGATGTTTCCCCTGCCGGGCGTCCATTCGGCTTGTAACGACGGAATGAACGGCGCCCCGTCCGTGCCGATGACCTCCTGTCGTAAGTTCAGGGCTATGCCGACACTCTCCACAGGCCTGTAACGCGCGGATACCAGAGCCGACAGCTCCGTCCGTGCATCGTCGAACACGACCGGTTGGGCGACGGGACGTACCGGCTTGTCGTTGATCGTATATACGAAATGCTGCAATACAGATATATCGGCCGCGAGATATAGCTTACGGCCGAGTCCGCGTTCCCATGCGGCGTTCCCGAACAGGGTGGTTATGTAGTTGCGCCATGCGGAGCGTATCTGTACTTCGTGTCCTCCTTCGCCGTAGGCCCTTTCCGTACGCTCCGTGTATCTTATGTCGCTGTAGTGGTAACCTGCCTTGGCCGACAGCTTGTTTTTGCCGGCATACTTTTCCCACCGTACCACGCTGCGGAACGTTTTCTCCTTTTGCGACGACAGCGAACTGTTGCTTTCGCTGTAGTCGGTACTCAGCAGAGGAAGGTTGCGCGATGAATCCATGTACCACGCCGACAGGTCGAACCGTCCCGCATCGCCCGCATCGTAATACAATTCCTGAAGAAGGTGGATGTCCCTATAATCGCAGTTACGGTTACGTTCGACAGGGTAGCTCCACCCGACGATGTTGCCGTAATCGTCCGTTACGAAATCTTTTTTAGCATAGTTGCGGTACGGGAAGTCGTTCCGCGAGGTGGTTACGAGAAGACTCGTTTCGCTGCGCACCCTGTCGTTTCCGTAGGAGAGTTTCAGATATTCGTCGAACGTCCGGAACGAAGCGATACCCTGTATGTACCGCATCCCGAAACCGAGTATGTCTTCGGGACGGGTGTCGAGCACCAGAGCGCCTCCGAGTCCGCCGCCGGCCGCGGCTACCGAACTCGCACCGTAATACAGTGCGGCGCCGTCTATGAAGTAGGACGGGATATAAGACAGGTCCATCATTCCGAACAGAGGCGAGTTCATGCTCATGCCGTTCCACACCACGCGCGTATGCGAAGACCCTGTGCCGCGCACCGACAGCGACGACATGCTGCCTCGGCCGGAAGACCGCACGAAGGCCGGCGTCGCATGCGCGAGCATGTCACCGAGCGACAGCGTAACGTCTTCCGACAGCACGCTGCCGTCTATCACCGTTTTTTGTACGCCTATGTCCTTCATGGGGCGTGCTCCGACTACTGTAACGGAGTCTATTCTCTCCTCCGGCATATTTTCTGTGTCATCGGGCGGAGGAATCTTATCCTTGCCGTGCATTTCATGGCTCGATATCATGCCGCAGGTTGCAGGCAGACCGGAATGCATTGCAACCGCAGGCATGCGATAGTGTGCTACGACAGAAGCGGCCGCATTTCGGTAAGCCGCAGGTTGCAGTACCGCAAGCGCGACGCACGCCGCCAATCGTCGAAACCATGCCGTGCGGAGCATAGACCCTTACAGATTTTCGTCCCTGAAACGGAGCACCTCGGTGGAAAGTTCTCCGACTCCGGCGCCTCCCTGAACATTGACGCCGGTCTGCACCTTTATGAAATCCACGTATTTCAGTTCTGCGGGATTGCCGTCGCCGTCCATCGCATCGCTGATTCGAAAATAGTTCTTCTGCACCGAAGGCGACAGCATGTCTTCGCCCCAGTTGTCGGCATAGCCCCAACCGTAGTCTCCGGTCGTAAACCGTCCGTTGTCGAGTGTTCCGGAACGGTCTTCTAGCAGCGTTCCGGTCAGGGTATATTTTCCGTCGGTTATCCATGCGGGGAAATAGGGTTGCGTATGGGTGGCGTTGGGCGTCATTTCGCCGCTGCCGCCCGCATTGTCCGTCCAGCGCACCGCTTCTCCGTCGGTAGTCGGCCTATAATACGTCACGGCATAGTTCTTCGTGCTTCCGTCGGAATACGCGCCGCGCAGCTCGTACCACACCTCGTCGGGCTGGCCGTTGCCGTTTTCATCGGGCATCACCCATACTATGCCCGGCTCGGAACTTCCCTCGAACTGATTGCCCGTAATGGAGAAGTCGTATCCCTCCATTCCTCCGGCAGCCTGTATACTGTGGTCGAAGCCCACGACTATATATCCTCCGAAACCGCCGAGCGACACCATACCGCGTTCTGTCTTGTCGGACGAATGCAATCTGCGGTCGGCATACTCCAGCGCCTGTCGGGAGGTAGTCTCATCGCCGGTAAATCCTACCATCGGATTGTTTATGAACTGTCCCGGCGCGGGGACGTATTCTATGACCCTGTCGCTGTAGGGAGAACTCTCCTCGACGGGCGGACGGGGACCTTCGCCCTCCTGCATGACGGTAATGCTTCTGTTACACGCAACGGCTACGGTCGCAACGGCGATCGGCACTAAGCGCAAGAATGTTACTTTCATATTTCTCATATCATATAATACGGCTCTTGTCATTAAGACGGCCGGTCTGAATTGTTTCGTGTGCGGATGCTCCTGTCCTCACGTGTTCCCGTGCATGCAGTGGCATTACCTGAAACAGAATGCCGTAGGCGTTATGCCGACGCGCAAGGTATCGAGACATCGTCCCGAATCGTTCAACCTGTATACAACACCTTGTTGCTGATAGTCTACGGCATCGCCGACATAGACGTCGCCGTTGTGCGGATCCACGCCTATGGCATAATATATAGTTCCGGAAGATTCCAGAAACGGCTCGTCGGGCAGATTCTCCGCATCGCAGTCCATGCGCCACAGGTCTCCGTTGAGAAAATATATAGTCTCTCCGGCTCCGTCGCTGCACAGACCTTTGGGGCTGTCGCCGCGGCGGAAAACGAACTCCTTTTCCACAGTACCGTTCGAGGCGTCGATGCGGTAAAGCGCCGGAGCATCCGTAGTGCCGCCCTCCGCCGATCCGCCGTCGGTAAGCACCCACAGCTTGCCGCGGGAGTCGATAGTCAGCTGGCGCGGCTGGTTGCGCACCTCGATATTGCCGACGATTTCGTCCCTTCTCGTGTCTATCTTCAAAACCGTATTGTCGTAAGACCAGCACGTAACGTACATGAGGTCGCCGAAGACGGCCATTTGTTCCGTGGAGGTATGTCCCGGCGTTGGGATTTTGCCCACCGGCTGCATGGTATGCGCATCGAGCACGGTTATTTCAGGCTCGTACAGGGAAGTGACGTAAGCCTTATCGCCGTGGAAAAGTATATAACGTGGCGAGCCCATGCCACGTATCACCCGTTTCACGACGAACGTTTCCGGATCCATACCGAATATGACTCCCGAATTGTTGACGACCACGTATCCCGTGCCGTCGTACATGGTCATCGATTGCGCTACGTCGCCGAGTTTCATGCCGTTGGCGCGGGCGAATATCTCGTTCTGAAGTTCGCCCGTGGAGGGCAGGTAGAACGACATGCTGGCGTTGCCGTACATGAAATTGCCCTCGCAGATTATGAAGACGCCTTCGGCCGTACCGTCGTCGGGCATCGGGTATGAAAAGCTCTCTTGGGGGAGCGGTCCGTATTTCATGCATCCGGCCATAGCCGCGCAGCAAAATGCGGTAGCTATTCCCGCCGCGATACGACCGCATATTTCCGTTATACGTACATACATGTGCCCAAATCAGGTTATGCCGATCCGCCGTCCGTGTTCCGGCGATCGGATTCCCGCAAATTTACTAAATACGCCGTAAATGCCGCATGTCGCAGCGTTCCTTTCACGATTTCCCATAAAAACGGCCGGGCAGAAAGCCGGATCTATAATCCCGGCTTTCTGCCCGGCATAGGACGATGCCGCCGGGCATTATTACCGGCGACTATTGTTTCCCAGCGTTTTATTTGTTCCTTATATATTCGTCTATCGCGGCAGCGGCCTTACGTCCTGCGCCCATGGCGAGGATTACCGTAGCTGCTCCCGTCACCGCGTCGCCTCCGGCGAATACGCCTTCGCGCGTCGTAGCCCCTTCGTCGTTGGCGATCAGTCCTCCCCAACGGGTGGTTTGCAGTCCTTCGGTCGTTGAAGCCAGAAGCGGGTTGGGTGACGTACCGAGAGACATGATGACCGTGTCGCACGGTATTTCGAATTCCGATCCCGGAACGGCTTTGGGCGAACGGCGTCCCGATTCGTCCGGCTCGCCGAGTTCCATGCGGATGCAACGGATACCGGTAACCCAACCCTCCTCGTTGCCGAGTATCTCTATAGGATTGGTGAGCATACGGAAATTGATGCCCTCTTCCTTGGCGTGGTGTACTTCTTCCTGACGGGCGGGCAGCTCCTGTTCGGAACGTCTGTAGACTATGTATGCATCGGCACCGAGACGTTTGGCTGTACGCACGGCATCCATGGCCACGTTGCCGCCGCCGACCACTACCGAACGCTCGCCCACGTAGCAGGGCGTGTCGGAATCTTCTTCATAGGCTTTCATGAGGTTGTTGCGTGTCAGGAACTCGTTGGCCGAGAATACGCCGTTGAGGTTCTCTCCCGGAATACCCATGAATTTGGGGAGTCCTGCTCCCGAACCGATGAAAACGGCTTCGAAGCCTTCGTTGTCCATGAGATCGTCTATGGTGACGGTACGGCCCACTATGGTGTCGCGCTCGAACTTGACGCCCAGACGCGATACTTTGTCTATTTCGCGCGAGACGACCTTGTCTTTCGGCAACCTGAACTCCGGTATGCCGTATTGCAATACGCCGCCCAGTTTGTGCAACGCTTCGAAAACGGTAACTTCGTAACCGAGCTTCGCGAGATCGGCGGCACATGCCAGACCCGAAGGTCCGCTGCCTATGACCGCCACCTTATGGCCGTTGGACTGAATGTCGGCTTTCTCCTTTGAGCCGTTTTCCAGTTCCCAGTCGCCTACGAAGCGTTCCAGTTTGCCGATAGCCACCGGCTCGCCCTTTATGCCGAGTACGCAGGAGCCTTCGCACTGCGCCTCCTGCGGGCACACGCGTCCGCACACTGCCGGAAGCAGCGAATCCTGCGCTATGATGCGCGCCGCAGCCGCCATATCTCCTTCGAGTACCTTTGCGATGAAATCCGGTATCTTGACCGACACTGGACAGTGCGCCACGCACTGGGGTTTCTTACAATTAAGGCAACGCGATGCCTCCAAACGGGCCTCTTCGAGATTGTAACCGTAGCACACCTCTTCGAAATTAGTAGCCCTCACTGCAGGATCCTGTTCCCTCACCGGGACACGCGGAATCTTATTAGCCATATCTTCTTAATTCTCGATTTATCTTTTACTTTATTATTGTAACGGTCGTGATACGGGAATTATCCCTACCTCGGCCGCAATGCCGCCGCACGAACGTGCGGTCTTTCCGGAAGCATTGTTATTGGTCGCGCCCTATGCGGCAACGGTGGTCGGCGATTTTTTCCTTGTTTTTGTACATGCCCTGCCGGCGCATGGCTTCGTCGAAATTTATCAGCGAGGCGTCGAATTCCGGACCGTCCACGCAGGCGAACTTCATCTTGCCGCCTATGCTGACACGGCAGGCGCCGCACATGCCGGTGCCGTCGATCATGAGCGTATTGAGGCTGGCTATGGTGTGTATGCCGTACTCCTTCGTAGCCAGAGCGACGAATTTCATCATTATCATGGGACCGATAGTCACCACCTCGTCGTAGCGTTTGCCGCGGTTGTCTATCAGGTCTTTCATCAGTGCCGTGACGTTACCGTGGAAACCTTCGCTGCCGTCGTCGGTGGAGATGTAGAGATTTCCGGCAATCTTCCTGAGTTCGTCTATTATTATGAGCATATCCTTGTTGCGGGCGCCTACGATGACGTCTGCCTGTATGCCGTGTTCGTGCAGCCACTTGACCTGCGGATAGACGGGAGCCGCACCGACCCCGCCGGCTATGAAAAGAAACTTCTTTCCACGCAGGGACTCGATGTCCTCGTGTATGAATTCCGACGGCTGTCCCAGAGGGCCGGCGAAGTCTGCCAGACATTCTCCCTGTCCGATAGCGACGATCTTGCGCGTGGAAGCTCCGACGGCCTGTATCACTATGCTTACGGTGCCTTTCTCACGGTCGTAATCCGCTACCGTCAGGGGTATCCTCTCCCCGTCTTCCGGTCCTCTGACTATGACGAACTGACCGGGCTGTGCCGAATGCGCCACCCTCGGAGCTTCGACGTTCATCAGCCAAATGTCCGGAGCGAGTAATCTTTTTTCAACGATTTTAAACATAATTTCTTTAAAGTTATTTCGTGTTTATGCTTTTTCTTGTTTCCATTCCGCGAAGGTTTGCCGGTCTACTCCGCGTCGGCGCCTATTCGTACTTCGCGGAACGGGCGCGCCGGATCGTTGACGATGATCGATACTCCGCCGGATACCGCACCGTAATCCTCGGCCGAAACGGTAACGGATGCAGTAGCCTTCAGTTCGCTGCCCGGCATAACGGTATCTCCCGTTTTCAGTGTGGTCCGCGTACCGCGGCGCGGCGATACCGAACGTATCACGAGAGGACTTTTCCCCTCGTTGTAGACGGTGAACTCCAGTATGAGTTCATCGCCCGCCTTCACGCTGCCGAAATTGCGGTATGCGGGCGAAATACGACATGCCGCCGCCACGGACAAGTCCTGAGAACTGAAATCGTCTACGGCAATGGCGCTCGTGTTTATGGGAAGCGCGGCCGTCTGACCGTTAACCGAAATATACGCTCTGTCGGTCAGTATGCCGTATACGTTCTCGGCGTCGCTCAGATCGTAAGTGACTGTTACGGTACCACGTCCGCCGGCCTCTATGCTCTGCGGAACGAACACTTCAAGGTAGCCGCTACCCGAGTCCGGTATGGCTTTCAGAAAAGCCGTCATGCCCGAAACATTGGCGAGTTCAACGGTCATGGATTTGACGGCTCCGTTTTCGACATATCCGAAAGCCCTGTACAATGCATCGGCACGCATGCCCTCGGTGAGCGAGAACGGAAATTCCTCCTCTACGCTCAACGGTCGGCCGATGACCGATCCGGTCACTTTAAGCAGATTACGGTTACGTCCCCGCCCGCTGTATATGGTAACGCCTTTGGTGAACGCCCCCGAAAATTTTTCGGGATCGAAGACTACTTCTATGGTCCCGCTGCCTCCCGGTCTGACGGGCTCGCGGCTGTATCGCGGAGTGGTACAACCGCAGTCTACCTTGACGTTTTCTATTATTATGGCTTTGTCTCCCGTATTCTTGAAAGTGAAGACATGGCTTACCGGACCGTCCGCTTCGCGTATGGTGCCGAAGTCCCATTCGTATGTGTCGAATGCCAGTTCCGATGTCGAGTTCTGTGCGAGACACGGTGTATTTGTCGCTATCGTCAGCAAAATACCCGCTGCGACAGCCCTAATTCTCAAACCACGCATGATCGTAATCCGAATAACGATTGCAAAGCTATAAAATATTAGTGCCAATGTCAACCCGACATCTTCGCATATCAAGATTTTACACCGACAGACCGGCACATAGCCGCACACGATTTATTGAAACGTTTACCGAATCTTTTACGGCGTCTTTTCTATGTGGACGATATCGTGTTCGTCGGCATTACTCGTCGTGGCTGTAGGCACGCTCGACAAAGCGTCGAAGAGATCGAAATAAATTATCTGTGGCTAAAACGAGAAAAATATGCGTTTTTGTTTGTACAAAAAAATATTTGCCATATATTTGCACTCCGAAACGGGAACGTTAGTTCAGCTTGGGCGATAGTGGTAACCGTTTCGGGAAATATTCCTCAATAGCTCAGTTGGTTAGAGCACCTGACTGTTAATCAGGGGGTCCTAGGTTCAAGTCCTAGTTGAGGAGCTGGAAAACAGAGGCTTACATAAGCCTCTGTTTTTTTGTTTTGCGGATATGCGTGCATGTAGGCGATCCGATGCTTAATCTTGAGAATCTATTTCGGGGGAGCCGGGCATTGTGGGAGTCGGCTTCGCGTTGTCGGGAGAGGCGAGTGCGCCGGATTTTTTACGGTTTGCCTGCGGAGGTCGAATCATGTCATCAGGAAAATATTTGTCGGGGAGCATCCGGAATATTGCGGCTGTTCTCATGCTTTTTGCTATATTGCTGAACGAAAAGGCGAGTAGGGTATGAAAAAGGCGAGAGCGTTGCTAATATTTCAAAGAAAAATATTCCTGCCCGGAATAATATTGACGGCTATAATCTGTGTCGGGGCGAGTTCGTTGCCGTATGCGGACGTGGCGACGACTTTCGGATTCGGATATTTGTTATCGTCGTTGCTGTTTCATTATTTCATATACGAGATTCGCAATAAGGGCGAATATTCTTTCTACGGTAATCTCGGCTTTTCCCGTCTCGGTCTGTGGCTCTCGACAGCCGGAATCGGTATGGGTATTCTTATAATATCGGCCATTATATGAGCAATCTTCACGTGGACAGCGTTGTCAAGAATTATGGATCGCGCAGTGTGCTGAGCGACATATTCGTTTCGTGCGATACGGGAGAAGTCGTAGGACTCGTCGGCCGTAACGGTAGCGGCAAGTCTACGCTTATGAAAATAATCGCCGGAACACTGAATGCGGAAAACAGTTTCGTTGGAATAGACGGCTGCCGTCTCGCTAATCTGCGGGAAAAATACCGCCGCATCAAGTATCTGCCGCAAACCGCGTTTCTGCCGGGACATCTGAAAATACGCACTGCTGTGGATTTGTTATGCGGCCAGCATGGGTATCTTGTCGCCGACGATCCGGCGATAAAGCCTTTTCTTTCCAAAAGAAGCCGCGAACTTTCCGGAGGCGAGCGCCGGTTCGTGGAAGTGATGCTGCTCGTATATTCTGATGCCGAATTCGTTCTCCTCGACGAGCCTTTCAACGGCATTTCGCCTTTGCGCATATCGGAAATACGAAAACATATCCTGTCGCAGGCGGCGACCAAGGGTTTCATAATAACGGATCACAACTACCGCAGTCTGCTCGAAACGGCGACCAGAACGGTATTGCTGTTCGGAGGCGCTACGAGAATGATCGACGGTTACGACGATTTGCGTATGTTGGGATATATGCCGTAGGGCGTGGGCTGTATAGGATGCCGTTGTAGGTCGCTTGCTTGTCTGAGTGTCGTTCCTACTGGCCGCATTCCACCGCAGATACGTATCTGCGGTGCTTTGAATCGGCGCAAATACGCAGGAAAGGTAGAATGCACAATCGCTGCCTGTCGCCGCACTTCGGAGCGAAGAATACGGCCGTCTCGCTGAAGGCAAGATTTTCTGCTAAAAAAATTGCGTAAAAAACAGACGAATAAGTATCAACGGCACGTTTTTAGAGGACTAAAAACAGTATCTTTGTATATGATTCCGTAAGTCGTAAAGAAGCGGTTTTCTCTGCGGTGCGGATTGCGGAATGACGTGTGCCGGGATGCCGGATATTCCCGCAAAACATAATGCAAACGAATGAAACGTACCGTATTTCTCATCATTTCGCTGTTGGCCGCCATGACCGCACGTTCGCAGACGATAACGCTCGAACAGTGCCAGATATTGGCACGTGACCATTATCCCGCCATAGCGCAAACCGAGCTTATAGACCGGCTGGCCGAGTACAGCATATCGAACGCGCGCCGCAATTGGTTGCCCCAGATTTCAGTATCCGGACAGGCCACCTATCAGTCCGAAGCCATAGACTTGCCCGAATCGTGGCGTAAATTTATCGACGATCTTCCCGACGGGGTGACGGACATGTTGGAGAAAAACGGATTGACCTTCGAAGGACTTCCTAAAGACCAGTATAAGGCCGCTATTCAGATAGAGCAGGTCATATGGGACGGTGGCATGATAAAAGCCCAGACCGAAGCGGCTAAGGCCGAAGGCGAAGCGTCGCGCCGCAGTCTGGAAACGGAACTCTATGCTATAGCGGAGCGTGTCAACCAGCTTTATTTCGGATCGCTGTTGTTGCAGGAGAATCTTCGGACCGCAGACCTCCTGATAGAGGATCTCGAACGTAACCGGCGGATGCTGGCCGCCACGGTTGAATTGGGAGCTGCCGGCCGCAACGATCTCGATCTGCTGGATGTCGAGATACTCGGCGCCCGTCAGAAAAGGGCAGAGGCGGCATCTGCGCATAAGGCTTATCTCAAGG
Source organism: uncultured Tidjanibacter sp. (assembly GCA_947852905.1). GTDB lineage: Bacteria > Bacteroidota > Bacteroidia > Bacteroidales > Rikenellaceae > Tidjanibacter. The sequence goes on along the minus strand of CANTVF010000003.1, from coordinate 140,464 downwards.
TGCTCGGACTGATGACCGGTCTCCAGCTCGGCGAAGATGTCGTGCTGGTAAAACCTGAACCGGAATCCGTGCCGCATACCGACGACGGGCGGGCAAGACCGGAAATGGCCGCGCTCGATGCCCAGAGCAATCTTCTCGAAGCACAGCGCAGAGCGGTACGTTCCAGCGTAATGCCGCAGATAGGTGCGTTTTTCCAGGGAGCTTATGCCAATCCGGGGCTGAACTTTCTGGAAGATATGGTGCATAACCGATGGTCGCCGTATTTCATCGCCGGCGTAAAATTCCAGTGGAACATAGGCGGGTTCTATACCAAGAAAAACCGTCTCGCCCAGATCGATCTTAATCAAAGGCGCATAGATTCGCAGAAAGAGACGTTCCTGTACAATATATCGCTACAGAGTGCGCAGGAGCGTGCCGCGATAGAGAAAATGGAGGAGATAATGCGTTATGACGACGAGATAATAGAGCTGCGCAGCTCTATAAGACGCCGGACGGAGGCTTCTGTAGAGAACGGGGAGGGCAATGTTAACGACCTGCTCAGGGATATAAATGCCGAAGACCGTGCGCGTCAGAACAAGGCCGCCCACGAGATAGAATGGTTGAAGAACATATACGACCTGAAATATACCGTTAATCATCAGGAATAAACGGTTACGGCATATCGACGGCGGGTATTGGAGTGTAAACCCCGCTTTCTTCCGGATGTGAATCGCATGTGGTTAAAATTGAGTATATTACAAAAACAACGATATGATAAAGAAAGACCTGATACTGGGCAGTGCCGCCGCGATAATGGCATTGGCCGCGCTCACAGGCTGCAATAAGAACGGCGACCGTTACGATGCGACCGGTAATTTCGAGGCTACGGAAGTAATCGTGTCGAGCGAGGTGAACGGCAGAATAGTGGATTTCGACATTTCCGAAGGTGATTCACTTACCGCAGGGGTGCAAGTGGGATTGATAGATACTACCCAGATGTATCTCCAGAAATTGCAGTTGGAGAGTTCCATACGTGCGTTGGAGAGTTCGCGTCCCGACGCGGAGGAGCAGCTCGCTCCGCTTGAAGAACAGCTCGCCAAACAGCAGAGGGAGCGTCGGCGTGTGGAAAATCTGCTCGAGGCCGACGTCGCCACCGAGAAGCAGCTCGACGATATAACCTCTTCGATAAGCATTCTCGAGAAACAGCTCGCAGCTCAGAGAAGTTCCATAGACAATTCTCTGGAAAGCATTTCATCCCAGATAGCCGCCGCCGAAGCGCAACTGGCACAGGTGGAAGACCAGCTGTCCAAATGCCGCATAACATCTCCGATAAACGGTACCGTACTGGCCAAGTATGCGCAGGCGGGAGAACTCGCCATAGCAGGTAAACCTCTTATGAAAGTGGCCGACATTGGCAATGTATATCTGAAAGCGTATTTGGTATCTTCGCAGCTCGCCCGTGTGACTATAGGACAGAAGGTAAAGGTCTACGCGGATTTCGGGGGAGGCGATAGGCGAGAATACGAAGGAACGATAATATGGATATCGGACGTAAGCGAATTTACGCCCAAGAATATCGTAACTGCCGACGACCGCGCCAATATGGTATATGCGGTCAAGGTTGCCGTACCTAACGACGGTTACGTCAAGATAGGAATGTACGGCGGCGTAATCCTGTAGCATGAACGCGATCGCGGCATTTTGCGGCAGGGATAGACAACGGCGACATGAAAAACGAAAACGACATGCTTTCCGTCGAGGTATCAGATATAAGGAAACGTTACGGTGACACCGTAGCGCTCGACGGCGTCAGTTTCAACGTCGGCAAGGGCGAACTGTTCGGTATCATAGGGCCGGACGGGGCCGGTAAGACCACCCTGTTCCGTATAATAGCCACTCTGATCCTGGCCGATGAAGGTACGGCTACGGTGGAGGGATTCGATGTTGTGAAGGATTACAAGGAGCTGCGCAAGCGCATAGGTTACATGCCGGGACGTTTTTCGTTGTATCAGGATCTTACCGTAGAGGAAAACCTTTCGTTTTTCGCATCCGTGTTCGGCACCACCATAAAGGAGAACTATTATCTCATAGAGAATATCTACAAGATGCTGGAGCCTTTCCGCAAGCGCCGGGCAGGAAAGCTGTCGGGCGGCATGAAACAGAAACTCGCCCTGTGCTGCGCTCTGATCCACAAGCCCGACATACTCTACCTCGACGAACCTACTACCGGCGTGGACCCGGTGTCGCGCAAGGAGTTTTGGGAGATGCTCAAAAAACTACAGCAGGACGGCATAACGATCATAGTATCCACTCCGTATATGGACGAGGCGGTGCTTTGCGACCGTATAGCTCTTATAAAGGAGGGGCGGTTCATGACGATCGACACGCCGGAAAACATACGTGCCGGCTTTGCGGACGAATTGTGGGCTGTACGCAGCGACCGCATGCACGAACTTCTGTACGCCGTAAGGTCGTTCCGCGGAGTGGATAATTGTTACGCTTTCGGCGAAACCGTCCATTTTACGACTTTCGGGGACGGCAGCTTCTCACCCGACGCCCTTAAAGACAGGCTGCGTGCCGTCGGGCACGGAGACATAAGGCTCGAACGCACGAGGGCGACCATAGAGGACTGTTACATGTCGCTGGCGAGAGAGTGACCGAAGAGAAGGTAAACTGTAATGGAGTTTCAGACGAATCGTATATGGAACGCGAAATAGTGATACATACCGAAGAATTGACCAAGCGTTTCGGCAACTTCACGGCCGTAGACCGTATTTCGTTCGATGTGTATAAAGGCGAAGTATTCGGGTTTCTCGGTGCTAACGGAGCGGGAAAGACTACCGCCATGCGCATGCTGTGCGGACTCAGCCGTCCCACCTCGGGAACGGGTACCGTAGCCGGATACGACATTTCGCGTCAATACGAAAAGATAAAGTCCAGCATAGGGTACATGAGCCAGAAATTTTCGCTTTACGAAGACCTGAAAGTCTGGGAAAACATAAGACTCTATGCCGGAATATACGGCATGAAGGATAAGGAGATAGAACGCAAGACGGCGGAACTGCTCGAACGCCTGCATTTTACGCGCGAACGCAATGCGATGGTGCGCTCGCTGCCGTTGGGCTGGAAACAGAAACTCGCCTTCTCCGTCTCCATTTTCCACGATCCCGCAATAGTGTTTCTCGACGAGCCTACCGGCGGCGTCGATCCCTACACGCGCCGGCAATTCTGGGAGATGATATACGAAGCCGCGGACAGGGGCATTACGGTTTTCGTCACCACGCACTACATGGACGAGGCGGAGTATTGCGATCGTGTTTCCATAATGGTGGACGGACGAATAGATGCGCTCGATACTCCGGCCAATCTTAAGGCTCAGTTCGGAGCCGAATCAATGGACGAAGTGTTCCGCAGTCTTGCCCGAAAGGCCGAACGATCTGAATAAAAAACATATGCACAGAGACAATGAGACAGTTCGGAGCGTTCATACGAAAAGAGTTTTTCCACATTTTGCGCGACAGGCGCACGATGCTGATAGTGCTCGTCATGCCCGTAGTGCTGATAATACTTTTCGGGTTCGCCCTTTCCACCGAGGTGCGTAATGTGAACGTGGCCATACTCGCTCCCGAACCGGACGACATGACTCGTCGCATAGTCGAGCGCATAGACGCCAGCGAATATTTCACGGTAGTCCGCTGGCTCGACACTCCGACGGAGATACACGAGACGTTGCGGGCTGGAGAGGCGCAGCTCGTCGTGGCGTTCGGACAACATTTTTCCGGCAATCTGTTCTCGCCCGACGGATCGCAGATGCAGTTGGTGGTGGATGCCAGTGATGCCAACATGGCACGCAGCTACATATCCTATGCCGGCGGCATAATAGCCGATTTCAGTCGGGAAATGGCTGCCGGTACGGGTACGTCCGCTCAGGAGGGAATCTCATCGTCCGTACAATTCCTCTACAATCCGCAAATGAAATCCGCCTACCATTTCGTGCCGGGCATAATGGGGCTTATCATGATGCTCATATGCGCCATGATGACCTCCATATCTATAGTGAGAGAGAAGGAGATGGGAACCATGGAGGTGTTGCTCGTATCCCCGGTACGGCCGATATATATCGTCGTATCCAAAATGGTGCCCTATTTCGTGATATCGTGCATCAACCTCATAACCATACTGCTGTTGTCGGTTTTCGTGCTCGGCGTGCCTGTCGCCGGCAGTCTGCTGTCGCTGTGTCTGGTCTCGCTGCTATATATCGTAACAAACCTGTCGCTCGGTCTGCTCATATCGACCATGGCCAACATGCAGGTTATCGCGCTGATGATATCCGGTCTCGTGCTCATGGTGCCGACCATGATATTGTCTGGCATGATATTTCCGATAGAGAGCATACCGCGCGTATTGCAGTTCGTTTCCTACATATTGCCGCCTACGTGGTACATAGCCGCAGTGCGTAAACTGATGATACAGGGTTTGCCGTGGATATTCGCATGGAAAGAGACCGTCATACTTCTCGCCATGACGATCGTATTGATAGCGACGAGCCTCAAACAACTCAAACACCGCCTCGAATAATGGTCATCAAGTATCTTTTGGAAAAAGAGTTCAAACAGTTCTTCCGCAACAAATTCATGCCGAAGCTGGTGATACTGTTCCCGGTGATGATCATCGCGCTCATGCCGTGGGCGACCACGCTCGACATAAAGAACATAAATACCGTTATCGTCGACCATGATGTCTCTTCGGTTTCCAAAGAACTTGCCGAAACGGTAAATGCGTCCTCGTATTTCAAACTGCGGGATGTGGTGGACAGTTACGAAGAAGCCATGACTCTCGTCGAATTCGGGGATGCCGATCTCATAGTGGAAATACCGGCCGGATTCGGTGACGATCTCACACGAGCTGGCGGTTCCGATATTCTGGCCGCCATAAATACCGTCAACAGTACTAAAGGCGTGCTGGGACAGGCCTACCTCCAATCGTTGTTGCAGGAGTTTTCCGCCAGACATGTTGCGGCATCGTCCGCCGCCGCATTGTCGCCTTCGGTGAACATATCGGTCAAGAATATGTACAATCCGTTGCTGGATTACAAATATACAATGATACCGGGGCTTATGATGGTCATACTCGTGCTGTTGTGCGGTTTTCTGCCTGCTGCCAACATAGTGCAGGAGAAGGAACTGGGTACCATAGAACAGATCAACGTGACGCCGGTATCGAAGTTCACGTTCATACTCGCCAAGCTGATTCCGTATTGGGCCATAGGTCTGGTGGCCCTGTCGTTCGGGTTTTTCCTTTCGTGGATCATTTTCGGCATGGTGCCGGTAGGAAGCGTGCTTACCATATATTTCTTCTCGTGTCTGTTCATACTGACCATGACGGGGATGGGACTGATTGTGTCCAACAAGTCTTCCACTATGCAGCAGGCCGTATTCGTGATGTTGTTTTTCGTTATGATCTTCATCATGATGTCGGGATTGTTGACACCTGTGGAAAGCATGCCCGATTGGGCGCAGGCGATAGCGGCTTTCACTCCCACGAAATATCTGGTCAACGTTCTGAAATGCGTCTATCTGAAAGGCAGTACCGTCGCTGATCTTAAAACCGATCTCATAGCCTTGAGTGTCATGGCGGTCGTTCTCAATACATGGGCCATACTCAGCTACCGCAAGAACAACTGATCTCAGGTTCCGAATATATCGGCTATTTTATCATAATATTGTGTTATGGGACAAACGGATAGGGAAACTCACGTTTTTTTATTTAATTTTGTCCTGTATGACACCGGTTTTTTCATGGTATTTTATGGGGACGGTGGTCGGAAGACCTTGTCATAGGCGTTTCCGGTATGCGACGATCGCGTTCGGAAACGGGCAAAAAAATAGTTCCCACAGTCTCACGACTACGGGAACCCCCAACTTAAAATACTGATTATGAAAGAATCACTAAAACAACCATTAGCGTCAATAATGACTGCGGTTCATTAACAGAACGCTGATGACGTTTCAGTTATTGTGTGCATTGCAAATATAGACACAAAAATATAAATGACAAACCGTATTCGATTTTTATTTGCAAAAAAGTTCGGTTAATGTTGTAAAAAGATATTTGATATATAAGTAAGGCATTGATATATGGATATTAAAGATTTCGATCCCGACGGAGTAGGCGTGGACAACGGTAATTATTTCGGGTTTCCTTTCGACGAATCGAATGCGCGGCTCGTTCTGCTGTCGGTGCCGTGGGACGTGACAGCGTCTTATGGCGGTGGAGCGGCGTTCGGTCCGGATTCCATTATAGAGGCTTCCACCCAGCTCGATTTTTACGATCCGGTGTCGCCGGGTGCCTGGAGACGCGGAATAGCGACCATAGGTATAGATTATTCGATACAGGATCGTAGTGCGCGGTTGAGGCCGGATGCCCGCAAGGTGATGGAAAGTCTGCAAAAAGGCGGCATAATGTTCGAGGATTATTTGATGCCGCGTCGGCTGGAGAGGATCAACGGCGCTTCCGAGGAGCTCAACGGCGAGGTGTACGAAGCCGCGTCCAAGAGGTTGGATGCCGGTAAGATAGTGGGTCTCGTGGGCGGTGACCACAGTACTCCTCTTGGACTTGTGAGGGCTGTGGCCGAAAGGGAGGAGTGTATAGGCGTGCTTCATCTGGATGCCCATTGCGACCTCCGGCGTGCATACGAGGGCTTTACCTATTCCCACGCTTCCATAATGTATAATGTGTTGCAGCAGGCTGCCGGAGTGGAGAAAATCGTGCAGGTGGGGCAACGCGACTATTCGGAGGAGGAGTTCCGTTTGGCCGAAGAGTCGCCGCGGATCGAAATGTTCGACGATCATTCGTTGTGCGCACGGAAGTTCGCTGGCGAAAGCTGGAACAGCATATGCGATTCCATAGTGGAGCGGTTGCCGCACAAGGTGTATATAAGTTTCGACATAGACGTGCTTTCGCCGGAATATTGTCCCTCTACGGGAACTCCCGTGCCGGGAGGGCTTACATTCAACGAAGCCGTGTGGCTGCTCGACAGCGTGGTGCGCAGCGGGCGCCGGATAGTGGGTTTCGACCTGTGCGAGGTGGCTCCTGCAAAGGAGGGCTCGATAGATGCGAATGTCGGCGCGCGCGTGCTTTTCAAACTTTGCGGCGTGACGCTGCGTGCGGACGGCAATGTCTGACGCGGCCTGACCGCCGGCAAGGGATATATGGCAGCCTGTCGCGGTGCATGAGGCTGTCCGGAAAATTTCTGCGACTCGGAAAAATTGCAATTACATAACGAAAAAAGAATATCAAAATGGGATTATCCTTGGGGTACGGATTCAAAAGACGTTCTTATATGATACTTCAGAAAGGACGCAACTTTTTCAGCAACCAGTGGGCAGGCGGCGTCGTACTGCTCTTTTTTGTGGTCGTGGCGATGATTCTGGCCAACCTGCCGTGGACGGCCCGGTTTTATCATGACGTTTTGCAGGCTCCGGTAGGCATTCTCGTCGGAGGTTTCGAGTTCGAATTCGAGGTCGAGAAATTCGTAAACGACGGTCTGATGATGATATTCTTTTTCACCATCGGACTCGAAATAAAAAGGGAAGTCCTTTACGGACACCTGTCGAGCGTCAAACAGGCCATATTGCCGGTGGCCGGAGCTGCCGGTGGAATGTTGTTCCCTGCGTTGATATATGCGCTTTTCAACAATGGAACTCCTTATGCGGCAGGCTGGGGAATACCCATGGCGACAGATATAGCTTTTGCGATAGCTATAATGTCGGTGGTGGGGAAAAGCGTGCCCGTAGCCCTGAAGATATTCCTTACGGCACTGGCTGTCGCCGACGACCTCGGAGCCATAGTCGTCATCGCCATATTCTACGGATCGTCGGTCAATTTCACGTTGCTGGCTTTGGCTGCCGTACTGTTGTTTGTGACGTGGGGCATGAACAAACTGAAAGTGGATTCGTTCCTGCCTTACGTTCTGGTGAGTGTCGGACTTTGGTTTCTGTTCTATTTCTCCGGAGTTCATGCCACCATAGCCGGCGTATTGCTTGCCATGTTCATTCCGTCCACACCGCGTTACAACAAGCGGTATTTCATAAACAAGATAAGACATCTGATGGACGAGTTCGTGCAGAAGGACAGTTCCGCCCCTTCGCTCAGCGACGTGCAGATATACGAATTGCAACGTATCGGGACGATAGCAAACCGTTCCATGAGCCTCGCACAACGTTTCGAGCACATGCTCGCCCCGTGGGTCAATTTCCTTATCATGCCTCTGTTCGCCCTTGCCAATGCGGGTGTTCATATCTCTTCGGTCGGAGAACTCAACGTGTTCGGGACGACGCAGGGACTCGGCATATTGTTCGGGTTGTGGGTCGGCAAGCCTCTCGGCATTACTCTGGTGAGCTGGCTGTTCGTTAAGACACGTCTCGCCGTCATGCCTCAGGGGGCTTCATGGCCCATGTTCTTTGCCGTAGCATGTCTGGGCGGCATAGGATTCACCATGTCGATATTCATAGATACGCTCGCTTTTGCGTCGAATGCCGAATTTATCGCTACGGGCAAGATCGCCATACTGGTAGCGTCTGCGCTGGCCGCATTGTCGGGCGTATGGCTTATTAGACATTCCTGCCGTAAGATGGCTTCCGCCGGCGATAAAAGTATATGGTGCGGTGCAAAATAATTTGTTTCGAACGGTAAGGTGTTGATCGTCAGCGGTTAAATCTCGGGGTAAAGGGGGCTTGTTATCGACCCTGCGAACCTTTCTGCGGTGAATGGGTTATTAATCAATACGATGTGTCATGCGGCAATATTTGAACGATACTAAAAAAATGGGAAACGTATAATCGTTTTTCATGGAAAATAGTTAAGTTTGCATTTATAAGGCGGACGAGGTCCGTACGATAGGCGACTCGAATTGATGAACTAAATAAAAATCAGAAACAGAAAATGAAAAAGTTATTGATCGTTCTTTCTGTTTTCGCGCTCGGCCTGACGGCTTGCAACTCCCAGAGCGGCGAAAACGCGCAGACCACGGAAAATGGCGAAACGGCTAAACGTAAAGTAGGTACGAAGCTCAAAACAGCGTCCGACTCCCTTTCGTATGCTGTGGGCGTGGACTATGGCCGTTACTTGAAAAGCATCGAGGGTACTCTCGGCGATTACTTCGACGAGAAAATGGTTATAGCCGCAATACGCGATGTACTGAATGATAAGAATACTCTTACGTTTACCGAATCGCGTACCGTGATGCAGGATTTCTTCCTCGTCCGTATTCCTGAACGCAACCGCGTGGAAGGAGAGAAATTCATGGAAGAAATGGCCAAGAAAGAGGGCGTTCAGAAAACCGAAAGCGGTCTGCTTTACGAGATCATAGAGCCCGGAAGCGACAAGAAGGCTACCAGCCTTATGGACGAAGTGAGGGTTAAATATCGCGGAACCCTCAAGGACGGTACCGAGTTCGATAGCAATTACGATAAGGCGGATACCGCACAGTTCAGTCTGAACCGAGTAGTCAAGGGATGGGGCGAAGGTCTCCAGCTCGTAGGCGAGGGCGGCAAGATCAAACTTTACATTCCGTCGGAACTCGGTTACGGCAAGAGGGGCGGCGGTCCGAAGATCGGCGCCAACGAACCTCTGGTATTCGATATAGATCTGATCGAAGTCATTCCGGCAGCGCCGCAGGCTACTGTCGAGGAGAAGAAATAATCCGTCGGGATAAAACTTGAACCTGTTTCGGATAAGTAACTTTATGAATATCGGAAAGATATTACGGACAGTCGGTGCGGTGGCCATTGCGGTCGCCGCACTTTCTCTTGTTTCGTGCGGTCAGCGCGGGGGTAGCAAGACCGGCAAGACTTCCGCTGCGGCAAACGATACGGCTGCTGTCGGAACAGCGGTTGCGGAAAAGTCCGAATCCAAAAATGAAAATATTATGACATACGCGATAATAAGTACCGAGAAGGGCGATATGAAGGCCGAACTTTATACCAAAGAGACTCCCGGCACTGCCGGAAATTTTATAAAGCTGGCCGAAAGCGGTTTTTATGACGGATTGACGTTTCATCGCGTCATACCCGATTTCGTGATACAGGGCGGTTGTCCCAAAGGCGACGGCACGGGCGGTCCCGGCTATACAATAAAATGCGAGACGGATGCCGAGCGTCAGTATCATGACAGAGGTGTGCTTTCCATGGCACACCGTGGAAAGGATACGGGCGGATCGCAATTTTTTATTTGCCACAACCGACGCAATACGCAGCATCTGGACGGAGTGCATACCTGTTTCGGAAAGGTTGTGGAGGGGGTGGACGTGATAGACGATATACGTCCCGGCGACAGGATTCTCTCCATTCGTATAGTGGAAGAATAGCTGTTGTACCTGCAAAACGGTCGGTTTTCGGATAATTTTACTATGCGGTCGGGGACTGCGGAGTTCGCGAGTTTTCGAATCGTATGTTGTTGGTTGCAACCGGCGATCCGTTTGCGGCAGCGGTCATGCATAATCTTTGTAGAAAGAAGTTGCAGCTGCTGTTCGGTTTGTTGATTTAGAATTGAGATATAATAATATTATTATGGATTTTGAAGGTATTGTTTACAGGGTTTTGCCAGTGGTAAAGGGGACGAGCCAGAGGGGCGAATGGATAAAGCAGGAGGTAGTGTTCGAGTTGCCCGGAGAGTTCAACAGGAAACTATGCGTCGGTTTCTGGGGTGACAAGGCACAGGATGCCGGTGTTCTTCGCGAGGGGGATAAGGTCTCCGTTTCGATCAATCTGGAGTCGCGCGAGTATAACGGCCGTTGGTTTACGGAGGCCAGAGCATGGAAATTCTCGCGTGTGGCAGCGCAGTCGCAACCGGCCGCAGTACCCGATATGCCGCCTTTCGCCGAGGACGGCGTACCTTATGCCAACGATCCGGCGGACGATCTGCCTTTCTGATGCGTCGAGAAGTCGTTTGACACAGTCGGCCGGACATTTGTATGTCCGGCCGACTGTGTCTTTACAGCAACGCAGATACAGCTTGCTGTTTCGCATGCATCTCATGATGTATCTTTTAAGGTTTTATCCGAATATTGGCGGAACCCTTATTGTATATAGTTGGAGGCGGGACGCTGCAAGATACTCGATTATATTATCGCTGTTGATACCGGGATAGATTGCGAAATGGGAAAATTGTCTCCGTAAGAAGGTACGTGATTTGGCGGTAACGATTAGAGAGTAGGCACGACCGCATTTACGGATGTTGCAGTCGATACGCACAGAGGGTGTGTTTGCAGCAAGTAAGGAGTTGTCGATAGTGCGGTCTTGTACGTTTGTGATAAAAGCCGGATCGCTGCGGCGGGATTTACATGCTTCGGCCTCTTTCCCATATCGGATAATGGTTGGGATAACTGCTTGTTGAAGTTAATGTCCTGTTAATGGGATTGTCGGAGTGGTGTCGGTATCGGGAGGTACACCGATTTGTTGTTGTGTCTTCTGCGTGGCGATTGTCAGGGGTTTTGTGGCGATATCCAATATATGTAGCGATATTTTGTTTCCGAATCGGTAGGCCGATTAACGGGTGTGATTAACTGTACGGAAAGCAAACCGTACTGAATCTGGTTTTGTATGTATTGCGGAATCGGCTTGTATTTAGTCGGCGTCCGATATGTAACAGCTTGCCGAAGTTACATCGTTACGGATATTCCCCCCATGACATTGACGTCTTCCAATGCCGGATTCCAGCTCGCTTTCGTGAAAAGGCCTATCTTCATTCCACCTGCGTTCTCTATGCTCCATGTGTGGCCTGCTTTCAGGAAGATGTCGTTGACATGAAATCCGTTGTCTACGACGTATACGCCCGGAGCGCTCCACGGTACGATGCCTATGCCTGCGTTAAGGTCGATGCCTTTGACGGAGAACGGATACGAAAGTTCCAGATACGATGCGAAAGTGCGTTTCCCTTCGGCGTCGTAATCGTTGCCTCCCGTAAGAGTCGTGTACCACGCTACCGTGAACGGTATCCTTTGCGATATGCGCCATTCTATTCCTGCCTCCACGCGGTGCGGCGATCCTTTGCCGTATCGGAAATACCCGTAACCGTCCGGTCCACGTTCTGCTTTCAAGTCTACGCAGTAGGCATCCAGAACGGAGATTTTGACCGGTCCGATGAGATATGCTACCGATAGGTCTACTTCCCGATAGGATGTTCCTGCGAAGTCGGCCGATCCCCATGCCGTAACAGAAAATCCGGCGACCTCCATGGTCAGCGAAGGCTGGAAGCTGACGCCGGCCTCCCTCATGCCGCGCCATATGTAACTGCTGACTATGTCTGCGTTGCCGCTGAACGTTACTCCGCGGCTGTCGTTCTCCTGTGCGGCGGCTTCGGCGAACGACAGGAGCGTCGCTACGGTTATTGCCATGCGCATGAGTTTGTTTCGGGCGATTGAGCGTATCATAACTTGTCGTGTTTGAGTTGGTAGTTGTCGGAACGTTATGTCTGCATGCTGGAAAGTATATGCGCATAACGTTTGTCCGTAGTTCACGGGTACAAAGCTATGAATTTATCCCGAATAAAACAGAAATGAAGTGTTCGGCGATTTTGCACGGAGAGTGCCGTCGTTTTGGGAAAAGAGTGAATTGCGGTGCGTTCAGGATTGAGTACGTTCGGCGGGGAAACGGTGCAGCGAGAATTTTCCGGTTTCGTCTAAAGCGGCGTATGTCGGTTTTTCTATCCATTCTCCGAGAAAAATGGCCGCGGAACGGTCGTCGAGAGGATATATTTCCGCGCAATGGTTGTGTCCGAATACGAAATAATCCACGTCGTGCGTTGCAGCGTACCGTCGCGAAAAACGTACCATGGGTTCTTGTTCACCGAGGAAACGGTGGCTTACCGATTTCGATTTTCGGCTGTCCGATGACCATGCATGTCCCAGACGCATGGCGGCGTCGGGATGCAGCAGGTGCGAGAATAGCCATCTTACCGTCGTCGAGCGGAAAGCCCAGTTCATAAGGCGTGTGAGAGAGCCGTGTTCGCGTGCCGTGATGTCGTCGCCATGGGTGATGAACAGGTTTTTGCCGCAGAGCCGTGTCTCCCATACGGTGTCGTGTACCGTGACGCCGCACTCGCGGTACAGGTAATCGCCTACCCACATGTCGTGGTTGCCGGGAAAGAAATGTACGGGGACACCGCGGTCTGTCAATGCTGACAAGGTGCCGAGAAGACGTGTGAACCCTTTCGGCACTACCCGGCGATATTCGTACCAGAAATCGAACATGTCGCCCACGATGAATATGGCTTCTGCGTCGGCGGCAACCTGTTCGAGCCATTCGATGAACAGACGTTCGCGGGCGGCAGAGACCTCTGCCGGAGCGAGGCCGAGGTGTATGTCTGAAGCGAAGTAGTACATCGTGCGGCGGATTTGCGGTATGAGGATTATTTGCCGTTGGCGGCGGTGAGTCTGCCTACCGTGCGGCGCATATCGTCTATGGAGACGTTACGAGCTACTATCTCGCCGGATTTGTCTATGATGTAGTTGGCCGGTACCTGCGATATATTGTAAATTTTCGGCGCGATTCCGTTCATGCCGTTGAGGTCGCATACGGAGATCCACGGCAGATTCTGTGTCTGGACGGCGTTGATCCATTGCTGTTTGGATGTATCCAGACATACTTGATATATTTCGAATCCCTTTCCGGCGTATTCGTCGTATATTTCCTTCAGTTCGGCATTGTATACGGCTGCCGCCGCCGATTCCGAAAGCCAGAAGTCGAGCAAAATGACCTTTCCGTTGCCGTCGGACAGCCTGCGTGTCTCGCCGTACATGTCGGGCAATGCCAGATCGGGATAGGACACCGGCGTTTTCATGCTTTCGCAGACCATGCGTGCGAGTTCCTCGTTGGAATCTTCGGAATCGATCTGGCTTCGCAGGGCTGCCACATACGGCGACCCGGGGTGGTATTTGGATACCGAATCGGCCACCATGCGGTAGTATATTATGTCGTTGTCGCCGCTGAACAGCATTTCGTCATTGGGAAATCTCTGATACAGGGCGTACAGTGCGGCCAGCGAAGTGCTGTTTACTACGATGAATCTGATCTGGTCGCGTTTCAGACGGCCGAACTCTCTCACGTAACGGTCGAGGTGTTCCTTGCGTTGGGCTTTGCTTATGCCGGGAGTCGATATGAGAGCGCCCAACGAGTCGAGTCTGCCCGCTCCGGCATTCATCATGTCGTATATTTCCTTGGTAAGTTCCGATTCTTCGGAGCCCTCGACGGTGTAATCGCCCGGATTGCAGTAGCGGGAGGTTATGCGTATGTGTTCTTTAGGGGATATGAACAAGGGTAGCGACTGTCCGTCCACTTTCAGGTAGTAGAACGTGGCGTTGCTGTCTGGCAAAGTTATCTTCATCTTGAAGTTGCCTTTGTTGTCAGTCGTAGTGGAATCTGCCGATACGTTGCCGGAGGCGGTGACATGTTCCAGAACTACCGGCATCGAGACCGATCCCGGAAGACGGCCGGATACTTTAGCGCCGTTACGGTCGCATGACGCTCCCAGAATCGCTATTGCAGTGATTGCCGGAAGCAGCATCGTGTTTCTCATCTTATAGTTGTTTTGTGGTGCAAATATAACCCTGAAACCGTGTGCCCGATTGTATTATGTATAATAAATAATGTTGTGCGGGCGGCACGTTTGTCCAATCGGATTATAAAATAAAACGTAAAACGGCCTCGGGATATTACTGCATGCGGCAGTGAGTATGTTGAAAAACTGGATAGAATCCGTTGAGTACGCTTTTATAGTCGGGGAATGATGCCGTGCCGGTCGGCCGTGCTGTCTCATGTGCTGCGGCCGGTTACTGTTTTTTGTGTGCGTATCTCTGGTTATTGTTTTTGTTGTTGCCCTTTTTGTTGTTGGCGTATACGTTGTTCTTTTTCATGCGGACAGGCTGGTTCTGACGGTACTCGCTTTTGATGAGACTCAGTGCATCTTCGTCGACAGACAGGCGGTTGTCCGACATGCGTTTTATATCTTTTATGATAGCTTCGTTGTTGGGATGTTCCTGATTGTATTCGTAGCTTTTGGTACGCATGTATCTGGCTACGTCGCTGACCACTTCGTGTACGGCTTCGCTGTCGGACGAATGCTCGAGCGACTGTATCACGTTCTTGACATATTTGCCGTAGTGTTTCTGACTCACTCTTTTGTCCGGATAGGCCATGCGGCGCGGTACCGGAGTAAGCGTCATAGAGGTGGGAATGGGATACGGGGAGTCCACGTCGAGTTTGAAGTCGGACATGATGAACATGTGGTCCCATAGTTTATGGGTGAATTCCGGAGTATCCCTCAAAAGGGGGTTGAGATTGCCCATTACGTTTATCACCACACGTGCCTTGCGGTTGCGTTCTTCGCGATTTTCTATGGTCATAAGATTGTCTACCATTTGGTGTATGTGGCGGCCGTATTCGGGCAACTGCAATTTTTTGCGGTATACGTTATAATTTTTTTCCATTAAATTTTATGGTATGCTTTTTGTGCTTGGATGTGGACTTTTAATCTTGCTGATTGTTGATCCTTTTGTCTCTCAGAGCATTTTGTTCCGGTCAGGATACGTGTCGAATGAGAATCGGAATATCGACGTTCAGGAAAATAAAAAACAGCGTGTCTATTGACAGGATAAACTAATTACGTTAACTTTGTACAAAGTTAATTGGATTTTTCAGAAAAAACAATTTCGCTTTAATATTTTGTCCCCCGACTTGTTATGGCTAATATATTGGTTATAGAGCCTTCGCGCAGTATCCGAAGTACTTTGCGGGAACGCCTTGAGTTTGAAGGACACAGTGTTGAGGTGGCTGAGGATACGATATCCGGCATGACTATCTATGCGAGCAAGCAGTTCGATCTGGTCTTGTGCGGGCAACCTGATTCGCCTTTACGTATGTCCACTCCGTGGATCAGACTGTCGCTGGACGGAAGTCCCGAAAGCGCAGTTCTGGCCATACAGCAAGGTGCCGTAGATTTTATTCCCAAACCGATCAATATGAATCGGTTGTTGGAGACTATACGCAAGGTGTTGTCCGAAGCGCCGGCAGCGAGTCCGGTACCTCCTGTTACTGGTGTCATATCTCACGGGCCGCGTGAGGAAACTGTGCAGGTAAGGCGTCCGAAAACTTCGCATATACGTGTGGGGGAGATAGTCGGAAAATCGGCGGCTGTTACCTATTTGAACAGACTTATCGACAAGGTCGCGCCTACCGATGCGAGGGTACTTATAATGGGAAGCAACGGAACGGGCAAGGAAATGGTTGCAAGATGGCTGCACGAGAAGAGCCGCCGTTGCGATGGCCCGTTCGTAGAGGTCAACTGTGCCGCTATTCCTTCGGAACTTATAGAGAGCGAGCTTTTCGGGCATGAAAAAGGTGCTTTCACTTCGGCGATAAAACAGCGCAAGGGAAAATTCGAACAGGCCGACGGCGGAACGTTGTTTCTGGACGAGATAGGCGACATGTCGCTTGCGGCTCAGGCCAAAGTGTTGCGCGTATTGCAGGAGAGAAAAGTTACGAGGGTCGGCAGTGACCGCGACATAGACGTCGATGTGAGGGTTATTGCTGCGACAAATAAGAATGTGCCGGAAGAGATAGGCAAGGGTAATTTCCGTGAAGACCTGTTTCATAGGCTCAGTGTGATAATAATAAACGTTCCGTCGCTCGCCGACAGGCTTGAGGACATACCTTTGTTGGTAGACAGGTTTTTGGAGGATATATGTGCGGAATACAAGGTGCCTGTAAAAACCATATCGCCCGAAGCTATAGTGGAATTGCAGAAGATGCCGTGGACGGGTAACATACGTGAATTGCGTAACGTCGTGGAGAGGTTCGTGATTCTGTGTGACGATCTGATTACTGCGGCAGATGTGGAGATGTATGCCAACGGTCTGCAATAGCAGCCGTATTTCTGACGTTTGTTATTCAGCGAATGTCGGCAGGTATATAAGTTCTGGCATTGCCTGTATATGTTTTTACTTTTAGCTTGAGGTGTCCCGATCCGGGAAGAAGCTGAGTATTTAAGATGCGTCTCTTGTTTATATGTTTGCAGCGGGAGCGAATTTTCATATTTTTCGAGGTGATCGCATCAGTTAAGAAAAAATTACTATTTTTGTCTATTGTGACTAGTGGAAATGTCATATAAAATTAAATAATTATAAATTCTAAATCTCAGATTATGAGTAAAAAAAGCTTACTCGGAGCAATTTGTTTCGTACTGTTTTGCGGTGCGTCCGCAAATGTATTCGCACAAGATGCACCTACCGGAGCCGGTGCTTCTCTGCTGAACCCGGCGGATCCTCGTGCCGCAGGTATGGGTATGGCCTCGACTGCCGTTAACGACAATGTTTTCGGTGTTTTCGGCAATGCAGCTACGACATTGTCCAATGAGAAATCGATAGGTTTCGGTTATTCCTACAATCCGGTGCAGTCGGCTCTCAACAAGGGTATGGCTACGCATGCCGTAGGAGGTTACTACAATATCAACGACAATAACGGTATCGTGATCGGCTTCCGCTACTTCAGGAACGCTGAAACCGAATTGTGGGGTATGAACGACGACGTTCTCGAATCGCTCGGTACTGTACGTCCGTCGGATATGGCTATCAGCTTGGGTTATACCCGCAGGATAGTGGACAACTTCACCGCAGCGTTGACAGTGAGATATGTTTCTTCAAACTATTCCGCAGTCAGCGAAATGAAGAACGGCAGCGCGTTTGCATTCGACCTCGGTCTGTATTACAATGACAAGATCGAATCTTTCTTCGGTTCGACTTGGGCTGTAGGTCTCAACGTAAGCAATGTGGGTACCAAACTCAATATCAGCGACAAGGCTTACACGATGCCGGCTTATGCACGTCTGGGCGGTTCTATCGACATGCCGTTCTCGGAAAATCATCGCCTTATGGCAGCCCTCGATCTCGGTTACACTTTCATGCCCTCGAGCGACGCTTCGTTCGTTGCCGGACTCGGTTTGGAGTATAACTTCTTCAAATACGGTATTATCCGCGCCGGTTATTATTACGGTGACGAAAAGGCTCTGGGCGGTGCTAACGTAGCTACGTTCGGTCTCGGTGTTAAAGCCGGTCCTGTAAGGGTTGACGCTTCTTACTGGTTGGCAGGTAAGGACAGCCCCGTGAAGAATAACTGGTCGGTAGGTCTCAGCCTCTTCTTCTAATAAGATATACATGCCGGGTATCCCGGCGGATAGATATAGGGATGGCGACGTAGCAATACGTCGCCATCCCTATTATTGTATGTATTAAAGCATCGTTGTACGATGCATCGTATGTGAGGCAGTAGACAAGGCTCTGCTCTGTATATTGACTTCTTAATAGGTGTGTGAATATTTGTTTCGGTTCGTGTTTTGTAAGTATTCCGTTCGTGTAGGCCGATTTTACGCACCGGTAACCGAGGTTTAGAATAGACATTTATTCCGGTATAATAGAAACGTGACAGCTGTTATTTCATGTGTTTGGCTGTAGGCTGGGCTTATGTGGCGTGGGGGGGGATATATTCGCTGAGAGTCGTTATCGCGTCGTCTCGACATGTGTCTTACATTCGAATGTCGCTATAGACAATTCGGTTTCCCAAGCAGATTCTAACCGGATATGGATTACATTTGATAGTTCATATGCTACGCCATAACTTCGCCGGCAGTACGTATCGAAGCTAATATTTCAATACCCGGAGTTGGTGGTCGTACGATTGCCGAATAACTGGAAGACGCGTGTCGATTACCTTTATTAGGGTGTTCTAATTTTGTATGGAAATGGAGTGGCCGAAGACATTTGTCGAGTTTCGGAACAGATGCTTTTCACGGGCAGACGTTGCTCATGGGGTTGTTATTGTTCCGCCGGGCGTGTGAGTACTATGTCCCTGTAGGCTTCCCTTATCTGGGGCGATTCCCATATTCCAGCTTTTACGACGGTATAGTATATGTAATGTACGGCGCCTGTCGTTCCCGCCGGTATGTCGGCTCCCGGAAACATATCGTTTCCGGCCGTTATGGAGTTCGGGAAAACTATCCTGTCATACGGTCGGCCGTCTATTTCTATCCGGTCTACGGCGATTGCGGCGAAAGCGTCTGGTGTCCGCCATGCGGTGCAGGAATATTCCGGAAATTCTACGTTTATGCCGGAATAGAAGGTTTCGCCTGTGCTGCGGAATGCTGTCCCGTCCGTAACGCCTGTCGTGCCGTCGGGTTTCCGGATTAAAGATATTGTCGGATCGTAAGCAGCGAACGGAGCTATTATGGGGCCGAATATCCCCGTAACCGTATAGCCGTCTGATGAAGGCGATACGGTGGCTTCGCCGGCGATGGGTGTATAATCGTCGCTCGGTAGGGAAGCGGTGCAGTTCGCTGTCCACTTCCACGTTCCGGACAGGTCTGTTGGGGAGTACCCTTCTTGAAATATCGGGAGTATGGCCGTGTCGCCTTTCGGATTCGATACGATGACATTGGCGCGTCGCGGTGTCGTGGACAGGTTGTCCGCTGCGGTTACGGTGATCGTCGAACCTGTCGTCGAAAGTGAGAGCCATTCAGCCTCTGTTTCCGGAGCGGCCGTTATGTAGTGAGAGGCGGTTGTCGCCGTAACTGTCTGCGGTGCTGTCGGACGCGAATCGAATACGAGGCTTTCGGGAGAGAGAACGATACACGTGTCCGTATACGCTTTCTGTGTAACCGCGATTATGGCTTCGTCGCCTTCGGCATTTGTTATCAGGATGTTGCCTCGGCGTTCGTCGGCAGTGTTAGGGGCGGCCGTTACGACTGCCTGTACGGTCGTACCTGAAAACCGGAGTTCTGCGTACAGCCACTGTTTGGCATCGCTTTCTACAGATATTTCGAGGTTGCTGCCGGCGGTGGTTATGGCGACCGTTCCGGTGAGGTCGTCCGTCGCCTCGAAAATGAGTTCGGTCGGGTCGGCGATTATTCCTTCGAGTCGTTCGGCGCCTGACTGTACTATTTCGAGAGTCGCCTCGTGGCCTTGGGCATTGGAAACGGTTAACGTACAATCCCGCTGTCTGTCGGTACGGTTTTCTTCTACCGTTATTTCGAGCATGCGTCCTGTCAATGCGGCTTTGAGCCATACGCACTCTTCGGGTACGGAGACCGTAAGTCCGTCTCCCGCCGTAGTTATGGCTGCCTGGGCGGAGAGCCTCTTCGCGGCATCGAATGCGAGGCGCGAGGGCTCTATCGTTATCGAATAGTCCGTTTCACCAGTATGGCCGTTTTGGATTATATCCACCGTCGCTATATCGGCTGTTCCGGCTATTATATACAGTGTCGCCGTGCGTGTGTCGGCGGAGTCGTTGCGGGCTGCCGTGACGGAAATAATGTCGCCTTTCGCGGATATGTCGAGCCACTCTTTTTCGGCGCCTTTGTAGGCGGTTTCGACGGCATATTCCCGTGCTGTGGTCGTTACCGTCACGAGTTTGGGCATTCCGGCTTCGTTGTATGCGAAGGAGAGCGATTCGGGCGAAACGTCGAGTGTGTCTTTCGTGGCCGATGCCGGAGTATCCTTGCCGCAATGCGTTAGGAGGAATATTGCGGCGATCAGTGTAGTGACGGATAATATTCGTACAATGTATCTCATTAGGTAAAATATCTGTATGGCTGTGCTCGTGTATTCTTTTGAAGATGCGTATGTGCTAAAATAGCCAATAAATGACTTAAATGCAAACTTGTGTTCGTTTTGCAGCTTTGCCGGGCGAGAGGTCGTTTCCCGCATCCTGTTGTATCGGCCGATCGCGCATCGGTATGCCGGCAATATGTCCAGCCGTATGTTTCCGGTAACGGATAGCGGGACTTAAGAGGGTATTTTATAGGTTGTGTCTGTTTTCCTGCGGCATATCGCATGGGTAAATGGGTTATCTTTGTACCGGATTCACAGTAAATTCCGGATCTCTTATTGTAAATGTCTGTTATGTCCAAGGCGAACGGTTTCAAGGGTATCGTTTATGCTATTCTGTCTTCGGCGACATTCGGGTTGTCTCCGTTTTTTTCGATATCCCTGTTGGGTACGGGGCTGTCCTATTTCGAGGTGCTGTTTTACAGATGGGGCGTCGCTGCACTCGCACTCGGCATGGTAGCCGTCGCTACCGGACATAGTCTGCGTTTGGGGCGTCGCGATGCGGCTCCGTTATGCCTGTTGGGATTGCTGCGTGCCGTAACGTCGTTCAGCCTCGTTGTGGCCTACGGCAATATAGCTACCGGCGTGGCTTCGTCGATACATTTCATATATCCGCTGGCGGTGGCTTGTGGAATGGCTCTGTTCTTTAAGGAAAAATTGTCGTGGCAGGTGTTGCTGGCCATAGTGTTGTCGCTCATCGGTGCGGTGTTGTTGTCATGGGGCGACATAGGTGCCGCGGACGGTAATCGCGCTGTAGGTATGGCGGCGGCATGCGTATCTGTGTTGTCCTACGGCGGATACATTATAGGTGTGCGCAAAAGCCGTATTTCGCATATGGATTCCGCAGCTTTGACGTTTTACGTTATGGCTTTCGGTGCTGTGCTTTTCGGGGTGGGTAGTGTGACGGCTACCGGAGGGATAACGCTGGTGACCGACGGCCGTGCATGGCTTTACATACTCGGCCTTTCGCTGGTTGCGACGGCCATATCCAACTTTACGCTCGTACAGGCCATAAAACATATCGGACCCACGTTGTCATCCTTGTTCGGCGCCATGGAGCCGTTGACGGCCATGATTATCGGCGTATCCGTACTCGGCGAACGGTTTACTTTGGGTACTGCTGTCGGAGTGGCCCTCGTTATAATAGCCGTCAGCATCGTCGTAGTGCGCGAAGGCCGGCAGACTACGGCCGAGATGTCCGGGGTGCAGTCCGCCTCCGGAACCGATGCGTGAATGAGGCTTGTCTCGTGATGTTTTCGGATGCCGGACGTAGCATTCCCGTAGCGGTTGCGCGATTAAAAAGGTGTTTTCGCAATTTGTCGGAATGGAGATTACGGGTTTTGCCCGGACAACACTGTTGCCGTGACCTGCCGTTGGCGTATCGATAAAAAAGGCGATGTATCGTAACGGCTAATCGGCTGCCGTTCTATAGTGATTCGGCATAAGTCGTTTACTTTCCGTGCACTCATGTATTGTATTTACCCGTTCTTGCATATCTTAAATGGGTTGCGTCAAAGCACTACGTTTTGACGCAACCCATTTCCCATTCATGAAATCTGTATTTGTCAGAACCCGACGCTGCCGATATAGCCGTATACACAGCTCGCTATGCCCGTAATGAGCGTTCCCGCGGTACACAATATCAGGCTCGTCATGTTGTAACGGTCGGTACGTATGCGGCCTACCGCGTCGTCTGCCGCCTGATTGATATACATGGCTTTTACTATCAGCAGATAGTAGTAAAGCGAGACGACGGTATTTATCAGGGCTATGAATACCAGTACATAGTCGCCGGCTTCCGCGGCCGATGCGAATATGAAGAACTTGCTGAAGAAGCCGGCGAGCGGGGGTATACCGCCGAGCGAGAACAGCGCTATCATCATCATGAGCGCGAGACGCGGATTGCTTTTTGACAATCCGTCGAATGCCGCTATGTCGGTGCGGTAAGTGGCGTTTTCTACGGCCGTAATCACGCCGAATGCCGCCATATTGGAGAAGAGGTAGACCAGAACGTAGTAGATCGTTGCCGTGAGTCCTGCCGGAGAATCCTGCATGACGCCGAGCATTATGTAGCCCGCCTGCGATACGGAGGAGTATGCGAAGAAACGTTTGATGTCTTTCTGGCGTATTGCGAACAGGTTGCCAACGATTATCGTCAGAACGCTGATGACCCACATCATGGGATACCATATGTCGGTCATTGCCCCGAATACGTGGTGCAGGGTTATCAGCAGTACGAAACATGCGGCGCCTTTGGATACGACCGAAAGGTAGGCTGTCGTGGCCGTCGGCGAACCTTCGTATACGTCGGGTGCCCAGAAGTGGAACGGCACGAGCGATATCTTGAATGCAAGGCCGGAGAAGAAGAATACGAAACCGAGTACGGTCATGGGCTGTACGGCGAGTGCGGGTACCATGTCGTCGAAGTACATGGAGCCGGTAGCCCCGTAGAGGTACGATAGACCGAACATCATGACTCCCGATGCGAGCGTCGCCATGAGGACGTATTTGGCTCCGGCTTCGGCCGATTTCTCCTTGTATTTATTGTACGCGGCGAGGCAGGCGGCCGGCAGGGAGGCCGTCTCTATACCTATATAGAGTAACATGAAGTTGCCGGCGGAGATCATCAGGAACATACCCAGAAGCGTGGAGAGCGTTATGGTGTAAAACTCTCCTTCGCGTATCAGTACGTCGCCCTTGCGTAGCCATTCGCCTGCTTGCAGGAATACTGTGA
Source organism: uncultured Tidjanibacter sp. (assembly GCA_947852905.1). Taxonomy (GTDB): domain Bacteria; phylum Bacteroidota; class Bacteroidia; order Bacteroidales; family Rikenellaceae; genus Tidjanibacter. The sequence goes on along the minus strand of CANTVF010000003.1, from coordinate 117,101 downwards.
ACGTTCCGAGCATGAGTATGTTCTTCATGAGCATGGTCACCGGAGTGGTGACGTACATGCCTCCGAACGCTTCGGCCTCATGGCCGGGGAACAGGAAGCCGAGCAGTGTGGCCGCCCCGGTGAGTATGCATGCCAAAGGCCTGAAGTATCTCATGGCCTTGGTCTCGGCCGCGAAAATGTCGTATATGAGAAGTATGACGAACAGGGCGATTACTCCGATCTCCTGACGCATTACCAGAAAATTGCTGAAGTCCATGTGCTACAACAGATTTAATTGTTCTAAGATAGGTGCGAGCGAATCGCTTATCAGCGTTGACACTCCCGAAGGCCACAATCCTATCGTCGCTATGCAGATTATAAGGGCGACGGCGGAAAGTTTTTCGTACCAAGCCGCATCGGTGAGTTGCAGGTGTGCCGGATTCTGGACGGGACCGTAGAGGAACTTGCCGACAGCCCTCAATATATACACGGCCGTTATTACTATCGAACTGGCAGCCGCGATGGTGAGTATGCGCCGCAGCAGATCGGCGTGCTGGAACGACCCTACGAAGATCGTGGTTTCGGCTACGAATCCGCTGAGACCCGGCAGACCGAGCGATGCGAAACCGGCTATCACGTAGCATACCGCCGCAAAAGGCATCACTTTCATGAGTCCGCCCATCTCGCGGATGTCGCGGGTGTGGGTACGGCCGTATATCACGCCTATGAGCGAGAAGAACAATGCCGTCATCAGGCCGTGCGAAAGCATTTGCAGGACGGCTCCGGTCATCGCCGTGCGGTTGAGCATCAGTATGGCGAACAGTACCAGTCCGCAGTGACTCACCGAAGAGTAGGCGTTTATATATTTCAGGTCTGTCTGGGCTATGGCGCCGAGCGCTCCGTAGACAACGCTGATTCCCGTCAGGATGAGGAAGATCCATGACAACTCCTCGGCTGCTTGCGGCATTAGGAATATTGCGACGCGGAAACATCCGTAACCGCCCAGTTTCATAAGTACCCCGGCATGGAGCATGGATACTGCCGTGGGAGCCGAGGCATGGCCGTCGGGCGACCACGTATGGAACGGGAAAAGCGCCCCCAGAACGCCGAATCCGACGAATGTTATCGGGAATATCCAGTATTGCTTGCCGAGCGGAATGCCGTTGCGGGCTATTTCGAGTATGTTCATCGTCGTGGCTCCGGAGGTGAAGTATATGGCGAGAATACCGGTGAGCAGGAATGCCGAGCCGGCCATGAGCATGAGCGTCAGTTTCATGGCGGCGAACTCTTTCGGACCGGTACCCCAGACGCCGATCAGCAGGAACATGGGGATGAGCGCTATCTCGTAGAACATGAACATGGCGAACATGTCTATGCTTATGAAGAAACCGAAGACGCCTATGGCCAGCATGCTGTACCACAGGAAGTAGTTGCGTTCCATGTTCCATGACGAGAAGATACCCGTGAAGGCTATGACGGCCGACAGGGCTATCATGGCTACCGAAATGCCGTCTACGCCGACGGTGTAGTGTATGTTGAGCGCCGGATACCATACGGTGTCTTTCACGAACAGCATGGCTTCGTCGGACACGCTCCTTTCACGCAGGAACATGACGACGAGCGCTCCGGCCAGCAGCAGTACGGCCGAGAATCCCGTCGTGACGACGGTGCGGACGTAGCGGCGGTCGCTGCTGACGAACAGTAGCAGCATGACCAGCAGCGGTATGACGACGAACAGTGATAGAATGTTCATGGCGTTTTCTGGTTTTTATATGAACAGCGTGATTATCGTTATCAGCAGTACAGATATTATGAACAACAGCGCATAGGCCTGTACCCGCCCGTTCTGTATGCCCTTTATGGCTTCCGACGTGCGTTGCGTCACGTTGGCTATGCCGCACCACGTGCCGTCGATCACATGACGGTCGAACCATGCTATCGGAGCGCATATCCGGCGGAATATGATGTTTTTAGTCAGGAAAGCCCATGCGTCGTCTATGTACAGGCGACGTTTGGCAGCCTTGTAGAAGCCGCCCATGCGTGCAGCTATGCGTTGCGGCCTTTCCGAATCGCGCATGTAGAGCCATGCGGCCAGCGCTATTCCGGCAATGCCTATGGCTATGCTCGCTCCGGCCACGCCCCAGTTGATGCCGAGTGCGTAGGGTGCGTTGTCGGGACTTATGAAGCGGGAGAACGGTATGAAGCCGGTAACGCATGTCAGCAGTGCGAGTACTGCCAGCGGTACGAGCATGACGGCCGGAGCTTCGTGGGCATGGCGTGCCGTTTCGCTTTCACGTCCCCAGAATATGCGGAAGTAGAGGCGGAACATGTAGAACGCCGTTATGCCGGCTACGATCCACAATACTGCGAAAAGTACCTTGTCGCCCTCCATAGCCGCGCTCAGTATCTCGTCTTTGCTGAAGAAGCCCGAAAGAGGCGGAATACCCGCTATTGCGAGGCAGGCTACAAGGAATGTTATGTGTGTCACGGGCATGCGTTTGCGCAAGCCGCCCATATGTTCCATTTCGTTGCTGTGTACGGCATGTATCACGGCACCGGCGCCGAGGAAGAGCAATGCCTTGAAGAAGGCGTGCGTGAAGAGGTGGAACATGGAGGCGGTGTATCCTTCGCCTGCGTGTCCGCCCATGCCGCTTACGCCCAGCGCCACCATCATGTATGCGATCTGGGAGATCGTCGAGAAGGCGAGGACACGTTTTATATCGGTCTGTACCATGGCTATGATCGCCGCGAACAGAGCCGTAAACGCACCGACGTATCCTATGACGGTCAACACTTGCGGGGCTGCGAACAGGTAGACCGGAAACATGCGTGCCACGAGATATACGCCTGCGACTACCATGGTTGCCGCATGTATCAGCGCCGAAACGGGTGTCGGACCCTCCATCGCATCGGGCAGCCATATGTGCAGCGGGAACATGGCGGACTTGCCTGCGCCGCCCATGAAGATAAGCAGCATTGCCCATGTGGCCGACGACAGTCCGAGGAAAGAGCTTCCCTCCATGGTACGCACCGCGAGGGAGGCGTTGTCGGCGGTTATGGCGCCGAAGTCGAACGTCTTGGTGCAGTACGACAGTATCAGTATTCCGATGAGGAATCCGAAGTCTGCGAAGCGGGTCACTATGAATGCCTTCTTTGAAGCGGCGACGGCTGCCGGACGGGTATAGTAGAATCCGATAAGCAGATAGGACGACGCTCCGACGAGTTCCCAGAATATGTACATCTGGAAAATGTTGGTGGCGACCACGAGACCCAGCATCGAGAAACTGAACAGAGATAGGAAGGCATAGTATCGCTGGAAGCCTCTTTCGCCTTTCATGTATCCGAAGCTGTATATGTGTACCATGAGCGACACCGTGGTGACTACGGCGAGCATCATGACCGAAATGGGGTCGAGCAGTACGCCCATGTCGATATGCAGCGAGTCGGTCAGTCGCAGCCACTGCGCGTTGAAGCCGGTTACGGTGAGATAGTTTCCGTCGGGACCGATTCCGGCTCCGGCGAAAAAGTATTTGTAGACGGCTATGTACGACAGCAGCGCGGCCGCTCCCATTCCCGCCGTGCCGATTATGCCGGCCGTGCGGGGTCCGAGCCAGCGTCCTCCGAGTGCGAGGACGAAGAACAGCAGCATCGGGACGAGTATTATGTATATCGTAAATTCCATATCCTTTTGCGGTGGGTGTGGTTAATACTTCATCTTGTCTATGTGGCGGACGTCTATCTCCTGCGTTACGCGGTAGACATTGATTATTATAGCAATGGCTACCGCCGTTTCGGCCGCGGAAATGGCTATGCCGAAAAGGCTGAAGAACATTCCTTCCATATGTTCCGGAAAGAGGTAACGGTTGAATACGCTGAAGTTTATCTCGACAGAGTTGAGTATCAGCTCTATCGAAATCAGAATCGCGAGCAGGTTCTTGCGAGAGAGGAATCCGTAGAGTCCGACGAAGAACATGATCGAACTGACTATCAGGTAGTGTTCCATCGGTATCATGGCGTACGGTATTTTGTGTTTATCGTTTGCGTGCTATCAGTATGCCGCCTATTATGCAGGCGAGCAGCAATATGCTGAGCGCCTCGAAAGAGAGCAGGTATTCGTACTTGCCGTCTCCGATCAGCGCGTGGCCTATCTGTTTCATGGGTATCTCGTTGTCGCCGAGTATGGTCGCATTGTCGCCGTACAGTACCTTGTGTTTGGCTGTCGCCACGATAGTTATTACCGCGCCGGCCAAAGCGGCTGCGAACGCGGCTATACGTCGTCTGCGGTCGTGCGACTCGGAACGGTCTCCTTTGGAACTGGTGAGCAGTATGGCGAATATGAACAGTATGAGTATGCCTCCGGCGTAGACGGAAAGTTGTACGACAGCGAGGAAATGATAGTTGAGCAACAGATACAGACCAGCGGTACATAGCAGTACGACGAGTAGGAATGTCGCTGCCCGGAGCATTTTGCGGGAGGTGACGGCGAGTATCGACGATACGGTGATCACGGCCGCAAGTATGTAGAATACGATGATTTCAGCGGTAGCTCCCATAGTTTATTCTGTTTTTTTAGGGGCGAGGGACGAGCCTTCGCGGTTGAGTTGCTTGATGAGTTTTCCAGGGTCGAATACGGAGTGTTCGAAATTATTGCTCCATTCGATCGCCTGTTGCGGACAGCTTCTCGTACACAGTCCGCAGAAGATGCAGCTGCCGAGATTGTATATGTAGCGGTCGAGTACCTTGCGGTCGCGGCCTGTGGTCTCGTCCTTTTCCATGCGGGTGATGACCTTTATGGTGCCGTTGGGACAGTTGTTCATGCATATTCCGCAGGCTATGCACTTGTGGTGGTTTTCGCTGTCGTGCGGCATGGTCAGCAATCCGCGGAAGCGTTCGCCGTATATTTTCTTGCCGCGGTTTTCGGGATACTGTTCCGTAATTTTCGGGCGGCAGAAGTTTAGCATCGTGATGTACATCCCCTGACAGAGCCGGTAGATGCCCACGAAAATGTTTTTTATGTATTTGCCAGCGTTCATATTATACGTTTTGTTTTCCGTATAGGCCGTGTTACAATATCACGTATACAGACATCAGTATGAGATTTATCAGGCATATGGGCATCAGTATCTTCCACTCGAAACTGAGCAGCTGGTCTATCCTCAGGCGGGGAAATGACCACCGTACCCAGAATGCGAGGAATATGCAGAAGCACGTTTTGCCGAAAAACCATATTACCGACGGTATGTAGTCCATTATGCGGTTGAAACCCTCCCAGCCGGGAATATGCAGAGGTTGCCACCCGCCCAGAAACATGGTTGTGGCTATGGCCGCAATGATGAATGCGTTGAGGTATTCCGCCAGATAGAAGAATCCGAACTGTATGCCGGAGTATTCGGTGTGATACCCGGCCGTCAGTTCCGATTCGGCTTCAGGCTGGTCGAACGGACCGCGGTTGGTTTCGGCATGTCCGGCGATCAGGTAGGTGATGAAGGCTATCACCGCAGGAAGCCCTCCCTTGAAGATGAACCATGCCTGTCCCTGCTGTTCGACTATTTCGGAAAGTTGCATGGTACCCGAAAGGATCACTATCGTCATGAGCGACAGTCCGGCCGATATTTCGTAACTGATCAGCTGGGCGCCGCTTCGCATGGCGCCTATCATGGTATACTTGCTGTTGCTCGACCAGCCGGCCAGAAGAATACCCACCACGCCGAGCGACGAAACGGCCGTCAGGTAAAATACTCCGACGTTGAAATCTATGGCGTGCAGGCCTTTGGCGAACGGTATGGCTCCGAAGGTACATATGGAACCTATTATTACGAAGAAGGCTGCCGCGCGGAACAGGAACTTGTCCGAATTGTCTATGCGTATCAGTTCCTTGAGCAATATCTTTATCATGTCGGCCACCGACTGGAATATACCCCATTTGCCGACCCTGTTCGGACCTATGCGGCATTGGAAAAACGCGCATATCTTGCGTTCGGCATATATCAGGAAAAGGGCGAGAACGGCGTAAGCCACGAGTATCGCCACTCCGATGAGTATGAATTCCACCGTCAGCGCCCAACCGTCGCCCATTACGCTGTGCAGCGAACGGTCGATCCAGTCGGTCAGTTGTGAGAAACTCCACATATGCTTTTGTTAAGTTCTTGTTGTCAATTAAATACCTCGGCCGGGTTACAGTCGTCTCCGGCGCATTGTCGTCGTACTGTTTAGCTTATCTGTCCATGCAGGGGATGACATAATCGAGCGAGCCGCCTATCATTATCAGGTCGGCGACCTTGCTGCCGGGGGTTATGTGTTTTAGCGCTCCCACGAGCGGCAGACACGGCGAACGGAACTTGACGCGGTAGGGCGTTTTGTCTCCGCGGCTTGATATGTGTACGCCGAACTGTCCGCGGGCATTCTCCACTCTCTGGAAATACTCTCCTTCGGGCAGTTTTATGATCGGACGCATCTTTTCGGCATACGGTCCTTCGGGTATGTTGTCGATAAGCTGTTCTATGATGCGCAGCGACTGTTCGATCTCATCCAGACGTACCATGTAACGGTCGAACGTGTCGCCTCCGGTGCGCATCGGCACCTCGAAGTCCACCTTGTCGTATGCGGCGTAAGGGGCTATTTTACGAATGTCGTTGCTCCAGCCCGACGCCCGTCCCGACGGTCCCGTGGCTCCGAGCGATATGGCGTCGTCCAGTGTCAGCCTGCCGGTTTTCTTCATACGTCCGGCGGCTATGGGGTTGCCTGTGAACAGCATGTGGTGTTCGCGCAGCATTTTGCGCATGTACGGAATGAACTCCTTGACTTTCCTGCAAAAGTCGGGGTGTATGTCTGAGGCCAGTCCGCCTATCGTGTAATAGCTCGTCATGAGACGTCCTCCGGCGGTATCCTCGAAAATGTCCATGACCTTTTCACGGTCGCGCATGCCGTATACGAATGCGGTTATGGAGCCCATGTCCATGCACATCGAACCCCAGCCGAGCAGATGGGAGGCTATACGCGTCAATTCGTCCATTATGGTGCGGACGTAAACGGCTCTTTGGGGCGCCTCTATCTGAAGGGCTTTTTCGCAGCATAGGCAGAAGGCGTGCCGGTTTATGTTTCCCGAGAGGTAGTCCAGCCGTTCGGTAAGGTGAAGTATCTGCGGATAGGCGTAACTCTCGCACATCTTTTCGATTCCGCGGTGGATATATCCCAGATTAGGGTCGACGGAGCGGATAACCTCGCCGTCGAGCGAAACGCGCAGGTGAAGTACGCCGTGCATGGCCGGATGTTGCGGGCCGAAGTTGACTATATATTCGTCCTCTTCGTACATCTGGCGCATATGTCCGACAAGACGGCCGTCTTCGAGCGTGAAATACGGGACGACATCCATGTCCGACAGCGGCTCGCTCTCCTTGTGCAGAGGATTCAGCGCCGGATCTGCGTCGTAATCCTTACGCAGGGGGTAGCCCTGCCAGCTTTCGCGCAGGAACAGGCGCCGCATGTCCGGATTGCCCGTGAATACTATTCCGAAGAAGTCGTGTACCTCGCGTTCGTATGTCTGTGCCACCTCCCATACGTCGCATACGGATTCCAGATGCGGCGTCTCGCGGTCGGTGGTCGCGGTTTTCAGCGTTATGACTTCGGCAGGCCTGTCAGTCGGCGACATGTGGTAGAAGGCGCCGAGCGAATCCCCCCAGTCCATGCCTACTATGTCTATCAGAAAGTCGCATCCGGCGACATCGCGCAGGTAGCGTGCGGCATCGTGCAGACGTTCTGCCGGCACGGTAAACACCGTGCGTCCGTCCACCCGTTCAGTTTCGGCGTATTCGGGCGCCTGAATCGTTTTGTCGGTTGTCTCGGTCATGACTGTATCTGTTTGTTTTCCGTATCAGGACGTTCTTCCGCACCGCTTTGGGGCGGAATGGAAGGTTGGTCTGGCAATTTGAAGAAGTTCTGCAACTTTATCTTGCGTTCGAGTTGCATCATTCCGTACAGCATGGCATCCGGTCTCGGCGGGCATCCGGGTACGTAAACGTCTACCGGTATGATTTCGCCCACTCCCTGTACCACGTGGTACGAATCGCGGAACGGGCCTCCGCATATGGCGCAGCTGCCTACGGCCATGACGTATTTCGGTTCGGCCATCTGGTCGTAGAGCCTTTTCAGTACTGGAGCCATTTTCTGTACTATGGTGCCGCAGACGAATATCACATCGGCCTGACGGGGACTGTTACGCGTAACCTCCCATCCGAACCGCGCGAAGTCGGCGCGTGCCGCTCCTACGCACATGAATTCTATACCGCAGCAACTCGTGGCGAATGTCAGCGGCCATACCGAGTTGGAACGTCCCCAGTTGATGATGTCGTTTATGCTGCCGACGAAAATGTTCACGCCGCCGGCGCGTAGTTCTTCGACGTATTTTTCGAGCGATTCGTTGTCGTTGAAATCCTCGTACCGCATGTTGCGGATGCGGGTCTTGCGTTTTATTTCCATTTCAATGCTCCTTTCTTCCATGCGTAAGCCAATCCGAGTGTCAGGATTACGAAAAAGAATGCTATGCATATTAGCCCGTCGGTACCCATATCCTTCATGACAGTGGCCCACGGGAACAGAAGTACGGTTTCCACGTCGAAGACGAGGAATATGATTGCGAACAGATAATACCCTACGCGGAATTGCATCCATGACGATCCGCGCGTAGGTATGCCGCATTCGTATGCGCTGCCCTTGGAGGGATTCCATGAGCGGGGCGCCAACCACAGGGCTATGCCCAACGCAGCGCTTACCAATACGATTGCGGTGATGAGAACTACCAGAAACAGTGCTGAATTGCTCATATTCGTTTGTAATGTTATAATTCGGGTAATGTATCCGTCCGTTTAGTCCGGCGGATTCAGCGCAACGGCATTTCGTGCCGCTTACGGAATTGACCTGTCCGTTGCTCCCGATGATGTTGCGGTGCCGCTCGCATACGGGATGACGGTGTGTATCAGATGTTGAAACGTTGCAGCAGACTTTGCACCGAGACCGAAGACAGCGGTATCGTCGTGGACGGCGTATGCGGCGACCGGAATGCAGGTGCGCCGACTACGTCCGAGAGCATATGGTAAGCTGCTTTGGGGTATTGTTTCGATTTTAGCAGGCCGGATGTATCGTAAGATCCGGCAGAAGATTCCGCCGCTGCGAGGAAATATTCCATAGAGGCGGAGCTTTCGCTTATTCCCAGCTCGGTGGCCACGCGCAATTGATCGGCGATACGTTCCGTAGGTGCCGTAATGCACATGAACGTACCTATGCCAAGGAGCAACAGATACCCCATTACGATTATTGTATATATGAAACGGCGATTATCCATTTTCATATCGTTTGGCCGGGCGCAAATGTACGTAAAATTTATGAAAGTTGTTTCCGCTGCGAATTTTCCTGCTTTCTTGTCATGTAATCTGTCGTGGATATCGACTTGTTGCCAATAATTGTTTGCTATTAAGAATTCATCCGCAAGGTACCTGTATGTAAGAAAGGAGTATTAAGATTTTGTTTCGATTATATGCGGTATGGCCGATGTTCCGGAAATGGCAAATAACGCCGTTTGTCATGATTTACAGTTTAATTTATTGTGTGATTTATTTATTTTGTGGTGTTTTTGAATTTTCTGACCGTATATTTGTGAATGGCGCCACTTACTACACAAAATGTAATTTATTGACCGCAATTATTAAACTAACTTGAATTATGCACATGAAAATATTATCGGCAGCATGCTTTGCCGTTTGTTTGCCGTTTGCGCTTGTCGGTTGCGCTGAAGTGGATGAGGAATACCAGTATGTACGAATTGAAGAGACGACATATTCTTTTGCTGACTGCAATAATGAACCGCTTACCATACGAATCGACGCTACACCTGCATGGGAGGCGGAACAGTCAGCATCGTGGATCGAGATTGTGGATCGTACCGATTCGAGTATAACGATAGGTGTGTCCGATAACGATCTTGATGAGGAACGTACCGGTAAAGTGTTGATTACTGCCGGTAATGCTTCGGCCGAAATTGTAATTGTACAGCTTCCGCATGAAAACGATTCCCCGTTGTATACGGATTACGGCCGCTATCCGAAAGAAGCCAGAATGTCCCCGTCGGGACGTTATGTAGTGGGTATACGGCACGAAGTACAGCCGGACAATACTTTTCTGTTGTATCCTACGTTCCACGATCTTCAGACTGGTGACGTGACGGTGGTGGGGCCGATATCCAATACTCAGTTCGCTTTTCAGAAAGTGCATGCGGTGACGGATCAGGGCGTAGCGTTTATATATGAATCCCGTAACGTGACGGTAGGCGTGTCCATAGACGGCGACGTGTTCGAACTTGATCTGCCGGACGGATATATGGGCGGAGCCAACGTGCAGGGATGTTCGGCGGACGGTCGCATATGGGTAGGTTATGCCACGAAAACTACTGGCGTTATTAATCCGATCATATGGGAGGACGGAGTGCCGAGAGAACTTGAAAAACCGGAACTTAATTACCGTGGCGATGCTCCGGCCAAACAGGTCATGGCACGCGGCTGTTCCGCTGACGGATCGATCATATACGGAACGCAATGGGATAATTTCACTACCGGTATGATATACTGGAAAGACGGAAAAGTGGAGAATGTCGGAAAAGATATATACCGCGTTCACGAAGAGGATGTATTCAATGCCGGATCGGACGAGCTGGTGAAAGCGAATCTGGTGGATGGTATGCGTTGTACGGCCGAGCTTACTAAAATGAGTGCCGGCGGGCGTTGGATAGCCGGAATGTTCCAGAAAGAGTTCGCCAATGAGGAGGGTATGCAGTACAGTGAGAAATATCCGGCATTTTATAATACCGAAACGGAGACTACTATTGTATTGGAAGATGAGATCGACTGCAAAGGCGTGGCTGTCACTGACGACGGTATTGCTATCGTTTCAATAGGAACGAGTGCTATGACTTCCGGTTATGTGGTGGATCTCAATACGGGAGCGAATCTGGGCGACTGCCTTTCGTGGCTTCGCGATAAGTACGGAATCATTCTCACGCAAGGATACATAATACAATTCACTCCAGATATGAACGTAGTATTCGGACGTCGTATGACCGAAAGCGCACAGGGAGTCGGATTCTGTACATGGAGCGTATCGCCGCGCGTTTAGCAGTATGTGAACAAGTTGGACTTTTCATGGTTAATAGGTTGATAGGTGGTTGACGGTACCGCCGTTCGACTGTCGGGCGGCGGTACATTTCGAACTTTACTTTTTGTATCATTATAATATATAGTGTCGTACTGGCGGCAAATAGGCAGTATTGCCCGTCAAGATATCTCAAATGGCCGTTTTGCCGTGATTTTTAAATATAAAACGAGATGAAAAAAATATATGTGATTATGGCTGTTGCAGGTCTTGTTTGTTCCTGTCAGCCCGAAGAAGAGAAAAATTACAGTCTTAGTGTCAATACCGAAAGTCTGACTTTCGCATCCGTTGCGGCACAGCCCCAGACAGTAGTAGTCGATGCCGAGAATGTGGATTGGACGTTCGACATACCTGCCGACGCTCAAAGTTGGTTGAGCGCTGAGAAGGGTGCCGGAGAACTGATAGTTACAGTGACGGACAATATCGTTGAAACAGTCCGCAGCAGCAGTATCAAAATTTCGGCTACGTCGCACGGCGAGGTTGCCAAGCCGTGCAATATCCTCGTGAGTCAAGAAGCCGGAGAGTCTGCCGCACCCGAATACGTGCTTGCCGTGGACAGGACCGAACTTCATTTCGGCGAGAAGGACAATGCTCCGCAAGAGATAACCGTTACGGCTGAAGGCGAGGGGTTGACATGGGAAGCCGTAGTCGATTTCGGTGCTTCGGAGTGGCTTTCGGCCGATGTCGAAGCCGATAAGATTATGGTGTCGGTATCTGATTCGGATGTATATTCCGTTCGTACAGGTCGTATTACTGTTAGAACTAACATTGCTGACGTACCCAAGGTCGAGATAACCGTTTCGCAGGACGAATGCACTACTAAACCTTATATCAAAGTCGATCCTCTTTCGCTTGAATTCGGGGCGATAGACAAGTCGGAGAAAATAATTACGGTGGATTGTTTCGGTATGACGTGGAAGAGTCGCGTGGACGGTTTCGATAATAACTGGTGTTCCGTATGGGCGGACAGGGATGCGGGAACTATTACCGTATCGGTAGATCGAAATATAACTTCTTCTCAGCGGTCCGGTACCATAACCGTACAGCCGGACGATGACGGGTTCGAGGATATAGTGATTACCGTTACGCAGGCGGGCAACGATTCGGATGCCACCAGTTCGCTTGTGGATGATGTGGAACTTTCCGACGAATCGTTCGAATTCACCAGCGTGAGCGTATCAACCGATTATTCTGATAAGATGCCTTATATCGTATGGAACGTAACGTTGAGAAGCGAAGCCGTGAATTATGATTCGGGACAGTTGGCCGGAGAAGGGGATTATATGAGTCTGAGGCTGGTGACAGAGCCTGTGGAGGATTTCAGTGTAATACCGGCCGGCGAGTATCCTGTGGATGATTATCATGTGATAGATCCGCAGACGCAGGTGCAGGAGTATCATGCGCCGTGCGTAGTGCCGGGCAAATACACTCGTCCGGGTTTCTACGGAGCATCGAGTTATAAACGTTTCGAGAATGGGGAAGAGTCCGCCGGTACGGCCATTCTGGGTGGCAGTCTGAACATATCCCATGAAGGAGAAGGTCGCGATGCGGTGTATACGGTAGTTTTGTCTTTTACCGACGATGCCGAAAACACTATAAGCGGCACGTTCACCGGAAAATTTACGGAATATACCATTATTAATAACGATTAGAACGATTTCATTTTTAAACTGTCTGCGGCAGCTGTGTACGGTAAGGCGGGATATGTAGAGTGTCCCGCCTTTTCCGCTGGCATGGGGGAGTACGATTTCCGGTTACATTGTGACTGGTAATCGTTTTTCGCGTATGTCGAACGGATCGTGTATGTGCGGTGTCGTTTAGTCGTATGCCTGATATAAGCATCTGTTTCTATGGAGCATATACAGTTGTTTTTTTGGGTATTTTTTCATGAGCGAAAGTTTGTTGTAAAAGGCTGATTTTGTTGAATTTTGGCTGTGTAATGTGACGAATGATGTGTTTTTTGTAGAATTGTTTTGCGGAATAAATTGTTCATAGCATATCTATTTATCGGAATTTGGCTATATTTGCATCGCTACTACTATTTAATTCGGAAATCGTTTTCAGATAAACCACATTCATAATTGCACCTTTAAAAACGTAACTATCAATCATGTACAAAAAAATTGCATGCGGGACGATTCTGTCGTTGGCCGTAATGTCCGCCGTAACCGGCTGTACCGATGTTCAGAACGAGTACCAGTACGTTCGGTTGGCGGAATCCACCATCTCTTTTTTGGGAGCGGACAACACTCCCAGAGTAATAGATATAGATGCCGCGCCGGAATGGACGGCCGAAACCTCGTCGTCTTGGATCACGTTGAGCGATCAGACTACCAATTCTATTACCGTGACCGTAAGCGATAACGAACTGGACGAGGAGCGTACCGGCAAGATCACGATCACGGCCGGCGAAGCATCCGCCGAAATACAGATCAACCAGCTCGCCTTCGACAACGATGCGCCCGTTTACCATTATTACGGACCGTACGATATGGGCACTGCAATGTCGCCCAACGGTCGTTACTGCGTAGGTACTCGCCATGTATTGAACGAAGACAATACCTACTCCATGTATCCTACCTTCTTCGATCTTCAGACCGGAGATGTGGTAGAGGTGGGCCCTCTTTTGAATGACCAGTATTCGCTCGAAAAGCCGATGGCGGTGACCGATCAAGGTACTGCGTTCATTTATACTTCGCAGAACTATACCGCTGCGGTTACTATCGACGGAGATGTATTCATTCCCGAAGTCCCCGACGGGGCTAACGGCAATACGGCCAACGTTCAGTCGGTGTCGGAAGACGGACGTATCTGGGTGGGTTTCTACTATCCGTCTACAGGACAATGCCGCCCGCTCAAATGGGTTGACGGAGTGCCCGAAGAACTGGAAATGCCGGAACTTACGTATCGTCAGGACAGAAAAGCTGACATGTGCATGGCCCGTGGCATGAGCCTCGACGGTTCGGTGATTTACGGTACTCAGTGGGACGACCTTACTTGCGGCATGGTTTACTGGAAAGACGGCAAACTCCAGAATGTCGGCAAGGACGTTTACAGGGTACACGAAGAGACTATCAAGTATTCAGACGGTACGTGGGATAAGTACAATCTTGTGGACGGTATGTTCTGTTTCGCAAACCTTACCCAGAACAGTCCCGACGGCGTATGGATCGCCGGCAAATATCAGGAGGAAACCGTGGACGAAGAGGGTATGATAGTGGTATCCACATGGCCTGCGTTCTATAACACGGAGACAGAGAAAACCACGATTCTGAAAGATCATCCCGGTTGCTGCGGTATGACCGTAACGAATAGCGGTAAGGCCGTTGTCGGTACTACGACAACAATGATCACGGAGGGTTTTGTGGTAGACCTCGAAACAGGTGCCAACCTCGGGGACTGTCTATCTTACATAAAGGAAAATTACGGCATCACCATTTCGATGGGTGTGATAGTCAAGTTTACTGCCGACGAAAAATATATCTTGGGAAGCGTTATGTCCTCATCGGCTGCAGGCACGAGCTTTACGAATTTCAGCGTATCTCCCCGCCCGTAGTTGTAACAAAATTCTTTTCAATAGGTTATAGTTAATAGGTTGAAATTAGGTCAGGTGCGCCGCCGGTCTTCCAGCGATGAGGACATTCTGCCGGCGGTGCACTTTTTCGACTTTATGGCTGTATCGGTAAGTGTAGGGGCGAAACCGTTCCCTGTGAATTAAACTATTTAATCTTATTAAGATATATGAAAAAATATTTAGCGTTTGTAGCTGCCGCATTGGTTATGGTGGCATGCGATAAAACAGAAACTCCTGAGAATTACAGTCTGACATTGGGGTCGGAGAGTCTCTCGTTCGTAGCCGAAGGCGCCGCAGCCCAGACCGTAGAGGTAAAGGCTGAAAATGTAGATTGGAATTTCGAGATTCCGACCGACTGTCAAGAATGGCTTAGTGCTGAAAAAGGCGACGGCATATTGACCGTAACCGTTAAGGACAATACCGAAGAGGTGGTACGTAACGGTAGCATAAAGGTCGTTCCTGCGTCGCATGCCGATGTGGTGAAAGCCCGTACGATAATAGTGTCGCAGGAGGCCGCAGGTTCCCAATATGTCTTTGAGTTGGACAAAACGGAACTTTCCTTCAAGGATAAGGATAACGAGCCTCAAGTGGTGACCGTAACGGCCGAGGGCGAAGGTCTTACGTGGGAAATGATCGTAGATTCCGGAGCTAAGGATTGGGTTACCGCCGAAGTACAAGGCGACAAGATTACCATAAATGTGGCCGACTCGGAAATTTATTCCGTGCGCACGGGACGCATTACAGTAAAACCGAGTGTCGAGAGCCTCGAAAGGATAGTGATTACGATTTCGCAGGATGCATGCACTACCGATCCTTATTTCAAGGCTACCCCCCTCGAACTCAATTTCAAGGCTATCGACAAGGAGCCGCAGATTATCACTATAGACAAGTTCGGCTGTACATATACGACGGAGATAGTTGTGGATGAAAGCGTAACATCATGGTTCTCTCCCGTCATCGACGATGAGGCCGGCGAGATATCCATAACCGTTGACCGTAACATAGCCGGAGCGCGTACCGCCCAATTCTTGCTCAAGCCCGATCAGGGTCTGGAGGTCGTAACGGTCACTATAAATCAGGAGGGTAACGATTCGTCGAGCGTAAGTACTCTGACAGGTGATGTCGAACTTCCGGAGGATGCGTTTGCGACGAGCAGTCTCACCATAGGCGCAAACGAAGGCGATGATTACCTGTTCTTCTATCTGTATTTCCGTACCGAGGGGGTAGGATACGACCAGTTCGGACATCTCGGCGGTACAGGGCACAATCTCAACATGAAGCTCGTTGCCGATAAGGGAGAAGACGATACCGTTATACCCGACGGTACCTATAATGTTGATTCTTACAAAGAATTAGACCCCGATGGATTCCCCATTTACCATACTCCTACCGTTATACCGGGAGAGTTTTACCGTGAGGGGTATTACGGCGAGACATTCTACCAATACTTCGATAATGATGTAGAGGTTGAAGCTTCTCCGCTTTTCGGCGGCAGCGTAACGGTATCGCATGAAGGCGAAGGCAAGGATGCCGTCTATACAATAGAAATTAAATTGACCGATGATGCCCAGAATACCGTTTCCGGGACATTCCACGGAGCATTTTCCGAGTATCAGGTCAATAGGGACTGACCGTTGATTTTGTCTTCTGATATATTTTCCGTGTCGGCTGGTGTTTGAGGTATCGGTCGGCATGGGTTCGCAAGGATCGCCAGTTAGGAAAACTTCTAACTGGCGATTTGTCTTTATTTCATATTCCACGATAATCGACTGTGAGGTGAGCCGATTTGGGAATTTCGTAGTGTCGAAGATATGAAAGGCAGAATATCGATGTGCAACGACACGATGAATCTTTGGTGGTATTTTGTATGGATACGTGTCCGTTTTATATAGTGGCAATGGCGATTTATATTATTGCAACTGCTTTTTATGACAAGGGGCGTTGGTGAGGAATACGACTGAAACGATGTTGCATGAGATGATTTTTTGCGTTACTTTGCATATGGTTGAAAGTTTTCTATTGTATATTTAGATAATGAGAATATTTAAAGACGATAAATACGGAGCCATTTTGAACGCTGCGCGCGACGAGTTCGTGAAGGAAGGATATAAAGGCGCTTCCATGCGGAGTATTGCGCGTGGGGCCGGTGTCGGGCTAAGTAACTTATATAATTATTTCAATGGGAAAGACGAGCTGTATGCAGCAGTTGTAGGACCCGTGAAAGATGAATGGTTTGCATTTATTACTCGTCTGCTTGCCGAGGAGAATATCGATTCGGATATGTTGCTTATTTTTGGGCATTGTGAGGAAGTGGTAGACGATTATATCTGTATGATAGAACGTTACAAGGAGGAGTTGCGGCTTTTGTTGTTTCATTCAGATGGTTCGTCCATGTGCGGTTTCAGAGAGGCATTTACTGATCATATTACGCAGGCTAATTATGGGTATATGGTTTCCGAACGCAAGTATTTGCCTGAGCTGAAAAATATTTCAGTGTTTTTCATACGCGTTATGTCTGCGTGGTTGGTTAGTGTCATAGGCGAGGTTGTAACGCATGATTTGGATAGAGACGCTATGCGTGAATTTTTTAAAGAATATTTTCGATTCACGTTCGCCGGATGGCGGGAACTGACGAAAAATTGAATCAGCACTTGTAGCTGCCGATAGCAATCGTTATATTTGGAATGGTAATTTAAAAAAAATGACGATGAGAACTGTATTCGTATTCCTTATCACGGGGTTCGAGGAGATCGAGGCTCTGGCTACCGTGGATATAATGCGCCGGGCGGGACTCGATGTGCGTACCGTATCGCTGACAGGGCAGAGGGTGGTTACCGGAAGTCACGAGGTGCCGGTGACGGCCGATCTGTTGTTCGACGAAGTGGATTTTGCTGCTGCGAAACTTCTTGTGATTCCCGGCGGAACGCCTGCCTTCGATACGCACGAAGGGTTGAAGCGAGAAGTGAAGGCCTTTTACGACAAGGGCGGTCTGGTGTCGGCCATATGCGCTTCGCCAATGGTATTGGGACGTCTCGGTATCCTCAAGGGGCGTAAGGCTACCTGTTATCCCGGATTCGAGAAATACCTCGAAGGCGCCGAGTTGCATACTTCGGAGCCTGTCGTGGTAGACGGGAACGTCGTTACGGGGCGTGGACCGGGGCTTACTATGGATTTCGCATTGAAGCTCGTGGAGATAGTAGCCGGTCGCGATAAGCGCGACGCCGTGGCGTCACAGTTGCTGTTGCAGTGATTTGACGTGCGTCCGTAGATGTCCGGAGTGTATTCCGGTATTTTCTGCGATGTAAGGGAGACGGTATGTGTTTACCGCCGCCGTGCATGAGAGAGGACGATGTTTAAGACTATAATGTAAACCGCCCCTTGCCAATGTTTAGCAAGGGGCGGTTAGTTATTGTGTGCGGCCTGTTTATCTGCCGTTCACTATCTCGCATTCCAGACCTCCGGAGGCTGCCATGGCAGCAAGACGCTGCACTACCTTTGTACGGCACAGGAGGGCGGCATGGTAGGTGTGCCAGTTGGTTATGGGCTGGCGGGCGACGCCGGAATCCATGGCCGCCTGCGCCACTGCGGTGGAGACTACCGTAATAAGACGCGGGTCGAGCGCTTTCGGGATCAGGTATTCGCGGCCGAACTCTATGTGATCCTTGTTGTATGCTGTCAGTACCATTTCCGGAACGGGTTGCTTGGCCAGTTCCGACAGGGCACGTACAGCGGCTATTTTCATCTCTTCGTTTATCTTTCTGGCTCTTACGTCCAGAGCGCCGCGGAAAATGTACGGGAAGCCGAGGACGTTGTTGACCTGATTCGGATAGTCGGAACGTCCCGTGGCGAATATTATGTCGGGACGCGACGCCATGGCATTTTCGTAGGATATTTCCGGGTTTGGATTCGCGAGCGCGAATACTATCGGGTCGTGCGCCATACTGCGTACCATCTCCTGTGTCAGCACGTCGGCCACGGAAAGTCCCAGAAAGACGTCTGCACCTTTCAGCGCATCTTCCAGAGTGGTGAGGTTCAGTCGGGTAGCGAACTGGCGTTTGCGCTCGTTGAGGTCCGTGCGGTCTGCGCGGAGCACGCCTTTGCTGTCGCACATTATGAGGTTTTCGGGCTTTACGCCCAGCGCCATGTATAGTTTGGAACACGATAATGCCGCAGCGCCGGCACCGTTTACGACGACTCGTACCTCGCAGATGTCTTTACCGGCCACTTCGAGCGCGTTCAGCAGCGCTGCCGACGATATGATTGCCGTACCGTGCTGGTCGTCGTGCATCACGGGTATGTCCAGTTCCTCTTTCAGACGCTCTTCTATTTCAAAACATTCCGGCGCCTTTATGTCTTCGAGGTTTATGCCGCCGAACGTAGGTGCGATGTTGCGGACGGTCATGATAAATTCTTCGACGTTTTTGGTGTTTACCTCTATGTCGAATACATCTATGTCAGCGAATGTTTTGAACAGCAGTCCTTTGCCTTCCATGACAGGCTTGCCAGCCAGAGCGCCTATGTCGCCCAGACCGAGGACGGCGGTACCGTTGGATATGACCGCCACGAGGTTGCTCTTGGAGGTGTACCGATATGCGTCGTCGGGATTCTTCTCTATTTCGAGGCAGGGATACGCTACGCCGGGAGAATATGCCAGCGAGAGGTCTTTCTGCGAGCTGTAGGGTTTTATGGGAATCACTTCCAGTTTTCCGGGACGCCCTTCGGAGTGATACGTGAGGGCTTCTTTTTTCAGATCGGTATCTTTCGTACTCATATTTTTTAATGTTCAGGTAAGGTTTGTCTTATTGCAAATAACGGGCAAATTTATCAATTATTACCTGTATTTACGCAAGCGGTCTGTAGCCGCTGTATTGTCCGGCGGGAGGATTTTGAACGTATGTAGTGCAATATATGTTCGATTATCGAGAAAATAATGGTAAAACGGTATTGATAGTTTCTAAACGATTGTTTAGTTTTGCAGGCGAAATAACTAAACGGTCGTTTAATATGACGGGTAAAGACAGTGTGTCCGGTGTAAGGCAGCGGATAGTGGATACGGCGCGGGAACTTTTTGTCGAGAACGGTTTCGAGGGGACCAGCGTGCGCGATATAGCCAATGCTTCGGGGACCAATGTGGCTATGGTCAATTATTATTTCCAGTCGAAGACGGGACTTTTCGAAGTCATCTTCAAGGAGGCTTTCGATATTCTGGTAACGAGGATATTCGCCGTTCTCGGATCGGACAGGCCTGTCGCCGACGTAGTGGAATCATGGATAAACACCTATTACGATCTGTTGGTACAGTATCCGCAGATTCCCAGTTTCATACTTACGGCCGCCAGCCATAATCCCTCTACCGTGGCGGGACTTGTGGAGTCGTATAATCCTGCGGAGGTTTTCGAACATTTCGCGGGACTTGTGGAGAGGGACCGCGGGCAGGGCCTGATCGGGGAGTACCCTGCAATGGATATAATTATCAATATAGTGTCGTTATGTGTGTTCCCGTTCGTTATGGGACCGCTGGTGCGGAAGATAACGGGAATATCGGCGGACAGGTATGACGAATTTATCCATGAACACAAGGAGCATGTCATAGATTTCGTCAGAAATGCCCTCGTAGTCTGAAAAGAGATTTTTTAGTCGTATGGAAACAGGATTTGAACGCAAGAGGTTAAGGATAGGTCTCGACGTGGGATCGACCACGTTGAAAGTGGCGGTCGTCGATACCGCGGGAGAGTTGGTTCATAAGGCTTACAGGCGTCATAACGCCGATTTCAACAGCGTGCTGAAAGAGGAGTTCGGGACGATACTCGAACGGTTTCCCGATGCGCGTTTCAGCGTGACGGTTACCGGATCGGCAGGCATGGGAATAGCGGAACGTACCGGCGTCGAGTTCGTACAGGAGGTGGTAGCGTCCATTCGTGTGGCCGAGATGTATTATCCGTCGGCGGGTGTAATAATAGATTTGGGCGGAGAGGATGCCAAAATGGTATTCCTCGATCCCGGCCGGCAGCCCGACATACGTATGAACGGAAGCTGTGCCGGCGGGACGGGCGCTTTCATAGACCAGATGGCCGATCTGATGAACATACCTGTGGAGAGGCTTGCGCCTCTGGCAGACCGGCATACCAAAATATACCCGATAGCTTCGCGGTGCGGGGTTTTTGCAAAGACCGATATACAGAATCTGATTTCGCGCAATGTCGCGCCGGAGGATATATCCGCTTCGATATTTTATGCCGTGGCTTTGCAGTGCGTCACGACTTTGATGAGGGGGCGTACCGTCGGCGGAGGCGTTCTATGCATAGGCGGTCCGCTGACGTTCATTCCGGCGTTGAGGAATGCGTTCAGGGAAGTGTTGAAAGTGGGCGCGGAGGATATGATAGTGCCGGATAACGGTGAACTTTTCCCGGCATTGGGTGCTGCCGTGCACGGTGACGGCCTGCGGGAGTGCGATCTGCGCGGGTTCATGGAGAGTCTTTCCGGCGGCAACGCTGTACGCGGCGATTCCCTGCCGCCTCTTTTTTCCGGGGCGGACGAATACGGAACATGGTGTTCGGAACGGAACGTGCTTCCGTTGCGGGAGGCCGTTTTGCATCGTGGAGATACGTTGGACTGCTATCTGGGCATCGATTCGGGATCGACTACAACCAAGATAGTGGTTACGGATAACGATGCCGGGATAGTGTTCTGCTATTATGCACCCAATCAGGGCAATCCGTTGAAGAAGGCCGTCGAGGGAATGCAGCGTTTCTACGATGATATGGAAACGGCAGGCGTTCGGGTAAATATCGTGTCGTCGGCTGTCACCGGATACGGAGAGGACCTCGTGAGGTCTGCGTTCGGACTGGATTGGGGAATAGTGGAGACCATGGCACACCTTACCGGTGCGCAGTATGTCGATCCGCAGGTGACGTTCGTACTCGACATAGGCGGTCAGGATATGAAATCGCTGTTCGTGTCGGACGGTACCATATCCAATATAGAGCTCAACGAGGCATGTTCGTCCGGCTGCGGCTCTTTTCTTCAGAACTTCGCTTCTACAATGGGGCTTACACTTGAGGAGTTCACGCGCGAGGCGTGTCTGGCTGCGGAGCCGAGCGATTTGGGTACCCGCTGTACGGTATTCATGAATTCAAAGGTGAAACAGGCTTTGCGCGAAAGCGCGTCGCTGGGAGACATTGCTGCCGGACTCGCATATTCGGTGGTCAAAAACTGCCTTTTCAAAGTTTTGAAGTTGACCAGCCTACAGTCGCTCGGCGATCATATAGTGGTGCAGGGAGGAACGTTCCGTAACGATGCGGTGTATCGTGCGCTGGAACTGCTTTCGGGTAAGTCGGTATCTTCCACCGACCGGCCGGAAATCATGGGTGCTTTCGGAGCCGCGCTTTATGCGCGCAAGATGCATGAAGCGGGCGAGCCGTGCCGCGGATTTTCAGGCGTAATGCCCGTGCCGGACAGGATAAAGACACGTGAGATCGCCTGCGGCGGTTGCCAGAACCGTTGCACGGTACTGCGTTTCGAGTTCGAGAACGGTAACGTTTCGTTCGCCGGCAACAAGTGCGAAAAGGTATTTTACAACAGGGCTACCTCCGGAAAGAAGGGTTACAATGCATTCGATCTGAAGAACAGACTGCTGTTCGACAGGCATGACCGTCCGCAGGCGGACGGATTGAGAATAGGATTGCCGCGTGCACTCAACATGTACGAGAACTATCCGTTCTGGCACACGTTGCTGTCCGAGTGCGGATTCCGTGTCGTGCTGTCGCCGGAATCGACTTTCGGACTTTACCGCAAGGGTGTCGGATGCATAATGTCGGACAATATATGTTTCCCGGCCAAACTCACGCACGGCCATATCGCCGCGTTGGCGGAGAGCGGCGTAGACCGTATTCTGTATCCAATGGTGATAAAGGAGCACAGGGACTTCGGAGCGAGCAACAATTCGTTCAACTGTCCGGTCGTGAGCGGGTATCCGGATGTCATACGTTCGTCAATGGAGCCGCTGCCGGGTGGAATTCCGCTCGACAGACCTATAGTGACGTTCAGTAATGCCAAGGCGTTGGAGAGGGCATGCGGAGAGTACCTCGCATCGCTCGGTGTGGACGACAAAACGTTCCGCACGGCTTTCGGTAAGGCGCTGGCCGAACGCGACAGATACCGGGAACGACTGGCCGGGGAGCAGAAAAAGATACTTGATGAGGCACTGGCGTCGGGAGATATGGTGTTCGTCGTCGCCGGCAGACCCTATCATGCGGATGCTCTTGTGAATCAGAAGGTCGGGCAGATAATTTCCGATCTCGGCATACATGTGCTTACCGACGACGTGTTCTGTGCGGACGCTTCGGATGGATTCGCATCGCTCAACCTCGTATCGCAATGGTCTTATCCTGACAGGGTGGTGCAGGCGGCCATGAGGGTGGCGCAGCTTCCTGCCAACGTGCAGATGATTCAGCTCAATTCGTTCGGGTGCGGACCGGATTCTTTCTTCATGGACGAGACGGGCGCCATACTCCGCAAGGCTGGAAAAAACCATACGGTAATCCGTATAGACGAGATAGCCAGTCCCGGATCGGTGAAACTGCGTTTGCGCTCGTTCGTGGAGTCGTTGAGGGCGGCGGGAGCGCGTAGGTGCGACGGCGGGATATACAGCGGATACGGACGTACCTATACGAAAGACGACCGTCGCAGGACGATACTCGTACCGTGGCTCGCGGATTTCATTTCGCCTTTCGTTCCGGCGATAGGGGAGATGATAGGATACAGGATAGAGAACCTGCCCCCTTCCTCGAAAACGTCCGCCGAGACGGGACTGCGTTACGGACACAATGAGGTGTGTTACCCTTCGACGCTCGTTACGGGCGACATTATTTCAGCCCTGCAATCGGGCAGATACGATCTGGACGATGTGGTCGTGGCGATAACCCAGACGGGAGGACAGTGTCGTGCGACGAATTATGTGTCCCAGATAAAGGCGGCTTTGACGACGGCCGGATTCTCGGATATCCCCGTGCTGATATTGTCTGCCGGGAAAGCCTACCAGAACGAACAGTCGGCTTTTCGGATACCTGTAGGGCGCATGGCGTCTCTTATCAATATGGCCGTGTATACGATACTCTATGGTGACGGGTTGAATCAGATGTACTCTGCTACGGTGGTGCGCGAACGGGTTCGTGGTACGAGCAAGGCTCTTTTCGACCGTTATGTGGAAGAGGGCATAAAGGCGATAAAAAGTCGGGACCACAGGATGATGCTCGATGCGATGTCGCGTGCGGTCGATGATTTCAATAGGGTGGATGTCGTCGACAGGCCGTTTGTGCAGGTAGGACTGGTGGGCGAAATATTCGTGAAATACAACAATTACGGGCAGGCACATATTACCGAATGGCTGAGGGCGCACGGCATGGAAGTCGTAACGCCGCCGATTCTGGATTTCGTCATGCAGTATTTCGTCAATTCGGAAGTCAACATGCGGCACGGGGTTGCGCGCGGCAGCATGCTGAAACACTACATGAGTCCGCTGTTTCTGAAATACATGAACGTCCGCATATCGGCTGCGGAGGCGATACTCCGTCGGTTCCGGTATTACCGCAAACAGGAGTCTGTATTCAAGAAGGCTGAGTACGCCTCCGAGATACTGGAGTTGTCGAATCAGTTCGGCGAAGGGTGGTCTGTGGCTGCCGAAGTGGCGTGCTATGCGAGGGCAGGAGTCAAACGCGTGGTATGCGTACAGCCGTTCGGTTGCATAGCCAATCATATAGTAGCCAAGGGTATAGAGCGAAGACTCAGACAGTTCTATCCTGAGATGAACATACTGTATCTCGATCTCGACGGCGGTGCGAGCGAAGTGAATTTGCAGAACAGGTTGTACTTCCTGATAAGGAATGAGGATACTGCCGTGATACGCGGTGGAAAAACACGGCATGACTTCGGCGCCTGTGGTGCTTTTGCAGATTAACAAGCGACAGCCGTCTATAATAGACTGAATGATTTTATGTTTAAATGTCTGGGCGGTGTGTCGTAACGGGCAATCGGCTGCGTTTCTATCGAGTTTCCGGATAAGTCTGCACATCGTAAATTCCTGTCGCCATTACACTCACGGTCTCGTATTTTACCCGTTCTAACATACCTTAAAGGGGAAGACGTTAAAACTTAACGTCTCCCTTTGTTTTGCGTATTACGGAAAGTTATACTTATTGCGGCGGATACGGACGAAAGGCAGCGTCGGCGAAATCTTATTTCCAGTTTTCTGTTGATACATTATGCCATAGCCTATTCGCGTATGTCCGGCACAATACGACAAAGGCGGTCCGTTCATTGACCGCCTTTGCCGTAAGTTCGTGTAATCCGATAGGTGTATCCGTGTGTATCAGGATGCGCTGTCTGTCGGGGTCTTCTTTTCTTCCGTAGCGGGGATGATAGTGTGCCACGGAATGCCGTCTATGGACGAAACGTCGAATTTTCCCGATTCGATGAAGCTGCTGATAATGGTATCGCGGGCATCGGAGTTCTGGAACGGGTAGAGGTCGAATGCCGGTAATACGGATACGAAATGTTCCATTATTTCCGACTGTATGGATTCGTAGCTCGGCCAGTCCTTGTTGGAGGAGAAGCAGTAGATCTGGACGGGGAGACCGTTGCCGGTAGGCGCAAGAGTGCGCACCATGAGCAGCAGATCTTTGCTTACGAACGGGTGACGGGCGAGATACATGGTCATGTAGGCCCTCAACAGCCCGAGATTGGTGTCTATGGTACCGTTGACCAGACCGGCCGGATTTTCGGTATTGGCTACCTGTCCGGTTGCTGCCTGTGCCTGTTTTTCCGTGATGAATTGAGCGAGGTCCTTGTCGAAAGTCTTCATCTTTTCCAAAAACTCCGGAGTACACGGTTTTATGTAGTCGAGCTTGAGCGTATATTCGCGCATAATTCGTCGCCCGCCGGAATCGCTCATTCCGCGCCAGTTGATGAACGATCCGGAAACGAGGGAATAGGGCGGTATCGTGACTATCGTATTGTCGAAGTTCTGTATCTTGACTACGTCGAGAGATATATCCGTTACCGTACCGTTGATGTTGTTTTGAGGCATCTCTATCCAGTCTCCTATGCGGAGGATGTCTTCTTCGGAGATCATTACGCCCGCGACGAATCCCAGTATGGTATCCTTGAATACCAGCATCAGCACTGCGGCGAAAGCGCCCAGTCCGGTAATGAGTTTAAAGGGCGACTTGTCTATGAGAATGGATATTATGATTATGACGACTATGCATGAGAAAATCACTTGAAGTATCTGTACGAAACCTTTCAGCGGGCGGCTCTGCAACTGTTTGGTGTTTTGCAGGGTATCGCCCAGCAGGTTCAATACGGCGTTTACCGAGATGAGCAGCGCTATGCAGAAGTATATCCATGTGATTTTGTCGCTCACGATGAACCATTCGGAATTCTTGTCGAATGCGAACGGCAACAGGGCGGAGATGACGAGCGGCGGAATGACGGCCGTCAGTTTGCGCAATACGTTGTATTTGGTGAACGAGTCGAGCAGACCGGCGTTCTTTCGTTTCAATATCTTTTTGTTGAGTCGCGAGAATATCGCATGCACTGCGGCGGCGAATAGGAACGCGATGACGATTATCAGTATCAGGAAGATTATTTCGTCCAACTCGTCGAGCATATTGTCCGGAATACCTATCCACGAGAGAAATTTCTTTATGCCCGACAAAAGGGCTGTCGCAAATTCGCTTTTGTTCATAACTGTCGAAATACTTTAATGTTGCCGTCCGGTAATGACGAATGTAACGGATCGAAAGACGGGAAAGTCGGCATGATTCTAATATGGGCAGCCTGCGTATAGCCTCCTCGCCCATAGGATCGGATGCTGCAAAGAATATGCCTCGCACGATTTTTACCGTGAAAATCGGTATTGCAACGGATTGAATGGAGTTGTATTATCGGGATTGCGGCCGTTAATCGCTTTCCGGTGCGGTATAGTATATCAGGTCAACGTTCGGGGTGTCAGCCATAGAGTAATCCGTTTTGGATAGGTAGGCGAATGCAGGGATCCTGATGCCGTATTTACAGCCCGGTTGCAAAGCATCATGGTCTACTACATATACGAATGTATATTCGTTGAGCCAAGCACTCGTTTCATAATATACAGGTAGCAATGTTATCTCTTGATCGTCGACTTCCCATATTCCCTTGCAGTCTACACGCATTGGCTGGGAGAATGTTATATATATGAAATCATATTGGGATATGTCAGAACCGGGAGCGGGATATACGTTCGTAACATACGGTCTGCGATTATCGAATTCCGTCTCTACATGTTCGAAGTTTGTCGCTGTAAAATCTAAGAAAAACGCTAACTGTGGCATGAACGCCTCTATGAAATTGTATCGGATTCTGTTCTGGTAAAAGTTTTCCATGAACTCCACGCTTCTTTTCATCCATATGAAACCTTTGTTCATATCCAGTCTTGTCCTTACGTCCGCAAAATTCGATGTCGGCCACATCTCTTTGTAATACATTATTGTGAACAGATTTGTCAGCCATTCATAGAATGTCGTTTTCGCATTTCTGTAAGCTATTCTTGCCATTTCCTCTTTTACGGATGGATATATCAGCATAGCTGCTTTTTCCATTTGCGGCCAGTATTTATCCATCAGCGGGGTCGTGTAATGATGATTCAGTTCATGCATTAATGTATATGTGCATGTGTATGTAAAAGCGAAGTTTATATCCGGCTGGTTTTCTGTTGCCGGAATTCCTATCAAAACGCAATCGTTGACAGCGTAGTTGTTGGGACCGTTGGTAATGCTCAGGTATATCTTTATATCCTGCTCGGCAAAAGGTATTCCGTAAAACGAATCGAACCAGTTGAAATTGATTTCTTTCAGTACAGCGGTGTTCATTTTCTCTTCAACGAGTCTGTATAACTCCTCGTGTGATGTGAAAAACGAGTGGAAGTCAGATTCTCTGTAAAATCTGTTCAACAGCTTAATGTAATGAGTGAAATACTCTTCGTTCCATCGCGGATCGAGTTCGGCGATGTCGGTATTCCTATATTTCTGTGCTCGAACGATGTGCCCGTTCTTTATCTCCAGCAAGGATGTTGAGGTAGGAATTGCATCGTAGGCTATCGGCGTTTTTGTCCTTAGTTCCCTTATGTATTCCAAGAGTTCGTGGTCGGCATATGGTGCGAAATATTCGTCTATATCGTTTGCGTATTGTTCGAAATCGCATTTCTGATACTCTTTGTTCACTCCAGCGAGTCTGAACACTATGCTTGTCAATTCGAAACGTTCGTCTACGCTTGCTGTTACCTGTTGCGAATAACACGGGAATGTACAGACGATAAGTGCGGATAAAAGAATGATCGCTTTCTTCATAGTCTCTTGTTATTGAATTGTTCGTAGGTGTCGTATTGTGCGATATGATGATGAGGGGATATGTATTTGCATGAACGTCCGGCCTGTTATCTCAAATATAGGAAATATAAACCGGATTTTGTCACGGATAAGTTTAAAAACGGATTGCGGTGTGACAAACCTATTTGCGAGGCGTATGCGATTTGATTGTTTTCCGAAGACGGACAGTTTGTCGCAGCTCATTATAGCGTGATACTATGCATCGGGAAGAGCGTACTTACGTCGTATCGCATAATATCGGATGATTATCCGGAGATGAGGTTGGCGGGGTTTCGCTTAATATTAAAATGATAGCCCTTGTCAATCGAGAGGAATGTTGGGCATGGAGATAAGGAAAAATTAAAAACCCCTGCACAATACCGGAAAAAGTATTCTGCAAGGGGTTATCCGAGGTGCGAAGCGGAATCGAACCGCTGTACGAGGTTTTGCAGACCTCTGCCTAACCGCTCGGCCATCGCACCGTTTGGCGTTTCAGCGTGCAAATATAAACAATTATCCTGATATACCAAAAAATAGGTTTATATAGACCGAAGGTTACGGTTGTAAGGCTTTATGGACGACGTCGGGAATGGAGGTATTGCAATTTTTTAGTCGAGGTATATGTATGAGGCGTTTTCCGATAGTGCAAACTTATGTTATTAGAATCTTCGGTGGCGGGCGAAATGCGGCTTGCCATGACCGGGTGAGGTCGTCGGGAAACATACCGGGTTTTGAGGGTGCTGTAGGCGGCATCGGTATTTAGAAACAATAAGTCCGGGCGTAGATAGGCTGTGTGCGCATCGAATTAGTGAATTGTACGGCAGGTAAGGCGGTGGAATCGGATGCGTGCGAGGGTGTGTAAATGTCGTATTGCGATTGTCCGTACCGTATATTTTCAATGTCGACGGTTTTGCATTATCTTTATCATCGGGAATTTTGCGGCAGTCGGCCGCGATATTAAGGTCATTCCGGTATGGAGATAGAGGACATAGCTTTGACGTTACAGTATGGATTGGGGGCGAAGGGCATCGCTCATCTGTTATCGTTGTACGGCGATGCGCGGACGGTTTATGCTCAGACGGAAGAAGAGTTGGTGACCGGTGCCGGATTGAGGCGCGATTTGGCTCACGGCATCGCCTCGCGATCGTCGTTCAGAGCTGCGGCGTCGGAGATGAAATATATGGCAAAACACGGTATTGCGGGAGTGGCCTCTACCGATCCGTACTATCCGGCCTTGTTACGCGAGTGCGTGGATTTTCCGCATGTGCTGTATGTCATGGGGGCCGTGGACGCACTGTCGGGGAAAATGTTGTCGGTGGTCGGGACGAGGACTGTGACGCCTTACGGGCAGCGCATGTGCGACGTGCTGGTGGGGCGGGTGGCCGAACTCGAACCCGATGCGGTGATCGTCAGCGGTCTGGCTTACGGCGTGGACGCCTGTGCGCATCGGGCTGCTTTGCGTTACGGATTGCGTACAGTAGGCGTAGTGGCGAGTCCCTTGCCTGAAGTGACGCCTTCGGTGCATCGTTCGCTGGCGCGTGAGATAGTGGACAACGGCGGAGCGATAATAACGGAGCTGCACTCGGCGACCAAACAGAACGGCTCCTATTTCATTCCCCGCAACAGGATAATAGCCGGCATGAGCGAGGGAACGGTTGTGGTCGAGTCTCCGTCGAACGGCGGGTCACTTTCGACGGCCGATCTTGCGTACGGGTATCAGCGGGCGGTGATGGCAGTTCCCGGTCGTGCGGGAGACCGATGTTCCGAAGGCGCCAACCGTTTGATAATGTCGCGCCGCGCCTCTATGGTCTGTTCCGGTGACGATATAG
Organism: uncultured Tidjanibacter sp.; assembly: GCA_947852905.1. Lineage (GTDB taxonomy): Bacteria > Bacteroidota > Bacteroidia > Bacteroidales > Rikenellaceae > Tidjanibacter. The sequence goes on along the minus strand of CANTVF010000003.1, from coordinate 87,123 downwards.
TCCGCGAACTCGGCTGGGATATAGATACCGTAGGCGTTATTCCGGACAGGAGTTCGGCATCGCCCGTGCTGGACGGCGATGAAAAGCGCGTTGCGGAATGTTTCGGCGACGGGGAGACGTTGGATATGGATACTCTGATCGCGAGGAGCGGCGTTCCTGCGGGGCAGCTCGCGGCATTGTTGCTGGGGCTTGAACTGGCCGGGGTGTTGCGGTGTCTGCCGGGAAAAGTGTACGAACGGTGCCGTTGAACGTAGTTCATGGTTGCACGAGTGGAATTTGTCGAGGCGATTATTCGGCGTTATGGTTTGCGGTACGTTCGATCTGACATACCTTTGCAGAGGTATTCATTCGTGTTGAGATGAGAATAATAGATACGCATACGCATATTTTCGACGAGGCTTTCGATTCTGATAGGGCGGAAGTCGTCGCGAGGGCCGTCGATGCCGGTGTGGTCGGGATGATGTGTCCGGCTATAGACTCGCAGACGCATGATCGGCTGCTGGATTTATGCGACAGTTATCCGAAGCTGTGTTTTCCGATGATGGGACTTCACCCGACTTCGGTGAACGATAATCCGGAGTGGCAAACCGAGTTGTCATTGGTGGAGAAGATGCTTGCTCAGACCGGCGGGCGCAGGTTTTATGCCGTGGGCGAGATAGGACTCGATTTCTACTGGAGCCGCGACTGGATGCAACAGCAGACCGAGGCTTTCGAGCGTCAGATAGAAACGGCGCTGAAGTGCGGGATTCCGATAGCCGTACATACGCGCGATGCGTGGCCGGAAACCATTTCGGTTTTGCGGAAGTATGCCGGTCGCGGATTGCGTGGCGTGATGCACGCGTTCAGCGGTACGGTGGAGGATTATTTGGCTGTCAGGGAGTGCGGCGATTTCGTATTCGGAATAGGCGGCGTGGTGACTTACAAGAAGAGTGCCTTGCCGCAGGTGTTGGAGCGCATGTCTTTGGAGGATATCGTACTGGAGACCGATTCTCCGTATCTGCCTCCCGTGCCCTATCGCGGGCAGCGCAACGAATCCTCCTATATAACGCGCGTATGCGCCAGAGTGGCGGAGATAAAGGGCGTTTCGGAGGAGACGGTTGCGGAAACGACGACGCGAACGGCTGTCCGTTTATTCGGAATTTGATTGCCGGGCTGGTCAAATAACGTGAAAAGTGCTTAACTTGCGGTCGTTTTGCGGCGAACGGCTGCTTTCGGTGCATTGTCGGCCTGCGCTGCTTGAACTTGAATATTTAACGGGGCAAAAATATTATTATGGGAAAATCATCTGTACTTCTGATTTATACGGGCGGCACTATAGGTATGAAGCCCGATCCTGTTACGGGAACGCTGGTGCCGTTCGATTTCAACGGCATATACGACGAGATACCCTCGCTGCGTAGGCTCGATGTGGAGTTGGAAGTTTTGCCGTTCGAGCCGATAGACTCTTCAAATGCCGGTCCGGAGGTGTGGGTGAGGATAGCCGAGAGCATAAGGGACAATTACGACCGTTTCGACGGTTTCGTGGTGCTTCACGGAACGGATACCATGTCGTATACGTCGTCCGCCCTCAGTTTCATGCTTCAGAATATAGACAAACCGGTGGTGTTCACCGGCAGCCAGATACCTATCGGAGTGCTGCGTACTGACGGCAGGGAGAATCTGATAACGGCCATAGAGATAGCGGCGTCCAAGGAGAACGGACGTGCCGTGGTGCCGGAAGTATCTCTCTATTTCCAGAACAGACTGTTCCGCGCCAACCGTACCATAAAGCAGAGCGCCGAGGAGCTCAGTGCATTCGCTTCGCAGAATTATCCCGCGCTCGCCGCCGTAGGGGTGGGCATACATTATCGTCACGGAGCTATCATGCCGCATCCGCAGGAACCGTTGAAGGTTCATACGACATTGTCGCGCGACGTGATAGTCGTCAGGATATTTCCGGGGATTACGGAGCCGGTTTTCCGTGCGATGCTTTCCGTCGAAGGCGTGCGTGGTGTGGTGTTGGAGACATACGGCGCCGGCAATGCGCCTACGTTCGGCTGGTTTATCGGGGCTCTCGAAGAGGCCATAGCTCGCGGGATATATATAATAAATGTTACGCAGTGTACGAGCGGAGCTGTGAATATGGACATTTACGAGACCGGGCGCAGGTTGCAGGATATCGGCGTCATAAGCGGCCGCGACATAACGACCGAGGCTGCGCTTACCAAAATGATGCTTTTGCTCGGATCGGGTCTCAGCGGTGAGAAGTTCGTCGGGGCGATGAAACAACCGTTGTGCGGCGAGATGTCGCTCGACTGACGTATTCGTGTGGTGCCGGTATCGAAGAGTATACTTAATCTGAAATCATGCTTGGACATGTGTCGGAAGAGGGTATGACAAGTATAAAATTATGATGATAAGACGGCACTATTTTTTTGGAACAAAAAAAATTTCTATATTTCGGAAGTTTTTGGGCCGAAATATGTCGGATCAGGGCATTTAATTGAGGCCTGATGAGATTAGGTTCGTTGGTGAAACGATTGGGTTTCAGACGGATTCGGTTCGTTGAAACGGAGAAATGACCGAGTGGCTGAAGGTGCGCGCCTGGAAAGTGCGTATACCCCAAAAGGGTATCGTGGGTTCGAATCCCGCTTTCTCCGCTATGTGCCGGACAAATTTTTACGGATTAGTCCGGCACATGTTTTTTTGATTGCGACGGTACACAGGCCGGTGCAGGTTTTCAGATATTAAAGGTCGCTGCGGCCGAAAATTCGGAGATGATCGTACCCTGCCTGTATTTTATGCGATAAACAATTAAAATAATAAGTCTAATCAATTCTAAATTAAAGCTATGAAAAAAGTTTTTTTGATTCTGGCAGCAGTAGGCGTTATGAGCTTTTCGGCTGTGAATGTTTACGCTCAGGAGGCCGTATCCGAAGCGACTGCAACTGAAGAGGTTGTCGCAGTGGATTCCACCGCTGTTGAGACTGTCGCTACCGAAGTGGAAGTAGCCAATCCGGAAACAGACGTGGAAGGTACTCCGATGCACCAGGCTATCAAACAGAAATTCCTCGAAGGTGGCGCAGGCTGGATGACTCCTATATTGTTGTGCCTTATCTTTGGTCTCGCTATCGCTATCGAACGTATATTGTACCTCAATCTTTCTTCGATCAATACCAAGAAATTCATCGCAAGCATAGAAGAGGCTCTCAAGAACGGCGGTATCGATGCTGCTATGGATGTTGCCCGTAATTCCCGCGGTCCCGTTGCCAGCATCTATTATCAGGGTTTGAGCCGTTACGGCGAAGGTCTCGACGTGGTTGAGAAGAGTGTGGCTTCCTACGGCTCGGTTCAGATGGGTCTTATGGAAAAAGGTCTTCCGTGGATCTCTCTTTTCATTGCGCTCTCTCCTATGTTGGGATTTATGGGTACCGTAGTAGGTATGGTCGCTGCGTTCGATGCTATTCAGGCTGCAGGTGACGTTTCCGCAACCTTGGTTGCAGGCGGTATCAAGGTCGCCCTTCTTACTACGCTTGCTGGTTTGATCGCGGCCGTTATTCTTCAGTTGTTCTATAACTACATCGTATCGAAGATAGATTCATTGGTTATCAGCATGGAGGACAGTTCTATCATCCTCGTGGATATGTTGACCGAATACAACAAAAAATAATCTACTCTACACTAGTATATTATTATGAATAATAAAGCGTTTAAATATATAAAATACATCAGCTACCTGTTGCTCATATTGGGAGTTGCTGTATTTGCATATTTCATCATCGCTTCCATACTTTATCCGGAGCCTTCGCCTGTGTATCCGGTAGGTAGCGTCGGAGCTGCCATGGGGGTAGAAGTGATGTTGTATTATGCCTACATTATTTTTGCTGCCGCATTGATAATCGCGGTGATTTTCCCCGTTATCAACATTCTGAGTAACCCCAAAGGCGCTATGCGTACCTTGATAGGGCTCGTGGTTATGATAGTAATCTTCGGCGTGGGTTATCTTCTTTCGAGCGATGCTCCGGTGCCCAACCCTGCCGAAAACGGATATTTCGACAATCCCGTCGAACTCCGTCTGACCGACGTCGGACTGTATGCCGGTTACATCATGCTTGCAGCCTCTTTTCTCGTTATCATTTGGGGCGAGATCAGAAATGCTTTCAAGAAGTAAAGTACTATTGAAAAGTAAACGTTTATTATGGCAATAGATAAGAGAAAAACACCGGAAGTGAATGCCGGCTCTATGGCCGACATAGCATTCCTTTTGCTGATCTTTTTCCTTGTCGCTACGACCATGAATACGGATATGGGTATCAACCGCGTTCTTCCGCCTTGGGTGGATGAGCCGGAAAAAGATGCTCCGCCTATCAAGGAACGTAATCTCATGGCTGTGAAAGTAAACCAGTACGGTCACATACTTTTGCAGGGCGATCTGGTGGAACTCAGTCAGGTTAAGGAGCGTGTCAAAGAGTTCGTATTGAATCCCGGTAACAGAGACGATCTCCCTGAAAAGGAAATGAAGCAGATAGACATTATCGGCGAGTATCCTGTCAGCATGGGTGTCGTGTCTCTTCAGAATGACCGCGGAACTAGTTACGAAATGTACATAAACGTGCAGAACGAACTGACGCGTGCGTTCAACGAGATTCGCGATATGGTGGCATTTAACTATTTCGGTGTGAAATTCAGTGAACTGGACGAGGCTAAACGCGAAGCTGTACAGGACGCTGTACCGTTGAAGATCTCGGAGGCCAATCCTAAAAATATCGGAGGAAATTAGTTATGGCAGTTATCAGGAAAAAAGGTTCGAACAACGTACCTGCGATTTCTACGGCATCGTTGCCTGACGTAATCTTCATGATCCTCTTCTTCTTTATGACTACCACGTCTATGAAGGAGACCGAGCTGAGGGTTAGCGTAAGCCTTCCTTCGGCTACCGAGATACAGAAACTCGAAAAGAAAAGCCTCGTAAGCTACATATATGTAGGGCAGCCTTTGAAGAAGTATCAGGCAAAGGACGGTACTGCTCCGCGTATACAGCTTAACGACAGTTATTGCACTCCGAAGGATATTAATGAATTCATATCGTCCGAGCGGGACAAGCTCAGCGAAAACGACCGTAATTCCATGTCGGTTTGCATCAAGGCCGACAAGTATACCAAAATGGGTATCATTACCGATATCAAGACGGAGTTGCGTAAAGCCAATGCTCTGAAGATAACCTACGCTGCGACACAGCAGCAAGGGTATTATTGATATTCTTAATCTACCGTTTACGGGCAACGTTTATAGGCGTTGCCCGTTTTTGTTTTGATTATGCCACGATGTAAGAGATGGCGGATGTAATATACGTCGTGTCGTCGATTGTCGTAACATATGCGGATTTGTTGTATCCTGTATTGGATTCAAATTTTATCGTTACTATGTTTTTTCGACTGTAACGGTACGCTGATGTCGTGAACATATTTTTAGCATATTAATAGCCTCTTATATTTGGAATATTTGTATTACCCATTGTGGTAGTGCCGTTCGCTTATGGCAGTCCTGCTGTTTTCAGTTTACGTTTCGGATGAATCATGTGGTAGCGGTTGTTTGTCGGGAGAATGGCCTTTTTGCCTGAATCGGGAAATAATCATGAGATGATGTTTGGTAGTATGTAGCATTATGTATTTGGTGACAATATGGTGCATGCTTGTAATCAATATTTCCGAGCGGTCGGGGGTATTAATAAGGATAGGAGTTCGATAACTTCTTCTGTAAATACCGATTGCGGATTGTTATCGTAGGCAAGTATATGTGTTGTGTAGAGTAAAAACAATTTCGTCCGTTTTTTTGAAAAAAAGAAAAGTTGTATTACTTTTGCAGTCACATAGCCGTGAGGCTGTGATATGGTGGATGTAGCTCAGTTGGTTAGAGCACCAGATTGTGGTTCTGGGTGTCGTGGGTTCGAGCCCCATCTTCCACCCCAGAAGGCCTTTTACGAGGCCTTTTTTTATTGCTAATATTTTATGGCTCTGCATATTCGATAATTGATATGCAGAGCTATTGTTTTGTAGTCTCCATGAGGAGTCTTCCACGATCGTGATTCATATAGGATTCCGGATTTGGTAATGCGACCTATAATAAGGATCCTGTTCCTTACGATGATAATAACGTGCGTTTATACTGTAAAGGCATGTGCATGCAGAGGTCGGTTTCCGGTAATGTCGGTCGACAATCGACTTGCAGGTTATGGTTGCCGCTATTGGTGCTGGTATGGATATTCTGTCGTTAAATATCGAGATTAGGTATTTTGGACCCGGACATATAATAGTGGGAGTGGATAACGGTGCGACTATTGAATGTTGTAAAGACTGTCTAAAGAAGCGGCTACAATCTTGCGGCTGTCTTTTTCATGTTAAAGTGTCGGATACGGATATGAGAACTGTTTTATGACATTGTTTTTAAGGCCGATGCAAAGAAATGGTATGTTAAGCATACGGACAACCTGGATAGAAAGGCTGAAACATTAAGACTGTAAAAGGAATTTCGCTATGGTCGGAATATGTTTTATCGTACGGTTTTGTAGGCTTATAGATATTACTGTGCCATGATTTATGATAGAGAATGTTACCTAATATCGTTACAATGACATTAACGAATGGTATATCGAGAAACAAAATCGATTTGTTATCCGAGAAGATTATATCTGGTCCGAGGCGGCGTTAGGCGGATTCTTCCATTTACCGACATTCGTAGGTTATTGTTCCCAATGATCTATACAAAGTCGATTGTACGATAATGTTGAAAGTTATGTTTTAGATGCGGAAACAGAACTTATACGGACTTGTCGTTAGGTCTTTACCGATTAGTTGACGCATATGGAAAATATTAAAAGGTGATTATATGCAGTCGGTAGGTTGTTTTTCTTATATGTCGTTTTTTTCGATTTAAGGATTAGGAGTTTTGTTTTCCATGATCCGTACGAGTGTTGCTATACGGCAACGATGACTGGGATGAAATTCCATGCGGGATACGTTGGCCATTTTACCGTATAGTGTGAAATTGAAAAAGCGCCGTATACAATTACGGCGCTTTTAAGTGTAAAGCCTTTTAGGGCGATAAGAGAGCTTGCTTTTAGATGAGTCCCTTTTCCTTTTTCTCGCGGACGGCGCGAAGCATGTCCTGCGTCATGGAAGCGAGGTCCCATTTCGGATTCCAACCCCACTCTTCGCGGGCGCATGAGTCGTCGAGGCTGTCAGGCCAGCTGCGTGCGATAGCTTCCTTGACGGGATCCACGTCGTAGGTCATGGAGAAGCCCGGCATCGCTTTGCGGAGTTCGGCATAGAGTATTTCGGGTGTGAAACTCATGGCCGTAACGTTGAAGCTGTTGCGGTGAACGAGTTTTGCCGGATCGGCCTCCATGATCTGGATCATGGCATCGAGAGCGTCGGGCATATACATCATGTCCATATATACGTCAGCCGGTATGGGGCATACGAAAGAGCCCTTTTTAACGGCTTCGTAGTATATTTCCACTGCATAGTCGGTAGTGCCTCCTCCGGGGAGCGTCACGTTGGAAATAAGACCGGGGAAACGTACGCTGCGGGTATCGACGCCAAAACGCTGGTGATAGTAGTCGCCGAGCAGTTCGCCCGTTACCTTGCAGACACCGTACATGGTCGTAGGACGCATTACCGTATCCTGCGGAGTCTTTACTTTGGGAGTATTGGGACCGAAAGCGCCTATCGAACTCGGCGTGAAGAGCGCGCAGTTGTATTCGCGGGCTATTTCAAGCGAGTTGAGCAGGGCGCCCATATTGATCTCCCATGCTTTCTGGGGTACGGCTTCGCCTGTTGCCGACAGGAGTGCGACAAGGTTGTAGATGGAATCGATCTTATACTTCTTTACAAGTTCGGCGTAAGCCGTCCTGTCGAGGGCATTCAACAGAAAGAAAGGACCGTTGGCTGCGAGAGCGGGGCATTCGCGCATGTCCGTAGCTACAACGTTGTCATTTCCGTAAACGCTCCGGAGCCTCATCGTAAGTTCGGAACCGATCTGTCCGCCGGCGCCGATGATAAGAATTCTTTTCATTGGATTTATGTGTTTAAAAAACTTCTTGCCGTCATTTGCTTTTTCCGGTGTCGTCGCCGTTTTCGTTTCGCTCTTTGGATTCTTTGAGGAATGCCAGCGACAATGCGCAGAAATATATTACCACTATAACCTGCGTGACTATAACCGCCCACGTCATTATCGTGCGGACGGGAATCATGAGTACGAGCAGTACCAGATCCAGTGAGAAGAGCGCCGTCAGCAGTACGATGACACGCTTTAATTTTTTGAATCTGTCCATGGTTATAAATTTGCCCCAAAAATACGAATATTCTTATGTTTTATTACCTGTGGCGGGCGAAAAACATCGAAGAAAAAAGTCCGGTACATTTTAGTTCTCCGCGAGTTGCAGTGCGGAATGTTTGTCGGACGTCGTCTGACAGTGCACATCTTCTTTACGGATAGCTGATTGTTGTCATATGCACGTGCATGGCGGTATATATAAATGTCCGGCAGAATGCCTTGTAAGGGGCTATTGGGCTTCCTACTCGAATAAAAGAGATTAAAATGCGGCGAAATTATGCCATGTAGTTGGAAAATTGAAAAATGATCTCTACTTTTGTGCCGCAGAAAGTCAATGCTGTTGTAGCTCAGTGGTAGAGCACTTCCTTGGTAAGGAAGAGGTCACGAGTTCAATCCTCGTCAACAGCTCAAGAAAGAAATCGAATTTTTACAGCTGCTGTAAAGCAGATAAAACGAAAAGGAAACCGCATCAAAACAAAGTTCTGATGCGGTTTCCTTTTCGGATTCGTTTATTGCATAGCAATTGTCAAAATTCGGTTTCGAGGTTGAACGCGCCCCCGTGGCAGCGAGAGAGGAAAAACGGACGCAGTTAAGTTAATCCTCGTCGACGACTCTTGAAAAGCGATTGCCGAAACGGCGGTCGCTTTTTTTGTTGTTAACAAATGAGGTTATGAGCTTTGGTTGAATTAGCCGGAAAAACCGTTCTGTTTCATTGTATGCCTGGTGTACGCGGTAGTGAAAGACAAACATACTCGATACGTAGACCGAATTTACAAAAACGGCGATGACATGCGGGTCATCCGTTCTGCTCAAAAATTCGGCTTAAGTATTTTCATGACTTTCTATGATTGGCTTGCGATGAATAATCGGTATTCGGATATTGCGACTGTATCATACATTGGCGGCGTATGCTAAGTGATAATGGGAGTGAGTCCTTTCTGTGGTATGGAGAGTATTTTCAATATCGCGTAGGGTTTTATGGATAGCTTTGTGAAAATTCGTTTTGAGGGCGAATTGCAGAGTTTTCATTTACATGTGCGGGGCTATGAGACCGTCTATAAATTGACGAGGTCTGTTTTTTGTTTGCGTTGTGTGGCGGTCGATATACCGGATGAGAGATATTTCGAGTTTTGACCATATAGTCGCTGCATATTTTTGGGGATGTGCTTTCTGCATAGAACGGACGTATGTCGTTCGGCAGCTCGTAAAACAAAACCCCCGGTTTTACAAACCGGGGGCGTGATATGCTTTGGGAGATGTTTTTTGCCTTACGAGGTCGTGAGTAACCGAATCATATTACCACGTTGATTATCTTGCCGGGTACTACGATGACTTTGCGCACCTGCTTGCCTTCGGTGTACTTCTCCATTTGGGGATCGGAAAGCACTGCGGCTTCCGCTTCGCTGGCGGACATTCCGAGCGGCAGTTCCTTTTTGAATCTCATTTTGCCGTTGACCGAGACGGGATATTCGAAACTGTTTTCAACGAGCATGTTAGGATCGAATGCCGGGTATCTGGCATCGAATATCGTGCTGTCGTGTCCGAGCTGGTGCCATAACTCTTCCGTGATATGGGGAGCGAAGGGCGCGAGCAGAACGAGCAACGGTTCGAGTATCTCGCGTTTGTTGCAGTCGCCAAGTTCGTTCAGACATATCATGAAGGCGCTGACGGAAGTGTTGAAGGAGAAATTCTCTATATCCTCGCTGATCTTTTTGATAGTCTTATGGAGCGTTTTCAGTTCTTTCGCCGTGGCCTTGTCATCGCTCACGCGCAACGAACCGTCTTTGTCGAAGAACAGCCTCCAGAAACGACGCAGGAATTTGGCCACGCCGTCGATGCCGTTCGTATCCCAAGGTTTGCTCTGTTCGAGCGGACCGAGGAACATTTCGTACATGCGCATGGTGTCGGCGCCGTAATTCTCCACGATATAGTCCGGATTTACGACGTTGTACATGGATTTGCTCATCTTCTCTACAGCCCAGCCGCACACGTATTTGCCGTCTTCCAGAATGAATTCCGCATCGGCGAATTCCGGTCTCCAGCGCCGGAAGGCTTCCGTGTCGAGTATGTCGTTGCGTACGATATTTACGTCTACGTGGAGAGGTTGGGTGTCGTAGCCGTCTTTCAACCCTAACGAAACGAATTTGTTCGTGCCGTTGATCCTGTATACGAAATTGGAACGTCCCTGTATCATGCCTTGGTTGACGAGTTTGCGGAACGGCTCGTCCTCCGCTACGTATCCCGTGTCGTACAGGAATTTGTTCCAGAAACGCGAGTATATGAGGTGTCCCGTAGCGTGTTCTATCCCTCCTATGTACAGGTCTACGCTGCGCCAGTATTCGTTGGCCTCGCGACTTACGAGCTCTTTGTCGTTGTGGGGATCCATGTAACGGAAATAGTAGGCCGACGAGCCTGCGAAACCGGGCATCGTACTGGTTTCGTAGGGGTATCCCTCTTTCGTGTGCCACTCTTTTGCGCGTGCCAGAGGCGGCTCGCCCGAACTCGTGGGTCTGAAATCGGATATTTCCGGCAGGCGTAGCGGCAATTCTTCTTCCGTGAGAGGATAGGCCGTGTCGTCTTTGTAATATATCGGGAAAGGCTCGCCCCAGTATCTTTGCCGCGAGAATATAGCGTCGCGCAGACGGTAGTTGACCTGACGTTTGCCGAGGCCGCGCGATTCTATCTCCCGGAACATGCGTTCGATAGCTTCCTTTACGTCGAGTCCGTCGAGGAATTCCGAATTTATCATGCGTCCCTCCTTGGCGTCGTAACTTGCCGTCGCGATGTCGCCGCCCTCCACGACGGGTATTATGTCGAGACCGAAGTGGCGCGCGAAAGCGTAGTCGCGGGAGTCGTGCGCCGGTACGGCCATGATAGCTCCCGTGCCGTAGCCTGCGAGTACGTAGTCGCTTATATATACGGGCAGTTCCTTTCCGTTGAACGGGTTGACCGCATACGATCCGGTGAATACGCCGCTGACGCGTTTGGTGTCGGCCATGCGTTCCCTTTCGGAGCGTTTTTTCGTCTCTTCGAGGTAATCCTCCACCTGTTTTCGCTGTGCCGGTGCTGTCAGTTCGGGTACGAGATCGTGTTCGGGCGCTATGACCATGAATGTCGAGCCGAATATGGTGTCGGGACGTGTGGTGAATATTTCGAGTTTATGGTCGCTATCCTTTATGCCGAAGAACACCTGAGCTCCTACGCTGCGGCCGATCCAGTTGCGTTGTATCTCCTTGAGCGATTCGCTCCATTCCAGCTTCTCCATGCCTTCGAGCAAGCGTTCGGCATAGGCGCTGACACGCAGCAGCCACTGTTTCATCCTCTTTTGTACGACCGGATAACCGCCGCGTACGGACAGCCCGTTGACCACTTCGTCGTTGGCCAGTACCGTTCCGAGTGCCTCGCACCAGTTGACCGTCGTGTCGGCACGGTATGCGAGTCGGTAGTTCAACAGTATCTCTTGCTTGCGCCTTTCGTCGGCAGCGTTCCACTCTTCGGCCGTCAGCTCCAGTTTTTCCGAGCAAGCCGCATTCAGCCCTGCGGTGCCCGTGCTGGAAAGTAAGGCTGTGAGTTCCGATATGGGGCGTGCCTGACGTCTGTCGTAATCGTAATAGCTGTCGAACATTTTTAGGAAAGCCCACTGCGTCCATTTGTAATACTCCGGATCGCTGGTCTGCACCATTCTGTCCCAGTCGTATGAGAAGCCGAGCTTGTCGAGCTGTTCCCTGTAACGCGCTATGTTCTGCGCAGTGGTGATTGCCGGGTGCTGGCCGGTCTGTATGGCATACTGTTCGGCGGGCAATCCGAAAGAGTCGAATCCCATCGGGTGCAGAACGTTGAAACCGCACAGACGTTTGTAGCGGGTATATATGTCCGATGCGATGTATCCGAGCGGGTGGCCGACGTGAAGTCCGGCGCCGGAGGGATACGGAAACATGTCGAGTACGTAATATTTTGGTCGCGAATGGTCTGTCTCTACCTTATAGGTCTTGCGCTCCGCCCATTCTTTCTGCCATTTGGGCTCTATCTCCCGGAAATTGTATTCCATAAGTTCGATTCCGTTGAATTGTTGAAATGCAAAGATATGCAAAACTGTCCGAAATCTGTGCGCGACGGTTCCCTCTGCTGCGGCTATTTTTCTATGCGGCTTGATTTCCAGTGGGAGATGATGTTTTTCGATATTCCGGCGAGTGGCGGAAAGGCGTGTTTATACGGTCGTTCTGTGCCTGTCTAATCGTGAAACTGTTGTATGTAAATCGGTGATTTCGATTGTGTTATTGGTTTTGTTACAGGCATCTCTATAAGATAAAACTATTTTGTGGCGGAAATTATATGTAAAAATAATAGTGCGCGGCCCCGCGGAGCGCCGAAAATGCTGTAAATCCGGCCGAAACGTGGTGAAAAAGTTTGCGCGTAATATGGCGATTGCGAAAAAATAACTATATTTGCAGTCCGTTTAAAAGCGGAATTACGAGAAAAACAATAGTTAAGTTACTCAAACTAAAGGACAAAAGTTTTTAAAATGCCAACTATTCAACAGTTAGTAAGAAAAGGACGGGTGCGCATGGAGGACAAGAGTAAAGCTCCGGCACTCGACGCATGTCCGCAGAGGCGAGGAGTATGTGTGCGTGTGTACACCACTACCCCTAAGAAGCCTAACTCGGCCATGCGTAAGGTTGCGAGGGTTAAGTTGACCAACCAGAAGGAGGTGAATGCCTACATTCCGGGCGAAGGTCACAACTTGCAGGAGCACTCTATCGTATTGGTGCGCGGCGGTCGTGTGAAAGACCTTCCCGGTGTTCGTTATCACCTCGTGCGCGGTACGCTCGACTCGGCAGGCGTAGACGGTCGTCGTCAGCGTCGTTCCAAATACGGTGCCAAGAGGCCTAAGGCTGGTGCAGCTCCAGCGAAGGGTAAGAAGTAATCCTTTCCGGACTTTTTGATCGCGTGCATGTTCCGGTGCCGGGCTTGCCGCGCGAAGTGAAAAATTGACGGCACCGCAAAACACAACAGAAGAATTTTCAAGAAAAAATGAGAAAAGCTAAGCCTAAAAAGCGAATTCTGCTTCCGGATCCCAAGTTCAACGATGTGCTTGTGACAAGGTTTGTAAACAACCTTATGCTGGATGGTAAGAAGAGTATTGCTTATACGATATTCTACGATGCGTTGGATATCGTCGGCGAGAAGATGAAGGACGCGGACAAGGCTCCTCTGGAGATTTGGAAGCAGGCATTGGAGAACATCACACCGCAGGTCGAGGTAAAATCCCGTCGTATCGGTGGCGCCACTTTCCAGGTTCCGACTGAAGTGAGACCCGAGCGCAAGATTTCCCTTTCGATGAAGAATCTTGTCCTTTATTCTCGTAAACGCGCCGGGAGATCGATGGCAGAGAAACTGTCTGCGGAAATAATCGCCGCATACAATCAGGAAGGCGCTGCCTTTAAACGTAAAGAGGAGATGCACCGTATGGCTGAAGCCAACAAAGCATTCGCCCACTTCAGATTTTAGGAGGATATATATTATATGGCAAGAGATCTTAAATTTACACGTAACATCGGTATCATGGCTCACATCGATGCCGGTAAAACGACGACCTCGGAGCGTATCCTTTTTTACACGGGTAAGACTCATAAGATCGGTGAGGTACATGAGGGCGCGGCTACCATGGACTGGATGGTTCAGGAGCAGGAGAGGGGTATTACCATTACCTCCGCGGCCACTACCGCATTCTGGCACTATGAGGACAAGACTTACCAGATCAATATTATCGACACTCCCGGACACGTTGACTTTACCGTCGAGGTTGAGCGTTCGCTCCGTATTCTCGACGGCGCCGTGGCTACGTTCTGCGCTGTGGGCGGTGTAGAGCCCCAGTCGGAAACGGTATGGCGTCAGGCCGACAAGTACAACGTTCCCCGTATCGGTTATGTCAACAAAATGGACCGCACGGGAGCCGATTTTCTCGGCGTATGCGCACAGGTCAAGGAGCGTCTCGGCGCGAATGCAGTGCCTGTGGCTCTTCCTATAGGTTCTGAAGATAAATTCGTGGGTGTCGTAGACCTTATATATAATAGGGCGCTTATATACGACGACGCCAAGAAGAGCGAACTCGTTAACTATACTTTCGAAGAAGTGCCGGCTGCGATGAAGGCCGAAGTGGACGAGTGGCGTGCGAAACTTATCGAGGAAGTAGCTACGGTAGACGAGGCTCTTATGGAAAAATTCTTCGAGGATCCGGAATCGATCACTCCTGACGAGTTGAAGAATGCCATTCGTAAGGCTACGATCGAGATGACGATAGTGCCCATGTTGTGCGGCTCCTCGTTCAAGAACAAGGGCGTGCAGCTTTTGCTCGACTCTATCGTCGCTTACCTGCCGTCGCCTCTCGATATCGAGGCTATCAAAGGTACCGACCCCCAGACAGGCGAAGAAGTGGTAAGGCATCCGTCGGAAAACGAGCCTTTCGCGGCTCTCGCATTCAAGATCGCTACCGACCCGTATGTAGGCCGTCTGGCATTCATACGCGTTTATTCCGGTAAGCTCGATGCGGGTAGCTACGTTTTCAATTCCCGTTCGGGCAAGAAGGAGCGTATCAGCCGTATCTATCAGATGCATGCCAACAAGCAGAATCCTCTCGAAACCGTAGGCGCCGGCGACATAGCTGCCGTGGTAGGTTTCAAGGATGTGCGTACAGGCGATACGTTGTGCGACGAGAAGAATCCTATTTCGCTCGAATCCATGACCTTCCCCGAGCCTGTGATCGGTCTTGCAGTAGAACCCAAAACACAGAAGGATCTTGACAAACTCGGTGTGGCTCTCAGCAAACTGTCTGAAGAAGACCCGACGTTCACGGTCGAAACCGATGAAGAGAACGGTCAGACCATTATCCGCGGTATGGGCGAGTTGCACCTCGATATTATCGTAGACCGTCTGAGGCGTGAGTTCGGCGTGGAGATCAACCAGGGTCAGCCGCAGGTTAACTACAAGGAGGCTCTGACCGCACCTGTAGAGCATCGTGAAGTGTTCAAGAAACAGTCCGGCGGTCGCGGTAAGTTCGCCGACATCGTATTCCAGCTCGGTCCGGCAGACGAAGGCGTTATGGGCTTGCAGTTCGTGGACGAGGTCAAGGGCGGTAATATCCCGAAAGAATATATACCGTCGGTACAGAAAGGCTTTACGGCTGCCATGGCCAACGGTCCTCTCGCAGGTTTCGGCGTAGACAGCATGAAGGTGATTCTCCGCGACGGTTCGTTCCACCCGGTAGACTCCGACTCTCTGTCGTTCGAAATCGTTGCCCGCAACGCATTCCGTGTGGCAGGTGTAAAGGCTGGTCCCGTTATCAAGGAGCCCGTTATGTCGGTAGAAGTGGTTACTCCGGAAGAGTACATGGGCGATATCATAGGCGACTTGAACAAACGCCGCGGTCAGGTATCCGGCATGGAGCAGAAGGGTAATGCCCGCGCTATCAAAGCCAAGGTGCCCCTTTCCGAAATGTTCGGTTACGTTACCGTACTGAGGACGCTTTCGTCTGGACGTGCGACTTCCTCCATGGAGTTCTCCCATTTCGAAGAGGTGCCGGCCAACATAGCTAAGGAGATCATCGAGAAGAACGCCGGTCGCCGTAAAGACGTCGAGTAGTTCCGGAGAGAATCAGACAAACAGAATAATAATTTAAAGCAAGGTTCCAACCTTCGTAAAAACGATATGAGCCAAAAAATTAGAATAAAACTGAAATCGTACGATCACAATCTGGTCGACAAGTCGGCCGAGAAGATCGTGAAGACCGTTAAGAGTACGGGTGCGGTTGTGAGCGGTCCCATTCCGCTTCCTACCCAGAAACAGATCTTTACGGTTAACCGTTCGACTTTCGTGAACAAGAAGGCGCGCGAGCAGTTCCAGCTCTCCACTTTCAAGAGGATTTTGGATATTTACAGCTCCACTCCCAAGACTATCGACGCTCTCATGAAGCTCGAACTTCCGTCCGGAGTAGAGGTAGAGATCAAAGTCTGATTTTTGGCCGTCGGAACGTTTTGACGGAACGACATATCCGTGCGGCGGATGACAATGATGTCCGCCGTGCGGGTTATGGTTTCCGCGGCGTTATCGGCGACAGTGGTACAAGGCCCGGTTTTGCTCCCGCTACGGGGCGGGAAAGGGAGGTATTGTGCCACGTAAACACGCAAAGACTGAATTTATTTTTATACACGAACACCAAGTAACAAGTAATCAGACGACTAAAATGTCAGGACTAATTGGAAAAAAAATCGGAATGACTTCCGTTTACAGTGCCGAGGGTAAGAACATACCATGCACTGTCATTGAAGCTGGTCCCTGTGTAGTTACGCAAATCAAGACCGTTGAGAAGGATGGCTACGACGCGGTTCAGATTGCCTATGACGACAAAAGCGAAAAACACACCAGCAAAAGTTTGTCGGGACACTTCGCGAAAGCAGGCACGACTCCCAAACGCAAGGTGGCGGAGTTTCGTGATTTTCATGAAGTAAACCTTGGTGACACCATTACTGTAGACTCTATCGCCGACGGCGAATGGGTTGACGTGACGGGCGTTTCCAAAGGTAAGGGATATCAGGGTGTTGTAAAACGCCACGGTTTCGCAGGTGTCGGCGGACAGACCCACGGTCAGCACAACCGTCAGCGTAAACCCGGTTCGCTCGGCGCTTCTTCGTATCCTTCGAGGGTATTCAAGGGCAAGAGGCTTCCCGGACAGTGCGGCGGTACGCAGGTTAAGGTTCTTAACCTGAAGGTTCTCAAGGTAATTCCCGAAAATAACCTTATCCTCGTGAAAGGTTCGATCCCGGGAGCAAAGGGTTCTTATTTAATAATCGAGAAGTAGGAAATGGAATTAACTGTTTATAAGACCTCAGGAGAGGAGACCGCGAAGAAGGTTGTTCTTGAAGATGCGGTCTTCGGCGTGGAACCTAACGATCACGCTATATACCTCGACGTTAAGCAATATCTCGCTAACGCACGTCAGGGTACACATAAGTCGAAACAGCGCAATGAAGTTGCCGGTTCGACTCGTAAACTCAAACGTCAGAAAGGTACGGGCGGTGCGCGTTCGGGCAGCATCAAGTCCCCCCTCTTCCCCGGTGGCGGTCGTGTATTCGGTCCGGTACCCCGCGACTACAGCTTCAAGCTCAATAAAAAGCTCAAGAGGCTCGCTCGTCGCAGCGCACTCTCTTATAAAATGAAGGACGAGGCTATCAAGGTAGTGGAGAACTTCTCGATAGAAGCTCCGCGCACCAAGACCATAGTGGCTATGGCCAACGGTCTCAAGGTTGCCGACAAGAAGATTCTGCTCGTTTTGGCCGAATCGGACAGCAACATCATGCTCTCCGCACGCAACCTCCAGAATGTAAAGGTAATCCCCGCCGCTAACCTTAATACTTACGATGTGATGAACGCTTCGAGCGTGCTGATCTCGGAAGGTGCGGTGAACGTAATCAACGAAATGTTAGCTTAAGAGGAATTATGGAAATGCAGATTATTATCAGACCGGTACTTACCGAAAAGATGACGGCTCAGAGCGAGAAGCTCAACCGTGTTGCCTTCATAGTGGACCGCAGGGCTAACAAGTTGCAGATCCGCCAAGCCGTAGAGGATATGTACGGCGTAGTAGTTACCGACGTGAATACGGTCAACTACATGGGTAAGGAGAAAAGCCGTTACACCAAAAGCGGATTGCTCGAAGGTCGCACGAATCACTACAAAAAGGCGATTGTAACCCTGAAGGAGGGAGATACCATTGATTTTTACAGTAATATCTAAGAGAGATGGCAGTAAGAAAGTTTAAACCCGTAACTCCGGGTACAAGACATAAAATCGCCGGAACGTTCGACGATATCACAAAGAGCGCTCCTGAGAAGTCTCTTCTGGAGCCCAAGAAAAGCACCGGCGGCCGCAACAGCAGCGGTAAGATGACCGTACGCTATCGCGGCGGCGGTCATAAGCAGATGTACCGTGTGATCGACTTCAAGAGGGCTAACGACAGTATGCCTGCAACGGTGAAGGCTATCGAATACGACCCGAACCGTTCGGCACGTATCGCGCTTATTGTTTATGCGAACGGAGAGAAGAGTTATATCCTCGCTCCCAACGGTCTGAAAGTAGGCCAGGAGCTCCGCAGCGGCGCCAACGTGGCTCCCGAAGTAGGTAACACGCTCTTCCTTGCGGATATACCGCTCGGTACGGTAATTCACGCTATCGAACTCTATCCCGGTCAGGGTGCCGCAATGGCACGTAGCGCCGGTACCTACGCGCAGCTCCTCGCACGCGAAGGCAAATATGCTATTATCAAACTTCCTTCGGGTGAAACCCGCATGGTTCTCACTTCCTGCCGCGCTACCATAGGCGCCGTGTCGAACCCCGACCACAGCCTCGAACAGCACGGTAAGGCAGGTCGCCGTCGCTGGTTGGGCCGCAGGCCTCACAACCGCGGTGTGACGATGAACCCGGTGGATCACCCCATGGGTGGTGGCGAAGGTCGTTCTTCGGGTGGACACCCGCGTTCGCGTAAAGGTCTGCTCGCAAAAGGCTACAAGACCCGCAACCCGAAAAAGACTACCTCTAAGTTCATAATCTCTCGTAAGAAATCCAGGTAGTCAGGCGACTGCTTACCTGAAGAACAAAAAAGGAAAATTTAAAAGGTAAAAATAGTAGCATAATGAGTCGTTCATTAAAAAAAGGACCATATATCGAACCGAAACTCGAAAAGCGCGTTATCGCGCAGAACGAGGGCGGTAAGAAAACCGTCATCAAGACATGGTCAAGGGCAAGCATGATCTCCCCCGATTTCGTAGGGCAGACGATTGCCGTACACAACGGGAACAAGTTTATCCCGGTTTATGTAACTGAAAATATGGTAGGCCATAAGCTCGGCGAGTTCGCTCCGACGCGTACTTTCCGCGGTCACGCCGGTAACAGAAAAAAATAATTAGGAAATGGGATCTAGGAAACACGAAATGGCCGAAAGAATGAAGGCCGAGAAAAAGCAGATAGCCATTGCCTCGTTGCGTGACTGCCCGACTTCTCCGCGCAAAATGCGTATCGTAGCCGATACGATCCGTGGCGTAGAAGTTAACAAAGCGTTGGCCCTGCTGCGTTTTTCGAAGAAAGAAGCGTCTATACGATTGGAAAAACTTCTCCGTTCTGCCATAGCCAACTGGGAAGCCAAGAACGAGGGCGAAAGACTCGAAGACAACACTCTTATCGTAAAAGAGATCATGGTCGACAGCGCCCGCATTCTCAAGAGGATACAGCCCGCGCCCCAAGGTCGCGCACACCGTATCCGCAAACGTTCCAATCACGTTACGATTGTTGTAGATAAAATGGTTAAAGAAGAAAAAGCGAACTAAGATGGGACAGAAAGTTAATCCGATAGCTAACCGACTAGGTATAATCCGCGGTTGGGACTCTAACTGGTACGGCGGAAAGGATTTCTCGTCCAAGCTGGTAGAGGACACTAAGATCCGCGAGTACTTGAACGCCCGTCTGGCTAAAGCGAGTATCTCCAAGATCATTATCGAAAGGACTCTTAAACTCGTTACCGTAACTATCTCGACGGCCCGTCCCGGCATCATCATAGGCAAGGGCGGTCAGGAAGTGGACAAACTCAAGGAAGAGTTGAAGAAACTTACCGGCAAGGAGATACAGATCAACATCTTCGAGGTGAAACGTCCGGAGGTGGATGCGGTGATCGTTGCCAACAACATAGCACGTCAGCTCGAAGGTCGCGTATCTTACCGTCGTGCCGTCAAGACGGCCATAGCTTCTACCATGCGTATGGGAGCCGAAGGTATCAAGATACAGATCTCGGGTCGTGTGGGCGGAGCCGAAATGGCACGCAGCGAGACTGCCAAAGAGGGTCGTATTCCGTTGCATACGTTCCGTGCCGACGTGGATTACGCATTGGCCGAAGCTCTTACCAAAGTAGGTATTCTCGGAGTGAAAGTGTGGATCTGCACCGGCGAGGTGTACGGCAAACGCGATCTGTTCGAGATAGCCGGCGCAAGTTCGTTCTCCGGCGGCGGAGAAGGCGGTCGCAGGGATGATCGCGGTCCGCGCGGAAAACGTGACGGTAACAGGAAAAGAAGGGGAGGCGACCGTCAGCCCAGATAAGAGCCGACGGGACTGCCGGATTTCGGAATCCGTTTTCTGAACGGCATTCGAGACAGGAATCCGGTGGCCTTACCGATTAATGCAACAATTAAAAAATAGAAATAGACAATGTTACAGCCAAAAAAGACCAAATACAGGA
Source organism: uncultured Tidjanibacter sp. (assembly GCA_947852905.1). Lineage (GTDB taxonomy): Bacteria > Bacteroidota > Bacteroidia > Bacteroidales > Rikenellaceae > Tidjanibacter. The sequence goes on along the minus strand of CANTVF010000003.1, from coordinate 66,533 downwards.
GGATGCAGAAAGGACGCATGAAAGGTCTTGCCCAGAGGGGTAACCAGCTTGCGTTCGGCTCTTTCGGAATCAAGGCGCTCGATTCTACGTGGATTACCGGTCGTCAGATCGAGGCTGCTCGTCAGGCTATCGTACGTCACATGAAACGTGAAGGTCAGATATGGATCAGGATTTTCCCGGACAAACCCATCACCAAGAAACCTGCCGAGGTACGTATGGGTAAGGGTAAAGGTTCGCCCGAAGGATTCGTGGCACCCGTTACCCCCGGCCGTATCCTCATAGAAGCAGAAGGCGTGCCGTTGGAAGTGGCTCAGGAAGCTCTCCGTCTCGGTGCCCAGAAGCTGCCTATCGCAACCAAGTTCGTCGTAAGAAGGGACTATGTAGAAAGCCAGAACTAAAACAGAGTAACCGATGAAAGCAGTAGAAATAAAAGAGCTCTCCGTAGCGGATCTGCAGGAGCGCATAGAGGCTGAAAAGGCTAATCTGAACAAGTTGAAGGTGAACCACGCAGTCTCGCAGATAGAAAATCCGCAGAATATCAAGAAAGCCCGTCGCGACATAGCTCGCATGCTTACCATTCTGCACCAAAAGATGAACAGCTAATACAGTACCACTATGGAAAGAAATCTCAGAAAGGAAAGAATCGGGGTGGTTGTCAGCAACAAAATGGACAAATCCATTGTGGTGGCTGTGAAGAGAAAGGTTAAACACCCTATCTACGGTAAATTCGTGAACAAGACGACCAAGTTCTCTGCACACGACGAGACGAATACCTGCAATGAGGGCGATACCGTGCGTATCATGGAGACCCGTCCGCTCAGCAAGACGAAACGTTGGAGATTGGTAGAAATAATTGAAAGAGCTAAATAGTCATGATACAACAGGAAAGCAGACTTACAGTAGCCGATAACAGCGGTGCGAAAGAAGTTCTTTGCATACGTGTGTTGGGAGGTACGCGCAAGCGCTATGCTACTATCGGCGACAAGATAGTTGTTGCCGTAAAGAGCGCTACCCCGTCGGGAGACATCAAGAAAGGTACCGTTTCCAAAGCGGTTGTAGTTAGGACCAAAAAGGAGATCAGACGTGCTAACGGCTCTTACATTCGTTTCGACGACAACGCCGTGGTACTTCTGAACAACCAGGGAGAAATGAGAGGAACCCGTATCTTCGGTCCGGTTGCGCGTGAACTCCGCGATCAGTACATGAAGATCATTTCTCTTGCACCCGAAGTATTGTAACTGATTATTATTTAAGTTTAGCGCAGGGCCGGGGAGCCGAACCGACCGGCCGGCACGCCGGAAGCCGAAATGAAATCGGTGCCGGAGGACGGCAAAGAGGTTTGAGGCCTGCGGTTGCGAGAAACAAAACAAAAGAAAACAATGTCAGCAAAATTACATATCAAGAAAGGGGACACTGTGTATGTCATTGCCGGTGAGAGCAAGAGCAAGGACAGAACGGGCCGCGTTTTGGAGGTTGACGTAAAGAACCAGAGGGCTATCGTCGAAGGTTTCAATATCGTCAAGAAACACACCAAACCGAACTCTACACATCCCAACGGTGGAATCATCGAGCAGGAGGCTCCGATCCACATATCCAACCTGATGCTGGCCGATCCCAAGACGGGTAAACCTACCCGCGTGGGTCGTCGCGAAGGTGAGAAAGGTAAATTAGTTCGTTACGCTAAAAAGTCAGGGGAGGAGATCAAATAATGGCAGCTTACGTACCTACACTCAAGACCAATTACAAGGAGCAGATCGTTCCTGCCCTTATGAAGGAGTTCGGCTATAAGAGCATCATGCAGGTTCCCCGTCTCCAGAAGATCGTTGTGAATCAGGGAATGGGACAGGCCGTAGCCGATAAGAAACTTATCGAGATCGCAGCCGAGGAGTTGTCCGTTATCACCGGACAGAAAGCCGTCCTGACAAGGTCGCGGAAAGACATCTCGAACTTCAAACTGCGTAAAGGCATGCCTATCGGCGTGATGGTTACGCTCCGTTCGGACAGGATGTACGAGTTCCTCGAAAGGCTTATCGCCGTTGCGCTTCCCCGTATACGCGACTTCAAGGGTATCAACGAGAAATTCGACGGCAGAGGCAATTACACGCTCGGTATAGCAGAACAGATAATCTTCCCGGAAATCGATATCGACAAGATTACCAAGATTTTCGGTATGGAGATCACTTTCGTCACGAGCGCCGCTACCGACGAGGAGGCTTACGCATTGCTTCGCGAATTCGGTTTGCCGTTTAAAAACGCAAAGAAGAACTAATAGGAATAAAATTGTTTGTCCTCGGCCGGCCGTCCTGTTAGGGATGCCGGTACGGGGCGAAACATAAAACAAGAGCATTCGATATGGCAAAAGAATCGATGAAAGCCCGCGAGGTGAAACGCCAGAAACTCGTGAACAGATATGCTGAGAAACGTGCCGCCCTCAAGGCTGCCGGCGATCAGGAAGGTTTGAGCAAGTTGCCGCGCAACTCCAATCCTATCCGTCTGCACAACCGTTGCAAGATCACCGGTCGTCCGAAAGGATATATGCGCCAGTTCGGGATCAGCCGTATCCAGTTCCGTGAAATGGCTTCCCAGGGGCTTATCCCCGGAGTAAAGAAAGCGTCTTGGTAGTTTTCGGTTTGTAGCCCGGAGTTCATGGGCAACGAATTTTCATGAAGCACATGCCTGTCGGGAAGTGCCAGCCATGGAAATAAATGGAAGAAAATTACTGATTTTACGTTTTTTTACTCTAAAGGAGAGTAAATTGTGCCGATAAAAGTGTACTTTTGTGCGGTCTTTTGTGGATTAACGGTATATTCCGGGAGGTAATGCCTTGCCCGGAATATCCGTAAAGTCCTCAAAACTAATAAATAAGGTGGCTTTAGTCTATCTGCGGCAGGGCGGGCGGAATGTTCCGCTTGTGCTGTTTGGTCAGGTATGATAAGAGCCAGTTGTAAACAATTATTAATTTTTAATTTCTAACTCATTATGACAGATCCAATTGCGGATTTTCTGACAAGAATTAGAAACGCGGTGAAAGCCAACCATAAAGTGGTTGAAGCTCCCGGTTCAAAAATTAAGCAGGAGATCACCAAGATCCTTTACGACCAGGGTTATATCTTGGCGTACAAATTCGGAGAGGACGAGAGGGGACATGCTACCATCAAGATAGCCCTCAAGTACAATCCTCAGACGAAATCCAATGCCATCAAAGGTCTGGAACGTGTCAGCCGTCCCGGTCTGCGCCGTTATGCTGGTGCAAAGGAGATGCCCCGTGTACTCAACGGTTTGGGCATAGCTATCGTTTCCACACCCAAAGGTGTGATGACCGACAAACGCGCTCGCGAGGAGAACGTAGGCGGCGAAGTATTGTGTTATATCTACTAAACGAAGGATTGAAAAACGACTTCGCGGAATCGTTCCGTATCAGGTTATTCGCAGTGTGATCTGTAAGACATGGAACTTCGGATCATTCCGCTGCAAACCTTTAGGGTTAAAGCCCGAAAACGTAACGTTCCGGTTTATCGTAGAGTTGTTTTTGAATGCTTTAGCAAACAAGTAAATAAGTAAAAAAATGTCAAGAATTGGAAAATTACCTGTAAACCTGCCCGCTGGAGTTACCGCAACGGTCTCCGATAAGAACGTGGTAAGCGTGAAAGGACCTCTCGGCGAATTGACTCAGAAAGTCGATCCGGATATTACGGTTACCGTAGAGGGAAACGTATTGACAGTAACGCGTCCTACGGATCAGCCTCGTCACCGCTCCCTTCACGGGCTCTATCGTGCGCTTATCCACAATATGGTCGTAGGCGTGTCGAAAGGATATGAAATCAGGCAGGAACTTATCGGCGTAGGTTACAAAGCCGAGGTCAAAGGCCAGATCATCGAGTTCTCGCTCGGTTTCTCGCATGATATACATTTCATGTTGCCTGCAGAGGTGAAAGCCGAAGTGATTCAGGAGAAGAAAAACGCTCCTATCCTCATTCTCAAAAGTAACGATAAACAGCTTATCGGACAGGTTGCCGCCAAGATCCGCTCGTTCCGCAAGCCCGAACCTTACAAGGGCAAAGGTATCCGCTTCGTAGGCGAACAGCTCCGTCGTAAAGCAGGTAAGAGCGCAAGTGCTAAATAGTAAAAACGTAAGATCATGTCGATGAATAAAATAGAAAGACGCAACAGGATCAAGATGCGTGTCCGCAAGAAAGTAAGCGGAACCGCCGAGAGACCTCGTATGACCGTGTTCAGAAGTAACAAGCAAATCTACGTTCAGTTTATAGACGACTTGCGCGGAGTAACCCTTGCGTCCGCATCTTCTTTGGACAAAGAGATCGCGGAACAGGTAAAAGGCGTGAACAAATGTCAGGAAGCTGCTGTCGTAGGAAAACTCGCTGCAGAGCGTGCTGCTGCCAAGGGTATCACCACCGTATCTTTCGACCGCAACGGTTATCTTTACCATGGACGAGTAAAACAGTTAGCAGACGCCGCAAGGGAAGGCGGTCTTAAATTCTAAGCCATTATGTCAAATACCAACATAAAGAAAGTCAGGACAAGCGACCTTGAGCTTAAAGACAGGCTCGTCAGCATACAGCGCGTTACGAAAGTAACCAAGGGAGGTCGCACCTTCAGCTTTGCTGCAATCGTGGTGGTAGGTAACGAAAACGGCGTCGTAGGTTACGGCCTCGGCAAAGCCAGCGAAGTTACCTCGGCTATCGCCAAGGGAGTTGAAGATGCCAAGAAGAATCTCGTGAAGATTCCGATAATCAACGGAACCATTCCCCACTTCCAGGAGTATCGTTTCGACGGTTCGCACGTTATCATACGTCCGGCCGCTCCCGGTACCGGTGTGATCGCCGGTGGTGCTATGCGTGCCGTATTCGAGAGCGTGGGTATCAAGAATATACTTGCGAAAAGCAAAGGTTCTTCCAACCCCCACAACCTCGTGAAAGCTACTTTCGGCGCACTCATGGAACTGCGTGACGCTCATACTGTAGCACAGGCGCGTGGCATATCGCTCAGCAAAGTGTTTAACGGTTAATTACTGAAAAGCGTTATGGCAAAATTGAAAATCACGCAGGTACGCAGCCGCATCGGTGCGACTGACCGTCAGAAGAAAAATCTCGACGCTCTCGGACTTCGCAAGATGAATCAGACCGTGGAACACGAAGACTCGGCTATCATCTTGGGTATGATCGAAAAGGTAAAACACCTCGTGAAGGTGGAGACCTTGAACTAAGAGTGTATCGAAGGACTTGTGTCGTTTCAGTGTCGGTGAGAGACTAGGCGGCGTTTCCGGAGAAGGTCATTCGAGACCGTTCCCGTCGGAGGCATAAGTCTAGCATGTTTCTTTCGCGGAGAAAGGCAAGAGTCCGTTTGCCGGGCTGGAAAATGACTTACGGTCGAAAGACGAGTCCGGCAGAAAAAATAGTTGTAAATTAAAAATTTATACATAAGATGAATCTGAATAGTTTAAAACCCGCAGCAGGATCGACCCATCATGACAAGAGGATCGGCCGCGGACAGGGTTCGGGACGCGGCGGTACCTCTACCCGCGGTCACAAAGGAGCCCAGTCGCGTTCGGGTTATTCCCGCAAGCTCGGTTTCGAGGGCGGTCAGATGCCGCTTCAGAGGCGTTTGCCCAAATACGGTTTCACCAACCTCAAAAGGGTTGAGTACAAACCTATCAATCTGAGCGTCATAGATGCGTTGGCTACCAAAGGCAATCTGTCGGAAATTACCGTAGAAACCCTCATACAGCATGGCTATGTTTCCAAGAACGACCGTGTGAAAATACTCGGTAACGGAACGGTTTCCCGTGCGTTGAAGGTTTCTGCCCACGCATTCAGCAAAACCGCTGAGGAGGCTATCACGGCCAAGGAAGGATCAGTTGTGAAACTTTAATACCGCTGTACCGTGAAGAAGCTTATCCAAACATTCCAGAATATATTTAAGATAGAGGAGCTTAAAAAGAGGATACTCTATACTCTCGGTCTCCTCCTTATATATAGGTTCGGTAGTTTTGTGGTGATCCCCGGTATCGACCCTAACGCATTGTCGTCACTTGCCGATCAGGTATCCGGCACAGGTCTTCTCGGACTTTTGGATATCTTCTCCGGAGGAGCATTCGCTAATGCTTCGATCTTCGCTTTGGGTGTGATGCCTTATATCTCCGCCTCGATTATCATGCAGCTGGTGGGTATGGTCATTCCGTATTTCCAGCGCATGCAGAGGGAAGGGGAAAGCGGCCGCCGCAAAATGAACCAGTGGACGAGGTACCTTACCATAATAGTACTTCTGCTCCAAGTTCCGGCCTATCTCGCCAACCTGTACAACAGGCTGCCGTCCGAGGCATTCGTTCTCGGTCCAGACAGCTTTCTGTTCAAACTCAGCGCAATGGTCGTTCTTATCGCGGGTACCATGTTCGTGATGTGGCTCGGCGAGAAGATTACCGACAAAGGTCTCGGTAACGGTGTGTCGCTCATCATCATGGTGGGTATCATCGCCCGTCTGCCGCAGGCGTTGCTGGTAGAGTTCAACATGCGTTGGGCCGAATCGGTCGGCGGTATGGTAATGATCGTAGTGGAGATTGCGTTGCTGTACCTCGTTTTCATGGCTACAATCGCAGTATTGCAGGCTACGAGAAAGGTGCCGGTACAGTATGCGAAACGTATCGTCGGCAATAAGCAGTACGGCGGAGTACGTCAGTACATTCCGTTGAAGCTCAATGCCGCCAACGTGATGCCTATCATCTTCGCACAGGCTATCATGTTCATCCCGATCCTTTTCGGAGGTAAGGTAGGTGCGGCCATGTCCAACTACACGGGTTTCTGGTACAATTTCGTATTCGCAATATTGGTGATCCTGTTTACATATTTCTATACGGCGATCATCGTGAACCCCAACATGATGGCGGACGAGCTCAAACGTAACGGCGGATTTATTCCCGGAGTGAAACCCGGTAAGGAGACTTCGCGTTATCTTGACACCATCATGACGAGGATTACGCTCCCCGGTTCCATATTCCTTGCTATCGTGGCTATCCTGCCGGCGTTCGCATCGAAACTCGGAATCAGCCAGCAGTTCTCGCTCTTCTTCGGAGGAACGTCGCTGTTGATCCTTATAGGCGTTGTTCTCGATACCCTCAAGCAGGTCGAAAGTTATCTGTTGCTTCGTCATTACGACGGTCTTATGAAGACCGGTCGTGTGAAGGGACGTTCGTAATATGAGACCGGCTTAGTGAGTCATTAAAGCGGAAAGATGATAACGATCAAAACAGAGGAAGAGATAGGGCTGTTGCGTGAAAACAACCTCTTGGTGAGCGAAACGCTCGCGGAAGTCGGTAAACATATCGCTCCGGGAGTTACTACGCTGGAACTCGATGCCATAGCCGAAGAGTTTATACGTTCTCACGGAGCAGTCCCTGGCTTTCTCGGGTACGGCGGATTTCCCAATACGCTGTGCATATCCGTCAACGAGCAGATAGTACACGGCATACCGTCGTCGTACGCGCTCAAGGAAGGGGACATAGTTTCGGTGGATTGCGGTACCGTTATGAAGGGGTTCTACGGCGACTCTGCGTATACTTTCGCAGTCGGTAAAATAGACCCGCAGGTGGAAAAATTGTTGCGGGTTACCAAGGAAGCTCTTTATAAAGGTGTCGAGCAGGCGAAAGCGGGCAATCGTGTAGGCGATATTTCCGCCGCCGTGCAGGGACATGCCGAAGCTAACGGATTTTCGATAGTGCGCGAACTGGTCGGTCACGGACTCGGTCGGGACATGCACGAGGATCCGGAGGTTCCCAATTACGGCGCACGCGGTCGCGGTCCGTTGCTGCGCGAGGGAATGGTCATCTGTATCGAACCTATGGTCAACATGGGTAAGAAACAGGTAGTGTTCGAGGAGGACGGCTGGACGGTACGCACCGCCGATCGTAAACCTTCGGCACATTTCGAATTCGCGGTTGCGATACGCAGGGACGGAGCGGACGTACTGACGGATTTCGGTATTATCGAAAAAGCGATTTCATCGCTGTCCTGAATCCGAGGTTGTCGAAACCGGAGAGCGGGTAGCGACGTCCGTAGCCGATGAACGAATGTCGGAACAAAGGGAACGGACGGAAATGAAAATAATTTAAAGACTCTATGGCAAAACAGGCTGCAATTGAAAAGGACGGAACGATAATAGAAGCGTTGTCGAACGCCATGTTCAGGGTAGAACTCGACAACGGACATATTATCACCGCCCACATATCGGGAAAGATGAGAATGCACTACATCAAGATCCTTCCCGGTGACAAGGTAAAAGTGGAGATGTCGCCCTACGATCTTACCAAGGGACGTATATCTTTCCGCTACAAATAAGGAACATTCCGAGGAATGGTGCTGTAAGCAATGCGATTCGTGGCGGGCGGAACCCTGTTATCCTGCCGGAGTAGTTTGACGCCGAGGGCGTCGGTCCGGAAATCGGGAGCGACGGGAGTCCGTGCGGTACGTGTCAGGTTTTCTCTGAATATTCCTGTTATTATTGATAAATTAGAAAGATGTTTACAAGATGAAAGTAAAAGCATCAATTAAGAAAAGAAGCGAGGATTGCAAGATCGTAAGGCGTAAAGGCAAACTCTATGTGATCTGCAAAAAAACTCCAAAGTACAAAATGCGCCAAGGCTAATTTAAATTAAAGAAAAGATTTATGGCACGTATAGTAGGTGTAGATTTACCCAAAAACAAACGCGGCGAGATAGGACTGACTTATATTTACGGTATAGGCAGGAGTACTTCGCGCATGATTCTCGATATGGCCGGTGTTGATTATAACACCAAAGTTCAGGATTGGAACGACGATCAGGTAGCTGCGATCCGTAACGCTATTGCTACCAGCGGTATCAAGGTAGAGGGCGAATGCCGTTCGCAGGTTCAGCTCAATATCAAACGTCTTATGGACATAGGCTGCTATCGCGGCATACGTCACCGTCTCGGTCTTCCCGTTCGCGGTCAGAGCACCAAGAACAATGCCCGTACCCGTAAGGGCAAGAAGAAAACTGTGGCTAACAAGAAAAAAGCAACCAAGTAATAATTTCGAAGAGTTAATATGGCAAAGAAAACAGGAACAACTAAGAAAAGGGTTGTCAAGGTTGAACCCGTGGGTATGGCATTTGTCCATTCTACCTTCAACAATGTTATCGTAACCCTGACCAACGGCGTCGGAGAGGTTATTAGTTGGAGTTCTGCCGGTAAGATGGGTTTCAGGGGATCTAAGAAAAACACTCCCTATGCCGCCCAGATGGCTGCCGCAGATTGCGCCAAGGTTGCATACGATGCAGGCCTTCGCAAAGTGAAAGTTTATGTTAAGGGACCGGGTTCGGGCCGCGAATCGGCTATCCGTACCATTCACGGTTCGGGTATCGAGGTGATGGAAATCATCGACGTTACTCCGCTGCCGCACAATGGTTGCCGTGCTCCTAACCGTCGTAGGGTATAATTCTGAAATGCTGCGACAGGGGGAACCCGTAAAGTAGTAATTGGCACGCCGGCCGTAGTCCGGTATGAAAACGGCCTCAGGGCGTGCGGGATACTTACAAAACAAAAACATAAAAAACAATGGCAAGATATATAGGACCAAAAACCAAGATCGCGCGTAAATTCGGTGAGGCTATCTATGGCGTCGACAAGTCGCTTGAAAAGAAGAATTACCCTCCCGGACAGCACGGTATCAACCGTAAGCGCAAGAAAGTATCGGAGTACGGTACCCAGCTTAGCGAGAAGCAGAAAGCTAAATATACTTACGGTATCCTCGAAAAACAGTTCCACAGGACCTTCGAAGAGGCTTCCCGTATGGGAGGTATCACGGGTGAAAACCTTCTCAAGTTGCTCGAATCCCGTCTGGACAACGTTGTATACCGTCTGGGCATAGCTCCTACCCGTGCAGCAGCCCGCCAGCTCGTTTCACACCGTCACATTACCGTTAACGGCAATGTAGTGAATATTCCTTCCTACAGCCTGAAGATAGGTGATGTGGTTGCTGTGAGGGAGAAATCCAAGAGCCTTGAGGTTATTACGGATTCTCTGGCAGGCAAGCGTAACCGTTATTCTTGGCTCGAATGGGACAGCGCTACGATGAGCGGTCGTTTCATGCAGAGACCCGAGAGGGAGGATATTCCGGAAAACATCAAGGAGCAGCTGATCGTCGAACTCTACTCCAAGTAGTAGATAGCTCGATGCGGGCACTCCGTTCCGTCGAATATGTATCGGAAGGCGTGGAAGCCGCATAAGGTTTCCACGTCATGCCGGTGACGGCAGTTGTCCGATGTTGTCGGCGGAATATGCGGAAACGTTCGGGCGGAATCATTCCGGGAAAGTATATGCGGACGTTTTCCGCGATGTTAACACGAAGAAAATAAAGATAAATAAGGAGCGAAAATTATGGCAATATTAGCATTCCAGAAGCCTGAAAAGGTCATTATGCTTGAGTCCACTTCAAATTTCGGAAAGTTCGAGTTCCGTCCTTTGGAGCCGGGATTCGGTATGACTATCGGTAATGCCTTGCGTCGTATTCTGCTCTCTTCTCTGGAAGGGTATGCGATTACGACAGTGAAGATTTCCGGTGTCGACCACGAGTTTGCCGCCATTCCCGGAGTTATGGAGGGCGTGATCGATATTATTCTGAACCTCAAGCAGGTGCGATTTATCAGGACGGTGGAGAATGTGGACACGGAGACTGTGACGATAAACGTTGCGGGACAGACCGAACTCACGGCCGGCAATATCTCGAATTTCCTGACGAACTTCAAGGTCCTCAATCCCGATCTCGTGATCTGTCACCTCACTCCTGATACCAAGCTGCAGATAGAGTTGACTATATGCAAGGGACGCGGTTATGTTCCCGCAGAGGAAAACCGTCAGCCCGATGCCGAGTTCGGCGTATTGGCTATAGACTCTATACACACTCCGATAAAGAATGTGAAATACTCTGTGGAGAACTACCGTGTGGAGCAGAAGACCGACTACGAGAAGCTCAATATCGAGATTACGACCGACGGTTCTATCCACCCGAAGGATGCTTTGAAAGAGGCGGCTAAGATTCTTATCCACCATTTCATGCTTTTCTCCGACGAGAAGATCACTCTCAATATGGAAGAAAACAATATGTCCGAGGAGTTCGACGAGGATGTATTGCATATGAGGCAGTTGCTCAAGACAAAACTGTCGGACCAGGATCTTTCCGTTCGTGCGCTCAACTGTCTGAAGGCAGCCGAGGTTGATACGATCGGCGACTTGGTGCGTTACAACCGTAACGACTTGTTGAAGTTCCGCAACTTCGGTAAGAAGTCTCTGACGGAGCTCGACGATCTGTTGAGCAATCTGAATCTCCATTTCGGAATGGATGTTACACCGTATAAACTGGATAAGGATTAAGGCCGAGTGCCGTTCATAGTTATTATCGTCCGTGAGGACGACGATTACTTAACCGATACTTAATTATGAGACACAATAAGAAAATTAATCACCTTGGTCGTCAGGCAGGTCACCGCAAGGCGTTGATGTCCAACATGGCAAGTTCCCTGATCATTCACAAGAGGATCGAGACGACCGTCGCTAAGGCAAAAGCGCTCAGGAAATATGTGGAGCCGCTGATAACCAAATCGAAACAGGATACGACCCATTCCCGTCGTGTCGTATTCAGCTACTTGAAGGACAAGTATGCCGTAACGGAGTTGTTCCGCGAAGTAGCTCCCAAGATAGCCGACCGTCCGGGTGGTTATACACGTATTCTGCACACCGGGTTCCGTTTGGGCGACGGTGCAGAGATGTGTATTATCGAGCTCGTGGATTTCAACGAGGCTTACAATACCGGTGTAGTTCCGGAAACCAAGACTCGTACTCGTCGTAGCCGCGGTGCAAAGAAAGCTGAAGGTACGGCTGCTGAAGGCGGCGAGACTCCGGTTGCCGAGGCTAAGGAGGCGAAAGCGGCTCCGGCAAAGAAACCTGCCGTCAGGAATGCTGCCCCCAAAACTTCCGGCGCCAAAACCGCTGCCGTAAAGACGGGTGCTACTAAAAAAGGTTGATCGCGGTTTTCGTGAGGTTTTCTGCGTTCGGGATTTAACTTTAATAACGATTTGCAGACCGAATCCGTTGCGCAGGACGAGCGTTTGACACGTGTCGTCGCAGCGATCGAAAGCTAAAATCTGATATTTGTCCGGCGGAACTTCCAAGCGGAGGTTCCGCCGGATTATTGTATCGGTATTGCAGCCGAATATTTTTTAAAAATTTTTAATTTAATGCGGTTAATATCGGGCAATATCGTAATTTTGCGTGTGTATAGAATAGGGTAAATTTGTATAACTAATAAAAACAGAAAGAAAATGTCAGAGATCTTAAGCGTACATGCGAGAGAGATTATCGACTCGCGAGGCAACCCCACGATAGAGGTCGAAGTTACTACCGCCAGCGGCGCATTCGGGCGTGCAGCTGTTCCCAGCGGCGCATCTACCGGAGAAAACGAAGCCTTGGAGCTTCGTGACGGCGACAAGAGCCGTTATATGGGTAAGGGCGTGTTGAAGGCCGTTGCCAACGTCAACGACGTCATAGCTCCTGAAATCATAGGTATGGAAGTTACCGATCAGGTAGGCATAGACAAGACCATGCTCGCACTGGACGGCACTCCTACCAAGAGTAATCTCGGAGCCAATGCCATACTCGGCGTATCGCTTGCCTGTGCGCGTGCCGCTGCCGATTTGCTCGGCATGCCGCTTTACCGTTACATTGGCGGTGTGAATGCCAAGACTCTGCCTGTACCGATGATGAATATCATCAACGGAGGATCGCACTCCGATGCGCCTATCGCATTTCAGGAGTTTATGATCCGTCCGGTCGGCGCACCTTCTTTCAAGGAGGGGCTTCGTATGGGTTCCGAAGTCTTCCATAACCTCAAGAAAGTGTTGCACGAACGCGGACTCAGCACTGCTGTAGGCGACGAAGGCGGTTTCGCTCCTGCGCTCAACGGTACCGAGGACGCTATCGAGTCCATTATCGAGGCTATCAAGAGAGCAGGTTACAAACCCGGCCGCAAACAGGACGGCGGAGACGTTTCCATAGCTATGGACTGCGCTTCGAGCGAGTTTTATGCCGACGGTGTTTACGACTATGCCAAATTCGAGGGCGAGAAGGGCGCAAAACGTACTTCGGCTGAACAGGTCGCTTATCTGGAACAGCTCGTTGCCAAATACCCCATAGATTCTATCGAGGATGGTATGAGCGAAAACGATTGGGAAGGGTGGCAGTTGCTTACCGAACGTCTTGGCAAGAAATGCCAGTTGGTAGGCGATGACCTTTTCGTGACCAATGTGGAATTCCTGAAAAAAGGTATCGAAATGGGTTGCGGTAATTCCATTCTCATCAAGGTAAACCAGATAGGTACGCTGACCGAGACCATGGACGCTATCGAAATGGCGCACAGGGCCGGTTATACCAGCGTTACCTCGCACCGTTCGGGAGAAACGGAGGATTCGACCATTGCCGACATTGCCGTGGCTACCAATTCCGGTCAGATCAAAACCGGTTCCATGTCACGTTCCGACCGTATGGCCAAATACAACCAGTTGCTCCGTATCGAGGAGGAGCTCGGCGACGAGGCCGTATACGGTTACAACAAGATCTATCGTAAATAGTTGCATATAACATTTCTAACGAAAGTCGGGCGATCTATTGCAGGTCGCCCGACTTCCGTTATTGTACGCTAGAGTGAGATTTTCCGGAAGATATCGTACTACATTTGGGTATCGGCATGTGGGTTGGCTGTGCCTGTCTGATTGTTGCGATGTACGGGATTGTATCTGTTGTAGAGGAAAAATAGGATGATGGATACGGTAGTCAGAATTTCCGACAACGGCATTGCGTACCATATGCCGGGTGTACCTGAAAGTTGCGGCAATATGATGAAACACGGTACGAGAAAAACGCATCCGCGCATCAGTGCGAAAACGGTGGCGGGTATGACCCTTTCGATGCTTTGGAAGTAACCTACCGCAGTGAGGTTGATTATGAAGAATGTGAACCCTACGGCAAAAAGAGGTAAACCGCCTACGGCTATTTGTGCCGCTGCGTCGTCGAGGTCCAGAAAAAGCCCGACGAGCGTCGAGGGCCAGAATGTGAATACTGCGGTTACGATTGCACCGCATACGACAGCAGTCAACAGTGCTATGCATTCGGTCTCTTTCACGCGGGAGCTGTCGCCGAGCCCGAAGTTGAAACTTATGATCGGTTGTGCCGATTGTGCTATGGCATTTCCTACCATGAATACGAACGGTATGTAATAACAGGCTATTCCGAATGCACCTATGCCGTCGTCGCCGAGATATTGCATGAAGACCTGATTGCCTGCGAACATGAGTACCGCCAGAGTTGCCTCGCCCAGTAGCGCGGAGGCTCCTATCCGGCACTGGTAGCCTATGTTGCGAGCGAACAGGCGTATGCTTTTTGCACTCCATTTCAACGCGCATAACCGAAGTCGGCGGGCGAAAAATAACAGGTAGACGATAGCTACGACGCCTCCCGTTACTATGCTTATGGAAGTGGCGAATGCCGCCCCCATGACTCCCCAGCCGAACGGGAATATGAACAGCCAGTCGAGTGCCACGTTGATTACGGCCGTTATGAGGCTGCACAGCATGGCGAGACGCGGCGCTCCGTCCAGTCGGATTATGAACAGCGATACGGATATCCATATTTGGAATACCCACGACGGAACGAACCATGACAGATAGTCTTTCACCAGCGGTAACAAAGCCTCCGAGGAGCCGAGCATGAGTGCGGTTTTTTCCGGGAATGCCATCATCAACAGTGACGGAATCAGCGCCACTATCGTCACGAACAGCAAGGCTTGGGTTACATTTATGCGTGCCACTTGGAACTTGCCTCTGGACAGTTGCACTGAAGCTACCACGGAACATCCTGCACCGACCATAAGTCCGATGCCGGTAAAGAGCATAAGCAGCGGTATGCATATGTTTATGGCTGCTATTCCGTCGCTGCCAACGCCGTGACCGACGAATATGCCGTCTATGGCCGTGACTGCCGACATACTCAGCATACCGAGAAGCGTCGGTATGAAATACTTTCTGAACAGTGGAAAAACTTTCAGCGTACTTAAATCGATTGCGTCCCTTTTCATAAAACTTTTGCAATTTGTCGTTACGGTTTGTCTAAAATCGAAAAGCCGGATAAGCTGATTGGTTTTACCCAGTCATCTTATCCGGCATTTCCTGCCCTCCGATGAGGATTACAAAACAGTGTATCTTGTTATGTCACCGCAAAGTTGGGACATATCTTCCTTCCGTCCAAATTTGTAATCATGTTTTACAGTAGTCGGGGACGACTACACGAATGTATAAAAAGGGATATTGGTGGATATGACGTTGCGGAGATGCAGATAAAATCGTAAACGTTCTTTGCATGGGGAGGCAAAAACGGCATAACTGCAATAAAAAGTTGTCCGTATATTTTTTATTCTGAAAAAGTATCGTACTTTTGCGGGCGAATTGCCCTCCGCTACGGTGGAATATTTTATAGACGCAGTACGTAGTTGTGGCGATATGGAGATAAGTTCTTTGCATTTTGTGGTAGCGACGTTTTTTTGTGCGACAATGTTTTGTACAATAAAAAATAATCGCTAACTTTGTCACCCCGAAAGAACGCCGATGTAGCTCAGTTGGCCAGAGCAGCTGATTTGTAATCAGCTGGTCGGGGGTTCGAATCCCTCCATCGGCTCTTTTTTGAAGAGGGGATTGCGGCGAAGTTTTGAAAAGCGTCGTAGAGAAATATCGGGAGAATACCAGAGTGGCCAAATGGGGCAGACTGTAAATCTGCTGGTTTATACCTTCGGTGGTTCGAATCCATCTTCTCCCACGGAGCTTCGGTTTGCGAAGCTCGCGAGTGTCGGCCTGTTTTTGGCGGGCGCTTGCCGTAAGCGGAAGTAGCTCAGTTGATAGAGCATCAGCCTTCCAAGCTGAGGGTCGCGAGTTTGAGCCTCGTCTTCCGCTCTCAAAAGTATCTGGCATACGGGACTACTCATAGAAATGTGAGTAGTTTGTTGCAATAATGGTCGGTGGTGGCGGTATTGTCGTATGCTGCGGAGGTTCCGGTCGGGGAGGTGGAATGCGCCTTGCCTCCGGATTAAATGCGTTCCGCGATGGCTTTTGAATGCAGGCGGGGTGTCGTCGGAAGACGGCGTTCCGGAACAGAGAGAAATAAATTAATTTTAATACTATCAAATTATGGCAAAAGAGAAATTTGACAGGTCTAAACCGCACGTGAACATCGGTACGATTGGTCACGTTGACCACGGTAAAACCACCCTCACCGCCGCAATTACTACCGTACTTGCAAAGAAGGGTCTTTCCGAACTCCGTAGCTTCGATTCTATCGACAACGCTCCCGAAGAAAAAGAGCGTGGTATCACGATCAATACTTCGCACGTAGAGTATCAGACTGCAAAACGTCACTATGCACACGTTGACTGCCCCGGTCACGCCGACTATGTGAAGAACATGGTTACCGGTGCCGCTCAGATGGACGGTGCTATCCTCGTTGTTGCCGCTACCGACGGTCCTATGCCCCAGACTCGTGAGCACGTGCTTCTCGCTCGTCAGGTGAACGTTCCGAAGATCGTAGTGTTCATGAACAAATGCGATATGGTTGACGATCCCGAAATGCTTGACCTTATCGAAATGGAGCTTCGCGACCTGCTCAGTTTCTATAACTATGACGGAGACAACGCTCCGATCATCAGGGGTTCCGCTCTCGGTGCACTCAACGGCGAGCCGAAGTGGGAAGAGAAGGTTATGGAGCTGATGGACGCTGTGGACGAATATATTCCGCTGCCTCCGCGTGACAACGAAAAACCGTTCCTTATGCCTGTTGAGGACGTATTCTCGATCACCGGTCGTGGTACCGTTCTTACCGGCCGTATCGAAACCGGTGTGATCCATGTAGGTGATCCGGTGGAAATCATCGGTCTCGGCGAGAAAGCCCTTACTTCGACTTGTACGGGTGTCGAAATGTTCCGTAAACTTCTCGACGAAGGTGAAGCCGGCGATAACGTAGGTCTTCTCATGCGTGGTATCGATAAGAAAGAGGTTAAGCGTGGTATGGTCGTTGCGAAACCCGGTTCGATCACTCCCCACACCAAATTCGAGGCTGAGGTTTATATCCTGAAGAAAGACGAGGGCGGTCGTCACACTCCGTTCCACAACAAATATCGTCCTCAGTTCTACCTCCGTACTCTCGACGTTACCGGTGAGGTACATCTCCCGGAAGGTGTTGATATGGTTATGCCTGGCGATAATACCACCATTACCGTGGAACTTATCTACCCGGTTGCTATCAACGTAGGTCTGCGTTTCGCTATCCGCGAAGGTGGTCGTACGGTAGGTGCAGGTCAGATTACCAAGATCATCGAGTAATACAGCCGATAATCGAGGATCGGCGGAATGTCCGTCATCCTTAATATAAAGAAGCGGCCGGGGGCTGAATATTAAAGGCTTTTAATAGTCCGGCCGCTTTATAGGAATGTAGTTCAAGGGTAGAATAGCGGTCTCCAAAACCGTTGATGGGAGTTCGAATCTCTCCATTCCTGCAAAACAAGAAGATAAGTTATGAAAAGACTTATACGTTACGTCAAGAATTCCTATTCGGAGCTGGTTCATAAGGTTTCATGGACGCCGGTAAAGGAGCTGCAGAGTTTAGCAATTACCGTCATGGTAGCTTCCTTGATATTCGCTGTGGTCATACTGGCTATGGACCTCTCTTTCGAAAATATCATGAAAGTAGTTTACAAGTATTTGGCTAGGTAGTTCATTATTAATCCCGTTACAGATTATGAGTGAAAAGGAGGCCAAGCAATGGTACGTGATACGCGCCGTCGGCGGAAAGGAAAAAAAGGTTAAGGAGTATATCGAATCAATGGTTCGCAACTCCCACCTTGAGGAGTACATTTCGCAGGTGCTGATTCCGACCGAGAAGGTGTATTCGATCCGGAACGGTAAGAAGGTCAGCAAGGAGAGGGTGTCGTATCCCGGCTATGTGCTTGTAGAAGCAGCGATGGTGGGAGAGATACCGTTTGTTCTTAGAAATACGCCCAACGTACTCGGCTTCCTCGGCGACTCGAAAGAGGACAGCAAACGTATGATCGCGACGCCTATCCGTCCACAGGAGGTGGCGCGTATCCTCGGCAGGGTCGACGAATTGAGTGAGGGCGAGGAGGAAAACGAGATGCCTTTTGTTGTGGGAGAGACAGTCAAAGTTACCGATGGTCCGTTCTCGAGTTTTTCGGGCGTCATCGAGGCTGTCGACAATGACCGCAAGAAGCTGACCGTTTCCGTTAAGATATTCGGTCGCAAGACTCCTATGGAGTTGAGTTTTATGCAAGTTGAAAAAGAGTAATTAACCAAAGGAAAACTATGGCAAAAGAGGTTGCTGCATTTATTAAATTGCAGATCAAAGGTGGTGCCGCCAATCCCTCGCCCCCCGTGGGTCCCGCGCTCGGTTCGAAGGGAGTCAATATCATGGACTTCTGTAAACAGTTCAATGCGCGCACTCAGGACAAGGCAGGTAAGGTTTTGCCGGTAATCATTACCGTATATAGCGATAAGTCTTTCGACTTCGTCGTTAAACAGCCGCCTGTAGCCGTTCAGATCAAAGAAGCCGCAAAGATTTCCGCCGGCTCCGCAGAGCCTAACCGTAAGAAGGTCGGCCAGATTACGTGGGAGCAGGTAGAAGCTATCGCCAAGGACAAGATGAGCGATATGAATTGCTTCACGGTCGAAGCGGCGATGCGCATGGTTGCCGGAACGGCCCGCAGTATGGGTGTCAGCGTTGTCGGCGAATTTCCTCAAAAGTAATTGAATAGACGAAGATGAGTAAGCTGACCAAAAATCAAAAAGCAATGCTTGCGAAGGTTGAGCCGAACAAGGTTTACAAGCTGAGTGAGGCTGCCGAACTTCTGAAGGAGATTACCTTTACGAAATTCGATGCTTCGGTTGACTTGGACGTACGCCTCGGCGTAGACCCTCGTAAGGCAAACCAGATGGTAAGGGGTGTTGTAACCCTTCCCCATGGTACGGGAAAAACTGTTAGGGTACTCGTGCTTTGTACTCCCGATAAGGAAAACGAAGCGAAAGAGGCCGGTGCCGATTATGTTGGCTTGGACGAATATATCGAGAAAATCAAAGGCGGTTGGACCGATGTGGACGTTATCATTACCACTCCCAACGTAATGGCTAAAGTAGGTGCTTTGGGCCGTATTCTCGGTCCGCGCGGTTTGATGCCTAACCCCAAGACCGGTACGGTTACCATGGAGGTAGGCAAGGCTGTGAAGGAGGTTAAGGCCGGTAAGATCGATTTCAAGGTCGACAAGTACGGTATTATCCACTCTTCGATAGGCAAGGTTTCGTTCTCGGCACAGCAGATCGCAGAGAATGCTATGGAGTTTATCGGTATGATCAATAAGCTCAAGCCCGCCGCTGCGAAAGGCTCCTATGTTATTAGCATCTATCTCTCATCGACAATGAGCTGCGGCTTGCAGATAGATCCCAAATCTATTGACACGAAATAAAAATTCCGACGACAATGAACAGGGAAGAAAAAAGACAAGTTATAGAGTCTCTGGCCGCCAAGCTTAACGAATATCCACATTTCTATATAGCGGACATTGCCGATCTCAATGCAGAGCAGACAGCCAAGCTCCGTCGTCAGTGCTTCGAGAAAGAGGTAAGCCTTATGGTTGTAAAGAATACCCTCTTTATCAAGGCTCTGGAGGCAGCGAACAAGGCCGATGCGGAATTGGTGAAAGTACTTAGCGGTGCTTCTTCGGTTATGTTTTCGGCTACGAACAAAGCGCCCGCGCAGGTTATCAAGGAGTTCCGTAAATCGAATCCTCAAGGTAAACCGGTGTTGAAAGCGGCTTTCGTAGAAGATTGCGTTTATGTGGGTGACCAGAATCTCGATATGCTCGTGGCTATCAAGAGCCGTGAGGAACTTATCGGGGATATCATCGGTCTGTTGCAGTCTCCGGCGAAGAACGTTATTTCGGCTCTTACCGGTTCTGCCGGACAGAAGGTGGCAGGTCTCGTGAAAGCTCTCGAAGAGAGGGAAAACTAACGGCATTAGGCTCTCCGGAATTTCATCGCTGCGAAGCGGTCGCGTGAGTTCCGGAAGTACAAAAAACAATAACAGAAAACATTAAACAATTATAATCAATACAACAATGGCAGACATCAAGAAATTAGCTGAAGAGTTGGTAAACCTGACAGTTAAGGAAGTAAATGAATTGGCCGCTATTCTGAAAGACGAGTACGGTATCGAACCTGCAGCCGCTGCAGTAGCAGTTGCAGCAGCTCCCGTAGCTGGCGGAGCCGAAGGCGGTGCGGCTGAAAAATCTACCTACGATGTTATCTTGACCAGCGCTGGACAGGCTAAAGTAGGTGTTATCAAAGTCGTTAAAGAGATCACCGGTCTCGGTCTGAAAGAGGCTAAAGACCTCGTTGACGGCGCTCCTAAAGCCATCAAAGAAGGTGTTTCCAAAGAGGAAGCTGAGTCTATCAAGGGACAACTCGAAGAAGCAGGAGCTGAAGTTGAACTTAAATAGTTTATACTTTTAAGCTCAGGACATATTCAGGTATAGAGTCTATTGATAGACTCTATGCCTTTTGTCGTTTTTCATTATGCGGCGTTTGCAATGTCATGCACAACCGCCGCTTTCGCGTAAAGATAACTCCGGATCGATAGCCATTGGAAGAGCGGGAGAGCGGTGAAAAACGATTCGATAAGTGTTACAGAAGAGGATTGCATACGATGTAAGGCGTGGCGTGCGATAAACTCGCAGGCGTTACATGTCTGATTGGAAGACTGTTTGTCGGCTTCCGGCTTGGGAACGAGGCGGATGTTGCGGGCGGTGGAGGACGGAATAGGGCAGGTCGCATTTCCGGGTGGAAAATGGTTATTATGTTCCACGTCAGCAGTCTTACGATTGCGGGAAAGCATCTGAAGATTGTATTTCGTTTCGGCAGCAATATTTTCGGTTTCACGTATCAAAGGCGGGGAAGGTATCGACACAGTTTGCGTTCGTGTAATTCAGAGTGTGGCAATATTTTCCCTTACGTGTCCGGTCGGGCGACTTTTGTTGTCGGGACCGGGCGTTGGTGAAGAAGCTGTGATTCGGCTGCAAGGCTCCGGATCCGTGAGGAAGGGAGTGCGGTGCGGCGGATCGCCACGAAAATGGCGGACGTATTGCGGTACGTCAGCCGTAAAAGTAAGGATACCGCTTGGTGCGGCGGCTTCGGTAATAGTAACCAACTTATCTTGGATTAGAATGTGCTACCCTTTGCGGCTCGGTCTGCATGCGGGTTCAACTAAAAACATATTTGTTACATGTCCTTAAAAGCAAATAACCCGAGAATAAGCTTTTCTTCGGTAAAGAACAGGATGCCGTATCCTGATTTTCTGGAGATACAGCTAAAATCGTTCCACGATTTTTTCCAGTTAGACACTACGGCCGAGAACCGAAAGAACGAGGGTCTCTACAAGGTGTTCATGGAAAATTTCCCGATAACCGACACGAGAAATAATTTCGTACTGGAGTTCATAGATTATTATGTGGATCCGCCCCGTTACTCCATAGAGGAGTGTCTGGAGAGGGGATTGACCTACAGTGTTCCGCTGAAGGCTAAACTGAAACTCTATTGTACGGATTCCGAACACGAGGATTTCGATACGGTCGTTCAGGACGTATATTTCGGTACGATACCTTACATGACGCCTCGCGGTACGTTCGTTATCAACGGCGCCGAGCGTGTTATCGTATCGCAGTTGCACCGTTCGCCCGGCGTGTTCTTCGGACAGAGCGTGCATACGAACGGAACAAAATTGTATTCCGCCCGTATCATTCCCTTCAAGGGATCGTGGATCGAGTTCGCCACCGACATCAACAACGTGATGTACGCTTACATCGACCGTAAGAAAAAGTTGCCGGTGACGACGTTGCTGCGTGCCATAGGGTACGAGAACGACCAGCAGATACTCGAAATATTCGATCTGGCCGACGAGGTTAAGGTGAATCGCGCCAACCTCAAGAAAGCCGTAGGACGCAAACTCGCCGCGAGGGTGCTGAGTACGTGGGTAGAGGACTTTGTTGACGAGGACACCGGCGAGGTGGTATCTATCGAGCGTAACGATGTGATAATCGACCGCGAGACGGTACTCGAAGCCGACGATATAGAAAGAATACTGGAGAGCGGTGTCAAGAGCATACTCTTGCATAAGGAGAACGCTACCGGCAACGACTACTCCATTATATATAATACCTTGCAGAAAGACCCGTGCAACTCCGAGAAGGAGGCAGTGGTCTACATATACCGGCAGTTGCGTAACTCGGAGCCGCCCGATGAGGCTACCGCGAGGGACGTGATCGACAAGCTGTTCTTTTCCGACAAGCGTTACGATCTGGGCGAGGTCGGCCGTTTCAGGATAAACAAGAAGCTCGATCTGGATATAGATCCGCAGATCAGGGTGTTGACGAAGGAGGATATGATCGCCATTATCAAATACCTCATTTCGCTCATCAACTCCAAGACCGATGTGGACGATATCGACCACCTCAGCAACAGGCGTGTGAGGACCGTAGGAGAACAGCTTTCCAACCAGTTCTCTGTTGGTTTCGTGAGAATGGCCCGTACCATACGCGAACGCATGAACGTGCGCGACAACGAGGTGTTCTCGCCGATAGACCTTATCAATGCCAAAACGCTTTCGAGCGTAATAAATTCGTTCTTCGGTACCAACCAGTTGTCGCAGTTCATGGACCAGATCAACCCGTTGGCCGAGATGACGCACAAGCGCCGTCTGTCGGCTCTTGGTCCCGGCGGTCTGTCGCGCGACAGGGCGGGTTTCGAGGTGCGAGACGTACACTATACCCATTACGGACGTTTGTGTCCTATCGAGACTCCGGAAGGTCCGAATATCGGTCTTATCTCTTCGTTGTGCGTATATGCCAAGATCAGCGACATGGGGTTCATCGAAACTCCGTACCGTCGCGTGGAGAACGGCAAGGTCGATCTCAACGACAACGACATAGTTTACATGAGCGCCGAGGAGGAAGAGGGACTCGTGATAGCGCAGGCTACCGCCGGCATAGACGACGAAGGCAACTTCATCGATCCCGACCGTATCAAGGCGCGTGTAGAGGCCGATTTTCCGACGGTTAACGCCCAGCAGGTTAATCTGGTGGACGTGGCGCCGAACCAGATCGCTTCTATCGCGGCGAGCCTTATCCCGTTCCTCGAACACGACGACGCCAACCGTGCCCTCATGGGATCGAACATGATGCGTCAGGCCGTACCTCTTATAAATCCTGAGGCACCGATAGTCGGTACCGGTCTGGAATCGGAAATGATGCAGTACAGCCGTATACATATCGTTGCCGAGGAAGACGGCGAAGTGGTGTTCGCCGATGCGCAGCAGATACAGGTGAAGTACGAGCGTACCGAGGACGAACGTCTGGTAAGTTTCGATCCGGAGATCACTACATACATTCTGCCGCGTTACCGCAAGACGAACCAGAATATGTCCATAACGTTGCGTCCTACCGTTATGCAGGGCGAGAAAGTCAAGAAAGGACAGATTCTTACGGAAGGTTATTCTACCGACAACGGAGAACTCGCATTGGGACGTAACTTGAAGGTTGCCTTCATGCCTTGGAAAGGGTACAACTTCGAGGATGCTATCGTTATTTCGGAGCGTCTGGTGAGGGAGGACTTGTTCACTTCGGTGCATGTGGACGAATATATCATGGAGGTGCGCGAGACCAAGCGCGGTGTCGAGGAGCTTACTTCGGATATCCCGAACGTCAGCGAAGATGCTACGAAGGACCTCGATGAAAACGGTATCATTCGTATCGGAGCTAACGTCAAGCCGGGCGACATACTTATCGGTAAGATCACTCCGAAGGGCGAGAGCGATCCGAGTCCGGAGGAGAAGTTGCTGAGGGCTATCTTCGGCGACAAGGCGGGCGACGTGAAGGATGCTTCGCTCAAGGCACAGCCGTCGTTGTTCGGCGTGGTGATAGACAAGAAACTCTTCAGCCGCGTCAATAAGGACAACAAGAAGGGCAAGCAGACCGAAAAGGCACAGCTCGACAAGATAGATGCGCAGTTCGCCAAAGATGTGGCCGATCTCAAGTCTATTCTCGTCGACAAGCTCTGGACGTTGCTCAAGGACAAGACTACGCAGGGTATCAAGGACTATCTGGGTGCCGATCTTTATGCCAAAGGCGCGAGATTCAGCCGCAGGATGCTCGAAGATATAGACTACCTGAATCTCAATACCGAGCGTTGGACCGGCGACGCCCGCATAGACAAACTCGTGGTATTGACGATCAACAACTTCATTATCAAGTATAAGGAACTCGACGCCAAGGTAAAACGCGAGAAATACAATATTACCAACGGAGACGAATTGCCGGCCGGCATCATACAGCTCGCCAAGGTGTATATCGCCAAGAAACGTAAATTGAAAGTCGGCGACAAAATGGCTGGTCGTCACGGTAACAAGGGTATCGTTGCCAAGGTGGTACGTGACGAGGATATGCCCTTCCTCGACGACGGAACGATAGTGGATATAGTTCTGAACCCGTTGGGCGTGCCTTCGCGTATGAACCTCGGACAGATATACGAGACCGTTCTCGGTTGGGCCGGCAAAAATCTCGGCATCAAGTTCGCCACTCCGATTTTCGACGGTGCGACGCTCGACGAAATCAACGAGTATACGGCACAGGCCGGCATACCGCGCAGCGGTCGTACTTACTTGCGCGACGGCGGTACGGGCGAAAGGTTCGACCAGCCCGCTACGGTAGGCGTCATATACATGCTCAAGCTCGGTCACATGATCGACGACAAGATGCATGCCCGTTCTATCGGTCCGTATTCGCTTATCACCCAGCAGCCGTTGGGAGGTAAGGCGCAGTTCGGCGGTCAGCGATTCGGTGAGATGGAGGTTTGGGCGCTCGAGGCTTTCGGTGCCGCCAATATACTTCAGGAGATACTGACTATCAAGAGCGACGACGTCATGGGACGTGCCAAGGCTTACGAGGCTATCGTCAAGGGCGATAACCTGCCTACGCCGGGTATTCCCGAATCGCTCAACGTGCTTCTGCACGAGTTGCGCGGTTTGGCTCTCAGCGTCAAACTGGATTGATATGCAGCCTTCCGGTGCGAAGCGTTCGCTTCGCACCGGAACGGTATGCATCCGGCGTGAATCCGGGACATAAGCCATAGGGGGAGAGGCGTCCTCGGCGCGTCTCCGTATATCGGATAATTTAGAAAGTTAAAATATATGTCAGTCAAGAAAGACAACAAAACTTCTAACTTCAGCAAAATCTCTATCGGATTGGCATCTCCGGAGGAGATACTCGAAAATTCGAGCGGCGAAGTTCTGAAGCCCGAAACCATTAACTACCGTACTTACAAACCGGAGAGAGATGGCCTTTTCTGCGAGAGGATATTCGGTCCTGTGAAAGACTACGAGTGCCATTGCGGTAAGTACAAGCGTATCCGTTACAAGGGTATAGTCTGCGACCGCTGCGGTGTGGAGGTGACCGAAAAGAAAGTGCGCCGTGAACGTATGGGGCATATTTCGCTGGTCGTGCCGGTAGTTCATATATGGTATTTCCGTTCCCTGCCGTCCAAAATCGGTTATCTGCTTGGCATTCCTACGAAGATGCTCGATGCGGTGATCTATTATGAACGTTACATAGTAATACAGCCCGGTGCGGCTGCGGAGTTCGGAGTATCCGAAAAGGATCTTCTTGCGGAAAAGGAGTATCTCGACATACTTGCGCAGCTTCCCAAGGGAAATGCCCAGCTCGACGACAGCGATCCCAACAAGTTCATCGCACTCATGGGCGCCGAGGCTATATATATGATGCTCGCCAACCTCGATCTGGATTCGTTGTCATACTCGTTGCGTCACAAGGCCAGCACGGAGACTTCGCAGCAGCGTAAGGCCGAGGCCCTCAAAAGGCTCCATATAATCGAGGCGTTCAGGGAGTCGCGCGAGATAAACAAACCTGAGTGGATGGTGCTTAAGGTCATTCCCGTGATACCGCCGGAATTGAGACCTCTCGTTCCGTTGGACGGCGGCCGTTTCGCCACCTCCGACCTTAACGACCTTTACCGTCGTGTCATCATCCGTAACAACCGTCTCAAGAGGCTGATAGAAATAAAGGCTCCGGAAGTCATCCTCCGCAACGAGAAACGTATGTTGCAGGAGGCTGTGGACAGCCTGTTCGACAACTCGCGCAAGAACAATGCGGTCAAGACAGAAAGTAACCGTCCGCTGAAATCGCTCAGCGACAGCCTCAAGGGTAAACAGGGACGTTTCCGTCAGAATCTGCTCGGTAAGCGTGTGGACTATTCCGCCCGTTCTGTAATCGTCGTAGGTCCTGAGCTGAAGATGCACGAGATGGGTATTCCGAAGGATATGGCGGCGGAACTTTACAAGCCGTTCATAATCCGCAAGCTCATAGAACGCGGCATCGTGAAAACGGTAAAATCCGCCAAGAAGATCATAGACCGTAAGGATCCGGTAATATGGGATATTCTCGAAAATGTCATCAAGGGTCACCCCGTATTGCTCAACCGTGCCCCGACGCTTCACCGTCTCGGTATACAGGCTTTCCAGCCCAAGCTGATCGAAGGTAAGGCTATCCAGTTGCACCCGCTCGCATGTACGGCATTCAACGCCGACTTCGACGGCGACCAGATGGCAGTCCATTTGCCTCTGGGCAATGCGGCCATTCTGGAGGCGCAGATACTGATGCTCGGCTCGCACAATATCCTTAACCCGGCGAACGGTGCGCCTATTACCGTGCCTTCGCAGGACATGGTACTCGGTCTCTATTATATAACCAAGTCGTTGCCGGGCGCCAAAGGCGAAGGATTGGTGTTCTACGGTCCGGAGGAGGCTATCATTGCCTACAACGAAGGCCGTGCCGATCTGCACGCTACGGTAAGCGTCATGGTCGATACGGTGGACGAGGCCGGAAATCCGAAACGCGAACTCGTAAAGGATACGACAATAGGACGTATCATCTTCAACCAGTTCGTTCCCAAAGAGGTCGGATACATCAATACGCTTCTCAAGAAAAAGAATCTGCGTGATATTATCGGTCTGGTGATGAAAAAGGCCGGCGCAGACAAGGCTGCCGTGTTCCTCGACGATATCAAGAACCTCGGTTACCAGATGGCATTCAAGGGCGGATTGTCGTTCAACCTCGACGCCGTACTTATACCTAAGGAGAAAGAGAAACTCGTAAGGGAAGGTTACGAAAAGGTGGACGAGGTGTACGAAAGCTACAATATGGGTTTCATCACCAACAACGAGCGTTACAATCAGGTGATCGACATCTGGACGCGTGTCAATTCGGAACTTACCGAAACGGTGTCGCGTCAGTTGGAAGAGGATATGCACGGTTTCAATCCGGTGTTCATGATGCTCGATTCCGGCGCCCGCGGTTCGCGCGAACAGATACGTCAGCTCTCCGGTATGCGTGGTCTTATGGCTAAGCCGCAGAAGTCGGGTGCGGAAGGCGGTCAGGTTATCGAAAACCCGATTCTTTCCAACTTTAAGGAAGGTCTTTCGGTGCTGGAATACTTCATATCTACGCACGGTGCCCGTAAGGGTTTGGCGGATACTGCATTGAAGACGGCCGACGCCGGTTATTTGACGCGTCGTCTGGTGGATGTGGCTAATGACGTCATCGTCAACGAGGAGGATTGCGGTACGTTGCGCGGTCTGACGGCTACGGCTACCAAGCGTAACGAAGCCGTCGTGCAGACGCTTTACGAGAAGATTCTCGGTCGTGTGGCCTTGCAGGATGTCATACATCCCCTTACCGGCGAAGTCATAGTACGCGGAGGCGAGGAGATAACCGAGGAGGCTGCCGAGATAATCGAAAAATCGCCTATCGAACAGGTGGAGATCCGTTCGGCGCTCACCTGCGAATCGCGTCACGGCGTTTGCGCCAAATGTTACGGGCGCAACCTTTCCACGGGACGTATGGTACAGAAGGGCGAGGCTGTCGGCGTAATCGCCGCACAGAGTATCGGCGAGCCGGGTACGCAGCTGACGTTGCGTACGTTCCACGTCGGTGGTGTCGCCAGCGGTTCTGCTGTGGACAACCAGATAGTGGCACGTTACGGAGGCCGTCTCGAAATAGACGATCTCAAGGTTATCAAACATACCAACAAGGACGGCGAGGAGGTCAATATCGTAGTGAGCCGTCTGTCGGAAATGCGTATCGTGGACAACCATACGGACATAGTTCTGTATACCCACAACCTGCCTTACGGCGCACTGTTGTTCAAGTTCGACGGCGACGAGGTGCAGAACGGGGATGTCATATGCGAATGGGATCCGTTCAACGCGGTTATAATTTCCGAGTTCGACGGTAAGATAAGTTTCGACAACGTAATAGAAGGCGTTACTTATCGTGACGAGTCCGACGAACAGACCGGTCTGCGCGAGAAGGTGATCATAGAGAGTCGAGACAAGACCAAGAACCCCGTCATCAGGATTCTGGACAACGACGGCAACGAAGTCAAACAGTACAACCTGCCTGTGGGTGCACACGTCGTCGTGAAGGAAAACGCCAAGATCAAGGCGGGCGATACGCTTATCAAGATACCGCGAGCCTTCGGTAAGGCGGGCGACATCACGGGAGGTCTTCCCCGTGTCACCGAGTTGTTCGAGGCGCGTAATCCTTCCAACCCGGCTATCGTGTCCGAGATCGACGGCGAGGTATCGTTCGGCAAGATCAAACGCGGTAACCGCGAGATCGTCATCACTTCCAAGGGCGGCGAGATACGTCGTTACCTCGTGCCGCTGACCCGTCAGATCCTTGTTCAGGAGAACGACTACGTGAAAGCCGGCATGCCGCTTTCGGACGGAGCCATAACTCCAAGCGACATACTCGCTATCCAAGGTCCGACCAAGGTGCAGGAGTATATCGTGAACGAAGTGCAGGAGGTGTACCGCGGTCAGGGTGTGAAGATCAATGACAAGCATTTCGAGATCATAGTGCGTCAGATGATGAACAAGGTCCAGATCAAGGATCCGGGAGACACTCGTTTCCTCGAGGAGCAGATCGTGGACAAATGGGAATTCATGGAGGAAAACGACTCGTTGTACGACAAGGTCGTTGTCATGGACGCCGGCGATTCTCAGACGCTCCAGCCCGGTATGATAATATCGCTGCGCAAGCTGCGTGACGAAAATTCGGTACTCAAACGCAAGGATCAGAAACTCGTCGAGGTGCGCGATATAGTTCCGGCTACGTCGAGCCAGATATTGCAGGGTATCACCCGTGCGGCATTGCAGACGAGCAGCTTCATGTCGGCAGCCTCGTTCCAGGAGACTACCAAGGTGCTGAACGAAGCGGCGATATACGGCAAAGTCGATCCGCTGGAAAATCTGAAGGAAAACGTTATCTGCGGTCACCTCATTCCGGCCGGTACCGGTGTGCGCGATTGGGATAACATAATAGTGGGCTCCAAGGAGGAATACGATGCCATGGTGGGAGGATCGTCCGCCAAATAATCGTTGACCTTTGATAATAATGCGAGGCATCCGGAAACGGGTGCCTCTTTTTTGTTTATGGGCGACTTTTAGATTGTCTCAGCACTTGTGCGGTTATCTGATAACCTTTGCGTACCATGACTTCGCCTGTAGGCAGGGCGGTATCGCGTTCCGTAAGGTTACAAGACAGAGAATCTTCGTAAAGCGGCTGCACTACGGCTACCGAGCGTAACGGAGCCGTCGTTTATAGGCGAGGTAAATGAAGTGGGCTGTATACGATGGTGTCCGGCACGTTCGTATGTTGAGGCTTATCTTTTCTGGCGGCCGGTTGTGTTTCCGAGTTCAGACCGACATTCTGTGTCGCAAGATTTGAAAACGAACGATAACAGTTGTTTTTTTAATTTCTGAATAAATTGAGCATATCTGTGTAGGACGTAAATTCGATAACTTTGCCTGCGAAAATCCATGTCGGCTTATTGTGATGCGGTATCGGTCGTCGGCATACGGACATAGGCTGATATCCGGCTATATAGTTGGTGAAATTCGCATTCTATATGTTTAACAATATAATTATGAAACGGTTACTGTTTATTTGTTTGGCCGTTCTCGCATTTACGGGGTGTGAGAACGGCGAGGTCGAGACCGATCTTGTGAAGATTGTTGGAGGAGCCAAGGATCAGACTGTCGCGGCCGACCGGACTTCGGGAGAGGATGTACGTTTTATTACTACCGGGGCATGGAGTACGAAGGTGGATGCTTCGGCTGCGGAGGACGGCGAGGCATGGATAACGCTCGATCCGGCGAGCGGCGATGCGGCAGGCGAATATACCATGTCCATAAAACTCGAGGTCAATGAGTCCGATGAGGCGCGTGCGGCTATAGTCAGCATACTGTGCGGCGATTCGTCGGTCAGGTTTACTGTCGAGCAGCAAGGCCGGAATGGCGGAGATGAACCTGATGACAATCCCGGCGACGAGCCGGGCGTAGATGGCGAACTGAAACTCGTAAGCCGCATATCGTTTACGCCAGATATCTGGACAGGTATGCCTGACGGGTATTATACGGAGGGCAGAAAGTCGTATGAATTCAAATACGATGCAGAGAACAGGATAACGGAATATTCCATAGGCATGTATTCCTCGGACGGAACTTTGGGACAGAATCGTAAATGCGTTCTCGATTACGGCATTGCGGGCGAGATCGGTATTACGGAAACCGACGACTCGGATTATCTGGACGAGTACACCGTGTTCCTGAACGATGCCGGTTATGTAGGCAGTGTGACGGCTGAAGATTATGACGGCAGCCAGCTGGAGTATTCGTTCATGTATTCCGAGGACAGACTTTCCAAAATATCGTGGACGAATTACGGTACAGATTATTATTATACCTATACCTACAACGGAGGACTTTTGTCATCTATCCAGACGAGCAGTTATTCCGGAGCATGGGAGGAGGATCTGGATGTTTTCTTCGGTACGACTGCCAACGATACCGCCAATCTGGACTTCAACATGTTGTTCATGTCGCTCGGCCCGCGTGATTCGGGGCATCTCAACGGCGACAGTTATGACGACATGCCCGGTCGTCTCGACCGTCTCGCCCTGCTTAGGCTCGTCGGCAAAAGCTCCGATTGTTATCTGGCCGAAACCATATGGGACGAATCGGCCGGTGTCGGCAGGGATGATATTTATACTGAACCCGGTACTTTCCACGAAACGTATGAATCGCTCGGTTACGACAGCGACGACAAGCTCTATTACGAGTTCAATGGCGACGGGTCGGTGGCCTCCATAACGTACAGGGAGACGGTTACGCTTACACGGATAGAATACGACGTTGTGGTAAGCGACCGGCTTCGTGACCCGGAATATCCTGAGGCAGGGTATGAATATACCATAGAGAACAGGACCGAGACCGATCTCGGCAGCGGCGAGAACAGTTATATGTATTCGGTGGAATATAAATAGACTGTAGTAATGCGGATAAGGGTGTTCGCGGTTTGATACAGGAAGTCCGACGGCTTAAAGACCGTCGGACTTCCTGTGTCGAGAGTGAGGATGTATGTATGGTTGCGGAGCCGTATTCGGATAGATGTGCGTGAAATATGGCGAAAACGGTTGAGTCCGTCGGTATTTATCCTTAACCGGTTGCAATAGGGGCGGCGAACGGCTGTTTCCACTGTTGTGTGTCGTATCGCGGATTCGGGTGGGAGAAATAGCTGGCGAGAGAGGAGACGAGCCGGTAATAATCGGTAGGGATACCGCGGTGCTTTGGTGTCATACCGGGGCAGGGGAGAATGTGAAAACGTTTTCGGACAGGTTTGTTCGTTAGAATCGGTCTCGACGGGGCAGGGTGAGGACGATAATAGAAATGTCGCCGTTATGGCGTATGTTTTGAATCACACCTGAAAACATGTGGGAATAAAAAAGCGTCCCCGGGAAGGGACGCTTTTTGCCGTATCGGGCCGTTATTATTCGGCCATGAGTATTTCGAGTATCTTGATCGCTGCCAGTGAAATGGGCGTACCGGGGCCGAATATGGCCGCTGCGCCGTCGGCATAGAGTTCTTCGTAGTCCTGCTGCGGAATGACGCCGCCTACTATGACCACTATGTCTTCGCGTCCCAGTTTCTTCAGTTCCTCTATGATCTGCGGTACCAGAGTGAGGTGACCTGCTGCCAGCGAGGATACGCCGACTACGTGTACGTCGTTTTCGACGGCTTGTTTTGCGGCTTCGGCCGGTGTCTGGAACAGCGGACCCATATCGACGTCGAAACCTATGTCGGCATAACCGGTGGCGACTACCTTGGCGCCGCGGTCGTGGCCGTCCTGACCGAGTTTGGCGATCATTATACGGGGTTGACGTCCCTCCTTACGCGCGAACTCCTCGGCCATGGCTCTGGCTTTCGCGAAATTCTCGTCTTCTTTCACTTCGCTTGAATAAACACCTGAGATTGAACGTATGACGGCTTTGTAGCGGCCTACGACCACTTCGCATGCATCTGAGATTTCACCGAGCGTAGCCCTTACTTTGGCGGCCTCTACGGCGAGTTCGAGCAAGTTGCCGTTACCGGTCTTGACGCATTCCGTGATAGCGTCGAGAGCTTTGCGGACGTCGGCTTCGTTGCGGTTGGCACGCAACTCCTTGAGACGTTTGATCTGTGCCTCGCGTACCGCCGTATTGTCTACGGCGAGGATATCTATCGGATCCTCCTTTTCGAGACGGTACTTGTTGACGCCAACGATGATCTCGCTGCCTGAGTCGATGTGAGCCTGCTTGCGGGCTGCGGCCTCCTCGATACGCATCTTCGGGATGCCCGTTTCGATTGCTTTGGCCATGCCGCCGAGACTTTCGATCTCCTGTATGTGGTCCCATGCCTTGCGGGCTATCTCGTTGGTGAGCGCTTCCACGTAGTAGGAACCGGCCCACGGATCGACCTCACGGGTGATGTTGGTCTCCTCCTGAATGTATATCTGCGTGTTGCGTGCGATACGGGCGGAGAAGTCGGTAGGCAGCGCGATAGCCTCGTCCAGAGCGTTGGTGTGCAGCGACTGGGTGTGACCGAGAGCCGCTCCCATGGCTTCGATTGCCGTGCGGGCTACATTATTGAACGGATCCTGCTCGGTAAGCGACCAGCCGGAAGTCTGGCAGTGCGTGCGCAGCGCCATGGATTTCGGGTTTTTCGGGTTGAACTGGCTTACTATCTTCGCCCAGAGCAACCTTGCCGCACGCATCTTGGCTATCTCCATGAAGTGGTTCATGCCGATGCCCCAGAAGAACGAGAGACGCGGAGCGAACTGGTCTATGCTCATGCCTGCGTTGATACCGGCGCGGAGGTATTCGAGACCGTCGGCGAGGGTATATGCCAACTCTATATCCGCCGTGGCGCCGGCCTCCTGCATGTGATAGCCGGAGATGGATATGGAGTTGAACTTGGGCATGTTCTTGGCCGTATATTCGAATATGTCGGCAATGATCTTCATGGAGAATTCGGGCGGGTAAATGTAGGTGTTACGCACCATGAACTCCTTGAGAATGTCGTTCTGGATGGTTCCGGCCATCTGGTCGAGGCGCACGCCCTGTTCGAGTCCCGATACTATGTAGAACGCCAGTATAGGAAGTACCGCGCCGTTCATGGTCATCGACACCGACATCTGGTCGAGGGGTATGCCGTCGAAGAGTACCTTCATATCCTCTACGGAACAGATCGAAACACCCGCCTTTCCGACGTCGCCGACAACGCGGGGATGATCCGCGTCGTAGCCGCGGTGCGTGGCGAGGTCGAATGCCACGGAAAGCCCTTTCTGACCTGAGGCGAGGTTACGGCGGTAGAAGGCGTTACTCTCCTCGGCGGTCGAAAATCCTGCGTACTGACGTATCGTCCACGGACGCATCACGTACATGGTACTGTACGGGCCGCGGAGGAACGGTACTATACCTGCCGCATAGTTGAGGTGTTCGAGCCCTTCGAGATCCTTTTCCGAATAGGAACTCTTTACGGGGATTTGTTCGGCCGTCAGCCATACTTTGTCGTTGTGCGGCTGGCCGTCGGCGGCATGGCAGCATTTTGCCGGACCGCCGTCATATGTTATATCTGAAAATTTTGCTCTCATCTTTCTCTTTGTTGACTGTCGTTAGATTCCGAGTTCCTTGACATATCCCCTGAGGGTTTCCAGTACGTTGCTCCGTACGCTTATGAAGCGAGTGATTCCCTGCTGTTCCAATTCAGGTTGCGATGCCGGTGCGCCTGCCACTACGAATATGGCCTTGTCGCCGAGTATCTGTTTGGCTTTCGGGGCGAGCGTCGCATAATCGTCGTCGGCAGCACAGATCACCACTATTTCGGCTCCGGATTTGAGGGCGGCTTCGGCGCCTTCCTCTACGCTGTGGAAGAACGTGTTGTCCTCGACGCGTATGCCTGCGCATGCGAAGAAGTTGCATGCGAACTGAGAACGGGCGCGCGCCATTGCCAGCGTGCCGCATGTGAGCATGAAGGCGCGCGGACTCTTGCCGCTGCGGTCTACTTGCAGGCGGAGCTGCTCGAATGCCATGCCGCCGCGATACGGGACGAGGCGTTTGCATTGTCCGTCGCACTGCGGGCGGGTAACGGCCTGTTCTGTGATTTTGCTGTCGGCCACTTCCGTAAAGTTGGGGTACTGGTTGGTACCGAGCAAAACTATCTTGCGAGTGGCGACCGCATTGTCTTTGGCTTCGGCAGCCGCCTTTATGGTGTCGGTTATGAAGCCCTGACGGAATGCGGCGATGTAACCGCCTTTTTCCTCTACCTCCTTGAAGAGCTTCCAAGCCTGTTCGGCTATGCTGGCGGTCAGATTTTCTATGTAGTACGAGCCTCCGGCCGGGTCGACTATGTTGTCGAAGTGCGATTCGTTCTTAAGCAACAGCTGTACGTTGCGGGCTATGCGCGACGAGAATTCCGTAGGACTTTCGAAAGCCGCGTCGAACGGCAGCACTTCGAGCGAATGTACGCCCGCCAGCGATGCGCTCATGGCCTCCGTTGTGCCGCGAAGCATGTTGACGTAGGGGTCGTATGCCGTGATGTTCCACTTGGAAGTCACCGCATGTGTGAACATCTTGCGGGCGCAGCCGCCTGTGTATGCGTTCATTATGTTGGCCCACAACATCCGTCCGGCACGGAACTTGGCTATCTCCATAAAATAGTTGGAACTTACCGCCATGGAGAAACGTATAGCCTTTGCGGCTTCCTCGGCCGTCAGTCCCGCGTCCATCATGCGCACCACGTATTCGTGGCCTGCGGCGAGGGTGAACGCGAGTTCCTGCGTGATCGTCGAACCGCTGTTGTGGAACGCTTCTCCCGATACGGTCACTACACGTACCTTCGGGTAGCGTTCGCGGCTCTTTACGAGAGTGGCTATGGTGTGATAACACCCTTCGCCGTCCTTGTCGTCGTCGCATTTGAACGCTCCCTGTAACGAGAGGTGGTTTATTATCGGGTCTATTACGAACATGGCCCTGAATTTGGCGGGATCGGCTCCGCGAGAGTCGGCGACGGTCAGTATGCGGTCGAATGTCGGGCGCAGTCCTTCGCCTGAGAAGACGAGTTCCACGGCGTCGAGGTCTATGCCTGCGAGCAGCGTTGAGGCCTGACTGTCGGAGAGTTCCGCCGTCAGTTCAAAACCTATGGATTCCGCGCCGGCTTCTATGGCTCGGAGCGCCAGAGAGTTGGCTTCGGCGATATCCTCTACGCGTATGGTTTCGTGGATACGCCATTTGTTGTTGCACCTGTTGCCTCTTACGTAGGGAAATTCTCCGCTTTTCTTGCCGAGGTATTTGATTCCCTGAAGGTCTTCGGCCCTGTAGTAGGGGCGCACGTTGAACCCTTCGGCCGTCCGCCAGACGAGTTTTTTCTGGTAGTCGGCGCCTTTGAGGTCTGCCATGATCGCGGCTTCCCATTGCTCGGTAGTCACCGGCGGGAATTGCGAAAACAGCTTCTCTTCCTTGTTATCTGCCATAACTTCTAAAGGTTAATATGTGTTGTCTTTCTGATGCGGGAATAGGTGTCGTGCGGCATCTCGGCAATCGTTGACGATCCCGGCCATAAGCACGATACTCACAAAGATATTAATCTTTTCCGATAAAGGAGACTTTCTTGGGCATAATTCGTTAGCGAATTAACAGCCGCTTACGGTATGGCTTTTTATCACCGGGGTGTTGTCGACATGGAAATGATAACATAGGGTTATGTACAGTTTGGTCCGGGCGGCTGGCGTTATGGCTTCGGATATAAAAAAATCTCGCGGCCTGTCGCAGGCGGCGAGACGTTAATTACACCCTAATAACCTAAGTGTCGGCGGATTGTCATTATGCTGAGCAGGCCGCCGGACAACATGAAAAAGATTTGTCTATATGCAGCTATGTTTTCATCGGTAGACGTTCCGAGCATTATACCCTTTGCGGGGCATGTATAATCTGTCGTTATCTCGAAGGCCCCGTAATGTCGTCGTTCGGCCTTTGGTGCCGGAATGGGGGATGATTCCGGCTGCGTGCCGATGTGCGGCAAAGGCTCTCCCGTTATTCGGAGTACGGCGGGATTATGGAATAGCTCAGGAATTTGCCGTTGTCGTAAATGTTTCCGAAAATACAGTCTTTGTCGGCATTGAGGTACGTTATGATTTGATTCTCGGGTATGTGTATTCCATAGGTGTTGTAAATCCATTCGGACATACTTCCCAAAACGGTCCCTTGATTGAGGTCGTATACGATGCCGCTGCTGAGTGCCATCGTTCCGTTGCCTATGAAAGCTATGCCGTCGTCGGTTGCAAAAAGTCCGGTGCACTCGCTGTAGTCCTCCAGAATAGTGGTCGTTTCCGTTTCGGTGTTGTAGAACGCGGCATACTGCGTGTAATTTACGTTCCACTGGTCTTCCGCCAGCTCTTCGATACGGTAAATACCGGCTATCCATTTGCCCGTAGGACTTACTTTATATTTTTCGGCAGTAGCCGACATTCCGCATACCAGATTCAGTTGGATGCCGTCGCGGTCGGTAACGGTGGTTACTTTGTGTACGTCCTTGCCTACGTACTGGCCTTGTTCGTCGAGATTGGTCCAGTACACCATACCGCCGTCGTCACCCTCCCATGTCGTTCCGTAAATTATGGAGCCGTCGGCAGATATGTCCCTCAGCAGTATGCCCGCCCAGAAATCTTCGCCGCGCCAGTTTTTGTCGGGCATCTTGAGTTCGTGTACTTCACGGTCTACCCATACCAGTGGTACGAACAGGCCGCCCAAAACCCCATCTTCGGATTGTTTCATTGCGTATCCTACCCAATATTTGCCGCCGGCCCCGGTATTGGATACGGAAACTTGCGAGTAACCGGGTTCTTCTAAGGCGAAGTAGGTCCCGTCTTTGTCGAAAACCAAAGAGACGCCGTGTTCTCCGTCGCTCACGAACAATAAGCCGTCGTCGGATATGCAGTGAGTCGATGTTATGTTGAAACTCATAGCGTCGAAATCTCCCAAACGGAACTCCTCACCGGTATGGGTATCTATGATGATCGGTGTGATAATGGAATAATCGTTATCGTCGTATTTGCTTTCGTAACCGCCTATATAATTTCCGCTCGGTGACATGGCGCCCAAACCTTGAAATTCGTCATGCTTTTTATAGTGCGGCAGATTTATGGATCTCGCCAGCTGGGTTATCGTTATTTGTTCCATGGCTTCTCCGGCGTATACAGTTACCGTTGCGCTCCTTTCCTCTTCCGAGGCGTTGTCGTCCGCGGTGAGTGTAAGCGTGCTTCCGTCTGCACTCCTGTCGGTCTTAAGCCACGACTGGTCGGATTCGGCAGTCCATGCTGCGGGGTTGGACTGTACTTTTATCTCCATGGGAGCATTGTCCGAACCGTAGAACGAACATACTATTTGTTCGAGTTTCACGTACTGTTCGTCTATTTCTACTTTTGTGCATGAAACTGAAAGTAACGATGCGAGCATACCGCCTAACAAACCGAGTAGTGTTAAATTTGTTTTCATTTGGGAAATTAATTTAAATTGAAACTTGTGTAGTTCGTTTGTTTTATCAATCGCAAGTTATAGATAAAATCATTGCGCGGATATGCTAATATGCAGATATACAATTTAATAAAATCGGAAAATCAACAGTATGAAGTATTGTCGATGCTGATAGTGGATAATTTGTCGGTCTGTGTGGTTGTATGTTAATTGTCTCGCTTCCAATGTCTGAGGTCGGACAGGAACGCGAAAAACCCCGTGTCTGTCGCAGGCACGGGGCATTAACCTTAAATAATTCATCAAGTCTATACGGCCCTTAACAGCGCCGTAGTCCTATCCTAAAAAACATGAAAAGTCCGAATAGTTTTAACGTCCTGTGGGGAGCTCGGGACGAGGTGTGCCTTTACCTATTATATCCAGAGGGCCTTTATAAGTTCCCGATATGGCATTCCCGAGGTCGTCAACGAATTCTATGTCCAGAATATAATTGTTTCCGTCACGTTCGATTTTCAGCGTTCCGGTAGATACGGGTGCTTTACAAACGATGTTGTCGTCCTCTATACGGTAATACCATGTACCGAGCCTCATGTTAGGATCCCATTCTGCTACGGCACCGCCAGCCACTGAATACTGCGGAAACAATACAGTTATGTCGAATATATACGGTACCACATTATAGTCGTGTGCGGTTATGTCATACTCTCCCGCTTCGTTGTACAATACCTTGTCAGAATATATTTCCATTTCTATATATTCGCCCGTACCTGTAAAATGCTGGATCGGGTATACTCCCGGTTTCCCGTCAGGCAAAAATGTAACGCCGTCACTCCAGAACAACATTGATATCTGAGACGGTATAGCATCGTCCATCCATTCCTGTACGATATTCAACGTTGTATATGAATTAGTCAATGCAGCGGTAAGGTCGGCGTCTTCAGTCAATTCGCTGAAGTGTTCACGGTAAGCCTCCTGAGTGACCGTTATGCTGACGTTACCGACAGTTTCCGTATCTGAAATAAGTTCTATATAAGCGACCCTCTCATTCGATTCGTTAGGATCTACCCAAACGTCCAAACTCGGTTTCTCCGGAACGTCCGTGTTTCTCGATACATGTAACCATTCAGGCACATTGCCATTTGCATCTTTGGTCGTTATATCCTTCCACTCGCAATTTATGGCAGTTACTTGAATGCGCTGACGGTTCGTTTCCATGAACCCGAATGTCAATTCATTTTTATCTGCCGAAAGCGACGGGGGCAGCACTTTTGGTTTCTGCTTTATGGTCACCTCTTTCGGCTCTACGGACTCGTTGTCGGCCGTAACCACCACCGTTCCGATACGTTCCTTGGTATCGGGATTGTCGCCGACTTTTACCGTAAACGAATCCGCTGCGGCAGTCACAGTAACCCACTCGGCACAACCTTCGGCAGCTTCGGCCTTCCAGCCCATTTCGCCCGATACGGTAACGGTTACCGTCTGCGCCTCGGCGCTCTCCGGTTCGAATTCGAGCAACGACGGGGAGAGTTGCAGATCGTAGACCACAGGGTTTTCCGATCCCGCCTGTACGACGGTAATCTCTCTGTTGCCAACGACTTTATCGTCCGAAGTTATAATCACGCTTCCTACCCTCTGGTCGGCCGTGGTATTATCGGTCGCCGTGACGGTTACGGTCTTGTCGTTCACCTTTTCGGCCGTCAGCCAGCCGGATGCCGTCTCCGCAACGGATACGTCCCATTTAACCCCTACGGCCGTAACTGTTACGTCGGTCGCCGGGGCGTTTTCAGCCGGGAACTCTATACTTTTGGGATCGACCGACAACGAAGCCTCTTCGGTCCCCTTATTCGTGCAGGCTACCGCACACAGTGCTGCCGCCGCAACCAAGATTGAAAATATCTTTTTCATGATATTATTGTTTGTGAGGTGACATACGGGGCATGAAAACATCTTGCAGTTATCCGCTACCCGTTTCACGCTTTTATCGTTTGACTTTTATAAGCCGGCCGCAAACCGTTGCCGCTATGCGGCCGACATTACACCAAGATGATCTATTCGGCAATCGGAGGCGCTATGTAATAGCATTTGTTGAATTCCGTCCCTTCGGGATAGTTACCGAATATCACGGTCTTGTCTTCATTTATGAAAGTGACCGTACCGGTAGCGGGAACATCTATCCCGTAATTGTCGGAAATCCACTCTTGCAGAGTTCCCATTGGAGATTTAGTATTCAGGTTGTACACGACGGAAGTACCAACGCCGAAGGTACCGATTCCTATGAAAGCAATTCCGTCGTCGGTAGCACGCATACCGGTCGATTCGCCGTAGTCTTCGACGATCGTGGTCTCACCAGTTTCGGTATTGTAGAAAGCCGCAGTCTTCATCTGCTGCATTTGTTTCCTGTCCTCCGACAAAGTTTCGGTACAGTAAGTTCCAGCTATCCATTTGCCGGAGGGACTGACTTTAAGCAGATTCGCCGTACATTGAATTCCGTTGACTATGTGCGAGTCGTATTCTGCCCCGGTTCCGTCCACCATTTTTACCGGGGTCACCTTACGTACGTCCTCGCCGACATATTTTGCAGGGGCGTTGATGTCATCCCAGTAAACCATACCGAAATCCATGTTATCCCATGTGGTACCGTAAATTATGGAGCCGTCGGCCGAAATTCCGCGGGCCATGATACCTACCCAGAAATCCTCGTCACGATAATTCTTTTCAGGAAATTGGAGTTCGTGTATCTCGCCGTCGATCCATACCAACGGCGTCTCCAGAAAGCCTCTCCAACTGGCATCCGTTTCTTTTTGCGCATATCCTACCCACATTCGTCCGTCGGCGGATGTTCCCTGTACCATAGGATTATTTCGATATCCGTCCGCTTCTACGGGGAAATAGTTCCCGTCCAGATCGAATGCTACCACTATACCGGTATATCCGTCATGTATAAACAGCAAACCTTCATCGGATATGGCCATAGGCTGATACAAATCGTATAACGACTGAGGAATCTCTACATTCCGATACTCCTGTCCGGTCTGGGTATCGACGATTACCGGATGAAAAATAAATGAATCGTCTTCTGCAATGCTGGCTTCAAACCCTCCGACATATTTACCGCTCGGAGACACTACAGCTCCCATTTGGAATGTGCGTAACTTACGGTAGCGGTAGAAGTCTGCATTAAATCCCAACTGGTAAACCGTTACTTTCTGTATGGCTTCACCGGCGGTTACCGTTACGGCTGCACTGCGTTCGTATTCGGAATCGTTGTCCGTAGCCGTCAGTATCAGCATGCTGCCGTCATCATTTCTGTCGACCGTCAGCCAAGAGGCGTCCGACTCGGCTTTCCAGTCTGCCGGATTGGAAACGATACTTATTTCAATAGGCTCATTTCCAGAGCTGTAAAACGAACAAGCAGCCAGGTCGAGTTTCACATACTGCTTGTCTATAATCTCTTTTGCGCAGGAAACGGAAAGAGCCGATACGACAATGCATCCGATAAGAATGTTCAGTAGATTTTTAGTTTTCATGATGATAATTAGGTTGTTTATTGTGTGTATTTTTTGCAAAAGTAATGGAAAATATCGATAATAATGCATTTTAAATAGAGCGGGAAACGGATGTACTATTATTTTGATCCCAAAAATTTACGTGTTGAAGTGTTTTTTCTATGGGCCACGAGATA
Source organism: uncultured Tidjanibacter sp. (assembly GCA_947852905.1). Classification (GTDB taxonomy): domain Bacteria; phylum Bacteroidota; class Bacteroidia; order Bacteroidales; family Rikenellaceae; genus Tidjanibacter. Next base: position 24,756 of record CANTVF010000003.1, on the reverse strand, counting down.
ACCGTACACTTATGGCCAGATGTGAAAAATAATATATTCTGCAACTCGGTACCCATGGCATTAATTTACGATTTTAGTATGAAAAATTATTTTCAAAATAAGCGCCGCCGAAGTTCATAAATAGAATGCCTCGCATCCGCATGTTCGCATTGCAGTACGTTTGTAATCCGGATCTCCCTCTGTGCCGGCATTAGCACCTAAAGACGGTCGAAAATGGTATTGTGCAATTCGGGAAATGCCGCAGTTGTTACAGACAAAAAACGCCCCGGACCTGTCGCAGGTACGGGGGCGCTTCCTATTTAACCAAATTGATTTGTTCCGGCGCTATGCAATGGCCGTTTGGTAAGATAACCTAATTTATATAAACATGAAAAGTTTTATTCCTGTCCGAACCCGGGATCCACAGGGCCTTCTTCCCCGCCTCCTGTACCGGGATTCGGGCGAGGCACTCCTGCCTGTACGATGTTGAGTTTACCTGTATATGTACCTGTCATTTCGTTTCCTTTGTCGTCTTTGAATTTGATTGTCAGAACGTGGTTTTCTCCGTTGTGTTCTACTTTCATTGTTCCGGAAACAATGGATATCGTATTGGTGTTGACACTGCTTTCATAGTGGTAATAATACGATCCTATTGTCGATGCACTGCTCGATATTGTCAGCGGCTGTTCCAGACCGTATTCCTGAGCCGTTACGGTATACGTTCCTTCCGGCAGTGCATATATCATCTCGTCGTTGAATTCCACTTTGGTGCTGTATACTATCAGGTCCATGCAGTCGCCAGTGCCGGAGTACGGCGGCCATGTGGCTGTGGAATAAATTATACCGTCGCCCCAGAATTTAAATTCCCAGTATGTATATAGATTGTCGTCTTCCCAGTCATTGCGCGGAGTTATGGTTACGCTGTTATTGCTTATCGTGTTGGTGATGTCTATATTTTCGTCCAAACCTCCGCTCGGATCTTCTGCTGCTTCTTGTGTTACGGGTATGCGCAACGCTTCCACGGCGTCATTGTCGGACGTTATCACCGCAAACGCCTTGCGTTCCGTCTTTTCGGTATTGTTGTCTACACCTATCCTGATGGATTCATATAACTCGCCGACTTGGCGTGTAACGTGCAGCCATTCGGGTTTTTCACCGTTTTCGTCTTCGGTTGTAATCTCATATTCACAGTTGACAGCCGTTACGGTTATGAATTTCGGGTAGTCGGTGGCCTTAAAGGTCAATTCTGTGACGTCCGCAGATATAGAAGCAGGAATGACTTTGGGTTTCTGCTTTATGGTCACCTCTTTCGGCTCCACCGACTCGTTGTCGGGCGTTACCACTACGGAACCTATGCGTTCCTTGGTGTCGGGATTGTCGCCGACCTTTACCGTAAACGAATCCGCTGCGGCAGTCACCGTGACCCACTCGGCGCAACCTTCGGCCGCTTCGGCCTTCCAGCCCATATCGCCCGACACGGTAACCGTTACCGTCTGCGCCTCGGCACTCTCCGGCTCGAATTCGAGCAACGACGATGAGAGTTGCAGATCGTAGACCACAGGGTTTTCCGACCCCGCCTGTACGACGGTAATCTCTTTCTTGCCGACATCCTCGTTGTCGGGGGTTATGATAACGCCGCCGATACGTTGTTCGGCAGTAGTATTGTTTGCCGCCGTAACGGTTACGGTTTTGTCGTCGATCTTTTCGGCTGTCAGCCAGCCGGAACCGGTTTCTGTTACGGATACGCTCCAGCCGGTACCTGTGGCCGTAACTGTAACGTTCGTAGCCGCGGCATTCTCGGCCGTAAATTCTATCCGTGTCGGATTTACCGACAACGAAGCCTCTTCGGACGTGTTTTCCGTGCAGGCCACTGTGCATAATGTTGCGGCAGCGGCCAACAGGATTGAAAATATCTTTTTCATGATCTATTGCATTTATTGATAAGTTGCCGGTCGGTATGTATACATATCATGGTAGGCAGCGTATTGATTTATCGGCTATTCGGTAATCGGAGGGGCGATGTAGAAACTCAGATATGTTGTTCCTTGGGCGGAATAATCCGGATAGGTGCCGAATATGACATCTCCGTCGGCATTGATGAAATTGATGATTCCCGAAGGAATGTGTATTCCGTAATTGTTGAATACCCATTCGGTTATAGAGCCTAATCCGGTTTTGGTATTGAGGTCGTATACAAAACCGCTGGAAATTGCCAATGTTCCGGAACCGATAAAAGCAATACCGTCGTCAGTAACATACATGCCGGTAGATTCTCCATAGTCTTCTATTATTGTTGTCTTCTCTGTTTCGGTATTGTAAAAGGCAGCGTATTGTGTAGAAGCTATATCGGACTTGTCTTCGGTCAATGTTTCGATACGATACGCACCGGCTATCCATTTCCCGGACGGACTGATTTTCAATAATTCGGCGTAACATATCATACCATTGGCTATATGAGTATCGTATGGGGTGCCGTTAGGCAATATCATGGTTACGGGAAATATTTCGTGTACATCCTCGCCTACATATCTGGCTTTTTCGTTGATATCCGTCCAATAAACCATTCCGTAATCGAAATTGTCCCACGTTGTGCCGTAGATTACCGAACCGTCGGCTGAAATGCCGCGGGCCATAATGCCGTTCGTGAATGCTTCGCCCCGGAAGTTTTCGTCCGGATACTTCAGTTCATGCACCTGACCGTCGATCCATATCAACGGATGGTATAATTCGTCGGGATTGTTTTCTGATGATCTGAATCCGAATCCCACCCACTTGCTGCCGCCAGTCGAGGTGGCCTGTACTTGTACTCCAACATAGCCAGGGGTTTCGAGAAGATTGTAGTTGCCGTCCCGGTCGAAAATTATTTGCGTACCGCTCAGACTGTCGTAAATGAATAGCAGGCCGTCATCGGTCATTACCATGGTCTGGTATAATTCTGCTAACGATTGCGGTATTTCGCCGCACCGGTATTCCGTACCTGTAGAAATATCTATTATAATCGGATGATATACGGCGGTGTCGTCATCTAATGCGGAAAATTCGAATCCGCCGACATATTGTCCGCTCGGAGATATCGCAGATCCCATTACATGAGTGGGTAATATGCGGTAACGGTTCATGCTGCCGTTAAATCCCAACTGGTACACTTTAACTGTCTGTATGGCTTCTCCGGCAGTGACTGTAACTTCGGTTGTCCTCTCGTTTTCGGAATCGTTGTCAGCCACCGTAAGTATCAGTGTACCACCGTCATCGCTTTTGCCGACTTCGAGCCACGCGGCATTGGATTCGACTTCCCATACGGACGGATTGGCTTTGACTTTTATTTCCAACGGTTGGTTACCCGTACTGTAAAACGAACATGCTACCTGTTCGAGTTTCACGTATTGTTCGTCTATCGTCTCCTTGGCACAGGATACGAAAAACAGCGAGGCGCACAGGCCGTAAATAATAGGTTTGATTCTCATAGAAATGTCGATTAGGTTAATTTTGTTGTCGTTATATATCCTTGCAAAGACTTTATTCAAAGTTAAAGATAAATATGCGGTCGAGGCATGCTCCGATATAGATATACTATTGAATAAATCTCAGTAATCTACAGAATGATGCGTTTTTGTACGTCGGTTGGTGATAATGTTGCGTATTTACGAACGAGGTTGAGCCGTTGGGTAGCATTGTTATGTATGTTGGGGGTTATAGCGTTGAATATCAGTATTTTATGCGGTGCATATAAAGACTGCATATAGATTCCCGGCTGGCCGTTGCGTGTCGTTCGGCCGCATGCGGGCTGATGTGGTCGAGGCATGTCATTACGTCGATAGTGGCGGGCAAGATATCGAGGTCTTCGCATAATGTGTATTTAGGTGTCATGTTTGTTCCGTATAAGCACAAAAATCCCCCGGACCTGTCGCAGGTACGGGGGCGCTTCCTATTTAACCAATTGATTTGTTCCGGCGCTATGCAATGGCCGTTTGGTAAGATAACCTAATTTATATAAACATGAAAAGTTTTATTCCTGTCCGAACCCGGGATCCACAGGACCGTCGTCTCCGGTTTCCTCGTCGGGATTCGGCATGGGCTGTGATGCCGATACTTCGTTGAGCCGGCCTGTATACGTACCTGTCATTTCGTTTCCTTGATCGTCTTTGAAATTGATGGTCAGAACATAATCTTCGCCGCTGCGGGCTACGGTCATGGTGCCTGAAGCGACGGACACTTTGCCCGTATTGACACTGTTCTCGTAGATATAATACCAAGATCCTATCTCCGAGGAACTGCTCGATATTGTCAGCGGTTGTTCCAGACCGTATTCCTGAGCCGTTACGGTATACGTTCCTTCCGGCAGTTCGTATACGTTATCGTCGTTGAATTCCACTTTGGTGCTGTATACATGCAGATTGAAACATGTACCCGTACCCGAATACGGAGGCCATGTGGAAGTAGAATACGTTATACCGTCATCCCAGAAGCGCATGTCCCAATATGTATAGAGATCGTCGGATTCCCAGTCGTTGCGCGGATATACCACTATATAATTGTTGCTTATGGTATTCGTGACGTCTATATCCCCGTCCAGATCGCTATCGCCGTCGTCCGGATCTTCTGCGGCGGCCTGCGTTACGGGGATGCGTACAGCTTCCACGGCGTCATTGTCGGCCGTTATCACCACGAATGCCTTACGTTCCGTCTTCTCGGTATTGTTGTCTACCGCCACCTGCACAGGCATGTTGATTTCGCCTATTTCGTATGTGACGTGCAGCCATTCTGGAGTTTCGCCATTCTCGTCTTCGGCCGTAATCTCATATTCACAGTTGACAGCCGTTACGGTTATGAACTTTGCGAAGTCGGAAGCCTTGAAAGTCAACTCTTCCACATCTACCGATAGCGATGCCGGCAGTACTTTTGGTTTCTGCTTTATAGTCACCTCTTTTGGCTCCACCGACTCGTTGTCGGGTGTAACCACTACGGAACCTATGCGTTCCTTGGTGTCGGAATTGTCGCCGACCTTTACCGTAAACGAATCCGCTGCGGCAGTCACCGTAACCCATTCGGCGCAACCTTCGGCCGCTTCGGCCTTCCAGCCCATTTCGCCCGATACGGTAACCGTTACCGTCTGCGCCTCGGCACTCTCCGGCTCGAATTCGAGTAACGACGGGGAGAGTTGCAGATCGTAGACCACGGGGTTTTCCGCTCCGGCTTGTACTACGGTAATCTCTTTCTTGCTTACGTCTTCGTTATCGGGGGTTATGATAACGCCGCCGATACGTTGGTCTGCCGTAGTATTGTTTGCCGCCGTAACGGTCACGGTCTTGTCGTCGATCTTTTCGGCTGTCAGCCAGCCGGAACCGGTTTCTGTTACGGATACGCTCCAGCCGGTACCTGTGGCCGTAACTGTAACGTTCGTAGCCGCGGCATTCTCGGCCGTAAATTCTATCCGTGTCGGATTTACCGACAACGAAGCCTCTTCGGACGTGTTTTCCGTGCAGGCCACCGCACATAACGCTGTGGTGGCCAACAAGATTGAAAATATCTTTTTCATGGTTATTGTATTTTATACGTGCGATGACAAATCTTCAGAAAATATGTCCATTGTCGTGACATGTCTTGTGAATTTGTCCTTTTTTTCTAATCCGGATACCGGGCGATAACAGTCAGAGCCCGGTATATTAGTTTGTGCATCATTCCAACGGCGGAGCGATATAGTAATTCTGGAATTGAGTACCGGCACCTGAAGTCAAGGGATATGTTCCGAACAATACACTGCCGTCGGCATTTATGAAGTTTATGACTCCGGAGGGGGTGTGTATACCGTAATTGTTGTAAATCCAGTCTGTCATGCTTCCCAAATCGGAGCCGGTGTTCAGATCGTATACATAACCGCTGGTTAATAATATAGATCCAGCACCTATGAAAGCTATTCCGTCGTCCGTAGCTCTCAATCCGGTAGATTCGCCGTAGTCCTCGATGACGGTCGTCTTCCCGGTTTCAGTATCGTAAAAAGCCGCATACTGCGATTGGGTGACATCATAGTTGTTTTCCGCCAGCGTTTCGGTACGGTACGATCCGGCAACCCATTTGCCTTCAGGACTGACTTGCAATAAATTTGCAGTGCATATCACACCATTTACTATATGTCCTTCCACCTGAACGCCGTCAGGCCTTTCGATAGTTACCTTCTGCACTTCACGAACATCCTCTCCTACATACCGGGCTTTCTCATTTACATCCGTCCAATAAACCATACCGAAATCGTATGCATCCCATGTCGTGCCGTAGATTACCGAACCGTCGGCTGAAATGCCGCGTGCCATGATGCCGTTCGAGAATGCTTCGCCACGGAAATTTTCGTCCGGGAACTGCAATTCATGTACCTGACCGTCGGTCCATAGCAACGGATGATACATTCCGTCGTCTTTGATCGCGTATCCTACCCATTTTCTGCCGTCGGCAGAAGTTCCCTGTATGTGAGGTGCTCCGCTATAACCTTCTGGCATGGACAGTGTTGCTGTAGAGAAATAGTTTCCGTCCTTGTCGAAAACCCATTGGGCACCGCCGATGGCATCCTCAATGAACAGTAATCCTTCATCGGTTATTACCATAGTCTGCGTAAAGTCGGCCAACGACTGCGGTATCTCTCCGAGGCGGTACTCTTCGCCGGTTTGTATGTCTATTATTACCGGAGTATAAATATATGAATCGGCATCCTCACCTTCACCCAAATTGGATTCGAATCCGCCCGCATATCTTCCGCTCGGAGATATGGCAGAGCCTAACTGATGCGTAGGCATTGGACGGTAACGATTTATGCTACCGTTGAAGGCTAGTTGGATGATCCTTATTTTCTGCATGGCTTCGCCGGCAGTGACGGTGACTTCGGTTGTCCTCTCGTTTTCGGAATCGTTGTCGGCAACAGTCAATATAAGCATGCTGCCGTCCTCGCTCTTATCGACTTCGAGCCACGCGGCATTGGATTCGGCTTCCCATACGGACGGATTGGCTTTGACTTTTATTTCCAGAGGTTGATTGCCGGTACTGTAGAACGAACAGGCCACCTGTTCGAGTTTCACGTATTGTTCGTCTATCGTCTCCTTGGTGCAGGATACGAAAAACAGCGAGGCGCACAGGCCGTAAATAATAGGTTTGATTCTCATAGAAATGTCGATAGGTTAATTTGTTTGTCGTTATATTATCCTTGCAAAGATTTTATTCAAAACTAAAGATAAATATGCAAGCAGAGTATATCCTGACTCAGATATACTATTGATTATTTTTCAGTAATCTACAGAATGATGTGTTTCGTAACTTAAGGTGAGGATTGCCTGTTCTGATTAGCCTTGAATGTCCTATGTTAAGAAATATATCGATGTTTGTCTTGTAATTGTTTGGGTAGTATTGGTTTATGTGCGTGTCGTGAAAGGAGTGCGTTTTTATCTTTGTTTGATAAATACGTATGGGGTGTGACGGGAATAAGCTGTGTCTATTTATGAAGTGGGCGGTGAACGTAGTGCGTTTGTGCGATGTTTTAATTGCAGGTGTCGGAGTGAATTTATGCCGCTATGTTCCGGATACGAAAAATCCCCGTACCTGTCCAGATACGGGGAATGAGTATTCAAATGATTTTATCTGTTGTCGTTCAGTCTTTTGTGTCGGGGCGCTTGATCTGAAACTGACAATCGTGCGTTTGCAGTTGTGCGGTTATGTTGTAGCGATGTTTTATGTCTGTTACAGATACGACAGGGCGTCTATCGCTCCCGTGTAAGTTCCGGACATCTTGAATCCGAGGTCGTCTTCGAAATCTATCTTTATCACGTAGTTGTCGCCGTCGTGCGTTACATTCATCGTGCCTTGTACTATCGGGGCTTTAGTAGTTTTCGTACCCTCCTCGATGCAATAGTACCATGAGTTCTGTATGATGCTGGAATCCCACGAAGCCACGCCTCCGCCTATTATGATCCCTTTAGCCGCCGTACCGTCCGTAAGTACGGTATAGTCGCCTTCCGGAAGCCGCACTCCGTCATTCACGACGGATTCGTCTCTGGTGCTGTAAAACATGAGTTCCATGCATTCTCCTGTTCCGGTGAACGGAGGATACTGTCCCGTGTCGTGACCTACTCCCTCGCTCCAGAAGCGACACTCCCATTTTATCAGGGTGTTGTCGTCGGCATTTAATACCATTGCGAAGTTATGATTGAGTACATCCGAAAGATCCTTGTCCGAGCTGAGGTCGCTGTAATGTTCCACGGCTGCTTCCTGTGTTACTGTAATGCGGATGTCCTCGACACTATCAGCGTCAGCGGCTATATTTATGTAAGCAACACGTTCGACCTCTTCGATATTGGCATCCACCGTAACGGCGAGACTCGAAAATTTCGGCATTTTGTTTTCTACATGCAGCCATTCCGGTGTATTGCCGGTCTCATCAGTTACGGTTACATTCCATTCGCAGCCGACGGCCGTAATTGCTATATCTTTGACGGAAGAATCCATGAATTTAAAGGATAGTTCCTTCACATCGACAGATAGCGAGGGCGGCAGCACTTTTGGTTTCTGCTTTATAGTCACCTCTTTCGGCTCCACCGACTCGTTGTCGGGCGTAACCACCACCGTTCCGATACGTTCCTTGGTGTCTGGATTGTTGCCGACCTTTACCGTAAACGAATCCGCTGCGGCAGTCACCGTAACCCATTCGGCGCAACCTTCGGCCGCTTCGGCCTTCCAGCCCATATCGCCCGATACGGTAACCGTTACCGTCTGCGCCTCGACGCTCTCCGGCTCGAATTCGAGCAACGACGGGGAGAGTTGCAGATCGTAGACTACGGGGTTTTCCGATCCCGCCTGTACTACGGTAATCTCTTTCTTGCTTACGTCTTCGTTGTCGGGGGTTATGATAACGCCGCCGATGCGTTGTTCGGCAGTAGTATTGTTTGCCGCCGTAACGGTCACGGTCTTGTCGTCGATCTTTTCGGCTGTCAGCCAGCCGGAACCGGTTTCTGTTACGGATACGCTCCAGCCGGTACCTGTGGCCGTAACTGTAACGTTCGTAGCCGCGGCATTCTCGGCCGTAAATTCTATCCGTGTCGGATTTACCGACAACGAAGCTTCTTCGGGCGTATTTTCCGTGCAGGCCACAGCACATAACGCTGCGGCAGCGGCCAACAAGATTGAAAATATCTTTTTCATAATAATTACTATTTATTAGTGGCATACGGGGGCATGAACACATTTTGTAGCTATACGCTGACCCGTTCCACGTTTTTATAGTTAGATTTTTTTATAAGTCGGCCGCATATCAGCAACGGTTTGCGGCCGACATTACCCCAAATTATCTATTCAGCTATCGGAGGTGCTATGTAATATTTGCAGAATGCCGTGCCCTGAGCCGTGGTTACGGCATAAGTTCCGAATATGATGTCTTTATCGGCATTTATGAAATTTACGATTCCGGTCGGTACATTCAGTCCGTAATTGTTGTAAATCCACTCTTGTGTAGTTCCGAGGTGTGCGCCGCCGTTGAGGTCGTATACCACACCTTCTGTGATGCCGCCTGTTCCGAGGCCTATGAAGGCTATGCCGTCGTCGGTTGCGCGAAGACCGGTCGATTCGCCGTAATCCTTTATGATAGTGGTTGTTTCGGTTGCTGTGTTGTAGAATGCGGCATATTGTTCGCGGATTCTGGTCTGGCGGTCTTCGGCCAGCGTTTCGGTACGGTATGAGCCGGCGATCCACGTTCCCGACGGACTTATCTGCATACGGTTGGCCGTGCATATCATTCCGTTGGCAAAGTTGCTGATGTATTCGTTGCCGTCCGCCCCGATTACGGTGACGGGGTTTATTTCGTGTACGTCCTTGCCTACATATTCGGGTGAACTGTTTATGTCTGTCCAGTAGACCATGCCGAAATCGTCGTTATCCCACGTCGTGCCGTAGATTACCGAGCCGTTTGCCGATATGCCGCGTGCCATGAGGCCTGTGTAGAAACTTTCGCCGCGGAAATTGCTGTCCGGTATTTCGAGTTCGTGTATCTCGCCGTCGATCCATACCAGAGGCCAGTACATTCTGCCGTGTTCGCTTTTGTCGGTCTCTTTCATGGCGTAACCTACCCAGTAGCGACCGTCCGAACTGGTACTTTGTACGCGCGGATTGGAGGCGTATCCTTCGGCTCTGACTACCGTATAGTTGCCGTCGCGGTCGAACATTATATCCTGACTGCCGTCCCGTATGAACAACAGTCCGCCGTCCGACATTACCGTTGTTTCGGCGAAAGCGAACTGCGATTCGGGAATATCTCCGCAAACGGTCTTTTCTCCCGTATATGTGTCTATTATGCATGGGTGGAAAACATACGAGCCGTCCGTCATGCTGGACTCGAATCCGCCTATGTACCTGCCGCTGGGCGATATTGCGGAACTCATGCCCATCAGGGTACGGTAACGCGGCATGTCTATGTCCAGTCCCAGTTGGTTTACTTTTATCTCTTGTATAGCTTCGCCGGCCGTGACGGTAACGACGGTACTGCGTTCCGAATCGGTATCGTTGTCTGTAGCCGTGAGTGTCAGCATGCTGCCGTCCTCGCTTTTTCCGACTTCGAGCCATGCGGCGTTCGATTCGGCCTCCCATGTTGAGGGATTGGACTTTATTTTTATTTCCAAAGGTTCGTTGTCCGAGCCGTAGAAAGAACAGGCGACCTGTTCGAGTTTCACGTATTGTTCGTCCGTCACTTCCGTCGTGCATGCGACGGGTAATAACGATGCGAACAAGACATACCAAAATGTAGGTCTGGTTTTCATGATTTACGATAGTTTGTTAGGTTAATACCGGTTTGTTTGCAGTAGCGCTATAGCAAATTCAGATGCAAGTTATAGATAAATATGCATTCTTGGGGGCTCTGTTTGCAGATATACTATTGAATAAATTATGGGAATTTACAGAATGCGATGTTTTTGTACGCGTAAGGAAGGGTAATTATCTCGTTTGGTATCCGCTGCTGGTCTGCTGCGGGAACTTGTTTTGTGCCGAGGTGTTTATGGGCTTGAATTGCAAGGTTTTATGCGGTGCGCATAAAGACCTGCATATAGATTCCCGGCCGGGGATATGCCGTTCGTCCGAATTGCGACGGTGACGGTCGAGAGGGACCGTATTGGGGAGGCGGTGCGGCCGTTGCGTTTGTGCGTAATGGCTGTGACGTTAGGAGACGGTTTCGGGAAAGTCTGGATGTGGTGTTAGCATCTGCACGCCGGTATTACGGCATGGATATATATGGTAGGTTGTATGTGTGTCGTATCGTTTGCGACGGGATGTCGCCGGTGTTGCTTAGAGGGGCTGAGGTGTCCTGTGCATATCCGTATTGTCGGCATAAAAAACACCACCGGGCCTGTCTCAGGTGCGGTGGTATTCCCTATTTAACCAATTGATCTGTTCCGGCGCTATGCAATGCCGTTGAGATAACCTAATTTATATAAACATGAAAAGTCATTAGTCTCAAATTCTGGTCTGTAGGCCTTTCGTCTTCCGTGTACCCGTCTGGATTCGGAATGTCTTCGTCGGCCTGTACCAGAGCGTGTCTGTCTCAGAGCGGTATATGTCTGCGGGAGACATACGCTGTGGCCTTTATTCCAAAGACGGGGCAATATAGTAACTCTGGAATGTCATGGCTTCCGGGTAATATGTTCCGAACACTACGTTACCGTCGGCATTTACGAAGTCGATCGTGCATGTAGGGACGTGCAGGCTGTAATTATTGAAAATCCACTCTTCCATAGTCCCCATATGCGTACTGGAATTGAGATCGTAAACAACGCCGTTTGTGACTCCCTGTGTGCCGATACCTATGAAAGCTATTCCGTCGTCCGTAGCTCTGAGTCCGGTCGATTCTCCGTAATCTTCGATTATCGTCGTCTTCTCGGTTTCCGTATTGTAGAAAGCCGCGACTTGCGAACTGGAGCTGTTGCCGTTGTCCGCTATTTCTTCGGTGCAGTACGAACTGGCTATCCATTTGCCCGACGGACTGATTTTTAGTAACTCTGCGGAACATATGAGGCCGTCGGCGAGGTTTTGTTGTATGGTGGTGCCGTCTGGTTGTTCGATAGTGTGCTGCGTTACCTTGTGGACATCTTCGCCTACATATCGGGCTTTCTCATTGATGTCTGTCCAGTAAACCATGCCGAAGTCGAATGCATCCCATGTCGTACCGTATATTACCGAGCCGTCCGCCGAAATGCCGCGTGCCATGATGCCGTTTATGAACTCTTCGTCACGGAAATTCTTGTCCGGATATTTCAGTTCGTGCACCTCACCGTCGATCCATATTAACGGCTGGTACTTTCCGTCGCCTCGCGTTGCGTATCCTACCCATTTGCTGCCGTCGGCAGACGTGCCCTGTACTTGGGGCACTCCTCTATAACCTTCCGGCAGCGGCAGTGTCTCGGTGGTGAAGTGGTTGCCGTCCTTGTCGATAACCCATTGCCCGCCGCTGTTTATTTCGTCTATGAATAATAGTCCGTCGTCGGTTATGAGCAGCGGCTGCAAGAAATCGGTCAGCGACATGGGAAAGTCGCCTGCACGGTATTCCTCGCCGGTTTGTATGTCTATTATCACCGGGGTATATATTATTCCCTCTTCCCCTGTGCGGGCTTCATATCCGCCCGCATATTTCCCGCTCGGAGATATGACGGAGCCCCACTGGTGCAGGGGCATAGGGCAGTAACGGTTTATACTACCGTTCAGGCCCAACTGGTTTATCCTGATTCTCTGCATGGCTTCGCCGGCAGTGACGACGACTTCTGCAGTTCTTTCGATTTCCGAATCGTTGTCCGCTGCAACGAGCAGCAGCATGCTGCCGTCGTCGTTTTTACCGACTTCGAGCCATGCGGCATTCGATTCTGCTTCCCATGCCGCCGGGTTGGTTTTGATCTTTATTTCCAGAGGTTGGTTGTCGGTGCTGTAAAACGAGCAGACCACCTGTTCGAGTTTCACGTATTGTTCGTCTATCGTATCCTCGGTACAGGACATTAAAAACATTGAGGCGCAAAGGCCGTAAATGATCGTTCTGATTTTCATAAAAACGGTGATTAGGTTAATTGTTTGTCTTTATATTGCCCTTGCAAGGATTTTATGCAAAATTAAAGATAAATATGCGGGAGTGGTATACTTCGAAACAGATATACTATTGAATAAATTGCAGTAATCTACAGAATGAAGCGTTTTTGCACTCCGAGGTGCGATAATGTCTCGTATTTGCAGGCAGTGTTAAACCGTTGCGGAGCCGTGTCGGCACACTCAGGAGCACCGTTGCAGTTTGTTGCGTGTAATGTGTTAAGTTGTAGTGCGTTGTGGAAGTAGGCGCGTTGCATGTAAATGCTGCGGTTACCGTAACGCATGATGTTTTTCCGTAATTTGAATCCTTTGCATATATTTACGGTGTGTATGCGCCGCAGTGTGGCGAGACGGTACGCTCCGGCCGGGTTTGCCGGCGAAAACTTCGCATTGCCGTCGCTGAAGCGACCTGTCGGTTGAAAATCTTTGTATATGTACGGTAGCATGAGGGAGTATCTCGAACTTCTGGAAAGGGAGGGAGAGCTTGTAAGGATAGGCGCGTTCGTCGATCCGGTTTTGGAGATGGCCGAGATCGCCGATCGCATGGCCAAGAGTCCCGGCGGCGGGAAAGCGTTGCTGTTCGAGAATACCGGGACGGGATTTCCTGTGGCCATGAATATTTTCGGCTCCGCACGGCGCATGGCGCTCGCGTTGGGGGTGGATAGTCTCGACGATATTCCGCGAAGGATAAGGGAGGTTATCTCCATGGCGATGTCTCCGAAAGGCTCCGTGGCGGAGAAGATAGCCGTGGTGCCGTTGCTCGGCGAGGCGTCGCGATGGTTTCCCAAGCGCAGCCGTCGCCGCGGCGAGTGTCAACGGGTGGTCTTCACGGGCGACGATGTGCGGCTTGGCATGCTGCCCGTATTGAAATGCTGGCCGGCCGACGGAGGGCGTTTCGTGACGCTCCCCATGGTCAATACGGTCGATCCGGACAGCGGCGTGCCCAACGTCGGAATGTATCGCATGCAGGTGTTCGACGACTGCACTACCGGCATGCACTGGCACATGCACAAGACCGGTGCACGGCATTACGAGGCATATTGCCGTGCCGGTCGCCGTATGCCGGTGAGCGTGTGTCTCGGCGGCGATCCTGTATATACCTATGCGGCGACGGCTCCGCTGCCCGACGGGATAGACGAGTATCTGCTCGCCGGGTTTCTGCGCGGACGTCCCGTAAAGCTCGTGAAGTGTCTGACGAACGATATCTACGTTCCGGCCGACTGCGATTTCGTGATAGAGGGATATGTCGATCCGGCGGAAGGGAAAACCGTCGAGGGGCCTTTCGGCGACCATACGGGATTCTATTCGCTCGAAGATCTTTATCCGCGTTTTCATGTTACGGCCGTCACTCACCGTCGCGATGCCGTGTGGCCTGCCACGATAGTGGGTATTCCTCCGCAGGAGGACGTGTATATATCGCAGGCGACGGAAAGGATATTTCTTGAACCCATAAGGTTGGCCATACAACCCGAAATTGCGGATCTGTACATGCCTCCCGCCGGCGTTTCACATAATCTGGCCGTCGTGTCCATGACGCCGCGTTATCCGGGACATGTGGATGCCGCCGTCTCGTCGTTGTGGGGCGCGGGGCAGATGATGTTCAACAAGTATATGATAGTGGTGCCTGCCGGTTCCGATGTGCGCGATGCCGATACGCTGGCAGCCCTGTTGCGGGGCGCCGATCCGGAAAAGACGGCGATTCGCGGCTCCGGGGCGCTCGATGTTCTCGACCATGCATCCGCTACTCCGTGTTATGGCGGCAAGCTGGCTTTCGACCTTACCGGTGCGCAGCCTGTACCGGAACTCGATACGGCAATCGGAGAACTCGCTGCGGCCGGAGGAATTACGGGGTGGAGTATGGATTTTTTCCGTCGGTGGGGTGTCGTGGCATTGTTCGCCGATCCTGTGGCGGCGGTGGATGTCGCCGCTTTTCTGGGCGTGAACGGGCTGTGTCCCAAATGTGCGGTCGTGTTCGACGAAACGGCTGTCGGACTGGCCGGAGGGGAGTTGTTGTGGCTGGCTACGGGTAATACCGATCCTGCTCGCGACGCGGTTTTCCGTGGCGGTACGCTCATTGTCGATGCCCGCACGAAACTGCCGGGAAAGCCCGGCAATCCGGCGCGTTTCCCCAATCCGGTGACGGCCGCTCCGGAAACGATACGTCTGGTGGACGAACGCTGGGCGGAGTACGGCATAGGTGAGTTTCTGCCGTCCCCTTCGTCGAGGTATCGCAGTCTGTTGCGTTCGCAGGGCGCTGAAGTGGAAACGGTCGGTGTGCGTTAAAGACGGTCGCCCGGCCGTTCGGACTGGGAGGTGTGAGTTTCGCGCGGATATTTAGGTTAAAATATGCGAAATAAGGATAAATACGGTGACGGCGACCGCGTAAGGCGGTGGTTTACGGTGCGCGAACGGCGTGCCGTGTTGCTGTTGTTGCCTTTGGTCGCGCTTATGGTATGGCTCGTGGCGGCCATGTTCCGGACTCGTATTTCGCCTGAGGCGGAGATGTTGGCCGATAGAATGACGGCGGAGCGGGAAAGTCTTGCGGCCGATAACGGCAGTTCGGGAGATGCGACCGTGGCGGAGCTCTTCTGTTTCGATCCCAATACGGTGACTTACGAGGAGTTGCGGCTTCTGGGGATTGTGCCCAAAACGGCTGCGGGAATAATAAAATACCGGACTGCCGGCAAAGTGTTCCGTATTCCCGAAGATTTCGCCGCGTGTTACGGGATTACCGATTCGGCCTATGCTGCTTTGAAACCCTTTATCCGCATCGGTGACGAGTTCGCTTTGAAACCGCGGACGGCGCTTGCGGCTACGCAGGATAGGAGAGTCGGCGCAGGCGGACGTGATGCGTCGCATGCGGTGTATGAGCCAGAGGGAGCGGACGGTGCTGTCGGCGGAGAGGAGACCTTGAACGAAGGTACGTTCGATCCGAATACGTTGGACGAGGCGGGATTCGTGTCGCTCGGATTTTCAGCGCGTCAGGCGAGGACCATAATCAATTTCCGCAATGCGCTCGGCGGATTCCGTACGGCCGACCAGTTTGCCGAATCGTATGCCGTGAGTCCGCAGATGTTCGCACGCCTGAAGGATAGAATCGTGATAGAAACCTCCTTTGTCGGCGTTCGGAGCGGGAGGAACGGTCATAAGGTGGATATAAACAGCGCCGATTCTGCGGAACTGACGTCTGTACGCGGCATAGGTCCGGCGACGGCAGCTGCGATAGTGGAATACCGGCAGCGGCTCGGAGGATATTGCGACGTGGCGCAGGTGGCGGAACTGGATGTGGTTACCGAGCGTAATTGGGAAATGATGAAAGGACAAATTTTTGCCGACAGTTGCGCAATTCGGAAAATTGATATTAACTTTGCAGTCCCTAACACTGTCGCGCAGCATCCGTACATCAGTGCTAAACTGTTACGGAGAATATTGCGCAACAGGCAATTGAAAGGAGGTTGGAGTACTATTGAAGATATGATCGAAGACAATACGTTGACGAGGGAAGAGGCCGAAAAACTGGCCCCGTATCTTCATTTCAGTCCTGCGACTTCCTTGTGATGCGGGGCTGCGAAACTGAAATACAGATTATTTATTTCACGCGCCACTGTATGCGGCGCTTAATGACAACCGAATTTCAATTACAAAATTTAAAAGTATAAGATTATGATTATCATGCCTATCAAAGAGGGCGAAAATATCGAAAGAGCTCTCAAGAAATTCAAACGCAAATACGAAAGGACCGGCGTTCTCAAGGAACTCCGCCGTCGTCAGTATTTCACCAAACCTTCTATCGTTAAACGCGAGAAGATGATGCACGCTATATACGTGGAGCAGCTTCACCGCAACGAGGAGGAGTAGTATATAGACGATTCTCGATATGAGCCGGGTATCTCGCACGAGGTATCCGGCTTTCTGTATGTCGGGAGGAAAGAATGTCCGGAATGTGGCGGCGGGTATGGTTTGGACTCTATTGCCGGGAAGGTAGGCTGTCCCGTTCTCTGTCCGTGTTTGAAGTCCGTACACGGATCGTGATGCCGTTATGGTTGCGGCATTCCGTTATCGGGTCGCTGATGTCCGGCCTTGGACGGTCGGTCGGATTGTTTTTATCGTTGTCCGGTGCGCGCCTCCTCTTTTTGCAGGCGTGTCGTTCCGATGTATACTATGCCGAATAACACTACGGTGAGCCCGATCAGACCGGCTATGAACCACTGCCATGTGGAGTGGTCGAGGATTATTCCCGTTCCCCAACCCAAGAAGCTGGAGCCGAGATAGTAGCATAACAGATACATTGACAATGCTGCGGATTTCTTGTCGCGTCCGTAGTCGCTTATTACGCGGTTGCATATGACATGCACGACGAAGAAACCGAACGTGAAAACGCCTACGCCGAGCGTGACCGTTGGCATGGTGGGGATGAACAGCAACAGCAGAGCCGGAATGCAGGCGAGTACCACGGTGCGTTGTACCGCATAACGGTTGAAACGTTGCGTGAGGTATGCCGTGAATACCGAGCCGAACACTCCGAAAATATAGAGCAGGAATATGTAATGTATGTATGCCGGGCTGAAGTCGAACGGCGGCTCTGCGAGGAAGAAACCCAGATAGTTATAGAGGCTTACGAATATTCCCAGCATCATGCCTCCGGTAAGGTAGAACGGAATGAGGCGTTTGGATGTTATAAGCGACAGGTTGGCACGTACCGTGGCGCGGAGATCCGATACGGCTATCCGCGATTGCGTGGAGTGGGGGCTGTAGAAAAGGAAAGCCGCGGCGAACAGGGCGCACACGGCTCCTATCACTATCGAGGCCACGCGCCACGATGTAGCTGCGCTTATGAATGAGGCTATGACGCGTCCGCACATACCCCCTATGGCGTTGCCGGCTATGTACAGACCCATGATCTGGCTTCGGCGTCGCGATTGCACCTCCTCGGCTATGTATGCCATGGATACCGAGGTCGCGCCGGATAGCAGGAAACCTTTGACGGTACAAAGGGCTACGAGCAGTGCGAACGACGTGGCGAACGAACAGAGCGTGGAGATCAACGCCGAGGACAGCAGGGCTGCGCCGATGAGCCGTTTGCGGTCGAGGGCGTCGGCCAGAAACATCATGGTTATCAGGCCGGCCACCATGCCGAGCGTGGAGAATGAGACGGCCAGACTGCTGAGGCTCGCCGAGAGGCCGAACGAAGAGGCCAGATCTGGTAATAGCGGCTGGAAATAGTATAACTGGGCGAAACATGAGAATCCCGAAAGAAAGACGCATACGGACAGTATTGTGTCGCGTTTGTCTTTCACCATTCCTACGTGGGTTATGCTCGTGGTGTGTGTGGCCATATGAAATGTAGTTGCTGTCGTAAGGACATTTTTTTCGGAATGCAAAAGTACGGATAACTGAGAAAAAGCGTATCGGCCGGTAACGATTTGACGGTTTTTTTGTGCGTGTGCTTACAATACCATGTTATTCGATAGGTTGTTGCCGATTGTCCGCGAAAAAACGTAAATTTGTAAAAATAACTTGCGGTACAGTGCAACAAATCTGCGGTCGGGTGCGTCTTATCCGAAAGCGGTCGGTTTGCGTACCGTAGGACATTTATCGGAAACTAAAGGGAAAATATATTATGAAGAAAATACTTTTTACCGTTGCGGTGGTTCTCGTAGCCCTTACAGGGTGCAAGAAGGAGGTGAGTTATAACAATATAACGCTTGACAAATATGCCGTCAAGTTGAAAGCCGGAGACTCGCAGCAGTTGTACGTGACTTCGGGTGATCCTAACGGAGTTGTGTGGCGTAGCGAGAACGAGTTCGTTGCTACGGTCGATAAGGGGAAAATATCCGGACATAGAATCGGAACGACGAGGGTTATCGCCAATAACGCAGTAGTTAACGTCGTGGTGGATGGCCGTTATGATTTGTATGACGAGCCTATCGAAAAGGTAGAATGGGGAATGAGCAAAGAAGAAGTTTCCAAAATCATGGGATTTCCCGACAAGGTGGAAGGCAATGTGATTTCGTATGATGTGGAGTCGAGCGTGAACTCTTTGAAAACGTATGAGTTCGATAGTAACAACCGCCTGATTGCCACAGGAATAACCGTAGCGAGGGACAAGACCGCTCAGTTGGATGATTTTCTTAACGAGCGTTATTTGCTGATTACCAAAGGTGACGTGTCTGAACTTGCCGACAGGGATTATATAAACGGTGTAGACGTCGCTTCGGCGACGATGTTGGTAAGCCGCAGCGGTTACGATGCGGATTATTGGATCGTGACGTACAAGGATATAAAGAGTTGTACGCTTGTAGCGGGAAAGTGACGGGAAACTTGTTTTCAGCTGTTGTTGAAATATGGCGGTCTTGCGGAATGCGAGGTCGCCGTTTTTTGTATTTTGCAGCTAAGACTGTGCATGTGCCGTTGCGGTGAGGCTATGGGATTGTGTTTGCGAATGACGGCGTCAGTGGCATGGAGCTTGGCTGTTGGATGAGAGGGTGATGACTGTCGTGACCGTATTTTCGATGTCGTTTACCTTGGCCTGTGTCGATGCGGGGGGGATGCTGTCCAGAGTCAGTCGGAAGACTCCCGGGGCAGATCGATGCGGACTACTGGTTTCTGTGATTGTTTCCGGCTTGTCGGTGCGTCGGACGGGATGTGGCGTATGTATGGCGTATGTATGGCGTTATTTCGACGGATGTCCGTAAAGTGTGGATACGCCACGGGCAGCCTCTTTTGGTAGGCTGCCCGTGGCGAGTAGTATATCTGTCACCGTAGCTGGAAAGTGTCATTTTTCGCCGAGGAACGGGTATCCGTAATCGGTCGGGGGAACGAGCGTCTCCTTTACGGCACGTGCGCTCGTCCATCTCAGGAGATTGAGGGCGCTGCCTGCCTTGTCGTTGGTGCCTGATGCGCGCGAGCCTCCGAATGGTTGTTGGGATACTACGGCGCCGGTTGGTTTATCGTTTATGTAGAAGTTGCCTGCCGAATAACGCAGGGCGGCGAGTGCCGTCTGTATGGCGTAACGGTCAGTGGCGAATATGGAGCCGGTCAGTGCGTAGGGCGATGAGGAGTCGCATTCCGTCAGCATTTGTTCGAACCGGTCGTCATCATAGACGAAAACGGTTATGACAGGGCCGAATATCTCTTCCGTCATGGTCTTGAAATGCGGGTCGGTGGTTAGTATTACGGTCGGCTCGATATAGTAACCGACGCTCTTGTCGCCTTTGCCGCCGAATATTATTTCGGCATGGGGCGAGTTGCGAGCGTATTCTATGTACGACATGATGTTGTCGAAGGACGTCTCGTCGATGACGGCGTTTATCATGTTGGTGAAGTCGCGGACGTCGCCCATGTGTATATCTTTCAGCATGTCGCCTATTTCGTCTTTCATTTTACTCCATAGCGAACGCGGTATGTATGCGCGCGAAGCGGCCGAACATTTCTGTCCCTGATATTCGAATGCTCCGCGCACTATGGCCACCGAGGCTTCGAGGGTAGGCGAGGAGGGATGTACGAAAATGAAATCCTTGCCGCCTGTTTCGCCTACTATCTTGGGATAAGAACGGTAGCGGGATATGTTGGCACCGATCTGTCCCCAGAGGGTGTTGAAGGTGGCCGTCGAGCCGGTGAAGTGAAAACCGCCGAGGTCGGGGCTGGAGGTTATGATACCACCCATCATACTGCCCTGTCCGGGCACGAAGTTGATCACGCCGTCGGGCAGTCCGGCCTCTTGGAATATTTTCATTATTAGATAGTTGGAGTGAATGGCCGTGGAGGACGGTTTCCACACCGTGGTGTTGCCCATGAGTACCGGCGACATATTCAGATTCGAGGCTATCGCCGTGAAGTTGAACGGCGTGAGTGCGAATACGAAGCCTTCCAGCGGACGGTACTCCATGCGGTTGATGACGCCCGTATCGGAGTAGGGCTGGTCGGAGTATATGCCGCCTGCGAAGTAGTTGTTGAAGCGCAGGAAATCCACGAGTTCGCAGGGCGCGTCAATTTCGGCCTGATAGGGATTCTTGCTTTGCCCCAGCATAACCGAGGCGTTTACCAGATAACGGTATTTGGTGGAGATGAGTTCGGCCGCCCGTTGCAGTACCGAGGCACGTTCCGTCCACGGCAATGCCGCCCATTCGCGGCGTGCCTGCATGGCTGCGTCGATGGCCATGCGCACTTCTCGTTCGCCCGCTTTGTGGTAAGTGGCCAATACGTGGCGGTGGTCGTGCGGCATCACGACTTTCCCTGTATTGCCCGTACGTATTTCCTTGCCGCCTATTATCAACGGTATGTCCCATTCTTCGCCGGCGAGTCGGCGGAGCGCGTCTTTAAGTTCGGCCTTGTCTTGCGTGCCGGGAGCGTATGACTTGACCGGCTCATTGGCCGGTTTGCGGAATGTGAATACGGCATTGTTCATAATTATAGCGTTTTAAAGGTTTGTATCGTTATCTGTGCGGAAAACGGTGAGCTGTTGGCGCATTGTCTTCTGGTATGGTGGAAGATGGCCGATTATTTCGGAATTCGTCTTGCGGCAGAACTACTACCGTTGTACTTCGGCGGACACGGCGGGGGTAGTCGCTGTTTCGGGGCCGGGCTGCGAGTCCGGAAATACTATGTCGCAGACGATGTCCAGAATCGCGGAGGCGGCATTGTATCCTATTTCGAAAATCTCGCGTCCTTTGTCGAATTGAGTATTTCCGTATTCGTCCAGATGCATCGGTTCGATCAGTATGTCGGCCGAGTTGCGGTCGTATATCACGTTGCAGTGCGACATGAGGTGATAGGCCCTCATCAGGACGCTGATGATGCTGCGGCGTTGTACTTTTTCCGGTTCTATGTGGCTCAGGTTGACGGCTATGACCTTGTCGCATATTCTGCGCAGGTTGGATACCGGCAGATTCATAAGTACCCCGCCGTCCACATATTGGGCGCCGTCTATGGCTATGGGAGTGAACAGGCCGGGTACGCAGCACGATGCCGCTATGCGCGGAGCCAGTTCTCCTTCACGGAAATGTACGCTTACTCCGCGGTTGAGGTCCGTGGCGGTGACTATCAGCGGAAGTTTCAGATCTTCGATACGTTTTGCCGATATGGATTCTTCGAGGAAATCGAAGAAGTTGTCCAGATGCATGATTCCGCCTCGCGACCGAGTGAAGCCCGTGAAACTGCCGAACTCCTTGCTCATGAACAGATCGAGTATTTCGACCGGTTTCCAGCCGTCCGCTATGAATGCTCCGGCTACGGCGCCGATGCTTACTCCGGATATTATGTCGGGACGTATGCCGCGTTCGGCGAGCGCCTGAAGCGCGCCGAGGTGGGCGAAACCTTTGATGAAACCTCCGCTGAGAGCGAAGCCGGTACGGTAGTGTTCTGTCGTTGTTATTTCCTGCATATTTGTCGTTTTTTATGGAGTGTCTGCGGCAATGCCTGAGTTGCAATCGTGTCGGTGCGGCTGACGAAGTTTATAAAGATAGTGTTTTTGCGCGGATTTTCCATATCGCTATCGCGAGTTTCTCCGTAACGTATGCAAAAACAATAGTCCGAGGGCTTTCGGAACGCTAAAATTAGTAAATTGCACGATATAAGATCGGGAATGTATCGAGCGACTTTCCGTTACGCATTGTTATATTCCTGTCGGTAAAATGTAGGAATCTATGAAAAAAATGTTTTTGGCCGCGTTGGCGGTCGCATGTTCGTTATGTCTGGGTACGGCTCAGAATATAACCGGAGACTGGTACGGGAAACTCGACGTCAATATGTCGAAACTGACCATGGTGTTTCATATTTCGCACAGTGGCGACGGATATGTCACCGTTATGGATAGTCCCGATCAGGGGGCGAAAGGGTTGCCGACCTCGTCGACGACGTTTTCGGACGGCAAGCTGGTGGTTACGGCTTCCGCACTCGGCATGAAATACGAAGGGCGTCTCGTGGGTGACAGGCTTGAGGGTACGTTCAGTCAGGGCGGATTTTCCGCACCGCTCGAATTCTCTCGCGATGCGATAACACGCAACCGTCCGCAGACTCCGCAACCGCCCTATCCGTACCGCGCGGAGGAAGTTGTCTTCGAGAACGAGGCGGCAGGTATAGCTCTGGCAGGGACTCTTACGTTGCCGCAGGGCGACGGGCCTTTCCCGGCAGCGGTGCTTATATCCGGCAGCGGCGCCCAGAATCGTGACGAGGAGCTTATGGGACATAAGCCTTTTCTCGTACTTGCGGATTACCTTACGCGGCGGGGTATAGCCGTCCTGCGTTACGATGACCGTGGGGTTGGCGGCTCCGGCGGCGATTACGCTTCGGCTTCCATACAGGATTTCGCGACCGATGCCGAGAGTGCCTTGGAATATCTGTTTTCACGGGACGATATAGACGGCAGTCGCGTAGGATTGATAGGGCATAGCGAGGGCGGATTGTTGGTTTACATGATAGCCGGCAGTCGTGACGATGTCGCGTTCATCGTATCCATGGCCGGTCCTACGGTATTGGGGTACGATGCGTTGAGCGAGCAGCGGCGATTGCTGAATGAAGCCTTTGGCGGAACGGAAGAGACTTACCGTCAGAATGAAATGCTCGTAAAGCGGATAAACGATATGGTAGATGCCGATTCTCCGGAATATGTAATGGAAAATCTCGATTCGCTTACGCTCGATATGATGCCGTCGTATCTTCGCGGCGACGCACAAGCCGTGGCACAGTGCAGGGAGGCGATAAAGGGAGCGTTGTCGCCGGAGATCATTTCTTTGCAACGTTACGATCCGACGGTCGATATAGGGCGCATCGGGTGTCCGATTCTTGCCATAGTCGGTGAAAAGGATTTGCAGGTACCGGCTTCGGTAAGCGTAGTGCCGCTTGAAGGTAAGGTGCGCGAGGGAACGCCGCTGACGACCGTGATTTATCCCGATCTGAACCATTTGTTCCAACATGCCGGTACGGGATTGCCGACCGAGTATGTCGAAATAGAGGAGACGGTTTCTCCGCAGGTTATGGAGGATATGGCTGAGTGGATACGTGGCCTCTGGAAGTAGAAATAGGGAGGTATGATGTGAAGGGGTTGTGTCAAAACGTCGAGTTTGGCACAATCCCTTTAAGGTGTGTAAGAACGGGTGAAATGCAATGCCGTGAGTGAGAGGACGACAGGTGTGGCTGAAGTAAATGACTTAGTCAGAAACACGATAGAGACGTAGCGGATTGCCCGTTGCTGCACACCGCTTTAGTATAAAATTACGGCGTGTTGTCACGTAGGAGTGGGCGTTTGGTTTACGGACGGATATTCGGTTGTCGGTAGTTTTTCGAGATAGAATATTCGGTTTTGACTGTGCAACGGGAGGTTTTTGGCATACAGGATGGTTGAGACTATTGGTGCGTTTCGTTTTGTCGTTAGATAATATTATGTTTTACCGTACCCGATAAGTCGTTATTTTTTTCAGCCGTTCAGAGTAGCGTCGGAGTCATTCTGAGGATCGTCTCTGTGCGTTTGGCTGTTTCGAGCCGCTGTCCGGATGTTTCTTGAGAGTCGGATTTTGCTTCGGATTTTTAGGCTTCTTTTTGTCGTAACGTTCGGCTCAGTTTTCCGTTGTTCGGAGTGTCGTCGGTGTTATTCTGAGGATCGTCTCTGTGCGTTTGGCTGTTTCGAGCCGCTGTCCGATGTTTCTTGAGAGTCGGATTTTGCTTCGGATTTTTAGGCTTCTTTTTGTCGTA
>CANTVF010000002.1 GCA_947852905.1 uncultured Tidjanibacter sp. | reverse complement strand
ACCTACTTGTTTTCTTGTCCAAGTCTGAATATTTTTTCTTGTTATTGTCAACCGCAACTTGTGTCAGGTAAATGTCTGCTTACTTGTTTAGGGCTAAGGCTTGTGTACTCCCCTTGTTTTTCCCAAGTTATGCAGCATTGTTTTTTTGCTAAGGTAGGACTCTTTTTTTGTCTATGCTACACAGCCAGACAAGCTGCCATTATCTTCCATACTACCTTGGTGGCTCACTGCATTTCGCCGGTAATTAACCTTTACCACAACTTCATAACAAGCCGTCATTCATTTCTGGCCTGACCGACTTTTTTGGGAGGCTATTCGGTTACCAATATGTGACAACTATTTTTCTTGCTAAGGCTTGCTACTCTCCTTTTTTCCAGAGTCCGCCCCTTTTGCTCAAGCCTGAATATTTTTATTTTATATTGTCAACCGCAGTTTGTGTCAGGTAAATGTCTGCCCCTTGTTTAGGGCTAAGGCTTGCTCCTCCAATTTTGTTTTGCCAGGATCTACCTACTTGTTTTCTTGTCCAAGTCTGAATATTTTTTCTTGTTATTGTCAACCGCAACTTGTGTCAGGTAAATGTCTGCTTACTTGTTTAGGGCTAAGGCTTGTGTACTCCCCTTGTTTTTCCCAAGTTATGCAGCATTGTTTTTTTGCTAAGGTAGGACTCTTTTTTTGTCTATGCTACACAGCCAGACAAGCTGCCATTATCTTCCATACTACCTTGGTGGCTCACTGCATTTCGCCGGTAATTAACCTTTACCACAACTTCATAACAAGCCGTCATTCATTTCTGGCCTGACCGACTTTTTTTGTCTATTCGATACTAAATCTGCCTACTATTTTCCTTGTTAAGGCCGCCTTTTTATTTCCAATGTAATATATATTGTATTTGATCTCCGAATATAGTCTCTAAGAACATTATTGATTACATTGGCTGAGCCATAGAAAAGCATTGTTTCCCGCATCAATAACAATCTCAGCAAATGTATTAACACCAGTGCATTATATGGATTTAGGCACCCAAAATGTCTGTTAGGCCGAGACTAAAATAAAGTGTTGTGGCGACTTTATACAGGAAGTATTTCTAAATTTGTTTTTAGGTTGATGTAACGAAAACGAACGCGAACGCTTTTGCATCTATGGTACGAAGTAGGGGCGGTTTATTATCGTAATTAATAACATGACGAATATGAAAGAGTTTGTTTCACTGATTTTTACAAGTTGTCTTCTAGGGTTGTTGCTGACCGGCTGCAAAAAGGAAGAGCCGCACGAATGTATTACAAAGTATATTTTCCAGAATGACACTGAGTTGCCTGTAACAATGACCTGTTATAAAGCTATTACTCCCGAAACCTATAAAACTATTCCGATTCTCATAGAGCCAGGAGAAGAATATGTGGAGTTGTATGAGACACAAGGGTTTTTGGAGCCTTTTTTCCGATATTATAAAGTCATCGTAGATAATACTAAGACTAATATAGAATACCTTTATACTTTACCATTAAAAGGTATATTTACTGCTGATGAGTACACAATGATTTTGGATGAAAAGTATGAACAACATTACCTGTTTGTATTCACCGATGATTTTTTTGCAGAAATAGAGTCGGAAAAGTAAATAAATCGAAATGATTTCAGAACGGAGCGCAGTCGGTTCTCCGTTTTGAAATCCGCATTATGATGAAATGATTTACAGTGCTGTTTCGTAGGAAAGAATTTTAGCTCCGGTGGTTATTCTTACGGGATAGCCGTTGTCACAAGTTGCACGATCATTATTGGCATGGGCATAATATCGTTGTCGAGAAGTGCTGCTGATCGATTCGGCAAATCATGACCTGTTCGACAAAACCGGTGGTTGAATTAGGTTAAAAATTGTGTGTTCGATATTTTGGGTAGTAAAAGTATTCAATAATGTCGAGATATGTATTTCGTAGATAAGTTTCATGATGTGTACCCTTGTGAGTCCGCTGTGAACTTACCTTTGACCTTATGTAGGCGAATACGGCTTTCAGTCCATTGTTCGTGTTCGGGTATGTCCCGTGTTCCTATTATTCGGAGAAGGTATTCTACTCTTCAGTGTCGGTTATTGTTTTTTCGTTGGCCTGTTTACAGTTTGCCGGTTTTCAGCATGAAAAGGAATCGTACCAGTCTGAGTTGCCGTTTCAGTCGCGAGGGTTGTTTCAGCAGTCTGTAGGCCCATTCGAGTCCGTGGTCGCACCACCATTGCGGCGCGCGTTCTACTTTGCCGGTGTATACGTCGAAACTGCCGCCGAGCCCCATGTAGACGGCCGAGTGTCGTGCCTGCATGTCGTTCATCAACAATTCCTGTTTCGGAGACCCCATGGCTACGAATACATAGTCGGGTTTGAGGGCTGCCACGTGGTCGATGAGCGTTTCGCGTTCCTGTGGCGATGACAGATAACCGTTACGGTATCCGACGATGCGTATTTGGGGGAAAGATTCTCTCAGTCTGGCGACGGTGGTTTCTATGGTATCCTGCGTTGATCCGATCATATAGAAACTTTTGTCGCGGTATTCGCGTGCTATTATGCGGAGCCATAATTCGCATCCCGGTATTTTGACCGCTTCCGGCGCCCCCTTTTCGTGCATGGCCATGACGGCTCCTATGCCGTCGCAATACCCTATGTTGGCATTTATCAGGTCGCGCATCTGCGGCGTGGCGTTTATTATTTTCTCGGCATTCATGGCGATGAGCATCTTTCTGCATCCGGCCGCGTAGTCGAGAAGTTCGTCCGCCGAAGCGAACGGATATATACCAATACCGTTGACGAATATCTGTTCCATAAATGCGTTTATTGCAGTTTTATATAGGCGGGGACTTTATTGCTCGGCAACTTGTGTACAGGCTCGTTCAATACGATGCGCACTTTGCGTTTCAGGGTAGCTTCTATTTTTGACATATATTTGGCCGTCAGTTCTTCCGCGGTATAATTTCGGGTTACGACGTTCAGATACAGATCACCGTCTTTTTCGTACATCTGGTACTGGTCTACTCCGAAGTCGGCACTCAGCAGGTCTCCTACGAACATCATGGTGACACGGCCGCCTTTCCCGTCTTCGATATAGTCGGTGATGCGTCCCGATAGTCCCTCCAGTCGGTACAGGGGGCGTCCGCAACGGCAGCGTTCCGTTATGAGGCGTTCGCCACGCGCCATGTCTCCGACATCGTAACGAATAAAAGGGTAGGCGCGGTTCTGTACGGCTGTGGTTATTATGTGTCCGTCTATTATCTCTATCGTGCAGACGTCGTGCATTATATGCAGGCCGCAATGTTCTTCGCATTCGAAGGCGAAAACATCGCCGTCGTGAGCGCCGTACTGGTCGAATACTTCGCAACCGCAGTATCTGCGGGCGAGTTCGTAAGACGATCCGATTCTGTTGTCGCTGGTAGTCACTATTCCTTTAAGTTCTACGTGCAGGTCGTTATCCCGCAGATAGCGCAGAAACTGGTTTACGGCGGAGGAAAAACCGTAGATGAATCTTATTTTGCGGCGCTTTATATCTTCGTACATTCTGTGCATCTGCGTATCGTCCATGCGGAATGCGCTGTAAACAGTGAAGTTGGACAGACGGTGATACAGTCTCTTTTTCAGACTTTCGTCATTGCCGTATTCCATGAGCATCAACCCGCGAGAATAGGGACGGACGCCGAATATGCGGTGCAGGACCCAGTGGTGTGGCCAGATGAACAGGGCGCTCTCCTTGCTGGCCGCATAGCGGAAAGGCTTCTGTGTAGATCCGCGTGACGACGAATAGTTGTACACTTCACTGTCGACTACCGGGTCGAGTCTTATGAGGTCCTGTTTGGTGATTATCGGGATCGTTTCCCATGCCACGTGTTCCGGGTCGCTGTAGTCGAAACCTTTTTCGTCCAGAAAGCGGCGGTATCCGGGATTGTGGCTTACATGGAACAGGAATATTTTGCGTGCGTTATCCTCCATCTCCTG
This sequence comes from uncultured Tidjanibacter sp., assembly GCA_947852905.1. Classification (GTDB taxonomy): domain Bacteria; phylum Bacteroidota; class Bacteroidia; order Bacteroidales; family Rikenellaceae; genus Tidjanibacter. The sequence continues at coordinate 386,052 of CANTVF010000002.1, read as the reverse complement.
GCGTACGGAGGTTTCGTTTCCTGCATATTGGAATGCGAGGGCTCGTTTGTAGCGCACGGCGAGGTTACCTCTGCGCACGGCGGACATTATCCATACTCTCCAGTTCATCGTTCCGACAGCTCTTTATATATGTTTTCCAGCTCTTTCATTATATTTTCCGGCGTGAATCGCGTTGCCATTTCCGCCGAACGCATACCCATGCTTCTGCGTTCGCCGGGATTCGCAGCGAGCCTGCGGATATATGCGGACAGTCCCGCCATGTCGCCGAGGGAAACGAGATAACCGTTATAGCCGTCGGTCACCAGTTCCGGAATGCCGCCTACCGCAGTAGCCACTATCGGCAGCCCGTATCCCATGGCTTCTATTATCGATATCCCCAGCGCTTCCATGCGCGAGGGTTGTACATATATGTCGGCATCGGCCAACAGCGCGGCTTTGGTGTTGTCGTCCGCCCAGCCTTCGTATACGACGAGATCGGATATATCGCCCTCGCGTATGATACGTTCGAGACGTTGCCGGTCTCCGTCGCCGGCTATGTGCAGTTTCGTGCCGGTGGGACAGCTGTCCCTGTGCGAGGCGATATGTTCCGTCAGATCGAAGATGCCTTTGTAGTCTACTATGGCTCCGAGGAACAGAATGGAGAGGCTGTCAGGTTTGTCCGGCTTTTGCAACGGGTTGTGTTCGGGTAGCCGGACGGGGTTATAGAGTACCGTGACATTGTTCCGGAACCCTCTTTCGGCAAGTATGCCTCTCATGTATTCGGATACGCATATTATCAGGTCGGCACGTCGCAGCGTGCGTGCCACCGTGTGCGGATGACGGTCGAAATACGTCGCGAAATCGCCTGCATGGAGGTGTACGATGATTTTGCGGCGGAACACGTGTGCGATCCGTACGAATATCGCCTTACGTCGGAACGACGTTTCCGATGATGCGTGTACGTGTACTATTCGTATTTCACCGGAGAGCATCAGGCCGATCATGCGCAGAATACCTGTCATGGCGAGCCAAAGTTTGCCGGCGACGCAAGTTTCCCGATAGGTGGCTATAAGCCGGAAACACTCCATGTTTTCGGCGTAGGTTTTCAGTACAGTGGCCACTCCGCCCTTACTGTCGGGGGCGGGACCTACGGAAAGCACCTTACGGCTTATCGATGCGCATATCATAACCGTAGTTGTTTGCCAATACGAGCGTCAGACCGAGAATCGGCGCCAGCATGGTGTTGAAGAATCCGTGCCCCGCTATGTATGCCGCGAACAGCCATACCGCTCCTATCATGGCCGTCGTAAAGGTAAGGCTGTTGAGCCTGCGGAAAGCCGGGAATATGAGTTTGCAGGCGAGTACGACGTTGATGAGTATCATCAACGAGCCGAACCACCAGCCGTAGGATAGTATGGCATCGTAGAAGTCGGCCTCTATGGATTTTACGGCGCCGTCCGAATCGTAAAGTTCGCCCAAAGCGTACAATCCGCCGGAGACTCCGTTGCCTATCACGAGTTCGTGGCCTTCGTAACGGTCTATTACTTTTATGCCTTCCGAGATCAGCGCTTCGCGCGGCGATACGAGAGCTTCCTTGGAGAACTTGTCCATGTAGAATCCGCTGAAGGTCATCAGGAATTCCAGAAGCGGTATTATCGCGTATATTATCGTCACGGCGGTCATCGCGACCACGAGTAACCGTTTTAGGAATGACATTCTGACGAGCCTGTCGCGTGTGAACGTACAGAAAAGCACTATCGCTGCCCATGCCGCTATGGGGCCCATGAGCGCTGCGCGTGTACCGATGAGCAGCGTACCTGCCGTGATGACTATCGCGCACAGCCACCATTGTATGCCGCGTCTGTAATATGCGTTCCATATGGCCAGACACAGCGATAGCACCATGTACAGGCCGAGAGAGTTGCCGTCGGCGAAAAATGCCTTGACACCGAATCCGAACTCGTTGTCGTACGATTTTATGCCGTTGTCTGTCGCGAAACAGTAAATGTTGGTTACGGCCACCAGCGTAGCGGCTATGACCACGTAAGCCGTAATCTTGCGTTTGTCGAAAGCGTTACGGTAATGGTAGAAATAGAAGAGGACGACGAAGAAGTATATGAAACGGAACAGTACACCCGCCTCCTCGGTAATGGAGAAGTTGTTGCCGACCATGAGCCATGCCAGCATGCAGAGTATGTACGCTCCGGTCAGAAGCAGGAAAAATTTGTTGTATCCGTTACCTTTCAGGTAAAATCCCTTGGGGAATAACAGTAGCAGCATCGCGCCCCTGAATATGATACCTATGGGCAGGTGTATGCCGAAGAATGCCTGGAATGCGCCGTTCACCGAGTCTATTATGATAGACCACAGAAAGAGTATCTGCGGTACCGTTTCGGTGTAGAACTTATTTGCAGTGATGCCAGACATTCCGTTTGAAAACGTTTAAGGTATAAAGTTACTCAAATGTTGCGACAGTCAGTGTTTTGTTCCCGAAATATTTAGTGTTTTTTTTATCATGGATTTCAGTGCTGTACTCGTTGCTTGTCGTAGGGATTGACGGGCGAGGCATTCTGTCAGTTTGCCGAAATCGGTCTCTTCGGTCATTTCGCGGAAAAAACGCTCGCGGTTGCGGTGCGGTGTTACCGATCGGGTCAATGCCGGATTGTAGCGCATTGCACGTGCGACATCCGTTTCGTGAAGTATGGCGAGCGATCCGGCTATGGCCTCCAACAGTTCGGCGCCGCGACGGGAGTTCACCAAAACGAGCGATACCCCTCGCTCGTCGTATGCTTCGGGACATACTTTCGCAACTCCCCAGAAGTCCGCGAGGGTAAGATCGGCCGTGCGCGGTGTCTTGAAACGGCAGTCGTGGCAGCTCGGTCGCAGATACAGGTTTGCGAGATAACCCCGTATGAACGGATCGTCGGCCGGGGCTGCGGAATATTCGCTGCCGTCTTCCAGCGTGTTGGTTATCCGATAGTCGCTCCAACCGTTCGGCCTTTTGTCGCGAAACAGCGTGCAGACCGCCGATCGGCCGGTGGTGCGTCGTATCCATTGCCGGTACGTATCGAAAACCTTAGGAGAGGCGACGCCGTGACATGCCACGTCGAGCGTCGTGAGTTTCGGGTGGCGTCCTACCGTGTTGTAGACTCCTGCGACTTGGCAGGGTGTACCGCAGAAAAGGACTTCGCGTCCCTCGTGCAATGCCTGTCTGATGTGCAGGAAACAATCGCCCGCGGAGCTTTGCATATATTTGGAACCGGTCATTGCGCAGAGCGCCGAACGTTCGTCCGAAATGGTGTGGCGGAGCGTCATATCCTTGTCGAATGCGGCTGCGCATACCGTTCCTCCGCGATCCAGGACGTAGCGGGCGAGTACGGGGAACATTCCTCCGGACGACCCCTCCATTCTGATTCCGTCGTCCGTCGCCCATGCCGCATAAGCGGCAGTAGGCATGGCGTTCGGGTTGTCGAACGCTATTTCCGGGCATATCCGTTCGCACAGACCGCAGTCGGTACATGCGTCGGGATCTATATGCGGATATGCGAAACCTTCGGTGTCGTGTCGCATGGCGATAGCCCCGTGAGGACACATCTGTGCGCAGGCCTCGCAGCCGCAGCACTTTTTTCTGTCGGTGATGCGGATCATTTCATGATTTTGTTTTCAGTTTGCCGGCAAGTTGTCGGACGAGTCCTTTTTCGTATTCGTCGAATCCTGTGAAATACATTGCCGGGAAATATATCGCGGTATATATCGCTGCGCCGGCGGCCAGCGAGAGCCACGAATCGGGTGTATATGCCAGACTGAGTGCGAACCCTGCCGCCAGAGCTATCGCGACGCCGGGAAGCATGGAGGCCAGCGACATGAAGAAACGTTTCACGTCTATGCCGAGGCGCGTTTTATAATACCAGTTCATGAAGAACGTCTGGCCGACGATAAGCGACAGCGCGGTGCCGGCCGCCATGCCGATACCGCCGTATCGCCGGGCGAGCAGCCAGCCTATGATGACGTTTACTATGCTGATGGCGAGAAATACCAGCGCCCTTATGCGGTGCATGTTCAGGGCTTTGAGAATAGAGATGCCGAAATTCTGCGTAAGCGGAATTACCATTGGTATCATCACAATCAGCGCGATTGTCCATGTCTCCATGTATTCGGCCCCTATCCACTGCGTTATGAACGGTCGACCCAGCAATACGAATCCGGTCACTATATACATGAGCATGGCGAACTGCAGGCGGCCTATCTTGGTCATCATGGCGGTGTATTCGGCTCCCGTGGCGCGTTGTGTGCTCATCTGGGCGGCTCGCGGGAGGAATACTCCGGCTATGGCCGTGGAGAATACCATGAAGTAATATCCGCCGAGTTGTATGCCGTTGGCGAAAACCGTCACTACCGCGCCGCCGAACATGACGCCCAGAATGATCTGTCCCACGCGCCAGTAGAACTGATCGAAGAGCATGTTGCAGAATATCCAGAACGAGTAACGGAAAATCGAGGGGACGAACCGTCTGCGGAAATATCCGAGCGACACCTTGATGTGGGTTTTCCTCTTGGCGTATGCGGCGTTAATGGCGATTACCGCTACGTTGAACAGCGTGTCGGCGATGACTACCGCCAGAGCATCGAATCCCGCGCGCACCAGTATGTACACGGTAGCGGTACGCAGCACGAGTCTCGCCAGAAGCACGCTTTTTTGGAACGAGAATAGTTCGTAGCTGGTCAGCAGTCCGTTGAATGCGCTGCCGGGTAACGTTACGAGCAGGTTGACGAGCAGGACGGCGAACATGCGGCGTGCAAGGACGATCTCGTCCGGGGTGAACTCCTTGCCGATGATTTCCGGCAGGAAAACGTAACATACCGCTCCTGCCGCGACCACGATTAGCGAGATTATCAGGTACAGGCCGATACATGTCGAGAAGAAGTCGCGTTCCCCCTCTCTGTTGCCCCTTGCACGGTAGCGAGCGATGAAACGTACTATGGCGTCGTTTATTCCGAAATCGGCTACCGCTATGAAACTGATGAACGAGCCTATCATCAGGTACAGGCCGTACTGCGAGTCGCCGAAACCGCGCATCATCACCGGCGTCAGCAGTATACTGAAAAGTATATTGAAGGCGATGTTGATGTATGATATGATTATGCCGCTGCGTATCTGGTTCATCGAGTGTCTCCTTTCGTCTTGCCGTCCAGTGCGCCGCACAGATATTCGAACGATCGTTTGCGCAGCGGTGCGAGACGGGCGTATACGGCGTCGTAGCCTATGTGTCCTGCGGAGTGCAGTTTTTCGGGCAGTTCGTCGGCGTTACACAGCCTGTCGGTTATGCCTAGACTCCCGAGCAGCGATTCGAGTCTCGCCTTGCCTCGGCCGGGATTTGCTACGCATAGGAAATCCCGCCTGAAGATTATCGAAAATACGACCGCATGGAACGAGTCGGTGACTACGAGGCGGCTGTCATGCAGCAGGCACAGCCAGTCCGGAACTTTACGGTAGACGAAGGTATTACCCTCCAACAGTTCGATAGCGGCTTCCGCTTTACGGCTTATGCGATGTCCCGGCAGTTTGCCGGATAGTCGTTTCGCGGCCGATACGATATTCCGCACATGATATTTCGATAGCAGGTCTGTTCCTTTGATGTCGCATATCTCGGATTCGTTCCGGAAGCGTTCCTCCACAGCGCGGCGTATACTGTTGTTGTCGTCCAATATCATGTAGGCGACGGCGTTGCGGCCGTTGCCGTAAAACTGACTGGACCGGATTATCGGCATGTATGTCTCGGCATCGTGCAGTAGGGTGGGGTCGAGGACGTGTACGGCATCTATGCCGAATATGTCTCGACATATCTTTACTCCCGATTCTTCTCTTACGCTGACGCTGTCCATGCGGTGCAGAAGTCGTCTGACGGTGACTGTCGCTTCGGCGTCGCCTTCCCAGCGGTCGATGCCGAAACTCGGCGCATACGATATTTTCAGTTTGTCGTCTGCGGCGAAATCGAGAAAATAGGTGCGGTAGTTTCTGATCACGTAACCGTATCGCCATATCTGGTCGCCGCCGGCGAGAAATCCGTCCAGCCGGTCGTTCAGTGACAGCAGTGCTTCGCGGGTTTGTGTCGGCGGAAGTATGCCGGGCAGAAATTCGTGTCGGAATTCGTCGAAACCGGCGCCGTGGCGCAGTGCCGCACGCGAAGGATTACCCTGTCTGAAGTCTATGACATAGGGTGTGTGGCCGGCTTTCCTTACCGCCTCGGATACGGCATATGTCTGCAACACGGCTCCGTAGTTGAACCATGAGAAGTGGAAAGTGATGATGCCTATGTTCATAGTCCTAGTGGTAATGTCTGTATGTGTCGCCGTCTTGAGACGGAAGTCGATCGTTTGGGGATGAGAGGCGTTTCCTGTATGGAGAGAACATCCCGATACTTTTTCGGTAATTACTGCTTCACGGGTTACCTGTGTTCGTTGTCGGTAATGGGCGTGTCTTTCGCAGCGTTGCGGATATGTATTCGTGTCGTCTGCACCTTCTGTCTGCATTATGGTATATTCGTCGAGTGCAGTATTTCCGCGATTCTCGCACATGCCTTGCCGTCGCCGTAAGGGTTGACTGCTCGGCTCATGGTGTTGTAGTAAACGTTATCGTCCAGCAGGCGGAGCGTTTCGGCTGTGATACGGTTGCGGTCGGTGCCGACGAGCTTCACCGTTCCGGCTTCTACGGCTTCCGGCCTTTCCGTGGTGTCTCGCATTACTAATACCGGTTTGCCCAGCCCCGGAGCCTCCTCCTGTATGCCGCCGCTGTCGGTCAGCACCAAGTGGGAACGTTCCATGAGGTAGACGAACGGCAGGTAGTCGAGCGGCTCGGTGAAAAATACGTTTTCCATAGGGTGCCGCCCCGTACCGAACATCTTTTCGATAGCCTGTCTTACGTTGGGATTGAGGTGCATGGGGTATACGATGCATGTATCCGGTCTGTGCTCGGCTATGTCCCGTATGGCGCGGCAGATATTGTCGAAACCTTCGCCGAAGTTCTCCCGCCGGTGTCCCGTGACGAGTATTATCCGGCGGTATGTCCGGAATATGTCGGCCGACAGCGAACTTTCCGCGAGCGAACGCATGATACTCTCTTTCATGTCGGTGTCGCCGGCGAGACGTGCTGTAACCATTTGCAGTGCGTCTATCACGGTGTTGCCTGTGACATATATCTTATCGGCCGCTATGCCTTCGTCGAGCAGATTCTGACGACTTGCTGTAGTAGGTGCGAAATGTATGGAAGCTATACGTCCGGTGATCTGACGGTTCATCTCCTCCGGCCATGGACTCATGGGGTTGCGGGTGCGCAGCCCAGCCTCTACGTGTCCCACGGGTATGCGGCGGTAGAAAGCCGCCAGCGCTGCGGCCGTAGATGTCGTGGTGTCGCCGTGTACGAGCACGACATCCGGTGCGGCTTCGTCCAGTACCTCTCTCATACCGGTAAGTACTCTGGCAGTTACGTCGAAAAGATCCTGTCCCGGCTGCATTATGTCGAGGTCGTAATCCGGAACTATGCCGAAAAGACGCAGCACCGAATCGAGCATCTGTCGGTGCTGTCCAGTGACACATACCGTAGTGGAGAACTTTTCGGGATATTTTCCGAGTTCCAGCACGAGGGGCGCCATTTTTATGGCTTCCGGTCGCGTGCCGAATACCAGCATTATCTTTTTCATGTTTCTTACTGCATGTACGGAGCCTTCGTAACCGTCGTTATTGTTTCGCTCTGTGTCTGAACACTCCGGCGAAATCGAGTATTTTCTTGTCGCCGCCCTCGAACGGCAGCGTGCGGAACTGGTCGTGCGCTACCATTAAAACGGCAATGTCGGCTTTTTCCCAAGCCTCCCTGTAGTCCGTCAGGTCGAATTCGTCCAGATGAGCCACGTTGGGCTCCGCGACCATTATGTCGGCGCCTGTCTCCTTTCCGAGTACTGTGCGGGTTATGAGTTTGGCTGGCGATTCCCTAAGGTCGTCTATATTGGGCTTGAATGCCAGCCCGAGCATGGCTACCGCAGGCAGGCGGCCGTGTTCGAGCCTGAACCGTAATATTTCCGCGTATACCTTCTCCGCGCACCATTCGGCTTTGTAGTTGTTGATTTCGCGAGCTTTGGCTATAAGTTGCGCCCGCTGCGGAAATGCCGCAGTGATGAAATACGGATCGACGGCTATGCAGTGTCCGCCGACACCGCAGCCGGGTTGCAGTATATTGACGCGAGGATGTTTGTTCGCCAGTTCTATGAGTTCCCAGACGTCTATGCCAGCCTCGTCGCATATCAGCGACAGTTCGTTGGCGAACGCTATCTGCACGTCCCGGGAGGAGTTTTCGGTGAGCTTGCACATTTCCGCCGTGCGTGCCGAGGTGTAGTGCAATGCGCCCTGCACGAAGCGACGGTAGAATGCGGCGGCTTTTTCGGTCGCGACAGCGTCTATTCCGCCTATGACGCGGTCGTTGTGTATCAGTTCGTAGATGACGTTGCCGGGTAGAACACGCTCCGGACAATAGGCTATGTGCAGCCTACCGCGCAGTTCCGGTCTGCGATCGAAAATCTTGTCTGCTATATGTTCCGTCGTTCCGACCGGCGAGGTAGACTCTATGACGAACAGATCGTCCTCTTTGAGCAAGGGTATGACCGATTCTGTCGCGGCCTCGACATACGATATGTCGGGACGGTGGTCGCCCGTGAAAGGTGTGGGTACCACTATGAAATAGGCATCGCAAATTTCAGGCTTGTCCGTAGCCCTGAGCATTCCGTTTGCAACCGTTTCCTTGAGCAGGCTTTCGAGTCCCGGCTCCACGATATGCAGTTCTCCGCGATTGGTTTTTGCCACTACTTCGGGGGCCGTATCGACGCCGATCACCCGGATGCCGTGTCCGGCCGCTATTATGGCTGTGGGGAGCCCTACATAGCCCAACCCTATGAAACATGCTGTCATCGGCATATATGAGATTATCGAAGGATCGTTTTCATTCGGTTTTCCGGTGCGTATAGTCCGTTCGGCACATATGCCGGCACTCTATTGCATAAGGTTGATGCATAGGAGGAGGCGCGTCTGTACGCTATCTGCGCCGGCATTCGTTTGCCCGTGCTTCGCAGCCGGATTAAATATACAAATATAAGTAATATTAACGGTTATTGCAACCGTTTGGCGGCGTGAGGAAATTGGTTGGCAATCAGGGGAGTCGTGTAAATAACTGCGGTATGTCGCGGAACGGCGTGATGACGGCTGGAAATGGGCGTTGTAGGTAAGCGCTGATATGGTATGGAGATTGTATCGTCATGTCGATATACTGGGGGAAGAGTGTTTCGGATAAGACATGCGGCGGCTTGTGTTTCGGAGAGAGCTTCGAAGGATTGCCGTTGCACGGGTTCGGGGTATTTTCTATATTTGTTCTTACGGATATAAAACGACTGTAATATGACGGGGAAAAATAGTGTACGGGCTTTGCCCATAGCGATGATGTTCGCTTTGTTTTTCATCATTGCGTTCGTTACCGGGTTGCAGAATCCCATGGGAGTGATCGTAAAGTCGCAGTTCGCAGCTTCCAATCTGTTGTCCCAAATGGGCAATCTCGCCAATTTCATCGCATATGCGTTCATGGGCATCCCGGCGGGACTTATGTTGCAACGTATCGGATACAAGAATACGTCGCTTACGGCGATAGTCGTCGGTCTGGTCGGAGTGTGCATTATGTGGCTTTCGGGACGGATAGGCAGTTATGCGGTTTACGTAACGGGAGCTTTCGTTTCCGGTTTCTCCATGTGTATGCTGAATACGGTCGTCAATCCGATGCTCAAGTCGTTCGGTTCCGACGAGCGCCGCGGAAACCAGTTCATTCAGTTCGGCAGTGCGTTCAACTCCATGGGTGCCACGCTCGCACCGGTTTTGGTCGGTTATCTCATGGGCAGCGACGGGGCGGTGCGTAATATAGCGAGCGCCAATCCCGCGCTTTACATAGCGATGGGAATTTTCGTGTTGTCGTTTGCGGTGATTGCCGTTTCGCATATTCCGGAACCGTATTCCGTTCCGCAGCTGTCGCGCAGGGAACATGTCCGGTACAATCCGATGCGTTTCCGTCACTTCGCGCTCGGAGTCGTTGCCATATTCCTTTATGTGGGAGTCGAGGTCGGCATTCCTAACATAGCCAATCTGTATATGACGCAGTCGCTGGAGATGGATTCTTCCGTGGCCGGTACTATAGTGGGCACTTATTGGCTTCTGATGCTTGTAGGACGTCTTGTGGGCGGTTTTGCCGGAAGCCGCGTACCGGTGAGGAACATGCTGGCATTTACGGCGATTTTGGGGATAGTGTTCGTCGGAGCGTTCATGCTGACCCACGACAGCAGCAGTACGGTGATGTTGCCGGTATTCCGTTCCGACGTGACGTTCGGACTGGAGCCGGTAGGGATAAGTCTGATGTTCCTTATCCTGTGCGGACTGGCGACGTCGGTAATGTGGGGAGCGATATTCAGTCTCGCCACTTCCGGATTGGGTGAATATACTTCGGCGGCATCGGGAATCTTCATGACCATGGTGTGCGGCGGAGGCATAATGCCGGCTTTTCAAGCATGGATAGCCGATGTGGTTTCCTATCCGTTCAGTTTCGTGACGGTACTCGTAAGTCTCGGTTATCTGTTGTTCTACGCTTTATGGGGAAGTCGGGTGCGCGGTGTGCCTGCTGGAAAATAGCCGTCATGCAGGTTGTTTGCTTTTACCGTGGACTTCGCATACAGATACCGCCGTTGCCGGATTATTTTGTTGGCGAGTTTCCGGTACGGTTTACGGAGTGGCGTAAAACATAAATCCTCAGCGTCGATTGGCTGAGGATTCATATCATAATATAGGTCTGCCGGGGTAGAGCGGCGATTAAAGATATAGTTCGAGCAATCCCTGCGGGAGCGAAAACTCTATCTCCTTCTTTTCGATGTCGAGTGCCGAGATCATGTCGTCCGTGGCAGGAACGTAAATCTCCCTGCCTGCTGCCGTTATTTCGAACAGCGGATTAAAGTCGTTGTCTATGAAATCGGTTATAGTCCCTTGCAGCGGCGAATCGTCGAACGATGCAGAGAAGCCTACGAGGTCTTCCATATATATGTTTCCGTCGTCCGGTTCGTCATCGGCGCTTGCTGCGAATAGTTCGCGGCCGAGGAGTTCCGCAGTGCGTGCGTTGCTGTCGAAATCTGCGAATCTTACAAGCGCGCTGCGCTGACCGCGTCGTTCGAATTTTTCCAAAAAAAGAGGAACCGTCAGCGAATCTATATCCGCGAACAACGGTTCCTCCATATCGGGAACTTCAGGGAAAGTGTCGTACAGATTTATTATCAGCTCACCTTCGAGGCCGAACTGCTTGGATATCCTGCCTACCGCTTCTCCCGATTCCATTACGAAATTTATTCTGCCGCAGGCGCTTCTGCTGCGGGAGCCTCTGCGCTTTCCTCTTCGGCGGGAGCCGCTGCAGCTGCCGCTTCAGCCCTCTTTGCCTCGATTGCTTTGGCTTTCTTTTCGTTAGCCTCTTTCTCTTCGGCCAGACGAGCCTTGGCCGCCTTATCCTTGTCGAGGGTTACCTTCTGGGTCTTGGCGGAAATCTTTGCAGCTTTCTCGCTCATCCATTTGTCGAACCTCGCATTTGCCGTAGCTTCGTCGAAAGCTCCTTTGGCAACGCCTCCGAGGAGGTGTTTTTTATACATTACACCCTTGTAGGACAGGATAGCCCTGCAGGTGTCGGTGGGTTGTGCGCCTTTCTGTAACCAATCCAGAGCTTTGTCAAAGTTCAGATCGATTGTAGCAGGATTAGTGTTGGGATTGTAGGTACCAATCTTTTCGATAAATTTACCATCACGTGGCGCCCTGCTGTCTGCAACGACGATATGATAGAAGGCATAACCTTTCTTACCATGTCGCGCCAATCTAATTTTTACAGGCATTTTCTGTTGTTTATTAGTTATTTGACTTATTGCCGACCGGCGTTTACTCACCGGTTCGGCCTGCAAATGTAATCACTTTTTCCCGAATCGCCAAAACTTGTATCGCCGTAACCGTTTGTTTTTGTATCCGTAGGGCGTCGACTACTGGAGGCGGCGCCCTACGGGAGTGCAGGCGCGCAGCATTCGCAGGTAGTGGTATTTCAACAGATACCTCATGCGGCAATAGCGGATTATGTTGTCGGCATTGAAAACGTTGCGGTCGAGATAACCCGTTTCGGCAATCTGTTCCAGAGTAAAGCCGTCGCGCAGGTTGTTGACGATCCTGCGTATGTAATGTACGTGCGCCAGATCGGGCACTATGCCGTTGGACGTGAGAAAATCGTAGCACCACTGATTGGCGCGCAAGTCCTGTAACAGTTTTTGCGTAGTCGGACGTTTTTTAGTTATGGATTGCGGATGGAAGTAGTAAAAATACGTGGATTCGTGCAGCTGGCCTATGCTGCGCGCGTTGCGCAGGAGTTGCAGCCACAGGATGTAGTCTTCGTTCACGCATTGTCCCGCTATGGTTTCCAGTTTGGAAAGGAACAGGTTCCGGTCGTATATGGCGCAACAGAGATATGCCCTCATCCGGCTGCCCACTAACGCCCTGTAAGCGGCGGCGGTACTGTCTATCTCGTCGGGAGTGCGGCGGGAATAGTATTCACGGCCGTTGTCCACTACCGTACAGTCGGAGATTATTATGTCGCGACCGCTCTCGGTAATCGCCGCATGGAGGCGTTCCAAAGCGTCGGAAGGCAGATAGTCGTCGCTGTCGCAGAATACGATATAGCGTCCGCGGGCATTCTCGTAACCGGTACGTCTGGCCAGCATGGTGCCTTCGTTGTGCCGTTTGGCGATGATCGTGATGCGGCCGTCCTGTTCGGCACGGCTTTCCGCCACTTTGAGCGAGTTGTCTGTGGAGCAGTCGTCCACGAGTATTATTTCAAAATCGGTGAATGTCTGCGTCAGAATCGAGTCGAGACATCTATCCAGAAATGCGGCTACGTTATATACAGGTATGATTACGCTTATTTCGGGCGCACGTTCCATTTGTCGCAGTTTGTCGGTTAGTTCGTTTGCGGCCGTAAAAATAGTTATTAAACACGATTTTCAATAGTACATCGGAGAAATGGTCGGTTTTATTGGAAAAAGCGTCCCGCATGCGTTCGTTATCGGAGAGGAACGCATGCGGGACGCGACTGTTTTTTGTCTTCGATGCCGTTTACAGTGGTACGGAGAAACCGAACGTAACGTAGAAGGGTAGCGACCGCGGTTTGTAGAATCCCACGGAAAGCGTGGTGGTCGCCTGCGAAGGCATGCGGAACGGAGTTATGTCGAGCATCACGCGTCCGCCGACGGTATTGATGTAGTTGATGACGGTGCCGTAGTTTTCCAGTCTTTGCGGTCCGCCTATATGTATGACGTATCGCTGGGATTTGGGTGTCGTATAGCGTGCATATTCGAATCCTACATCGAGCGAGATGCGTTTAAGGAAAAACACTCCGCTCAATCCCCAGTCCGGATATGCTACGGGCATGACGTAGTGTGCGGCCAGTGCGAAATAGTTCAGCGGGTAGATGGTCTGATATCCCTGCGGCTGGAAATCTATGACATTGATAAGCGAGGTCTTGTTCGTATTGTGCTGGTAGACCGCGGCGAGACTGAATCCGTGGTGTGGCATGAATCCCGGCGTGTAGGCCTTGCCGTAGAAGCTGATAGCCGTGGAGGTTATCGAACTGAAAGGATTGGTGCCTACCGTCGTGCGCAACGTGTAGCCCCAGCGCGGTTGCAGGTCGAGCCGGGCGGTACGGACATTGTCGCTGTATTGCAGCGTTCCGAGAAATACCGACATGCGTTCCGTTTCGGAGGCGCCGACCGGTAATATCTCGGAGTTGTTGAAGACGTACTGCACCTGCGGAACGAGCGATCTTATGTTGTAGCCGGTAGATAGCAGTATGGGCAGATATGCCCTCGCCGACAGGTTGAACGTGTTGCCTCTCAGACTCGTAGCCGTACCCATGATGCCCTGTTGCTGGAACAGGTGGCCGCGGTCGCTCCACATGGCCGAGACTTCGATTTTGGGTGCCCAACCGTAATATTTTACATTAGCCTTGACTTTCGAGTGTCCGTCGAGCAGATAACCGTAGCTGAGGCTCGATTCCATATCGTTGAGAAGGCTTTGCGATATGATCGTCGCGCCGAAATGGGTCTCGAAGGAGTAGTCCGAGAGCAGTTCGTCGGGAACGTAGTAAAGCGGTGCCCAACTGTGCAGATCGAAAAGATGAGCGGCTTTGGAATATTTTCTGCGCGCGTATTTTTCCGTAGAAGTTTCGGCCGCCTGCTCATCGAACATTATGTCGTCTATGCAGGGGACGTCCCATATTTTTAGAGGGGCGTTGACCGTGTTGCGCGGATATTGTGTCTGCGGCTCCACCTCTTCCCAGTATTCCACCTCCTGTACGGCGGCCTTGTAGCCGTCGCGTTCGTAGGTAGTCACCGCTACCGTCACGCCGTCCGGCGAGGGCGAAGGGGAGAAGCTGCCGTAACGGGAATCGGATATGCGGTGTTCTTCGCCCGTGGCGAGATCTATGGCGTGCACTTCGTCCTTGCCTGAGTATATGGAGTTGAAGTATAGCATGCCGTCCGCTGCCGAAAGGTCGCCTATGGTGATGCGTGCCGGCTCGGTGACGTGGAACTGCTCTGCACGCTCGCCGGAAAAGTCCAGTCCGCCTATCCACATTCCGTCGTCGGAAAGGGCGATGAAGTAGAAACATTCCGATATATTGTCCCACGCCAAGCCGTGAATCGAGACGTCCTCCGGAAATCCGTACTTCATCTTGCCACCTGCCGCCGGGCTGTATTCCACCGTGTAGCTGCCGCGATAGTCGTATCTGACCCATGCCGTAGCGTCGCGCGATACCGGGACGGGATACAGGATATTGTCTCCGACATAATCGAGTACGTCGTATCTGTCGGCTCCGACATAGGCGCGGCAAAGCCTCGATTCGACTTTCTGTTCCCAGAACATGCTTTGCCGGTATTCGGTCCACATTATCACCCCGTCGCGCATCACGGGACGAGAACTTACTATTCCCGTGTGGAAAAGACGTTTCTCCTCTCCGGTGGTGAGGTCGATGCTGACGAAACGTGTCGGTTGGTCGTAGTCGCTTTTCAACGCGAGCAGGGTGTTGTCGTCGAGGTAGAGCGGGTAGGTGTATGTGGTGTATGTCTTGACGGGCGGTACCACGACGCGCGGACTGTTGCCGTTGTCGGGCAGGCTGTCCCACAATGCATTGAGTTCCGCAAAGGTCTCGCGAAACAGTT
Organism: uncultured Tidjanibacter sp.; assembly: GCA_947852905.1. Taxonomy (GTDB): domain Bacteria; phylum Bacteroidota; class Bacteroidia; order Bacteroidales; family Rikenellaceae; genus Tidjanibacter. The sequence continues at coordinate 370,765 of CANTVF010000002.1, read as the reverse complement.
TCCGCGTAGAGGTGCCGAAGTATTTCTTCAGTGCGAGTTGCGTGGTGAAGATGAAAATTGGGTAGCGCGATGTGTAGTCGGCGAGACGGTCGCCTATGTATTCGTCGTATGTGCGGTCGGCATACGATACGAGCTGGTATCCGAGTTCGTAATGGCTGGGGACGTAGTCGCGGTACGATCCGCAAAACCATTTGTCCGGGTTTTTCGATTCCAGTATTTCGTCGCCGAGAGCGCGGTAATGCATCGTGAAAGACGGTTGCAGCCCCCGTCCGAAGGATGAGAACTGAGTTTCGGCCATTACCGCATCGCCCTCGATGAACCAGAACGGCAGAAGTCCCGTGGCGAGCAGAGGGGCCTGTTGGCCGAAAAACCAGCCGAGGACTTTCGTCGTGTTGCGGTTGATGTTGCCGTATTGGACCATGTGGCGGAACTCATGGGTGGCGAGTTGTTTGAGCCACGGCTCGGAGTATGTCGAGATAGCCGGTATGCCCATCATCTCTATGCGGCGCGGGGCGAGCATTGCGAGACCGTTGGACAGGAAGTTTTCTGTATGGAATACCACGGGCGTGCGTAGTGGTCCGTGGCTGAATCCGTAGCTTATGTCGTTGCGTACCGAGTCCATGTAGAAAAGTACGCTTCGGGCATGGTGTTCGTATGGCAGGGGGAATATCATTCGCAGGGAATCGTTTCCTATAGTCCCCCAGCGTGTGGAGGCGGGGGATTGCCCCGTGTTGTAGTATTGTGCCGCGGCATCGGTAGCGCCGACGAGCGCTACCAGCGCGATGACCGTCGTTAGTATGAATTTTCGCATTATCCCCCGGCTTTTTTCGCTTTGTAGCCCGCTTTTACGAGCAGATCCGTTACTCTGTCCCGAAAATCGCCCTGTATTATTATTTCGCCGTCTTTGGCTGTGCCGCCCACCCCGCAACGGCTTTTGAGCATCGCCGCGAGTTCTTTTAGGTCGGCGGCGGTGCCGATGAATCCGCGTACTATTGTGGCCTGTTTGCCGCCTTTCAACTTGCGGTCGAGCCATACCCTGAGTTCTTGCTGCGCAGGGGGCAATGTCTGCGGTACCTCGTCTTGCTTGGTTTCGTATTTAAAATCGGGATTCGTAGAGTAAACCACGTTCAATCTCGATTTCCAGTCGTTGTCTGCCATAACTATATGTGTATTCGTACTGATCCGCGAGACCGGTCGCCGGTCTTCGTTACGCGTTCGATTTGCCTTTTCGTGCGGACATATCGGACGTGTGTCGCGTAACGTTATCGGTCTGCCGTTATCAGACCGTAGGGGGGAATTTTTCCCGAAGCGTGTCTGAACGGATCCATACAAAAATATAAAAACTTTGTTAACATTCCGGAGATGAGCGCCGATAAAATCGGCGGCTTCGGTATAATGCATTGTGTCTCGCTGGATTTGTGCGGCGGATTATGACCGTGTGTTGAGGTGTTTCTGGCGCCGACGATACGTGTCGAGGTTGGGGTGATTAATTCTTTTCGGCATGGATCCGGTGCGTCAATGGGAGGAATCCTGTCGTGTCCGGGGAGGTGTCCCGTTATTTGATTGCGATGTGTATGAAGTGCGGCGGTATGCCGTGACGAGAATATGCGTGCAAGGTTATTCCTGTATTCTGACAGCTGCCGTATGTGGCGGCGCGTCTGGTTTTGCGTGAAATGATGCGGGATTTATCCGAGCGCTTTCGGTAACGATTGAGCCGCGTGTCGGTTTCGTTTTTTATTTTTCCCCGTGAAATAACGGAGATGATAGGTTAGCTTTCTGGGAAGTGATTGGCATGTCCGCGGACAGGATTTAACTTCATGTGATATGTGTTTGTTCCGGACGGCTTTTACTGGCTTAGTGCGGATTGCGGGGACTGGATTGTGAGGTTTATCTGTCCGGCAGATTGTGATGATGCATAAACCTTCAAACGAGCATCATATATAAAGTATATGTCCTTTACCGTATGTTGCATACCTGCGACAGAAAGTAAAATCCCCGACAACCGCAGTGATTGTCAGGGATTTTTCTGTGAGCCGCAACCGAGACTTGAACTCGGGACCTCTTCATTACGAGTGAAACGCTCTACCAACTGAGCTATTGCGGCCTCTTTTGTGCGACGCAAATATAGGATATTTTTCATGAAACATGAAAAATGTGCCGGGAAAATTTTCTCGGGGCGGTTGTCGTGGTGCATTCAATGCTGCAATTATTGTTATCTTCGCGGCGATAAATTGATGTTTTTTCAGAAAACTCCGTAGAGAATGGGAAAACCGGTATTGAAGCCTGCGGGTTATGACTGTTACGTTATCGATTATGTGCCTTCTGCCGGAGGCGACGATTTCGATTTCGGCGTAGAACTCGAGCGGGCGCGCAGGCAGGAGGCCGAGGGCGATTTCGAAGGTGCGTGCAATACGCGCCTGCATTCGTTCCAGCGGCTCGTGGATATTGTTCCCGACGAAGGCGAGACCATATTGGACTGGGACGATGCCAATTCGCAGGCGGCCATAGTGACCGGTTACTGTTCCGGTATAGACCATTTTCTGGCGGGCGACTGGGAGATGGCGGCGGCCATATTCGAGATGATTCTCGACATCGATCCGGAGGATCATATGGAAGCTACCGTTCCGCTGGCTTATGTTTATGTTGCCATGGAGGAGTTCGAGTCGTTCGATGACATAATCAACGATGTAAACGACAAGTATATCGACAAGGTCGTGCTGACTTTGTGGTATGAATTTCGGAAAACAGGCAGGTTGCCGCACGGAGAGGTCGTTCGTTTGAAGAGCCGGTTCAAGCCGTATTACGACGAGTTTATGGCTGTAGAACATGCCGTGAGCGAAGACTATCTGAAAGATATCCGTTCGGAGCGTCCTTCCAAAGAGGCGCTTGCACGGGAGCTGTGGTTGCAGACGGAGCATCTGTGGACTATGTTCCCGGATTTTATCGAAGCCCTGCGCCGGGCATGATACGCGCGCGTATAAATCATTCGTGAAGTCATATGAAACGTTCGGCGGTGCGGCAGCGGTCCGTCGCCGGGTTGCGTTCCGTTCTGCATTGCGGCGATTCTTGGCGTATCGGCGGTCGGAGCCGTTACGTGTTGCGATGTCGTCAGCAGGGTGCATGGCGCCGTTGATACGAGATGTGGTAATATTGTTTTGTCATGATATATCCGTGGGGCGACGAACGTCCTTATAACAGTTATTCGGGTTATTTCAAACGGTTGTTCGGTGGCCGGGTGCAGAAATTGGCCGTGAATGCCGGATTCACGTGTCCCAACCGTGACGGACGTGTAGGGACGGGCGGCTGTACGTTCTGCAATAACGATGCTTTCACTCCGTCGTACTGCAAGCCTGCCAAAAGCGTATCGCAACAGATAGCCGAGGGAATCGAATTTCATCGCAACAGGTATCGTTCGGCCGAGCGGTATCTCGTCTATTTTCAGTCGTTTTCCAATACTTACGCCCCGCTGGATACGCTGCGCGGCATATACGACGAGGCGTTGGCCGAGCCTGCTGTAGTCGGCATCGTGGTCGGAACACGTCCTGATTGCGTGGACGAAAGGGTACTGGATTATTTCGCCGAGTTGTCGCGCAGATGTTATGTGACGATAGAGTACGGTATAGAGTCGTGTTACGACAGTACGCTCGCGGCCGTCAACCGCGGTCATGATTTCGAGTGTGCGCGGCGTGCCGTGGAACGGACTGCCGGCAGAGGTATTCATACCGGAGCGCATTTCATTCTGGGGCTGCCGGGCGAAAGCGACGATATGTTGTTGGAGCAGACGTCCGTTATAAATTCTTTGCCGCTCACTACGGTTAAATTCCATCAGTTGCAGATATTCCGCGACACCCCTATGGCGTCGGACTGGGAGAGGCATCCGGAAAAGTACCGTTTCAAGTCTTTGCCGGAGTATATGGATATGTTCATCGGCATACTCCGTCGGCTGCGTCCCGATCTTGTGGTCGAACGATTTGCAGGCGAGGCGCCGCCACGATACCATTACGGTCCCAACTGGGGGTTGGTGCGTAACGAACAGTTGTGGACCATGCTCGAAAAACGGTTGCTTGAACTCGGTGCATATCAGTCGCAGGATTGGAACGGGGAAGGCCCCGCTGGCGTAATGTGATTTTTTCCCGACAACGGATAAAAATAAAAATGTAAATGGTCGTATCGGATAATTTGAATGGAAATGCCGCGGCATTCGCGAGCGACGGTCTGCCCATGCCGAGGCGCATATGGGCGGTTGTCGCTATATCGTTCGCTATTTGCATGTCGGTGCTCGACATCAATATAATCAATGTAGCTCTGCCTACGCTGAGCGTTGAATTCGACGTCTCTCCGTCGACTGTCACGTGGATAATAAACGGTTATCAGCTCGCCATAGTGATGACGCTGCTGGCATTCTCGTCGCTTGGCGATATATACGGGTATCACCGCGTATATCTTTGGGGAATCGCGTGTTTCTGCGTCACTTCGCTCGCTTGTGCGCTTTCCGACTCGTTTTGGATGCTGACGGTCGCGCGTGTGCTTCAGGGGCTTAGCGCCGCGGCTATTACCAGTGTCAATACGGCGCAGTTGCGTACCATATACCCGCGCAGCAAGATAGGCCGCGGAATGGGCATAAATGCCATGGTGGTGGCTATCTCTGCCGCAGCGGGTCCCTCGATAGCCGGAGGCATACTTGCCGTAGCGTCGTGGCACTGGCTGTTCGCTATCAATATACCGCTGGGCCTGACCGCCTTGATACTCGGTTACAAGTTCCTGCCGCGGAAGGAACAACGGTCCGGACGGCGTTTCGATACGGTCAGCGCCGTAGGCAATGCGCTGACGTTCGGGTTGCTTATATATACGCTCGAAGGGTTCGCGCATCACGAAAGAACGGATTATATCGTGATCCAGCTTATATTGCTCGCGGTAATAGGCACATGGTACGTGCGGCGCCAGTTGGGGCAGTCGTCGCCGATGTTCCCGGTGGATCTGCTCAGGATTCCTATATTTACGTTATCTGTAATAACTTCCGTATGTTCGTTTACGGCGCAGATGCTGGCCATGGTGTCGCTGCCTTTCTTCCTTCAGAACGTAATGGGATACAATGAAGTTATGACCGGTCTGTTGATAACTCCGTGGCCCATAGCCACCCTCGTAATGGCTCCTGTGGCCGGTTATCTTATAGAACGCATACACCCCGGCGTACTCGGCAGCATAGGCATGTCGATGTTCTGCGTGGGGCTCGTCGCTCTCGCGTTCCTGAAGCCGGGAGCTGCGGAGGTAGATGTAATATGGCGGTTGGCTCTCTGCGGCGCCGGATTCGGACTGTTTCAGACACCCAACAACAGCACCATAATATCTTCCGCGCCTACCGAACGTTCCGGTGGTGCCAGCGGTATGTTGGGAACGGCACGTCTGCTCGGTCAGACTTTGGGCACCACTCTCGTAGCTCTGTTGTTCGGACTGGTTTCGCACGATAACAGCACTATGGTATGTCTGTTCCTCGGAGGCGGTTTCGCTTTGGCCGCCGCGGTTATAAGCGGCCTGAGGGTTTCTCAGCCTTTTACGCTTCGGAGCAACAGATGACGTTACATGAGGCTGAGCTGTGTCCTTAATTCTCTATGCTGGGTATGGCGGCTTCTGATTTAAAATATATGGGGTTGTGTCAAAATGCTGAGTTTTGACGCAACCCTTTTTAACGTGTGTGAACGGGTAATATGTAAGTCCATAAGTGCGAGGAATACAGGAATTTACGGAGAGTAAACGGCTTAGCCAGAATTACGGTATAAACTAAGCGGATTGCCTGTTGTGACATACCGTGCATTTTGTTTCGGTATGGGTTCTAAGTGTGTCGTTCGGGTGCTGAGGCCGTGTCGAGACAGCGGCATAAATCGGTAGGAATGCCGCGCGTATATCGGAGAGGCGTTGAGGTGTGCGAAAAGTCGCTGCCTATCAAAGTGTGACTGTCATGCTTTCGGTTTCCGCCGCGTTTCGTCGCTGCGGCCGGCAGCGCGGCCGCCTGTGCGGAAAGTGAAGAATTTTGCCGCGAGATAACTGTATACTACGACGATAAGGTCTGTTATGGGCCTTGCTACGGGGGCATATATGTCTGCGACCTCGACGAGCAGTTTCATCAACAGGTAATTCAACAGGAACGAGCCGGCCGATTGCAGCAGGTAACGGAACAGTTGCGTGCCGCCTTTGAGTGTCGAGAGCGTGAACGTCACGTGTCTGTTGAGCCAGAATCCCGCGAAGAACGTGATAGGGTACTGCATGAACAGTGTCAATATATGCGGAGACATCATGACTATGCCGAGATCGAGAAAACGCCCGTCTACCACGTACCTATACAATATGGGATATATGACGAGACTGCCGAGCGCCATGTTGACGCCGCCGCATACGGCGTAGCGGAACGTTTCCAGCGGGATTATCCGGCGTATCGGTCCTACGTACAGAAAATCTATGGCACGTGTTATGGCTTCGGCCGGTTTCATCGTTTCTTCTGTTTCGGTTTGTCGCCGAGCGTGCCTTCCTCCTCCTGTATGCGCAGTTTCTCCTGTAGCGAGTACATGAGATTGCGGTATTTCGCTGCGGCTATGAAATCCAGTTCCGTGGCCGCCTTTTCCATTTTGGCTTTCGCTTCGGCGATTGCTTCGGGCAGATTGTCGCCGGTGTATATTTCGTTTATGTCGGCCGCTATGGCGAATCCGCTCGCTGTCGGATAAGGTACGCTTTCGCTCTCGGCCAGCGAAGCAAGAAGATCGTTTCCCGAATTGCCGCTTTTCTGCGCCTGATGCGGGACTATGCCGTGTTCCTCATTGTAGCGCAACTGTTTCTCCCTGCGGCGGTTGCTTTCGTTTATGGCCTTGCGCATGGCGTCCGTTTTCTTGTCGGCATACATTATGACCTGTCCGTTGACATTGCGTGCCGCGCGGCCTGCGGTCTGAGTGAGGGCGCGATCGCTGCGCAGGAATCCCTCCTTGTCGGCATCCATTATGGCGACGAGGGACACCTCCGGCAGGTCCAACCCTTCGCGAAGGAGGTTGACGCCTATTAGAACGTCGAACGATCCGGCACGAAGGTCTTCGAGTATTTGGATGCGTTCGAGGGTTTCCACCTCGGAGTGGATATATCTGTTCCGGATGCCTATGCGGTCGAAATATTTGGACAGTTCCTCCGCCATTCGTTTGGTTAGAGTGGTGACAAGTACGCGTTCCCCCTTTTCGGTGCGTATCTGTATCTCGTCCACGAGGTCGTCTATCTGATTTTCCGTCGGGCGTACCGATATCGGAGGGTCTACCAGACCTGTAGGTCTTATGAGCTGTTCCACGACGGCGCCTTCGCTCTTGATGAGTTCGTAGTCGGCCGGCGTCGCACTCACGTATATGGAGGTGCCGGCGAGTTGCTCGAACTCCTCGAACGTCAGCGGACGGTTGTCCTTGGCCGCCGGGAGACGGAAGCCGTATTCCACGAGGCTCTCCTTGCGGGCGCGGTCGCCGCCGAACATGGCGCGTATCTGCGGTATCGTCACATGGCTTTCGTCTATGACGAGCAGATAGTCTTCCGGGAAGTAGTCGAGCAGGCAGAACGGACGGGTACCTTCGCGGCGTCCGTCGAGGTAGCGGGAATAGTTCTCGATGCCCGAACAGTAGCCCAGTTCCTTGATCATTTCGAGGTCGTACTCCACACGTTGCTTTATCCGCTGTGCCTCGACCATGCGTCCGGCCTCCTCGAAGAATCTGATCCGCTCTCCGAGGTCGAGCTGTATCTGGCGTATGGCCGCCTGCGTTCGTTCGCGCGTGGTCACGAACATATTTGCCGGGAATATGGTTACGGAGTCGAGTTTTTCGAGCGCCTGTCCGCTTTCCGGATCTATGCGGAGTATCTGTTCCACCTCGTCGTCGAACATGGAGATACGGTAAACGGAATCGCTGTATGCCGACATGACGTCTATCACCTCCCCTTTGACGCGGAACGTGCCGCTGGTGAGTTCGTTTTCGGTACGGGTGTACAGGGCGTCTACCAGATCGTACAACAGCTTTTTGCGTCCGGGAGCTTCGCCGGCCGTCACCTTGACGCTCGATGCGTGGAAGTCTTCCGGGTTGCCTATGCCGTAGAGACACGACACGCTCGATACGACGACTATGTCGCGGCGTCCGGATAGCAGCGATGCGGTGGTGCGCAGTCGCAACTTTTCTATCTCTTCGTTTATGGAGAGGTCCTTTTCGATGAAAGTGTCGGATGCCGGGAGGTAGGCTTCCGGCTGATAGTAGTCGTAATAGGATACGAAATATTCTACGACGTTTTCCGGAAAGAAGGTCTTGAATTCCCCGTAAAGCTGCGCTGCGAGCGTCTTGTTGTGGCTCAGCACGAGGGTGGGGCGTTTCAGCTGCGCTATTACGTTGGCGATGGTGAATGTCTTTCCCGATCCGGTTACTCCCAGCAACGTGTTGTGACGGCTGTGCCCGTTTATGGAGCGGACAAGCTCGGCGATAGCTTCCGGTTGGTCGCCTGTGGGTTTGTAATCGGATACGAGTTTGAAATCCATGTCGCAAAAATAGGGAATAAAGAAATAACGTATTTTAGCGGTCGCAAATTGCCGTACTTGCGGTATACTGTGTCCGGGGAGTGGCCTGCACAGGTTATCGGCCGCTATGCATGTCGTGAAAGACGGTCGTCGGGTTTACGGCTTATGCATGCGGCGAGGGTAGGTAACGGATTCCCCGGCGTCGTCCGTCAATTCTTTAGGCCTGACAGAAATTCGGCGAACTTGCGTACCGCGCGGCCGCGGTGGCTTATGGCGTTCTTTTCTTCGGCGGACATCTCGGCGAAAGTTTTCTCATATCCTTCTGGAACGAATACGGGGTCGTAGCCGAAACCTGCCGAGCCGGCCGGCTTTTCCGTTATGATACCGTTCACTATGCCTTCGAAGGTGTATTCGCGGCCGTCGAGAATCAATGCGATGACCGTTCTGAATCGTGCTTTGCGGTCGGTGACGCCGTCCATGTTGTGCAACAGCAGTCGCGTGTTCGCCTCGAAGTCGTGGCCGTCGGTTGCATACCGCGCCGAGTGTACGCCGGGTGCGCCGCCGAGCGCCTCGACTTCCAGTCCGGTGTCGTCGGCGAAACAGTTGCATCCGGTACGCTCGTGTACGTAGCGTGCTTTCTGCAACGCATTGCCTTCTATTGTGGGCTGTTCTTCCGGTATATCTTCCGTTATGCCGCATTCGCGCAGCGTGACGAGCCGGAATCCGTCGCCCAGAATGGCGCGCACCTCTTCGGTTTTGTGCGCGTTGTTGGTGGCGAATATGATTTTACGGGCCATGATTTTTCGTCGTTGTCGTTTCAGCATGTCGGGTTGACCTTAAGCGACTCGGCCATGCGTTTGATTTTATTGTCGGTGTAGATTTTGTCTATTATGGTCTTGACCAGCTTGTCTATTTCGCCGCCTTCGGTATAGTCGGCGGGGCAGACGTATGTGGCACGGCCTTCGTCTATCAGCTGGCGCATGGCGTCGAACGCCCTTCTGTCCTGCGGATCGTAGACGGCTATCGAGTGACCGCCTTGCGATTTGACGAGCCTCATGCACGGAATGTCGGTCGTCCCGTCGCCTATGTAGATCATGTGCTTGAACTGTACCGGACGTTTCTCCTCTTCGAGGTAACGGTTGACGAGCGTGGAGTCGCTTACCGATTCTATACCCTTGTTGATCTTGTATATGAACTGCGTCTTGTTGGTATAGTTGACGCCGACGGCCGGCCAGTATGCTGCGCCCGATTCGTCGTACAGGAACGAACATGCATAGATGTTCTTGAATTCGTGGGCTATGTCGGTACCCTCGATTATCTCCTTGATGCCCGATGAATTTATGTAATGCTGTATTTCGAATCCCTTCGAGGCGCCGTAAGCGTTGATCCTCGAAAACCATTCCCTCACACCCGCGTAATAGGTTATGTGGCGACCCGATTCACGGAATGTCTCGCGTTTGAGAGGCAGGTTTTTGCGACGGGCGCACTCTATCATTTTCGCCATGTAGGCGAGTATGGGATCGGCATCCTGCTTTTCGGCTATGCGGTTGCTCTCCTCCCAGAATTCCGCGCTGCTCTTGCCTACGGCGGGAATGAATTCGTATTCCTGCATGTTGCCCGGTGCGAGGGTGCCGTCGAAATCGTATATGAGGGCTATGGTTACGGGTTTATTGTCCATGATTTTATGTTGTTTGCGTGCCGGCGTTCCGGTATGCGCCGAATCCTATATCAACGCCCTGCAAAGGTAATTTATTTTATGCGAATATAGACGGTGTGGCGTATGCTTGCGGAACGCCGCTTTTTAGTATCTTTGACTTCGTCTTAGATACTTCGCCGCGGCAAAATACAAATAAATTTGCTTTTGCTCTTGGCTTATCCGTATCTTTGTTCTGGCGGGGTTTACCACGCATTATTTGTCGGATAAAAAGAAATAATTATGGATTTTCTGGAAATGGTCGAGGCGCGTCATAGCGTGAGGAACTTTGATGGCCGTCAGGTGGAAAAGGAAAAGATAGCGAAAATACTCAAGGCCGCGCTCGGCGCACCGTCGTCGAAAAACACCCGAAGCAGCAGTTTTATGGTCGTCGATACGCCCGAACTGCTGAAACGCATAGCCGGGATGCGGGATTTCGGATCGGCATTCATAGCCGGGGCGCCTCTTGCGATACTCGTCATGGGAGATCCCGAAAAGACCGATCTCTGGAAAGAGAATGCGTCTATATCCGCGACATATCTGCAACTGGCCGCGCAATCGCTCGGTCTGGGCAGCTGTTGGGTGCATGTAGACGGTCGACCATGTCGCAGGGACGATCTGTCTGCCGGTTATGCCGAGGATTATTTGAAAAGTTTCCTTCCTGTTCCTGAAGGCCGCCACGTACTTTGTGCGGTGGCGATAGGGTATCCGGCATCGGCAACGGAGGCCGTCCGTCGCGAGAGTGCCGACGATGGGCGTGTCATAACGCTTTGAGCCGGTCGGAATAACATTTTCGGTTACGGTTATGCACCGAGATGTATAGATGTCTTAAAGAGACATATCTTTAATCGGTGTGGCATACGGCGGAGGAAAGTGTGTATGGCGGCCGGTGTGTATAGAGTACAGTAATTTAAATATAATCGTTATGGGATTGTTCGGAGCTTTGTCGAAGTTGTTCGGGGGGCATGCACACAAGGATGATAAAGATGCTGCGGGGGCAGACATGCCTGCGGCAGACGGAATTACCGCAGACAGGCTGGCGGATATGTTGCGGGGCATGCAGACCGAGCGGAACGGGGCTGATTTCGTGGGTATATGTTCCAAAGGGGTGGATTGCCTCTATTTCGTGCGGAACAACGGGGCGTTCGATATAGAATACGAGGCGCTGTCGGCGGAGCAGCTGCCTTATCTGGACGGGTTGAAACGGTTCGCTGCGGAACGCGGCTATCGTGTCGAGGAGACTACTTACGGCAATACGCCTGAGGATTACGACCATTTGAAGTGCGCTCCCGTACTAGCGCTCAGAATGAGCGCAGATGCCGCCGGTATCGCGGAGATCGGCAGGGAGATCGAGAATACGGTATTCGGCAACTGCGACGATACCGTTTACGAGACGGTGCGTTGAAATACGCAATGTCGGATTGACTTATACGGCCGGTGCCGGTCTGTGCATATTACTCATCATAGGCTGTTATATGGAAATTTATACAGGAAATATAGAGGTGGTGTCGCTTAGGGAGGAGCCGTGGCGTGCGGCGGAGGCCGTTGCCTACATATCTTCGTGCTGGGCGGAGGTTCCTTTCGAGGTGTATGACGATTGTGTGACGGAGTCGCTGTATACGCCGTCGTCATTGCCGCGCTGGTTCGTCCTTACTGACGGAGACGATATGGTGGGGTGTGTAGGGCTGCTAACCAATGATTTCATAAGCCGTATGGATTTGTATCCGTGGGTTTGCGCGCTTTATGTCGACGAGGCTTACCGGGGACGCGGACTGGCAGGGAAGCTGCTTGAGCGTTGCCGGAGGGAGGCATGGCAGGCCGGTTACGGTGCGTTGTACCTTACGACCGAATTGCGCGGATATTACGAACGTTTCGGATTCCGGTATATAGGCAACGGTTTTCAGCCGTGGGGCGAGGCGGCCTGTATATATCGTCTCGACATGAAGGCCGCTCGTCTGCTTGCCGACGGGGAATATACTGTGCGTCCGGAGCGGCAGAGCGACTACGGTGAGGTTTACGACCTGATAAGGACTGCATTCGAGTCGGCACGTGTGAAAGACGGCTCTGAACAGGATTTCGCAGTCATGTTGCGTGAGGGCGACGGTTATGTTCCTGAACTCGCTTTGGTAGCCGAGTACGGCGGCAGACTTGTAGCCCATATAATGCTGACGGAGACGGTCGTCCGGCAGCCTGACGGGGAAGAGTGGCGCGGATTGCTTCTGGCGCCCGTCTCCGTATTGAAGGAACACCGAGGAAAGGCGCTCGGCGCCGCGGTTATCGAGGAGGCTCTCAGCCGTGCGGCGGCTATGGGATTCGGGGTCGTATTCCTTGTGGGTGATCCCGGTTACTATCACCGTTTCGGATTTCGAAGTGCGGAACGGTACGGTATCACTACCCGCGGGGATATTCCGTCCCGGCACGTCATGGTGTGCGAACTTTATTCCGGAGCTTTGAGTAAGTCCGGCGGGCAGGTGGATTTCTGTTGATCGGATCGGGGATTCTATATGGGTGCCGGACGGTTGTGCCGTTATCGGCTTTTGCCGTATGCGTAACAATGGAAACGGCGACGGTATTTCTCGGAGACCGTAGGACGTGTAATTTGCCTATGCCGATTATTGCCTTCGGCCGCTGTTAAAGACCGTATTCTTCCTCTATGGAATATATTACTTCCCGGATATGGTTTTTAGCGCTGATGAAATTGCGCTTGTCAAGAGTGTAGTTGCACGATTCGAGAAAGTGTACCATATGTCCGTTCGTGAGGTAAAGTTCCCATAGATCGTAAATGTCGTATGATGTTATTGCGCGGCGTTCTTCCGGCGAAAGCCGCTCGGTGACGTCGTCGAGCGCTTTTTTCTTGTTGTCGAGGTAATACGATATGGCGGTCTTCATGGAATTCATCGCTTCGTAGGATTTGATTATGCCCAGTAGCAGTTGCTTGTTTTCTATGTGAGGGGCGAGGGAGGAGATTTTGAGAATTTCCATGGCGTCCTGTGTATAGGAGAACAGCGATATGTTTGTCAGGCTGTTCGAGTATGCGACGAGCGTGTCTGTCGGAATGGACCTAAGATCGCCTGACAGTATTGCGGAAGCTGCATCCACGTCTTTGTCTATGGCTTCTATGGCCTTGTCTATTTTCTTTATGTTCTCCTCGAGTTCTATTTTTATCATGCTCATATTGTCCCGTATGTCTTTTCGGGTGTTGTGAGATGATATTAGCGCAGAGCTTATGAACGTTACGGCGACGCCGAGAATGACTATGGAGAGTTCCCTCATGTATTCCCCGATTCTGTATTTTTTCATTGTATTGTCGTTTTATTCGTGCCCGAAGATAAGTTGCAGAACATGCGCAATATCGTGATTCGTGCCGAGATATGCAAGGTCGGGAGGTATTGTGAAAAAACGTTATGTTCTTAAGACTGACTCTCGGGAATATTTGCAGCATTGTTTGTGTTTATGCGTTGCAGTTGTACGGTAAAGCCTTTTTATTATTTTTGCAGAAATAGATTTTGAAAGGAGAAATGAATGCTGAAATTATTTTTACCGGAGGATTTCTGTTGCTGGTCGCGTTGATGCTCGCCATAGACCTCGGCGTGGTCAACAAGAAAAATCACGTGGTATCGTTCAAGGAGGCGATAATATGGACTTGCGTGTGGATAGTCATGGCTTTGTTGTTCTGTCTGTTGATACGTTTCCATGCGGAATGGATACATGGCGTTACGACATTCGAGGACTTGCAGAGGCTCAACGTGAAACACGGACACAATTTGGCGCTCGATGCTTCGCTCGGATTCGAGGCCAATTTGGAGATGTACCGCAAAGCCATGTCGCTGGAGTATATCACGGGTTATCTTATCGAGAAGGCGCTTTCGGTGGACAATATTTTCGTGATGATAATGATATTCCTGAGTTTCAAGATAGAACCGAAATATTATCATAAAATATTGTTCTGGGGTATCATAGGTGCCGTTATAATGCGTTTCCTGTTCATATTCCTGAGCGCGGCGCTTATCAGCCGTTTCCAGTGGATACTGTGGATATTCGGCGCCATACTGATAGTTTCCGGTGTGAAAATGTTCCTTCAGAGGGGACACGACGAAGAGATGGATACGAAGCGTCATCCGGTGGTGAGATTCGTATCGAAACATTTCCGTATGACGCGTACCGATTACGGCGGCAGGTTTTTCGTCAAACTGCGCAGACACTGGTATATTACGCCGCTGTTTCTCGTGTTGCTCATAATAGAGTTTTCGGATGTAATATTCGCCGTGGATTCCATACCGGCGATCTTTTCCGTGACGCTCGATCCCTATATCGTGTTCTTCTCGAACATATTCGCCATACTCGGCCTGAGGTCGCTGTTCTTCGTTTTGAATAATGTGGTTGACAAGTTCGCCTACCTGAAGGTGGGACTTTCTGTGCTGCTCGTATTCATAGGCGTGAAGATGTTGCTGCATGGTATATTCCATATAGAAATAGGTACGGGAGCTTCGCTGCTGGTGATAGTGGGAATACTTCTCGTGAGTATTGTAGCTTCGCTGCTGTTCCCGCCGCGAAAGGATGTTGCGGCGACAGAGTAGCGAATCGGGTTATATTCGTTCCGAAACATCCCCGTCCGGCCAAACTACTGGCCGGACGGGGTTTTTTGTGCGGAAGCCATGTGGCGTATAAATGTCGGGTGGGTTTTGGTGTGCAGGTACGTGGCGATGCATTTATGTTCGATAGGACGTTTTTATCGCAGCGGCTGTGCGTATGAAGCGGGCGTCGTATTCGCGTTGCGTGTAATTGCACTGAAAAAATCGTGTGGCGTGATGCAGGATGCGGAATGTTTTTTGCTCTGGCGATAAGAAAATTCAGAATACTATGGAAAGGACTTTTTCGATAATCAAGCCGAATGCTGTGGCCGCCGGGCATACCGGGAAAATTATAGATTCTATCTTAGAGCGTGGATTCCGTATAGTCGCGATGCGTATGGTGTATATGAGCCGCAATACGGCGGCCAAATTCTATGCCGTCCATTACGGGAAGGAGTTTTACGGACGTCTGTTGGATTTCATGTCGAGCGGAGCGAGCGTAGTCATGTTGCTCGAACGGGAAGACGCGGTGAATGAGTTGAGGATGCTTGCCGGGCATACCGATCCGGCGCAGGCTGAGGAAGGAACTTTGCGTCGGCATTTCGGCGAGAGCGTTACTCGTAACGGCATACATGCGGCGGACGGAGTAGAAAATGCGCGTCGGGAGGCTGCCTTGTTTTTCACCGAAGACGATATAATGGATGCCGGATATTTCCCGTCGTAAGCCATGACGCTTTCTTCATTGCTTTTATGGAGCAGGCGTAATTAAGGGCGTTTTGCGGAAGTCGGGTTTCGGGATATCCGTGGCGTACAGACGATTCCGGATAATCGGGAGGCGCAAAAATGTATGCGGGTCTCTTTTGCCGGAGTGGAAAATGTTTGCCCGGGCGAAGGCCCTTTGTGAATGGGACTATGCAGGGATTACGTTGGCTGTCGCGGAAGTTGTGGCGGTAATAGAGAAGCGAAAAGACGTGCTGGAGAACTGGCGATCGTGGCGTTGAGCGTCATTTGGTCGCGGTTGTTTTGCCGTTTCCAGTTGTTTCCTGCAATTTTTGTATTGTGTCGCGGGGGCGTCAGAACGCAAGGGGCGAGACTGAAACAGAAATCGTGAAGGTCGGGATAGGCGAGGTCGTTGCGTAGGTACCGTACAGACATGTTGAAATTAAAATCCCCGTACCGGGCAGGTACGGGGATTTTACGTTTATGATTGCGTATGCCGATTATTTCAGTTTCGGACCTGCTGCGACGAGAGATTTGCCCTCTTCGTTACCGGTGAACTTCTCGAAGTTCTTGATGAAACGGCTTGCGAGGTCTTCGGCTTTCTTGTTCCACTCCTCTGCGTTTGCGTAGGTGTCGCGAGGATCGAGGATCGCCGGATCTACGCCCGGAAGCGCCGTCGGTACGGTGAAGTTGAAGTAAGGTATCTGTTTGGTCGGAGCCTTGTCTATCGAGCCGTCGAGTATGGCGTCGATGATACCGCGGGTATCCCTGATCGAGATACGTTTGCCGGTACCGTTCCAACCGGTGTTTACCAGATAAGCCTTGGCGCCCGACTGTTCCATGCGTTTAACGAGTTCCTGACCGTACTTGGTCGGGTGGAGCGACAGGAACGCTGCACCGAAGCATGCCGAGAAAGTCGGGGTAGGCTCGGTGATGCCGCGCTCGGTACCTGCGAGTTTCGCGGTAAATCCGGAGAGGAAGTAATATTTGGTCTGTTCGGGAGTCAGTATCGAAACGGGAGGCAGTACGCCGAAAGCATCGGCCGACAGGAAGATGACCCTCTGTGCTGCCGGACCTTTCGATACGGGCTTGACGATATTGTTGATGAAGTATATCGGATACGAAACGCGGGTGTTTTCGGTTACGCTCTTGTCTGCGAAATCTATGTGGCCGTTCTTGTCTACGGTAACGTTTTCGAGAAGCGCGTCGCGTTTGATAGCATTCCAGATATCGGGCTCGCTGTCCTTGTCGAGGTTGATCACCTTGGCATAGCAGCCGCCTTCGAAGTTGAATACGCCTTCGTCGTCCCAGCCGTGTTCGTCGTCGCCTATGAGAAGACGTTTCGGATCGGTCGAAAGGGTGGTCTTGCCTGTTCCGGAGAGACCGAAGAATATAGCCGTATTCTTGCCTTCTTTGTCGGTATTGGCTGAGCAGTGCATCGAGGCGATGCCTTTCAGCGGGAGAAGATAGTTCATGTACGAGAACATGCCTTTCTTCATTTCGCCGCCGTACCATGTGTTGATGATAACCTGCATCTTTTCGGTCAGGTTGAACACTACGGCGGTTTCCGAGTTGAGACCGAGTTCTTTGTAGTTCTCGACTTTTGCCTTGGAAGCATTCAGTACCACGAAGTCGGGTTCGCCGTAGTTGGCGAGCTCCTCTTCGGTCGGACGGATGAACATGTTCTTTACGAAGTGTGCCTGCCATGCCACCTCCATGATGAAACGGATTTTGAGGCGGGTATTGACGTTGGCGCCGCAGAAAGTATCCACTACGTAGAGTTTCTTGCCCGAAAGCTCGTGGGTGGCTATCTTCTTAAGTTCGGCCCAAGCTGCGGGAGTTACGGGCTTGTTGTCGTTCTTGTATTCGTCGCTCGTCCACCATATGGTATCGCGGGTAACGTCGTCCATGACGAAGAATTTGTCTTTGGGCGAACGGCCGGTATATTCGCCGGTCATTACGTTCACCGCTCCGGTTTCGGTAAGCTGGCCTTTGTCGTATCCGGTGAGGCTCGGATCCATTTCGTCCTTGAACAATTCCTCGTAGGACGGGTTGTAGATAAGCTCCGTAGTGCCGGAGATACCATACTTGGTCAAATCGATTTTTGTTGCCATAATGTGTTTATATTTAAATAATTATACTGCCGTATCCGTGGTGTTGCGTTGTTGTGGCCGCAACCTAACCCAATATAAGTAATCGTATATTGTTATTTTAATAACAGCCGCAAAGATATGGATTAATTTCGGTATCTCGGCAATAAAACCGCTATATTTTATTTTTTATCATATTTTTCGGTACAAATACTTATGGTGTGATTTTGTACGTCGCGATCGCCGCACGTATTCTCGTTTCTTATGCAACTGGGAAGATATCGAGTCAGTCATGCAAACGTAGCGGGTGGCCGTATCGTATGTCGGAATGCAATTATGATACGGATTTCGTTAACGAGTGACTTTTTTTAGTAACTTTCGCACAATTTTTGTTGTACTCCGCTTTCGGACGGAGCCGAAAACTCCACTAATATTGTGCCAACAGTTATGTCCGCATTATATATTCATATTCCTTTCTGTAAGACGAGGTGTAATTATTGCGATTTCTATAAAAGCACTTCGTGTGACAATGTGGAGCGTTATGTCGAGGCGTTGTTTCGGGAGATGGATTACCAACGCGATTTCCTGCGCATGCACCCCGTCAAGACACTCTATTTCGGTGGCGGTACACCTTCTTTGCTCGCGCCTGCCTATTTGCAGCGTATAAAGGAACGGGCTGCGGAGATGTGGGATCTGACGCAACTCGAGGAGGTGACCGTAGAGATAAATCCCGACGATGCGACCGACGAGTATCTGGACGATCTGTCGCGGATAGGTGTCAACAGGATCAGTTTCGGCGTACAGTCGTTTATCGACCGCGATTTACGTTTTATGGGGCGTCGTCATACGGCGGCACAGGCCGTGGATGCTATAGGAAGGGCGCGTAACAGAGGCTTTGACAATATATCCGTTGACCTGATATTCGGTATTCCCGGCATGTCGCTCATGGAGTGGGAGGGCAATATACTGAAAGCCCTGATGCTCGGTGTACAACACATTTCTGCTTATCACCTGACCATTGCGGACGATACGGTATTCGGGCGCATGGCTGCGAGCGGAGAACTCGTTCCCGTGGACGAGGAGGTCAGCGAAGAACAATATATGCGGTGTCATCAGATGCTGACCGAAGTGGGATTCGAGCATTATGAAATATCTAATTATGCGCTCGGTCGTCAGCGTCGTTCGCAACACAACATGTCGTATTGGAACGGCGACTTGTATCTCGGTCTGGGACCTTCGGCGCATTCGTATACGGGCAGCAAGCGTATCATGGTCGTCAACGATCTTGAGAAGTATATAGCCGGTGCCGGTACCAGAAATATATACGGTACCGAACTGTTGTCGAGCAGCGATACATATAACGAATTCATAATGACATCTCTTCGCACGAGCGACGGTATTCAGCGCGACCGTATGGCCGCAAAGTTCGGATTCAAGGGATTGCTTTATTTCGAATACACCGCGGAGAGGCTTGTAGATGAGGGACTGCTCGTTATGGAAGACAACGCCTATAAAATTCCGCCCGAAAAATTCATCATATCGAACAGTATAATCAGCGATCTGTTCTATATAGAAGCCTGACGCCGCGTGTCCGCTGACGGTTTGTATGCTTCATCCTTTTGGACCCGGGGCGTTTTTTAGTGTTATCGGGTTTGTGGTGTCTGTAATGAGGCTCCGAAACTTCGGCGGAAGCTGCGCAAGAAAAACGGATTGTCTGGCAGTGACGGTTTGAATGATTTGGCGGTGTGCCATAACGGGCAATGGCTTCGTTTTCTCGTGATTCGGGCTAAGTCATTTACCTTCCGTAAACTCCTGTCGCTCTTACAATCGCGGCCTTACATTTCACTCGTTCTCGCATATCAAATAAGGGGCTGCGTTAAAACTTTGCGTTTTGACACAACCCCTTTTTCGATTCTGGGGATTGGGTATACATCCCCTATAACTTTTTCCGAGCGTGTGCGCCGTTAGTAGCTGCGGGCGAAAAGCACCCTGCGATGCGACGGCTTGCCGGTAAGCATATCGACACCCTCTTCCTCCTGCGAATCGAACGGTATGCAGCGGATCGTCGCTTTGGTTTTTTCCTTTATAGCGATTTCGGTCTCCGTCGTACCGTCCCAATGGGCGAGTATGAAACCTCCCTTTTCGTCCAGAACTTTCTGGAATTCCTCGAACGTGTCCACTTTCGTTATCATGGAATCGCGGAATTTTACGGCTTTCTGGTAAATGTTGTCCTGTATTTCGGCGAGCAGTCTCGTGACGTATTCGTCTATGTTCTCGATCGGTACAGTCTCCTTTTCGAGTGTGTCGCGTCGCATGATTTCGGCACTGTGAGCAGCGAGGTCGCGCGGGCCTATCACGATCCTGACAGGGAATCCTTTCAGTTCGTATTCGGCGAACTTGAAGCCGGAGCGCACGTTGTCGCGGTCGTCTATCTTTACGGTGATGCCCTTGGCGCGCAGTCCTGCCGCGATTTTTTCCATTTCGGCAACTACTTTCTTCAGTTCTTCCTCCCCTTTATATATAGGTATCATGACGACTTGCGTCGGAGCGAGACGCGGAGGCAATACCAGACCGTTGTCGTCGGAATGAGCCATGATCAGTGCGCCCATCAATCGTGTGGAGACACCCCACGAAGTCGCCCATACGTAATCGAGTTTGCCGTCGCGACCGGCGAACTGTACGTCGAAGGCGCGTGCGAAGTTCTGTCCGAGGAAATGCGACGTGCCGCTCTGAAGCGCCTTTCCGTCCTGCATGAGAGCCTCTATGGTGTATGTTTCCTCTGCACCGGCGAAACGTTCGTTCGCGGTCTTGCGTCCCATGATTACGGGCAGTGCCATCCAGTTCTGAGCGAAACGCGCATATACGTTGATCATCTTGTCGGCTTCTTCGAGAGCCTGTTCACGCGTTTCGTGAGCCGTATGTCCTTCCTGCCAGAGGAATTCCGCCGTGCGCAGGAACAGACGGGTACGCATTTCCCAGCGGACGACGTTTGCCCACTGGTTGATGAGTATGGGGAGGTCGCGGTAAGACTGTATCCAGTTCTTATAGGTGTTCCATATTATCGTTTCCGAGGTAGGACGCACGATGAGTTCCTCTTCCAGTCTGGCGTCCGGATCCACCACGACACCTTCGCCGTCGGGGTTGTTCATGAGTCTGTAGTGCGTCACTACGGCGCATTCCTTGGCAAATCCTTCCACATGGTCTGCTTCGCGGCTGAAGAAGGATTTGGGTATGAACAACGGGAAATAGGCGTTCACGTGTCCCGTCTCCTTGAACATGTCGTCCAGCGCTCTCTGCATCTTTTCCCAGATGGCGTAACCGTAAGGTTTTATAACCATGCATCCGCGTACTGCGGAACTTTCGGCCAGTCCGGCTTTTACGACCAGATCGTTGTACCATTGCGAATAGTTTTCGCTGCGACCGGTCAACTCCTTTAACTCTTTTGCCATAATTATATTTGTGGTAATAGTATTATCTTTGTGAACTGCAAAGTTACTCAGATTCCGCTGAAAATTATTGCCGGCAGGCGAAAATTAAAGGTGTTGCGGTTGAAAACTTCTGCGGTCGCATCGCCGATGCGGTACGATATTTATCCGACGGAGGATTATGTCGTTTCAACGGTGTGTTATGACGTTTCGACCGAGCGAAGTGTCTGATTGAACGCGATGTTCGCTATCTTTAAATATGAGAGCGGTCGGAGTGGCACAAATTATGATGCTATCGAAATGTAATAGAGGGCGTGTCGGGGAAAGGTATGTCGGGCAGCTGTCGCGGTGGACAAGGGATACAGGCCTCAGTTGTAGGAGTAATACGATAATCGGATTTTTGACGTTATATTCAGGGCGGAAGCATGCGCCCGGCAGGATGTTCGAAATTCCTGTTTATAAAAAGATCACAGTTATGAAAAGAACGTTGTTTTATCTTGGGATCATATTGATGTCGGTGGCGGCGACCGCGTGCGGTTCGTCGCGCTATGCCTCAAGGACGGTATATGTCGACGATATGTACGGCTCTGCGGAGCGTCCCGTCAGGGTACGGCAGACCGTGACGCATACCGTAGTGAACGGTCAGGATGCCGCCGTGCAACAGAACAGGGTGATATACGATACTGACGGTCTCGTGTTGGAAGGTTTGCCTGCAGGGACTGCGTCTGGGGCGTATGCCGCTAACGTATATTACGATACGGACAGTTATGCCGAAGGTTTCGCCGACGGATACGAGAGCGCTTATGCACGTCGGTTGAGTATGTTCGATTCGCCGTATTATCTCCGGCCGGCAAGTTATTACGATTATTATTACGATGCGGCCGTATTTCTCGGTTGGGCATACGGTGCCTATGCATGGGCGGGATGGTTCTACGATCCGTGGTTCTGGGGTCCCGGTTATTACAATCCTTATTGGAACTGGGGCTGGAATTGGGGGTGGTATCCGTGGTATCATCACGGCTGGCATCACCATTATTATGACAACCATGTCTACAGACCGAATGCGCACTACGGAAGCAATTACAGGTATGCTTCGAGCAGCCGCACTTCTTCGTCGAGTTCGCGTTATTCCGGGTCGTACGGCTCGCGGACATCTTCGAGCAGCTATCGCGGCAGCAGTTCCGCAGTACGCAACTCCTCGTCGTCCTCTTCGCGTGGCTCGTCGAGCGCCGTCCGTGGCTCTTCTTCGTCGTACCGCGGATCGGGCATAAGCAGTTCCTCTTCTTCGTCGAGAGGAAGTAATAGCGGAGTGCGCGGATCGTCTTCGTCATATCGCGGATCGTCATCCTCTTCTTCGTCGAGGGGTACGTCTACCGGAGTAAGAAATAGCGGTACATCGTCCCGCAATACATATCGCACACCGAGTTCCGGCAGCCGTAATACGTCGTTCAGCACGGGAACGTCGAGCGGTTCCAACCGGTCGTCTTATTCTACCGGCAGGAGTTCTTCGTCGAGCCGCTCATCCTATTCCACGGGCCGCGGATCGTCCTCGAGCCGGAGCAGTTATTCCGTTCCTTCGTCGAGCCGTTCTTCGTCGGGGAGCGTGGGTTCGTCGAGCCGTTCTTCCTCCTCTTCCTCGTCACGTTCATCCGGCAGCCGCAGGTAGAGAGATGAATGACCGGACGCCGCATCCGTACCGAATGGCAGGGCGGACGGCTAAATTTGAGAATATAAATTCAGCATGAAACAGAAATGAGAACGATCAAGCGTCTTTTACCGTTGTTGCTGTTGCCGTTGGCATTGACGGCGCGGGCACAGGAGCCTGCTCAGGTTAGCGGTCTTTTGTTATCGTCCGGTCAGTTTACGCCGGTTGATATGATGAAATATTCGCGCAACTATTATTCTTTTACCACGGGTCGCGTGTCGGCCATGGGCGGAGCTTTCACCGCATTGGGCGGAGATATGTCGTCTATGGGGATAAATCCGGCCGGTATCGGCATGTACAACGGGTCGGCATGGGGATTCTCTCCGATGCTCAATTTTACCGGTAACAGAAATGCCGTGCAGGGCGATGCTAATAGTCTCGTGCGTTTCGGATTCAACAATATAGGAACGGTATTCAACTTCTATAGCGGCGACCGCGGATTGCTTAAATTCAATCTCGGCATATCCTATAACCGTTCGGACGATTTCAACTACAACGGAAGCGTCAGAATGCCTATGGGAGCACAGTCGTCGTTGCTCAATATCTTCCAGTTGCAGCTCAACGGATTGTACAATTATATCAACGACGGCGCATGGAAAGGATTGCCGGAGTCGGATTTGCTCAACGATCCGTTCAACAGCGACAGGATATTCATCGAAGAGTGGGGCGGCGTGTTGGGTTATCAGTCAGGCATACTTAGACCCGTAGGGCAGGGAATGTACGACATACACCGTTTGCCAGAAAGCGGTAAGCTTGCCTCTACGCTCAACTATATGAGCCGCGGTGCTGTCAGCGAGTACAACGTAGCCGGAGGTTTCAATATCGAAAACATATTCTATTTCGGATTCGACTTCGGTTTTCAGGATATTTATCAGGATCTGTCGCTGTCGTATAGTGAGGATTACGACGACGATTATGCCGGACCTGCACAGAATTATCTTAGCCGTATGACCTATAACCAGCGTATCACCGCGCAGGGGTCTGCCTACAATTTCAAACTCGGCGTTATCGTGCGTCCGGTTTCTTTCCTGCGTATAGGATTGGCTTACCATACGCCGACTTATACTACTGTGCAGAAGCGTTACAGTGCCGGTATGGGCAGTAGCCGTTACGGAACGAATGCCGAAACGTATAATAACACGTTGGTGGCGGTGGCGGGCTATTCCTACAGTACCGCTCCGCGATTGCTCTCGGGTATCGCTGTTACGGTAGACGATTATATGGCGCTTTCGTTCGATTACGAGGCGGTGTGGTATAACAAGATGCGTTATCGCATGGATAGTCCGGCCGTGCAGGCCGACTGGGCTGCGGCTATCGGTATGGATTATAAAGTGGCTAATAATTTCCGTGTCGGCGTCGAGGTGAAACCCGTGCCGGGTATTGCGATACGTGCCGGATACGCTTATTACGACTCGCCGATAAGGGATGATTCGCAGGGAGACGATTATCGTATATTCAGCGATATTTTCACTACGTCGTCGCACCACATATCCGCCGGTCTCGGTTTCTGGCTCGGCAGCAATACGACGCTCGATCTGGCATACGTGTACAGCCGCTACAATGTAGCGCCTTACGACTTGTATTATTACCACGGTCCTGCACGTCTGCCGAATATGGATGCGCCCTCGGTGACTTACCAGCCTTCGAGCGTGGTTACGGGAGGCATTCTTAACAGGCATTCGCTGACTGCGACGTTCAATTTCCTGTTCTGAGCCGCGTAGCGTACCGTTTCGGGTTGTACTGCGGTTATTGAAAAAACGCCTCGCGTTTCCTATGAGGAGCGCGAGGCGTCTGCTTTTCGGTGAATTGCGGATGTGTGCCGGTAGCGTGAGTCGGCTTGTGGTGTAGGGAATTCATGTGCAATATATGACCGGCGGTCGGTTTAGGTGTTCTTTACCGTTCGATTCGACGGCCTTTGACGGTACGTCTGTTCTTCTCTATTATATCGCGTTTCTTCAGTTTTATCAGCAGACACGGCATGTCGCTGTAATCGTATCCGGAGTCTGTTTCTATCGCTTTCGGTGCAATCAGCGTATTGACCGGAAAGTAGCGGTATAGGGCAGTGCCGTAAGCTACTATGTTCTCGTTTTCTATAGGTGTGTACAATGCATATACTTCTCCGCCGGAGTAGGAGACGAATTGCAGATATTTGTCGTCGTCGGCTTCGAATGCGACGCACAGACTGTATGAGTCGATATTCGGATGGAATCTGCTGTGTATTACTACGCCGGGAGTTGATCTTTTGATTTTGATTCTGTCCTGTCGTGTCGTACTGACGATTTTGGCTTGGCCGGCTACTATACCGGCATCGGTTTCGTTTTCCGTTCTGTCCATGACGATGCCGCGGGAAATGTAATATTGGAACTTATCCAGTTCCGTTTCGCCACCGACCCGTTCGATGATTTCGTTCGATACGGGCACTATGGAGGCACAACTGTAAAACAGACAGCATAGTGCGATGATTGTCAAATGTCCGGTTCTTGCGTTCATAACTATATGTTTTTTGTGAGTTGTCGGATGCTGCGTGTGGGCCGGTCGCCCGGTTTTTTCGCGTTCCGGCCGGTATGCCGGTCGCGTCGGCGTCGATTGTGACAGGGAGCGGTAAATCTCGTATCGATGTTCTGTCGCGTATTAAGATGCATGCAAATGTATTGCGTTTCTTATTCGTAATGTTATGGTTTTACGGAAATTAAACTGTCTTTCTGTTTTTTACTATCCGGATGTGTTCGGGGCATTTATGTTACGTTGCGGAACGGTTTGACGGTAATGTCGGTGTTTTGCTGTGTCGCGTATCCATAAAAAGAGCTTCGCTTGTGTTGTCGTGCGGTTTTACGGACGTATATTTGCAAACAGGACAGTAGGTATCGGCATTTGTCCGGTCGGGTCCGGGACATTAGTATGAAAAGATTTTATCTGACGTTCGTGTGTCTGCTGGCGGTCGTTGTTGCGTCAGCGCAGTCGCCGATATACGAAAAGGGGACGGGGGATATGCCGCCGTTGTCGCTCGACCCTCTGCCGGTGGAGCCTATTGCTGCCCAGGACGGGGATGCGGCTGTCGGTGGCGCAGTGTCCGGTGCGGAGAGAATACGTGGCGGAATAAGACGGTTTCTGGCCGGTTGGCAAATCGGTTGTCAGGCCGGATATCTGAATTCGGAAACCGACTGGCTCGTCATGCATTCGGACGGTGTGCGAGAGGATATGTTCAAGAGAGTGTCGCCTAGGCACGGGTTTACGGCGGGCATGACGGCTTCGCTTCCCTTCGCGGAGGTGTGGTCGCTGGATACGGGTGTCAGTGTTTCGCTCACGGGATTCGAGTATGATGACGGCAGTGTGTCGGTCTCTTTTTCGCGTTATGCGTTGACAGTACCTCTTATGGTTACTTTTTTCGAGAGCAATGCCTATATCCCCGTTTTCGTACAGGCCGGTATCATGGGAGGTGTTTCTCTCGGTGGGCGCAACGATATTTCGGCCAGCGGAGATTCTTTGCCGGGCGATGGGTTGACATGGTGGCGGTCGGCCGCAGAACTCTCTTTCGGATTCGTTTTCGGAATAGGTTATCGCGGTCTGGCGGTGCATGTCATGCGTACCGTAACGCCTTCGTGGAGCAGGGCTATGCGTGACGAGTGGGAGCGTGTTACCGGTGACGGCCTCAGCAGCCAGATGTCCACGGCGTTCAGCGTTACATATACATACTGGTTCTGATACCGGCGGATAATGGTCGGACGGCTTGTCCGGCAGCGGTCGTCGTGACGTATAAGTGGCGTGTAGATACGATGTGATTTTCGGATCTACCGTTGCAACCTATACAGGCATGCTAAGTCCGGCTGTCGGTTTTCGATAGTTTGCATGTGACGTTTCAGTCATCTGCGGTACAGTCAGCCTCAAGGACGGAGGCGTCTTATCCGTTGTCATAAAATGCCGGTATCGTTCTATGTTTTGCATCCGCTTGTCGGGAGATAATTCTGTTGCTTATATGCGGGAAATAGGAGACCGCATCGGACGTCGTGTTTGTGCGATGTCGGTACGGTCGGGGCATACAGAAATAAAAAGCGCGGCAGATGATATACATGGCTGAGTAGCCATAAAAAGCGATTGTCTGCATTCCATTATGTAACGACAGAGGATTCGATCGTCGATGTCGCCTGTTTATGTATTGGAAGAGGAGTTGCCGCTATTTGCGGTGGGCGGCTATGAAAGCGACGGTTTTGGGTGACGACAGTTCCCGCAGGGCAGCTTTGCCTGTCCGTCGTGCCGTGGCGTTGTCCGATCCGGCGAGGTCGGCAGCGGTCTTTGTTGCTACGGCGTTGAGAGGCATGTTGCGTTTGCCGATCTGTCGGATAGCCCAGTTGACGGCTTTCATTACGAAATTGCGGTCATCGGTAGAGTGTTTCGCGGCCAGACGCAGATAGTCGGCGAAACGATTGTCCGGAATGGATTTGTCATGAACGGCGAGTACGGCTATGAGGACGAATGCCGTGCGCCGCACGTATTCGCGTCCGTCTTCCGCATATCCGTATATTTTGTCTTCGGCGAATGCCGTTTTGCGGAACAGGTTGCTGCAACATTGGTCGCATACATCCCATGAGTCCAGTTCGGCTACCCAACGGTCCATCTCATCGGGAGTGAACAATTTCGGAGAGGCTATCATGGACGCCATGATACGGGCTTCGTGTATTCCGCTTTCCCATAATTCCAAAGCTACGGAGTGATGATTGCGGTAACTTTTCGACTCTGCGCGTAGGGCGGGTACCGGTATTCCGAGGTTGCGCCCCGGCGTGATGCCGAAACGAGCCTGCCCGATACGTACTTTTTCGTCGGCATTGTCGTGCAGCCAACGCAGGATTTCTGCGGTTTCGGGTTGCAGAGCGTTTTTCGGCGGGACGGCGTTCATGGGTGAATGTTTATCGGTCGCACTTGATTCCGAGTATGGCGCGTATCGCGTCGCAACTTTCGCGCCCCGGCGTGAACAGGCATACGTTGAATCCCAAGCGACGTGCCGCTTCCGTATTGGTGGGTTTGTCGTCCACGAAAAGGGTGTTTTCGGGTTTCAGTCCGAAACGTTCGGTGAGCAGACCGAAGAAGCGCGGATCAGGCTTCATGATTTTTTCGGCGCTCGAAATGATCTGTCCGTCGAAATAACGGAAAACGTCGAATCGGCTGACGTAGGCGTAGAAATCGGCGGGCATGTTGGACAGCACGTATAATTTATATCCTTTCGCGGAGAGTTGGGCTATGAGTTCGGCGGTGTCGTGGAACTCGTTGAACAGTTCCATGAGTCTGTCGAGTTTCGCATCGGCCTGCGCGGGAGTGAGCGTCGTCTCTGCCGAAATGGCCGCTACCACCTCTTCGCGACTGCACCGGCCGCTGTCGTAGAGTTTCCAGTATTCCGGAAACGGCCGGTCGCCCTGCAGGAACGAAAATTCGGCTATCTCGTGTCCGTACCTGTCGTAATCCCGGCCTATGACCACGCCTCCGAGGTCGAAAACTATGCTGTCTATCATATATATCAAGTTTTGCGTTCGTTCGGCAAAGATAATGAAAACAGACATAATTGAAATGTCGATATATATGGTAGCAATTCTTCGGATTGGATGCAAGTATAACCACTGTATGGAGCATACTTTACATAAATATGTGGTTTTTTCTTGCCGCAAAATTTGTTTTGCAATTAATGTTTATTATATTCGCAATATAGAAAATGTGGTAATAAGTGTCATTGACAACTAATTGTTCAACTAAAATCAACCAAAATGAATTATTGTATTAAACGTTTAATTTGTGCGGGGGGGGGTACTAAGTCTCCTTGTTTCATGTAACGAAAATGTCGTAGAGGAACATTATGTAAAGCTGGATCAGATAGCCTGTTCGTTCTATGGCTATGATAACGATCCTATTGAAATTCATGTAGACGCTTCTCCGGCGAAATGGGAGGTAGTTTCGTACGCTTCATGGCTCGAGGCTACCCGCAACGGGGAGAGCGACATTCTTACAATCACAGCCGAAGACAACAATTCCGAGTATGAGCGGAGTGCTACGGTTCTCGTTACGGCTGGCAGCGCATCAAGAGAAATAATTATCACGCAGCTCGGGTATATGCCCGATATGCCTAACTATCGCAAGTTGTCGCATCTGAACGATTGTGCGGCAGTTTCTCCGAGCGGTAGGTTCGTCGGCGGTTTTACTCACAAGATAGCGGCCGACGAAATCACTTTTCTTTTTTATCCCGAAATCATAGACGTATATACCGACGAAAGGATCGTATTGGGTCCTTATTCGTCTGATGAAATGATGCTTACCCAGACCATGGTCATGTCCGATAGCGGTCAGCTGTTCATATGCGACGGTCAGAACGGCGGTTACTGGATTTTCGACACGGACGGCAATTATTATGTTTTCGGACGGGACGGTAATGATGTGGCCGTGCAGGCGACTTCTGAGGACGGCAGATATTGGGTCGGATATGCCAGAATGGACGACGGTTTGTATCATCCGTTATTGTGGGATAACGGTGTCATGCATGAGCTTAAAATGCCGGAGAGCAATTATCGCGATCGGGAGTTCATGGATGGCGTGATGGCCAGAGGAATATCTGCCGACGGCTCGATTATTTACGGCACGTCGTGGGACGGCTGGGACATGGGAATGCTGTATTGGGAAGATTTTGCCGACGAACCCAAATGGGTCGGAGAGGACGTACGTAAGGTCAGAACAGAGGAGGCTTCATGGGGAACGGAGGTCCTGGTGGACGGAGTGATATGTTCGGCTGAGTTGACCAAGATAAGCCCTACGGGAAAATGGATTGCCGGATCGTATAGGCGTGAAATGTTGGGCGGCGACCAGATAGTGACGTCGCAATGCGCAGCATTTTATAATACTGAAACCGAGAAGACTACTATTGTAGAGGATTACGGCGAGTCTACAGGTACCAGTGTTACCGATGACGGAATAGCTTTTATAGGTATCGGATCGCTGGGCATATCTACCGGTGTAGTATATGATTTGAATACCAATACCGGGTTAGGCAGCATTGAAGAATGGGTACAGAGTAATTATGGCATCAAAATACCGCAGGGAGCCATCAATTATGTCAATGCGGATAAGAGCATGTTGTTCGGTACGTTTATGACGCCGTTGCCCGGAGGGTACATGAGATTCCAGTCGTTCTACGTATCTAATCATTAGAATGTATGTGACGAAAATATGAATGACAATAAATGACAATAATTATGAAACGATATATAGTTATGCTGGCCGTGTGTTTGTTATCCGCGGCATGTACGGAAAAACCGGAGGAGAAAGAGACATTTTTGAATGTAGAGCCTGCATTGGTAACTTTCGCTGCATTGGATGCCGAACCGCAGACCGTTAGTGTGTCGTTTTCCGGCATAGAAGAGTGGGGTGTGGATGTAGCGGTTGCCGCGAGAGAGTGGCTGTCGGCTGAGAAGATGGGCAATAGTACGGTTAAAATAACCGTTGCCGATAATCTGAAAAAGGAAAAAAGAACAGGTGCCGTGATAATAACGGTTCCTGAAGGCAGCAAACTTAAAAACAAGGAGATTACGGTAACTCAAGAGGTGTCGGACGAGGTCTTTGACTTTACTCTGTCGGCTACGAAACTGGAGTTCGATAGCGAAGGTGCCGTAGCGCAAACCGTTACGGTGGAAGTCCCGAGGGAGGACCTTGCATGGTCTACGGCAGTAGACCATGCGGGTGCCGAATGGATTACGATTGACGAGAGCGATACCGGATTTACCGTGTCGGTTGCGGACAATCCGTCTACCAAAGAAAGGGTAGGGGTGATAACGGTATCGGAACCCAACGGATTGGTCGTGGCGCAGGATGTAATCGTGGCTCAAAAAGGCATGGTGTTGCCGCCGTCGGTAACTATATATGAGGGCATCGAGGAGCTCAGATTTGACTATTTGGGTAACTGTTCGGAAAATAATCTTTTGATGATATTGACTGTCAATACCGAGTGGGACGTGTCGTGTGTCGATGAGAATGGCGAAGAGGTGGATTGGATAACGGCTGAAAGAGTGGAGTCCGACGATAAGTGTTGTCTCGTGGGTATGAAACCGAATCCGGATAAGGGAGAGCGCGTAGGGTACGTGAAGTTTTTCGCTACGGAAGACGTTACTGTCGAGGTTGACGTGAAGCTCATACAGGAAGGGGCTCAAGACCACCTCAGTGAGTTGACAGATAATGTCGATCTGTCAACTGTAATGCAGAATTGGTATGCATATATACAACCGAGCAGGCCTGATGATCCTGTTGCTTATACTTACGGCGAGATAAGGTTCTGGAGCGATAGTGTAGAGCATGACACAATGAATAATACATATTCGGGAACCGGCGAATATGTGTCTTTGATAGTGTATTTTGAAAAGATAGAAATCAATGAAGAGAATATATATTATGTACCCGACGGGGAATACACAGTTACAGAATATGACGAGATGGCGTGGGAGTATGATGCTAATGCAATACATGCTGGAGCTGTAGCTTCATGGAATGTGGACTGGAAACGTAATTCGTGGTATTATAAGATTGAAGACGGCGATGTGGTGCAGGCGGCTCCTGTTACCTCGGGTACTATGACGGTGTCCCGAAATGAAGACGGGACTTATCATATAGTTTGCTCTTTTGCCGATGATATGAATTTCAGATTGGAAGGAGAACAGGTCGAGGCGCTATTTAGTTTGAATGGTTAGCTGTAGGTGTGTAATTCTCGATAGTTAAAAGTCGGTTTTTCATGGTTGACAGACGCTGTCCGATGAGGTGTGTTGACGGGTGTGCGTCGGTAACGGCCCCGTCGGGCAGGCGTCGATGTAAATCGAAATGTTTATGAAAAAGTATTTTACGATATTCTTGTTGTCGGCATTGTTGTTGGCATGTGACGACAAGGTGCCCGGAGGCGGGAAACAGGCGGCGGAGATAACCCTGACGGGTAATATGTGTATGACAGATGACGGCCGGCCGGTGGAATATGTGCCGCAGGGCGGCACTGTTTATACATGGGCTTTGGGAACCGGTGTGTGGTACATCGATGCATGGAAGTTGGCATCGGACGGGAATGGTGGGTTCAACGGGACACCCCGATATTTTCCTGAAAACGAAACATTGGATTTTTTTGTGTTGCATGGAAATTTCGTACAGGATCCTATAGCGGAAAACGAAACCTTGTTTCCGGAGAATGACGGCCTTATACATAGTATTGCCGCCGATCAGAGGGAGGGGATAGCTTCGTCCGATCTGTTGTATGCAGTACGGAGCGGCGTGGCGGCATCGCCTGTGAACATGGAGTTTTACCATATGATGTCTAAGGTCGAAATTACACTTAGGGCTGGCGACGGAGTCTCGGCTGCCGATATTGACGATATTAAGGTTAAGCTGTTGAATGTGGCACAGGACGCTAAATTTGTACCGGACAGAATGCTGATAGATCGGATAGCCGACAGAAGCGAACGCGCCAAGCTGGTTTCGGTAGTCGAGGGTGATCGGGCCGACATACTTATGGCTGTGATCGGTAATGGCGATGAAATGCGGGCCAGCGGGATTATAGTGCCGCAGAGTGTGGACGGTGATTTTATAGAAGTGGAGTTGGGTGACGGGACCAAACTTTTATGCAATTTGGGTGGGCTGAGTTTTAGCGGAGGTTTGATTTATCGTTACGATATTACCGTGAATAGCGATTATCTGTGGGTAAATACGACCGAGCAGGCCGACTGGCATAGTGCTACTGTAATGGAAAACAAGCCGATAGGCGGCATTACCGATCCGGGGGAGGTTTCTATAGGCGATTTTTACATGAGGGACGGATCGTTCATGAAAAAAGAGACCAAATTCACGGATGCGCAGAAGTCTGCGTGTGCAGGGATTGTGTTCTGGCTGGGAGATCCTACTTCCGAAGAGTTCGGCGATCCGGTTCTTCGGCGGGAAAAGCCCTATTGTACGCACGGGTTGGTCGTTGCGCTGCACGATGCGATTTCCGCTACGTCTTTCAATCAGGAAGAATATGAGTATTTTCAGGCTTGGCAGGACAGTAACCTGTCCGGATACGAAGATATAAATGCAGAAAAGAATCTGAAGAGTAATTACGGCCGTATACTCGGATACAATAATACGGCTGTCTTGAGACAGTACGATGAGCAGTGCGAAGAGCGGTGCGGTGTGAAGATGATCGCTTATTTGGATGCTTATTCCGAGGAACATGCTGTTCCGGCTTCGAAATGCAGCGGGTGGTATTTACCGTCGGCCAAAGAACTCAGTACACTGAGTGCCGGTTGGGCAGACGATATTACTCATTATAGCTATCGGGGCACTGATAATATAAAGATTGTCAATGAATCTTTGGAGTTACTCGGACTCGCGACATTGACCTCCGGGCAATATTGGTCTTCCACGGAAAGCGGAGAGCATGGCGTGTGGTTTCTTGATTTCACTGAGGGCAGCCTGAGTGTGTATAATAAAATGATGTCTCTGGGTATCAGATTTGTCTGCGCTTTCTGACATGAATTGCCTCTGTTACAGAGGGGAGATACAAAGCATACATATCTTTTCATGGATAGGTAATTAGGTTAATTGGTGGGCTCCCGGTCGCTTGCGGTCGGGAGCTTTTTGTCGGGTTTTGCAAAGTATTGTGTTTTGTGCTGCCGGGTTATTTTTTTTAAATTTGTAAATCGTGTTCTGTAGTGGGTGTGCAAACAGAATGAATATGGTGTAAAATTGGTTCGGATATGAAGATTACGGGACTGCTCGAACGGTCGGGGCTTGAGAATACGACGTGGATAGAGGTTTTCAACGTGTTGTTCACCATGTTAGTAGTGGGGGCCATAGGTTGGCTGGCCTATATGGTGGCCAAGAAGTTCCTTCCCAAGCTGGTGGATAGGATAGCCGGTGCCACCCGCAGTAACTGGGGGCAGTGGCTGCTGGACCGCCGTTTCTTCAATCGTCTGGCTCTGCTGATATTGCCTATAGTGCTGCGGACGGGACTGTCGTCCATAGGCTGGGAGTACATGTATGTCATCAATAGGATACTCGACATTTGGATAGTTGTCGGGTCCGGGCTGTTGGCATCCGCTCTGATGGGCGGTGTCAACCGGGTGTACGAAAATGTGGCCAGCATCAAGGACAAGCCTGTGAAGATCATCACTCAGGTGGTAATGGTAATTATCTGGTGTGCGGTAGCGCTTGTCATAATAAGCATTTTCACCAAGGAGAAGATCACCGTACTGCTCGGCGGCTTGACGGCGTTCGCAGCCGTGCTGATGTTGGTGTTTCAGGATACTATACTCGGATTCGTGGCGGGCATACAGCTCAGTTCCAATAATATGATACGTTTGGGTGACTGGATAGTGATGCCTAACCGCGGTGTGGACGGCGAAGTTACCGAGATAGCACTGACGACTGTCAAGGTGCAGAACTGGGACAAGACGATCACGACTATTCCTACCCATAAACTCGTTTCGGAGTCGTTTACCAACTGGCGCGGTATGGAGGAGTCGGGCGGTCGGCGCATAAAGCGTTCGGTCAATATAGACGTCTCCTCGATACATTATCTATCTTCCGAGGAACTCGACCAGTTGAAGGAGTCGCAGATATTGCGCAGCTACATGGAACGCAAGATAGCCGAACTCAATACATACAACGCCAATCGCGAGAGCGGCTTGGACGAAAGACGTCTGACGAATGTGGGGACGTTCAGGGAGTATCTCGGACTGTGGATAGCAGAAAACCCCGACATCCACAAGGGACTGACGCATATGGTGCGCCAGTTGCAGCCGGGACCGACCGGTCTCCCTCTGGAGGTTTACTGCTTTTCGGCTCGTCAGCAGTGGGTGGACTACGAACGCGTTCAGGCCGATATTTTCGACCATATATATGCCGTGTTGCCGTTGTTCGGATTGAGGGCTTTCCAGTATTCGGGCAATATCGCCGCTTCTGATGCGGCATCGGCATGAGGGTTGTGCCCTAAACGTAAGATTGCGTGTTGATAATGGCATTCGGACAGGTATGCCGAT
Organism: uncultured Tidjanibacter sp.; assembly: GCA_947852905.1. Classification (GTDB taxonomy): domain Bacteria; phylum Bacteroidota; class Bacteroidia; order Bacteroidales; family Rikenellaceae; genus Tidjanibacter. Next base: position 336,023 of record CANTVF010000002.1, on the reverse strand, counting down.
ATTGTTGTGGCCGTAGTATGGGTGGGGCAATGATGTGTGCAGACCGCTTCTTTTGATGGAGGCGGTCTGTGCGTTGTCGACATGTCGCATTTTGATTTTAATGTCCGCGTATGCATGTAATTTATTGTTTATGCATTAATATGCATCGAATGCGTCTGTTTTAAATCTGCTGGGAAGTTGTAGTCTGCATGATAGTCATATATAATATGGCTGTTGTTAATACGTCTGTGGTATTGTCTGTTTTGTCGAGAGTGGTGATTTTTTGTTTGTGTGGAACAAAAAATCATGGTGCTTTATTTGGAAATTAATGGGTATTTATTATATTTGCAAAAGAAGCTATGTGAATGCGCGCTTTACATACTTTGATTAACCTAAATTATTGTTTATGAAAACTAACTTAATGTTAAAAATGATGCGGGGGGGGGTGCTTACTTGCCGCAATTTGCATGTTGTCGTGTAGCGACACCGTAAAGGAAGATTATCATTACGTAAGGCTGGATCAGGCCGTATGCTCTTTCTACAGCAACGACAATCAGCCTCTGGAGATTCAGGTCAAAGCCTCGCCGTCGTCATGGAAGGCTGTTACGGACGCTTCGTGGCTCGAGGCCGTTCGTAACGAAGACGGCACCATTCTCACCATTACCGCCGCCGACAACGAGTCGGAGTCCGAAAGGACGGCCACCATTTCTGTCACGGCCGGCGACGCTTCCCAGCAGATAACCGTCACCCAACTCGGCTTCAATGAGAGTATGCCGAGATACCGCAAGCTGCCCAATTATGTCATGGGTGCGGCTATGTCTCCTAACGGCCGCTTTGTAGGCGGTTTTACAGAGACGCTTGTCGTGGAGGACGATTCCTATATTTTCCATCCCACTATCATAGACCTTTATACCGGCGAAGAGACCGTATGTATGGATGTGCCTCAATCCATGATGGCACTCTATCAGACCATGGTGGTTTCCGATGCGGGCTATGTATTCATAACCGACGGACAGCATGGCGTGCAATATGCCTTCGGTAGGGACGGAGACTATTTCGAGGTCGAGGGATTACCCGGCTTTAGATCCAAACCGGAAGTGCAGGGTACCTCGTCGGAAGGCAATTACTGGGTGGGTTTCGCTACGCATGAGGACGGCATGTATCACCCGTTGGTGTGGATAGACGGACAGCCCCGCGAACTGCAATTTCCGGACAAAGCGTATCGCGGGCAGGAATTTTCTATCGGCATCATGGCTCGTGGCGTATCGGCCGACGGCTCTGTAATATACGGTACGACGTGGGAGAGCAAGGATGTCGGCATGGTCTACTGGACGGATATAAATGCCAAGCCGGAATATGTGGGTAAGGATATACATACCTACGAGGATGTCACTATTACCGATGCGAACGGCGAAACGTATGTCACGACCATAGCGAGCGGGATGATCGCGTTCGCGGAACTCACCAACATCAGTCCTTCTGGAACATGGATCGCCGGCAAATACCGCAAGGAGTATGTCAATGCGGATCAGACGGGAGTACTCGCCGATACGTATCCGGCGTTCTACAATACCGAAACAGAAAAGACCACCATAGTGGACGATTACGGTGTGGCAACAGGCGTACATGTGACCGACGACGGCATAGCTTTCATAGGTTTGGGGACCCTTGGTGTTACCGACGGCGTAGTCCATGATCTCAATACGGATACTCCGCTCGGCAGTACGTCGGAATGGATACTCGAAAACTACGGCATCTTGACTCCGGCAGGATATATCCAGTATCTGGCTCCTGACAAGCGATCGATGATAGGTTCGTATGCGATGTCTACGGGTATGGGTGTATCGTTTTGCTCGTGGTACATAGCCCCTCCGCTTGATTAATTCTCGATTACCGTATAAGTTCACTTTAAATTTTTTGCATATATGAAAAAGCTGTATATAGTTGCGCTCGCAGCGCTCGCCGCGACGCTTGTGTCGTGTAATGATAATGAACCGGAGGGTGGACAGTCGTTGAGCGTCGAACCGTTGTCGTTGACATTCGCTGCGGAGGGTGCCCCGTCGCAGGAAGTTACAGTCAAGGCCGTAGGTGTCGTGTGGGACATAGAGGTTTCCGCCGCATCGTCCGAATGGTTGAAAGCCGTCAAGACCGGGGATTCCGGTATTACTGTTTCCGTTGCCGATAATCCTAAAGGTGAGAGCCGTGTCGGTGCCGTCGTTGTTACCGTACCGGCCGACAGCGGCCTGTTGAAGAACAAGGAGATAACCGTTACCCAGCAAGGTAACGAAACTCCCGAAACGTTCAGCATTGCATTGTCCGAATCCAAGTTGGAATTTGCCGGCGAGGGGGCTGAACCTAAGACAGTGAAGGTTACCGTAGAAGGAGAAGGCCTGACGTGGGAGGCTCAGCCTGAAGGTACGGCTGCGTCGTGGATTACGGTTGAGACTGTCGAGGACGGTTTCAGTGTCAGCGTGTCGGATAATCCCGATACCAATAAACGCGAGGGAGTCGTGACCGTTACGCCGAGCGAGGAATCGGCCGAGCCTCGCAGTGTGATAGTCATTCAGGACGGCAAGATCGTCCCGCCGTCGTTGTCGGTGGATGTCGAGGAGATCAGATTCGATTACAGGGGCAACACTGCAAATAGCAGTTCCATTTTGGTGACCGCCGAGAATACCGATTGGGAGGCTGTGGCCGAAGGCGAGACCGGCGAGAGCGTGGAGTGGTTTTCCATAATAAGTTCCATGCCCGATTATCCGAGTCTGTTTGTGGAGGCCACATCCAATCCGGATATGGTGGAACGTACGGGTTACGTGGTGATAACTGCTACGGCCGAGGGCGTGGAGCCTGTTCGCGTCAGGATCGTGCAGGACGCCGCCGTAGACCATCTGAGCGAACTTACGGCCGATGTGGATCTTACTCCGGTACTGAAAAATCACTATATAATGTTCAATCCGAGTAACGACTGGGAGCCGGCAGAGACCATTTCGCGTTTCGACTGCCGTTTCTGGGGTGACGGCATCGAACATTCCACTATCATGTGGCCGCCGTTCTCCGGTACGGGCGAGTATATAATGTTGACACTGAATACCTCGAAAGTGGAATTCAACGATGAGAAAATATATTACATTCCCGATTTCCAATACCCTGTTGCGGAAGAAGAATACGGATTGGAGCCAGTCAATACGGTGTCGCGCGGCGGCGTTTCGTCGTGGGATGTGAATACTACGACCGGATCGTGGTATTACCGTATGGAGAACGGAACTGTCGTGGAGAAAGCGCCGATAGTGGCCGGCAGCATGACCGTTGCCCGTGACAGCGATACTTACACCGTTAAAATGGAGTTCGAGGACGATCTCGGCTTCAAACTTGCCGGCGAGTATACCGGAACGCTCGATGTAATAGGGAATGGCGATCCGTATCCGAATCCGTTCCCCGGCGGCGATGAAGGGGGTGGGGAGATTGTAGACCCCGGATTCGGACAGTAGTATGACAGAAGTGTTTGCCGGAATATTTCGGAGCGCTATGCGGAGTTGCATAGCTTCGGAAGATGAGTATTTGTATCATTCGTTACTATATGGCGCTGGCGGCGTATCCGTAAATAATCGGGTTGCGGCTTGTGTCTGCGGAATATTCCGGTACTTATGACATAAAATTTAATTTTTTGTAAAAATCCTTTTCAATGGTTAAAGGTTAGGTAAGGTTTGATTGGTAGCCGTGGGTATGCGTGAGCACACCCACGGTTTTTGTGAAGGGGATGTGGTAATTTTTGGTATATTTGTACTATCTGTTTCCGGGTGGAAGGCGACAGAAGTGGTAGCCGGCGTCGGGAATTGTGTTTATATGGAAGCGAAAAGACGATACGATTACAGGATAGAGCCGCGGGATGTGGATTTTACCCGTCGGGCTACTGTTATGTCCCTCGTGGATTACATACTTCATACTGCAGGAGAAGATGCGGACCGTAACGGCTTCGGGGTCCGTGACCTGAATATGCACAATGCTTCGTGGGTGTTGACGCGCATGGGGCTGGAGACTTACCGTATGCCGGAGGAGTATGAAGATATTTCGATTACCACGTGGGTGAGCGACGTGTCGCGTGCCATGACCACACGTAACTTCGAGGTGTTGGACCGCGACGGCGGTGTGGTGGCTGCCGCGGTAACCAACTGGGCTATGATAGATCTTTCGGCAAGACGTATGCTCGATCTGCATACGTTGCCTGCCTACGATTCTATGACGCAGCCATTTCCCGTGCCTGTGGAGATGCCGCGCAGACTGGCGGCCGTCAGGGAGCCTCAAAACGTGTCCGTCCGTAAGGTGGCGTACAGCGACCTCGATTTCAACTGCCATACGAACAGTGTCAAGTACGTGGAATGGGTTGTCGATACGTTGCCTTTGGAGGTGGTCGTCAAAGGACGCATGGAGCGTTTGGATATCAATTTTATGCATGAGACGCGCTATGGGGACGCGCTGTCGATAGCATCGGCGGAGGCGGAGGGAACGAGGTGTTTCGAGATACTCGCTGCGGACGGAACTCCCGCATGCCGTATGGCTTTAAGGTTCTCTCGGGAATAATTCGGAGAGTTGCTTCTGCACTGGCGGATGAAAATTTCTGTCGTAGGGAAGTTCGGTATCGGTGCGGAGCGTACATGTTGAGAAAGGATTGGATTGTTTAAATTGTCTTGTATGAAATATTTTTACAGTATTGTGTATGCCGTTAGGTGTGGATTCTTGTGGAGGGCTTTGCTCGTTGCAGCTGTATCGTTGACGGCGGTGCCTGTATCCGCCCAATGGCGCGTGGGTGCATCTATGGGATACGCACACAACACTCTCTCAATAGACGAGGGGTATGCTTACGGCCGCAACTATTTGAGTCACGGCGGATTTGCGGCTTCCGTGCCCGGTCAGTACGACTTTTGCGACTGGTTCGGTCTGCGTGCCGAACTGTCTTACATGGAAAAAGGGTACGAAGTCGAGCGGACCGGCGAATATTCTGCCTTGTACGGCAAGGTGAGCAACCGTTACCTGCAGTTGCCCGTAATGGCTGACTTTTCGTTCGGCGGAAGACGCCTGCGCGGATTCCTGAATCTGGGTGGATACGTAGGCTGCTGGCTGTCGAGCAATGTACAGGGGACATCGTTGAGGTATTTCGATCCGGAAGGTCTGCCGATAGTATTTTACCGGGATGCCAATGTCGCATTGGATCCGCGTCGAGACAACCGTTTCGAGGCGGGACTCATCGGCGGTATAGGGTTGTCGTACAGGGCGTCTGCACGTGTAGTGCTCGAAGCCGAGTGGCGCATATACTATTCCCTTACCGACATGCAGAAGGACTATATGTATTTCCATACGCCGCGTTACAATACGACGATGGCCTTTCAGATAGGATGCATGTTCCTGCTCGGATCTAACAAGTAAAAAGTATTGAATCATGAAAAGATACGGACTTTTATTGTTTGCGGCACTCGTTGCCGTTTCGGCGGTTTCATGCCGCAAGGACGCTCCGGAGATACCGAATCCAAACGAAGATGTCATGTCTGCGACGTATGCGGATATTTTCAAGGCTTTCTGGCACGGAATGAACAACAGTTACGTTTTCTGGGATATAGACCCTACCGATTGGGACGCCGTATATGACGAGTATTTGCCCAAGTTCGAAGCGCTCGATACTATGGGGACGGTGCGTACCGGTACGTTGAGAACGTATTATTCCGCATTGGCCGCCGACCTTGTGGATCATCACCTTGCAATACAGATACTCAATCCGCGGCCTGCAGAGTCCGATGACCGTGTGGCCTTGATCCAGCCCGGTTACAACGAAGTTTTGAAACGCGATTATTATCACGAGCCGGTGAGTGTGGACCAGATAAGGAGTGCGCAGCAGGCCAACATGCAGGCCGGCAGGATTTCCGATTTTGAGGAGTGTAGTATAATTTATGATGCCGGTGACGGAGAGAACGAATTCTATGCGAGTTCATATAATATAGACAATGGCATAATATATCTGTATTTCACTTCTTTCTCCATGACGGAGATTTTTCCGCTCGATACCGAAGGGGTGGTTAAGAAAGTGTTCGCGAACTATTTGGATATGGTCGTATCCGATCCCAGTGTGAACGGGGTTATCATAGACGTGCGCGGTAACGGCGGCGGTTATCTCGCCGATATGAAATATGTGGTTTCCCCGTTGATAGACGAAGTAACGACTATCGGTTATTCGCGTAGTAAGAACGGTCCGGGTCGCCTCGACTACGACGAATGGGTACCGTGCGTGCTTTATCCGGCCGCCCAGCATCGCAAGTTGGATGCTCCGATAGTGGTGTTGGCGGATCTGTGGTCGGTCAGCATGGCCGAGATGACAGCTATGGCAGTGTCTGCTCTGCCGAACGGAGCCGTGGTGGGAGAACGGACTTTCGGAGGAACTGGACCGCTTGCGGGAGATTACAATCTTACGTATGCCGGTGCGTTCGATAATAACGTAATGAGCGTGTACACTTCCACTTCCATGCTGAAGGACGCGAACGGTGTAATACACGAGGGAGTGGGGATAGAGCCTGACATACAGTCGTTTTACGATGTAGACGCATTCGCCGCCGGCGTGGATGTACAGCTCGAAGCCGCCATAAAATATGTGAAGGGGGAATTGTAATATAGCATCGATATGATTTGAATGTTTCCGTATCAGGTAGAAGGATGCGGAAACATTTTTATTTTACGGCGATAATTTTTTGCCGGCTGTACGGTTGGGTATGGATTTTGCAATACCTATTTAATATAAGGATTATGAAATAACATAAAACTAACTTTAAAATATTGTGATTATGGCAACAGAGAAAAAGTATCAGCGTAGTATCGAGATGTTGAACGCATCGTTGGCTGAAGAGAATAACGCGGCATTGCAGTATATGTATTTCCATTTCATCTGCGAAGACAAGGGGTACAGACCGCTCGCGCAGTATTTCAAGAAGACTGCCATTCAGGAGATGAAGCACGCCGAAGAGTTCGCCGAAAGGATTCTGTTCCTCGAAGGAGAAGTAAAGATGACTTTGTCGAAAGGCGTGAAACATGTAACGGACGTTACGGAAATGCTCGATTATGCTATGAAACTTGAAGAGGAAACCGTTGAGAACTATAACGCTCGTTCCAAAGAAGCTGGAGATTTGGAGGATTCCGGTACCCATAAACTGTTCCAGGATATAATAGTGGATGAGGAAAGTCATCTCGACCAGTATCGCCTCGAAACGGATAATTCGAAGGAATACGGCAAGGATTACCTTGTATTGCAAGTCGTTGATAACCTCAAGCATGTGGAATAGGCTTCGGGATCGCAGGATGCCGGTACACAGGTTTTCTGTCGCATCGAATGCTAATTCTTCGAGAGATAAGCTGTAGGATTTTCCGGTACTGTCTGTAAGTAGTTCCGACACGTATGCATTGCGTGTCGGAACTATTGTTTTTTTGTGTAATGCGCTGCATTGCGGTGAGTTTGTTTTGTAATCGGCTTTGTACTATTTATTTTAATCGGGTATTATGACTTTGTGTTTAAAAACGGGACGGAGATGCTTTTTTTATTCGAATATTATTTTTAATATTGTATCCGATAATTTCGAAAGTGCGTGTCGGACGTATTTGACTACGTTTTATCGGAATTACTTGAGTTCCTACGATACGGAACCGTGATTGTTTGACACCTAATTTATCTAATTTAATATCGACCATGAAAAGATTTTTATCTATTGTCGGCAGTGTGCTGACGGCAGCCGTGATCCTTTGCGGTTGCGATGCGAATGTCGAGAACGAGTATCAGTATATTCGTCTCGATGTAGCTAATGTTTCCTTTGCGGCGGAGAAAAATTCTCCGGTAGAGATAAGCGTAACGGCACCGGGCAAGTGGACTGTGGAGCCTTCGGCCTCGTGGATCAAAATAGACGATCAGACCGACAACAGCGTTACGGTGAGTGTGGAGGATAACGATACGGAAGACGAACGTATAGGAACTTTGACGTTTACAATGGGTGCCGCTGTCGAGGAGGTCACCGTCAACCAGTTGCCGAAAGTAGGGACGGACTATATTTACCGTTATCCCGTACAGTTCGATCTCGGTGCGGTAATGTCGTCCAACGGCAAATACGTGGGCGGGCAGATTCCGATATTGAACGATGACCAGACCTATACTCATCAGATAGTAATCATAGATGTCGATGCCGACGAACAGCATATTGTCGCAGAAGTGCCCGCTTCTTTGTTCGGTATCGAGAAGCCGTACTGTATCAGCGATACCGGCCTGTTTTTCATCATGAACAATCTGGGCGGAACGGTGGCTTACGATCTCGACGGCAATTATATGGTGCCGACGGCTCCTGCGGATTGTTTGCCGGAAGTAGATATTCAGTGCGTCTCTTCCGACGGAAGGATATATGCCGGTATGGCTTATCGGGAATCGGACAGGTTTTATATGCCATTGAAATGGGTGGACGGAGTTCCGGAGGTGCTGCCTGTGCCTGAGAAAAACTATCGCGACAGCGTATGGGTAACCGGCATCATCCCCCGCGGCATGAGTGAGGACGGCTCCGTTATCTATGGAAGTTCGTGGGACAATAACGATTTCGGCATGTGCTATTGGGATAAGAACGGCGATTTCCATTGGGTGGGCGAGGATGCCCGCGAATTGGATTTTGCCGAGAATGAATACGAGTTCGGTACGATTACCGAGAATATAGTTAACGGTATGACTTGTACGGCAGAACTTACCAATATAAGTCCCAACGGCAGGTGGATTGCTGGAACATGGCGCAAGGAAATAGTCTCTCCGGGCGTAGGTGCACCCGGTGTGGGATCTTCGTGTGCTGCTTTCTATGACACCGAAAATAACAAGACTTATATCTTCGAAGGCGAAGGCGGTGGTACGACATGTACCAACGACGGTCTCGGATTTACGACCAACGGTCTCGGAACAAACAGCGGAAATGTCATAGATATAGAGAACGGAGTTGTACTCGGTAGTGTATCGCAGTGGATACAGGATACTTACGGTATAACTCCCGGCCCCGGATTCATAGTACAACTTTCGCCGGACAAGTCGCGCATTCTCAGTATGTGTCTTGCTGCCGATGCGGCCGTCGGTATGCGTACCACACATTGGTTCATTGCACCCGCTCCTGAAAGGTAACCGGTATGGCGTGGGATTAACCGCGCTTCCGTATTGAGAGTATGATTGTAACTGTATCCGGGCGGCATATTGCCGCCCGGATTTTTTGTCGCAGAGCTCCGAGGGCGTTTAAGGTCGGATATGGCGTTCAAAGAATTTAATGATTCCGTGTCCGTAATTCATGCATAATATAAATATGCGATATGAGGCATTGTCTCCGGTTTATTATTTGATTTATGCGGATGCTATTTAAATTCTTATGCAATTATACATAATAAAGAAAAATATATTCGAAATATTTTTTTAATTCGAGGCTTATTGCTATAATTGCATAAATTAAGAGTGATAGTTGATGATGGGAACGGGAGCGATTCCGTTGACTTAAAGCTATGCATTATTGATTGATATATAGTTTTGGATTTCATTTTTCAACCCTAAATATTTTTATAGTTAACACCTAAATTCATTAACATGAAAAGAGTTTTATCACTTTGCGGCTGTATTGTTGCAGCGACGTTGATATTGGCCGGTTGCCAGAAAACGGAAACCGAATATGCCTATATCCGTCTCGATGTGGCCAACTGTTCTTTTTCGGCTAACGATAATTCTCCTGTAGAGGTGGCTGTATCGGCTACGGGAGAATGGACTGTTGAGCCTTCGGCAAGCTGGATCAGGATCGACAGTCAGACCGAAACCAGCGTTACCATAAGCGTAGATGACAACGAACTTACGGAAGAACGTACCGGTTTCCTTACGTTTACCATGGGTAATGTGGAGGAAACTTTGGCTATCAATCAGCTGGCAAAATTGTCCGGCAATTATATGTATCGCTATCCGAACGAGTTCGATCTCGGTGCGGTAATGTCGCCTGAAGGTAAATATGTCGGAGGCCGTATTCCGGTGCTTAATGACGATGAGTCGTGGACGCATCAGGTGGTTATCATCGACGTCGATGCCGACGAAAGGCATATCGTTGCAGAAGTTCCCGGCAGTCTGTTCGGTTTGGAGAAACCGTATTGTATTACTGATACCGGCGTATTCTTCCTGATGAACAATGCCGGCGGTACTGTGGCATACGATCTTGACGGTAATTATTTCATACCTGAAATTCCCGACGATTACAAGATCGCTGCCAGCGTACAGGCTGTTTCTTCCGACGGTACTATATGGGCAGGATATGCTCAGGACGATGTGTTGGCTGTGGGTGGTTTGTACCGTCCGTTGAAATGGGTTGACGGTGTACCGGAAATACTGCCGGTGCCCGAAAAGAATTTCCGCGACAGCGTATGGGTCGGCGGAGTAATGGCTCGTGGCATGAGTGCCGACGGGACGATAATTTACGGTACCTCGTGGTGCAATAACGACTTCGGTATGTGTTATTGGGACAAGAACGGCGAATTTCATTGGGTCGGCGAGGATAAACGTGAAATCAGTCAGATAACAACCGATTACGGATATGGCGAGGTGACTGAAAATATTGTGAACGGTATGACCTGTACGGCCGAACTTACCAACATAAGTCCGAACGGCAAATGGATAGCCGGAACATGGCGTGAAGAGACGCTTCCCGGCGTGGGTACCGAGTGCGCTGCTTTCTTCGATACCGAAAATGAAAAAACGTATATATTCAAGGATTTGGCAGGTGGTTCGACTTGTACCAATGACGGTATCGGTTTTGCTCACAACGGTTTCATGTCCAACGGCGGAACTGTGGTAGATATCGAATCGGGAGCCGTTCTCGGCAGCGTCAAGGATTGGGTATATGAGAATTACGGTCTTAACGTAGGTCCCGGTTGTATCACTTATATGACGGCCGACAAACAGAAGTTCATTAGTTTCGTACTCGAAAGCAATGCTGCCGGTCAGAGAACGGCACATTGGTACGTGGCTCCGGTCGTGAAGTAATTTTGATATTATCGGCATTTGCCGGTAACCGAGTGCGGGCGGGATTCAGTAAGAATCCCGCCCGTTATGTTTTATATGTTTTTGGGATCGTGAATAGCGCACCGGTAAAGGTCAGGGCGTTATTCAAAGGGTGCGGTATTTTGTATCGTAATGGAGCATGGGTAGGGGCTGGCGGTGTCGTGTATGTATTTAGTGTGTGTCGTGTTGTAATCTGTGCTTAATACAGTTTATTTCTTTGAGAAATTTTGCGTCGTGTTTTTTAATTCGGAAAATTATTGTTATTATTGTAAAAACATGACAGCTCCATTGCATGCTTTTAGTATTACAGACTTTTCTGGACCTTAAAATAAAATACTTGTCTAACCTAAAAATTATTAGCATGAAAAGAGTGTCTATCGTTTGCGGTATTTTGTTTACCGCAGCAATTTTGTCGGCCTGCGAGACCGATGTCAATACCGAATATGCGTACATACGCCTCGACAGGGCTAACTGTTCGTTTACGGCCGAGGGCAATTCTCCGGTTGAAGTAGCCGTATCGGCTACCGGCAAGTGGAGCGTAGAGCCTTCCGCTTCGTGGGTGAAAGTTGAAGATGTCAGTGATACGAGCGTTACGATAACGGTAGATGATAACGATCTGACCGATGAGCGTAACGCTGTGCTGACGTTCAGTATGGGCAATGTGGAGGAGACTTTGGCTATAAATCAGCTGGCCAAGCAGTCAGGCGAATATATTTATCGCTTTCCGCTCGAATTCGATCTCGGTGCGGTAATGTCGCCTGAAGGTAAGTATGTCGGCGGGCGTATTCCCGTGCTGAATGATGACGAGTCGTGGACGCATCAGGTAGTCATTATCGATGTCGATGCCGACGAAAGGCATATCGTTGCAGAAGTTCCCGGCAGTCTGTTCGGTTTGGAGAAACCGTATTGTATTACTGATACCGGCGTATTCTTCCTGATGAACAATGCCGGCGGTACTGTGGCATACGATCTTGACGGTAATTATTTCATACCTGAAATTCCCGACGATTACAAGATCGCTGCCAGCGTACAGGCTGTTTCTTCCGACGGTACTATATGGGCAGGATATGCTCAGGACGATGTGTTGGCTGTGGGTGGTTTGTACCGTCCGTTGAAATGGGTTGACGGTGTACCGGAAATACTGCCGGTGCCCGAAAAGAATTTCCGCGACAGCGTATGGGTCGGCGGAGTAATGGCTCGTGGCATGAGTGCCGACGGGACGATAATTTACGGTACCTCGTGGTGCAATAACGACTTCGGTATGTGTTATTGGGACAAGAACGGCGAATTTCATTGGGTCGGCGAGGATAAACGTGAAATCAGTCAGATAACAACCGATTACGGATATGGCGAGGTGACTGAAAATATTGTGAACGGTATGACCTGTACGGCCGAGCTTACCAACATAAGCCCTAACGGCAAATGGATCGCCGGAACGTGGCGCAAGGAGACTCATCCCGGCGGAGGAGCCGAGTGCGCTGCATTCTTCGATACAGAAAATGAGAAAACGTATATTTTTGAAGATTTGGCTGGAGGATCAACTTGTACCAACGATGGTATAGGCTTTGCCAATGGTGGCTTCATGTCCAATAGCGGAACTGTCGTGGATATCGAATCAGGAGTTGTACTCGGTAGCATCAAAGATTGGGTATATGAGAATTACGGGTTGACTGTAGGTCCCGGTTGTATCACTTATATGACGGCGGATAAACAGAAATTCCTGAGTTTCTTGTTGGTAGACGTAGTCGCTACTCAGAAAACCGCACACTGGTATGTGGCTCCTGATGTCAGGGATGCCAAGTAAATCCAAAAAGTTGTTGTTTTAGCATGGAGCGGTCGGCAGACCGCTCCATGCTTTTGTCTTGCGGATGCCGGGATTATCGTGTAAAAGGTATGAGTTGCGATTTTCGTTACCGGGCGTTATACTTTTGCGGGAAGTAATGCATTGACTTTGTGCGGGCTTTACCGAAGATAGTGTGGGGCGGTAGGCATAAATCGGGTAAATTAGATAACTTTGTAATCGTTATGTATATATCGCTTATAATACCGGTCTATAACCGTCCGCAGGAGACGGAGGAGTTGCTCGAATCGTTGTCTCGTCAGACGCGGCGCGATTTCGAGGTCGTTATAGTAGAGGACGGATCCCGTCCTGAATTGTCGTCGGCGGACGTGGCGGAACGTTATGCCGGTATACTCGATGTGAAATATGTATGGCAGGAGAACGGCGGTCCTGCAGCCGCACGCAATACCGGAGCGGCAGCCGCACACGGCGATTTCTTTGTTATCATGGATTCCGATTGCATAGTTCCGCCGACCTATTTCGAGACCGTTTACAGGCGTATGGCGGCCGACGGTATCGAGTTTTACGGAGGTCCGGACAGCGCTGCGCCCGATTTCAGTCCGTTGCAGAAGGCGGTCAGCTACTCCATGACAGCGGTGTTCACAACGGGGGGAATACGCGGGCGCAAACGCGGAATAGGCAAGTTCTCGCCCCGCAGTTTCAATCTTGGCATTTCCCGCCGTCTGTTCGAGTCGGTCGGCGGTTTCAGCGATATGCGTATCGGGGAGGATATAGATTTCAGTTTGCGCGTAATGCGTACCGGAGTCAAGGCGTGGTTGTTGGACGATGCGGTAGTGTGTCATAAACGGCGAACGAGCATGAGGCTGTTCTTTAAGCAGGTGTTCGTGTTCGGTACGGCGCGTGTAAATCTCAATATGCGGCATCCCGAATCGCGCAAGGCCGTATTCTGGCTGCCGGCCGTTTTTACCGTGGGGTCTGCCGTTCTGTGTGTTGCGGCCATGATCGTGTCGCCGCTTATGGCTCTTCCTGCGGTGGCGATAGCGTTGCTCGGAGTATGTCGTCTGTTGCCGGGATTCATGTGGCAGTTGTTGGTGCTGGTCGGCGTGATTTATTCGCCGTGGTGGTTTGCGGTGCCTTTCGGCGCACTCATGGCATTGTGGTTTATCGACTCGGCCGTGCGCAACAGGAGCGTATATATAGGGTGGCTGTCTGTGTGGACGTCGTTCATTCAGCTTTACGGTTATGGCTGCGGATTTCTGTATGGCTTGTGGTTGCGCAGAGTGTTGCATAAGGACGAGCGGTATACTTATAAGGTGACGCGTTTCTTTTCGTCCAAGACCAGATGACGCCGTCTGGTGTGTCGCGAGTACTATATGCAAAAAGCAGGCTTCACCGAAGTGAAGCCTGCTTTTTGCATTCGGATATTTCCGGGAATTATTTCTGTACGTTCGGAAGTTCGAGACCGTAACCCTTGATCCTGTCCTCCTGTTTGAGCCATATGCTGAGGATGAAGGCCAGCACGCCGAATGATGCGAAGATTATCATACAGGTGGTGTAGTCGTAAACAGGCATCGTGAGTCCCGTTGCACCTTGTGCCATCTCTTCGGCTATGCGGCTGCGTGCTTCGGCTACGCCGGGGTTGGTGGCGTTGAGAACGTTGCCGATGATTTTGGGTACGAAGCACAGACCTACGTTCTGTACCCAGAATATGAGCGAATAGGCGCTGCCGAGAATCTTGCCGTCTATAACTTTCGGTACGCTCGGCCACAATGCCGCCGGGACGAGCGAGAAGGATACGCCGAGCACGATGGTGATGACGAGAGCGAGGAATTTGGACGGGAAGACCGGCAGCAGGAATGCGAAACTCAGGTGGCATACTATCATTATGAGTGCGCCGTACATCAGCATCGAAGCGCCTTTGCCCTTGTAGTCGATGAACGAGCCGAGTACCGGGGTCAGTATCATGGCGAGTATGGGGAACCACCTGAAAATGTTGGCGGCTTCGTCGGCCGGTATCATGAGCGTGGATTCGAGGAAGTTGGTCGCATACCTCTGGAACGGGAAGATCGCCGAATAGTAGAGTACGCAGAGAAGGGCGATCAGCCAGAACATTTTGCTGGTGAGAATGTATTTTATGTCGCTCGCCTTGAATTTGTCCTCCGATGTTTCCGGTTCCATTTCGCCTATCTGCTTGTCGAGCTTGCTGTCCATTACGGAGAAGACTATGAAGTTGATGAGACCGATAAGAAGGAGTACCGTACAGAAAGCTACGGGGGCCACTACCGATCCGTCGAATTTGGCGGCGAGCCACGGCGACAACGACAGTACGGCGAATACGCCGAGTCGGGCGATAGCCATTTCGAGACCCATAGCGAGAGCCATTTCCTTGCCCTTGAACCATTTGGCAATGGCGCGCGATACGGTGATACCGGCCATTTCGCAGCCGCAGCCGAATATCATGAAGCCGAGACAGGCGAGTTTCGCGCTACCGGGTACTGATACCCACCACGAGCCGAGCCATTCGTTTATGGCCGTAGCCTGAAACCAGTCGCTTACGGCTATGTATTTAATGGCTGCGCCTACTACCATAAGTGATGCGGAAAGCGTTCCGGTAAATCTGACGCCGCATTTGTCGAGTATGATACCCGCGAGAATCAGAAAGCCGCAGACGTTGAGTATGTACTCCGAAGCGGCATAGGTGCCGAATACGTTAGGCGTCCAGCCCCTCTGCGATTCGATAAGGGTTTGCAGAGGGGACATCACATCGACGAACATGTACGCGAAAAACATCATCAATGCGATGAGAATCAACGCCGTCCAACGTAACGGCGCCGAATCGTTGAGCTTTTTTTGAATTGTTTGTGTCATCGTTTGTTTATTTAGTTTGTGTCGTGACGGTGGTTATCTGTCCGGCGAATACAGCTTCATGACCGTATAGGCGTCGCTGATGCCCAGCTCGCCGGCCTTGCTAACATCGAGCAATCCTTCGCGGTTGCGTCCCATGTATATTTTGACGAGGCCGCGGTTGAAGTAAGCCTCTGCGAGAGTCGGGTCGAGCGTTATGGCGCGGGAGTAGTCGTCCGCCGCAGCGTTGAAATCACCGGACAAGACATGTAGGTTACCGCGGTTGTAGTGTATGTATGCGAGCGACGGAGCGAGTTTCGCGGCTTTGTTGAGATCGGATATGGCATCGTCGTAGTTGTATACCCGTCCGCCGTTAGAGCCGTTCATGCCGTTGCTGTCGGGAGATATTCGGGAGTATTCGTTGTCCATGGAGGATATGAAGTCGGTCATTTCTGCCAGTACGGCGCTGCGTGTCATGTACAGCAGGGGATTTGCCGGAGAGAGTTCTATCGCTTTGGTGAGCGAATTGACTGCGTTGGTATATTGTCGTAACTGGAGTTGTGCGATGCCGAGATTGAAGTACGGCAACCATTCTTCAGCAGTAGTGCCTTTCGACCGCATGGCTTTTTCGCTGTACTCTATGAGGGCGTCGGCGGATAGGTCGCCGGAAGCGCATGTGAAGTCGAGGCGGTAGTCTCCCACTGTGCGTAAAAAGTCGTTTATGGTTTCCGGCAACTTCCGTGTTGCGGCAGGGAGCATGGCGGTCGTGTCGGCGGTTTGACTTATCAGGGTGAAACGGTACAGTGGCCGTATGGTAATAATATCGTGGGTGGCGGATGCCGTAGCGGTCGTCGCGTTCCGTGACATTTTCGTGTCGAATGCGAGCAGTTGGTTGAAATTGCTCGCCGTATCGGCCATGGGCGATATTTCGCCAGTGGACAGTTTGCGGCGGTATTCTTCTATTTTATGTTCGGCCGTCGCACGGTCGCGTTCGGCGCCGCGCGTGTCTCCCGTGACGTACTTTGCCGTAGCCCGGTTGAGATATGCCTTGGTGAAATCCGGTAACAGTTCTATCGCCTTGTCGTAATCCTTTATCGCCAGTTCGGGATCGCCGAGCAGGGAATGAAGTCCTGCACGGTTGAAATATACCACGACATTGCCCGGCGACAATTCTACGACACGGTCGTAGTCGTCCATGGCGCGGTTATAGTCGCCTATTTCGGTACGGACTATAGCTCTGTTGAAATATGTGACAGAACTGGTGGGATCGAGTTCTATGACTTTGTCGAAATCCTTCAACGCCGCCGTGTATTCGCCGCGCCTGTAGTGCAGCGAGGCTCGCGAAAAGTAGGACTGTATCAATGTCGTATCGCATTCCACGGCTTTGTCGAAGTCTTCAAGAGCGTCGTCGTAGTCTCCCTGTGCGGCCAGTAATGTTCCCCGTTCGAGATAGCCGCGCGGGTATATGCGGTTGGTGCGTATGGCTTGCGTGAAATCTTCCATGGCGGCGGTAGTGTCCCGCAGGTTAAGGTAAGCCAAGCCGCGATTGGCGTATGCGTCGGCGTCTTTCTGTACGAAACGGATATACATGTTGAAATCGGCTACCGCGTTTTCGTACCTGTGCAGCATTATGTTGGTTACTCCGCGGCTGAAATAGGGGCCGGGATAATCCGGCCGCAGGTCTATCGCTTCCTGATAGTCTTTAAGGGCGGCTTCGTAGTCTCCGAGTCGTGTGCGTGTCAGCGCGCGGAACTGGTATGCGAGCGTGTAGACCGGATTCCTGTCTAGCGTCGAGGTGAAATCCTGTTCGGCGCCGAGCAGATCGTCGAGGTGGTATTTGGCTATGCCGCGCCAGAAGTACGCTTCGTAAGCGTCGCTGTCGGAACGCAACAGCGTGTTGAGTGTTTCGATGGCCTCCTTGTAGCGGTTTTCCATGACCATACTGCGTCCTACCCAGACGAAATAGTATTTGTCGAGCTGGGCGAAGGCGCATATGCTTGTGAAGCACGAAGATAGAAGTGTCGTCAGGAGTAACTTGCGCATGGGGTGCCGATTTTCAGCCCTCTAAGATAGTGAATATAATGCAACCCTAGTGTCGCGTAAGGGGATAATGGTCTGAACAGACGGAAAAATGGGAGTTATTTTGGTGCGTTATCGGAAAAAAAGTAAATTTGCGACATACCTGATATTGGAGGATTAAGTTCATTTGTCACGTATGGCGACCGTTATTGAATTGTCAATCGGTTGGGATTACGGTCGGCCGTTGAGTGACTGGTTCCGTAAATGTCCGCGATGTCTGTCCGGATCGGCAGTTCGCGGTTGTTTTATCGGAGTAATGGGCGTAATAAGAGAAAATAGAAAGCCAAATAAACGATAAGGTTCGCTGCAACTATCAGTGTTCGGCAGCCGGATTAATAACATAAATCAGAACAAATGGGAAAACAGTTGAAAGTAGTTGTTCTCGCCAAGCAGGTACCCGATACCCGTAATGTGGGCAAGGACGCGATGAAGGCGGACGGTACGGTGAACCGTGCGGCACTGCCGGCGATATTCAACCCTGAGGACCTGAATGCGCTCGAACAGGCGCTTACGATCAAGGATATGTGCGAGGGCAGTACGGTATATATACTTACCATGGGACCTCTGCGTGCGGCCGATATAATACGCGATGCGATGTTCCGCGGTGCCGACGGAGGTTACCTCCTGACCGACCGCGCTTTTGCGGGTGCCGATACGCTGGCCACTTCCTATGCGCTGTCGCGGGCGCTCGCCGAAATCAAACCCGACATAATAGTTGCCGGTCGTCAGGCTATCGACGGCGATACCGCCCAAGTGGGTCCGCAGGTGGCCGAGAAACTCGGATTGCCACAGGTGACTTATGTGGAGCAGATCGTGTCGTTGGACGACAACCAGATCGTCATCCGCCGTCGTCTGGAACGCGGCGTGGAAACTGTGTCGTCGCCCTATCCGATGCTCATGACGGTGGACGGTTCGGCTCCCGAATGCCGCCCCCAGAATGCCAAGAGGGTGATGAAATACAAACACGCCAAGACCCGCAGCGAAGTGCAGGAGGCCGGCGAGGATTATATGCAGATTGCCGCAGGCAAGGACTATCTGCGCATAACCGAGTGGAATGTCGGCGATATAGACGCCGATCCGCAGCAGCTCGGTCTGCTCGGCTCTCCCACCAAGGTGAAACAGATCGAGAGCGTGGTGTTTCAGGCCAAGGAGTCGCGCAAACTGACGGCTTCCGACGAGGACATAAATTCATTGATGGTCGAACTTATCGCCAGCCATACGCTTGGATAGAGAAGGAATAAGAGAGATGAACAACATATTCGTATATATAGAGACGGAAGGCGGCAAGGTCGCCGACGTCAGTTTGGAATTGCTCACCAAGGGGCGCGAGCTGGCCGACAGGCTCGGCTGTAAGCTCGAAGCGTTGGTGGCCGGTCATGAACTCGCAGGCATCGAACAGATTATGGCGCGTTACGGCGCCGATACGGTATGGATTGCCGACGACAAGGAGCTCGCTCCGTACAGGACGTTGCCCCATACTGCCGTAGTGTGCGGTGTTTTCGAGCAGGAGAAGCCGCAGATCGCGCTGTTCGGCGCTACGCCCGTGGGACGCGACCTCGCACCCCGCGTATCGTCGACGCTGACCAGCGGCCTGACGGCCGACTGTACGAGCCTCGTGATAGGCGACCATACCGATCCCAAAGGCACCGAGTACAAGGATCTCCTTTATCAGATACGTCCTGCCTTCGGCGGAAATATCATAGCTACCATTATAAATCCCGATCACCGTCCCCAAATGGCCACCGTTCGTGAGGGCGTTATGCGTAAGGCGGAGGTAGCCAACCCCGGCAATCCGGAAATCAAGAAGATAGACGTAGACAAGTTTGTCAAGGAGAGTGATCTGGTAGTCAAGATTATAGATCGTCATATCGAGGAAAAGGGCATCGACATCAAGTCTTCTCCCGTGATAGTCGCCGGAGGATACGGTATGGGATCCAAGGAGAATTTCGCCATTCTTCATGAACTGGCTGGCGTACTCGGCGGCGAAGTAGGCGCGTCTCGTGCCGCGGTAGACGCAGGATTTGCAGACCATGCACGTCAGATCGGCCAGACGGGTGTTACGGTGCGTCCGAAACTTTACATAGCCTGCGGCATTTCGGGTCAGATACAGCATACCGCAGGTATGGACCAGTCGTCAATGGTTATAGCTATAAATACCGATCCGGATGCGCCTATCAACAAAGTCGCGGACTTCGTTATTACGGGCGATGTTATGGAAGTGGTACCCAAGATGATAAAGTTCTACAAACAAAATTCCAAATAAGGAGGTACGCCGGCGACCGGCGGGAGGCATGGCTTGGGGCTGTGTCGGATGCCGGGGACTTACGAAACTTACCGTTGCCGATGGGCGATGACGTAAATCGGACGGGAACAGCCGATCGCCTCTTTAAAACGACGAGATATGGGAAACTTTTTTTTAGATAATAAGGATTTGCAGTTCCAGCTCAATCACCCGCTGATGAAGAAGATCGTGGAGCTGCGCGAGAAGAACTTTGCCGATAAGGACGTTTATGATTACGCTCCGGCGGATTTCGAGGACGCAATGGACAGTTACCGTCGTGTGCTGGAGATTACCGGCGGCGTATGCGCCGACGTTATAGCGGCCAATGCCGAGGATGTCGACAAGGAAGGTCCTCATGTGGTGGACGACCATGTGGTGTATGCACGCGGTACGCAGGCAAACCTCGACGCCATACGTAAGGCCGGGCTGGGCGGTATTCACCTGCCGCGCAAATACGAAGGTCTGAACATGTCGCTGATATGTTTCGTAATGGCTAACGAAATGGTGGCGCGCGGCGATGCCGGATTCGAGAATATCTGGGGATTGCAGGACTGTGCCGAGACCATAAACGAGTTTGCGAGCGAGGAGATAAAGCAGAAATACCTGCCTCTGGTTTCCAACGGAGCAACGTGTGCCATGGCACTCACCGAGCCTGATGCCGGCTCCGATCTTCAGGCCGTGATGCTCAAGGCGCATTACGACGAGAAGAGCGGCAAATGGTTGCTTAACGGCGTGAAACGTTTCATTACGAACGGCGACGGCGATATATCTCTCGTGCTCGCCCGTTCGGAAGAAGGAACCAAAGACGGCCGCGGATTGTCCATGTTCGTGTACGACCGTCGCGACGGAGGCGTCAAGGTGCGCCGCATAGAGAACAAGCTCGGTATCAAGGGATCGCCTACGTGCGAACTCGTGTATACCAATGCTCCTGCGGAGCTGGTGGGTTCGCGTAAGCTGGGACTTATCAAATACGTTATGTCGCTCATGAACGCTGCCCGTCTCGGTATCGGCGCTCAGGGAACGGGCCTTTGCGAGGCCGCTTACCGTGAAGCGTTGAAGTATGCCAATGAGAGACAGCAGTTCGGTAAGCCCATCATACAGTTCCCGGCTGTGTACGAGATGCTGACCAACATGAAGGCGAAACTCAACGCATCTCGTGCCATGCTTTACGAGACCGCCCGTTTCGTTGAGATATACAAATGTTGGGCTGAAATCGGCAAGGACCGTCCGCTTACTCCGGAGGAGAAAGACGAGATGAAATTCTACAACAAACTGGCCGATGCGTTTACTCCCGTGTGCAAGATGTTCGCGAGCGAGTATGCCAACCAGCTCGCTTACGACGCCATACAGATACACGGCGGATCGGGCTATATGAAGGACTATCCGATAGAACGCATCTATCGCGACGCACGTATTACCAATATATACGAAGGTACGACACAGTTGCAGGTGGTGGCGGCTATCCGTCACGTCACGACCGGTACCTATCTCGCTCAGATCAAGGAATACGAGGCTGCCGAACGTCCGGGCGAATTCAAGTTCCAGCTCGACAAGCTGATCGCCATGCGAGAGGAATACGAGGCGGCTATTGCGCGTGTCACTGCGGGCGATAACGAGCAGATAGATTTCCATGCGCGCCGTCTGGTAGAGATGAGCGGGCATCTGATCCTTGCGCACCTGCTCCTGAGGCAGGCCGCCGAATGCGATTGTTACAGGGTGTCGGCCGAAGCGTATATAAAATACGCTCAGGCACAGAACAAGGCTGCGGCCGAGTTCATACGCAACTCCTGCTGCGGGGACATAGATATTTATAAGGCCGTTCTTGCCGAGAGTATTGAATAGGTAGGACGCTGCCGTTATGATTCGAGCGCCGGACACAAACGTGTCCGGCGCTCGTTCTCATGTATGGTAGCTGAATGTCGTGCAGCGATGTAAATGTCGGTTGCGATTGTGTCCGGTACAATACCGAATATCGGTTGTAAATGCGCTTCGTGGAGATTGCCGCATATGTTTATATCGAGAAAGTCCGGCGGCAAGCAGACATTTACAACCTGAACTCATAATTTTAATACCGGTCACGATAAGGTTTCGCGGGGGAGTGTAGACGGGCTACCGGATTCGTAATATTATGATAATAAAGCATCATGCTCATGGAGATAGATGCGTATGTCGTTTCGACACGGTTGTGGTGGATAGCTGCTTGCCGATAAAAGAGGTTATTCGTACATGTCTGTAGAGCGGATAACGTAAGTTTTGATATTGTGTATTAGGATATTTCCGGGTAATATGGCGGTAAATATTTTATGCCGACCGTTTGGCTTGCGCTGATCCAATGCAGATTTGGATATAGGAAAATTATCCGATAGAACGTTTCTATGGCATTGTGCGTCCTGCGTTTTCCGATTTCAGACTGTATCTGAAATTGTCTCGCTGGGTTATTATTCATCTTCGGCGGGACGGGCGGTGGTATACGTGTCCCATTTCTCGAGTACTGCGCGGAAGTCGGCCGGAAGCTCGCTTTCGAACTCCATGCGCTGTCCTGTCGCAGGGTGATCGAAACCGAGGCTGCGTGCGTGCAGTGCATGGCGCGGCATGGCGGCGAAACAGTTCTCGACGAACTGTTTGTATTTGGAAAACGTGGTGCCTTTCAGTATCCGGTCGCCGCCGTACCTTTCGTCATTGAACAGCGGGTGTCCTATATATTCCATGTGGACGCGTATCTGGTGCGTTCGCCCTGTTTCGAGACGGCACTCTATAAGTGTGACGTAGCCGTAACGTTTCAGTACGCGGTAATGTGTGACGGCGTGTTTTCCGTCGCTCCCGTCAGGGAATACGGCCATTTTTAGACGGTCGCGCACGCTACGGCCTATGTTGCCCGTGACGGTGCCTTCGTCCTCCTCGAAGTTGCCCCATACGAGTGCGACGTAACGTCTGGAAACAGTATGTTCGAAAAACTGTCGCGCCAGTCGTGCGTGGGCTTTTTCGTTCTTGGCTACGACGAGCAGTCCCGATGTGTTCTTGTCTATGCGGTGCACCAATCCGGCGCGCATGTCCCCTTCCTGAAACAGCGGAGTGTCTTTAAGGTGCCACGTCAGCGCGTTGACGAGCGTGCCGCTGTAGTTGCCGTGGCCGGGGTGTACGACGAGTCCGGCGGGCTTGTTTACTATCAGCAGATCGTCGTCTTCGTATGGTATGTCGAGCGGTATGTTTTCCGCAACGATTTCCACCTCCCGTTTTGGGTAGGGCATGACTATGGAAATGCGGTCGAGAGGCTTTACCTTGTAGCTCGATTTGACCGGTACGCCGTTCACGAGTATGTTGCCTCCGTCGGCGGCGGCCTGCACCCTGCTGCGCGAACTGTTTTCCAACCGGACGGTCAGGTATTTGTCGATACGCAACATGGCCTGTCCGCGGTCTACCGTCACGGAAAAGTGTTCGTACAGGTCGTCCTGCTGGTCGTCCTGTTCTTCCGTCAGTTCGTCTATACGGTTTTCATTCATGCGTGTGTCGGAGTGATATGCCGGTTTACGTATAGGTGGCGTGGTTACATTTGTCGTCTGTTTGACGGCAGGCGGTTTATTCGGGGAAAAATTCGTCGGGAGTGAATCGTTCGTCCGTCCCTTCGTCGATACTTTCTCCGTAGTTTTCGAGCGATTCCAGAATCGCCTGTTCTGTCAGACGCGGCCTGTCTTCCGGTTTCGCTTCTCCGTTGTCCACTTTCAGTGTCCATTCGAACTCTTCCTGAAGTTCGTCGCCGCGGAATCCCGCTTTCGAGAGGCTGTCGAGTATGGCGCGTTCACGGAGTGCCGTGGCTGTGCCGGCCTTGTCAGAACGGGCTGTTCCTGTGGCTATTCTCGTCGAATCGAGCGACAGATATAGCATTACGCCGCTGCCGAGCTCCTTGCGTTGCCCCTGTTCCGGTACCTGCATGTATACGCGTGCCTGACGGATGTTCATTTGGTCTATGTCGGCGTCCTGTTCGACTCCTTTTATGTTGAGTCCGGCTTCCCATATGCGGCTGCGAGCCTCCCGCAGCGGAAGACCTACTATGCGCGGCACGGCGACGAGTTCCGCATCGGGGGCGCGGCCTACGGTCAGCGTCACTCCGCTGCCTATACGTGCCTCTACCGTAGAGGTGGCTGTTACCGTTTGTGCGCCTACGCGTTCGTCGAGTACATTATTGGTGGCTATGTCGTTTACGTATACGAGTTTCTCGATTCCGAATCCGGCTGTTTCGAGAATGTTCTTGGCCTGCCTGAGCGAATATCCGGCTACATAGGGTACTTGGGCTGTTTTCTCCTCCGAAGAATTTACCGTAACGTATATCCTACGCCCCGGTTTTACTTTGGTTCCTGCCGTCGGCCGCTGTTCGAGTATGACGCCGGGGTCGAGTATGGCTACGAATAGCGAGTCGTTGATCTCTATGCGCAGATCGTCGTGTGAGGCGAGTCGTTTCGCCTCGGTTATGGTAATGCCGGAGAAATCGGGTACCTCCGTGTATTTGTTGTGGCGGGTGAACAAATTGAGCAACAGCGAGGTCAGGAATACCACTATTATGACGAGGCTGACGGCGAGGATTATGTTGCGTACTACATAATTGTGCCAGATGCGTTTCAGCCATCCCTGCTGGTTTCGGGAGTTTTTGTCCATGTCGGCTATGTTTTATCGGCCTTGTTCCGTATCCGGAATGCGGCGTATTTCGTTGTAAAAAGTATCCCTTTCGACGGCGCGCAGGCCTGCTGAGGCGGCCATGGTTTCGATTTCGTCTACCGTGAGGCGGGGTTTGTCTTCTGCGCCGGCCATGGAGTATATCTTGGTCGTGTCGTCTATTGTACCGTCTATGTCGTCGGCGCCGAACGTGAGAGCCATCTCGGCCGTCTGTTTGCCGTACATTACCCAGTAGGCCTTTATGTGCGGGAAGTTGTCGAGATATATCCGTGACATGGCGAGCGTGCGCATGTCTTCCGTTACCGGAACTTCTTCGAGTCCTTCGCCGAGCAGGTTTCCGGCCCTGCGGAATTTAAGAGGTATAAAGGCATCGAAACCTCCCGTCTCGTCCTGTAGGCGGCGCAGTCTGTCGAGGTGGTCTATGCGCTGTGAAACGGTCTCTACATGGCCGTACAGCATCGTGGCGTTCGTCTTGAGACCTATGCCGTGTGCGGCGCGATGCAGAGCGAGCCACGTCCGGGAATCGCCCTTTTCGGGACATATCCGCGCACGCAGTTCCTCGTCGAAGATTTCCGCGCCTCCGCCAGGAATGGCCGCCATCCCGGCATCCTTGAGCCTGCGGAGTCCTTCGTCGAAGCCGATGCCGGCTTTTTCGATCATGTATGCGAGTTCTATAGCGGTGAACGCCTTGACGGTGACTTCGGGCAGTATGGCCTTGACGCGGCGTATCATCTCTATGTAGTAGTCCAGATCGTGGTCGGGGTGTACGCCGCCTACTATATGCACCTCCGTTACGTCGCTGCCTTTGCGTGCACGCGCAAGGTTTTCTATCTCTTCCAGAGAGTAGTTCCACGCTCCCGGCTCCCCGGCAAGACGGCGATAGGAACAGAAGCGGCAGCGGAAGATACATATATTCGTAGGCTCTATGTGGAAATTGCGGTTATAATATACCGCATCGCCGCTTTTACGGCGTTTTATTTCGCAGGCGAGGCTGCCAAGAAGCGACAGCGGGGCTTCACGCCAGAGCGTTTCGGCTTCTGCGGGCGATATGCGCACGCCGCTGCGAACTTTGTCGGTTACGGTATTCAGATCCGGTTTCATGTCGTTTGCCAATATGCGTCCAAAGGTACTAAAAAAGTGGCTATGGGACAAAGGGTGCCGATAAACAGCACAGCCGCCTTTATGGGGCGGCTGTCATAGTTCTATGCTGTTATCGGTACCGGATACTATTTGAAACGGGTTTCGTCCGATACGGTAAGTTTCTTGCGGCCTTTTGCACGGCGGGCTGCGAGAACCTTACGGCCGTTGACGGTCGCCATTCTCTGACGGAAACCGTGTTTGTTGATCCTCTTGCGGCGTGAGGGTTGGAAAGTCCTTTTCATTGTCTATTTATATTTTTGTTGTTCTTGATTATTCATACTTTGCAGAGCGCAAAGGTAAATCTTTTTTACGATTTACAAAAGGTTTGTCTCCAAAAATTATCTCTGTTCCGACATGTCGCCGTTCTATTTCGCGAGATAAACTATCTTTTTCGTGTCGAAAAACTCCTCTTCGAAAAACTGCGATATTTCGAAAACGGAGAATTTTTTGCCTGCGGCTGCCAGCTCTTCGGCCAACTGACCGCCTTTCAATACTATGATACCGTTCGGCAGCGAGCCGCGTTGCCCCCGTTCTATTTTTCCCCAGACCCATCTCATGAGTTCCGACATGTCGGTTACGGCGCGGCTTACAGCATAGTCGAACCTGCCGGGCAATGCCTCTACGCGGCCGTTTACAGGTGTCAGATTTTCCAATCCGAGAGCGGCGCCCACTTCGCGTACTACTGTGATCTTCTTGCCTATGGAGTCCACCGCGGTAAAATGCGCCTGCGGAAACATGATGGCCAGCGGTACGGCCGGGAATCCTCCGCCGGTGCCGACGTCGCAGATTCTCGCTCCGGCCTCGAAGCTGCACAGTTTCGCAATGGCGAGCGAATGCAGCACGTGTTTGAGATAAAGGCTGTCGAAATCCTTGCGCGAGATGACGTTGATCTTGGCGTTCCACTGTGCGTAGAGTTCTCTTAACGCTGCGAACCGTTCCCTTTGCAGCGGCGAGAGAGACTCGCCGAAATATTTTTCTATGAGTTCCATAGTAGGAATTTTTACGGCATTTATTTGCGGATGCTCGTTGTGTTTTCTGTTACGTGTCGGTTGCGGCGGGCTATGGCTTCTGCGATTCGTTCGCCGTCGAGCGCCGCGGAGATGATACCGCCGGCATATCCGGCGCCTTCTCCAGCCGGATAGAGTCCGGCGATCTGCGGGTGCATGAGACTCTCCTTGTCGCGCGGTATGCGTACAGGCGACGAGGTGCGGGACTCGACGCCTACTATCTGTGCTTCGTCGGTCAGGAATCCGTGCATCCTGCGTCCGAATATGCGGAAGCCTTCTCGCAGCGACGATGAGATGAGTTCCGGTAACCACTCGTCGAGCCGCGATGCGTGCCTGCCCGGTACGTACGATGAGGGAGGCAGGCTTTGAGACATACGTCCGTTCACGAAGTCGGTGAGCCTTTGCGCCGGAGCCGTCTGCGCCGGCCCTCCGTAGGCTCGTGCCGCATGTTCCAGTTCTTCGCGGTATCTGAGTCCGGCCAATACGCCCCACCGTTCGGTCAGATGTGCGTAGTCAGAGAGCCTTATTTCGGTCACTATGCCGGAGTTGGCCCATCGGGAGTTACGGCCTGAAGAGGACATGCCGTTGACCACGCTTTCGCGGCTGTCTGTCATGGCCGGGACTATGACGCCGCCGGGACACATGCAGAAAGAGTACACGCCCCTGCCGCCGACCTGCGCCGTGAGCGAATATGCCGCGGCGGGCAGATATTCACGGCCTATACCGTGATATTGTATTTCATCTATCAGTGCCTGCGGGTGTTCCACGCGTACGCCCATGGCGAATGCCTTGGCCTCGAGCAATATGCCGCTTTCATGCAGCATATGGTATATGTCGTTGGCGGAGTGGCCGGTGGCCAGCACCACATTGCGTGCCGTAAACCGTTCGTCGCCGCATACTGCCCCCGTTACAGCGCCGTCGCGTATGGTCAGTCCGGTGACGCGGCGACCGAAGAGCACTTCTCCGCCGCATGAGGTTATCGTGCGACGTATGGCGGTCATGATGCCGGGCAGTTTGTCGGTGCCTATATGGGGGTGGGCTTCGTATAATATGGCCGGATCGGCTCCGTGGAATACGAGCGTTTGCAGGGCTTTGTTGTAATCGCCGCGTTTCTTGCTGCGCGTGAACAGTTTGCCGTCGGAGAACGTGCCTGCGCCGCCTTCTCCGAACGCATAATTGGAGTCGGGGTCGAGGCGGCCGTTACGGTTCAGTGCGGCCACGTCGCGTTTGCGTTCTGACACTTCCTTGCCCCTTTCCAATATTATGGGACGGAAACCGGACTCTATCAGTCGCAGCGCGCAGAAGAGTCCCGCCGGGCCGCCTCCCACTATTATTACCTCTTCGCGGCCGCTGACGTCTGGATAATCGAAATGTACTTCGCCGGGAACTTCGTGTTCGTCGGTATACAGTTCGAGCGTAAGGTTTACCTTGACATTACGGCCTCTGGCGTCTACCGAGCGTTTTACCAGTCGTGCCAATGCTATGTGCTCGGTCGGCACGCCAGCGAGACGGGCGGCTGCCGAAACGTATGTCTTTTCGTCGGACGCCTGTTTGGGCGATAGCGACAGAGTAACTGTAACAGGCATATTTTTACGGGGTGGAATATTGTTTGTCACAAAGGTAATTATTTCCTGCGAATTGGTTTGTGCCGGCATATTGGCCGTACATAGGGTTCGGTGTGGCTGTTGCGGATACGGGGCGGTTCACGATATCGGGTGCAGCAGTTGTTTTGTCGCCTCCGTGTCGGTATGTTTTTCCCGATGCCGAGTCGTATATGAGAATTATCGCAGCGGTTTTCACTGAAACTGCATGACGTTTGCATAGCTTCCCGATGTGCCCGCACGGTAGTGCGGAACGTTATGTTTACGTCGGGACGGCATCTAACGGATAAAACGTTACCTTTGTATTTCCAAAGGTCGCGGAGCTCGGTTTCGGACGTGCGATGTCGTCGGTTGAGTTCGGGAACGCCTTTAAAATAAATATTTATGGACAATCTTTTTTCGGCATACGAGTACATGTTGCAGGTGTGCGGCGTGTGGGGGATTGCGTTGTTGGCGCTTCTGATAGCGGTGTTTTTCATACAGCTATGGTATTGGACTGTACGTTACGGCCGAATCCCTTCCTATCGTAACGCTCCGACGGGGGAACTTCGTCCGCCAGTTTCCGTGGTCGTGGTGTTGCACGAGGTGGATTACGCCTTTCTGGAGGAGACATTGCCGGTGTTGCTGTCGCAGGAGTACGATGCTATGGAAGTAGTGGTTACGGATCTCTCCGGCGACGTTGAGTTCGGTGAGGCGTTGATGCTGGTCGCCGAACACAATCCGCGTTTCTCGGTTACGCGTATGGTGCGTGACGTGCGGTTTCCGATAAGCAATAAGATGGCGTTGAACGTAGCTATAAAGGCGGCCCGATACGAAAATATAATAGTTACGACGGCCGACAGCCGTCCGGCCTCGGCGCAGTGGGCGGGACGCATGGCGCGCGGATTCGCCGATGCCGACGTCGTGATAGGGTACTGCGGCATGGAGCAGGCGCCCGGACTGGCCAACCGCATGATCCGTATGGGGCGCATGGGCAGGGCAATGAGGTGGATAAGTGCAGCCATGCGCGGCGAACCTTACAGGGGAATAATGCAGAATATGGGATTTACCAAGCGCGTATATTTCGATAACGGCGGTTTCAATCATCTGAATATGAACGCCGGCGAGGACGACCTTTTCATTCAGAAGATAGTATCGTCGGCGAGGGTGGCTGTCGTGGTATCTCCCAATTCGCTCGTCAGGCAAAAGGCGTGGGGCGGACTTAAATGGTGGTATACGCTGCGTAAGTTTTACAGCAATACTTTCCGGTATTATCCTTGTCGCGTTAAACGTTACGTAGGCGCGGAGTTGTGGAGCCGGTTTCTGTTTTTCGCATCCGCGGCGACCGTCGCCGTATTGTTGCCGCCTGAGCTGGCCGTATTCGCGGCAGCCCTTTTCGTACTGAGGGAGGGAATTGTATTGCTGGAAATGAGGCGTATCACGTTGCGCCTCTCGGAGCCGGGACTTGTGGGCATATCGTTGCTGTACGATCTGGTTTCGCCTTTCTACGAAGCATTCATGGCGGTAGACCGCCGTATCAGACGTTCGCCGGGGCTATGGAGATAGACAACTATATAATCCTTACCGACCAGCAGCTCGTAATGCTGGCTGATGACGGAGACGCGGCGGCTTTCGAGACCCTGTTCAACCGTTACAGGGACGGGATACGCAAACTTTACCTGACCAGAACGGGCGGTAACGGAGACGATGCTGACGATCTGTTGCAGGAGACTTTCGTCAAGGTATTCCTGAATCTCGACAAGTACGATGCGACGTTTACGTTCGGGCAATGGATCTATACCATAGCACGCAATACGTTCGTGGATTATGTCCGCAAACGTCGCGACGATATACCGATAAACACTACTGCCGGTGCGGGCGGCGTGACTGTGAATCCTCCGTCTTACGAGGCTTCTCCCGAAGAACGTTTCATAAACGGTCAGCGCGGTGCTCAGCTCGCCGAAAGAATGGAAAAACTGTCGCCGCGATACAGGCGTCTCGTAGAACTGCGTTTTTTCAAGGAGTATTCCTACGAGGAGATAGCCGCCGAACTCGGACTGCCTCTGGGTACCGTGAAGACGCAGATACACCGTGCCCGCGAACAGTTGTGCAAACTTATCGTGGACAGCGACATCCTTTAGATTTTATTAATTGAGAGCATTGTACCCGGTCGTTAGGTCGGCAGGGGTTTGGGGAATTTCCGGCCGTTATGTCGTGTGCGCGGCATGTTGAGCCGGTATCGTCCGGTCGTATTTTTACCGTTGTTGCCTGTTGCGGCACATGGCTCTGTAGTTGTACGGCGACACGCCGGTATGGCGTTTGAAAAAACGGCTCAGATAGGACTGGTCCGGGAAGTTCATACGGTATGCTATCTCCGTTACGGAGAGGTCGGAGGTGTGTAGAAGTGCCTTGATTTCGGCAACGAGTTGTTCGTCTATCAGTTGTTTGGGACTTTTGCCTGAAGTCAGGTCGCCCGTTATGGTGCGCAGGTGGCGCAGCGATATGCAGAGTTTGTCGGCGTAGAATCCGGCATCGTGATGTTCGCGGCAATAGCCGCGTACAAGGGAAATGAAATGACGGAACAGCTGTTCCTTGCGTGTAGAGCCTGCGTTTCCATTTCCCAAAGTTATGCTTCGGCAGATGCTGATCAGAAAACCCTGAATGAAATTGTGATGGGCTAAACGGTCATAAGCGTCGCTTTTCTCTTCGCACAGCATGTGTGCCATATCGAGCCACTGTTCTGCATTCCTCAGCGTGCGGCTGTCGGCTGTGTGGACGAACAGAGGTTCGTCATGCAGGTAATGTATGTATTCCGATTCTATGGGAACGGCCGCTTCATGGAACAGGTCTTCGGAAAAGAAAAACGCGCGGGCGCGGAAATCGTCCGTGTAGTCAGTGATGTGGAATACCTCGCCTGGCAGGAGTAGAAATTGCGTGCCTGGTGCGAGGCGGTATCGTTTTATGCCAGTGGAAATCTCTGCCTTGCCGAGAGTGCATATAATATTGATGCCGTATCCGAGACTTGCCGGGTAAAGATACGTCTCTGCCGGAAATCGTTCGGTATAAGACAGGGCAGTCGGGCCTGTCGTGGTGTTTGATTGCATATGCTCCGTTTTTATACAAAAATATGGCATTTTTGGGAATGTCGTACCTATGATTGTTCCTAAAATGAAATGTTTTTCTGTAAATATGTCCGGTGTCGCAGGATATATCCGGAGTAACTTTGCGGGGTAAAAAATATATAGTATGATTTCAGGTTACTGCACTTATTCTTCCGCCCGTCGTTCTGCGGAGCGTTATAACGGTTTTCTGATCGTTTTCCTCGGTTTCCTTACGGCTTTCGGGCCGCTTGTTACCGACATGTATCTTCCGACGCTGCCTTCCATGACAGGATATTTCGGCACGTCGCAGTCCATGGTACAGCTCGGTCTGACTACCAGCATGATAGGACTGGCGCTCGGACAGCTGTTTTTCGGTCCGTTGAGTGACAAGTCCGGCCGCAGGCCTCTGTTGCTCGCTTCGCTGATGCTGTTCGCATTGTCCACCGTCGTATGTATGTTCGCTCCGAATATATATGTTTTTCTCGTAATGAGATTTTTTCAGGGTATAGGTGCCGCGGGCGGCATCGTCATATCTAGGTCCGTTGCCATAGACCGCTATCACGGACGGAGGCTTGCCGGCATACTCGCGATTATCGGCATGATAAACGGAATAGCGCCCGTAGCCGCTCCCGTTCTCGGTGGCGTACTGACGGACGTTATAGGCTGGCGCGGCATATTCGGAATACTTCTCGGACTGGGTGTGTTGCTTCTGGGCGGCGCCATGTTGTTCAGGGAATCCTTACCGGCGAGCAGGCGTACCGGCCAGGGCTGGGTGCAGACGTTCGGTAACTTCGGTGCCATATTGCGTAACCGAAGATTCATGTATATCGTATTGCAACTCGGGTTTGCACAGGGAATATTGTTCGCGAATATCGCGTCGTCGCCGTTCATCGTGCAGCAGCATTACGGATTCTCTCCGCTCGCCTTCAGTATAATATTTGCCGTCAATGCATTGGCTATCATGGCTGCGGCTCCGTTGTCCCTGAAATTCCGCAAGCAGGAGAACGGCGTGCTTGTGAGCTGCATTGGCATGTGCGTGTTTTCTGCATGTCTGTTGGTGGCGTTTTGCTCCGGTTGCGGATTCTGGGTTTACGAAAGCATAATATTCCTGTTGCTGTTCTTCATGGCACTGTCTTTTACGCTTTCGACGACTATGGCTATGGAGAGTGAACGCCGGTACGCCGGAGGAGCTTCGGCCGTGCTGGGAGCCGTATGTTTCGCATTCGGAGGTCTCGTATCTCCGATAGTTGGTATGGGCGATATACTTGTTGCGACCGGTATCGTATTTCTGGTGTGCGCCGTGGCGTCGTTGTGTTTCGCTCTTTCGGTACGGCGAGGCGCACAGCGGTGAATGCATCATTGTATTGAATCGATTCATGCCGAGAACGGTTTCTTCCGGTATCCCGTGTTTGGGGAATACTGTAGTTGCGTTTGCATAAAAATATTTGTCGCAACACAATTATCGCGTTTGTTTAGTACCTTTGCAACACTTTTTTCCGCGCATGGAACGTTGCGAAGTTCCATGTCCGTTTTTTCGCACGAACGCTGTCGTCCGTAACGCGGCGTTATCCGGTCTCGCAGGGAGCCTGTCTGTAGGGTGTCCCGATGATCCGACTTCATTATTCGGTTAATTATTTTTATTGAGCGATATTTATGGCTTTAGTTCAGACACAGCAGAACAATCCGGAACTTCTCGGAACGGAACCTATCGGCAAATTGCTGCGGCGCTATGCGTTGCCGGCTATCATAGCGATGTCGTCCGCATCGCTGTACAATATAATAGACAGTATATTCATAGGTCACGGCGTGGGCGCCATGGCCATATCTGGACTGGCTATCGCCATGCCTCTGATGAACCTTACGGCGGCTTTCGGATCGCTCGTCGGTGTGGGAGCCTCTTCGCTTACATCCATAAGATTAGGACAGGGCAACAAGCAGCGCGCGTTTCTTATCCTGAGCAACGCCGTAATGCTCAATATAGTCATAGGCGTTACGCTTTCGGTGCTGGGACTCGTTTTCCTCGATGACATACTTTATTTTTTCGGTGCGAGCGAGCAGACCATACCCTATTCGCGCGATTTCATGCGCATCATATTGTGCGGTAACGTAATTACCCACCTTTTCATGGGTATGAACGAAGTGTTGAGGGCGTCTGGGTATCCGAAGAAAGCCATGGCGATAATGCTTACCGCCGTTCTCGTGATCGTGTGCCTGAATCCCATATTCATATTCGGGTTCGGTTGGGGAGTCAAGGGGTCGGCATTGGCTACTGTCATAGGGCAGAGTGTGGCGCTATGTCTGGAGTTCGCCCACTTCCTGAACAAGAAGAATTTCCTTTATCTCAAGAAAGGCACTTTCAGATTCGTTCCGGTCATAATACGCAAGGTGTTGTCCATAGGTCTCGCTCCGTTTCTGTTGAACGTATGCGCCAGCATTGTGGTCATATTCATCAATACGGCGCTCAAGCGTACCGGCGGCGATATATCCATAGGAGCCTACGGTATAGTTAATCGTGTGGTGATGTTGTTCGTGATGATAGTCAACGGTCTGAATCAGGGTATGCAGCCTATCGTTGGATACAACTATGGAGCACGTCAGTTCGATCGAGTTTTGAGGGCGTTGAAACTGACGGTGATATGCGCCGTTTGCGTTACGACTACCGGATTCATACTCGGCCATTTCTTCCCCAACATAGTTGCCGGGTTGTTTACCGACGACGAAACGTTGCTTGCCGTGGCGCGTCAGGGGTTGAGGGTTACGCTCATGGTATTCCCTATAGTAGGTTTCCAGATAGTTTCCTCCGGTTTCTTCCAGTATATAGGCAAGCCGCAGAAGGCCATATTGCTTTCGATGACGAGACAGCTGCTGTTTTTGCTGCCGTTGCTCGCGATACTGCCGGGGATATACGGTACCGCAGGTGTATGGATAAGTATGCCTATAGCCGATACGCTGGCGTCGCTGCTTGCAGGTACGCTGCTGTTTTTTCAGGTACGCAAGATGAAGCGTCGTCCGGACGAGATCAAGGTTATATGATTGCTTATGCGGTTATGTAATAAGGGGCTGATAAAAAATCAGCCCCTTTGTTTTGCTTGCGGTTTCGCATGTGGGTGGTTGCGTAGCTCCGCCTGTTCGTAGAATGCATGAGTGTGCTACGGTCGGGTATTTAAGTGCTGTCTGGGCTTTCTATAAAGTTGTTCGATTTGGTGTTTGCCGTAACTGTTGTGTGCAAGTGTGAAAACAAAACACCCGGCGAGGAAATTCCCGCCGGGTGTTTTTAAGTGATATGTTGTCCTTAAGGACTGGAATATCGTCTTCGATTAGATGATACCCTGTTCGAGCATTGCCTGAGCGACTTTCATGAAGCCTGCAACGTTGGCACCCTTAACGTAGTTGATGTAACCGTTAGCTTCCTTACCGTAGGTAACGCAAGCCTCGTGGATGCTGGCCATGATAGAGTGGAGTCTTTCGTCCACTTCTTGGCCCGACCATGAAAGGTGCATGCAGTTCTGAGTCATTTCCAGACCCGAAGTAGCTACACCGCCGGCGTTGACAGCCTTACCCGGAGCGAAGAGGATACCTGCTTTCTGGAATGCGTGGATGGCTTCCGGAGTACAACCCATGTTGGAAACCTCTGCGCAGCACCAAGTACCGTTCTTGAGAAGTTCGGCAGCGTCGTCGCCGTTAAGCTCGTTCTGGAATGCGCAAGGAAGTGCGATATCGCATTTTACGCTCCAAGCTTTCTTGCCGGGGGTAAAGGTAGCGTCCGAGAATTTCTCAGCGAACGGAGCAACGATGTTGCGGTTCGACGAACGGAGTTCGAGCATATAGTTGATCTTCTCGTCGTTCATGCCGTTCGGGTTGTAGATAACGCCGTCGGGACCCGAAATTGCGATAACTTTCGCACCGAGTTCGGTAGCTTTCTTGGCAGCACCCCAAGCAACGTTACCGAAACCGGAGATAGCTACGGTAGCGCCTTTGATATCTTTGCCTGCCAAGTGGAGCATGTGCTGTACGAAGTAGAGTGCGCCGTAACCGGTAGCTTCCGGACGGAGGATAGAACCACCCCAAGTCATACCTTTACCGGTAAGAACGCCGGTGTGGTATTTGCGGGCGAGTTTCTGATACATACCGTTGAGGAAACCGATTTCACGACCGCCTACGCCTACGTCGCCTGCGGGAACGTCGGTGTCAACGCCGATGTTGTTCCAGAGCTCCTGCATGAAAGCCTGGCAGAAACGCATGATTTCGGCATCGGATTTACCTACCGGGTCGAAATCGGAACCGCCTTTTGCACCGCCCATAGGAAGGGTAGTGAGGGCGTTTTTGAAAGTCTGTTCGAAACCGAGGAATTTCAGCATCGAGGGGTTAACAGCCTTGTGGAAACGCAGACCGCCCTTGTACGGACCGATAGCGCTGTTGAACTGAACGCGGTAGCCCAAGTTGGTCTGAACTTCGCCCTTGTCGTCAACCCAAGTTACACGGAAGGTGAAGATACGATCGGGCTCTACGATACGCTCTACGATCTTTGCCTTTTCAAATTCGGGATGTTGGTTGTAAACCTCCTCGATAGATTCAAGAACCTCGCGTACTGCCTGCAGGTACTCGTTTTCACCCGGGTGTTTGAGCTCCAGGTCAGCCATCAATTTCTGAACATTCATTGCTTTTGAAATTAATTAGGTTTATAATAAAGTGTTTGAATTTGACTCTTTGCATGTCCGAGCGTCGCGTGCCCTCCGTTCGGTAGTACCGTCGCGGCGTACCCGCTTATCGCCCTTTTAATTTCGCCCAAATATAGGCATTTTTATTATAGAGTGTAATCGGTCTGCGAAAAATAGCGTAAAATCATTCGGAGCGATGCGTCTGTCGACTGAATACGTCGGCCGGCTCGTGACCGGTACGGAATTTACCTGTGCAAAACGTCATGTTCGGGGATGTGAAGGTGTTATTTCTGAAGTTTATTCGTATCTTTGACTTTGTCGAAGATACTCCGTCAGAGGCATAATCTGGTCTCTGGCTTGCTTCTGCGCTCGACTTTCCGTATCTTTGACTTCGTCTTAGATACTTCGCCGCGGCAAAATACAAATAAATTTGCTTTTGCTCTCGGCTTATTCGTATCTTTGAAAGCTAAATGCAGAAAAACAAATGAGTAGATACAATCTGGAGGAGGTCGTGACAAGCAGGCAGAAAAAGGAATTCCTGTCCATGGCCAGACAACTTTATAAGGGTAACCGCAACTGGGTGCAGCCGCTCGACAACGATATCGAAGCCGTTTTCGATCCGGCGCGTAACCGCATGTTCGAGGACGGCGACGCGATACGCTGGATAGTGCGTGACGGCGGAGGTAACGTAGTGGGGCGCATCGCGGCCTTTTACAACAGGGAGCAGGCAGCTGCCGAGGAGCAGCCCACGGGCGGTTGCGGATTCTTCGAATGCATAGATTCGCAGGAGGTGGCCGACATGCTTTTCGATGCGGCCCGCGAATGGCTTGTATCCAGAGGAATGGAAGCCATGGACGGCCCTATCAATTTCGGCAACCGCGACGAGTGGTGGGGGTGTCTGGTACAGGGTTTCGAGTTGCAGCCGTTGTATGCCAATCCATATAATCCGCCTTATTACAAGGATTTGTTCGAAAACTACGGGTTTCAGAACTATTTCAATCAGTATACCTATCAGCGCAATCTGCGCGTCGGCGAGTTCAGTCAGTCGGTATACGACCGCGTGAAACGTCTGGAGGAGACGCCCGGCTATCGTTTCAGTCATATAGACAAACGCAATCTGGAGCAGGTGGCCGACGATTTCCGTCTTATTTATAATAAGGCGTGGGCTAATTTCCCCGGCGTCCGCCCCATGACGAGGGAGGCCGCGCAGGCGCTTATGAAAAACATGAAGCCGATAATAGACGAAAAACTGATCTATTTCGCCTATTTCAACGACGAGCCTGTAGGGTTTTTCATAATGGTGCCGGATCTGAACAGGGTGATAGGCCGTTTCCACGGAAAACTCAATCTGATAAACAAGTTGCGGCTCATGGCCATGTTGAAATGTACCCACAAGGCCGACAGAGTCTTCGCGATAATATTCGGCGTCGCTCCGGAATTTCACGGCCGCGGTATCGAGTCGGGCATTATGCACGAATTCGAACGTTCCGTGGAGCGTGGCGAAATTCATTACAAGACGCTCGAACTCGCATGGATGGGAGATTTCAATCCGGTGATGATACGCATGGTGGAAAACTATGTCTGCGCACACCGCAACAAGACGCATGTGACCTACCGTTATCTGTTCGATAGGACCAAAGAGTTCAAGCGTTGTCCGCGTCTGGGTATCAAACGTTGATTGTCGTCTCATGTAGATTCTGACGTTTTTATGCGCGGTGGGGTGTTTGTTGCGGCGATATTGCTGGCATCGGTATGCGTGGCGGAGGTTTCCGGCCGTAATACTGCCGTGTGCAAGAGTGCCGCGGAATGTTTCGTGACAGATACTTCGACCGTATGCGGAGTGCCTCCGCTGACTTCGGACAGGCCAGTGCTGATCGTGTTTACGGCTTCGTGGTGCGCACCGTGCCTGATGATGATGAGCGATCTGTTCAACCGTCCGGAGATTTCCGCACTGCTGGAACGTCTCGATCTGGTGCTTTTGGACGTGGACGATCCAGCGTCGCAACCGTACAGGGACGAGTATTGTCCGGAATATGCAGGTCCGCCGCATATGATTTTGCTTGACAGGGACGGGAATAGGATAGACGCGCTGGCAGGTTATCATAAGGATTCGCGGGTGACGACGGATTTCCTCGAAAAGGCTTTCGGAGAGTCGTCTGCATCGGAGGAGCCTGTTGCGGTTAGCGATATGACAAGGCGTTACCTCGAATGGTTCGCCACCATGAAACCCACTTTTATGGATCGTCTGTCCATGTCGCGCTGGATGCTCGGATTCGAAGCCGGGGCGGCTTTTTCGCAAATCGCTGCATCGGAATATGGCGGTTTCAGGACGGGATTTTACGTCGCTGCATCGACAGGATATATTTTCAGCGACCGTTGGAGTTTGAACGGCGGTTTGTCGTTCAATTCGCTTGGCGGCCGTAACGGTATAGACGATACGGTTATAAGAAGCTATTATATGTCTTTGCCGGTAGACGTGCAGTATGATCTTGGACGCGTGTGGATAGCTTCGGGTATCGCGCTGGATTTCCTCGTTTCGGCCGGAGTGTACGGCTCGGTAATGACCGGGCTGGAAGGGGCGTGTGCGGCTTGTTGGAATCGTTGGGACGCAGGTGTTCGAGCGCGTCTGGTTTTTCGTGTAGGCTCGTTCGATCTGTCTCTCGGCTATATGCGCGGATTAGTGCCGACAAACTCTGCTGGCGGATATAACCAGAGTATATGTATCGGACTGGGAATAAATCTGTATTGAATTTAATCTTTTCAAATAATAAAGTAGTAATGAAAACAACACCATTTACAAAGTACCACATTGCGAACGGAGCGAAGATGTCCGAATTCGCAGGTTACAATATGCCTATCGAGTTTACGGGCATTAACGAAGAGCATCTGAACGTGCGCGAGAAAGCCGGCGTGTTCGATGTCAGCCACATGGGCGAAATATGGATTAAAGGCCCGAAGGCGCTCGATTTCCTCCAGAGGATCACGAGCAACAATGTCGCAGCCCTTACCGACGGCAAGGTGCAGTACACCACCATGCCCAACGGCCGCGGCGGTATCGTGGACGACTTGTTGGTTTACCGTATAGATGCCGAGACGTATCTGCTGGTAGTCAACGCAGCCAATATCGAAAAGGATTATGCGCATATCACAGAACAGGGTAAGGCTTTCGGTCTGACCGCAGGCAAGGAGATCTACAATGCTTCGGACGAAATCTGCCAGTTGGCCATACAGGGGCCTTTGGCAATGAAGATCGTTCAGAAAATGTGTCCGGAACATATTGAAGACCTCGTTTACTATACGTTCGTGAAAACCGAAGTAGCCGGTATCAAGGACGCGATTCTGTCGGCCACCGGTTATACCGGCGCAGGCGGTTGCGAGATATATATCGCCAACGAGGATGCCGACAAACTTTGGGAGGCTCTCTGGAAAGCCGGCGAGGAGTTCGGTCTGAAGAACATAGGTCTCGGCGCCCGTGATACGCTCCGTCTGGAAAAGGGCTTCTGCCTTTACGGTAACGATATAGACGACACCACATCGCCTATCGAAGCCGGTCTGGGTTGGATAACCAAATTCACCGAGGGCAAGAATTTCATCGACCGTGAACTCATGGAACGCCAGAAAGCCGAAGGCGTAACCCGCAAACTCGTAGGATTCAAGATGCTCGATCGCGGCATACCGCGTCACGGTTACGATATAGCCGATGCCGAAGGCAACAAGATCGGTGTCGTGACTTCCGGTACCATGTCGCCCTGTCTTAAGGAAGGTATCGGTATGGGATACGTCAAACCCGCTTTCTCGAAAGCCGACTCGGAAATATATATCGTGGTGCGCGGCAAACTTCTGAAAGCGAAAGTCGTAAAGCTGCCGTTCCTTTAATGGTATATTATTGATTTAAAACAGACAGACGCGGACCTTCAG
The DNA here is from genome assembly GCA_947852905.1 of uncultured Tidjanibacter sp. Lineage (GTDB taxonomy): Bacteria > Bacteroidota > Bacteroidia > Bacteroidales > Rikenellaceae > Tidjanibacter. The sequence goes on along the minus strand of CANTVF010000002.1, from coordinate 295,893 downwards.
ATCCGCGTCTGTCTGTTTTTTGTTTTTCGGAATCCGTTTCCGGAATGGTGACGCCATTTTCCGGAGGTATACTGTATAAATCCGTATGGATTTTATATTTCGTATATGTAGGTACGGATTTAAATCCGGAACTCCTTTAGTGCCGCATAACCGTGTTATTCTTCGTTTTTGATTATAACTAATTCTGTAAATTCGCCTTCATAAGACCCGGTTATGGAGTTCATAGCATCGTCTGTAAAATCGAATTCCAAAGTATATCGCGATATGGTCATGAAGCCGTTTGTGTATTGATATAATCTTTATATAGTTAATAATTTCGTGTCGCTCGCAAAATGTGTAGTGATGCGTGTTCCGGAATCGTCATAGCCGAATATAGTTGGCGCTATAGCGGGAGATGTTACCGGAACGGGAAACTGTTTATAAATAAAACCCCGCAGCGGAAGTGTCCGTGCGGGGTTCTGTATTTTTGTATTACGGGCTGTCAGTCGGAGATCGTTATGATGCGGGAGGTAGGACCGGTGACTGTCAGCCGGACGGTCAGTGCGTCGTCCGGCAACAGGGATTCGATCTTTTCCGGCCACTCGACGAGGCAGAGCGCCCCGCTGTCGAAATATTCGTCGTAGCCGAGATCGAAAGCCTCCTCGAGTTTTTCGATTCGGTAAAAGTCAAAATGGTATACGGGCTCTCCGTCGGATGTGTCGTACCGATTTACGAGTGCGAATGTGGGGCTGGTGACCGTGTCGGCGACTCCCAACTGGGCGCATATCTCCCGTATGAGCGTTGTCTTGCCGGCGCCCATTTCGCCGAAGAAAGCCACCACGCCTTTGCCGTGGCTCGCCCTGAGGACGGCTTCCGCGACTTTTGAAAGTCCGTCGGTAGAATTTATCTCTATGGTTTCCATAAACGTGTTTTTCTGGTTGTCCGCATGCTGATCGGCATTCCGATGTCCGCATGCGTTTGTAGTTGCTCCGTCGGCTCGCACATTGATTAGGGTGTACGGGCAGTCGGATGATTCACGTGTTTCAGATGCCTTTGGGACGCAGGACTATGAACGGTACTATCATCTCCTCCATGGAGATGCCGCCGTGCTGGAATGTGTTCTTGTAGTATCTTATGAACTTGTTGGCATTGTTGGGGTAGGAGAAAAAGTCTCTTCCGGTAGCGAATACGTATGTGGACGTTATGTTGCTGCGGGGCAGCTGCGCATCCTCCGGACGGGTTATTTCGAATACCTCTTTGGGATTGTAGTTGAGGTTACGTCCCGTTTTGTAGCGGAGGTTGGGCGAAGTCTCCCGGTCGCCGATGATCTTTATCGGATTGTCCACACGTATGGTTCCGTGGTCTGACGTTATGATGACCGTATGTTTCTTTTCGGCCAGCATTTTCAATATGGTGTACAGGTCCGAATGTTCGAACCACGAACGGGTGAGCGAGCGGAATGCGGCTTCGTCTTCGGTGAGTTCGCGTATTATCTCCGTTTCCGTCCGGGCGTGCGAAAGTATGTCGAGGAAGTTGTATACGATGACCGAAAATTCGGCCTCCATGACCGGATTTATGTTTTCGATCAGACGGCGTCCGGCTTCGGGACGTATCAGCTTGTTGAACGTAGTGCGCCACCGTTTGCCGAGCGTTTGCATCTGGCGTGTGAGAAATTCCTCTTCATAGGCGTTTTTGCCTCCTTCCTCGTTGTCGTTGAGCCACCTTTCGGGCATGATCTTGTCTATGGCCAGCGGCATCAACCCTGCGAAGAGCGCATTGCGCGCATATTGCGTGGCTGTAGGGAGTATGCTGCAATAGAAATCTTCCGCCGCCACGTCGTAATGGTCGTGCAGCAGCGAGTTGATAGAGCGCCACTGGTCGTAACGGAAATTGTCGATCACCAGCAGTGTGGTCTGCGTACCGCCGTCCACTATGGGAAACACCCTGTTGCGCAGCAGAGTGTGCGACATTACGGGAGAGTGTTCGTCGCGGTTGTTGATCCAGTCCAGATAGTTGCGCTTGACGAATTTCCCGAATTCGTTGTTGGCCTCGTCTTTCTGGTAGGAAAGTATCTCGCGGATGCCTTCGTCGTTGGACTCGGTGAGCTCTATCTCCCAGTTGACCAGTTTCTTGTATATGTTGCACCAGTCGCCGAAGTCCCTCGCGTCGGACAGGGCGGCCGATATTTGTCCGAATTCGGCTCTGTAGTCGGCCGTGCGTACTTCGGTGACTATCTGGCGCGAATGCACGTTCTTTTTGATGGATAGCAGCACCTGGTTGGGATTGACCGGCTTTATGATATAGTCGGCGATCTTGGAGCCTATGGCCTTGTCCATGATGCTTTCTTCCTCGCTTTTGGTCACCATGATGACCGGCGTCGTCGGACGGAGTTCCTTTATGCGGGGCAGAGTCTCCAGACCGGTCATGCCGGGCATCATTTCGTCCAGAATTATAAGGTCATATGGAGTTATTCCGACCATTTCGATAGCATCGGCACCATTATTGCATGTATCTATTTCGTATCCTTTCCCCCGCAGGAACAGGATATGGGATTTGAGAAGGTCGATTTCGTCGTCCACCCAAAGTATGCGGGCTTCGTTCATAATTTTAAAGTAGATGGTTTGCTGATCGTCGAGGCGGTCGGTTTCCGACACTCCGTCTGACAACAAAGTTAATCCAATTTGTCTTTAATATGAATGTACGATTAGCACTTTTATTGTGTGCGGATGCAATATTTTCGGAGTGCGGCGGTCGCGGTCGGCCGAAAGTGCTGAAGATGTCGATAAGCTGAAGCGAGGCGGGTCGGGAAATTGTTCAGGAGACAGTCCGATTGACGTGACAGCCATGACGATAAGCGTGCGGAAAATATAATAAAAAGACATGTCGTTGCGTTTTTTCGTTATATTGCGCGTGTTCGACGAAAGTGTCGCGTATCGCTTGGAGCAAGCGATAAGACTGATTGTCAGCGGGCTTGCCGGAGACTATTTTAGGAAAAAATTGAAATACAGTGACAACTTTTAATAATAATTGAGTATATTTGCAGTCCCCAAAAGATGTGCGAATAGAAATTAAAAAACAATTTAGACATGACTAAGGCTGATATCGTAAACGAGATCTCGAAACAGACCGGAGTAGAGAAAGCACAGGTTCAACAGATAGTTGAAGCTTTCATGGAGAGCATCAAGACCGCTCTTATTGAAAACAAGGATAAGACAGGTAAGGACAGGGGCGTATTCCTGAGGGGATTCGGCAGCTTTATCATAAAAGACCGTGCGCCGAAGGTTGCGCGCAACATCACCGAAGGTACTTCGATAGATATTCCTGCGCACAGTATTCCCGCGTTCAAGCCTTCGAAGAGTTTCGTGGCTCAGATCAAGAATGAGACCATGAAAGAACAGCCTAAGACCAAGAAAAAGAAATAGGCAGTTAATATTATCTAACCACATAATTTAAAATTGAGAAACTATGCCAAGTGGTAAAAAACGCAAGGGGCATAAAATGGCTACCCACAAAAGGAAAAAACGTCTGAGAAAAAACAGGCATAAAAAGAAAAAATAGGTAACTGTTTTATGTTTTAGTAAGGATAGATAAAGCTGAAGACCGTGGTTCTTTGGCTTTATTTATTGAATCTGTCGGAAAGCACGCGCTCCGGAGGAATCTGACCGGAGCGCATGTGGTATTTCTGGTTTGCGGTTTCCCGTTAACTTTTAAAAGGACAAATGAATAGGGAACTGATTATCAATGTGACCAAAAGCGAGATCACCATAGCCCTCTCTGAGGACAAGAGGCTGGTCGAGCTTAACAAGGAGAGCGTAAAGACAGGATTCGCGGTAGGGGATATATATCTGGGCAGGGTCCGGAAGATCATGCCCGGACTGAATGCCGCGTTCGTAAATATAGGGCACGAGAAGGATGCTTTCATACATTACCTCGATCTCGGCCCCCAGTTCTCTTCGCTCCAGAAATTGCTGGGACAACTCACCGGCAAGAAGAAAAACGTGAAGTTCGACACGTTCAAACTCGAACAGCCTATAGGTAAGACAGGCAAGATTTCCAATCTGCTCTCGACCGGGCAGACTATCATGGTGCAGATAGCCAAGGAGGCCATATCCACCAAAGGACCGAGACTCACGTCGGACATATCCCTCGCCGGGCGTAACGTAGTACTCATTCCGTTCTCGAATAAGATATCCATATCGCAGAAGATACGTTCCAACGAGGAACGTAAGAGGTTGAAGAAGATAGCGACTTCGGTGCTGCCTCACAATTACGGCGTCATAATCCGTACCGCGGCGCAGGACAAGAACGAGAACGATATAGGGCAGGATATACTGTCGCTCGTGGATAAATGGGAGGCTGTGCTGGAAAACGTGCGCAACCTCGAACCGCCGGCACTCTTGTTGGGCGAGATGAACCGTACCAATACCATCCTGCGCGATTCGCTGAACGGGTCGTTCAGTTGTATAGCGGCGGATGACAAGGATATGTACGACGAGGTGAAGGAGTATATCAAAGTCATAGCTCCCGAACAGGAAAAAATCGTCAAGCTGTACAAGGGTAAGGTTTCGATATTCGACCATTACGACATTTCGCGCCAGATAAAATCGCTGTTCTCCAAATACGTGTCTCTGAAGCGGGGCGCTTATCTTATAATAGAGCATACCGAGGCGATGCACGTTATCGATGTCAACAGCGGCAATCGTGCCAAGGTGGCCGACGATCAGGAGAGTACGGCCATGGATGTCAATCTTATGGCGGCCGAGGAGATAGCGCGCCAGTTGCGTCTGCGCGATATGGGCGGGCTTATAATAGTAGATTTCATAGATCTGCACAAGGCGGAAAACCGGCAGAAACTGTACAAGACCATGCAGGAGTTCATGGCCGGAGACAAGGCAAAGCATACCGTGTTGCCTCTTTCCAAATTCGGTCTGATGCAGATAACCCGTCAGAGAGTGCGTCCGGAAGCCATTGCCCATGTCGAGGAGGTGTGTCCCATGTGCGGCGGCAGCGGAAAGGTAACCTCTACTGTAAGCATCGAGAAGGAGCTGGAGAATATGATATCGTATTATGCCGGCGACAAGAAGATCAAACAGTTGAGATTGTTGGTCAGTCCTTACGTGGCGGCTTATCTCAAAAAAGGTATATTCAGCGTACAGCGTCGTTGGATGCACCGTTACAAATTCCGGTTGGAGATAGGGATAGACCAGTCTCTCGGAATGGTGGAATACCAGTTTCTCGATCGCAAGGGGCGTAAGCTGTTATAGCGGCGGGAGACTTGTCGGAGAATTACCCGATCTGCGGAATGCGTCGTACGGCGCCTGACCGGGATCGGGTTTTTGCCGGTCGGCCGTGCCTTAGGCGGCGAGTTACGGTTACTATAATTCTAAGGCCGCGTCGATGTGTGACGGCAAATGGTGGGGACGGAATGGTCGGGAACGCATCAAACTGTTTTGATATACGGATTGGCGTCCGGAAGTAATAGTAAGAGGGCGGATGTGTGCCGTACAGGTTTATGGTAAGACTGTCGCTGGTGTGAAGGGAAACGGTTTTGCACGTCGGCTTTCGGAGGTATTCTACGGTTGTGGATCGTAGGAACTGATATAGGACGAGAGCATGGCGGAACATGGGCGGTCGTATCCGTACTGCTTGCGCATGTCGTAGAGGAATATGTTTTTCGGGTGCGTATGCGGACGGAAGTTTGTCTTTTGAATTGTCGGAAATATTTATTGGCGTTTTACAAATGCGATTGAGTGATATAATCGTGCGTGCCGGAAATACTCCGTCCGGCCGGAATCTAGCCGCAGCGGTAGGTCGCACAGGCGTGACAGAGTTAAGATCTCTGGTCGGATCTGCATATGCATTGTATGCGTCGGCGGCCATAGAGGCGTGCGGCGGCGTACATGTGTTCGTATGCGAGGACAAGGATTCCGCTGCATATCTTATGAACGACTTTTATGCTTTCCTCGGCGAACAGGACGTGTTGTTCTTCCCTACCGGATATAAACGGTCGGTCAATTTCGGGCAGGAAGACGCATCGGGGGTGGTGCAGCGTACCGCCGCGTTGAGCGCCTTGCGGGAAGGCTCGTCGCGCAGACGTCTGGTGATATGTACCTATCCTGAGGCTTTGGCCGAAAAGGTGGCTGATGCCGGTGAGATGGAACGGAGTACGGTGACGCTGGAGTGCGGAGGACGTGCCGATATGGAGACCATGGCGGCTCTGTTGGACGAATACGGTTTCGAGAGGGTGGATTTCGTATACGAGCCGGGGCAGTATTCCGTGCGGGGCGGTATTCTCGACGTATTTTCGTATGCGGAGAACAAACCGTATCGCGTCGATTTCTTCGGCGACGAAGTGGAATCGATACGTCGTTTCGACATATCCTCGCAGCTTTCCACCGACCGTCTCGACCGTATAGAGATAGTGCCGGACATGAAACGTTCGGTAGCTTGCGGACACAGCGTTTCGCTGGTGGAGTTCGCAGGAAAATGCTGTTATTGGGCGGACAATCTCGATCACGCTTTCAGACGCGTGGACGACATACGCCGTAAGATGCTCGGCGAGGCGGACGAGCCGGCAGGCGTGGACGAGAAGGTGACGAGTCGCCGCCAGCTTGCCGAAGCGCTCGAAGGGGCGACGTTGTTTCTGCGCCGGGGTGTGCCTCGTGAGTTCCTGTCGTCGTCGGTAATAGAGTTCGGAACCTCGCCGCAACCGTCGTTCAACAAACAGTACGATTTGTTGGCCAAGGATATACACGATCGTGCCATGAAGGGTTATTCGACATTCATATTGTCGGACAACAGGGCGCAGACCGAACGCCTGACGAACATCCTTTCATCGGACGGCTTTCCCAAAGCGCCTTTCGAGCCGATTCAGGCCGTGTTGCACGAAGGGTTTACGGACGTGACTCTGAAAATATGCCTTTATACGGATCACCAGATATTCGAACGGTATCACCGGTATTCTCTGCGCGGTGAGATCGACCGGTCTAAAGCCATGACGGTGGCCGAACTCAACGAACTCAAGCCGGGAGATTACGTGGTGCATATAGATCACGGTGTCGGGCGTTTCGGCGGATTGGTGCGTACCACGGAGAACGGCAAGCCTTACGAGGCGGTGAAGATCGAGTATCGCGACGGCGACGTGTTGCTCGTGAACGTGCATGCGTTGCACCGCATTTCGAGATATAAAGACAAGGATAGCGATACGCCTCCGAAGATATACAAACTCGGATCGGGTGCATGGCAGCGGATGAAGACCGCTACCAAGAACGCCGTCAAGGATATTGCACGCGAATTGATAAAACTGTACGCCGAACGGAAGGAGAGCGGCGGATTCGCTTTTTCTCCCGACGGGTATCTGCAACACGAACTGGAGGCTTCGTTTCCGTACGAGGAGACACCCGATCAGCAGGCGGCCGTGGAGATGGTCAAACACGATATGGAGCAGCCGCAGCCTATGGACAGGCTCGTGTGCGGCGACGTGGGATTCGGAAAAACCGAAGTGGCCGTGCGGGCTGCATTCAAAGCAGTGACCGATTCAAAGCAGGTCGCCGTACTGGTGCCGACGACCATATTGTCGTTGCAGCATTACAGAACGTTTTCGGAGCGTTTGCGCGGGTTGCCTGTCAGAGTGGAGAATCTGAGCCGTGTCAAGAGCGCCAAGGAGGTGAAACAGATAAAGGAGGATTTGGCCGAAGGCAAGATAGACATATTGGTCGGTACTCACAAGATACTCGGTAAGGATATAAAGTTCCGTGATCTGGGGCTGTTGATAATCGACGAGGAGCAGAAGTTCGGGGTGTCGAGCAAGGAAAAGCTGCGTCAGATGAGCGTACACGTTGATACTCTGACGCTGACGGCTACGCCCATACCGCGGACTTTGCAGTTTTCGCTAATGGGAGCCAGAGATCTGTCTGTCATCGCTACGCCGCCGCCCAACCGTCAGCCCATAGTCACCGAATCGCATCTGTTCGACGAAGACATACTTCGTGAGGCGATAGAGTTCGAGCTCGCCCGTCACGGACAGGTGTTCTTCGTACACAATCGTGTGGACAATATAGAGCATATCGCAGACATAGTTCGCAATTTGTGCCCCAAGGCGCGTGTGGCCGTAGGACACGGACAGATGCCTGCCGACAGACTCGAAAAACTCGTCATGGATTTCATATACGGTGAGTTCGACGTGCTGGTGGCAACGACTATAATAGAGAGCGGTGTGGACATTCCAAATGCCAATACCATTATAATAAACGATGCCCACCGGTTCGGACTGAGCGACCTGCACCAATTGCGCGGTCGCGTGGGACGTTCCGACAAGAAAGGGTATTGTTATCTGCTGACGCCGCCCGACGAGATGCTTACTCCGGAAGCGCGTCGACGATTGAGGGCCATAGAGGAGTTTTCCGATCTCGGCGCCGGTTTCAACATAGCCATGCAGGATCTGGATATACGCGGTGCCGGCAATCTGCTCGGTGCGCAGCAGAGCGGCTTCATAGCCGACATGGGATTCGAGACCTACCAGAAGATACTCGCCGAAGCCGTGGCCGAGTTGCGAGCCGAGGGTGTGGACGAGGCCGGAACGCTTGTCGGAAATCAGACGCAGGTGCAGCATGCTGAGGTCAATTACATAACCGATGCGCAGATAGAGACCGATATAGAGGCGTTGTTGCCGGATTCATATATAGGCCAAAGCGCCGAGAAGCTGCGACTGTACCGTGAGCTGGACAATATCGACGACGAGGAGCGGATGCGTCTTTTCGAGGAGCGGCTGACCGACCGTTTCGGCGAACTGCCTGCGGCTGCACGTAATCTTATGGATGTGGTGCGTCTGAGGTGGCGTGCCGTGAAGCTCGGATTCGAATGGGTGAAGGTTAAAAACGGGCTCATGTTGCTGCGGTTCGTGGGCGAGCCGTCGTCGCCGTATTATAAAAGTTCGCTTTTTCTGGGAATTCTGAAGTATGTCACAAAAAATAATGCGAAATTTGTCCTCAAACAAAACAATAATAAGCTGCAATTAACAGTTAGAGAGGTTAAAGGGCTCGAAAAGGCTTGGAAAACCCTCGATGAAATGTATGCCGGGGCTCAGGAATACGGTCGCGAGGCAGCGGCGGATGCGGTCTGAGACGATCCTCTGCGGCCGATGAATGGGGCAGTGCGTACGTTTTACTGAATGTGTCGCTGTAACGTGCGGCAGGTCGTATGGACTTGCGTTTGCGGATATGGCGGCTGCGTGCGGCGGAAGAGGGGGATGATGAATCTGGTTGTCGATATAGGTAACAGTCGTGTCAAGGCGGCGGTTTTCGAGAAAGATACGCTGTTGTACAAAGGGGTCTTTCTCGGCGACGGAGAAGAGTTCGTAGACGAAGTGTTTGCCTCGCATCCGGATATTCGCAGGTGCATTCTGTATTCCACACGAGGCGATGAAGCTCGGATCGCTTCGGCGCTAAGGTGCAGAAGTGTGGAATTGGTGCTTTTCGATCACGACGTTTCGGTGCCTATAGGCAACCGTTACGCTACGCCCCATACTCTGGGGCTCGACCGTCTGGCCGCTGCGGTGGGGGCTGTGAAGATGTTTCCGGGGCGGGACATATTCATAGTGGATCTCGGTTCGGCGATTACGGAAGATGTGGTGTCGGCAGCGGAAGGATATCTCGGCGGCAACATTTCTCCGGGTGTGGCCATGCGGCTTAAGGCGTTGAGCGCCTTTACCGGCAAACTTCCGCTTATAGACGCAGCCGAATGCGACAGGTATTGCCGTTGCGGAGTACCTGCCACCACGAAAGACGCCATGGTCGCCGGAGTGGTGGAGGGCATATATATGGAGATTCGCGGGCTTATGGAGATTTACGGCGCCGAATACCCCGGTTTGGTGACTATTTTTACCGGAGGCGATGCTCCGCTATTTGAAAAACGGTTTAAAAATACGATATTTGCGAACTACGATCTGGTGCTTACCGGATTGAATACGATACTGGATTATAATGCGGATACTGAAAACAGTCTGTAAACTCGTGGCTTTAGTGTCGTTGGCAGCGATGCCTGCGGCGGCTTTCGCACAGGGTAGCAGTATAAATACTTTTTCGCCGTACTCCTTCTTCGGAGTTGGCGATATGTTCAACGCCGCACCGGCTTCCATTAAAGGTATGGGCGGTGCGGGGCTCGGATACAGATCCCAATACGAGATCAATTTCATGAATCCGGCGGCATACAGTTCGATAGGACGTCGCAGCGCCCTGCTTCATGTGGGTATGGAAGACCAGAATTTCTATCTGAAAAGTTCGACCACCAAGACCAGTTATAATACGTTCAACGTCAGTGATATCGCGCTACAGTTGCCTATTGCCAAGGGGATCGGGTTCGCATTGTCCGTATCGCCGTACAGCAGTGTGGGGTACAGCGTATCGCGAGACGAATTGGGTGAAGACGTTTGGGAGGATATCGGTTATGTGCATTACGCATATTCCGGTTCCGGAGGCGTGAATCAGATAAAGGCCGGTGTGGGCTGGTCGCCGGTCGATTGGTTGTCGATAGGTGCGGAAGCGGTATATTATCAGGGGAACATAATACGTAATTATTCCCAGACGATCATTCCGTTGACCGGAACCGGATATTATGTAGGCGTCAATTCGGATAACCATGAGTATATCAGCAGACTCATGGCCAATTTCGGTGTTCAGGCTCGTCTGTTTGCGAAAGAAAATTCCTCGCTGACACTCGGCGTGATTTACAACATGGGCGGCAGATTGCGTTCGAGAATATCGGAAACGATAATGCACGGCCCCTATTACACTACCGCAGGGACAGACGAGATAGTCAACAGGGAATATCGTTCTGCGTTCATTTTGCCGGATATTTACGGCGGCGGTCTGTATTACAGTTCTCCCAAATTCAGCGCAGGTCTGGACTACCGTTTCAGTGCATGGGGTGCCAACAACGGATTGTCGGACAGCGATCTGACATATCGTAATACGCACAGTGTGGCTGCCGGAGTGCAGTTCATTCCCAATCCGGGAGATGTCCGTAAGGTAATGAAGCGCTGGTCCTATCGTATAGGGGCGCGTTACGATCAGTATTATATGGTACTGAACGGTCAGGCCATCAATCAGACTGCCATTACGTTGGGCGTAGGTATTCCGTGGGGACAGCGCGGACGTAACAAGGTGGATGTCGGTATAGAACTCGGTACTCGCGGTACTGTTGCCGCAGGTCTGATAAAGGAGAATTATTTCAAGGTATCGGTAGGTTTGAGCCTGTTCGGAGATGACTACTGGTTCGTGAAATACAAGTACGACTAAGATAGACGTCGATATTTTGTAACTACAGAAATATTAAATAAATACTATGAAATCTTTAAGAGTAATATTGTTTTTGGTTGCCGCCACGGTACTCGGCGGTGATGTTTTCGCACAGCAGTTATTGGGGCCGGAGTGGGGTGAGAACGCCACGCAGGAGGAGCGCCGCGATAATGCTCTCAGATTCAATTATTACAGGGACGCATACAACAGTCAGCGTTATGACGATGCTTTGGGATACCTGCCAGAACTGATAGCCAACTCGCCGAAGGGAGCGCAGAATATATATGTGTATGCCATAAACATATACAAAATCAAAATTCAGCGTAGCATGAAGCTCGACGAACGGAAGATGTACGTCGATTCTTTGCTCAACCTCTACGATATGCGTATCCAGTATTTCGGTGACGATGCCCGTTACGGCCGGCCGTACATACTCGTACAGAAAGCCAAGGATTACCTCAGTTTCATGCCTTCGGACCGCGAAGGAGTAAGACAGTATTTCGAAGAGGCTATCGATGCCAACCAGAATACGCCCGATCCGGATTTCATAAATCTGTATTTCAACGAACTGACTACCGACTATAAGAGCGACCTCGTGGAAACCGACTATTATATGGATCAGTACGAACGTCTTGCGGAACTTATGGCCGGTATTACGGATCCTTCGTCCGATACTGCGAAAGCCACTTTCGACGCCTTGTTCGTATCGAGCGGTGCGGCGAACTGCGAGAATCTCGAAAGGATATTCAAGGCACGCGTGGAAGCCAATCCCGATGATGTGGCTATTTTGGCGAAAGCCTTCAATTTGTTGGTACGCAGCGAATGCGAAACTCCGTTCCTTATGGAGGTCGGCGAATTGTATTATAATGCCGAGCCTACGGCTACTACTGCACGTAACCTCGCTTCCGCTTACGTTAAAATAGGTGAGACGGAAAAGGCGTTGTCGTTCCTGAAAGCCGCGCTGGACAAGGAGACCGATCCGATTGCCAAAGCCATGCTCGCCGTGGAGATCGCCGGTACGGAATTGACTCTCAAGAATGCCGCCGCTGCCGCCAACTATGCCAAGCAGGCATGTCAGTTCAATCCTGAAAACGGATATGCGTACATGATGCTCGCACAGGCGTATGCCGCAGGCGCGCAAGCTTGCGAAGGATTCGACAGTCAGACCGTTTATTGGCTCGCTTACGATCAGATGGCTACGGCACGCAGGTATTTCGATGCCAGTGCGCCCGAAATGGAGCAGATAGACAAATCCATGTTGCTCTTCCGCAGGTCGTTCCCGAAGAAAGAGGAGCTGTTCTTCCGCGGTATCACCAGTGACGGAGTGGCTTACGATGTCAAATGCGGTTGGATATCGGGACGCACTACCGTAAAGATGATAGACTAACGCTCCTTGAAAGCGGGGAGATGGGACACTCCTCGCGTGAGCGTAGCGGTCTTCCCGTTACGGAGGCTGTATATTGTACGACGCCGTTATGATAACGAAATCGGCATATTTCAAATTGAAGGTAGCATTTCTCATTGCGGGAAGTGCTGCCTTGTTATTGTCCTGTAAGGGCGACGGCAACGGAGGTAAAGTCAATACCGAGACGCTCGTTACGATGCGAAGCGAGAATTTGAGCATGAGGGTGAGTAAAAACGGGCAGAGGTCTTACTTCTTTACCGCCAGTCTCGTTGAAACATACGGCCTTGCTCGCGAGCCCTATACGAAATACCCTCAGGGCGTTTTCGTGGAAACGTTCAGGGATTCTACGGACGTCGTCGAATCGACCTTAAGGGCGGATGAGGCCATATCGTATGACGACAGGGACCTTTGGATGGCCAGCGGCAATGTCGTGGCGACCGGATCCGGGAATACGTTCTATTCGGAACAACTGTTTTGGGATGCCAGGACAGACAGGATATATTCCAATGTGCATTGCCGGGTGGAGGACGAAGACGGGGTTCATTTCGGTACCGGACTGGTGTCGGACGCAGCGCTTGAGAACTGGGAGTTTCTCGACTACGAAGGCTCGATAGCCGTGGACTTGTCTCCTAACGAGGATGGGGCATACGACATGGCTCCGGAGGAGGAGAATGCAGCTGAAGAGACAGAAATCGAGACGGTGCGGTCTCAGGGTACCTCGATGCAAAACGGTAAGTCTGTATTGGTGCGTCCCGTGCAACCTGCCGGACAGAAGGGGCTTGTAGCACCGGAGAAACCGGAAGATGACGCGGCGAGCGTTGAGGCAGAGGAAAAAGAATCATAGATGTCAACTATAAGGCTGGGCGGATAACGCGGCCGTGCTATAATGATAGGTTCGATAATAACCATAACCGTAGTTACTCTGTTACTTTCCGCGTTCTTTTCGGGCATGGAGATAGCCTTTACGAGTTCCAACAAACTCAAGCTCGAAATAGACCGCAAGCAAAGCGGCGTATTCGGTCGTATAGCCAATATATTCACGAGTAATCAGGGACAGTATATAACCACCATGCTGGTGGGCAACAATATAGTGCTCGTGTTGTATTCCTTGAATATGACCGTTCTTCTGCATTATCTTGCCGATCGGTGGGGGATTCCGTACAATAGCGGTACATGGTCGGTACTCATTGAGTCGCTGATATCTACGATAATCATAATATTTGTCGGGGAATTTACCCCCAAAGCGTTGGTAAAGCTGAAGCCTAATGCCTATCTCAAGGCTTTCGCCGTTCCGGTTTTCTTTTTCTACATAATATTGTATCCGATAGCAAAATTCGCTACGTGGTTGTCTTTCGGGTTGTTGCGTGTATTCGGGATAAAAATTAAAGACGGCGAGGGGTTGAAACGTTTCGAGAAGGTGGATCTGGAGAATCTTCTCGAAGAGAATACGGAGCCGCAGTCGGAACAGGACAATGAGTTGCGGTTGTTCCAGAAAGCGCTGGATTTTTCAGATATTCTGGTGAGGGACTGTATGGTGCCGAGGATAGATGTCGAGGCCGTGGATATAGAATCATCGGTTGACGACATATGCGCGAGATTTATAGAAAGCCAGTATTCCCGCATATTCGTTTGGGAAGGTTCTATAGACAACATAGTCGGGTATGTGAACATCAAGAGTCTGTTCCGTCATCCGGCCGGTATCAAGGATTGTCTTATCCCCGTGAAATATGTTCCCGAAACCCTTCCTGCCGAAAGGCTGCTCGAAGAGTTCACCAAGAGCCGGACTTCCGTTGCCGTGGTTATCGACGAGTTCGGCGGAACGGCCGGCATAATCTCTCTGGAAGATATTCTTGAGGAAATCTTCGGAGAGATAGACGACGAACACGATACGCCGGATATGGTCGAAAAAAGGCTCGGTGACGGCGAGTACGTCTTCTCGAGCCGATTGGAGGTCAAGTATCTTAATGAAAAATACGACCTCGGCATAGAAGAGTCGGACGAGTACGATACGTTGGCAGGATACATAATTTTCCATGAAGACGGCATTCCTCCCGCAGGCAGCGAGGTGAATATAGACAACAAGCTTATCCGGATACTTAAATCGTCGTCTTCGAGGATAGAGTTGGTGAAAGTAAGATTGTTGTAGGCGGAACGCCTGCCGCCGTTATTTTGAGTCACAGGCTTAAAATTTACCTGTCCGGCAAAAGGTTATAAGGGGAAATTTATTACCTTTGAAACCGTTTTAGTCCCTGAACGTATCTTCGGATGTCGTACGGAGCGGAAACGAAGGTCTTCCGGACATTCCGGCGTGTAGACTCCGATAGAACGGCCGGTGTGTCGGTTGCGGAGAATCCGAGCGGCAGATAAGATGCGGGGACGTGGGGCAAGAAATAAAAAACGATAAAAAACATATTGTATGGCAAGTCTTAACACTTTGAGAACCAAGGGGGGCGTTATAGTGACCATAGTGATTTTCCTGGCACTGCTGGCGTTCCTTATAGGCGACATTTTCACTTCCGGCAGCAGCATATTCAATCAGCGTAAAATGCGTGTCGGTGAGATTAACGGTAAAAATATCGGTTATGTCGATTTCCTTAAGGAATCCGATTATGTAGGAAATATCTACAAGATGATGTGGGGACGCGACGCGTTCTCGTCCGAGGAACAAGAGGGAATCTACAACATAGCATGGGAACAGTTCGTAATGCAGTATTCCATAGCGCCGGGTCTCGAAAAGGCCGGTTTCATCGTGTCGGGTGCCGAGCAGCTCGATATGGTGGACGGAGTATATATATCGCCGGTTGTCATGGCTGCTTTCGTTAATCCCGGTACCGGAATGTTCGATCCGCAACTCATGAAAATGTTCATGAGCAGTGTGAATACCGGCGACGGATCTTATGCATTGTGGCAGTTCCTGCGCAACCAGATGGCACAGGAGAGGATAATGAGCAAATACAGGGCTCTCGTCGCCGGCGGTTTCTATGCCAATTCGCTGGAAGTAGCTCATGGCGTAAAGGTTGGCAACGAATCCTATTCGGGCAAGGTGGTCGGCAAGGACTATTATTCAGTACCCGATTCGCTCGTGAACATAAGCGATGCTCAGGTCAAGAAATATTACAACGATCACAAGGATGCATTCAAGCAGGGTGCTTCGCGCGATATTGAGTACGTAGTGTTCGATGTCATTCCTTCCGAGGAGGATTACAACGAGGCCAGAGAGGTGATATTCGGTATAGCTGACGAGTTCGCGGCCAGCGACGCTCCGATGCAGTACGCTACCCTCAATTCGCAGGACAAGGTGGATACGCGTTACTATCGTGCAGACCAGCTTTCTCCGGAAATAGCCGCAATCGCTTTCGGTAACGATCGCAGCGAGATGTACGGTCCCAAGATAAGCGGTAATGTATATTCCGTGTCGAGGGTTGCCGATGTGCGTATGATGCCCGATACCGTCGGCGCCATGCACATTCTTCTGCCCAGAAGCGAGAGGGCCTTGGCCGACAGTCTCGCAGGTGCTATACGCGGCGGATCCGATTTCGAGACTCTTGCCATGGAGTATTCGGCTGACAGGAGCGTAGCCCAGAACGGAGGCGATCTCGGTAGGTTCGCTCCGGAACTGTTGTCGGAAGAGTTTGTCGATGCGGCCATAGCCGCTAATGTAGGAGATGTATATGTAGTGGAAAGCAATGCCGGAGTGCAGGTGGTGAAACTGACCTATAAGAGCCGTCCGGTGCAGAAGGCGCAGATCGCTACCGTAAAATATCCGGTTGATCCGAGCGCTGCGACAATACAGAAAGCATATCAGGAAGCCAGTGCGTTCCTTACCGCGTCAGCCGGTAGCGCAGACGGATTCCGTCAGGCCGTAAACGATATGGGGCTTTCGAAAAGAACCGTGCGCATTAAGAGTACCGATCGTAATATCAGCGGATTGGATGATTCGAAAGAGATGGTGCGTTGGGCTTTCAACGGAAAGAAAGGCGATGTGTCTACGATAATGGGAATCGGCGGCGATTATTTCGTGGCGGCTCTTACCGATGTCAGGGAAGAGGGATATGCTTCAGTAGAGCAGGTTAAGGCACAGATCGTTCAGACCCTCCGTAACGAAGAGAAGGCTCGTATGATAGCTGCCGAGATGACAGGTAATTCTATCGACGAAGTCGCTGCTGCGATAGACGGTCAAGTCAAGGAGATCAACGATATACAGTGGAGCGCATTCTATATACCCGAATTCGGTGTCGAGCCTCAGTTGATCGGTGCCTTGTCGGCGGTGGAGGCCGGTGTATTATCCAAACCGGTGGAAGGCGTGTCGGGTGTATACCGTTTCGTGGTTACGGATGTCAAGGATGCCGGAACCGTAACAGAGGAGAGCGAGAAAGTAAGGCTCGAAACCAATGCACTCAATTATGTCGCAGAGCGTACCATGCAGGCACTCACCGAAGAGAGCGACATCAAGGATATGAGGGTTAAGTTCTTCTAACCGAGGAACTGGCGACTGCGTTATGAATGAGGCCGCCGGTAGGACGGCCTCATTCGTTTTAATGCCATACGCGTACATCGGCGTGAATTCGACGGGGCGGGAGCGACCGGTAAATGATTGTTTAACATGTTAATGATATTTTGTTATGACACTCGAAGAAAGAATCAATGACGATATAAAGAAGGCCATGCTGGCTAAGGAAGCCGACAGATTGGCCGCCCTGCGTGCTGTGAAGGCTGCGATACTGTTGGAGAAGACTTCCGGTGCAGCTCATGATATAGATGATGCGGCCACGACTAAAATTATGCAGAAACTGGTCAAGCAGCGTAAGGAGTCGGCGCAGATATATACCGATGCCGGTCGTGGGGAACTGGCCGAAAAGGAGTTGGCGGAAGCCCGTTACATAGAGGAGTATCTGCCCAAGCAGATGAGTGCCGACGAACTCGAATCAGTACTGAGGGCGATTATAGATGAGGTCGGCGCAAAAAGTCCGGCCGACATGGGTAAGGTAATGGGTGTCGCTACGAAACGTCTTGCCGGTCAGGCCGACGGTCGCGTCATTTCCGAGACGGTAAAAAGATTGCTCGCATAGGTTACCTGTTTATCGTTACAATATGTCTCTGTCCGTAGGAACATTTTGTTTTTGCAGGCAGAGTTTTTTTATCCCGTAGGACGGAGGCTGGTTTCGTGGCTGAGAGTTCGTTCTTGTATAAATCCATTTATTGCGGTTATGACATGAATTTTCTTTTTCAGTAGGGTATGCATATGATGATTCTCGAATGGTCTGTATGGTGTTGTCGTACAGGCCATTCGACGTTTTATAGATATGCCTGGCCGCTCTTGTCAGATATATGGAGTAGGTCGTATTGCGATTGTTATTATTGTATAGCGGAGCTTTTGAAACCTGATTATTAATAGGTTGCCTGTGTGTAGCAGATTGCCGTAGTGGCCATGAGATAGTTCAGTATCTGTATAAACGGTCGGCGGAGGCGCGAACTATATTTATGCCGGCGATGACAGTCAGTCCACACATATGATGGTTAGTTGCTGTAATATGATTAACTAATAGCTGATTTGAGATGAAAAATTGTGTTCAAAAATTTAAGAGTCTAATTTTGACGGTACTTGTTTCGGGTGTGGTGTGCGGAAGCGTTTTTGCGCAGGATCCTTATACGGCATATCCGGGATCGGATAGTAAATCATTGATACGCGAAGTCCAGAATCCGGTGGATTATTATACGGGTACCGTAAATATTCGTGTGCCTTTATATACGGTGGAGGCTGATGGTGTTACGATACCTATAATCCTCAGTTATCAGGCTTCCGGTATAAAGGTTACCGACAAACCAACCAGTGTCGGATTAGGGTGGCGTTATTCGGCGGGAGGTAAGATAACACGTATTGTCAAACAACGGCCGGACGAAAATGTTGTTCCTGTTTGTTCTCATATAACAGAACGTTGCGGATGGCTTAATTGGAAGTGCGAGTCGGTATCAGAACTGGATAGTCTGAGATTTCATAAACATATCGGTTGTAATACAAAATATTGTTATTTATGTGAAATAGATACCGAACCTGACATCTATTATTTCGAGTTACTAGGCAGTTCGGGAATGTTCGTCATGGATCACGATAACAGGATTTATACCATACCGTATCAGGATATTCAGATTTCATATAATAAGGATAGCGATGGTAATATATATTTTATTGTGATTGATAATCAGGGTAATAAATATATGTTCGGCACGAAAGAAACGAGCCGGGAAACGTCTAAAGCGCAAAGAGGTAGCTGGCAGATGAATTATGTTTCCACATGGTTGTTGGATGAAATAGAGCCGATGTCTGGAGAAAAGGTGGAATTTGCATATGCTGCCAGCGAGGCTACTCCTACTGAAGGGGTTGTCAATAAATATCAGATGGCCCGTTATAGTAAAGTGGACGGTAAGTATCTGCCTGTGAAAGATATGTTTTATAAGGAGAATACGTCTTTGCGTGCCACTATTGCTCGAAAATATCTTCAGGAGATCAAATGGAGTCGAGGGAAAGTGCGTTTTGCGTACAGACAGTATGTCGATAAAGACGCACACGAGTATGAGATGATGGATAACATATGCGTATCATCATATGATAATAAGGTGGTCAGCGACATGTATTTAGATTATTCGTTTTTCCAGAACGGCTCTGTAAGGCTGGACGGCATCCGCGAAAAGTTCGGACAAGACATGCAGTACTTGTATAAGTTCAAGTATAATACTTTGCACAATCTTCCTGAGATCGGATCAGCACATTTCGATCATTGGGGATATTACAACGGACCTACGCAGTACAATAATTATATTCCTGAAATCAATGATGTAAATGTTCAGATAACCGGCGCGAGCCGTGAGCCTAATTTTCTTTATACAAAAGCGAATATTCTTACCGAAGTCGAGAGTCCTACGGGGACTTCTACGAGATATACATATGAACTGAATCGAATATACGGATCGGTTACCGTCCCTTCCCAGCCGTTCGGCGGATTGCGCATTGCCAAAATAGAAAAATATATGGATGGCAAATGGCAGACGGTGCGTGCATACGGGTATGAAACATCGCCCGGCAAATCCAGTGGCAAGGCATTCCAGAATAGGCTCCGGTATTATTATAAGTTTGGGAATAGTGTAGACGTTTATTCTAACTGTGTTAATAATATCTATGATTTCGGAGGTAATCATATGTCGTATTCGCGTGTAACTGAGTATTATCCGAACGGATCGTATGTGGTATATAACTATGACGAGGGTACGGATTGTGATGATCCGGAATGGGATCCGGAAAACGATATATATCCGGAGTGTACTACTGATCTTGAGAATATGGAACTTATAGCACCTCCGACATCCTATTTTTGGCGCAGAGGTCTGTTGACGTCACAGGTTGTTTATGATTCAGAAGGCAAGCAGTTGTCCAAGACTTCGCATCAGTATACTTTCGGGCCGGCCGTGAGAACGATCGAATGTTACGTTCCTTATTATAAGGACGCCGAAAGAATGTGGAATCATATTTATCGTTGGGTCAGCGAGCCGGTACTGTTGACCAAAACCGTTGTCGAGAAGGGACAGTATAATACTGCTTCCGAAACCGTATACGAATATGATGCGAATCATATGTTGCCGACTTCAATAACGGTTACTGACGCGCAGGGTAATGTGAGCGAAACACGGGTGAAGTACAGTTTCGATTATGGATATGTGGTCGGGTCTTATTTTCCTGACGACGATATGACTATGGCTTTGGAATATATGAACAATCGGGCGGCTTATGCCGTTCCGATCGAAACGGTCAGATATAGGAACGGAAATATTGTCGGAGGTGAATTGAGGCTTTATAAACCGGTCATGTTAGGTCCCAAAGTATCGTGTGTGAGGCCGTGGAAAACCATGCGCCTGTATCTAAACGATGTGCTCCCGCCGACGCAGTTCGAGATGTCGGGGCTGGTTACTTTGGATACCTATTATTCATTCGAATACGACAGCCGATATGAAGATGCTCAGTATTTCGACGAGTTTGCTGATACGTATAAGCTGGTATCTTCCAGTGACCGTAACAGTAAAGTTAAATCGGTGATATATGGGGAGGATTGCAACCTGCCGATCGCAAACATCGAGAATGCCGTTTACAGTACTGTGGCTTCCCGTAATCAGGTTTTTTATGACAGTTTCGAGACGGGAGCTAACCGTCTGGAGATTCCGTATGCCAAGAGCGGCAGATTCGTGTTGAACGGAGCTTATTCCGTAGACCTTAGGAATTGTCTTGCACCCGGCACATACAAGGCGTCTTATTGGCGTAAACGTCGCGGTGACACCTCGGCCAAGTGGGAATACGTGGAAAAAACAGTGACGGTTACGGCAGGGGCTTCGATATTTTCCATTCCTGCGTCGGCGACATATACCTACGACGAGCTGAGGATTCTGCCTGAAGGTGGTGTTATGACCACGTATGCTTACGATTCGGTTTACGGCAAGATCTCCGAGACATCTCAGGATGGCCGTACCACGTATTACGAGTACGATAAGTTCGGATTGTTGAAGGCTGTACGCGATAATGATTATGAGATAGTAAAAAAGTTCGTTTATGACGATCATTCAAACAATTAGGATATGAGAGCGATGAGATTATATACAGCGTCATTGTTGTTGCTGGTGTGGGGTTTTACCGGCGGAGGAACGGCGGCATATGCGGATGCAGATCCTGTTGTGGCTGCGGCTGTTTCCACGCTTAACGTGGATTTGGTACACGATATGGAGGTGGCGGTACCTTCCAGCGGTTGTAAAGTTGTGATCGATTGCATCGAGGCAGTTAAGTTGATGAGCGGCGGAGTTATTCCGATACCTCCGCACGATATCGATGTAAGTGTTGATACGGAGCAGCATTTGCAATGGACTTTGAAGTATTCGTCAGACCGGAGTATATTGACATTCGATTTCAGGGCTAATCCGGGTATATACGAACTGAAGGACGATCTGAAATTCATAATCACCCTTGGTGCCGGAACTAAGCCGGATAAAGAGGGGGAGTATGTTGTGCATTTCGTTCAGGAAGCTCCCGCTACATATAATATCAATCCTCTACGTAACGAGAAGGTTACAGAGATGGTATATAACGGGAGCGTGTTCCATACCACGGTAAAATACAACGACGATGCGGGCCGTCTTTCACAGGTGATCGGTGTGGGCGCAGCACCCGGAGGTCAGGATATAGTATCTTTTTATGAATACGACAATATGGGGCGTAATGATGCGAAGTCGTATCTTGAGTATTATATATCGGGTACCGGTGGAGCCAAACGTGAGAATCCCGTTGCGGAACATGCTGCATATCACGGGGCGGACAGTTACGCATATTATACTAAGGTGTATGACGATTCTCCGCTGAATATCGTCGAGAAGACGGGTGCTCCGGGCAAGGCATACAGTACCGAAAGCGGCATCGACGGCCATCCCGTATTGCATTACATGAGTACCAATCCGACTTTCGTGCACAGATACAGCGTATCGGGAGAATGGCTCGATAAAAGCAATGAGCCTTATTCCGCCGGACAATTGTTGCGTACCGGGGTCAAACAGCCTACTAAAGGCAATGAATATATCATGACGTACGAATATCGCGATGCCGAGAATAAGATATTGGCCAAGGAGACTGTTACGGGTTCCGGAGAGTCGCGTTTTACGTATTATGCCTACGATGGACTTGGGCGTCTCAGATACGTTATTCCTCCGTATGTTCATAATCAGGTTGCCGGTTCGGCTATTATTTTGTTCCCGGACGGAGAGTACGGCAAGTATTGGTATTATTACGATTATGATAAGTACGGCCGTTTGCGTCGGGTCTCTGTTCCGGGCAAGGCTGCCGAATATTTCGTTTACGACAAACGAGGCAGGACGGTGCTGTCATACGACGGAACCGATATGATATATACCGTATATGACAAGCAGGACCGTGAGATATCACGCAACATTTTGACGAGGGTTAAAGGTACGGCTTCCGAGACCGTTACTCTGGAGGCTTTGCAAGCAGCTTATGACGGCAATGCATCGCTCGATATCGTCGCTTCGTACGGGTTCGGGAAAACGCAGCTTTCGTCGATGCATTACGACGATTATTCAGGTATGCCTCTGGCCGACATTCTTGCCTTTGAAGCCGTTTCCGGCGTAGCGGAAGCTGGTACTGCGGTTTCGAAGCCGTTCGGACGTGTGACATACGAGACGTGCGCCGTTATGGGAGCTGTATCCGGGACCTCTTATCGGTCGTTATATTACGACGAGAAGGGAAGGCCTATTCAAGTTGTCGAATACGATACGTTTACCAAGGCTACGAGTCGTCTGTCGTCGAAATACGATTATCTCGGCAATGTGCTGGTATCTGTTGAAGAACAGTCTTTTCCTGATAATACGCTTACCAAACGCACGGAGTATACATATGACGGATACGGGCGTTTGATTTCCGAAAAGACGTCCGTAATTCCGGCGCTTTGTGCAGAACCGGCGTATGTTACCTATAGCTATGGCTATAAGGATAGAATGGCGATACGTCAGACGGGAGTGTATAATAAACTGGTCGAGAATTACGGGTATGACTTGCAGGGGCGCCTGCTCGGTCAGAATTCAAGATATTTTAGGAGCCAGTACAAATACGACGGTAATCCTAATGTGGATGCAGATCCGCGTTATGACGGTAAGATGTGCGAAGAGTTATGGCAATTCATGCCGTCACAGAATACTGACATGAATGTCTATGGTTATGATTACGACAGGTTCGGACAGTTGACCGATGCCGTGCATTATAACCTCAGACAGTCGTCCGCACCTACGGGATTGCATTCCGAGGCGGTGACTTACGATATCAACGGCAATATTTCCGAAATAGTTCGCAGCGGAAATACCGCCGGCGATATTCGCAGTTATGTTTTCTCGTACGATGCGTATAAATTGTCTCGCTTGACTGAAAAAGGACCGTCCGGTACAGTCCTATCTTACGATTACGAATACGATGCCCTCGGAAATATCGTATCCGACGGCAGGCAGCAGTTGGGGGTCGGATACAATTCGTTGAATCTGCCAGCTGGCATAAGTTCCGGCAAATCGCGTTCTATGGTCGAATATATATGGTTGGCCGACGGAACGAAATTGGGTGTCGTGGAGAAGGGTAATGTTCAGAAACCGGGTGTAGTCCGTGTTTATAAGGGGTCGTTTACGTATAGATCGGAGAAGTCTGGCGGGATTGGGAATCTGGAAAAGGTCGCGTTCAACGGAGGTTGGTTCATGCGATCGGTTACCGGCAGCGGGACTGAGGCTTTCCGTCCGATATATGCGATTACCGATATCCGCGGCAGTGTTCGCGCTTTGTACGATCTGGATAACGGCGCTTCGTCTTTGATGTTTGCCAACAATTATTATCCTTTCGGTGCTACATGGGAGGAGCCAGACTCCGATATCGCGGCGAACGACTTCCTGTTCAACGGTAAGGAACGGCAGGAGTTCTCATATGATTACGGATTGCTCGATTACGGCTCACGAATGTACGATCCCGTCATCGGCCGTTGGCTGAGTACCGACCCGGCTATGCAGTTCATGAATCCCTATGTATTCTGCGGCAATGATCCGGTTAGTTACATAGACCCGGACGGTGAAATGGCATGGTTTGTGCCGTTAATAATATATGCAGGTGCTAGACTTTTGTCGGCAACTGTAAAGGCCATAGCAAATGAGGAAAATTTCTTTAGAAGGTTCGGGCAAGATATTGCGAATGATGCTAAAATCACATGGGGCTTGTTTAAAGGGAGTCCTGGGCAGATTTTGAGTAGGTTTACATGGGAGATATTGCAAACTGCAGTAGGATTTGCAACGAGTATTGGAGTTAATATGTTTAGCGTGGTAGATGATGTATCATATTATGGCGGTGCTACTGTTATAAAAAATAGATATAGCTTTGGGGCGTTTACTCTTGGCAGCTATATAAATGGTGATAATAGTATTAAGGCAGATATTCGTAATGAATTATTTCAGCATGAGTATGGACATTATATACAAAGCCAAGATACAGGGTTTGCATATTTATTTGATTTTGCCATTCCGAGTTTGTTTAGTGCTATAAAAAGTGAGGAAGGTGAGCATAATCATTTCTGGACGGAACAAGATGCCAATAAGCGTGCGATAGCGTATTTTAATCGAAAAATGCCAGGAGCTTATACGTTTTGGAAGTTTGAACGTAATCCGATTGATGATTATGATGAAAATCGGGACTATGCAGATAGGAATTCGCAATATGTTCCTAATGATAATGCTACACACGTGATTGATAACACATCTGTCTCAAATAGGAATGTAGATCGTCCGTCCTCTATTGTACAGAATAGCTATTTGTTAAAATAAATATAAATTATGCGACGTATATTGATTGCGATATTCTTGTCGGTTGTAGGAATACTCCAGACCGGATGTTTTGTGTGTGATAACGGACATTGGAATGTTGTAGTAACTAATAATTCAGATAAAGATATTTATGTGCTTTATAAATTTGAGAATCAAAAACCGTATGGGCCTGGACTTGCAAACTTAAGGTATGAAGAAGGGGCTTTAAGGTGTTTGATCTTGGTTGGCGATACGAATGCATATGCTGTTATGGATAATCATAGTTGCATAGAAAGTGGCATGGATTATTATGGAGGTGGGGTATTGATCTTTGTTTATGATGTGTATGCAGTAGACCATTCCCGCCCGGAATTGTTGGATCAAGTCCCGTATGAAACATACTGTTATACGTTGCAAGATTTAGAGAACTTTCAGTGGCGGTTGACATACCCTGACGATATGGTAGGGTATGAGTCGGACTACAAATGAATATGTTTTAGTAGCGTTTTGGTTTTGAAAATCCCGGCATTGCCGGGATTTTTATTAACTTTATACAGTATGTCTCTGTTATTTGGTAGTTTATGAAAAGATTAATCCTTGCATTGCTGCTGTGTTCTGTCGGATCATTGGTTTGTTCCGGTCAGAATTTAGATTTGGGCAAAGTCGATTTTGACAAATACGACCGTATTGTATATCGTCAGCTCCGGTGTAAGTTTCGTCCTACCGGAGTTAAATGGAGTAAATATTATGACAATTATGCCTTAGAACATTATGATAGGTTATATGTATATGATTTAGAGTCTATTATTTATTCATCGTCTTTGGGTCGCCGTATTTTCTCGACGCTGCAAACATCAGAACAATTTTTATTATTATAGCACCACCTGATTATGACAGTCGTATCTTCTGGCGAAATAATATCGCAGCAATTATTGTTTATGATGAGTTTTATGTTCTTCGGGGTATTATTCAGCCGCCATGTAAGCGGTTGTTTACTAAAACTTTTTTAAGGACGTTTGCAGATAGTCCTGATTTAGTTATTGCTATGGATTTTATAGACTACGATATTATTGAGGTTTGTGTTAAGTATGATGTGGATTATCTTTTTCGATTCGTTGAGGGAGGTATTTCAAGGAATTATTTTGCGGTAAAAGACGGACAGGTGTATGTTATAGATGTTCAGAGAGAAGGTAGAAAACGATCGTCTTCACATCTTAATCTTACTCTGGATTTTCCGACTTATGAAGAATATTTCAAAGAATGTGGCTGGGCAGGGGATTTGTATAATATGTATTCCAATAGAGATGAGTGAATATTATCGGATTGCATTGCAATGAAATGTTTTCTTCATTTGCCTTGTAAGTAAATAGCTCGTTGTATCGGATTCAATAGTTTATGCGACTCATTCGTGGCAGGAGATTGGCGACATGTAATTATTCCTTGCTGTATTTGAGGATACATTTCAAGGCCTTGAAAGTTCAATGATTTGCTGTACACGAGAGTAAACAATATTGCTGTTGCCACCGGTTTTAATTATGAAAATATTCCCGACAACATAACATTGTCGGGAATATTTATGTATACTCTACTTGTTGCCTATTGTGCAGGTTTTCTATGAGACGGTTGCGGTATTGTTTGTCTGGTATTTGTTGTCTACAAGGTGTTTGTACTGCGGTAAAGGTCGTTTTAATGTAGTTGTAAAGCGATATTTATGTCGTGTATAATTATAGTAAGAGGCCTGATCTCCATGCACTTGCTAATGAGCGTAATGAACGTTTGATCTTATCGGGAGAAACGAGTGGAACCGTTGTTGCTTCATAGCTTGAATATATGATGGATACATCAGAACCATATTTGTATATTTTTGTCTAAGACCGGTTTGCTGTCGATAGTGCCGGAAATGCCGTGGCGATTAATAAATTATCGTATGATCCCTATGTTTATACTGTGCAGGATCTCGATAATTTCGATTGGCGTATTACTTATACTGATGATATGAATATTATGGGGAATAAAATTTTTCATCGAATATTAATGCCTGACGGGTGGGCGGAGAGTAAAATATTGGGTGATATTAAAAACAAAAAGCCGCTTCATAGAAGCGGCTTTTCGTTTGTGGGAGCACAGGGATTCGAACCCCGGACCCTCTGCTTGTAAGGCAGATGCTCTGAACCAGCTGAGCTATACTCCCTCGTGGTGCAATTGACAGGCATAGGCCGGTTCGGTTGCAGAAGCCTTTCCCTGTGTCTCTCAACTGCGGTGCAAATATAGGGCAAATTTTTTGAAATGTGCAACAGGATTTCAAATTCCGATGCATTTTTTATTCGTATAATGTGCCCGCAGGTATGAATTTCGGTTGCGAGATGGTGCATTTATCGCATCGAGGCGCATGATTCCGGTTGGTTAACGCATCCTGCGCGGATACTTTGTGGGGGCGCTTTTGGTATGCAGAGCGTGTGCGGCAGTTGTCGTCAGTGCCGTAGTATGAGATTTTACATCATTTCCTCGTGGGCATAGGCTACCGCCATATTCAGTTGGGCGACGAACCGGCGTGTGCGCGAAAACAGCTCTATGCATTGCGGCAGGAAGTCCGGTTCCGATACGGTAGCGTCCGACAGCCGGTGTTCGAGAACGAAATCTCTCTGTTTCAAGTATTCTGCATACGGCGTGTCGGCCGAAAATCCGAGCGGAAGCCTTTTGAGCGCTGTATCGCGGTTGAGGTCGAAGCCTTTCGCCTGAACGAGAGAGGCGTGGAACTCGTCTCCGTTGTAGGCTATATCTTCGCGTACGCTTTTGAGTTCCACAGGCTGCGGACAATACAGGCCGCTGGCGAGCATGCATCCTACCGTGCCGTCCTCTAAGGCAGGTTCCAAGTGCAGGTAATAGCCGGCGTATCCGGATTTCTTGCCGCCCTGGGCCACATATATGCCTATGTGGGTTTTGTACGGTCGTTTGTCCGGGCTGAAACGGGTGTCGCGATAGATGCGGTAGGTGCAGTCTTTGACCGAAAGACCGGCGACGCTGTCGTCGAACGAGGCTATGCCGGCGATCAGATTGTCGGCGAGGTTGTCGGCCGCCGCCTTTATATTAAGGTATTCGGCCTTGTGGGCGTTGAACCATTCGCGGTTGTTGTGTTCCCTCAGCAGCGCGAGGAAATCGAGTATCTCTTTCATGGGCAGTATATGTGTCTGTACGGTACAAATATAACGTTAAGATACGGTTTTTGTTTTGCCAGGAAAGATAGCATGTATTTTTGGCGATTCCGAAACGGAATTGGAAACTTACGCACATTCTTTGTACCTTTGCGGTAGCGGTGGCAACGGGTTCCAGTGTATGCTTCTGCGGTAAAATTTCAGTCATTATGGCACTGTTCGATATTTTCAAAAGGAAAAAGGAGACTACCGGCGATAAGGAGCAGGCGGTACAGCAGCAGGAGATCAACGAAGGTTTCAAGAAGACCAAAGAGGGACTGTTCGGTAAACTGGCGCGTGCCGTGGCCGGAAAGTCGCAGGTGGACGACGAGGTACTCGACAATCTCGAAGAGGTGTTGATAACCTCCGATGTGGGCGTCGATACGACGGTCAAGATTATCGGTAACATAGAGGCTCGTGTAGCCCGTGACAAATATATGAACTCCTCGGAGTTGCAGCATATTCTGCGCGAGGAGGTCAGCGCCTTGCTACAGCAGAGCGAAGCCGGAAGGGAGAATTTCGGATTGGACGTTCGCGAGGGCGTGCCTTATGTCGTTATGGTCGTCGGCGTCAACGGAGTAGGCAAGACGACCACTATCGGCAAACTGGCCGCACAGCTCGTTCGCGAGGGTAAAAAGGTATATATAGGTGCGGCCGATACGTTCCGTGCAGCGGCTATCGACCAGTTGCAGGTGTGGGCAGACCGTGCCGGGGCTACGATGATCCGTCAGGAAATGGGTTCCGATCCGGCGTCGGTGGCTTTCGATACGTTGAAGTCGGCCGTGGCTAACAATGCCGACGTGGTGTTGATCGACACCGCAGGGCGTCTGCACAATAAGGTGGGGCTTATGAACGAGCTGACCAAGATACGCAATGTCATGGCGAAGGTAATTCCCGAAGCGCCGCAGGAGGTGATGCTCGTATTGGACGGCAGTACCGGGCAGAACGCTTTCGAGCAGGCACGGCAGTTTACGGAGGCGACGAAGGTCAATTCGCTCGCGATAACCAAACTCGACGGTACGGCCAAAGGCGGCGTGATAATAGGTATCAGCGATCAGTTCCGCATTCCTGTACGGTATATAGGCATAGGCGAGGGTATAGACCAGCTCAAGATATTCGACCGTACCGAATTTGTGAACGCACTGTTCGGTGAGTAGCGTAGACTATGCGCCGTGGCGATCGTAAAAATGTCGCCGGAAACGGGCGGAGGGTTACAGACAGATTTATGGCAAAGAGAAAAAACAGGAACATAGTGAATGTGGTGACGCTCGGTTGCTCCAAGAACGTGGTCGATTCTGAACATGTCATGGCGCAGCTTGCGGCAGCGGGTTACGATGTGGTGTTCGATTCCAACGATGCGGATGCCGATGTGGTGGTCGTCAATACCTGCGGATTTATAGGCGATGCGAAGGAGGAGTCGATAGATACGATACTCGAATTCGTCCGTGCCAAGCAGGAAGGCGCCGTGGGGCGGCTTTTCGTCATAGGGTGCCTGAGCGAGCGGTATGCCGAAGCTCTGAGGGAGGAGATACCCGAGGTGGACGAATATTTCGGAGCGCGCGATTTCCGCGGCATCGTGGAGCGTCTGACGGGCGGATACAGGGAGGAACTCGAAACGTCGCGACGTCTGACGACGCCTTCACATTACGCTTATCTGAAAATATCCGAGGGGTGCAATTGGCGGTGCGCCTATTGCGCGATACCTATAATAAGGGGGCCGCACGTTTCGGTGCCGATGGAAAAAATCATCGAGGAGGCTCGCGGTCTTGCGGCCGAGGGCGTTAAGGAACTGATAGTAGTCGGTCAGGATACCACGTTTTACGGTGTAGACCTTTACGGCCGTCGCCGGTTGGGCGAGCTGCTCCGCCGGTTGGCACGTATCGAAGGTATCGAATGGATACGTCTGCATTACACTTATCCGACAGGATTTCCGGACGAGGTCATCGAGGTGTTGCGCGACGAGCCGAAGATGTGCCGCTACATAGACATTCCGCTTCAGCATATCGCAGACAGTCAGTTGAGGGCCATGCGGCGCAGCATTTCTAAAGCGGAAACCGTGGAACTGATAGCCAGACTTCGTCGCGAAGTACCCGATATAGCCATACGCACAACGTTGCTGGTGGGCTTTCCGGGGGAGACTGAGGCCGATTTCGCGGAACTCGAAGAGTTCGTGCGTGAGACCCGTTTCGACCGTCTTGGGGTTTTCCCTTATTCGCCGGAGGAGGGAACTCCGTCGGAGGATATGGAAGACGATGTGCCGGACGAGGAAAAGCGTCGTCGAGCCGACCGTATTATGGAGGTGCAGCGCAACATTTCGCTCGAAGCCAACGTTGCTAAGATAGGCAGGCGCATGAGGGTCATCGTAGACCGTCGCGAGGGTGACTTTTTCGTGGCGCGTTCGCAGTACGATTCTCCGGAGGTGGATCAGGAGATATTGATTCCGGCTGCGGGGGGCGAATTGTCACCGGGCGATTTCTGCGACGTGCGCATAACCTCCTGCGAGGAGTACGACCTTTACGGCGAGCTTGCCGGATAGGGCGCTGCGCACCTCGACGTCCCACCCGGACGTCAAAATGATTTTGTATATTGTAAAGATTGTGTTAACTTTGGAGTGCAGTTAGGCGGTGGAATACCGCCTGAGCATCACCAGTCAATGTTTTCGGAATGTCGAAGAACGACGTCATAACTTCTTTGGGCGACAAGGTGGTTCGTCTTATGAAAGAGAACGACAGGCTCGTGGCGGAAAACGACGCGTTGTCGCGAAAAAAAGAACGTATGGCGACCGAGAACAGGGAGTTGAAGCAGACTATCGATGCCTTGGAGAAACGTATCGGGGTGTTGGAGTTGCGCAACGGTCTGGCAGGTGGTGCCGATGCGAAAAGGGCGCAGGCACGGATAAATCGGCTGATGCGGGAGATAGACCGTTGCATTGCGCTTATGAACAGATAAAAAAGGGCACGCTTTATGCAGAGTAAGTTCAATATAAGGCTTAACATTGCAGGCAAGAGTTACGCCCTTACCATAGAACGCGAAAAGGAAGAGATATTCAGGCGTGCCGAGAAAGAGGTCAACAGACTGACGGCCGCCGTGGAATCGCAATATATGGCGGATCGGGAGGATTATCTCGCCGTAGTCGCCCTCCAGCTTGCGGTAAAGGTGGTGGAGCTCGAGACGAGCCGTAGCCTCGGAAAGGATATAGACGAGATAGCGCGGCTGAACAAGATGCTCGACGAACACCTGAATAAACTTCGGTAACGATCGAACCCTGTGCTGCCCTGTTTTACATGGAGGCGTATAGGGAAAAGACGATATAGGAAAAGTTCTTTACATACGGCAGAAGGAATTATCCCGCATGGATTCCATTTAGCTTTGCGAAACTCAACACTTACAAACTTGGGGCTGTACTCGAGTTGTCAAAAACAGGCCTTGACCCTTCGGGGTGCATCGGCGGACGCTGGTCGTCGCGGTGCCGTTGGACGTTTGCGACTTTTATCGGAGGTCTCACTCATGACGATACAGGAGCTTCGTCAAACAAGATTTGGAACTCTGTGCGGGTTTTTTGTTTTATGCCGGAGGCGGCTATATCGGCAGTATACCGAATTTGGAATTGAAAAGGCAGATTATAAGATATATGAATTATAAACCCATTAAATAAATTATAGATAATGTTAGCAACAGTACTTGCATGCGTTATCAGTGCTGTGGTCGCGGTGGGCGTCTACATATTGGTGACGAACGTTATATCGAAGAATACCCTGAAGAAGAAGCGCGAGGCCTTGCTCAAGGAGGCCGAAGCCGAAGGGGAGGTGATCAAGAAGGAAAAGATACTTCAGGCTAAGGAGAAGTTCATTCAGCTCAAGAGCGAACATGACCGTGCAGTGAACGAGCGCAATCAGAAGCTCAACCAGCGCGAACAGGGTATCAAACAGGCCGAAAACAGCCTGCGCCAGCAACAGCAGGAGCTGGAGAACAAGATGCGTGAGAACGACAAGACCAAGGAACAGATGGCTAACCACATGGCCGTTCTCGACCGCAAGAAGGAGGAGGTCGACAGGATCATCAAAGAGCAGAACGTGCGTCTGGAGCAGATCGGCGGCATGAGCAGCGAAGAGGCTCGGAACATACTCATGGAGAATATGAAATCCGAAGCCAAGACAGCCGCCATGGCCTATATAAACGAGACCATAGAGGAAGCCAAGATGAGCGCCAACAAGGAGGCGAAACGCATCGTGGTACAGACCATACAGCGCGTGGCTACTGAAACGGCTATAGAGAATTCAGTGACCGTCTTCAATATAGAGAGCGACGAGGTCAAAGGTCGTATCATCGGCCGTGAAGGTCGCAATATCCGTGCGCTGGAAGCGGCCACCGGTATAGAAATTATAGTGGACGATACTCCGGAGGCGATAATACTTTCCGGTTTCGATCCGGTGCGCAGGGAGATAGCGCGTCTGGCTCTCCACCAACTCGTGGCGGACGGTCGAATACATCCTGCACGTATCGAAGAGGTGGTGGCCAAGGTGCAGAAACAGATCGAGGAGGAAATAATAGAGGTGGGCAAACGCACCACGATAGACCTCGGCATACATGGCCTGCATCCTGAGCTTATACGTCTGATAGGCAAGATGAAGTACCGTTCTTCCTACGGTCAGAATCTCTTGCAGCACTCCCGTGAGACGGCCAACCTTTGCGGTATCATGGCGGCCGAACTCGGTCTGAATCCCAAGATAGCCCGCAGGGCAGGACTGTTGCACGACATCGGCAAGGTGCCCGATGACGAACCGGAATTGCCGCACGCAATCATCGGCATGAAACTGGCCGAGAAATACAAGGAGAAGCCGGAGGTATGCAATGCGATAGGCGCCCACCACGACGAGATGGAGATGAGTTCGCTTATTGCCCCTATAGTACAGGTTTGCGACGCCATTTCCGGCGCACGTCCCGGCGCACGTCGCGAGGTCGTCGAGTCGTATATCAAGCGTCTCAAGGAGATGGAAGATATAGCCATGGCCTATCCAGGCGTTATGAAGACGTATGCCATACAGGCAGGTCGTGAGTTGCGTGTGATAGTTGGCAGCGAAAAGATTTCCGATCAGGAGGCCGATGCACTGTCGCACGATATAGCCAAGAAGATACAGGACGAGATGACATATCCGGGACAGGTGAAGATAACGGTTATCCGCGAGACCCGTTCCGTGAGCTATGCCAAATAGTCCGGAGTGCAGGAATGCTTATGCGGCGGTCGCTTTTGTTGGGGCGACCGCCGTTTCTTTTCAGTAAGTGGTTGTCGTTGTACCGAGGCGATGACGTCGGGCAATCGTATTCGTGGAATTTCGGCGGGTCGGTGCGGTAAACTCGCATTATTGTAGTAATTTTATGGGGACGGGCTGCGGGTTATTGTCGGGAGCGTTATTGCAGATATAGCCTGCGACCGCGTAGCGACTGCGGTCGCAGGCCGCATGATGCGGATGCTTATGGCATGCGATAATACGGTTTTTGAAAACATAAAACATTGTGGCTTATGTTCGTAAAAATTTACCCAGAAAATCCGAATCCGAAAGAGGTGCGGAAAATCGTTGACATACTGAATGCCGACGGCGTGATAATATATCCGACTGACGGGGTTTATGCATTCGGTTGTTCGCTTTCGAGCGTAAAGGCGATCGAAAGGATCAAGTCGATACGCCAAAAGCGCGACGACGAACTGACGATAGTATGCGACGGACTTAGTAACATTTCCGAATACGCGCGCGTGGATAACGTGCAGTTCCGGATACTGAAACGTAACCTGCCGGGGCTGTTTACGTTCATACTTCAGGCGTCTGGACGCATACCTAACAAGGCGCTCGGCCGACGCAAGACGGTGGGTGTGCGCGTGCCTGACAATGCCATTCCGATCGCCATAGTGGAGGAGCTCGGCGTGCCTATGGTCACGGCATCGGTCAAGGATCCGGACGAGATAGTCGAATATACCACCGATCCCGAACTTATCGAGGAACGTTACGGCAAGTCGGTGGATGCCGTGATAGACGGCGGATACGGTGCCAATGTACCCACGACGGTTGTGGATATAACCTCAGGCGAGCCGGAGATATTGCGGGAAGGTGGCGGCGAACTCGTATTCTGAAACCAGTGTAGTTAGGGTATACGACAGAAGACGGCGCTGTCCGGAGCTAATCTTGGTGCGAGAGTCGGCTTATTGGCGGGGCATCGTTGCGACGACATGAGGAATTACTGGCGTGCGGACGTTTTGCCGGCTATGGAAACCGGGATTTTCGTGTTCGGCGTAGATATGCATGCTGGCCGTGTGCCGTGCGGAATGTTTTGCGATTGGGGGGACGCGAAAAAAAGTTATCTTTGCGACTGTGGAGCGACCGGGTTTGGCCGGCGATGCGGACCGGTGGTGAGACGGATAGGTTTACGGATTCGTGGCGACATGCGGTCGCGTTGTCGGTCGCTCGGCATATTTTATGGAGATAACGAGAAAGATATTCTGGACGGAGGCTATGAAAGGCGGTACAATTATCGGTATGACCGTCATAGCTTTCCAGATTTTACAGATGTGGGTGATAGAGGCGGCGTGGCTTCGGTGGCTAGCTTTCGCCGTGTTCGTGTCGCTCGTTTACGGGTTGACGAGACGTGTCGCGAGACGGTCTTCGGCGAGGTACGGATTTCCGTACGACAGGTGTGTGGGATTCACTCTCGCCATGATGCTTTTCGTCGGAGTGCTTTTCGGCGTGTATCTATCGGTCGCGTATCGCATAATGGGTACCGAAGCCATCTCTTCCGTAATAGGGGAGCTATTGGGACAGATGCCGCAGCTGTCAAGCGCTCAGGTCGAAATGGTGTGGGATATGGCTTACAAGTTTATGTTGAATCCTATGTTTCAGGTAGTGAACGGCGTCGTAACATATTGCATACGGGGCGGTATCGTGGGGATTTTCACGAGTGCGCTGGTAGCGCGCCGGCCCGATATATTCGCCGAAGATAACGATGTTGAAAATGGAAACCAAAGCGCTTGACATATCGGTAGTGGTACCGTTGCTCAATGAGAGCGAGTCGCTGCCCGAACTGACCGGTTGGATAGACCGAGTCATGCGCGAGGGCGGATTCGCCTATGAGGTGATTTTTGTGGATGACGGTAGCAGCGATGCGTCGTGGAGCGTTATAAAACGGTTGTCGGAACAGTATCCGGCCGTGCGCGGCATAAAGTTCCGTCGCAACTACGGCAAGAGTGCGGCGCTGTATTGCGGTTTCGAGGCGGCCGAGGGTGAGGTGGTGATAACCATGGATGCGGATTTGCAGGATTCGCCCGACGAGATACCGGAGCTCTACCGCATGATTCGTGAAGATGGGTACGATCTGGTGTCGGGGTGGAAGAAGCGGCGCAAGGATCCGATAGGCAAGAGGTGGCCGAGCAAGATTTTCAATGCTACGGCACGGGCTGTGTCGGGTATCGGGTTGCACGACTTCAACTGCGGGTTGAAGGCCTATCGTCGTCAGGTCGTTAAAAGTATAGAGGTTTACGGCGAGATGCATCGCTACATACCGATACTCGCCAAGAAAGCCGGATTTTCCAAGATAGGCGAGAAGGTGGTGCATCACCGGGCGCGTAAATACGGGCACAGTAAGTTCGGCTGGGAACGTGCCGTCAAGGGGTATCTCGACCTTATAACGGTGATGTTTATGTCGCGTTTCGGCACGAGTCCGATGTATTTCTTCGGCGGGCTGGGAACGCTGATGTTCCTGTTCGGCGGAGTCGCGGTGATAATCATAATAGCCCAGAAACTGTACCGTCAGTCGCATTCGCTGGTGTTCAGGGCAGTCACCGACCAGCCGTTGTTCTATCTGTGCCTGTTGGCCGTGGCGCTGGGTGTCATGTTGTTCCTCGCCGGATTCCTCGGCGAACTTATAAACCGCGGATCGTCGGACCGCAACCGTTATCTGGTGGACGAGAGGCTCGGCGATGTGAAAGAGAATTTAAATAGATGAAATCGTTATGATACAGAGAATCCAATCGCTTTACCTTTTTCTCGTCGCGCTGTTGACGGGACTGATGTTCGCATTTCCTATAGGAAGCATTGTCGGCGATACGGAAGAGGTCGGAATAACCGCTTGCGGTTTCAGGGATGCCGCTACGGGAGAGTTGATGTTGAATACCTACGGCATGACGGCTACGATCGTAGTCGCTGCGCTGCTGGCGTTCGTCATAATATTCCTGTTCAGGAAAAGGATGTTGCAGTTCCGTTTGTGCATGGTGGAGATCGTGCTTCAGGCCGGTATACTCGTGTTCGAGATATATTACCTGTGGGGGGCGTCGCGCATTGCGGGCGGTTTCGATGTTTCGGCCGTGTCGGTCGGCGTATCGGCATTGTTCCCGCTGCTTTCTATCATTCTTACGCTTCTCGCCATACGCGGCATAATGAAGGATATACGTCTGCTGAAATCGCTCGACCGTATCCGATAAGTCTCCCGCCGGCGATTTGCCGGAATATATGCCGACAGCCGTTATGAATATGAAAAGCCCGCACGGAATTTTCCTGTGCGGGCTCGTTTTATTAGGTAGGATTATCTTTGTACGCTTGCCGGTCGTGCAGTAGTGTGGACTGCATCCGGCGTTGCGCAGTTTAGTCCATCGGGGAGAACTGGTCTTTTGTCACTCCGCAGAGCGGACATACCCAATCTTCAGGAATATCCTCGAATGCTGTTCCCGGAGCTATGCCGCCGTCCGGATCTCCCACCTGCGGATCGTATATGTAACCGCAGACGTTGCAAATGTATTTTCCCATAATTTTCAGATTTTTAGATTTGTTGTACTGTGTGTAGTCTGTGTATTGATTCTAATCATACAAAATAGCGGCCAAAACATTCAGCCGACAGCGAAAATTTTGCGGCGTTTTCCGCGTACCGGGCGAGCATGTCCAGCGTGATACAGGCAACTCCGGTCGTTGTTCGCCGTGTTTTCCTATCTACTGCGTAAAGGTAGGAAAATAATTCGGCATTGCAATCGCGGCACGGGTTTTGGGCAACGGCGTAACGGATATTGTGTCGACCTATGCATGACGTGTGCGGTATCAGTATCGCGGACCGTGAATAGATGTGCGGGTCATTACGCCGGAACAGCAGCTTGTAGAGTGTGAGATTCATCGGCGGATCGTTACAATAATATCGGCAAAAAAGAGTTATCTTTGTAAAATCCAATGTGCTTGGTTTATGAGAGCTGGAATAGGGACATATATACTCGTCATCGTGCTGGTGCTTTTGTTGTTCGGCCTTATATCGGTCGGCGACGTGCTCAGCGCCGTTTTTTATATCATTATGGGAATAGTCTTATTGATAATCATAGGATTGCTGGTGTTCAGATACCGTATGAACCGTCTCCGGCGCGATATGGAACAGCGCGGCGAGCAGTATCGGACCTATACGTGGGGCAGCGGTACCCGTTCGGCGCGCCGTGAGAAACGCGACGGGGAGGTGACCGTGCAGCAGACAGGGTCGTCCCGTAAAAAGGTGGTCAGCAATCAGGTAGGCGATTACGTCGAATACGAGGAGATACGCGAAGAGGACAACAGTGCGAATTGATATGAATATATTCGGACTTATAGGGCGTTACGTCGTACTGATGGGCAAGGTCTTCTCCAAGCCCGAGAAGTGGCGTGTCTATCGTAGACGCATAGTGGCCGAGATGGAATCGCTGGGATTCAATTCTATCGGTATAGTTGCACTTGTGTCCGTGTTCATGGGTGCTGTGCTGATGTTGCAGATGTGTATCAATTTCGAGTCTCCGTTCATTCCGCGCGAGCTCATGGGGTATGCCACGCGTGAGACTATGATTCTGGAGTTCAGTTCTACGGTCGTGGCTTTGATACTTGCCGGCCGTGTCGGATCGAGCATAGCTTCCGAAATAGGTACTATGCGTATCACGGAACAGATCGACGCTTTGGAGATCATGGGTGTCAATTCGGCCAGTTACCTGATATTGCCCAAGGTGATCGCTACGGTGGTGTTCTTTCCGTTGCTGGCCATACTCAGTATCATAGTCGGACTTGTCGGCGGATACGCGGTTACGGTGATTACTGGCATCGTCATTCCGGACGTATACCTGACCGGTCTAAAAATGTATTTCAAACTGTTCTCTATCGTATACGCGCTTATTAAAATGGTCGTATACGCTTTTATAATCACTTCGGTTTCCGGATTTTACGGATATTATGCCAAGGGCAATTCGCTTGAAGTGGGGCGCGCGAGTACCAAGGCAGTCGTTGTAAGTTCGGTCCTGATTCTGATGTTTGACCTCATCATAACCCAAATATCTTATTTGTGATACGCTGCGAACATATATATAAGTCTTTCGACGGCAAAACCGTGCTGGAGGACATATCGGCCGAGTTCATGCCCGGCGAAATCAATATGATAATAGGGCGCAGCGGCTCCGGGAAGACGGTCTTGTTGAAATCGATCGCGGGATTGTATCCGGTGGATTCCGGCGACATATTCTACGGAGACGTGTCGTTCACTTCGCTGTCGTTCGCCGAGCGCAAGAACATCCGTCGCGATGTCGGCATGATTTTTCAGGGCGGCGCCTTGTTGGACTCATCCACTGTGGAGGAAAACGTCCGTTTTCCGCTCGACATGTTTACCTCGGAGAGTGCGGCCGCTAAAAAGGAGCGTGTGGAGTTCTGTCTCCGGCGTGTAAATCTGACAGGTGCCGAGCATCTCTATCCGGCGGAGTTGAGCGGCGGTATGATAAAGCGTGTGGCCATAGCGCGCGCCATAGTGATGAATCCGAAGTATCTTTTCTGCGACGAGCCCAATTCGGGGCTCGATCCGGTAACTTCCAACGTTATCGACCGCCTGATTTACGATATCACGAAGGAGTACAAGATTACGACCATAGTTAATACCCACGACATGAACTCCGTCATGGAGATCGGCGAGAAGATCGTGTTCATAAACGGAGGACGCAAGGAGTGGGAAGGTTCTTCGAAAGATATACTGTTCACCGACAACGAGGCTCTCAACAGTTTCGTTTTCGCATCGAATATGGCTAAGAAGGTGCGCGATGCGGCTGGCGGGGCGGGCATGTGACTCTTCGCATGCGCCGGGATGCCTCGCGTTTGGGCTGGGGGAGGCAAATTCCTCGCAATAGGTATGCGCGTTTATTGGTTTGCAGATAAAAGATTCGTACATTTGCGGCGTAAACGGCGACTGACCTGAATATATTGAACATTAAAACAATAATACACAATTATGGCAAACATTAAGATTGGTATCAACGGTTTCGGCCGTATCGGACGTCTCGTTTTCCGTGCAGCTATCAAACAGGGCGGTGTAGACGTGGTCGGCATCAACGACCTTATCTCGGTAGATTATATGGCTTATATGCTCCGTTACGATACCGTACACGGACATTTCGACGGAACGGTGGAGGTTAAGGACGGCAATCTCGTCGTAAACGGCAAGACCATTCGTGTGACCGCCGAGAAAGATCCGGCAAACCTCAAGTGGAACGAGGTCGGCGCCGAATACGTAGTGGAATCGACAGGTCTGTTCCTTACCAAGGAGCTCGCCGGTGCACACCTCAAGGCAGGCGCCAAGAGGGTTGTCATGTCAGCTCCTTCGAAAGACGACACCCCCATGTTCGTGATGGGTGTCAACAACGACACTTACGCAGGTCAGGAGATCGTTTCCAACGCATCGTGTACTACCAACTGTCTCGCACCGCTGGCAAAAGTCATCAACGACAAGTTCGGCATTATCGAGGGTCTCATGACCACCGTACATGCCACTACCGCTACCCAGAAGACCGTTGACGGTCCGTCGGTTAAGGACTGGAGGGGCGGTCGTGCCGCAGCTGGCAACATTATCCCGTCGTCTACAGGAGCAGCGAAGGCGGTAGGCAAGGTTATCCCGTCGCTCAACGGCAAACTGACCGGTATGTCGTTCCGCGTTCCCACCTTGGACGTTTCGGTAGTAGACCTTACCGTACGTCTCGAAAAGGCGGCTACTTACGAGGAAGTGAAAGCCGAGGTTAAACGCGCTTCGGAGAACGAACTCAAAGGTATACTCGGTTATACGGAGGATGCCGTCGTTTCGTCCGACTTCACCGGTGACGCACGTACCTCCATATTCGATGCCGAGGCCGGTATCGCCCTTAACGGCAACTTCATGAAGCTCGTTTCGTGGTACGACAACGAGTGGGGTTATTCGAACAAGGTGGTGGAACTCATCAAATATATGGCGACGAAATAATCGTTCGCACGGTTTATTGTCCGCATAGTCGCCATTCGGCGACGCGGCAAAAACAGGCGGCAGACTTTTATGAGTCTGCCGCTTTTTTATTCCCCGTTGCGGAGTTTCAATTTTATGGTCGCGGAGCCGGATGCAGGCGGGAAGCATTGTCAGGGAGGGATTTAGCGTCGTGCGGTATGTAGGGCCGAACTGTCGTCGATTGCGCTTTTTTACCGAATGGCGGTTACGTTTTGCGTTTCTGACATAAAAGTCATATTTTTGTGCAGTATGTGGAAAATGAGTGACAACAGATTCGTGAAGGCAATGATGCTCGTCTGCGTAATCATGCAGATGTTGGCGTTCATGC
Organism: uncultured Tidjanibacter sp.; assembly: GCA_947852905.1. Taxonomy (GTDB): domain Bacteria; phylum Bacteroidota; class Bacteroidia; order Bacteroidales; family Rikenellaceae; genus Tidjanibacter. Next base: position 255,057 of record CANTVF010000002.1, on the reverse strand, counting down.
CGCACCACCACCACGGTACGGGACAGGAGGCATGCATGAATTATACCCATCTCGTTTCGGGCGGTTGCCTCAATGATCTGTGTGACGGAAGTCATGCTCCGCGGCAGCACGATGCGTTGTGTCCCTATTCCCATATGGCGGTCGCCAGCCAGAATGAGCGGGAAGAGGCCGTTCCCGAAATATCCGACGACCATGACCACGACTGTTGCGGTTGCGGGTTGTGTGTTTCGGATATGGTTATAGACGACTCTGCAGTGCGTTTTCGGGTGGATATTCAGGAATACGGCCGTCCCGGAGGCGTGGAGACATATATGACCGCCTATCTTGCCGCGGCGCTTCCTTGTCGCGCTCCTGATTGTATGGGTTGACGTTATTAGTTCCGATGTGGGTGTCGGACAGATTCGTTTTACCCGGTTTCCCGTCGTTCGGGAGACACTTTCTATCAATCAGGATAAAATTCTTTATGAAAAAAATATTGTTTGCGGTCGCCGCGTTTGCGGTGGCTTTGGCCGCGGTCGGTTGTGCTGGCAGCGGAAATAGACGCGGCGCAGATTCGTCCGATGTTGCTGTACATGACCATGCGGCCGAAAGTGCCGATCACGGGCATGAAAAACATTCTCCGGAAGAGGAGGCTGCATTGCATGACGGACACGATCATGACCACCCGGCCGGCGAAGAGGTCGCGGAGACGGATGAAATAGTTTTCACGGCGGAGCAGGCCGCCAGAACGGAGTTCGAGGTACGACCGGCAGAGAGGGGGACTTTCCGCGAAGTCATACGTTGTGCGGGTACCGTGTATGCGTCCCAGAGCGAGATCTCTGTGGTGTCGGCGCCTATCGCCGGTGTAGTGACCTTTATCGACGGCCGCGTCATGGTGAACTCGGCGGTGAAGGCTGGACAGGGGCTTTTCAGGCTGGCCTCCGGTAATCTGGCCTCCGGCGATGCCGTCCTGAAGGCGAGGATCGCGTTCGAGCAGGCCGAGTCCGATTACCGGCGCGTAAAGGCGCTTTATGAGGATAAGTTAGTCACCCAGCGCGATTATCTTGCCGCCGAGGGCGAATATCTGCGTGCCAAGGCGGAATACGATCCGGTCAAGGTTTCCGATGAGAAGGGTATCGTCGTGAAGGCTCCGGAAACGGGATATGTGTCGCAGATGTCGGTGGCTCCGGGCGATTATGTGGAGATGGGACAGCCGTTGGCTACCATAGCCGGATCGGGGCGCATGCAGTTGAAGGCGCTGGTGTCGCAACGTTATTTCGACAGGCTTGCCGATGTGACGGATGCCAATTTCCGGTTGCCTGCTTCGGACGGATACGAGAACGTATCGTCGCTCGGCGGACGTCTGTATACTGCGGGTCGTATAGTGGATGCCGGTTCTTCGATGATTCCGGTGGTTTTCGAGTTCGACGGCGGGGGGCGTTTCCCTGACGGCGCGTATGCGGACGTGGCATTGCTCGGTCGCGAACGCGACGACGTGTTGACATTGCCGTTGAGCGCCATAACCGAACAGCAGGGACTTTATTATGTCTACATACAGCTCGACGATAACTGTTATCGCCGGCAGGAGGTGTCGCTCGGAGCCGACGACGGCGAACATGTCGAGATACTCGGAGGTCTGCAAGGCGGCGAACGGGTGGTTACTAAAGGTGCCGTGAATGTCAAAATGGCATCCGCTTCGGGTGCCATACCGCATGGTCATACCCATTAATCCCCGTGCGTTATGCTTAACAGAATCATAAGTTTTTCACTGCGCAACAGACTTTCGATAGTCATAGCCGCAGTGCTGTTGGCCGTTGCGGGAGTGTGGGTTACAACGCGCATGGAGGTGGACGTCTTTCCCGACCTTAACGCTCCGACGGTAGTCGTAATGACCGAGGCGCAGGGAATGGCGGCCGAAGAGGTCGAGCGGCTCGTTACATTTCCTATAGAGACATCTCTCAACGGTGCTACCGACGTGCGCCGTGTCCGTTCGCAGTCCACTACCGGGTTTTCGGTGGTATGGGTAGAGTTCGATTGGGATACGGACATATACATAGCGCGCCAGATCGTTTCCGAACGTCTGGTTTCGGTAGAGGAGCAGCTGCCTCCTTCGGCTGGACAACCGACGCTGGGACCGCAGTCGTCCATACTGGGCGAGATGATGATAGTAGGTCTTACGGCCGACGGCGACACCTCGCTCGAAGAGCTGCGTACCATGGCCGACTGGGTGGTCCGTCCGCGATTGCTTTCCGTGGCGGGCGTGTCGCAGGTGGCGGTCATAGGCGGCGACATCAAGGAGTATCAGATATTGCTGTCGCCGGAGAAGATGAACGCTTTGGGCGTGACGCTCGGCGACGTACTCGAAGCGGCCGACCAGATGAACCGCAATTCGTCCGGCGGTGTGCTGTACGAGTACGGCAACGAATACATAGTGCGCGGAATGGCTTCCACGGTGGATACGGAGAAGATCGCCGGCAGTCTCGTATGCCTGACCGACAGCGGCGATCCGGTGGTCTTCAGCGACATCGCCGAGGTCAGGATAGGTGCCAAGGCTCCGCAACTGGGACTTGCGTCGGTACGCGGTAAGGAAGCCGTACTCATTACCGTTACAAAGCAGCCGTACACCAGTACGATAGAGCTTACTCATACGCTCGACGACGTTATCGGAGAACTGCGCGAGTCGTTTCCGGAGGATGTGACCGTATCGACCGACATATTTCGTCAGTCGCGTTTCATAGACAGTTCCATATCCAATATACAGCGTTCCATACTCGAAGGCGCGTTTTTCGTTGTTATCGTGTTGCTCGTGTTCCTGATGAACGGTCGTGTCACGGTCATTTCGCTTACGGCCATGCCGTTGTCGCTATTGATAGCGATCATCGTGATGAGGCTGTTCGGGCAGACTATCAATACCATGAGTCTCGGCGGTATGGCCATAGCCATAGGGTCGCTGGTAGACGATGCCATAATAGACGTCGAGAACGTGTACAAACGGTTGAGGGAGAACTATGCCCTGCCTAAGGAGCGCAGGGAGAATCCCTTGAGAGTGGTGTACGACGCCTCGCGCGAGATACGTGTTTCGATAGTTAACGCTACGTTCATAACGATAGTGGCATTCGTGCCGCTGTTCTTCCTCGGCGGTATGGAGGGACGTATGTTGAAACCGCTCGGTCTCGCGTTCATAGTATCGCTGCTCGCCTCTCTGCTGGTTGCCGTGACGCTGACGCCGGTTATGTCCAGCTATATGCTCACCGGACCCAAGGCCATGCGTCGCGGAATGAAGGAGGCTCCCGTCACGGCATTCATAAAACGCGGATACAAATCTGCGCTCGAATGGGTACTCGGCCACGGCAAGGCCGTGATAATATCGGTTTCGGTGCTTCTGGTCGGCGCCATAGCTGTATTCGCCACGCTCGGAAGCAGTTTCCTGCCGCCGTTCAACGAGGGGTCGCTGACCATAAACGTGGCTACCATGCCGGGTGTATCACTCGAAGAGTCCGACCGCATGGGACGTATGGTTGAGGAGATATTGCTGGAGATACCGGAGATACGTACCGTTGCACGCAAGACGGGGCGTGCCGAACTGGACGAGCATGCCCTCGGAGTGAACGCCTCCGAGATAGAGGCTCCGTTTGAATTGAAAGACCGCAAGCGCGACGAATTTCTGGCCGACGTGCGTCATCGTTTGGGGGAACTGCGTGGACTGACTGTGGAGGTAGGACAGCCGATTTCGCACCGTATAGACGCCATGTTGTCGGGTACCAAAGCCAATATCGCCATCAAACTGTTCGGCGAGGATCTGAACCGCATGTATACGCTCGCCACCCAGATAAGCGCGGCTATCTCCGACGTGGAGGGAATTACCGACGTGAATGTGGAGCAGCAGGTGGAACGTCCGCAGTTCAAGATAGTGCCGCGCCGCGAGGCGATGGCTATGTACGGCGTGACGATGCCGATGTTCAACGAGGCGGTATCCGTGCTGTTGTCGGGTGAAGCCGTGTCGCAGGTGTACGAGGGTAACAGTACGTTCGACCTGACGGTAAAGGTCGCCGACGACAGCCGCAGCACCATGGCCCGCATGGGAGATATTCTGGTAGACGGAGCCTCTGGAGTGAAGGTACCTTTGAGCTATATCGCCGATCTGGAGTCGTCGTCGGGACCGAATACGATAAGTCGCGAGAATGTGAAACGCAAGATCGTCGTTTCGGCCAATGTGGTCGGCGGCGACCTCGGCGGGGCAGTGGAGAGTATCAAGCGCAACATAAAGGAAGAGGTAGTAATGCCTGAGGGATATTATGTGGAGTACGGCGGCCAGTTCGAGAGCCAGCAGTCGGCTTCGCGGACATTGCTCCTCGCCTCCGTGCTCGCTCTGCTCGTGGTGTTCATGTTGCTTTATCAGGAGTTCAAAAGCTTGCCTCTGACTGCCATGGTCATGATCAATTTGCCGTTCGCACTGATAGGAGGTGTCGCGAGTGTATGGATTACTTCGGGCGTAGTGAGCATTCCGGCCATTATCGGTTTCATATCTCTGTTCGGCATATCGGTGCGCAACGGTATATTGCTCGTGTCGCGATACGAACATTTGCGTGCCGAAGGAGTTCCGTTGCACGAGGCCGTGGTACACGGTTCGCTCGACAGGCTGACGCCCATATTGATGACTTCGCTGACTACGGCGCTCGCGCTCGTGCCGTTGGCCATCAACGGAGATGTGCCGGGCAACGAGATACAGAGCCCCATGGCTCAGGTGATACTCGGCGGTCTGGTGAGCGCTACGCTTCTGAACGGATTCGTAATGCCGGTCATGTATGTCGTTTTCGGTGGTCGCAGGCGTAAGGCCGCGGCGGCGAAAAGTGCTGTTTCCGGCGAATATGTAACGAAAAACAAGGACGATCATGAATTTTAGAAATATGTTGATCGCCGCCGCGGCAGTGTTGTCGTGGTGGCCTTCCGCGGCGCAGGGAGAACTCGGCGAATTGTTGCAGGCCGTCGAACGCAATAACCTGACGTTGCAGGCCGAAGGGTATGCCGTGGAGGGGCGCAGTCGCGAAGCCCGCATGGGCAACTCCCTCGACCCGCTGTCCGTGTCGTACAATACGGCGTGGGCATCGCCTCAGGAGGCGTTGAATACCGGAGAGCTCGAAGTGTCGCAGGAGTTCGACCTACCAATGCTCTATGTTACCCGCAACAGGAAAGCGCGCAATCTCGCCGGGCAGTACGAGTCGGAATATGCCGGTCTGCGGCAACAGATATTGCTCGATGCCAAACAGACATATCTGGAGTTGTGCGCTATGAAACGGCTGTCGGCCGTGGTGCGTCCGCGTCTGGAAGCTACACGGCATGTGGCGGCGCTGTATGCCTCACGATACGAGACGGGTGATGCCACGGCGATAGATAAGAACCGTACCGAGATGGAGTATCTTGCCGTCCGTGAAAGCGTTTCGCAGATAGACATGCGTATCATCGAGCTGATGCAGAAACTCGTGAATCTGAACGGGGGGATTGCCGTGGAGTGCGATTTTACGATGCCTCCGGCTGAAAGCCTCGTGGAACTGGACAGGTTGCTCGCGGACTGGGAGGAGTACGATCCGGAGTTGGCCGTGTCGCGCCTTAAGGAAACGGATTCGGAGTACGATGTCAGGCTCAGCCGTCAGCAGGCGTTGCCCAAGGTGGAACTCGGTTATAAATACGAGTATGCCATGGATGAGAACTCCAACGGATTTACTGCGGGATTGAGCATTCCGATATTCTCCAACAGGCATAATGTAAAACGAGCCAAAGCCATGAGTCATGCGGCTAAACTTAATACCGAGGCAGCCGCAGCCCAGATGCGTGCTACCGTTACGGAGATGTACCAGAAGGCCGTTTATATGGGCGATCTGCTCGATGCGTTCGGCAATATGCCCGATGCTGGCGACTATGTGAATATGATGAGACGTACCCTCGAAGCCGGCCAGATCACCATAGTGGACTATTATTCCGGAGTGGACACGTTTTACACCACGCTCGAAACGAGTATCAGAACGGAACTCGAGTACAGATTGTGTCTGGCCAGACTGAACGCTATCTATATGTAGCCAGCAGATATAGCCGTGTACGTATGTGAAGGTGTGTCATAACGGGCAATCTGCTCGGTACTGTCGTGATTCGGGCTAAGTCATTTACTTGCCGTAATTACCCTCGCCCTCACACTCCCGGCGTTGCTTTCTTCCCTTTTTTACGCATCTTAATGGGGATGTGTCAAAACTCAGAGTTTTGGCACATCCCCACTGTTTTACGACAGGTATCGTTTAAAGGCATCCGGCGTGTATGGGCTGGAATATGTGTCTTGTCGGTGGGTTATGACGAAACGTATTTTGTAGTACCTTTGCGGATATGGAAAACGGTAAAACAAGGGTTGTAGTCGGACTTTCCGGCGGCGTGGATTCGTCGGTGGCCGCATGGCTGTTGAAAGAACAGGGATATGACGTTGTCGGATTGTTCATGCGCAACTGGCACGATACGGCCGGGACGCTCGAAGGAGACTGCCCGTGGTATGACGATCAGGTCTTTGCGGAACTCGTCGCCAAGAAGCTCGACATACCGTTCCATTTCGTAGATCTCAGCGAACAATACCGGACACGTGTGGTGGATTATATGTTCGCCGAATACGAGCGGGGACGCACGCCGAATCCCGACGTGTTGTGCAACAGGGAGATAAAGTTCGACGCTTTTCTCGAAGAGGCTTTGCGGCTCGGCGCCGATTATGTCGCGACGGGGCATTATTGCCGCCGGGAGGACGAAGTGGTGGACGGTAAAGAGTATCACCGTTTGCTGGCAGGCTCGGATCCTAACAAGGATCAGAGTTATTTCCTGTGTCAGTTATCGCAGGGACAGCTGGCCAAGGCCATGTTTCCGATAGGCGACATGCTGAAATCGGAGGTGAGACGCATAGCCGCCGAACAGAAGCTGGCGACCGCCAAACGTAAGGATTCGCAGGGAATATGTTTCGTCGGCAAGGTAGACCTTCCTGTCTTTCTACAGCAGAAGCTGGCTCCTCGCCGCGGCGATATAGTGGAGATTCCGGCCGGGTGGGAGGGGTATTCCCGCCGTCGGGCTTCCGATCCGCTCGCAGTGCAGGCCGAGCCTTACAGATATGACCTGTCCGACGGCCGCAGGATAGGCGAGCATAACGGTGCGCACTACTATACCATAGGGCAGCGCAAGGGATTGGGTATAGGTGGGCATACGGAGCCGCTTTTCATAATAGCTACCGATACGGATACGAATACCATATATGTGGGCGAGGGGTACGCACATCCCGGCCTTTATCGCAGCGCCTTGAGGATCGAGCCTGCCGATATTCATTGGGTGAGTCCTGACCGGGCATTGGGGACGGGGGAGAGCCGCGATTTTTCGGTAAGGATACGCTACCGCCAGCCGTTGCAGGCGGCACGTCTGTTCGTGGAGCCGGACGGCGCTTACATACTGTTCCGTGAGCCGCAGCGGGGGATTACCGCAGGACAGTTCGCCGCATGGTATTCGGGCGACGAACTCGTCGGGTCGGGTGTCATTGCCGAATGATGATTCGTCGGCAGACGGTTTGTAGATGTTTCTCTGTACCGGAGGATTATCGTTGCCCGATTGGTTTTCGGCGTAGGAATACTATTTTTGCACGAATCTTTTTTACGCTGCATTTATGAATACCAAAGCCAAAGGTTATATACTCGGAACCATAGCCGCAGCTACATACGGAATGAATCCGCTTTTCGCGTTGCCGTTGTATAAGGCGGGTATGGATCCCAATTCGGTGCTGTTTTTCAGGTATCTGTTCGCCATACCGATTCTCGGCGTCATGATAAAGGCGCGAGGCCGCAGTTTCAAGGTGCATCGTCGCGAAGTGCTGCCGCTCGTCGTCATGGGACTTCTAGTCGCCGTATCGTCTCTGACGCTGTTCGAGAGTTACAACTATATGGAGGCCGGCATAGCCTCGACCATATTGTTCGTGTATCCTATCATGGTGGCGGTCATAATGGCCATATTCTTTAAGGAGAAACTTACCGTGCAGACTGTGGCATGCATAGCCCTCGCGCTTGCGGGCATAGCTTTGCTGTATCGCGGCGGCGACGGCGCGACGCTCAGTCTGGCAGGCATAGCTTTCGTTATGGTTTCGGCGCTCTCGTATGCCATATATATCGTCGGCGTCAACCAGTCGTCGCTTAAAAATGTGGCTACCGTACAGTTGACGTTCTATGTGCTGGTGTTCGGTTTCTCTCTGTTTCTGGTGCGTTCCGGATTCGGGACGTCGCTTACCTTTCCGGACAAATGGTATCTGTGGGGTAATCTCGTGGCTCTCGCTGCATTGCCGACCGCCGTATCGTTCCTTTGTACTACGCAGGCCGTGCAATACATAGGGTCTACGCCTACGGCTATTCTCGGCGCGCTGGAGCCTGTGACGGCGGTATTTTTCGGAGTGACCATCTTCGGCGAGTCGCTTACCGTGAGGCTTGTCATAGGAATATTGATGATAATTCTCGCCGTTACGCTCATAGTCGCCGGCGGCAGTATTTCGGCGCCTTTGGTGCGTTTCCGCAAACTGTTCCCGAAATTGCTGCGGAAAAAGAATTGATCCGTTTTGCATTGTCTTGTGAGATCGGCCTGCCATGTGTCGCGTGTGCCTGCCGAGAAATGAAGATGCCCGGCATACGAATGTACGGGAAGCGTGCGTCGCATATAGTTGCCGGTTGTTTGATTGCTTTGTGGATTTGGCAAGACGAAGCGTCGGTGCGCCTTAAAGCGGTCGGGTCGGTTAGTATAGCATTGCGGCACGGTGAACGGTTTCCGCTTTAGGAAAACATTATTCTGTTTTTATCGGCGGATTTGCCGGAGATTCATATCCTGCCGGGTTTATCGTGCGTAAATAGGTTTTGCGGAAGTATAAACGCGGGTAAATTCCTTGTATCTCGGAGACGATATGAGAAATATTGCCTTATATGCGTTCAGTATACTTTGCCGGGCTTTAGTCTTTAGGAAATCCGTGCAGCTTAGTAATAGTGTACGGAGGGCTATTCTTCAGTTATCTCTATCAGTTGCTGGCGGTATGCGTCCAGAATGCTCGACTTCGATACGAAACCGAGATACTTGTTGTTTTTATCGACTACCGGCAGGTTCCACGCTTTCGAGCCTTCGAATTTGTCCACGACTTCGGATATCATTTCGTGCTGGAATATTATGTCTGGCGGCGGCGTGGTGTATTTCGATACGGGGGTGCCGTATTTGGACGGATCGAACATGTCGGTGCGTATGTCGTCGAGCAGTATGATGCCGGCGAACTGACCGTCGGACTTGACTACAGGAAAGACGTTGCGTTTGGACGAGGAGATTATCTTTACCAGATCGCCGAGCGTCGCATCCTTGTTGACTGGCGAGAAATTGGTTTCGATAAGTTTGTCGAGATTGAGGAAGACCATTACCGAACGGTCTTTGTTATGGGTTATCAGTTCGCCCTTGGCTCGCAGTTTCTTGGTGTATATGGAGTCGGGTTCGAGATAGTACGAAATGGCGAACGACAGCGAAGCCACGAGCATCAGCGGAACGAAGAGGCCGTAGCCGTTGGACAGTTCGGCAATCAGAAAGACCGACGTAAGAGGAGCCTTCATGACACCGGTCATGACTCCCGCCATGCCTACGAGCGAGAAGTTGACTACCGACATCTCCATGCCGAGGAAGTTGTTGCACAGGTATGCGAGCGTTCCGCCGGTGAATGCGCCGACGAACAGCGACGGCGCGAACGATCCGCCGATACCGCCGGCCGCATTGGTGACGGCCATGGCTATGACCTTTATGAGCAGTGTGCAGAGCAGGAACAGGACCACTACCCACGGTATGTTGCGGTAGGGGTAGAAAAGCGAGTTGTTGAACAGCGATTCTATGTTGCCGTGCATCAGGTCGGTGAAAGAGCCGTATCCTTCGCCGTACAGCGGGGGGAACAGGAATATGAGTATGCCGAGCGTTACGCCTCCTACGATCCATTTCGAGGATTGTTTTTTTATGCGGCTGAAACGTTCGTGTATTTTGCCGTTGACATGCGTGAAGTAGAACGATACCAGTCCGCACAATATGGCGAGTATGACGTACATGTGCAGGTGTTGCAGATTGAACGTACCGCTTACGTTCACGTTGAGCATCGGGTCGAAACCGTTGAGAAACAGTACGAGAGTGGTGGATACGACCGAGGATATGAGCAAGGGCACTATGGCTCGCATGGATATGTCGAGCATCAGTATCTCCAGAACGAAGATGAGACCCGTGATAGGAGCCTTGAAAATAGCGGCTATCGCTCCCGCAGCCCCGCAACCCAGCAGCAGTGTGGTGTTGCGGTAGTTGAGGCGCAAGGCCTGCGCTATGTTGGAACCTATGGCGGAGCCTGTCAGCACTATAGGGGCTTCGGGTCCGACCGAGCCGCCGAAACCTATCGTTACGGCACCGCCTATCATGGAGGTGTAGCAGTTGTGGGTCTTGATACGGGAACTGGTTTTGCTTATGGCATACAGTACCCGTGTGACGCCTTCGGATATATTGTCCTTTACGATGAATCTGACGAACAGCGATGCGAGTATGATACCTATGGCCGGGTAGACGAGGAACAGGTAACCTGCCGTATCTACCGGGAACCAACTCACCAGAGCGGTTTTTATAAGATGCAGCAACTCTTCGAAAAGGTATGCCGCGAAACCGGATACGAGCCCAACTATTACGGCGAGTATGATGAGAAGCTGTCTTTCGGACAGGCGTCTCGTGAGCCTCATGAGAAACTCGTAGGCTCGTATTCGTATGTTGTGCGATGCGGTCATTGCTCCGGGGGCGCATGGAATCGGGCGCACTGGCATGCGCCGGTTCTTGCGGCAGGTCTTTTAAGCAGGTAGTTTCTTAATTGCGTTTTACGTTGGGGTCAGAACGGTCTGATGCCCATTATGTTCCTTACGTCGGACACGGTTGCCGCCGCGCTTTCGCGGGCTTTTTCAGCACCTTCGCAGACTACGCGGTGAAGATATGCGTCGTCGTTGCGGATAGCCTCTATGCGTTCGCGTATCGGGGCTACGGTGCGTATTATGTCTTCGGCGAGTTGTTTCTTAAGGTCTCCGTAACGTATCGTGCATGCAGCGTACTGTTCCTTGAAATAGGTTATCGTCGACGGGTCGGAAACGGCTTCCATGATGGTGAATATGTTGGCCACGCCTTCGCTTACGGGCGAATTGGGTTCGGTGGGACCGGAGTCGGTGACGGCCTTCATAACCTTCTTGCGGATCACGTTGTCCGGATCGGCGAGGAATATGCCGTTGTTCTCGCTCTTGCCCATTTTGCCGGAGCCGTCGAGACCGGGAATCTTGACCAGCTCGGCGCCGAAGTTGTACGGCTGGCTTTCGGGGAAGTATTCTACGCCGTACATATTGTTGAAACGGCGGGCGAATACTCGCGTCAGTTCGAGGTGTTGTTCCTGGTCCTTGCCTACGGGTACGTGCGTGGCGCGGTGCAGGAGTATGTCGGCGGCCATGAGTACGGGATAGCAGAGCAGTCCGGCATTGACGTTGGACGGATTCTTGCGTATCTTGTCCTTGAAAGATGCCGTCCGTTCCAGTTCGCCTACATAGGCGTGCATGCTCAGAAGCAGCGACAGCTCGGTCACTTGCGGCACGTCGCTCTGTATGTATATGGTGGCTACCTGCGGGTCTATTCCGGCTGCGAGATATTCGGCCAGTACTGTCTTTACGTTTTCGTGCAGGTGTTCCGGATCGTTATGCGTAGTCAGCGAATGGTAGTCGGCTATGAAAAAGTAGCATTTGGCATCGTGCTGCATTCTGACGAAATTGCGGAGCGCCCCGAAATAGTTGCCCAGATGTAAACGTCCCGTCGGGCGTATGCCGCTCAGTACTATATCCATATTTTTTCCGTTACTGTTTGTAATACGAATCTTCGGTAACAAAAGTAAGCCAAAAAAATCAGATATTGGCATTTTTACCTACTTTTGCCGTTGATTGTGAGAATCTGCCGCTGCGGCGTTGCGGAATAGGGTGCCCGGTGCGCTCCGGCAGTACGGTCGGCTAAGTCCGTCCGGGCGGAGCCGTTCCGCTGATATGGCGGCGTGCGAATAGCGGCGCTGCCGTCCCTTTCGATTAAACTGGATTTGAATGAAGACCTATTGGAGACTTCTGGGGTTTGCCAAACCTCTCGGTAAATATGCCGTTCCGTATTTTTTCTGCACATTGCTGCATGCTTTTTTCAACGCGTTCACGTTCGTATTGATAATTCCCGTTCTGGGAGTTTTGTTCCCTACTGACGGCGGTGCTGTGCAGCTCGTTACGCAAATGCCTCCGTTCGCCTTCAGCAAGGATTTTCTCGTAGGTGCGTTGAATTACATCCTGTACCAGCACTTCGGCGCCGAGTACGACAAGATGGCCGTGCTGTTTCTGTTGGGGGGAATAGTGATTACGGCGTCGCTGTTGAGCAACCTGTTCCGGTATCTGGGGCAGCGTATCATAGAGAATTTGCGTATAAATACTTTGTGCCGTTTGCGCAATATGGTGTACGACCATGTGCTGGGCATGAATCTCGGTTTTTTCAGCAACGAGCGCAAGGGCGATGTCATGGCGCGTATCACTTCCGACGTTCAGGTCGTGCAGTTCTGCATAACCAATACTCTTCAGGTTGTGTTCCGCGATCCGTTGCAGATATTGAGCTATGTTGTCGTTATGATCGGCATTTCAGTGCAGCTTTCCGTATTTTCGGTAATATATCTCCCTATAGTGGCTTTACTGATAGGCTCGATAGTGAAGCGTCTGCGCCGTAAGGCTACGCAGGTGCAGGAGTCGTTCGGAGAACTTACCTCGGTGCTCGACGAGTCTCTCTCCGGCATGAAGGTTATTAAAGGGTATAACGGCGAAGAGTTTTTCGGCCTTCGTTTCTCTGCGATAAACAAGAAGTTTTCCGACATATCGCGCCATATAGCCTACCGTCAGCAGCTCGCTTCGCCGACGAGCGAGTTTCTCGGTATAGTCGCGGCCGCCGGATTGCTCATTTTTGGCGGATCGCTCGTCATAGGCGGGCATCTGGACGGTGCGGAGTTCATAGCATACCTCGGCATCTTTACCCAGATAACGCGACCCATGCGTTCGTTCACCGACGCGTTTTCCACTATCAATCAGGGTATCGCGGCGGGAGAGCGCGTTCTGGCGTTGCTCGATACCAAGACGGCCATAACCAACAAACCGGATGCCGTGCGTCTGGATGAGTTCCGCGACAGCATAGAGTTCCGTGACGTATGTTTCGCATACGAGGAGCGCGAGGTTATTTCGCACGTCAGCTTTACGGTAGAGAAGGGGCAGACCGTGGCGTTGGTCGGTCCTTCCGGCGGCGGCAAGTCGACGCTGTCTGATTTGATCCCGCGTTTTTATGATGTCTGCTCCGGGCAGATACTCGTAGACGGCCGGGATATAAGGGACTACGACATCCATTCGTTGCGTGAACGCATGGGCATCGTTGCGCAGGATACGGTGCTGTTCAACGATACGATAGAGAACAATATACGTCTGGGCAATATGACGGCTACGCGCGAGGAGGTTATGGCTGCGGCTCGCGTTGCCAATGCGGAGATTTTCATAAACGAGACGCCAGCCGGACTGGATACCAACATCGGCGACCGCGGTGCAAAACTGTCCGGTGGACAGCGTCAGAGGTTGAGCATCGCTCGCGCCGTATTGAAAAATCCTGAGATACTGATTCTCGACGAGGCGACCTCGGCTCTCGACACCGAGAGCGAGAAACTCGTGCAAGGTGCGCTGAACAAGTTGCTGCGAGGGCGTACTTCGATAGTGATAGCCCATCGTCTCAGTACTATACATAATGCCGACAAAATCATTGTCATCGACCACGGGCGCATCGTGGAGGAGGGTAACCATGCCGAACTCATGGCGCTCGGAGGCGTATATGCCAAACTCATAGAGATGCAGCAGCTTGCCTGATGCGTCCGCAGACGTGGTGCTTCGTTCGTCAGTGTCCGGAGCGGGGTAGGAGTTCGGAGGTTGCTATTGGTATATCGGCGTTTGTGGGTATTGCTTCGGTGATTCGTCGCGGGGTGTGGTTGCTTTTTCTCGCAGGGCGAATGTCTTTGGCCGTGGAGTCGGCAAAATCAAAACGAGAGCAATGATTTAATGCTAAATCACGTTACCGCTGCCGGGAGGATGTCGATTCCGGAAAGTATCTGCGTCTGACCCTTATACGATGACGATTACACGTGATATTCGCATCAAAGCAGTATTCGAGGAATCATCTTTAGTCCCGGTCGATTAAAATAGACAAATCGGTGATTGCTTCTGCACCCACTGATTTGCAACTTTTTTCTTCATTTATTCCGTAGGGGTCTGATCGAAAAATGCATCCGTAAATTCATATTCATACCAGATGCTGCTCGATTTGTCGCTCGGTTCATATCTTGCGATTTTGTAATTGCCGAGGTCGTACAATCCCGCTTCGTCTTTGAAATATTGGGTTACTTCGGTCGTACCGTTAGTGACTACAAGATAAGAATAGATGTAGGATTCTCCAAGCACAAGAGGATACCGCGGAAATCCCCCTTCAGACCAATATATTAGAGTTAATTTATTCCCGATTTTAAGTAGTCTTAGGGTCATTTATGCGACAAAGATTGAGTTCTATATTAGACGAACTATTATTGATAAAGGTATAATAAGAACTGTTCGCATATTCAATATTTGCACAATTAGTCATCGACAAAAGCATCGCTATCGGAATAATGAATTTGACAAGTTTTCTCATTGCAGGAATAGGTTGTTGAGATTCTACATATTTTATCTTTTTTATGTCGTTGCCCGTATTCGACGGCCTTATTCAGTCAATGTTTTCCATAGGCTTATATTTTAAGTTATCGGTAATTGTCCCTTTCACTATATAGATGCGGCAACCCCAGTTTTTATTGCATCGCGTTATCTGGTAATTTGCTGGAAATATTACGATTATGATAAATCGTCCGAGTAGTACATCGGCAGTATGTTATGATATACGGAGGTCTTTTGTTGTTCCCGCCTGTAGTATTACGCTATGTTTTTCGTATATACCGGTTATTCATATTGTTGCGGAGCGGTCATTTGGTCGGGGGCATTTAGGAAATTGTCGTGAATGGTTGCCAGAGCGTGCTTTGCGGTTTTCTGTGATACGGTTGCCGATGGCGTAGGGCAGACCGGCGCTGTGATGTATTAAAATGCGAAGAGGCTGTGTCAAAGACACAGCCTCTTCGCATTTTAATGACCCTTGTGGGGCGTTGGCGTTATTTTACTTCCCAGGTTTCACCGCTGTTGAGCAGGTCGTCTACGCATTTGATTTTGCTCTGTGCGCTGACCTCTGCGATCTGTCTTTCCACTTCGTGTTCGTAGGTGGGCTCCGCTACGTTGCGGATTACGCCGAGGGCTACGGGGAATTCCGGATATTTCATGCCGGCGAGCATCACGTGGATCATGGTGTCCTTTTCGTGGGCATCGTGCGTGAGTATATCGTCGAGAGTCACACCGTTTTCACCGACCGTAACTACCTTGAGTTTCATGTTGTCGAGCATGAGACCCTTGTTCATGTCCTTACCGAAGAGCATCTTCTCGCCGTGATGCAGCGTAATGGTGTGTTCCGCACGGACATCCTTGTCTCCGGCGAATGCCTTGTGGGTGCCGTTGTTGAATATCATGCAGTTTACAAGAACTTCCACAACCGACATGCCGTCGTGTTTGGATGCCTCTACCATGCATTCGGTCGTGAGCGCCACTTCGGCGTCTACCGAACGAGCGAAGAACGTACCGTGTGCGCCGATTACGAGTTCACCGGGGTTGAACGGACGTTCCACGGTGCCGTAAGGCGAAGTCTTGGTGATCTTGCCGAGTTTTGACGTCGGCGAATACTGTCCTTTGGTGAGGCCGTAGATCTCGTTGTTGAACAGTATTACGTTGAGGTCTATGTTACGGCGTATGGCGTGTATGAAGTGGTTACCGCCTATGGCCAGCGAGTCGCCGTCGCCCGTCGTTACGAATACGCTCAGGTTGGGATTAGCCGTTTTAAGGCCGGTAGCTACCGCGTTGGCACGACCGTGTATGCCGTGGAATCCGTATGTACTTACATAGTACGGGAAACGCGAGGAACAACCGATACCCGAAACTACCGTAAAACGCGAGTGGTCTACGTTCGAGTTGGCCGCTATCTGTGGCATGGCTTTGGTTATGGCGCTCAGAACCGCGTAGTCGCCGCAGCCGGGACACCATTTCACTTCCTGGTCGCTCTTGAAGTCGGCAACCGTATATTTAAGTTCGCTCATGACTACTTCTGCAATAATTGGTTAAAATTCTCGACCAGTTCCTCCTTGGTGAAGGGAAGACCCTGTACCTTGTTGTATTGTTCGTAACGGAACTGCGGGAACGACATTCGCATGTAGTTGGCGAATTGTCCCTCGTTGAGTTCGCAAACGACGATCTTTTTGAATCTCGAGAAGATATCGGCCACTCCGTGAGGTAGCGGGTTGATATAGTTGAAATGGCAGAGGGATACTTTCTTGCCTTCCCTGCGCATGTGGTCTACCGCCGATTCCAAATGACCGCGCGTTCCGCCCCAACCCACTACGAGCAGGTCGCCTTCCGGATCGCCGTATACCGTCTGAGCGGGGATATAGTCCGCTACGCGGGCAACTTTCTCGGCACGCAGGCG
This sequence comes from uncultured Tidjanibacter sp., assembly GCA_947852905.1. Classification (GTDB taxonomy): domain Bacteria; phylum Bacteroidota; class Bacteroidia; order Bacteroidales; family Rikenellaceae; genus Tidjanibacter. Next base: position 238,347 of record CANTVF010000002.1, on the reverse strand, counting down.
TACCATTTTCTCGTGGTTGTGCGGGTCGTGCGACGGCGAGCCTTTCAGGAAATGTTTCTCCAGACCGCCGATGCGGTGTTCCAGTCCGGGGGTGCCGGGGAGCGCCCAACGACGTGCGAGCGTCTTTTCGTCGCGCTTGTAGGGCAGGAATGCCGGCTCGTCTTCCGGAAGCGATGTAATGATAGGCGGATGGATTTCCGGATAATCCTTCATGGAAGGTATCTTCCATGGCTGGCTGCCGTTGGCGATATAGCCGTCGGTCAGAAGCACTACCGGCGTCATGTGTTCCATGGCGAGTTTGCCGGCCGTAAACGCATATTCGAAACAGTCGCACGGTGTGCTGGCTGCGATGACTATCATCGGACATTCGCCGTTACGTCCCCAGAGCGCTTGGAAAAGGTCGCCCTGTTCGGTTTTGGTAGGAATACCCGTCGAGGGACCTCCGCGCTGTACGTCCACTACCACGAGCGGCAACTCTGTGATGACAGCCAGTCCCATAGCTTCCGATTTGAGCGAGAATCCGGGACCCGAAGTCGTCGTTACGGCGAAACTACCGCCGAATGCCGCACCTATGGCGGTACATATACCTGCTATTTCGTCTTCGCACTGTATGGCCTTGACACCGAGATCGCGACGTTTGGCGAGTTCTTCGAGAATGACCGTAGCCGGGGTGATGGGGTAGGAACCGCAGAATAGCGGACGACCGCTCTTTTCGGAAGCGGCGATGAAGCCCCATGCCGTAGCCTGGTTGCCGTTCACGCTGCGGTAGCGACCTTTGGGAAGGTCGGCGGCGTGTACGTCGTAGGTGTTCGCGAAAGCGTGAGTATTGTGCGCGTAGTTATAACCGGCCTTGAGTACCTGAATGTTGGCTTCGGCTACCGTAGGATTACGTTTGCCGAATTTCGCTTCTATGTATTCTATCGGATGTTCGAGAGGTTTGTTGAACATGAACAGGCAGATGCCCAGCGCGAACATGTTCTTGCATTTGACTACGCTCTTCATGTCCATGTCGAAGTCCTTGAGGGCCTCCTTGGTCATGGTGGTGATGTCCGGAACGATGATGTTGTAGTCGGCTATGCCGAGTTCCGCGAACGGATCGAGCGTCGTGTAACCCGCTTTGGCGAGACTCTTTTCATCGAGGGAGTCGCCGTCGATGATTATCGTGGCATCTTTTTTCAGCCAGCAGATGTTGGCTTTGAGCGCGGCGGGGTTCATGGCTACCAGCACATCGCAATAGTCGCCCGGGGTTTGCACCCTGTGGTCGCTGAAATGTACCTGGAATCCCGAAACGCCGGCTACGGTGCCTTGCGGCGCCCTGATTTCGGCCGGATAGTCCGGGAATGTGGAAATACCGTTGCCCTGCAGGGCTGCGGTGTCGGAGAACAGAGTGCCGGTCAGCTGCATTCCGTCGCCGGAGTCCCCGGAGAATCGGATAACTACGTCGTCTTTCTCCGTGATGTTTTTATTTTCCATAATGCTTTTAAAACAGCGGGAATCCGGTAAATACCATTCCGTATCGCAGATTCCGCTTGGTTTCTAAAATATTGGTTGTATTTGTTTTATATCTTAGGTTCCAATGTTTTACGCTTAGTCCGGTATCAGCCCGACTTTCCCGCATATACAAACGATGCATCATGTACGGCATGGTGCATGGGCGGGAATAATTCAATCGCAAATGTAATGAATTATAATGTAGCCGCAACGCGTAAAGAAAAAAATATTTATCTTTGATCTCGTGGAGTGAAAAATCGTAACAAAAACGCCCCGAATGTCGTCTCCGGATATTTTGTCGCCGGAAATTTTTCTGCATGGTATTTTTGGTATTTTACGTTCCGACGCTTAAATTTATTATATAAAATATAATCATTTTAAAAACTCTCGATATGTTTAATACGATCAAGTTCATCACGCCGCAGGAGGCGGTGAAGGTAGTTCGTTCCGGAGACCATGTACATCTTAGCAGCGTTGCGAGCGTTCCACACGTACTGGTACGCGCGTTGGTTGAAAGGGGTGAGGCCGGCGAGCTGAAAGATGTTCACATACACCATCTTCATACCGAAGGCGAGGCGCTGTATGCCACTCCAGAGATGGAGGGCGTATTCCAGCTGGATTCGTTTTTTGTCGGGGGTAATGTCCGTAGTATAACGCAGAAGGGATTTGCCGATTATATACCTGTATTTCTGAGCGAAACGCAGAAGTTGTACAGGGCAGGGGTACTGCCTTGCAATGTAGCCATGATTCAGGTGTCGCGCCCCGACAAATACGGTTATGTGTCGCTCGGCACTTCGGTCGACGCTACTCTCGCTGCTGTGGAGTGTGCCGATACCGTTATAGCCGTAGTAAATAAATATGTGCCGTTCGCTCTCGGAGACGCCGTTATCCATTCTTCGCAGATAGACTTGTTCGTGGAACACGATGCGCCGTTGCAGGAGGAGGTCTTCGCCGAGCCTAACGAGGTGGAGACGGCCATAGGCAAGAACTGTGCGGCGTTGGTGGAGGACGGCGCATGTTTGCAAATGGGTATAGGTGCCATTCCGAATGCCGTTCTCGCCCAGCTCGGCAATCACAAGAATCTCGGCGTACATACCGAGATGTTCGCCGACGGAGTATTGTCGCTTTTCGAGAACGGTATCATCAACGGTATGAACAAAAAGCTCAATAAGGGCAAGATGGTATCGACGTTTATCATGGGTTCTAAGAAGGTTTACGATTTCGTCGATAACAATCCGGTCGTGCTTATGAAGGACGTGGGATACACTAACGATCCTTTCGTCATAGCTCAGAATCCCAAAGTGACGGCTATCAACTCGGCCATACAGCTCGATATTACGGGGCAGGTTTGTGCGGATTCGATAGGTACGCGATTCTATTCGGGGGTCGGCGGACAGGTCGATTTCATATACGGGGCGTCGCGTTCGGAAGGCGGGAAGGCCATCATAGCCATGCCTTCGATCACCAATAAGGGTGTCAGCAAAATAGTTCCTACTCTTACCGAAGGTGCGGGTGTGGTGACTACGAGGGCCCATATTCATTGGGTCGTGACCGAATACGGCGCGGTGAATCTTTACGGTAGAAGCCTTCAGGAGCGTGCCCGTATGCTTATCAGCATAGCTCATCCGTCGGTGCGGGAGGAACTCGACCGCGAAGCGTTCAACAGATACGGAACGCATCACCATTATATAAAAGCCTGCTGCGGAAAATAAGCGGGCGTTGTGCGGTCAGTCGACATGCATATTGAAATTATGATGCCGGCGAAAGAGACATCTTTCGCCGGCATCATAATTTATGGTGGTATTGTACCATAGCGTTGCCGTGTCTTATGTCGAAAACATTCCGGAGGCAGAATCATGCAGCTATGGGGAAAGCCGATTCCCCGACGGATTGACCGTGCTGTCGTCATACGTGTTTCTCCGTGAATAGCGGCTGTTTGACGTGAGGGTGTGGTGTCGTTGTTTTCTTGAAGAAATATCAGTTCGTGCCGGTTGCTAAGGTGTGTTATTCTTGGCGGAAGAGTTATTGTACAACGGCTTTTATAAACGAGTGTCGTCGTATGGAAATTGTCGGCTATGGAACGGATTTAAACCACGACGGGGCTCCGCTTTCACGAAACCCCGGTAATCATCGGTCGGAACTCTGTCCGACCGACCCAACTAACCTAACTAAATATAACCCTTAACTTGTTTCGAGAGCCTGCTCATGAATAACTCTCTTGGTTTTGTCGCGATCTTTCTAATGAAAATGTTTCCCTCAGATATGTGTCCAAATAACACATTTCGCAATCTCCGGCGATGACGAACTGCATAAGCATCTGTTCGTCGTCGAGACCTTCGGGGCAGTCTATACCGCAAGCATAGTCGATTTGATCCATAGGCTTAATCCGTTTTTTATTTGATTTTCCAATAGAACGGGGCGCCTGCGATAATATTGTGCGTTTTTCGTATCGGTAGCCATTTTAATTCGTCCGGCATGCTGTTTTAGGATATGACAATGAATATGCGGAACGGTTGGCGGTCTCGTTACTGCATTTGTAAACGTGGCTGCGTAGAAAATGTTATGACCGGAGCGTTGATATATCGCCCCGGTCATTATAGTGTTCAGACCAATACGAGTTCGTTTTCCCGGATCATCTTGCGCAGATTGATGAGCGCGTAGCGCATTCTGCCGAGCGCGGTATTTATGCTGACGTTGGTCTGTTCGGCTATCTCCTTGAAACTTAGATCGCCGAAGTATCGCATCATGACTACTTCCTTCTGTTCTTCCGGCAATTTGGCTATCAGTTTGTGAAGGTCATTTTCTATCTGTTCGGTCACCAGACGGTCTTCTATGGTGTTCTCAGCGAATTTGCGTGTATTCAGAATATCGTATCCAGCATCGGATTCGTTGAGGTTGTTTTGCTGTTTCGTCTGGCGGAAATGGTCGATTACCTGATTGTGAGCTATTCGCAGCACCCATGAGAGAAACTTTCCGTTGTCGGTGTAACGTCCGTCGTCTATGAATTTTACGACCTTTATGAAAGTTTCCTGATAGATGTCGTCAGCCAGTTCGTTGTCTTTGACCATCATGCGTATATAGTCAAGGACACGTTTGGAATGACGGTCTATGAGTATGGAAATAGCGTTCTGATCGCCTGAAAGATAGGCACTGAGCAACTGGTTATCGCTGAGCGCAGATCTCGATTTGTTCATTGTCTTCTCCTTATTAGTAATTGGAGTAGATTTCGTCGATAGGCAATCCTGTTTTAAGAAATGGTTATGTTTTTGTATATGCGGACGCAAGGTACCGCTTTTGTTCATTATTTCCAAATAATAGTCTGGAAAATCCTATTGTCCGTTTCTACTCCCGACACTATTGTCATGTATGAAATAGACAAACGTAATGCCAGAAAAATAAACATGACTGTCGGGATTGTGTAGGCTGTTGTTGGCAGTATGGGGTATATAAAACGTCGTGTAAAATTTTGATAATCATCTCTAACGGATGTTTGTCATATGGAGTGTCAGTTTGTCGTTTGTTTGTCAGTAATTGCTATGTTGTTGTTTTGCAGATCGTTGTCGTGTTGTGGCATATACATGCATTATTGGTTTATCTGTTTGTCGGACTTATATGTGAGGATGGATAATGTGTTGTATCCTACGTGTTTATAGTTTACAGCTGCGAGCGGTGTGTCGTGGTATAGTTCGTATATATAAATGTTATTGGTAATAACCGGTCCGGCTGGCCGTCATGTTGACGCATTTCTGTATACCTTGTAAGTAGCGGTTGTCATGCGGTGTCGTAATCGGCATTCGGAACGTAAGGCTAATCGCTGTAAAGAATAACCGGACTCGCGAGTCCGGTTATTCTTTACCCTTTCGTGTCTACGGATTATTTTACCGCTTCGTAATAGCAACGTTTAGGGGAAGTTACCTTGCCATCCTTTACGAGTTGCTTGATGATTTTGTCCACCTCTTTTTTGTCTATTCCAGTGGCTTCGGCCACTTCTCCGGCTTTCTTGGGTTGTGCCAGCGCTGCTAATATTTTGTCTTCCATGTCTTGAATGTTTTTATTGGTCGTTTACAGCAAAAACAGTGCAACGATTGGTAAACTTCGCGATTAATATGCTGTCTGTTTTTTGTTTTCGAGCGTCGGAGTTTCGTGTGTTAATGGCTTCACTATCGGATGTGCTGTACACGGTTATTGTTCGGACAATTTGAAGCGTCTGTTGGCGTGATGCTCGCAAAAGAACACCCCGTAACCGTATGGCTGCGGGGTGTTTCCGTTGCGAGACAACCTTACGGCAGTCCGCTATTTTACTGTATTAACTACTTGTTCGAATGCCTTGGGATGATTCATCGCGAGGTCGGCCAGAACTTTGCGGTCGAGGCGTATGTCCTTCGCTTTGAGTTTACCCATGAGTTCCGAATAGGTCATTCCGTTGCTGCGGGCTGCGGCGTTGATACGCTGTATCCACAGACTGCGGAAGTTCCTCTTCTTGTTTTTACGGCCTACATAGGCGTAGGTCAGACCTTTTTCGACAGTGTTTTTGGCTACTGTCCAAACGTTTCCCCTTGATCCAAAGTTACCCTTGGCAAGTTTTAAAACTTTTTTTCTTCTGGCTCTTGATGCTACTGCATTTACGGACCTTGGCATAATTTTAAAGTTTTACGAATGGTTAGCGGCGTGTTTCTCTCACGCTCTTCGGGGCTAATTCATTCTTGGTTTTACATTGACGGCCGCATGCGGGGCTTTCTGCAAGCTCTTGTCTGTCCGCACGACGACCACCTTTTCGTAAGGCCGAAGACCTATTTTACGAGAAGGCTCTTGATTTTCGCCTCATCGGCGGACGAAACGATAGCCGAGTAGGTCAGGTTACGTTTCTGTTTGGTGGTTTTCTTCGTGAGGATATGGCTCTTGTAAGCGTGTTTCCTCTTGATCTTTCCGGTGCCCGTGAAGTCGAAGCGCTTCTTGGCAGCGGAATTTGTCTTCATTTTTGGCATTTCGATAAACTTTAAATAGTTACGTCCGCATTAATGTCGTTGTCGGGCAACATCATTCTTGCGGCACAAATAAGTTAAACAGCCTGCAAAGATAATCATATTTCCCGAAGATTCAAACTCTGGTGACCTTTTGTATCTGCGTCTATGGCTAAGGTGCGGCTCGTAGGCGTGTCAATACCGTATGTCGTGTCGGGTTGCCGGATAAATACAAAAAGACCGGCGATCATTACGCCGGTCTTTATTGTATATGATAATTTGCCGATTTATTCTGCGTCGGTCTTGAAATCTTTGTAGGCAGCCGTGCCTCTCGCACCGTTTTCAGCGAACGGCTGATAAAGCATGGCGTAATCGTCTCCGGGAGTAAGATTCGATGCCGTGAGCTCAAGAGGTTTGGACATATCCTCTTCCCAACGGATGTCGGAGGTGAGCGTTCCGTCTTCGAAATACGGGAACAGTTCTGCGACTCCGAGCGTGTATTTGTATTTGGCCGTGTCGTCTGCCGGAGTGAAAATGAAACCGGCGGTTGTGGCTGTAACGTTTACGACCTGTACGTCGAGCGTTATTTTGAGAGTTGTGGTTTCAGTCGTAGCTACGGCGCCTTTCTGAGTTCCGCCGAAAGCCTGTGCATAGATCGTGTACTGGGTTTTCTTTTCCAGACCGCCCACTACGGCGTCTTTGTCGTCGGCATCCTGAGTGCGGATCGACTCGAGCGTACCGGCTTCGAATGCGGCGAGGTCGTCGGCCGTTCCTACCGCGTAGTTGAATTTCTCAACGTCTTCACCGTAGGTGAATTTGAGAATCATTGATTCTTCGGTAACCGAGCTTACCTCTATGGATATTTTCAGATCTCTTTCGCGGTCGGGGTCTTCGACTGTGGTGGCGGGGCAAGTGCTGACGCTGCCTTTTTCATCGCCTTTGAATCCCTGCAGGAAAACGGTGTATTCCGTTTTGGGAGTAAGGTCGGTGAACTGTACGGAAGTATCCGATACGGTTTTGGTCATTATGCCTTCCATAGTACCCGCTTCGAAAGCGGCTTTGTCTTCCATGGTACCTATAGCGCAATAGTAGCCTTCTACGTCGGATTGCATGGTGACGTTTACGGTAACGGAATTGTGTGTGATTTCGGTAGTAGTACCGGCGACTTCGAGTTTCAGTTTTGTCGGCTCTTCGGTTTTAGGTTTCTCCCCGCAGGAGGTCAAAGAGCAAACCAGTACTGCGATGAGTGCTGTTGCTGTCAGGGTATTAAAAAACTTTTTCATCGTGTTGTTTGAATATTTACGCTGTTTTATTAGGTATTGTCATTGGGTAATTTTCGGCCTTGCAGTTGTTTCCGCCGAATTGTTTTGTCGCGTGTCGACACTCTTCCCTTCGGGACTACCGCGCAACCGTCGTGCTTATCTGGCTGGTTAAACGTGCGGCATGCTGCATAACCTGCGTTCGCAAAAATAGTAAAAAATTGTTTGTAGATGCTATATATGTCTTTTTTTAAAACGCAGGCGCGTTTTGCAGTGTGTACTTTCGCCTATATTGCATAACGTGCGTTATGAGATTTTATGATGCATTGATGTTTTATTCCTTTAATAATTTGTAACGTCGTATTTCATATGATCGTCGGCAGTGGGTCATTGTTCTGTGTGTTAATCTGCTGTTTATTAGGTGAATACGGCAAACTGTCGTTGTGGATCAGAGAACTATATCCAAGATCGGCATCATGGTTATTATTTTTGAAATTTGCATTTAGAACTGACTGCACCTCATTACAGCCGAAACAGACAGCAGCGGCTTTCCGGATGGCGGCAATCGCTGGTTCTGCGACAGTAGCGTAATGGTGCGTAGAGATCAATGTCGTCGAAAGATATCTTTGTCGCGGGGTATCATTGTATGTTTTACGGACGTTGGCAGGATCATGCGTAACGTGCGGCGTTATGCCGGAGGTTTGTTCGTCAGCAGAGAGAGGGTCTGCTATTCAGTATGTGACGGCAGGAGCGTAGGGGGGGAGCGTGACTGAATATTGTAATCCGGTATAATTTTCGTATATTACCGCATCGTAAGAATGCGTATTTCGGTATTTATAAAATATAAGATTATGAAACGGATAATAGTGATGATACTGGCCGTTGCTGCGGCTTCGGTATCTTTTGCCGGAAAACCGGTGAAACTGAATGCGCCCGACCTCGATCGCGGTAAATCGCTAATGCACTCTCTGTCCGAACGTCATTCGGTGAGGGAGTATGCCGACAGGGACATAACGTTGCAGGATCTGTCGGATCTGTTGTGGGCTGCCAACGGCGTGAACCGGCCTGAGTCGGGTAAGCGTACGGCGCCTTCCGCTATGGACAGTCGCGATATTCAGGTATATGTGCTGCGTGCCGACGGGGCGTATGTTTACGATCCGGTGAAATCGGTCCTCGAACCGGTGGCCGACGGCGACTACAGGCAGAAGGTGCGCGGCAACATGCCGGCGATAAATCTGGTGCTTGTGGCGAAAGACGGATCGAAAAGCTTTTCTAATATAAATGCCGGCTATGTGTCGCAGAACATATGCCTCGCATGTACTGCGCTTGGTATGGCTACCGTACCGTGCGGCAGTATGGACGAGCCTGCTTTCCGTAAGGCTCTGAAGCTCGGCGACGGGGAGCGTATAATTCTCTGGCATCCGGTCGGGTATCCGAAATGACGGTACGTCGGGTGTAAATGCAAGGGGTTGTGTCAAAACGTTGAGTTTTAACGCAACCCCTTTAAAATGTGTGAGAACGGGTAAGATGCAAAGCTGTGAGCGTGTGGGTAAAGTGGTGAGATAAATGACTTAGCCCGATTCACGATAGTAATGCATCATATTGCCCGTTACGGTACATTGCCTTTTAATCGATGTGAATCCCGTTAATAAAAGGTGTGCGATGCCGGATGCCTACAGGCCGAACTCCCTGCGCAGGTTGTCAGCCTCGTCGAGGCGTTCCCAGCCGAAAAATTCTATTTCGCGCGTTACTTCGCGACCGTGTTCGAATACCGTCACCTCTTTTTTGTACGGACGGTTGCCGAAATGACCGTATGACGCTGTAGCTTCGAAAATCGGATTCTTGAGACCGAAACGTTCGATAATGGCAGACGGGCGAAGGTCGAACAGTTTCTCTATCCTGCGGGCTATTTCACTGTCCGAGTAATCCACATTGGCCGTGCCGTAAGTATCCACGTATACGCTCAACGGATGCGATATGCCTATGGCGTAGGAGAGCTGCACGAGTATCTGGTCGGCTATGCCTGCCGCCACCATGTTTTTCGCTATGTGGCGTGCGGCGTAGGCTGCCGAGCGGTCTACTTTGGAGGAGTCCTTGCCGGAGAATGCGCCTCCGCCGTGTGCCCCGCGGCCTCCGTATGTGTCGGCGATGATTTTGCGGCCGGTGAGCCCGGTGTCTCCGTGGGGGCCGCCTATGACGAATTTTCCGGTGGGGTTGACGTATAGCAGATAGTCGTCGCCTATGAGGTCGGCGAGTTTGTCGTTGGCACGTTTGAGACGCGCCTTGACGCGCGGGATCAGTATGCGGCGCACATCGTCCTCGATGCGTTTGCCCATGAGACGTTCGGCTTCCTTCTCCGTAACGCCTTCGCCGGGAGTGATGAATTCGTCATGCTGCGTGGAGACCACTATGGTGTGCACCCGCACAGGACACCCCGTTTCGTCGTATTCTATCGTTACCTGACTCTTGGCATCGGGACGCAGGTAGGGCATTTCGTTGTGTTCGCGCCGGATGACGGCGAGTTCCTTCATTATCACCTGCGCGAGAATCAGCGTGGCCGGCATGTATTCGCGCGTTTCGTTGCAGGCATAGCCGAACATTATGCCTTGGTCGCCGGCGCCCTGTTCGGCCTCTTCGCGGACTACGCCCTGATTTATGTCGGGACTTTGTTCGTGTATGGCCGACAGTATGCCGCACGAGTTGCCGTCGAACATGTAGTCGCTTTTGGTGTACCCTATGCGGTTGATGACGCGGCGTGCCACGCTTTGCACGTCCACATACGCATCCGAACGCACCTCACCGGCTACGACCACCATGCCGGTAGTGCATAACGTTTCGCACGCGACCTTAGATTCGCGGTCGCGGCGCAGGAATTCATCGAGGATGGCGTCCGAAATCTGATCCGAGATTTTGTCGGGGTGTCCTTCCGACACCGATTCCGACGTAAAGAAAAATGCCATTTTAAAATCATTTGTGGGCGATGCAGACATGGCTGAACGGCCGTCGCGCAGCCGCCCTGTTGTACAATAAATTTTAAAATGGAAATAATTGGCTGTTGTAAATGTGACGTCCCGCAACCGGGAGGTCGGTACCTAAAGAATAACTGCTGCTTCTTTAGCGATTTTTTTACGTGGTTTGCAAGCGGCCAAATCTTTCCACTTCCGCGTCTTTTCCGCGGCGGCACAAAGGTATGCAAAAAAACGTCACGGTAACACCATGACGTTGTAAAAACACGATACGGCAATTTGCCGGCGGCTGCGATATCCGATCAGCCTTTCCTGAAAGTTCATCTACGGTAATTGCGTATCAGTCGTATCATTATCGCGATATATGTTACGGCGGCGACTATCCAGACGACGGCGATATGCCGCATGAAAAATGCGCTGAAATATGCACCCAGCAGTACGCCTATAACGATCAGGCATATCTTGAATACGGCGAAATCCGTTACGGAAAAACGGCTCGCTGCATTTCTCAACTTGGTTATGATGTTCGTTGTAGACATTAATCGGTTTTATCGTTGTCGTGCGGTGCTTTGTTCGCTGCGCCGTTTTTCTCCGGTTGCGTTTCGCCGAAAATTCTGCCGACGAAACCGGTGACGGCTTCGGCCGTTTTCTCAGGCTCCTCGATGAAGCCCATGTGACCGGAATTTTCGAGCCATAGGACTTCTGCCTGCGGGTGGGCGGCTATCGTGGCTTCGGCGGTTTCGGGAGTGACATATTCGTCGTGGCGTCCGAAAATAAGCAATTGCGGAACCGTGCTTTCACGCATGGCCTCGTTGAGATCGCTGCGACCGCTTATGCCGCGCAGTATGGCTACTATGCCTTCGTCCTCCGTCATTACGATCTGTTCGGAGAGTTCCTCTATGGCCCATTCCAGACGTTTGCGGTTTTGCGGGGCGAAGCCGACGTGCGGGAAACTTTTGGCGATAAGCTCTTTTTTGCCCCCTTCGATGATCTCTATCTCGCGTTCTCGGTCGGCCTTCTTTTTATCGGAATCCGGATCTGGAGTCGAGTGTATGAGGATCAGTCCGGCGGCGGCTTCGGGATATTTGCGCATTAATTCGAGCGCGACGTATCCGCCCATGGAGTGGCCGGCGATCACGGCCTTGTCTATTTCGAGCGTCTGCATGGCCGCACGTACCGTGTCGGCGAGAAATTCCATGGTGTGCACCGTACCTTTCACCTGTGATACGCCGTGACCGGGCAGGTCTATGGACACTACCCGCATGTGCGGCGCCAGCAATGTCGAGAAATCGTCCCAAACGTCGAGCGATTCCAGATAACCGTGCAGTAATATTATGGTGCGGTCTCCGCGGCGGGTGTCGCTTATGCGCGTTGCACAATCGCCTGCCATTATGAATCTCGTGTCTCGTTTTATCATGGTAAAATCGAAAGGAGGCTTTCCCGTCCGGCGGGAAAACCCGATATTTTTGTGACGGCCGGTAATTTTCCGTGGTCTGCGGTTCGCAACTACGAAATCGTCCGGAACGTATTACAGTTCTTCTTCGTTATCGTCGAAATAGTCGAGTACCGATTCTTTTTTCGGTGCCGAGAGCAGTTCTTCGTCCTCCTCTTCGTCGTACAGGGAGATGCGTTCTTTGCCGCTTTTCTTTGCAGGCGCCAGCTTGGTGCCCCTGCGCGAATCTTCCGCATAGAACCTTTCGCCGGTCGTGCGGAAATCTTTTGTGGATTTCATCGTAGCGTTGAGAATGAAATTTTTACACTTATCGGGATATTCTGTCTTATACGTTCCTTTCCAATGCAGCGTACTTCGTACCGTAAGCAGCATAATCCGTGCCGCATGTAGTTATGTAAATGGCCGTTGTCGCCTATTCCGATTGCAATGATAGAAATTTTTTCCGAACGTGAGTCAGGGTGGCGGTTAAAAATTTTCCGTGTCGAAACATCCGGTGAACGTGCGGCGTGCCGGACCGGTCAGTTTTATGTTCGTGTAACGTCCGTTTCTGAAATCGAAGGTGACCGTCAGACCGCCTCCGCGGGTGACGACGGCATATGAGTTACGGCCGTTGCGGTCGGTGTATGCCGCCGTTATCGCTGCGGCTACCGATCCCGTACCGCATGCGAGGGTCTCGTCTTCCACGCCCCGTTCGTATGTGCGTATGCGGAGAGAGTCTCCGGTACGTTCCACGAAATTGATATTGGCGCCTCCGCGCGAGACGATTTCGGGCAGGTTGCGTATGCGCCGGCCTTCGGTGAAAACGTCGATTTCATCGACCGACTGTACGAAACGAACGTAGTGCGGCGAGCCGGTATCGACGAAATAGCCGTCCAGCAACGGCACAATCTCGCTCGCGTCCGTCATGCCGAGCGATACGATGCCGTCATTGTCGCCGCGGGAGAGCAGGGTTGCGGTGTGACGTCCGTCCACGGCGTCGAAACTCATGTTTTCGCCGGCGGCGCCGGCGTGTACGGCGAAAAGGGATATGCATCGTCCGCCGTTTCCGCACATTGTGGCTTCCGGACCGTCGGAGTTGAAATATCTCATTCTGAATGATGTTTCGCCGTCGTTCTCGAGCAGCATGAGTCCGTCCGCGCCGATGCCGAAACGTCTGTCGCACAACGCCGCGACGGTTGCGGGGGCGGGAGAGAATATGCCTTCCCTGTTGTCTATTATCACGAAGTCGTTGCCTGCGCCTTCGTATTTGCTGAATTCGATCTTCATAGTCAAGGCAAATTTAGCATTATTTGCGTGCCGGTCGCAGCGTTGTCCGCATTTTATGTGTTGTCGGAAGCGAATATTTGTCTTGGCTGCAACAAGGAAATGCATGGATTTTGTCATGCCGATTCTCGGGTATGGCATATGCGGCGGTCGGGCGATGCGTCGTGGTAGGTGCTTGTGCGTAGTGCCGCCGGTCGGACGGTATCTCCGAAATTGCATGGAAACGTGCAATTCGGGGCGTTACGGGCGGATTCGTCGTAAAGAATTATTACATTTGCATCTGTACCGTGATACCGTATGCGACGGGCGTTATATTGCTGTCGGACAGGGTGAAAACGGAGCTGTTAACGAACGAAAATCGAATTGTGATGATAAAGGAAATAGCCGGACACAGGTCGGTACGTCAATATCGGAGCGATGCCGTGCCGCAGGAGGTGTTGGACGAAATTCTCGCGGCGGCCGTGAGAGCTTCGACAGTCGGAAACATGCAGCTGTACAGTATAGTGGTCACCACTTCGAGGAGTGTGCTCGACGAGTTGGCGCCGCTCCATTTCAATCAGCCGGCTGCAACTACCGCGCCGGTGCTGATGACGTTCTGCGCCGACGTGCATCGTTTCAGCATGTGGTGCCGGCAGCGTGGAGCCGAGCCCGGATACGACAATTTCTGTTGGTTCATGAACGCCGTGACGGATGCTTTGCTGGCGTCGCAGAATGCCGTACTCGAAGCCGAGGCGCACGGGCTGGGAATATGCTATCTGGGAACGACGCTTTACAACGCGCGTGAGATTGCCGGAGTGCTCCGCCTGCCTGCGGGCGTTATGCCTGTGATGACCGTTTCGGTAGGGTATCCTGTACAGATGCCGCCGCTTACCGACCGTCTGCCGGTCGATGCTGTCGTGCATTACGATACCTATACCGACTATACGCCTGAGGAGATCGACCGACTGTGGCGCGAAAGGGAGGCTTCGGCAGAAACCGCAGAGCTGTTGGCTGTCAACGGACTTCCCAATCTGGCGAGGATTTTTACCGAGCGGCGTTATCCGAAAGCCGATAACGTGGCCTTTTCACGCAAATATTTCGATGATCTGGTAGCGCAGGGATTCTTCGAACAGTAGTGTGCCGGGATAGCTGAATTAGTGTTTGTTCGTAAAGATATGGTTTTATGAAACGTTGTGTCGTAAGGTGGTGTGGTGCGGTCGTTTCGGCGTGCGCTGCGGTGTTGCTGACGTCGTGTTCGGTGACGCGCAACCTGCCGCCCGACGCATATATGCTTACGCGTAACGTTATCGAGACCGACAAGGAGGCGCCTCGCGGAGAACGCATTTCGGCTGGTGACCTTGACCGTTACGTCAGACAAAGCCCCCCGAAGAAGTTTTTAGGTACGAATCTTCCGGTATGGATATACAATCAGGCCGATACGGCCAAGGATAACGGCTGGAACAATATGTTGCGCAAGATAGGCAGCGAGCCGGTAATTCTCGATACCTTGCAGACGGCGGCCAGTACGCGCGACCTGAAACTGTACATGAATTCGCGCGGCTTCTATGAATCCGAGGCCGAGTACTCCATAAAATATAAGGAGAAGAAACGTAAGGCTGTCGTGACTTATTCTGTGAAGCAGCGCGAACCGTATAGGATACGTTCCATTTCATATGACTATCAGGACAAGTTTCTCGAACAGGTGATACGCAGCGACAGCGCTTCCACACTGTTGCATGCTGGAGCCATATTCGACCTCACGGTACTCGACGAGGAACGCAAACGTATCGCGTCGTTCCTGAAGGACAGAGGATATTATGCTTTTACTATAGGCAATATCAATTATGTCGCCGACACTACCGCCGGGGAACGTACCGTAGACCTTACCATGGTGGTGAAACAGCACGTGGAGGGTTATGACGATAAAGGGGAGCCTATCCTCGCGAACAATTCGGTTTACCGTCTGAGCAACATCTATGTATATCCCGATTACGATGCTACGCTCGCCGCCACGGATCCGGATTATCTCAGAAGTATGGATACGACATATTACCGCGGGTTGAATATCGTGGGATTAGGCAAGCCGAGGATCACGCCGCAGACGCTGCGACGGGCTATACCGTTGTATCCGGGATATTTGTATAGTTCGGAGGACCAGCAGCGCACTTCGAGCAATCTGTTGCGGCTCAATTATTTCAAAAATGCCAATGTGTCGTTTTCTGTACCTTCGGCCGATGAGGACACATATATTACGTATGTGGGCGGAGACGACAGCGCTGACGGCGACATGTTCGATACTTCCGAGAAGGCGCTCGACTGTAACATATTCTGTACGCCGGGATTGAGACAGGGTTATACGCTCGATTTCGAGGCTACCACGTCGTCGGCTTTCTACGCCCTGCGTCCTACGGTCAGCTATCTCAACCGAAACCTGTTCCGCGGTGCGGAGTTACTCAATATAAGTCTTACCGGAGGATACGAGTTCAACAGGGACGATTCTGATACCAAAAATTCCTATGAAGTCGGGGTGTCGGCATCTATCTCGTTCCCTCGCTTTTTCGCTCCTTTCAAGATAGACCGGGCTGGCAAACTGTTCCGTCCGACGACGAAGATAGAGCTCTCCACCAACCTGCAGCGCAAATCCAAGTATCATCGTAATATTACCGGAGCGAGCATAGGATATACGTGGAGCAACGGCCGTCACAGTTCCTATACGGTAAGGCCGATAGATATAAACATCGTCGATGTGAGTTTTATAGACAAGGCTTTCCTGTGCAGCATACAGAACCATTATTTACGCGAGAGTTACCGTTCGCAGTATATAGCCGCGATTTCCGGATCGTATGTATACAACAATATTTTCGATAATGGGAATACGTTGACTTTCAGGGCTAATGTCGAAACGGCCGGTAATCTTACCGACGCTCTGGCGCATTGGATTTCAAAACCCGTTACGGAGATCGTTAATTCGGACGACTGTACCGACAGCGAAAATACTCCCGAACGTTACGAGACTTTCTACAAGCTCTTCAACATACGTTATTCTCAGTACGTGCGTATGGACGCCAGTATCAGCGGTACGGTGCGTACCGGCTTCAAGACGTCGTTCGCATATCGACTGTTCGGCGGGATAGGCGTTCCTTACGGCAACTCTTCGACGCTGCCTATGGACAGGATGTTCTATGTCGGCGGAAGCAACAGTATGCGCGGCTGGAATATACGAACTCTCGGTCCCGGCAGTTCTTCGGAGGGTTTGGAGCCGGGATTCAAGAAACAGTTGGGTAACATGCGTCTGGAAGCCAATGCCGAGTTCCGTTTCCCTATATGGAATTCGCTTTACGGGGCTTTGTTCTTCGATGTTGGTAACGTGTGGATGGTGGGCATTCCGGGCGAATCGGAGGACGAGGTGTTCCGGTTCGACTCGTTCTACAAACAGCTCGGTCTCAACACCGGTTTCGGATTGCGTTACGACTTGAGCCTGATCGTTATACGTCTCGACTGGGGTGTTCAACTCCATAATCCCGCCATGCCTGTCGGACAGCGCTGGATACGTAATTTCCGCTGGGGCAATACGGCGTTGAATTTCGGTATCGGTTATCCGTTCTGATCTTGCCGTCAGTTGTCGCGAGGTCGTATCGGCGGCACGAAGCCGTGTCGTGTAGAGGGGCGAACTTTCATTGTATTGTAGTCTTTACATCTTTTTTATATTGTTTGGCCACCGTATATTATGCCGTTCTTTTGACGGGCGTTCGGAACACGGTGTGCATCGGAAGATATTGTTTTGATATGTGACATTTATGAAACAGCCGGAATTGAATCTCGCCGTATTTTCGCCTACGGGCACTTCGCGTAAGATAGGTGAGGCCGTCGCGAGTGGTATATGTGCGGCACCTGTCGGAATTATGGATGTGACGCTGGTTTCGTTACCGGGCGATACCGTGGTAGCGGACGATTCGGTTACCGTATTCGCAGTTCCGGTATACGGAGGACATGTGGCTCCGTTGGCTTTGAAACGTCTGGAGGGATTGCGTGCCAGAGGTGCAGCCGCCGTTGCCATAGCGGTTTACGGCAATCGTGCTTACGAGAACGCTTTGACCGAGTTGGGCGATTTCTTGTCCGGGAGAGGTTTCCGTGTGATTGCCGGAGGCGCTTTCGTAGGGGAACACTCTTACAGCAACTCCGCATATAGTATAGCCGAAGGCAGGCCGGACGCTTCGGATTTGAGATGTGCCCGTGAACTGGGGGAGCGGATACGAAAGAAATTCGATGCCGCCGCCGATATACAGTGCGTCGGAACCGTCGATCTGGACGGGATAGAGCCTCCGCTACAGTCGCCTGATGCGATACGGCTCTTCGGCGAAGGTGCTGCACGGTTGCGTAACGGCGGTGTGCCGCTACCCGTCGCGCCTGTAGCCGATGCGGCGGTCTGCATACATTGCGGTTTTTGTGCGGCTCATTGTCCGACAGGGGCTATAGTCGAAGGGGACGAATGCAATACGGCTGCGGACAGATGTATAAAGTGCTGTGCCTGTGTGAAGGGCTGTCCCGTTGGCGCCCGGACTTACGATACGCCGTTCGCTGCATTGCTGGCAGGTCTGTTTGCAGAACGGAAAGAGAACGTAACGGCGGTCTGACAGCGGATGATAGGTATCAAGAGCGCTTTATCAAGTGTCGTGTGCTAGCGTATGGTCTGGCGTTCGGCGGGATGGATTGATGTGAATGCGGGTTTGTGCCGTAATAGTGTGTACTTGTCCGGATCATCATTATGCTATTTTCGGGTGTATGGTCGGAATATTGTGATAATGCACCACCGCAGTTGTTGCTGCGATGTGATCGCGAACGCATCAGGTGTCATGTTTTTATATAGGATTGGAACGTGCTTGTGACTGGCTGATAAAAAGTCCCGGTCGGGGCTATGCATTCCCGCCGGGACTTTCGCCAAATAAACTTACTTAACTATTATCGGGTGTAAAGTAGTTTCACGTTCGTTAGCCCGCTAAGGGCTGAGGCATGCGCTATCGGATGAAATTCATGTCATAATTCCTGTCGCCGGGCTGGTTGAATTCGTTTCCGACAATGAATGATTTCGTTCCTAAGTGCGGATTGAAAGTTCCCGTATAGTACGTATCCGCCTCTATGTATTCGCCGACACCGTCTTTACGTGTCATGTTCGATTTCAGTTTTACGTTGATGCTTTCCCGCTCCTGCGGTATCAGGTTGCTCAGTTTGAACGACAGCAGACCGGTCTCGGCTATGATATTGGCGCCTTCGGTCGACAGTTCTCCCATGGCGTTATGACGCAGTTCGAGGTAGACGGAATCAAGCGGGTGCCTCGTGTCGTCCCATACGAGGTTTATCATGTGAGGCTTGCCGTCCGGAACACGGAAATATTCTATTCCGATGTTTATGTAATCTCCCGAAAAAGCCGCCGAAGTGACCATGACGAGGTCGTGTCCTATGCTGTCGTCGCGGTGCGGCGAATCTTCCTGTAGGAAGCTTTTACGCAGCAGAGGTGCGGAGTAGATGTCGTTGAATACGATTACCTTGATTTCGTATGCATACGGATCATGAACTTCTCTCGAAGTCCTTTCGTACCGGTCGTCGGAAAGTATGTTATATTTGAAATAGACGCGTTCTCCGAACGAAACGGTTTTGGAACCGTTGTATTCCACGACCTTGAGCAATGCCCCGTCGTCGCGCGTTATTTCGAAATAGCCGTCGTCGCCGACATACGATATCTCACCGAATCCGTTGTAGACTATGTTTTTGGGCGGCGGCAATTCGGATTCGGTACATGCCGCGGCTGCGGTTATGGCAAGAAATATGATAATCAGGTGTTTTATTTTCATTGTCGTAATAGCTTATCGCTTGTTGTTTACATGTTTTTATCGTTACAGACCGAATCTTATGCCCGCTTTGAGCGAGAAATTGGTCGGATTCTCCGTCCTGTAATTGGCCGGCTGGTATTTCGAGGGGAAATAGTACGATACTCCCGGCTCCAGATACAGTCCCACGTGGCGGGTGAAATTGTAGCTAACGCCTGCCGTGGCGTTTACCGACCACTGTACTCCGCGGATGTGTCTGTCGAAGGTTTCTGCTCCTGAATCTTCAGTCGTCGCTATGCTTATCTTTTCTTTCCATGCGATGCCCTTTTCGATCATGCCTCCTCCCTGCACGTAGAAGTTGAAGCCTCCGGTACGGAATACCGTATAGGACACTCCTATCGGTATTCCCAGATAATGCAATTCGCGAGTTACGTTGCCGTTTTCGGTACCGCTTTTCTGTGTATTGGATGAATACAGGTAGGTGTAATTCAGTCCTGTGACTATCGCAAGACGCTCGGCTACGGGTATGGACAAACTGAGTCCCACCGTTACCGGCATGGCGTGTCTCAGATCTATGTCTGCCGGAGCGGCCGGCTCCGTCGGTGTCTGTGCCGGTTTGCCGTGCGCGTCAGATAGCCCGAAATGTTGCGAAGAGCCGTTGTCGTAAGATTGGGTTATGAGCATGCCGCTGCGTAAAGCCATATCTGGGTTGCCCGTGCGCATGTCTCCGGTCGCAAGTCCTGCGTTGCCCGCGTATAGCGATGCGCTGAATCCGGGTACGTTCTCTTTACCCTTTGCCGTATGTTGCGCTACCAGATCGTCCCAATATGCGTCCGCCCGTCTGCGCACTTCGTAGTCGTAACGTGCCGGTCTGTCTTCGCGTCGTTTCTGTTCGGTGTTGTCTGGCAAGGCTTTCAGGGCAGGTGCTTCGGTTGCTTTAGTTTCAGGGACGGAGGTGTCGGCGGCAGTTTCTGCCGGTTGTAAAATCTCCGGAGCTATGGCCGTTTCGGTTCCGGCTTTTTTTGTGTAGCCGGTATTTGTCGATACCTGCTGTTCTGGCTGCAGCATCTCTTCGACGGCGACTTGACGTATGTCGTTAGCGTCGTTTCGTTCGGTTTTGTGGGTTGCGCTGTCCGTATTGTTCGCGATACGTATTCCGGCGACGTCGCTTTCGGAAAGTTTTACGGTCGGCAGTATGATCGCGCCGGCAAGTATGGCTGCGGCGACGGCATAGCGCACTGCTGCCGGCCATGTCTTGCGTTTCGGTACGGGTATGGGCGTCGGAGTGGCGGTTCCTGCTGCGAGCGAAGATTCTATTCGTGCGAACAGCTCCTCCGGCGGCCTTTCCCTGTAGTCGCGTAGCGCGTTGCCTATCTTCCTGTCGAAATCTTTTCCTGTCATAATTGTTCGTTATCCTTGTCAGCAGTCCGACATGCCCTGCGGCAGACCGGACGGGTGTTTCACTTGCGTCTTTTGCTGCCTGTCGCCGCATATGCTTCCAAACCTGTCGGGAACCTGTCCCGCAAGCGGCATTCCATTATGTCGATCAGCTTCATGCGCGCCCGCATGTATTGCGAGCGGGTGGTCGCCGTGCTTATTCCGAGCGCTTCGGCTATTTCGGAGTAGTCGTATCCGTCTACGGCGTGCATGTTGAATATGGTGCGGTACCCTTCAGGAAGGGAATCCACGCACCTCTTGATCTCTTCGGCCGACAGTTCGTCTATGGCCGACGGTATGTTTTCCGCCCTCAGCGGTGCGGCTTCTATGTCGGCTGCCTCTTTCAGTGGGTTGTATCTCCTGAAATGGCTCATTACCGTATTGACGAATATCCTACGGCACCAGCCTTCGAATGAGCCGTTTCCGTGATAGTCGCCGATGCGGGTGAACAATGTCACGAAACCGTCGTGCAGTAGGTCTTCGGCCGTGGCCGTGTCGTTGACGTAACGTTTCACGACACCGTACATGGCACTGCCGTATTGCATGTACAATTCGCGGCGAGCCTCCGCGTTCCCCTCGCGGCAACCCTCTATGATCTGGTCGAGTGTCAACTGTACGGTATGTGATTCGTTAATAAGATGCGGCAGGATGCGTTTTTGTTGCATCGGAAAAACAATTTTAATCATTTTTTTCGAGCCGTTCAATACGGTGTCGTATAGTGTTGGTAAATTTTACGTACCTTTATCCCGTATTAATCATTAAGATCTGTTATGGAAAACAAAAAGATAGGCATAGCTTCGGATCATGCGGGATATGAGATGAAGGAGTTTCTGGTAGGGCTTTTGGAGAGTCTCGGTTACGAAGTGTTCGATTTCGGTGCTCCGAGTGCCGAGAGTTTCGATTATCCTGATTCGGCTCATCCGCTCGCATGTGCGATAGAGAAAGGCGAACTGCCTATGGGAATCGCCCTCTGCGGCAGCGGTAACGGCATATCCATGACGCTCAACAAGCATCAGGGTATCCGTGCCGCATTGTGCTGGAATACCGAGCTCGCAGAGCTTGCCCGCAAGCACAACAATGCCAACGTTTGTTCGTTGCCGGCCCGTTTCATAGATAACGAAATGGCGGAAGCTATCGTAAAGGCATACCTCGGCGCCGAGTTCGAGGGGGGAAGGCACCAGCGCAGGATCGACAAGATTCCGTTCGACGGAGAGTGCCGTTAAGTGAAACGCGCGGCAGTCTCTTTGTCTGGGGCTGTCGTCACTGTTTCGGCAAATGAAGGAGATAGACGTATATAAAGTACTGGAGAGCAAGAGCCCGAAGCTCGCGCGACGTATTCCGCGTTTTGTAATCAGCTATCTGCGCCGTACCATTCACGAAAAGGAAGTGAACGAGATACTGACGCGCTTCGGCGATTTGCAGGGTATAGAATTCGTGCGTGCCGCGCTGGGATATATGGGCGTGGGGTATCATGCTGTCGGTATAGAGAGGCTCGACAAGGGCGGACGTTATCTGTTCGCGTCGAACCATCCGTTCGGCGGTATGGACGGATTGATGCTTGCCGACGAAGTGGTCTCCTATTTCGGCGACGTCAGAGTGGTCGTCAACGACCTGCTGATGAATCTGGAGCCTATCAAAGGGCTGTTCGTCCCGGTGAATAAGCATGGCAGGCAGAATACGGCCAATGTGGAGGCTTTCAACGATGCTTTCGAGTCGGACGTACCTATAATTACCTTTCCGGCCGGATTGTGTTCGCGGCGCATAGACGGGGTCGTGAAAGATCTGGAATGGAAGCCGAGTTTCGTAAAGAGGGCTGTGGCGAGCCGCAGGGATATAGTCCCGGTATATTTCGACGGACGTCTGTCCGACTTTTTCTATCGTCTGCACAATCTGCGTTCGCGGTTCGGCGTTAAAGTCAATATAGAGATGTTGTATCTGGTGGACGAGATGTTCAAACAGAGCGGTCGCAACTTTGAAATACGGATAGGCGACCCGATTCCGTACGAGGGGCTGCTCGACGGGCGCACGCCTCGCGAGGCGGCGGAATATGTCAGGGAGCGGGCGTACCTCCTCGGAGGTCGTTGAGTCCCGGCAAGCCGGTATACGGCGGATATCGAATCGTTTCGGACCGAACAGAATAGTCCGTTTCCAAATAAATACCTGAAACCATGAAACCCATAATCGAACCCGTAGACAGGACACTCCTGGAGAGCGAACTTACGGAAGACAGATTGTTGCGTGCCACCAACAATGCCGGTAATCTTATATATACCGTAAATGCGGCCGAAGCGCCCAATATCATGAGGGAAATAGGGCGTTTGCGGGAACTGGCTTTCCGTCAGGCCGGCGGCGGTACCGGAGATGAGGTCGATATAGACGGACAGGATCTCGCACAGGACGGATATACGCAGTTGTTCGTATGGGATCCGGTGGCGAGGGAGATACTCGGCGGTTACCGTTACATAATATGCGACTCTCCGTATCCTAAGAATCTTTCCACGGAACATTATTTCCGTTTCAGCGACAAGTTCCGTCACGATATTCTGCCGTATACCATAGAGTTGGGACGTTCGTTCGTACAGCCGCGCTATCAGCGCACACGCGATGCCAAAAGTCTCTACGCCATGGATAACCTGTGGGACGGACTGGGAGCTCTGATCGTCGAGAATCCGGACAAGAGATATTTCTTCGGGAAGGTGACCATGTACGGCCATTACGACAGGGAAGCGCGCAACATACTGATGTTTTTCCTGCAGAAGTATTTTCCCGATAACGACCGGTTGCTGGAACCGATCTATCCGGTGGAGATGGATATAAACGTGTCGGCTATGGAACGGATATTTACGGGAACGACTTATGCCGAAAATTACAGAATACTCGTCAACGAGTTGCGCAAGCGGGACGAGTTCATTCCTCCCATGATAAATTCCTACATGAATTTGTCGCCTTCTATGCGCGTGTTCAGTACAGTGCATAATCCTGATTTCGGAGAGGTGGAGGAGACCGGCATACTTATCAAGATCGAAGATATTTATCCGGAGAAGGCGGAACGCCATACGAAGGGAATGTTGCAGCGTCTGCGCGACAGGATCAAGACGTTAACCCCTGCTGGAAATTAGTTCGGTGTCTGATTTATACTCCTCGTCTGTTTTCGGATTTCGGAGCGGGAGGGGATGTCGTTTTGTCTGTACGGAAGCATATATGCCGGGCATGTTTTTGCGGAAACGTTGCCCGGCTTTTTTATTACGGTCGGTAGTGTCCGTGCGGCATGTCGGCGATTTGGATTATTTTTGTATTCGGTCGCAATTTTATGCCCGGCGTTGTGACGGATATTTTCGGAAACGATGAATAAGGCGGTTATTTCGGATGAACGGATATTGGAGACCCTCGGTCGTTACTGGGGGTATACGTCGCTGCGCGGAACGCAAGGACAGGTCATACGTTCCGTACTCGACGGTCGCGATACCCTCGCGCTGATGCCTACCGGCGGCGGCAAGTCTCTGACGTATCAGTTGCCGGGGCTGTTGTGCGAAGGCGTGTGCATAGTCGTCACGCCGCTCGTCGCGCTCATGAAGGATCAGGTCGATTCCCTGCGGCGGCGCGGCATTCCTGCCGTCGCCATACATTCGGGGATGAGTACCCGCAACATAGACATTACGTTGGATAATTGCGTATACGGCGATGTGAAGTTTCTTTACGTGTCTCCGGAAAGGATTTCGAGCGAGGTGTTCGCTGCGCGCGCGGCCAAGATGAATGTCAGTCTCGTGGCTGTGGATGAGGCGCACTGTATATCGCAGTGGGGATACGATTTCCGACCGTCGTATCTGCGCATAGCGCGGTTGAGGGAGATACAGCCCGATGTCCCGATGCTGGCGCTTACCGCTTCGGCTACTGATACCGTTGCTGAAGATATAATGACGCGGCTCTGTTTCCGCGAAAAGAATATAATACGGAGCGACTATTCGCGTCCCAACCTGTCGTTTTCGGTCAGGCGTACCGACGACAAGCAGGGACAGCTTTTGCGGGTGGCGGAAAATGTACCCGGATCGGGGATAGTTTACGTGCGCACGAGAGAGGCGGCCGAACTGTTGGCTTCGGAACTGCGCGAAGCGGGCGTTTCGGCCGAATATTATCATGCGGGTCTGCCTCATGCAGAGAGGGCGTTGAGGCAGAACGACTGGACGAGCGGCAAGACGCGCGTAATGGTAGCCACCACGGCGTTCGGAATGGGTATAGACAAGTCCGATGTCCGTTTCGTGGTACATTACGGATTGTGTTCGTCGCTTGAGGAGTATTATCAGGAGGCCGGTCGTGCCGGTCGCGACGGGCGCCGTTCCTATGCGGTGCTGATAGTCGGGTCGGACGATAAGGAGAGGATACGAAAGAGATTCGCGGCGGAGTTTCCTACGCCTGCGCAGATTCGGGATATCTATTCCCGTATGATGAATTATCTGGGAATCGCCGTGGGGGAAGGAAAGCATCTTTCGCTGGCTTTCAACCTGCGCGAGTTCTGTCACAGGAACAAACTGTTCGCCGGGACGGTGCAGAATGCGCTGAAGATACTGCAACAGAACGGTTATCTGGTATTTTCGGCCGACGAGGAGAATCCTGCACGGCTTATGTTCTGCGTGAGCCGCGACGATCTGTATTCTTTGCGGGTGGAACGTTCCGACCTCGATCATATTCTGAGGACCATATTGCGGTTGTACACCGGAGTGTTTTCGTCGTTCCGTCCGGTCGATGTGCAGGAGATCGCCATTTATACCGGTTACACACAGGAACGTGTAATGGAATTGTTGCAGACATTGTGGCGACTTCACGTCATACGCTTCATTCCGAAAAAACGCAGTCCGATGATATTCCTGCTTGACGACAGGCTGCCCGATGCGGATGTTTACATATCGCCGCAGAGTTACAGCATCCGCAAGGAGATGACCGCAGGCCGGCTGGAGGCGATGCTCGATTATGTCGATAACGAACAACGTTGCCGCAGTGTAGTGATACAGGAGTATTTCGGTCAGCGCGACGCAGAGGATTGCGGCGTATGCGACATATGCATAGCCCGGCGCAAAAGCGGCCGATCTGTAGATGTGGCGGCGGAAGAGGTATTGCAGGCCGTTCCTGAGGAGGGGATAGGAATGAAAGAGCTTGTCGGCAGGTTCCGTACCGATCCGGCCTGTGTGGTGGATGCGGTGGACAGGCTGTCGGCGGAGGGGAAAATTTCGATTACTCCGGGCGGTTTAATCGTGATTAATCGGTAACTTTGCGCCAGTTATGAGCCGTTTCCAGCATACCATATCCAACGATGAGATAGCCGTTCTGCCGAAGTGCGTGTTCGAGGGAACGGTCGAGATAGTGGATACGGAGGAGAAGGCCGAACAGGCGTGCGCTTATCTGGCCGGTTGCCGTTCGATAGGTTTCGATACGGAGACGAGGCCGTCGTTCAAGGCGGGTGTGACCAACAAGACCGCCCTGTTGCAGCTTTCGTCTGAGGAGCGTTGTTTTCTGTTCAGATTATCTCGCATGAGGTTTGTGACCGATCTGGTACGTCTTCTGGAGAACGAAGAGGTACTTAAGATAGGTGCCGCGGTGCGTGACGATATACGGGGGTTGCAGAGTCTGCGCTACTTCAAGCCGCGCGGATTCGTCGATTTGCAGTCTATCGTAGGGCAGTGGGGCATAGAGGAGAAGAGTGTGCGCAAGCTGGCTGCCGTTGTGTTGGGGAGTTATGTCTCCAAAGCTCAGCGGCTCAGTAACTGGGAGGCGGCCAAGTATACCCCGGCGCAGGTCAGTTATGCCGCTACCGATGCATGGGTATGTCTCGAGATATACAGGCGATTAATGGAAGAGCCCAAATGACGAAAATATTTCTTAAGCGCGGCAAGGAGGAGTCGCTCGGCCGCAGACATCCGTGGATTTTTTCCGGAGCCATAGATAGGATCGACGGCGAGCCCGACGAGGGAGATGTCGTAGACGTGTATTCCCGCAGCGGCGAATTTCTGGCGCGCGGACATTATCAGATAGGGTCCATTACGGTGAGGGTATTGTCGTTCGTTCAGGAGGAGATAGACGGCCTCTGGTGGCGTGACCGCATTGCACAGGCACTCGCTGTAAGGCGTGCCGTGGGTGTGGCGAACGATCCTCAGACGGATTGTTACAGGCTCGTGCACGGCGAAGGGGACAATCTGCCGGGACTTATAATAGACATATATGGGGGAACTGCCGTCGTTCAGGCGCACAGCGTGGGAATGTTCCGTTCCCGTATGGCGATAGCCTCGGCTTTGCGTGAGGTGTACGGCGACGGTATCCGTGCCGTGTATGACAAAAGCGCGCAGACGCTTCCTTTCAAGGCCGACACCGGTGCCGTGGACGGTTATCTGTGGGGCGGCGGCGAGGCGACCGAACAGGTGGTGACCGAACACGGCAACAGATTCTATGTCGATTGGGGTATAGGACAGAAGACGGGATTCTTTCTCGACCAGCGTGAAAACAGGGAACTGGTGAAACGTTACAGCGCCGGTCGCACTGTACTCAATACGTTTTCGTATACGGGCGGTTTTTCGGTATATGCGCTGGCGGGAGGTGCCAGGGAGGTGGTTTCGGTGGATAGTTCCGCATCGGCGGTGCGTCTTGCGTGTCGGAATGCCGAACTCAATTTCGGGGCTGACGTGCATCACGAGGGTGTCGCTTCCGACGCTTTCGAGTATCTGAAGGAGTGTGGCAGGACGTTCGACCTGATCATTCTCGATCCTCCGGCATTCGCCAAACACCATAAGGTGTTGGGAAATGCTACTAAAGGATATACGCGGCTCAATGCTCGCGCCATATCGCAGATAGCTCCCGGAGGCATTCTGTTCACGTTCAGCTGTTCGCAGGCCGTCAGTCGCGAGTTGTTCCGGACCACGGTGTTTACTGCTGCAGCCATTGCCGGGCGTAATGTGCGTATATTGCATCAGTTGACGCAACCGGCAGACCACCCGGTAAATATATATCATCCGGAGGGCGAATACCTGAAGGGACTCGTATTGTATGTGGAGTGATATGCCGGTCGTTTTGTCTTTCTGACAGTTATGAGCGAAATAAATGATAGTGACGCCCGCTGTGCCGATTATACCGGTGCAGCGGGCGTATGTATTGGTTTAGGCGGAACTGCTGTGTGAATAAGCGTCGCCCGGTGTCTTATGTATTCAGGCGTTGTCGGGTATGCTTCTTATTCCGATAATATTTTAGGAGTAATACTTGGCGATTGTATAGTGCGCTGGCGTTTGCTTGTTGTCATTCGGTCTGTTCGATCTGAAAGTGCGGGTGCGGTGCGTGGTAGGACGGTGTTTTGCATGTAATCAGAATTGCTTTCCGTTTTCCACATTCCATCGTTTTTTGTATAGTTTGTTCGGCGTTTGTGTTGTGTCGAGCAGTTTTTACGGTTGGAATGTTGCAGACGTTGCTGCGGACTGCGTTTGGCGTTCAGAAGGTCTTTGGAAGCTGCGTTTACATGATGTCGGTACGTCCGGCGTCGAGGTTGTTGTCTTCGTCGAAATCGGGTGTTTCGAACGATGTGCGTCCCGCGAGAGTGAAACGCAGATATGTGATAGGCAGACCCTGTTTCAGGAATTTCTGTTCGTATGCCGTTTTGATCGAGAGTGCGGCATCGGCCATACCGGTGCCGTAAATATCGTTACCGCAGGCTTGCATAGGCAGGCCGTTGCATTCTATTACGGCTTTTGTATATTCGTGCAGATGCTGCGAATCGGTTTTCAGATGTATCGGCGAGTCGGGTCCCATGAAACCGGCGTAGTAGGATAGGAATACCGGTGACGTAAGGCGTTTTTTCGCTCTCTGTTTTTTGAGTTGCGGGTCGGGGAAGGTGATCCATATCTCGGACACCTCGCCCGGAGCGAAAAACGAATTTATAAGTTCTATGCGGGTGCGGAGAAATCCTACGTTTCCCATGCCCGTTTCCGTTGCCGTTTTCGCGCCGCGCCACATGCGGGCGCCCTTTATATCTATGCCTATATAGTTCTTGTCCGGATTCTTTTCTGCAAGGGCTACCGTATATTCGCCGCGGCCGCAACCGAGTTCGAGGACTATCGGGTTATCGTTGCCGAAGAAATCTTCGTGCCAGCGCCCTTTCAGTTTGTAATCTTTGCCGAAGACTTCGTCGAATTCGGGCTGCACCATATTTTTGAACGTAAGGTTTTCTTGAAACCTGCGGAATTTATCTTTCCCCATTTCGTTGCGTTTCGCTTGTCTCTATGCCGACGCCCCGTATGCCGCGTAACGGTTGCGGCGAGGTGTGGCGAATGGTAAATATGTATTCTCCTTCGCGTAGCAGACGTGCGTCATGGCGGTAGGCTGCCGTTGCGGTATGCATGGCATTGCCCGCTGTGGCGCCTGAGTCCGGCAACCGTAATCCGAGCGTGTCGGTAAAGCGCAGCGAATCGGGAGTCGTTACTGTTATTTCAAAGGTCACCTCGCCGCATTCGGTGTTTGCCGGATCGTATGCCACAAAAATGTCCATGTTTCTGAGCGATAGCGTATCCGTGTTCGATATGCAGACGGTGACGGCATCGGCTCCGTTCCAGCCGGTAGGGTCTACGGGGGAGTACCGGCTTTCGCTGCGCCCGCAGCCCGGAGTGAATGCCGCCGCTGAGGTTACGGTGAATATTATGGCCATGAGCCTTTTCATTTTCTCCGCGTCGCCTATTCGTTGCCGTTTTCCGATTTGCGTTGTGCCGGCGTATTCCCGGACGGTTCGTTGTCGTTGCCGCGCGGTCTGCGCTCCTGATTTCTCCGGTTACGTTGTTCCCTTCCGTCGGCGTTGTCCCGTCGCGTGTTTTCGCGCGGTGCGCCGTTGGCTGTATCGTCTTTGCTTCGTTCCGGCCTGTCGGCACGTTCCGGTTTTGAACTGTTTCCGTTCTGAGCCGTCTGCCGATTCCGGTCGTTTTCGTCGTTACGCCGTTCCGGTCTGGGATTGCGTTGCGGACGATTGTCGTTGCGGCGATTGTTGCGCGTGCCGTTTTCCGGCTTCATGTCGTCCTTGTTTCTGCGTTCCTGTCCCGCAGCGGCCTGTGTTCCTTCGCCGGATTCCGACCTGCGTTCCGCCGGTTGGCGATTTTGTCTTTCCCGGTTGTCGGGGCGTTGGCGTCTGCCCTCCTGTCCGGCGGCCGGACGGTTTTCCTGCATACCTTCGGCAGCCCTTTCCTTGTCGGAACGTTCCGATTTGCGGCGCACGGCGTTACCTTGTGCCGTACTGTCAGGGCGTTCTTCGCCTCGTCGTTCCGGACGGGAGTTGCGCTGCGGACGGTTGTCGTTGCGGCGGTTCTTTTCTCCGCTGTCGCGCCGTTCTTCGTTTGCCGGGCGATTGTTGTCGTTTTCGCCTGTTCTGGATTGTGCCGCTTTTTCGGCGCCGTTGTCGCGGTTTTTGCCGTTACGATTCTTTTTCTTCTTGCGCGTATTGTCGAAACGGGTGATGCTGTCTTCGCCTATGACGTTGACGAATCCGGGGTCGGCCTCTTTCTTTACGGTGCCCGTATTACCCTCTATCGTGTCGGGTTTGACGCCTTTGGCGTTAAGTTTGAGTATTTCGCGCACTCTGGCTATAGGCAGTGTCACCAGTCCGGCCATGGAGCCGGGAGCCGTGCTGAAACTCATAGTGCGGGCGAGAATGTCGTTCTTGACGAAGAAGTATTCGCCGTCGAGCGTGCGCAACGGCTCGTTCACGCGCGGGAACTCGCGCCGAGCATCCATATAATCGTCGTATTCGTATATGAGACAGCATTTCAGTTTGCTGCACTGGCCGGCCAGCTTTTGTGGATTGAGCGATATGTCCTGCGTGCGTGCGGCGTTCGTAGTGACCGACAGGAAACTCGATATCCACGAAGCGCAGCACAGTTCGCGACCGCACGATCCGAGACCTCCTATCCGTCCCGCTTCCTGACGTGCGCCGATCTGCTTCATCTCGACCCGGATGCGGAATACTTCGGCGAATACCTTGATGAGTTCGCGGAAGTCCACCCTTTCGTCGGCGATGTAGTAGAATATGGCCTTGATTTTGTCGCCCTGATACTCCACGTCGCCTATCTTCATGTTGAGATTCATCTCGGCGGCTATCTGGCGCGCTTTGATCATGGTCTCGTGTTCGAGGGCTATGGCTTCCTGCCATTTCTCGATGTCGTAGGGCTTGGCCTTGCGGTATATCTTCTTGAATTCGCCGTTCTGGGGATTGAAGCCGACACGTTTCATCTGCCGTGCCACCATGTCTCCCGACAGAGAAACGATGCCTATGTCGTGCCCCGGCGAGGCTTCCACGGCCACTATGTCGCCTTCGTGCAGCGGCAGGTTGTTTATGTTCTGGTAATATCCCCGCCGCGTATTTTTGAAACGTACCTCGAATATGTCTCCCGGAAGGTTGTCCGGATAGTCTTTGAGCCAGTCGGTGACGTGAAGTTTGAAACAGCCTTCGCGTACTTCGGCGCGCGTTTCGTCGCCGCATTCGCAGAATTCGCATCCGCGTCCCATGTCGAGGTTACAGTTTTCCTTGTTTTCTTTATCTTGAGTGTTATCCATTTAGTCGTTCGTGTTTCGTACAAAGATACGTATAAGCCGGGAGCAAAAGCAAATTTATTTGCATTTTGCCGCGGCGGAGTATCTAAGACAAAGTCAAAGATAGGAAAAGTCGAGCGCAGAAGCAAGCCGGAGGTTCGATTATGCCGAGACGGAGTATCTCCGACAAAGTCGAAGATACTGAGACTTTCGGTAAAAAACGTACGCGTAGTCGGTGCGCACACGCTTTTTTACAAGTTATTTCATGCAGTTACGGTTGCTGCATGCATGTGCGGCAGAATGCGGATTTTCCGGCGATCGTTTCCTCTGACGGCTGATCAGCGCAGCGCGGTTTCCGTTATGTCGGTGTCAGCCCTCAGGTGGCGTACTGTCTGTTTGCGGATACGCAGATAGTAGAGTACGGCGGCCACGGCGAGACCGATGATGACGCCTATCCACAGACCCGATTCGCGTATCGGCGTATGGAAAGCCAGCATGTAGCCGGTCGGCAGGCTGATCAGGATATACGAAATGAACGATATGACCATGATGCTCTTTACGTCCTGTATTCCGCGCAGTACGGCTACGGAATTGGCTTGCAATCCGTCCGAAATCTGGAATATGGCCACGAACACGAGGAAATGCGCCGCCATGTCTATAACCGCCGGATCGGAAGTGAAAATCATAGGTATATAACGCCTCAGTGAAATGAACGTTATCGCCGTTATGGCATTCCACATGAGTCCGAGACGGTAGGCGGTACCTGTGTAACGTCTGATTTCCAGCCAATCGCGTCGGCCGTAGGCGTGGCTGACGCATATTGTGACGGCCGATCCTATTCCTATGATTATCATGAATGCGAAGTTGGATATTACGGTAGCCACCTGATTGCCGGCCATTTCGTTCGTGCCGAGCCAGCCCATCATGATGCCTATGAGCGCGAAACCGCCGCCTTCCATGAACATCTGCAGGGATATCGGAGAGCCGACTCGGATGAGCGATTTGATCGTGGCGAACGAAAATTTGTCCCGACTGAAAAATGCGAAATAGCGGGCGAAACTGTCTCTTTTGTAGAAGTACGTTATGATGAGGATCGGCGTCATTATGCGCGATATGAGCGTGCCCAATCCTGCACCTGCGGCACCCATTTTCGGGCAACCGAGGTTACCGTATATGAACAGCCAGTTGCAGATGATATTGATGATATTGGAAGTGATAATTATGGCCATCGCCACTTTGGTGTTACCGACGCCTTCGAGAAACTGTTTGAAAGCGGCGAATATCATGAACGGAATGACCGACAGTGCGACGTAGTTGAAATACGGTATCGCCTGTTCTACTACCTCCGGAGTCTGTCCCATGGAGTGCATGAACGGTTTGACGGCCATAGCCAGCAGGAATATGACTATGCCTATGCAACCGTAGAACAATATGGAATTCTGAAGGTATGCGGCCGTCTTGCGGTGGTTGCTTACGGAATACATCTCGCCTACTAAAGGCGTTAGTCCCATGGTCATGCCCATGCCGAGAACGAACAGCATGAAGAATACGGAGTTGGCGAACGATACGCCTGCGAGTGGTACGGCTCCCAGACGCCCGACCATGGCGTTGTCGGCGAGCTGCACGAATATCTGGCCTGCCTGCGACAGTATTACGGGAAATGCGAGACGCAATACGTTCGTATAGTATTGTTTTCGTGAGAATTTTTCCATTATCGAGAGTGTGTTTAGGTAGTCTTGAAATGTGTTTGTATCGATGCAGTTCGTGTTTGTCGCCGACCGGCGCGACTTTGTACGGTTAAATATGGCGTTGATACGGTATGGCGAAAGCGCGGTGCTTCGTGTATAGTGGACGTATGCGGCGCTTTTGAGCCGCAAAGGTACTCAATTTTTCCCGCACCTCAATGGAATGCTTTTCTTGTGGCGTGTTTTTCAATATTCTGAGTGGGGCATGGCTGTGTCGTATTCGCGAATATCGTTTGTAGATATTGACAAAGAATCGATTATTTGTCTGGTATCTTTGTGAAACGGGATTAACAGTTGATTGCGGTTATTCCTGTCGGTTGAATTTATAAATTTGTGCTAGGTACGATGCAACTGAAATTGGGCTTGCTGCATCTGATAAGAAAGAGATAACCGGATTAGATAACCTATAAACTTTAGAGCTATGAAAAGAATTTTTACGATATTGATTTTAAGCTGTCTGATTGTCGGAATGACCTCGCAATGTTCTGAGAAGATCGGAGAGCCTATCGTCGAAACGATCTATACCGCCGAATACATCTTTAGGAACAATACGACAAAAGAAGTTACGATCAGGTGTTATGAGGATTCATATGTTGATAACGAGTATTATTATGATAGACCCCAAGAGATTATCTCGATAGCACCGGATGAAGAACATACTGAATGTTATTCATATATGGGCGGCGGTTTTGCCGAACCGTTTTTTGAATATAGGGTTTTGTATATCGAGGACGGGGAATATCGTGTTAAACACAAGTTTTCGGAAGGGTTGTTTATCGAGGACAATTACGTACTGAAGACAGAGCGGGAATGGTATCGGGAATACGTTTTTACTTTTACCGACGATTTCTTTAAGGATGGCAATCCGGTCGATGCTCCGTTAAGATAAGCCGGTATATTGTTTACCGTGCTGCAAAGAGTAGCATTAGAACGTATTACCGTTCAACGCCAAACAAATAGCAATTTATAAATCTCGCCAGTAGATCAATTGGCGGGATTTTTATTGTTCTCTCGTACATCAAAAGGTGTATGGGTACTCTTTTTTGCGGTCGTTTCGTCGGTTATGAGAACTGTTTCGATGGATATGAACTTACCGTTTTGTCTGGCCTGCATCCGTTGCTATAAGACTGGATTCTGAAACAAAAGTATTTGTACCGAATATAGGGCAGATTTAGGTGTATGCTGATTAATTGATTTTGTTTGTTTTGGGTGTGAAGAGTTTGCAAGACTTGTATTATGGCGATTATGTAGTATTGGTATGGCTGGTAAGATAGCCCAAGACCGTACAAAATAGTTTGAAAAAGCGCCGAAGATACTTTTTTTTAAAGTATCTTCGGCGCAGGGATTAATTATCGCTTTCCCGGTTTCTGGATATGAGACGCATCGTTATGCGGTGTGTCATAACGGGCAATCTGTATCGTTCATATCGTGCTTTGGGCTAAGTTATTTATCTCCGGTAAACTCCTGTCGCCCTCACACATTCACTTGTATCTTACCCGTTCTCATACCTCTTAAAGGGTGTGCGTTAAAACTCAGCGTTTTGACACAACCCCTTCGACATCCGGTTTCCGGAGCGTTCGCACATGCCGTTATTGTTGTGCCCGTAGAGAGTCAGTCCCGTTTGCGGCCGTATGCCAGATCGCCTGCATCGCCCAGCCCCGGTACTATGTAGGATTGCCGCGTCATTTCGGCGTCTACCGCTCCGCACCATATCATCGTTTCCGCCGGCATGTGCTCCAACAGGTTGCCCACACCTTCCTCGCTCGCTATCGCCGCTGCGACGTGTGTGCGTTCGGGCATGCCGTGACGCTCCACGAGCGTATCGTAAACCATGACCGACGAGGTGCCAGTAGCGAGCATGGTGTCTACCAACAGCAAGGTTTTTCCGTTCAGGTCCGGGCATGAGACGTATTCGACATTTACGTTAAAGGAGCCGTCTTTGCGGTGTTTGCGGTAGGCGGATACGAATGCGCTCGCGGCGCCGTCGAAGTAATTGAGGAAACCTTGCTGGAACGGTATTCCGGCTCGCAGTATGGTCGCTATTACTATGTCGTCGTCCGGCAACATGGTTTCCGCTTCTCCGAGCGGGGTTTCGACGGTACATGGCGAGTAGTGGAGCGTCTTGCTTATCTCGTAGGCCATGATTTCACCGATGCGTTCGAGGTTGCGTCGGAATCTCATGCTATCCTTTTGAATCTCTACGTCGCGCAGTTCGGCGATGAATCGGTTGAGAACTGTGTTCTCTCGGTCGAAAATACGTATCATGGCATCGTTCGTTTTTTGTTTTCAATAAACCTCCGCATCCGGAACTGTTTCGTCGGTCTTAGCATATTCCGGCAGATATGCTTCGTCCGTATAGGGTGGCATGGTGGCTATCAGTACAGGAAGTTGTTGAACGGGTATCGTCCCGCATGTATCTCCCTCACCATGCCGTACAAGTCTCCGCGCAGCTTGTCTATGTTCGTGCGCTCCTTTGCCGAAATGAATATGCAGGGGGTGTCGCCTTTGGCCATCCAGCTTTTCATGATCTCTTCGAGCGACATGTTTTCCCTTGTGGCCGGACTCAGGTCGTCTTCGTCTTTTGGGGTATAGGTGAATGCGTCGATTTTGTTGAATATGATGAATGTCGGCTTGTCCCCGGCGCCTATTTCGCGGAGAGTGTCGTTGACGACGGCTATCTGTTCCTCGAAATTGGGGTGGGATATGTCCACCACATGCAACAGCAGGTCTGCCTCGCGGACTTCGTCGAGCGTCGATTTGAACGATTCCACCAGTTGGGTGGGCAGCTTGCGGATGAAACCGACAGTGTCGGAAAGCAGGAACGGCAGATTGTCGAGCACCACTTTCCTGACGGTCGTATCGAGCGTCGCGAAAAGTTTGTTTTCGGCGAATACGTCGCTTTTGCTTATCAGATTCATGATAGTGGATTTACCCACGTTGGTATATCCGACGAGCGATACGCGTACGAGACTGCCGCGGTTACCGCGTTGCACGGCCATCTGGCGGTCGATCTTTTTGAGTTCCTCCTTCAGTTTGGCTATGTTGTTGCGTATTACGCGTCGGTCGGTTTCTATCTCACGTTCTCCGGATCCGCCGCGGGTGCCGGTACCGCCACGCTGCCTTTCGAGGTGTGTCCACATACCCGTGAGTCTCGGAAGCATGTATTCGTATTGGGCGAGTTTCACCTGCGTTTTGGCGTAGGCGGTTTGAGCGCGTTGTACGAATATGTCGAGTATCAGTCGGGTGCGGTCTGTTATGCGGCGGCCGAGCGCCTTCTCTATGTTGCGTGTCTGCGAGGGCGACAGTTCGTCGTCGAATATCACCACGTCTATGTCGTTCTCTTCGGTGAATGCGGCAATCTCTTCCAGTTTCCCGGGACCTACGTAAGTACGGGAACTCGGCGTCGGAAGTTTCTGTGTGAATCTTTTGGCCGTGGTTATTCCTGCCGTCTCGGCGAGAAATTCCAGTTCGTCGAGATATTCCTCGCATTGCCTTGCGTCTTGACGGTCTTTTACTACGGCCACCAGCACGGCTTTCTCTACGGTAGGCTCTTCGGTAATTATCGTTTTCTTGTCTTCTGTCATAAATCGAATTTCTCAAACCGGCTGTCGTACCGGTGTCGTTATTGCCGCATGTCTTGTCCGATAGTTTCCGGATAATATCCGGTCGTTATGCGGCCGGATGAACGTAGCGTGCGCTATATGTTCGGTAATTCCGTAATCAACGACCGAGTCGTCGGTTGAAGTCTGACTGCATTCCGGCTCGCATGCATTATTCGAATCGGATACTCGTATTATATTATTTATGCGGCATACAATAGTTGTTCGTGTTTGTCTGGCATGTCGGATACGCCGACGATTGCCCCCATTTGTCGGGGCGAGTTACATAGTTTACCTCATCGTATGATTCAAATATAACAAAAAATTTCCGTTACGCTCGTTGTCTGTACGTTCTTTACGGTTTGTTCTATCGCCGAAAATAGATATAAGAAACGGGACACCGTTGAGAGATGTCCCGTTTCTCGTAATACAGTCGATTTTCCGATTCGTTACCGTTAATTCTGGAGTTTGAAAACTACAGGCATAGAGTATTTGAATCGTATCGGCACATCTCTCTGGCGCGCAGGCTCCCATTTAGGCGACCTTGACACTACTTTAATAACCTCTTCTGACAACATTTCGTCCGGAGAACGCAAAACCTCTATATGAGTCAATCTGCCGTCCTTTTCTACAACGAATGTAATGTTTACGGTACCCTGTATGTTGTTTTCTCTGGCGAGATCCGGGTATTCCAGACGGGACTGTACCCAGTTACGGAACACATTGAGGTCTCCGCCTTGGAACGTGGGTTTCTGCTCGGCTACGATGAATATGGTTTCTTCTTCGATCTCTTCGGTTTCCACCTTGATAGGCTCTATCACGATGTCATCGTCGCTTTCGAAATCTATCCAGTCAATTTCGGTTTCGATTTGCGCATCGTTCCTTACCACCTGCAATATGTCGGTGATGACTGCAACGGTCTGTTGCTGAACGTGCTCCTTCGGAACTTCAGGCTCTTCCTCTACCGTCACGTCAATAACTTCGACTTCATCCGCGATGGTTCCCATGTCGAAATTCTCAACCACCTTTTCCCGTTGGCTGATACTGAACATAATTATGACTATGGCAAGGGATATGACCAGCCCTATCTCCATAAACAAGCCCTTCTTGTTCTCCAAGTCGGCCTTTTTGCTCTTCTTGACTTCCATGTATGAGAGTGTTTAATTTATCCTGTTAAAGTGAACGGTTTTCCACTCACAAATATAAGAACAAAAATCCGAAAAAATGAAGCCGTATGTTTTTTTATATGCGTCATATGCAGTTGTGGTGTTGTCAAGTGGTTTGTATATAGTGAGTTAAGCGTTGCAGGGCGATTGGCGTGGCGGCAGCATTTTTGCATTGTATTTTATCGGCATTGGCAGAAGATGTGCAGATGTAACACGATTGTAACATTCTGTGCCGTTATTGTTTATGTGTGGAGATTAATTTTGCGATGAAATATTCATGAGATTCGTATATGTATAAGAACAAGAATTTGTCGGGGGCCTATATAGACAGGGATCTGAGTTGGATGTATTTTAACCACAGGATCCTTCAGGAGGCTGCCAAACCGGAGGTGCCGCTGTTGGAGAGGCTGAACTTTCTTGGCATATATTCCAACAACCTCGATGAGTTTTTCAGGGTTAGAATAGCTTCGCTGAGCAGGATAGCCGAATGCGACGGAAAATGTTTCGGTCGCGAAAAGGAACATGCCCGCAAACTCATCAAACAGATAAACAAACTCAATGACTCGTATTCGGCGGAATACGGTCGGGTAGTGGCCGATGTGTTGCGGCGGCTCAGGGACGAGAACATATTCCTGTTGACGGAAAGCGAGTTGAACGAGAGCCAACGCGCTTTCGTCTGCGATCTTTTCAGGCGCCGCATGAGCGGTTACGTGTGTCCGGTATGGTTCTCGGCCGTGAGACAGCTTACCGAGTCGGCCGACGACAGCATATATCTCGCCGTCAGGCTTCGCACGGCCGACGCCAAAAAGAGGGCGGACTATGCGTTGATCGAGTTGCCCGTTTCCGTATGCGGCCGTTTCGTGCGCCTGCCGGACAGCGACGGTAAAAGCTATCTAATGTATGTGGACGATATTATACGTTGCTGTCTACCGATGATTTTCGCCGGTATGGATTACGTCGATTTCGAGGCTTATGCGTTCAAGTTTACGAAAGACGCGGAGATGGAGATAGACAACGACCCCCGCAACGGCGTCATGCAGAAGATCGTGCAGGGCGTGCGTAGCCGCAAGAACGGCGATGCGCTCAGGGTGGTTTACGACGGAGAGATGCCGAAAGACCTTTTGAAAAAGGTGTTGGGCAAGCTCAGTCTCGACGAACTCGATACACTGTCGGCGGGCGGTCGTTACCCCAATCACAAGGATTTGATGTCGTTCCCCGATTGCGGCCGTTCCGATTTGAAGTATCCTGTGTGGGAACCGCTGGCGAAGCCGGAGTTGGAAGGCGGAGGAAGCATGCTTTCCATGATTCGCGGCGGCGACCGTTACATACACGTGCCTTATCACAGTTTCGATTATTACATAAGGCTTTTGCAGGAGGCAGCGATCCATAAGGAGGTGCGGAGTATCAAGACCACGCTTTATCGTCTGGCGAGGGATTCCAAAGTCATCAAGGCGTTGATATGCGCCGCCCGCAACGGAAAGAAGGTGACGGTGGTGATAGAGCTGTTGGCGCGTTTCGACGAGGCGTCGAACATAAACTGGTCCAAACAGATGCAGGAGGCCGGGATACATGTGGTATTCGGAGTGGAAGGGCTTAAGGTGCACTCAAAGATAACGCACATAGGTATGAAGTCCGGTAACGACATAGCTTGCGTGAGTACGGGAAATTTCCATGAGGGGAATGCGCGCGTGTATACCGATTATATGCTCATGACGGCCGACAGACGTATAACCCGCGAGGTGGATTCCGTATTCTCGTTCATAGAGAAACCATATGTGCCGGTCAAATTCAAGGAGTTGCTGGTTTCTCCGAACGATATGAAGAAACGTTTCATTAAACTCATAAACGACGAGATACGTAACAAACGGGCGGGGCGTCCGGCATACATACGCATCAAGATAAACCATATTACAGACGAGAAAATGGTGCGCAAGCTGTACGAGGCGTCTTCGTGCGGTGTGCCCGTAGAGTTGTTGGTGCGCGGTAACTGTTCGTTGGTGCCGGGTATTCCGGGAGTAAGCGACAATATCCGGATAAACGGCATTATAGACCGTTATCTGGAACATTCCAGAATATTTATCTTTGCAGCCGGTGGCGAGGAGAAGATTTTTATAGGTTCGGCGGATTTCATGCCGCGCAACCTCGACAACCGTATCGAAGTCGTGGCTCCGGTCTACGACGAGGCCATAAAAGCCGATTTGCGGCTGGTGGTCGATTACGGATTACGGGATACGATGAAAGGGCACGTGGTGGACGGCTCCGGAGAAAACCGTCCGTGGCCGGCTGCCGACGGGAAACCTTTCCGGTCGCAGGAAAAACTGTACGAACATTATGCCGCAGAAAGCGGTGCTGTGGAATGCTCGATTTCGGGAGGGAGCGAATAAGAAAGTATCGGATTCGGCCGGCTGATGAGGTGAAGACGCCATCGTGGTAATCGAGAAGTGTTATGGAAGGCGATTGTTATGCTGCTATAGACATAGGGTCCAATGCGGTGAGACTGTTGATAAAGAGGGAGGAACGATCGGGCGCGTTGGATAAGGCGTTGCTGCTGCGCGTGCCGCTCAGACTGGGATTCGACGTCTTCCCGAAAGGGGAGATATCCAAAAAGAAATCCGCCAATCTGGTGCGGCTCATGAAGGCGTATGCCCAGTTGATGAAAATATACGACGTGTCTGTTTACCGTGCCTGTGCCACGTCGGCCATGCGGGATGCCTCCAACGGGCCGGATATCATCCGTAAAGTTAGGAAGGAGACCGGGATAGACATAGAGATTATCGACGGACGTCAGGAGGCTCGTATGATTTATAACAATCATATGGAGTGTACCGAGGATCGTAATGGTAATTACGTGTATGTGGATGTCGGCGGCGGCAGTACCGAGATCAACCTCATGGTGCGCGGCGAACTGGTGTCTTCGGGATCATACGACATAGGCACTGTCAGAATGCTGAGCGGAAAGGTACTGCCAGACGCTTGGCGCAGGCTGGAGTCCGATATTGCCGCTTTGCGGGAACGTTACGGGGCTATAAATATAATAGGATCGGGGGGCAATATCAACAGGCTGTACCGTATGGCCGAGAGCGAAGGTGCCGCGCGCGGGCAGATGCTCGGCATAGACAGTCTCGAAGAACTTTACGGACGGCTTTCGCCTTTGTCTCCGCAGGAGCGTATGGAGCGTTTCGGTCTCAAGGCCGACCGTGCCGACGTAATAGTTCCGGCCGCGACTATTTTCCTTACCATTGCGCGTCTGACGGATGCCGATCACATATACGTGCCTGTCAGGGGGCTGGCCGACGGTATGATAGACAGCATGTATGCAGCGCGACGTGCGACAGGTGACGTGCCGGGAGAGTGACGTCGCGGTTGTTGCGTTGCTTGTCGTGATGCTTTTTAGTTGTACATGAGGTTGCGTGTTGGGAAAATATGGTTATATTTGTGCCGGTAAAGTCAATGATTAAGACGAAGGGGAATTAGCTCAGTTGGCTAGAGCGTTTGAATGGCATTCAAAAGGTCACCGGTTCGATTCCGGTATTCTCCACAAGTGTCTCCGGCGGTGAAGTCGGCAGATTTGCAGGAGATGATTGTTAAAGGCCGTCCGAGGAAGGGCGGCCTCATTTTTTATACGGCATATGCTTTCGGCGCGGATCATCCGCGCCGAAAAACGCGGTGCCGGCAATGCATGGCGATTGGTATGGATAATACGGAGAAGGAGCCTCTTTACGGCAAGACACTCGCTCAGCTCGGCGCTGTGGCGGCGGAGGCGGGATTGCCCCGTTACGCGGCAGGGCAGATCGCTGCCTGGCTTTACAGGAAAGGTGTCTCTGAGATAGATGCGATGACGGATATCTCTCTGGCGGGGCGCACGAAGCTCGCCGAAAGATATACTGTCGGGCTTAGTGCGCCGGAAAGGGTGGCCGAGTCGGCTGACGGAACGAAAAAATATCTGTACCGTACTCCTGCGGGACATTATGTGGAATCGGCTTATATACCAGACGGCGACAGGGCTACGCTGTGCGTATCGTCGCAGGCCGGATGCCGTATGGGGTGCGCGTTCTGCATGACCGGCCGACAGGGGCTTCGCGGCCAGCTCTCGGCGGGTGACATACTCAACCAGATGGCTTCGCTGCCCGAACGCGACCGGCTGACCAATATGGTATATATGGGTATGGGCGAGCCGTTCGACAATCTGGATAACGTATTGGATTCGCTCGAAGTGCTGACTTCGCCGTGGGGCTACGGCTGGAGTCCGACACGTATTACTGTCTCCACATCCGGAGTGCTGCCCTCGTTGCGTCGTTTCATGGATTCCACGCGGGTGCATCTGGCTGTGAGCCTCCACAATCCGTTTCCTGAACAGAGGGTGCAGGTGATGCCCGTCGAGAAGGCGTATGCCGTAAGGGATGTGGTCGAGATGCTGAAGGAGTACGATTTCGGCGGCCAGCGCAGGGTCAGTTTCGAATATATCGTCATGGCGGGACTGAACGATTCTCCTGCGCATGTGCGCGAACTCGCCCGTCTGCTCGACGGACTGAAGTGCAGGATAAATCTGATACGTTTTCATAAGATTCCCGGATCGCCGTTTTTCAGTCCCGACGACAGAAAGATGGAGGCGTTTCGCGACGCCCTCTCCCGTAAGGGGATAATAACGACCATACGGGCTTCGCGCGGAGAGGATATTCAGGCAGCCTGCGGCCTGTTGTCTACCGAAGGTATGGAACGCTGATGCCGGTTGCGGTAGCGGTATTGCGACGGATGCGGAACGTGCCGGTCGGCATTGTAGCGGCCGAAGTCGAGTCGTACGTTTCCGGCCGGCGGCACCGGCCCCGTCGGAATGCGTGTGGTGAGCGGCCGTGATGAAACGGTTTGTCAGGGAATGGGAAACGGTACAGGTTGTACGGGTTACAGACGTTTGCGGTCGTTGTCGGATAACTGTCGGTTTTGAGGACTTGATATTAGAATCTGTGTTATCGCAGTAGGATTCCGACCGTTTGTAAAGATGAACTTTCTGCCGTGCGATGAAAGTGGGGACGGTCGTACCGGGTTTAGGAGTCGGAATTGTCCGCGGTGTACGGTAATGTCCGAAGCCGTCGCCGCATGAGCGGGATGCCGACGTGAACCGATTTGTTTGAATGGGAAGTGTCGTTCGGGGCGGCACGGTTTAATATATGGCAATTCCCGGCGGGATATTGTTTTGCCGGATTATTTATGGAATAGGATATGTCAGACGTGATGCGTAAACTTGCCGGGCAGACGGTGATCTACGGGATCAGTACGATGCTCGGCAAGTTCCTTAATTTCCTGCTTACTCCTTACCTCACGCGCAAGTTGTGCGAGGTGGATTACGGTGTCGTCACCCATTTTTACGCCATTATTCCGTTTCTGCTCGTGGTGCTTACCATGGGATTGGAATCGGGGTTTTTCCGCTTTTCCGGAAAGGCGTCGGACGAGGCTGAGAAAAAGCGCGTTTTCGCTACGGCGTGGGGGACTGTCGGTCTCGCTGCGGTGGCGTTTTTCATTGCGGTATTGTGTTTCAACAAGCCGATAGCCCGTGCCATGACGTATGAGGATTATCCCTCTTACATATGGATAACGGCCGCCATCATAACTGTGGATGCGCTGGCCGCGTTGCCGTTCGCACGGTTGAGGGAACAGGGGCGTTCGATAATGTATGTCGGATTGAGGCTGTTGTCGGTAGTGGTGAACGTGTTGCTGTGTCTGTTCTTTTTCGGTGCGTTGCCGTCGCTTGCCGACACGGCTGCGCTGGGGTGGCTCTATCGTCCGGATATGGGGCCGGGATATGTGCTTATCGCCAACCTCGTGGCGAGCGTGGTGACTCTGTTGTGTCTGTTGCCTCTTAACAGGGGTATCGTGCCGCGTATAGACTCTCGGACGGCGCGTACCATGTTGCTGTACAGTCTGCCGTTGCTGCTGAGCGGTATCGCAGGTACGGCCAACGAGTTTATAGACCGTCAGATGTTGCTGTGGCTGCTGCCGGGCAGTCCTGAGGAAGCCAAGGCGCAACTCGGAATTTACGGTGCGGTGCTGAAACTCGGCGTGGTGATGACACTGTTCACTTCCATGTATCGTCTGGC
This sequence comes from uncultured Tidjanibacter sp., assembly GCA_947852905.1. Taxonomy (GTDB): domain Bacteria; phylum Bacteroidota; class Bacteroidia; order Bacteroidales; family Rikenellaceae; genus Tidjanibacter. The sequence goes on along the minus strand of CANTVF010000002.1, from coordinate 194,569 downwards.
GGCCGAGCCGTTCTTTCTGGCGGAGTTCAAGAAGGAGGATTTTCTGAAGGCCAATGCGCAGGCGTTGAAGTATTTCATCATAGTTTCTATCATGATATTCCTCGTGATAGCGTTTTATCGCGACGTGGTGTTGCTGCTGCTCGGACGGACGTTCCGGCAGGGCGGCGAAATACTGCCCGTAGTGCTGCTGTCCAACATGTTCTCCGGAATAGTATTGAATCTTTCGTTTTGGTATAAACAGACCGGAGCTACGAAATATGCGCTTTACGTGACGTGTACGGGGCTGGTGTTCACCGTTGTGTTCAACATAATGCTCGTCCCGGTGTTCGGGTATGTGGGAGCTGCCGTTGCGCGTCTCATATGCGAGTTTTCCATGGTGGTGGTCAGCTATTTCCTCAACCGCAGGCATTATCCGGTGCCGTACGATATGAAGGGTATCGGATTGTATTTCCTGTTGGGCGCGGCGCTTTACGGAATCGGTCTCGCGTGCGGCGGCGCGGCAGTCTGGGCGAGGTATTTGATATATTTTGCGTTAGTGGTTATATTTGCAGTTTACGCCGTGCGGCGCGAGGGGATAGATGTGGCGGGGCTGCTGAAATCGGTATTGCGACGCAGGTGAGAACGTGCGATATGGCGGTGGTTTGACTGCGTGCCGGTCGTTTCGGAATAATATATGGAAAATAAGTAGACGTTATGATCGTTAAAGTTATAAACAGATCGGGCCGGGAGTTGCCCAATTATCAGACACCGTTGGCCGCCGGCATGGATGTGACGGCTGCCATGGAAGAAAGCGTGGTTATAGAGCCGTTGGGCAGGGCCATGATACCTACGGGGCTGTTCGTAGAGATACCTGCCGGTTACGAGATACAGGTGCGTCCGCGGAGCGGGCTTGCCGCCAAGCACGGGATTACGGTGCTTAATTCTCCGGGAACTATAGATGCCGATTACCGCGGCGAGATTAAGGTCATTCTCGTCAATCTTTCCGACGAAGCGTTCGAGGTGAAGCCCGGAGAACGCATAGCACAGTTGGTGCTGGCCTCGCATGAGCGTATCGAGTGGGATGCTGTCGGGGAGCTGTCGGATACCGAACGCGGTGCGGGAGGTTTCGGATCTACCGGGCGCTGATTATCGGCTGGAAAGGATACGTTTGCGGAATAGTTTTTAAGGGCATGAGGTTTGCAGATGTCATAGGGCAGGACGATTTGAAATCGATGCTCCGCCGGGGTGCCGACGAGGGGCGTGTTAGCCATGCCCAGATATTTACCGGAACGTGCGGCGCGGGAACGTTGCCGCTCGCTTTGGCATACGTGCAATACCTGAACTGCCGCGATCATCGTGACGGCGACAGCTGCGGAGTGTGTCCGCAGTGCGTCAAGATGGCCGGACTGGTACATCCCGATCTGCATTTCGTATTTCCGACCAATTCGACGGGAGGTGGCTCGAAACTGTTGAGCGATAATTTCCTTCCGCGTTGGCGCGAACTTGTGGCTGCGACGGGAGGATATTTCGACGAGCGCATGTGGTACGACAAGATAGGACTCGAAAACCAACAGGGTATGATAGCCAAGCGTGAGGCCGACGAGGTGATCCGCAAACTGTCGTTCAAGGCGTTCGAAGGCGAGTATAAGACGGTGCTTATATGGCTGCCGGAAAAAATGGGTGCGGAGGCGGCCAACGGTCTGTTGAAGATATTGGAGGAGCCGTGGAAGAAGACGCTGTTCCTGCTGGTATCCGTCGCGCCGGGACAGTTGTTGCCGACTATCATTTCGAGGGTACAGGAGGTGGCCGTGCCGCGTCTGGATACCGTTTCCTTGGAGAGTTATCTCATGTCGTACGAAGGGATGGATGCGAACAAGGCAGCAGCTGTGGCGAGGCTTTCGGCGGGCGATTTGATCGAGGCGGGACGTATCGCTTCGCGCGACCGTGACGGCAGTACCGACGAGGATTTCGACAATTTCGCATCCCTGATGCGGCTCGGTTACGGCGACCGGCATCTCGATCTGCTCGAATGGGCCGAGAATATGGCGGCGTCGGGCCGGGAGAGTCAGAAACGTTTCCTTACATATGCGACGGCCATGCTTCGCGAAAGTTACATGATAGCCGCCGGAATGGAAAATATATCTTATCTTTGGGGGCAGGAGCGCGATTTCTGCATGAAATTCGCCCCGTTCATAGGCAACCATAACATAGAGCGTCTGGTGGAAGAGAACCGGACCGCTCTGTTGCATATAAGCCAGAACGGTAACGCAAAGATAATTTTTACGCATTACGCCCTGTCGGTGAGTAAGTTGATAGGGCGCATAAAATGACAGGCCGATGCGGTAAGAATCCGTGTGCAGGCCTTTAAACGAATCGTTATGGCAAGAGCTATTATAATAACGGGCGGTAACATAGGCGACGTCAAGCCGCGCCTCAGACATGCCCAGCAGTTGATAAACAACTATATAGGGATAGTCCTGCGTTGTTCTCACGTTTACGATAGTCCCGCATGGGGCTTTTCGGCCGCGCAGGAGTTTCAGAATCAGGCCATGGAGGTGGATACCGACCTTTCGCCGGAGGAGCTGTTGCAGGCAGTTCAGAAGATAGAGGTGGAGCTGGGACGCGACCGTGATGCCGAAGCTGTGGAGAAAGCCCGTACTGGCGAGGCATATTCGTCGAGAATCATAGACATAGACATAATATTCTACGACGATCTGATTATGGATACTCCGAGTCTGAAATTGCCGCACCCGTTGATGCAGGATAGGGATTTCGTATTGGCGCCGTTGAGCGAGATCGCGCCGCACAAGGTGCATCCCGTACTCGGAAAGACCGTCGAGGAACTCAGGGCTGCACTGTCGGCCGGCCGAGCCTGAAAACAAGGAGTGTTAAACGTGGCGGCATGAATATGAGAATGCGTGTTTGTTTGGGAGTTGTGGCGGCGATATGTATCGTTGCGGGTATGTCGTGTGCCAAGGTGGTGACAGACACTTCGTATAACCTTACGGTGGTCTGGCAGGAGCGCAAGAGCGTGAAGGATCCTATACCGTTGACTACCGCGAGTGTGTACGCTTTTTTCGCCGATCCCGAAAAGTGGGAAGTGACCTCGATAGAGAATGCCCGCGCGGGAATAATCAGTGCCGTCGGCAATCCCGAGAATACGCGTGCTTACGACATGACCACAGTGGGCGAAGGAGAGGACGGCAACATATTCCGTTTCGCGTTTACCAAGTCGCCGGTAATGCTAGTGGTGGCCGACAACAATTATCCCATGTATGCCACGGGCGATGCCAATGTGGTCCCTAATCTGCCGAACATGTACGTGACGTTGAAGTTCGCGCCGCTGGACTGGAAGGAGGGACAGGAGGAGCCTGTCGTCAAGAAACCGTGGAAATTTTACGGTTACGGCGACGTCAAGATACCTATAGACACCGATCTGGAAATCATTCCGTCGGTGTGGAAGAGCGGTTCCGGGTCGTCGGAGATACTCGGACAGGCCAAATGTTATGCCTTTTACGGCTTCGATAAGGCCAACGGCGGTCGCGTGACCTCGTGGGAGGAGGCGCGGCAGGGAATAGCCGAGAAAAAGAGGGACGATGCCACCGGGGACGGCGGCGATGCCGATTACGAGAAGTTCGACTTCGATGTGCAGGGACAATGGAACTCGGACGGACTGTTCATGAATCTCGCTTCGGATAAGGTCATGCTCGTAGTCTATAACGATGTCGATCCCGCAGGCGACGATGTGAAGATGTATGCCTGCTGTTTTCTCGATCTGAGCGATAATCCGGAGACGTCCGAAAGCCGCGTGATGTTCGATCTGCGCAGTCAGAAGGAGGAGACGACGTTCGAAAAGTGGACCGTTTATTACGAATGGCCGCAGACAGAGGAGCCGGAAACCCCGGAAGACCCTGTCGAGCCGGCGCCTGAACAGTAAATTACTGTGTCGGGAATGCCGTAGCGGAAGTCGTAACATAGACGTGCGAAATGTCCGGAATGGGAGAAAGTGTTGATAAGCTGGTGACTATATAATATTAGATGAGATCAGGAATACCACATGCTAGAACGGTATTGACCGGTGCGGTACTGGTATTGTTCAGTACGGCTTTTTTATGGCGCTGCGCCAACATAGGCAATCCGCAGGGAGGACCGAAAGACACTCTGCCGCCCAATGTCATGGGCGCTACGCCGGCTTTCAATACCACGGGTGTCGATACGGTGGGTAATACACGTATATATATCACTTTCGACGAATTCGTGCAGCTCAAGGACCAGCAGAAGGAGTTTTTCACTTCGCCGGCCATGAAGAAGAAGCCGCAATTACTTATAAAAGGGCGCGGAGTGCAGATAGATATACAGGATACGTTGAGACCGAATACGACGTATGTGCTTAATTTCGGCAGCAGCATACGCGACAACAACGAGGGTAATCCGCTCAACGGTTTCAGGTACGTGTTCTCTACGGGTGACTATGTCGATTCAATGTTCATGTCCGGCTATACCGTGGACGCCTATAAAAAGGACAGCGCCGGGAAGACGCTCATCTACTTTTATGAAGCCACCGATTCGATTTTCACGACAGGGCCTTATCTGAGGCTTTTCGAGGAGGGGCGTCCGGATTCGTTGCCGGCTTACGATTCCACGCTGTTCAAGGTGCAACCAGACTTCATAGCTCGCGCCGAGAACAACGGCATATTCATAGCCCAGAATCTCAAGCCCGTGGATTACAAGGTATATGCCATAGAGGACACCAACGGCAACTTTACGTATGAGCCGGGTGTCGATCAGGTCGGTTTCCTCGACGGGGTTTACAATCCTTCGGATATGCCCGACTTCATGGCATGGTACGATACCACACGTATGTATATGACCGCCGAGCCGCAGATATATTTGCGGATGTTCATGGACAAGCAGTTCAAGCGCCAGAATCTTGCCGAGCAGAAGCGTCCCGACCAGTATAAGATAGAGCTGTATTTCAACGCTCCATATCCGCAGATAGATTCCCTCGTACTCGAAGGTATAGATTCTTCGCAGATCATTACGGAATATGTGACGCGCGGCAGGGATACCATAAACCTGTGGCTCAATGTTCCGGGCGACCAGTTGCCCGATACTATCAAAGGGCGTATCACATACCTTAAACACGACAGTATAAACAATCTCGTACAGAATACCGATAAGTTGGCGTTGTTCTGGAAATATTTCGAGACCAAAGAGGAGGAACGCGAGCGGGAGAAGGAAGAGAAGGAGCGTCAGCGTGCCGAGGAGGCTGGCGAGGAGTATACTCCGCCGGCGAAGCCCAATCCGTTCAAATATAATCTGAGCGCCAAGGGCGATGTCAATCCGGAAGAGAACATCTCCATAAGTTTCGACTATCCTATAGTGCAGATGGACAGCGCGCGCATATCGCTGGTGAGACTCGGCGAGAACGAGGATATGTACCGTGTGCGTTACGATATATCGCAGGATTCCGTGGATATGCGCAAATGGATAATTTCGGCGCAGTGGCAACCTGAACAGAAGTACCGTATCGTGATACCCGACAGTGTGTTCCTGAATATTGCCGGCCAGAGGAACGACTCCATAAAGTCGGAATTTTCGATATTGTCGCCGGACAAGTTCGGAATGTTGACTGTCAGCGTAGTCGGAAAAACTCCGGAGAGCAACTATATCTTGCAACTGCTCGGTAGTAACGACAAGGTGTTACAGGAGCGAAAGTATGCTCGTACGGGTACTCATACGTTCCGTTATATCAGTCCGGGGGATGTGAAACTGAGAGTGGTGGAGGATCTGAACAGCAACGGCGAGTGGGACAGCGGCGATGTCATAGCACACCGGCAGCCCGAACGTGTGGAGCTGTACATTCCCGATAACGGCAACGACCTGATAGCCATGAAGGCGAACTGGGAGATAGAGATACGAGTCGATATGAACGATCTTTTCAAACCGCTCGATATCATGGATATTCGCGAACAGCTGCGTAAACAGGAGATAGTCAGGGCGCAACGTCTGCTGGAGGAGAGGATCGAGAAGGCCAAGAAAAAGCAGCAACAGAATGCCAACCAGCGCAATTCGCAGAGTACAGGAGCGTTTAATCCGACGGGCGGATTCAATGGCGGCGGATTCTGATGCATGGAATGTTTGTCGGAGTGTCGCGTTGACGGATGTGTGGAATATTCGGTGGCGTACCGAATAATATGTGCCGGGGAACCGGGTTGTTTTAATGTTGAGGCGTTACGCGGAATGTTGAGCCTCGTAGGAAAATAAAAAAGCACGGTTAATACGTAGCTTGATTGACATAAAAGCGATTGTATTGGATGCGCGTGGCCGGAAACCGTAAATTGTGTGATTCCGTGCCGTAGGTGGCGAGATGGTCGTGTGGCTGATAGGGGGTTATTGCCGTGTGTCGGAGCGGTTTCCGTGCTTCGGGATATGAAACATGCGATAAGGATACCTGTCGCGACGTGTACCGTGCAGGTGTCCGTTATGGGGCAGGATTGCTGATAAGTCTGTTTATCCTATCGTCGGGCGGGAACGGTTTCGGGCGGTTGAAACGCAGTTCGGCTTTCTGCGGGTCGTTTCGTATCTGCCGTAAGTCTGAGGCATACGGTTTTCGTCAGGGCGGGAAGTTCCGTTATTTGGGACCGTAGCGCGAGGAGTGGAAGGTAATTTCTGCGAGGGAGAAAAATAGTATTGGATGAAGAAGTTTCTGATAGCTCTGTTGTTTTCGTCGGCCGTGTTTACGGCAGGCGCACAACATTATATAGGTCTTCGCGGCGGCTGGGGACTCGGCTACGGCCGTTTCGCACCTACGTCATGGTACAACATGCGCATGGTGTGGGGCATGTGGTCGGGCGGCCTGCAATGGAAATATTACGGCGAAACGAATTACGTGGGTGCCGTCGGCGGCGAAATAGAGTTTATCCAGAGGGCCTACCAGAATCAGGCCGGACTCGATTCGGAAGATTACTACAGGCGTGTGGTGAATTCGATAAACGTTCCGTTCATATGGCATATACATATGAACTTCAATGAAAACCGTTCGAGAGTGTTTCTCAACCTGGGAGTATGGGCGTCTTATAATATAGACTCTTATTATATTCAGAAACGCGGCGACGATATTACGTCGGGGGTTTATCGTATGAAACTCGTGAGGGACAATCCTCTCGGATACGGTCTTCTCGGCGGTATAGGTTTCAACTACATGATAGGCCGCTGGGAGTTGATGCTCGAGGCGCGGTACTATTTCAGTTATGGCGACATACTGCGCAATCAGGCCGTCTACAGCGGGAATCCTACGCGTTCGCCGCTCGATAACGTGAGCGTATCGCTCGGATTTTTCTACTGTCTCGGCAAGGAGCCGCACAAACCGTCGTTCTCGGCTGAAGCCATAAAGCGTCGTGCCGAGCGTCAGATGCGCCGTTTGCAGGAGAAGGAGGCTAAAAAGAATAAAAACAGAGAAAACAACGATAATGGAATCGACACGACAGAACAAAGTAGCGAAACAGATACAGAAGGACATCAGTGACATATTCACCCGTGAGGCGGCGGATGTGGTCAAGGGGACCATGGTGTCGGTGACCTCGGTGCGTATGAGTCCCGATTTGGGGTATGCCAAGGTGTACCTGAGCGTTTTCCCGTTCGACCGTAGCGGACAGGTCATGAAGGCCGTGACGGATAACGAGTGGCGGATACGCAAGGCGCTCGGTCAGAGAATCCGCAACCAGCTCAGGGTGGTGCCGGAGTTGTCGTTCTTTCTGGACGACTCGCTGGAGTATATCGAGAATATAGAGAATCTTCTGAAATAGTACCTTAACGGTGGGACGCCTGTCATCGCTTTTCGCACGCAGATACCTTTCCTCGCGTAATTCGCTGTCGGTGATAAACGTAATATCGCGCGTCAGCATTTTCGCCGTGGGGGTCCCTGTGGCCGCTATGGTGATTCTGCTTTCGGTATTCAACGGATTCAACGGGCTGGTGCGCCAGATGTACGGGGTGTTCGATCCGGACATAATGATATTGCCGGCTCAGGGGAAGGTGTTCGACAGATCGGCGGCTGACAGCGCGCACGTCATGGTGGAAGGGGTAGGCGCGTTCTCGTATATCCTTGAAGAGAACGTATTGCTGGAGTATCGGGGGCGGCAGACTGCGGCGGTGCTGCGTGGCGTGGATTCGAGTTACGAGTATGTGGTGCCAGTCAGAACTACCGTAACGCGCGGCGATTACGAACTCCGTTTCGGAGATATGGAGCAGGCTGTTGTAGGGCAGGGGATCGCTTACGACATGGGGATCCGAGTAGGTTTTGCCGATCAGATAGAGGTATATGCCGCCCGCAGGGGCGATTATTCTCCGTTGCTGCCCATAAACGGTTACAGTGCGGACGGACTGTTTACCGGTGGTGTGTTCTCGTTGGATGCCGAAACCGACAGCCGTTACATATTCAGCACGATAGAGTTCGCGGAGGAATTGCTCGATTATCGCGGCAGGGCTTCGGCTGTGGCTGTGCGCGTGAACGACGGCGAGAGGGTGCAGGCGGTGAAGAGACGACTCGCCGAATCTCTCGGCGACGGATTCAGGGTATTGACGCGTTACGAGCAGAAAGCCGACATGTACCGTATACTGGAATTGGAAAAACTCGGAATATTTTTTATCAGTATGCTTGTGTTGCTGATAGCGTCGTTCTCGATAGTGGGATCGCTCGTGATGCTGATATTGGACAAGAAGCCGGATATCGGTATAATGTTCACCATGGGAGCCGACACGGCGTTCGTCAGACGCATATTCGTGGACGAGGGCATGCTTATCGGAGGAATCGGCACGGCGGGCGGCATAGTCGTGGGTCTGACGCTGGCTCTCGTGCAGCAATATTTCGGGTTGATAAAGATAGGCGCCGCATCGTTTTTGGTGGATGCGTATCCTGTTCGGGTGCAGGCGACAGATATAGTGGCCATAGCGGTTGCGGCGTTGGCCGTAGTGTGGATAATCAATAAATTTACGGTGTCTAAAATGATACCGAAATCGTCGGTAAGATCATGGCATTGAGAGTGTTGAAATATGTATCGCGGGTGGCGGCCGTAGTGGCGGCCGTAGTCGTGTGCGTGTGCTGCAAGGGATACAAACAGATACCGGAGGACGAACTGGCTGACATATTCAAGGATATGTACCTGCTGAACGCCTACATCGAGACACATCCGTTGAGGCAGGCCGACAGTGTGGATGTGTATGCTCCGGTATTGGAGAAACACGGATACACGACGGAGGATTTCCGACGGACTATCATGGAGGCGTCGCGTCGTAAGAGTTTCCGCTTGGGCGATGTCGTGGAAGTGGCGGTAGCGAAAATGGAGGCCGAGAGTGCCGCTATTGCAGAGCAGGTGAGAATAATCAACATGGTGGACAGTATGGCCTATGCCGTGAGCCGTCATGAGGTTTTCCGCGATTCTCTGATAGAGATACGCAGCATGGCCGATTCGTCGGCCATGAAACTCGTTGTTCCGCTTGAGAACGGATCGGGACGTTTCGACGTAACGTACTATTATACGCTCGATTCGCTCGACCGTAACAAGGACCTCGAAAACAAACATTATCTACGTAACGGAGACGGTGTGTCGCGTGCCTCGTCGACGTTGGCGCTCCGTCCGCGAGGCAGGGTGAAATACGATATAACGCTTACGGGTGCGAAGGATGTGGAGACGCTCGAGATTCTGTTCGGCAATTATCCGGAAAATCCGAAACGCATGCACCTGACGATAGATTCGCTCGTCGTGGTGCGTCAGCCCGATCTCGAAGAGGCGCACGAGACGCTTTTGCGCCAGTTTATAGATTACCGCCTTATGATAGACGGCAGGGAATATGATGAGTACGAACACCTCGCGACGGATAGCTGCGCATTACGTATTGTTCCGCCGCTCGTTGATACGCAATGCGATAGTCTCGCTGTCGAGTGACGGGACTGTTACGGACGTTTCCGTGTGTGACGATATGGATTCGCAGGCGGGCGTCGAGTTCTATAGCGGGATACTTCTGCCCGACATGGTGAATGCGCATTGCCATCTGGAGTTGTCTTACATGAAAGGGCGCATACCGCCGGGCGGAGGATTCACGGCATTCGCCAAGGGTATGGGAACGGCACGCACGGGAGTAACACCCGAGCAGCGTGTCGCGGCTGCCGAAGATGCCGATGCGGCGCTGTGGTGTCAGGGCGTCGGAGCTGTCGGAGACGTTTGCAACGGCGACAGTACGTTCGCTCTGAAGAGGCGCAGTCGCATCGGATATACTAATTTCCTTGAGCTTTTCGGTATGAACACCGTTTCGGCGGACACGCTTTCGGAATTGGAACGCGAAGCTGCCGGCATGGGGTTGCGTGCCGGAATAACGCCCCATTCCACATATTCGCTACGCGACGGAGCTTTCGTGTCGGCCGTGCGTACCGGAACGGACTCGGTGCCTCTGTCGGTGCATTTCATGGAAAGCCCGTCGGAAAAGGAGTTGTTCGAGGGACGCGGGGAGATGCACGAATGGTACGTCGAGCGCGGTACGCCGATAGATTTCGGCCGTTACCGTACTCCGGCAGGCAGGATTGCGGCATGCGTTCCGGCGGCCAGGGATATACTGCTCGTCCATGATTGCTGCGTTACAGAGGAGGATGTGGATACTGTCATGCGCCATTTTACCGGACGCGTTACATGGGTGCTTTGCCCGCGATCGAACCGTTATATATCAGGTCTCGTACCGCCGGTTGAACTGTTGCGCGGCAAGGGGGTTAATATAGCCATAGGTACCGATTCGTTGGCGTCCAACGAATCGCTTTCGATGATAGATGAACTGAAGGCATTGCGCGGGGTGCCTCTCGAAGAGGCGTTGACGTGGGTTACCGAAGGCGGTGCGGCGTCGCTCGGCATCGACGACCGTATCGGCGTTTTCGAGCCGGGGCGTCGTAGCGGTGCGGTACTGCTCGAAGGCGTGGATATGGAACATATGGAACTTACGGCAAATTCACGTACCCGTCGTATTTTATAGCAACCGAAAATGTCCTACCTTTGCAGTTGCGTTCGGCGGCGGACGACAGAGGTGCGGGACTGCGGCCGGTGCGAAGGACGTAAATAAAACCGAATATCATAATGGGTAAGATATATACTAGAGAGGATATTTATGACGAAGGCGTAATATCCGAATTGCAGGAACACTATAAGAGAATACTCGAACTGCTCGGAGAGGACACCTCGCGCGAGGGGTTGTTGAAGACTCCGGAACGGGTGGCCAAAGCCATGGCTTTCCTTACCAAGGGGTACGACGAGGATCCGAAGGAAATATTGCTCTCGGCCAAGTTCAGCGAGGATTACCGTCATATGGTCGTGGTGAAGGATATAGAGGTATATTCCATGTGCGAACATCACATGATGCCGTTCTACGGCAAGGCTCATGTGGCTTATATTCCGAACGGGTATATTACGGGCTTGTCCAAGGTGGCGAGAGTCGTGGAGGCGTTCGCTCGCCGGTTTCAGGTGCAGGAGCGTCTGACGGTGCAGATCCGCGACTGTATACAGGAAGCCCTCGACCCCATGGGCGTGGCAGTGGTTATAGAGGCTGCGCATACGTGCATGCAGATGCGCGGCATTCAGAAGCAGAACTCCGTTACCACCACTTCGGCGTTTACCGGTGCGTTCATACGTCAGCAGAACACGCGGCAGGAGTTCATGCAGATAATCGGCAGCGATCTGCGATAAGGCCGTCCGGCATATGTCGCCGCTTATGCATGTACCTATGCCGGGAGGACGGCTTATGCGGATATATCCGGAGTTCAGGATATACATACTGTCGGGATTCGGAATAACGACAAACGGTTTTTATTATCGTTCCGGTTTTTGGCGTTCCTTAATGTCGAAATGGGATTTGATTGACAACAAGGCTGTGGTACATGTGTATCGCGGCCTGTTTTATATCGCATTACCGTAATGTTTCGGCCACAGTATTTTATATGCGGTCTGTGGACTGGATGTTTATTGGAAGAGATAATTGATTTGCGGTCTTGAATGATATGCGTCGTGCAGTGGCTGAATAGTTGCGGCGGGCGGCTGTTTTAACGACATGTGCGATGACCGCGATTCGTTTCGCGGAAGAATATATGGTTATCTGTTAGCCGTGGATTGGTTCTGGGAGTGCCGGGACATGTGTGAGGAGCGGAGCGGTACGCAGAGGGATAATTGCGGGTATTATCGGTACGTGAGGCCTGTCTCCGTGCGTTGGGATTTATATACCCGGAACGTATGCGATCCTATGGCAGACGGGCATTTATATGTTGTCGGAACCGGATTGCATTTTTGGCCGCTCAGAGAGATTTACCGAAAGGCATGTCGGCGTAATGGTTACCGTTCCGGTATAAGGTTGTACGACGCATGCGGTATTGCGGATAAAACGGATGCCGAATGCCTGTATTATTCGGGAGAGGCCGGTGTCGCTGGTGTTGCAGGTGTTGCATGGGCGGATAGGCTGGAAGTGAGAATAAAAAAGGGTATCGCTCCGCGAGCGATACCCTTTTTTATTTCGATCGGTTACCTTTAGTTGGAACCGTCGCCTATATCGCCGCCCATATCTGTTAAGTCTGATATGAAGTCGGCGGTTATGGGACCTGTATATGTAGCAGTCACCTTGATGCCACCGTCGTCCACGAGATTCATGGTGATGGTGTAGGTATCGCCGTCGCGTTTAACATTGGCGGTACCGGACATTAATGGAGCCTCTTCTTCAGGATTGTTGGCATTGTATTCCATATAATACGAGAAGAAATACTGGCCTTGGTTCATACCTTTTTCTCCCGGTTTTATAGTCATGGCTTTCAAGTCGGTTTCCCAGTTCGGATCCATGGTATAATCGCCTTCCGAGATGTAGTAGGTCTCGCCTTCTTTTTCGTATTCCGCTATCAATGAAACTGTTAGACTGTTACCTGTGCCTTCGATCCAACCGGACTCAGGGTTGTAGTCTACGCCTTCGGACATCATGTTGATATTCCATGATGCGTAATTCTTTTCGTTTTCTGTTGTCAAATACAACTCCGTGCGTGTATGGGTGAGGTCGGTTATTTTTATGTCTTCGGTAAGCGTACTGTCGTGGTCGCGACCGGCTTCCTGATTTACGGGTATCCTTATTGCATCGACGCCTTCGGCCTTGGGAGTGATTACAACGAATCCTTCGCGGGCTTCGAGCTGGGCGTTGGTCTTCACAGTTACGGTAATTGTCTGGGGTTTTACTTCCTGATTTTCATAAAGCGTTATCCAGTCTACCGGATTGTTGTCTTTGTCCACCGTCGATGTGGTCCATTCGCAGTTGACAGCCGTAACGGTTATTACGTATGCATTGATATCGGATGATTTGAAGTTGAAACCTTTGAGCGATTCTTCGTCAACCGAAAGCGACGGAGGGAGAACGATACCTTCCTGTTTTACGAATATCTCCTGCGGCTCGCCGATATTTGGGGTTACTATCACATTGCCGGTACGTATGGTTTCCGTATCGTTGTCTGAAACCGAAACGGTTATTTTGCCTTCGGCAGTCTGTACCGTGATCCATGATTTGGATGCTTCTTCGGCTGCGGCCGTCCAAGTGAGTTTGTCGCCAGTTACGGTAACGGTCACATCCTGAGCCGGAGCGGCCTCGCCAGCAAAAGTCAACGTTGTGGCGGAAAGGGTGAACTCGTTGGTACCTATACCGTTTTGCGTTACCGTGATTTCCTGACGCTGGAGATCGGTCTTGCCTTTGGCCTGTACGAATACTTTTCCGATACGGCTGTCGGCGCCGGTATAGTCGGAAGCTACCGAAATTTTAAGGGTGTTGTCCTGTCTTTCGGCGGAAAGCCAGTCCGAGGCTTGGGTGTCTACCGCAAATTCCCAATCGACGTTTTTCGCGTCGACTGTTACAGTCTGCGCCTCTGTGGCGTCGGCTGCGAAAGTCAGCGTTTTAGGTGAAAGATCCAGCGATTGCTTGGGATCGTCTTTTCCGCATGACATTGCCAGCATCATTGTTGCCGCCAATGCCGATAATAACATGATTTTTTTCATACTGTTATTGTTTGTTTAATGGTAAGTTTTTCTTAATCTAACGTGTTTTAGATACGATAAATATATGTTGTAATCTAAGTTCACGTCATGTATGCTCTGTTTCGTATAGCAGACGTCCGAGGTGGTTTGTCTGTCTGCGTCCGTTTGATCGTGTCCGGAATCGGATGTTGTGAGGAATCGGGGTATTGCTAAAATATTCGTACCCTTTCCCATAGAGCAAAAGCCGTTTCAGAAAATTCTGGCGGGCTTCAAAAGCCCGCCAGAATGGATTCTTTAAATATGTCGTTTATTCCGTATCCGGGCACCGTACACGGTATTATCAGATAGAGGGAGCGACATAATAGTGCAGGTCGTACGGAAGTCCGCTCGGAGCGATCAGCTGTATGCCCATGAATACGTCGGGATTGGTACACATGCAGAGCATATATCCGCCGGGGATGGTTATACCGTATTTCTCCTGTACCCACTCGGTCAGTGAGCCGAGTTCTGTCTGGTTTTCTATGTCTACTACCGTGCAGGACGAGGTGCTGAAACTCGGCGTACCGATAAAGCCTATACCGTCGTCAGTTGCAGCCATACCTGAACCGTCGCCGTCGAATATATATGTCGTTTCGGTTTCGGTGTTGAAGAAGCAAGGCTGGTTTGTTTCGGAAATAGAGGTGTCGGATTCTTTCTTTTCAGTACGGTAGGTACCGCAAATCCATTTGCCGTTGGGGCTTATCTGGAAGTTGCCGCTCCAACTGATGACGCCGTTGACAAGCATGTAGTCTTCCAGACCGTTGCCCTTATCCATCTGTACGATTTCTTCCTTGCGTACGTCTTCGCCTACGTATTTTACGTCGTCGTTCTTGTCCCAGTAGATCATACCATAATCACGGTTGTCCCACGTAGTACCGTAGATGATTTCGCCGTTGGCCGAGATGCCTCGTGCCATAACGTTTCCTACGGGTTCTTTGCGGAAGTTGTATTCAGGAAGCGGCATGGCTTCGGGAACTCCGTCCACCCATTTGATCGGACGATAGTCGCCGTTCTCGTAATTGCCCCAGCCTACCATGATTTTGGAGTCTGCGGAGATCTGCGATACTGCGGGAGACGCTGCAGTGTTGAAACCTGCCGGAACGCCCGATACGAGACCGTGGTTGCCGTCTATGTCTACCATGAGGGTACCCTGGTCACATACGACGAATACTTTACCGTCGTCGGAAACGGTCTGTACGCTCGTCATGAAATACTGCGATTCGGGGAAAGTGCCGAGAGTGGTCCATTTGTCCGTTGCGAGGTCGATAAGATATACATTATATACCATTTCCCCGGCCTCAGCGCTCTCTTCGCCGTCATAGCATGCAGCGTATTTGCCGCCTACCGAAATGCTGGCGCCGCTGAATCCCATCAGATTGCGGAATCTGTAATCGGCACCGTCGGGTGCGAGCTGTACGACGTGTACATAAGCGGTAGCTCCGCCTGCCGTGAGGCTGATGCGTGTGGTACGTTCTTCCTGACCGTCATAATTTTCTACGGATACTTTCACGATACCCGGCGTCTGGGTGTCTATTTTAACCCATGAGGCGTCTACGTCCACGGTGTAATCGCTGGAGGCGGTCACCTTGATTTCTTGTGCGTCGTTACCATCGGCGAGGAAGTTGAGATAGAGCTGGTCTACTTTTACATACTCATGTACTTCATTTGTCTTGCAGCTGAATGCGAATACTGCTGCACATAACAAAATAACTGTTGATAAGCTTCGTTTCATGAACTTTGTTTTTATTTGAGGTGTAAAATTGGTTTTATAAACCTTTCGGGGTTAAAGATATGAAATTTATATGTCCGAACATAGTCGATTTGCAAAAAATATAAATAGGAAATACTGTTTATTATGCTAAACAATAGTATATCAGGTGTTTGCATATTAATGCAAAAATTATGCTTTTTGATGTTGCAGCCGTATGTCGGACGATATGCGGAAACATTCTCCTGTCCCGGCGGTGTGGCGGCCTACCGATCCGGATTCCGGCGAGGGCAGGAATTATAAATATTCGATCCTCAGTGAGACTTGCGTTTATTTACTATTTTTGTGTGGTTATTCTTTGTGTATGGAAAAGAACGGAACGGGCGGCTCCGGATTCGGATATGTGATCCGGAACTTCGCCAAGAAGCACCGCGTAAGTCTCTTCGACCGCAATCAGGAGACGGAGGTGTGGTATATGTACATAAGTCCGTTGCGCATTACACTCGCAGTGGTCGGGGTGTTGCTGGTCATGTTCGCCGTGGTGGTTACGGCGGTGGTCTATACGCCCGTACTCGATTCGTTGCCCGGCTATCCGGGCAGGCAGGCGCGTGCGATGCTGACGGAGAATATATACAGGCTCGATTCCCTCGAAAGGCGTTTACAGGTTTTGCAGGCATACGAGGGCAATATAGGCGCCATATTGGACGGACGCATTGCTTTGGAGAGCGTGCTGGCGCCGGCTGCCGATTCCGTGCGCGGCGCAGACACTTCTCGCGGCGTAACTGTGCCTTCGCAGGCCGAAATGACCTTGCGCAGCGAGTTGGAGGGGACTGGACGGTATGCACTGGTGGACGGTGTGGTGACCCCTTCCGGTGCGGTGGTGAAACGCAACGAGTTTTTCGTGCCCGTCAAGGGCGAGATAATTTCCGGATTCGATCCGGGTGCGGGACGTTTCGGTATCGGCATCGTACCTGCCGGACCGCAGGAGGTGGTGGCCGCGAGGAGCGGTACGGTGGTCATGAGCCAGTGGACACCGGAGGACGGAAATACGATACAGATACAGCACGGCGACAATTACATATCTTTTTATAAGCACAATGCCCAGTTGCTGAAAATGGTAGGCGACAGGGTGGAGGCCGGCGAGGTCATCGGATACGTGGAACCCGGTGTGGTGGATAACGCCACACGGCCTGACGGGGAGTTCATATTCGAACTCTGGGAAGACGGTGTGCCGGTCGATCCGCGACGGTATGTAGTGTTCCGTTAGCGGTGTGCGTGTCTTGATGCCGGTGTCCTGCGCATTTTCGCAGGGGCGGTTTGCGGCGGCGTGGGAGATTCTACGATTAGCCGGTAAGTAATGTGTGGCGGCGTGTCGCTCGACTGCCGGTCGTGGTAGCCGCAAAGTCCGGAGATATGTGCGTGGGCTGTAAGTAAACACATATGCCGCTGCAGAGCGGATAGTATGGGGGATATATATTATAGTATATAGTATGAAACAGAGGGTCGCGTTGTTGGGCTCTACGGGGTCGATAGGGGAGCAGACGCTCGATGTGGTACGTCGCCGGAGCGACATGTTCGAGGTGGCCGTACTGACTGCCGGACGCAACTGGCGAAGGTTGGCCGAACAGGCCGTCGAATTCGGTCCCGATGCCGTGGTCATTGCCGACGAGGGTCGTTACGGGGAGTTGCGCGATGCCCTTGCGGGGTATCCCGTGAAGGTGTATGCCGGGGCCGCGGCTATAGAGCAGGTAGCCCGCGGCGGGAGCAGCGACGTGGTGGTGAATGCGCTCGTGGGATATGCGGGTATGATGCCGTCTTTGGCCGCCGTAGGCAGCGGCAAGAAACTGGCTCTGGCCAACAAGGAGAGTCTCGTCATAGCCGGCCGCCAGATCATAGAGTCGGCCACGCGCAACGGAGCGTCTATACTGCCGATAGATTCCGAGCATTCGGCCGTGTTCCAATCCATGGTAGGAGAGCCTTCGCCAGTGAGACGTCTGATTCTTACGGCATCGGGAGGACCGTTCCTGCGTACTTCGGCCGAAGAGCTCGAACATGTTACCGTCGAGCAGGCTCTCCGGCATCCTAATTGGAGCATGGGCGCGAAGATAACCGTAGACTCCTCGACGTTGGTGAACAAGGGGTTCGAGGTGATAGAGGCACATTGGCTGTTCGGCATTCCGGCAGACCGCATAGACGTGTTGGTACACCCTCAGTCCGTCGTACATTCCATGGTGGAGTTCGAGGACGGGGCTATCAAGGCGCAGCTCGGAACGCCCGACATGCGTCTGCCTATACAGTATGCGCTGACTTTCCCGGTCAGAATGGAGCTTGGCGGCGAACGATTCGATTTTGGCAAGGTGCCGACGTTTACTTTCGAGGAGGTGGACGGGGACAGGTTTCCGGCTCTCGGCATAGCTTACGAGTGTCTGCGCCGCGGCGGGACTGCGCCTTGTGTTATGAATGCGGCCAACGAAGCGGCCGTAGCGGCTTTTCTCGGCGGACGCATAGGATATAAGGATATAGTGCGCATGATAGAGAGGGCGTTGGAACGTGCGCCGTTCGTGTCCGATCCGTCGGTGGAGGATTATGCGCGGCTCGACGGAGAGGTGCGCCGCATGGTAGAGGCATGGATATGACGGCCTTTCCGTGAGGCGGGGAAAGGTGCGGTGGCGCGGGACGTGCGGCGGTAGTGTAAGCATTGTGTGCCGTTACGCATACTACGGTTATGTGAGCGGTATGGGGTGCGCTGATGATAGAAAATTCGTCTGCGACGGCTGTCCGGAGTATAATTAATTTCAGGAGCGTGCGTTATATTTGCATTGCCCGGAGAAGTCCGGCGGAAAATCAGGGATCGAAATAGAGTTCGTAATGGATATACTTATCAAAATATTGCAGTTTGTACTCAGCTTTTCGCTGCTCGTGATAGTGCATGAGCTGGGGCATTTCATGTTCGCCCGTATTTTCGGGGTGCGTGTGGAGCAGTTCCAGCTGTTTTTCGGGAAGCCGGTATTTTCGTTCGTTCGCCGCGGAACGCGTTACGGTGTCGGCTGGATTCCGTTCGGCGGTTATGTGAAGCTGGCCGGAATGATAGACGAAAGCATGGATACAGAACAGATGAAAAGCGAGCCCCGGCCGGACGAGTTCCGCTCCAAACCGGCGTGGCAGCGACTCATAATAATGGTCGGCGGCGTGTTCATGAACGTAGTGCTGGCATTTCTGATTTATGTAGGTATCAGTTACCATTGGGGCGACGCGTATCTTTCTACCGAAGATATGAAATACGGCTACGTGTTCAGTCCGCAGGCCGAGGATATGGGATTCCGCGACGGCGACCGCATACTGTCGGTAAACGGCCGGCAATATGAGGATTTCCGCCAGTTGCGCATAGCCATGCTTCTGGAACAGAATTATGAAGTCGCCGTGTTGCGCGGCGGCGATACGGTGACGTTTACGGCTCCCGACGCTTCGGTGCTGGAGTTGGCCGAAGATGCGGAATTCATGTCGCCGCGCTATCCGTTCATCGTAGGTATGGTGTTGGAGGACGGCGGTGCCGCCCGTGCGGGTATCGAGGCGGGCGACCGTCTTGTGGAGCTTCAGGGCGAGCCGTTGGAATTTTTCGACGAGTATGTGGAACGTCTGCCCGATCTGTCGGGACAGACTGTGGATATAGCCGTGCGGCGCGATAGCGCCGGTGTCGATACGGTCAGGCATTTCGCCGTCGGCGTGTCGGCGGACGGCAAGATAGGCGCGGTGGCGGATATGATGGCCGTCACTCCGGTACACACGCGCAAATATACGTTCTGGCAATCGTTCCCGGCCGGGTGGAAACGGATCGGGGAGGAGATAGGCAGCTATTGGAAACAGCTGAAGCTGGTCTTCACGCCGAAGACCGAGGCGTACAAGTCGCTCGGCGGTCCTATCTCGATAGGCAACATATTCCCGGAAAAATGGAACTGGTATTCGTTTTGGGAGATCACGGCGCTGTTGTCGGTGATACTTGCCGTGATGAACATATTGCCTATTCCTGCGCTCGACGGCGGACACGTGCTGTTCCTGCTCGTCGAGGTCGTCACTGGCCGGAAGCCGGGCGACAAATTCCTGATGTATGCTCAGGTGGTCGGTATGACGCTGTTGTTCGCATTGATGATATATGCGACGTGGAACGACATAGCGCGTCTGTTGACAGGTTTCTGATTTGCGCAGGCCACGCTGCGGCGGCTCGAAAATTACTCGAAATGGCAAAGATAAAGAAAGCGTATTTCTGTACGGCATGCGGATACGAAGCCCCCAAATGGCTCGGTAAATGCCCTTCGTGCGGCGAGTGGAACACGTTCGCCGAAGAGGTGGTAAGCCGCGGCGAAGATTCGCGCCAGCCCTCGTTTGCGTCCGCACAGGCGTCCGTGCGTCCCGTGCCCGTAGGCGAGATCGAGGAGACGAATTACAGTCGCATGCGCCTCGGCAGCGCGGAAGTAGACAGGGTACTCGGCGGAGGCATGGTGCAGGGGTCGCTGGTGCTGTTGGGCGGCGAGCCGGGAATAGGCAAATCGACGCTGTCGTTGCAGCTGGCCATTTCCAGTACGGGTATAAAGACGCTTTACGTGTCGGGCGAGGAGTCGCCGCAGCAGATCAAGATGAGGGCGAACAGGCTCCGTAGCGGCGACGGCGAATGTCTCGTGTATGCGGAAACGCTGTTGGAGAATATTCTGACGCAGGCAGAGGCGGTGCGTCCCGATCTGGTGGTGATAGACTCCATACAGACCATATACAGCCGCGCGATAGAATCGTCCGCGGGCAGCGTGTCGCAGATACGCGAATGCGCAGCCATGCTGCTGAAGTTCGCAAAGAGTACCGGAACGTCGGTCATACTGATAGGCCATATCACGAAAGACGGTACCATAGCGGGTCCCAAGGTGCTGGAGCATATCGTGGATGTCGTCTTGCAGTTCGAGGGGGACGGAAACAACGTATACAGGATATTGCGCGGCATCAAAAACCGTTTCGGCGCGACGTTCGAAATCGGGGTCTTCGAGATGCGCGGAGAAGGGCTCGTGGAGGTGGCCAATCCTTCGGACATTCTTCTTACGCATTACGACGAGCCTCTGAGCGGTATAGCGGTTGGGGCGGCAGCCGACGGTATCAGGCCGTATCTTATCGAAGTGCAGTCGTTGGTAGGTACGGCGGCATACGGTACGGCACAGCGGTCGGCGACCGGTTACGATATAAAGCGCATGAACATGTTGTTGGCCGTGCTGGAAAAACGCGTCGGGTTGAAACTGTTCCAGAAAGACGTTTTTCTGAATTTTGCGGGCGGATTCAAGGTTGCCGATACGGGACTCGATCTGGCTGTGGTGTCGGCCGTCATATCTTCGTATTTCGACCGTCCGCTCATGGACGGGGTATGTTGTGCCGGTGAGATAGGTTTGTCCGGAGAGGTACGGCCGGCTCCGCGTACCTATCAGCGCATAGTGGAGGCGGCGCGGCACGGTTTCCGTCGTATAGTTGTTTCGGCTTATTATAAGGATGCTTCCGCATTGCCGAAGGGTATAGAGGTGGTGCGTATCGGGCGCATAGACCAGTTGCCGCGTGCCGTGTTCGGCTCCGGAGCCGAAGATTAGCCGGGACTGTTCTTGAGGCTGCGTAGCGGCGGAGGCGGCTCGTATACGTGACGGCCGGCTTTGGCGTATACCTTATAATATATGAGACGTAATTTGTATCGAGTTTCAGCGAAGGAACTTATAATGTCCGGTGCTGTTTTCCACTCGGTTTCGTCATTTCAGACAACCATAAATGTATAACCGGTAATAAACTCATTAGGGAAACGATAAAATAGTAGTCCGTTCTCTCGCGTTTGCCGAGTTAGGCTGTATGGGAAATATATATGCCGGTAAGTTTATTTGCTGCCGTTTTTACTCGTTCTGAAATCTGTATGTTTTTGAAAATGGGCAAAAGATTATTGGCGGGTTACCTTGCTTAAATGTAATGTATTATCCGGTCTGCAATAAACAAGTATAGCGAGTCGTTCACGACTCGCTATACTTGTTTTATGCGTATTGTTTTAGATTAGAGCGACTGGATGGAGGTAGCTTCGATGCCGGGGGCTATTTTCCCTACGAGACCTTGAAGTACCTTACCGGGGCCGAGTTCCGTGAACGAGATCGCGCCGTCGGCTACCATGTTCCGTACGCTCTGCGTCCAACGTACCGGAGCCGTGAGTTGGGCTATGAGGTTGCGTTTTATTTCGGCCGGATCGGTGTGAGGCAGCGCGTCCACATTCTGGTATACGGGGCAGCGCGGTGCGGTGATGACAGCCTCTTCGATAGCCTTCTGGAGTTCTTCGCGTGCCGGCTCCATGAGTGGGGAGTGGAATGCTCCGCCTACGGCCAGACGCATGGCGCGTTTGGCTCCTGCGGCTTTCAGTTTCTCGCAGGCTTTGTCTACGCTCTCTATGGAGCCCGATATGACGAGCTGGCCGGGACAGTTGTAGTTGGCTGCCACTACGACGCCTTCGGTTTCGGCGCATATGCGTTCCACGGTTTCGTCGTCGAGCGCCAATACTGCGGCCATTGTCGAGGGATTGAGTTCGCACGCGCGTTGCATGGCCATGGCACGTTTGGAAACGAGCTTGAGACCTTCTTCGAAACTGAGCGCACCGGTGGAAACGAGTGCACTGAACTCTCCGAGCGAGTGTCCGGCAGCCATGTCGGGAGCGAAAGCGTCGCCGAGTGCCTTGGCCAGTATTACCGAGTGGAGGAATATGGCCGGTTGCGTTACCTTGGTCTGTTTCAACTCTTCGTCCGTGCCTGAGAACATTATGTCGGTGATGCGGAAACCGAGAATTTCGTTCGCCCGTTCGAACATTTCCTTAGCTTCGGGGACGTTGTCGTAGAGGTCTTTGCCCATGCCGGAGAACTGGGCGCCTTGCCCCGGAAAAACGAATGCTTTTTTCATATTTTTTTGTTATTGGATAACCGATGCATTGTCGCAAATCTACTAAAAAAATGGCGTAAGATAAAACACGGTATCGGCTTCTTGGGCTAAGATGTTGATATGTATGCGTTTGCTGGGTGAATTGCGGAGCCGATTAGGAATTGCCACGAAAAATTGCTAAAATTGCAAGCCGGTTTTCCGGTACCGCACGGCGGAGGCCTCGCGGTATTTTGACACGGCCGGAAGGCCGGGATGACATCTTCTTGTTTTATGTGGACAGCCATAGTTTCCGTTTTGTATTATGCCGTAGTGCTGGTATGGTCGCTGGCCTATTTCGTATTCATGCTTCTGCTTTTCGTCGTGACCGTCGCTTTCGACCGCGAGAGGGTGGCATTGCACGCCGCATCCAGAGTGTGGGCGCGCAGTATATTCATGCTCAATCCTTTGTGGCGTCTTAAGGTGGAGGGAACGGAAAATATAGACCCGAAAGGGCGCTATGTCGTTACAGTCAACCACCAGTCCATGGTGGATATACCTTTGATGTATGTGTTGCCGGGTATCAATTTCAAATGGGTGGCCAAACGTGGCGTATACAAATGGCCTATATTCGGCGTCGTCCTGTGGCTGCACGGGGATATAACCGTCGACGACCGCGGGTCGGTACGTCGCACTCTCGGATTCATGGCCAAAGGTCTCGAACATTTGGGACGGGGTACGTCGGTTATAATATTTCCGGAAGGTACTCGCTCGCGTGACGGCGAGGTGCATAATTTCAAGGAGGGGGCGTTCCTATTGGCCAAGGAAGCCGGTGTCCCGATATTGCCCTGCGTTATAGACGGCGCCAAGACTTTCATAAAGGGTTGGCGCGTGCAGTGTAATCGGTTTACCGTGAGGATAACCGAGCCGGTGTCGGCCGAACGTGTCCGGGACGCGGGTACGCGGGAGCTGATGACGGAAGTCAGGGAGCGTACCGTAGCGACGCTTGCGCAGATCAGAGAACGCGGTTGATCGGGGTGTCGTGTCCGCCGCCGTGTATGTAGCGGGGATAGGTATTTAAACGAAGGCTGCCTTGTGCGGGCGGCGAAAGAACAGAGAGGTAAGTAGCGAATGGAAACGGAGATATTTGCGGTGGATTCCAATTATAACGACGACAGTATTCAGACGCTGTCGTGGAACGAGCATATACGCCAGAGGCCGGGCATGTATGTCGGGCGTTTCGGTGACGGTAGTCAGCCCGACGACGGCATGTACGTCCTGATAAAGGAGATCGTCGATAACTCTATCGACGAATATATGGCCGGGGCTGGGAAAACCATCGAGGTGACTATCGAGGGCAAGCGTGTCACTATACGCGACTACGGCCGCGGCATTCCGCTCAACAAACTCGCCGATGCAGTTTCCAAGATGAATACGGGCGGTAAGTTCCGCGACAGTACGTCTTTCCATAAATCCGTGGGGTTGAACGGTGTCGGTACCAAGGCGGTAAATGCTTTGTCGAGCGAGTTTACGGCACGCAGCATACGCGACGGTCAAGCGCGCACGGTCAGTTTCGCCCGCGGCTACGAGATATCGGACAGGTGGGAGGAGAACGTGCAGGAGAAGAACGGCCTTTGGGTCAGCTTCGTGCCTGACGACGATCCGGCCATATTCGGCGACTATTCGTATAACTACGATTTCGTGGAACCTATGTTCCGGCGGTATTCGTATCTGAATCCGGGACTTACTGTCAAGTTCAACGGCAAGACGTTCCTCTCGAAGAACGGCCTTCTGGACCTGCTGAACGACAGTATTTCTGAAGAGCCGTTGTATCCGCCCATACATCTGGTCGGTAAGGATATAGAAGTGGTCATCACTCACGGCAATTCCTACGGCGAGACTTACTATTCGTTCGTTAACGGCCAATATACCACTCTCGGCGGTACGCATCAGGCGGCTTTCCGCGAGGCGGTGGCCAAGACGGTCAAGGAGTTCCTCAAAAAGGACTACGATCCGGAGGATGTGCGCGGGTCCATTATTGCGGCGATAAGCATAAAGGTGCAGGACCCCAAGTTCGAGAATCAGCCCAAGACGCGATTCGGCTCGAAAGATATGGGACCGGAGGGCCCTTCGGTACGCAATTTCATAATGGATTTCGTCAAGGAACGGCTGGACGATTATCTGCACATGAATCCGGAGACTGCCGATGCGCTCGGCAAGAAGGTGGCCGCCAACGAAAAGGAGCGTAAAGCCATATCTGGCGTGCAGAAGAAGGCGCGTGAAATGGCCAAAAAGGTGAGTCTCAACAATAAAAAGTTGCGGGACTGCAAGATACATCTTAGCGACGAGAAGAACGACCGTCGTTTCGATACCATGATATTCATCACGGAGGGTAATTCTGCGAGCGGATCGATAACCGCGAGTCGCGATGTGCAGACACAGGCCGTATTTTCGTTACGAGGCAAGCCGTTGAACAGTTTCGGATTGACCAAGAGAGTGGTTTACGAGAACGAGGAGTTCAATCTGTTGCAGGCGGCGCTCAACATAGAGGACGATATAGGCAATCTGCGCTATAACAAGGTGATAATAGCTACCGATGCCGATGTCGACGGCATGCATATCAGGATGTTGATAATGACATTCTTCTTGCAGTTCTTCCCGGACGTCATACGCAACAATCACCTGTTCGTGCTGCAAACCCCGCTGTTCAGGGTACGTAACAAGAAGGAGACTCGATACTGTTACAGCGAGGACGAGCGGCAAAAGGCTGTGAACGATCTCGGCCCCAATCCGGAGATAACGCGATTCAAGGGTCTCGGAGAAATATCGGCGGACGAATTCAAGGAGTTCATAGGCGAGAATATGCGTTTGGAGCCCGTGAGATTGACCAAGGACGATCCGATCCACGATATGCTGGAGTTCTACATGGGCAAGAATACGTTCGACCGGCAGAGCTTCATCATAGACAACCTCCGCATAGAGGCCGATTATGTGGACGAACTGATCTGACGCGGTCGGCGGCGATGCCGGATGCCGGCGATTGCGATGTAATAAAGTTGCCGTGGTATGGCTTTTCGGCAAGGTGTTTGAATGGTTAAGGGTATGTTATCGTCCCGACGGACGGTATACGGGCGGCAGGATATGCCGCGAGAAACATTAACCGATTTAAAACACTTATGATTATGAAAAGCGAAGAGAAAAAACACAGCAACGAAGAGGCTTATTCGAAAAAGGACAAACCGGGTGCGAGGTCCGATAGAAGACGTCTGATGAATGCCGAAGGAACGCTCGACGGGACGAAATGTGCCGAAGAGGGGTTCCGTCGCGATGAGAACGGACTCGAAAGTCTCGGACCGGGTAAGAAGTGCATTCCCGGAAAGAATGGCCGGTAAGGTCATTCCGTGAATGAAAAATAATGGATTGCTTTCGGCGGCTCCTCGAAGGGGCCGCCGAAAGTCGGTGAAATAAGATGAGCAGAGAGCGACTGAACAGTGAAAACGGCATCGCCGGATTGACGGACGATGCGGGAAATGAAAATTTGGAATATACCGAAACGGACGATGCCGTGGAAACGGCAGGCGCTGAAGAAGATGCTCCGGAAGAGGGGCGCCGCATGTCGGACAAATTCGCCCGTCTGACCGAGGCGGGTACTGCGCGGCACCGTCTGACGGGCATGTACAAGGACTGGTTCCTCGATTATGCTTCGTATGTCATTCTTGAGCGTGCCGTTCCGCATATAGAGGACGGGTTGAAACCGGTACACAGGCGGATACTCCATGCCATGAGGCGCATAGACGACGGGCGTTACAACAAAGTGGCGAATATCATCGGCCAGACCATGCAGTATCACCCGCACGGAGACGCCTCGATAGGCGATGCGCTCGTACAGCTCGGTCAGAAGGATCTGCTCATAGATACGCAGGGGAATTGGGGAAACATACTCACAGGCGATGTCGCTGCGGCACCACGATACATAGAGGCGAGGTTGAGCAAATTCGCCATGGAGGTGCTGTTCAACCCGAAAACCACGGAGTGGATGCTATCCTACGACGGCCGCAATCAGGAGCCTGTGACGCTTCCCGTGAAATTTCCGTTGTTGCTCGCGCAGGGTGTCGAGGGTATAGCTGTGGGGCTCGCCTCGAAAATACTCCCGCACAACTTCAATGAACTGATCGATGCTTCGATCGCCTGTCTTAAGGGGGAGGAGTTCGTTCTGTATCCCGATTTCCAGACGGGCGGTATGGCCGACGTGACACGTTACAACGACGGTCTGCGCGGAGGCGTGGTGAAGGTGCGTGCGCGTATATCCAAGATAGACAAGCGTACTCTCGCCATTACGGAGATCCCTTTCGGCACTACGACCGAATCTATCAAGGAGTCCATAATCAAGGCGAACGAAAAGGGCAAGATCAAGATACGCAAGGTGGACGACAATACCGCCGAAAAGGTGGAGATCATAGTACATGTCAGCGGCGACGAGTCGGCAGACAAGACTATCGACGCGCTGTATGCTTTCACCGACTGCGAAGTGTCCATATCTCCCAACGCATGCGTGATACGCGACGATAAGCCGCATTTCATTGGCGTGAGCGAAATCTTGCGCCGCAGTGCGGAGCGTACCAAGTCGTTGCTCGAAAAGGAACTGAACATACGTCTCGGAGAACTCGCGGAGGAGTGGCATATGGCGTCGCTGGAACGTATATTCATCGAGAACAAGATATATCAGGCCATAGAGGGAAAGCGTTCGCGCGAGGAGGCTTACGATGCCGTGGATGCCGGATTGGAACCTTTCAAGTCGCGATTGCGTAGGGAGGTCACACGGGACGATGTGGTGAAGCTAACGGAACTGCGCTTTATCCGCATTTCCAAATACGATTCCGTCAAGGCCGACAACCAGATCAAGGGTATAGAGGCCGATATGGAACAGGTGAAATACGATCTGGCGCACCTGACGGATTATGCCGTCGCATGGTACAGGCGTATCGGCGACAAGTACGGCAAGGGGCGCGAACGCAGGACGGAGATACGTGCATTCGACAATATCGAGGCTGCCAAGGTGGTCGTGGCCAATGCAAAACTGTATGTGGACCGTGCCGGCGGATTCTTCGGAATAGGCGGCGCCATGAAGAAGGACGAATTCGTGTGCGACTGTTCCGACATAGACGATGTCATCGTGTTCCTGCAGGACGGCCGCTACATGATAACCAAAGTGAGCGACAAGGCTTTCTTCGCACCGGGGATACAGTATATAGGCGTATTCAAACGCAACGACGAGCGTACGATATACAATGTGTTGTATCGCGACGGCGAGAAGGGGCCTATCATGATGAAGCGGTGCGCGATCAAGGGCGTCACGCGCGACAAGGAATACAATATCACCAAGGGGACGCCTTCGAGCCGCATACTCTATATGAGCGTCAATCCTAACGGGGAGGCCGAAGTGCTGAAGATAATGTTCAAGCAGCGCACCCGTCTGAAAAAGGCTATCGTGGATCTGGATTTCAGCAAACTCGCCATCAAGGGACGCAGTTCGCAGGGCAACCTGTTCTCGCGTTACGCTATCCACAAGATACAGGTCAAGGAGCGCGGCGCCTCCACATTGGCAGGACAGAACATATGGCTCGACGAGGATGTCATGAGGCTCAATACCGACGGTCGCGGAAGGTTGCTGGGCGAGTTCGAGGGGGACGACAAGATTATCGTCTTCACGTTGCAGGGTCGTTATTATACTACGGGGTACGATGTGACGCATCATTTCCCGGAAGATACCATTCGTGTGGAAAAATATGTTCCCGGCAGGGTGTACAGCGTGGCTTACTACGACGGGGCGAGCCGTTATCACTATCTGAAAAGATTCGTGGCCGAGCAGAGCGACAACAAGATGATGCAGTTCGTGGACGACGAGAACAAATCGTCGCGAATGGAGGCTATGAGTGCCGACCGTTATCCTCAACTGGAGGTAACTTACGGCGGTGCACACAAGACGCGTCCGGTCGATATCATAGATGTAGAACAGTTTATAGGAGTCAAGGGTGTCAAGGCGAAAGGCAAGCGTATCACGACATTCGATGTCGAGACGCTGCGTTTTGTCGAGCCGCTCAGACCCGATCCGGAAGATGACGCCGCCGATACCGGCGACGGAGAGGATGCGGAGGAAATCCGGGACGCGGACGAGCGGGAAAATATAGGCGGCGAAACGGCGGCCGTTTCGGTTGAGGAAAGTGATTCCGAAGCGGAACGTACCGGTGCTGTGCGCGAGAGGGCTGGCGACAGCCGTGTATCGGTGACAGTTGCCGATGACGATCTGATAATAGAACGCGAGGTGCCGGAGGAAGACGACGATGAGCGTGTGTCCCAGTCGCCGCAGCTCGATCTGTTCTGATGCGTACCTATCGTTGAGGCTATGTCCTTGTGGATAAGGCATATGAAAGGCATCTTGCTGTAGTCGGTGGTATTGCGATGTAAAGTACGGAAAGTGCATTGCGCCATAATGCGGCGGTTGTTTTCAGAAGTGATTCCGGAGCGGAACGTGCCGGTGCCGTGCGTGAAAGGGCGGGCGACAGCCGTGTGCCGTTGCAGGGGTAACCTAAGTGCGTATGTCAGGTATGACAAGTCGAAGCCGTTATACCGCTGCGCAGGTTTTCAGACACGGAACTGAAGGTGCGACGAAGTCCGAGTCGATAACGTTACCGCACCGTGCGAAAGCATAAAAATATTTGGAATGCTGATATTTCTGGTCGGATTTATGGGGTGTGGCAAGAGTACCATAGGCAGGCGGGTCGCCGGTCGCATAGGGTATGCCTTTGCCGATATGGATTCGATGATCGAAGCCGAGGCCGGTACGGATATAGCCGGTATATTCGCCCGGAGCGGTGAAGCGGTTTTCCGTGAAATGGAAACGGCTTTGCTCGCAAAGTTCGATCCGGCGGACGATATGATAATCGCTACAGGGGGCGGTGCGCCGTGTTCCGACCGTAACATATCCCTTATGAAAGAGCGCGGGAAAGTGGTATATTTCAGAATGTCTCCCGCCAATCTTTTTTCGCGTCTCGACAAGGGACGCCGCAGAAGACCTAAGATAGCTGCTCTTGATGACAGACAGCTTATGAATTACATAGAACGTGCCCTTTCCGAGAGAGAGCGTTTCTATTCGCAAGCCTCCATGACGATAGACTGCGACGGAATTAGCGACGAAGCAATAGCTTCATATATCAGATTCTACATCGAGAACGCATGCGGCCGATAGGCTGTGCCGGGTATTCCTTTATTTAGAGTCGATTTCGCATGGCGCTGTCGGGGCAGGTAATTGCGTATTGGTTTTCGGAATTGTACGTGTGCCGATATTGTGCGTTAGGTTTCCGACGGGATTGGAATATTGATTCGGTTATACGGTTGAAAATCTTGTTGTTTCCCGGAGATATGGTGCGTATGAATCGGGAATTGTCGTAACTTTGACTCGATAGTTTGCCGGGTGTTGCGGTCGAGAGACGTCCGGCTGTGAAAAGCGAGTTTTTATGGAACAGGAAAACGGGACATGGCAGAATGACCGTCCGGGTCAGACGATCATAAATTATGAAATATGCAGAGTATTGCTGTCAAATAATTTATGCGCGATAAATTCATCTTCTGATAATAATTGTTTTCATAAAATAATATGATATATTTATTAAATATGGCGATATGTTTGCTGATTGTACTTTGTGTTTAAATTTTCTGAGGGTGTTTTAATAATCTTTTATTATTATTTGGTTTGCATATAAGGTATTTTACTTCTAATTTTGACAAAAAATGTCAAGCGTGTATGCATGAACTCAATAGGACAATACCTTAAAGACGTCAGAGAAAAACTTAATATGCCTTTACAAGAAGTTTATAGGCGTACAAACATAGATATTACATTGCTTAGTCGGATTGAGAACGGCAGACGATTACCTACAAAAGATCAAGTAATGCATTTAGCTCGTTTGTATGGTTGTGATGAACATAATTCTTTGGTGTTACTTGGCTCTGAGAAGATATTATTTACTCTTGATGGAGATAATGAATATAAACTGGAGGCAATAAAACTAGCTGCCGAGAAAATAAGATTAGGTGAAATACCTTCTTTATTTCCAAAACTATCTACTGATTCTGTCAAACGATTTGAGCTAGAAAGTAGGCGGTATATTGGGAGTAAGGCAAAACTAACGCAATGGATTATTAATATCATTCAAGAACATACGGGTGGTTTTCATAGTTTCTTTGATGTATTCGCTGGTACTGCAGCCGTATCAAAGGCTGTGATACCATATGTAGATAATATTATTATGAATGATTTCCTATTTTCTAATAATATTATATACAAAGCTTTTTTTGGTAAAGGTGAATATGAAATTACAAATTTATCAAATCTGTTAGTACAATACAACAGCATAGATCCAGATAACATATCAACAAATTATTTTTCTGATAATTTTGGTAATAAGTTTTTTGATTATAAGAATGCAAAACTTATTGGTTGGATTAGGGAAGATATAGAAATGCGCAGAGAGTCATTGACTGAAAAGGAATATGCAATATTATTGGCTTCGTTGATATACAGTATTGACAAGATTGCAAATACAGTAGGGCATTTTGATGCTTATATTAAGAAGGCAATAGAGTATCATCCGTTAACATTTAAGTTAATTAAACCATTAGCGCCAAAATCAGTAGAAATTTATCGTGAGGATTCCAATGTGTTGGCGGAACGAGTGAGCGCAGATGTAGCTTATATAGATCCACCATATAATTCTCGTCAATATAGCAGATTCTATCATATTTATGAAAATCTGACAACATGGGAAAAACCTGAATTATATGGTGTCGCGATGAAACCGAGGCCTCAAAATATGAGTGCATATTGTACAACGAGTGCGAGAGCAACATTTAAGGATCTCATTATGAAATTACGAGTCAAATATATTGTTGTATCATATAATAATACATATAATTCTAAAAGCAATTCTTCTAAAAATAAGATTACGTTAGAAGAAATTCGTAGTATTTTGGAGCAAAGGGGAAAAACTACGATTTATGATTGTGCCCATAAATGTTTTAATACTGGCAAAACAGAATTTATAGACCATAAAGAACTTTTGTTTATTACAGAAGTGCTGCAATGAGTGAAAAAATATTGAGGTCTCCGTTCTTTTATATTGGAGATAAATATAAATTAATCAAAGAGATAAGGCAATATTTTCCACAAGAGATAGATGCGTTTATAGAGCCTTTTGTTGGAGGTGGCTCTGTTTTTATGAATGTAAGAGCCAATGAATATTATCTTAATGATATTGATTCTTATGTTATTAAGCTACATCGTCATCTAAGTAAATACGCCAACAATCCAGATAAGTTGTTTGCCTTAATTGATGAATTAGTGTATTATTATGGGTTATCACGCTCATACAAAGAGGATATTATTCCCCATGAATTAAAACGAGTTTTTAAGAAGACATATTTCGCGCAATTCAATAAGGAGGCTTATATAAAAATGAGAGCTGATTTTAACCAATCGTCTCGAAAAAATATGACACTTTTATATCTGTTAATTATATATGGTTTTAATCGGATGTTGCGGTTCAATAAAAACGGAGATTTCAATCTGCCTGTTGGAAATGTGGACTTCAATGCAAATGTTGTTGCCACGCTTAATGAGTATTTTGAACAGATTGTATTAAAACATCCTACTTGGTATAATAAGGACTATAAAGCATTTATAAAAGGATTGAAGTTGTCTGAGCGAGACTTAATTTATTTAGACCCACCATATCTGATAACATTCAGTGAATACAATAAATTATGGAATGAAAAGAACGAAAAAGAGTTGCTTGCTTTACTGGATAAGTTGAATGATAAAAGAATTCGTTTTGCAATTTCTAACGTAACGCATTATAAAGAGCGAGAGAATACTATCTTTATAAAGTGGTGTGCCAGATATAATGTTTATCCGATAAAAAGTAATTATATTAGTTATCACGACAATACGATTAAAGAGTTTAACGAAGTATTAGTAACCAACTACTGATCATGTCGAGAAGTGCAGAATATAAACCGTTGCTGTTTACTACGACGGTGCGTAATCCCCAACGGTTAAAAGCTTTGTTGTGGGTACTCAAAAAATTTGATAGGCAAATTTTGTCCGATGATTTGGCGACAAATATAGTTGCTGAGATAATTCGCTATGGATTATATAGACCAATGAATACAACAGCGGCTATAAAATGGAAATGGAAATCGTCTCCTCAAGGAGAGTTTGCCGATTATATTTTGAATGATGAAGAGGTACAATATATTTTAGAACACAATCCGCAGAATCACAAAGAAGCTGGATTTGCAAAAGGATTTCCTTCTCGATTTGCTACATTTTACGACTTTCCC
This sequence comes from uncultured Tidjanibacter sp., assembly GCA_947852905.1. Lineage (GTDB taxonomy): Bacteria > Bacteroidota > Bacteroidia > Bacteroidales > Rikenellaceae > Tidjanibacter. Next base: position 161,509 of record CANTVF010000002.1, on the reverse strand, counting down.
AAAGAATTAGGATTTGTTTACTATGCTCCGAATGAGCCTATTTTCTTTTCTGAATTGGGAACCAAGTTTGCGTCAATATATTCAGTAAAAATTGAAGGCGATTCTATAATAGCTCAAGAGAAATATCCGGAATATGAGCAACAGGCCTTTTTGCAGGCTATGTGTAAATATCAAAGGAACAATCCGTTTATACGTGTACTGAATGATAATGTACCTTTAATATTATTGCTTCAAACAATACTGAAACTTAATGCAGATCCTGAATATAATGGAACAGGAATATCTCGACAGGAGCTTCCATTGTTGATTTTTTGGAAAGATAATGATGCAGAGGCACTTTATCAGAGAATAAAATTGTTAAGACGGCAATACGGTTACAATCCGAGTGACGAAGTAATTATAGATATTTGCACTAAAGAAATAATGGGGGGCGAATTTAAAAAGTTTAAGCCTAAATCCATTGTAAGTGAATATCCCGACGAGTTTATTCGTAAAATGCGTTTGACAGGATTGATTTCTCTACGAGGTGCGGGACGCTTCATTGACATCAACCATATGGAAGATGGAAAGATCGAATATGTATTAGCCCATTATGTTAAATATCGCAAGTATGAAACTGAGCGGACATACTTTGACTATATGGCTACGATTGATAGTAACCTATTCGATATACATACAGAGGCTATTTCACCAAATCAGAGTGAAGCATTATTAATGAATTGGCTGAATATATATGACTGGGAATCCATAAAACACGAGTTGTATAATTTAGCTGAAAGGAAATTGTCAAAAGACGAAATATTGAAATTATTGCCAAGTTCAGTACGATTAGAGTTTCTTACGGCATTAGCCGTAAAGTCTAAATTACCGGCAGTGAGAGTTGTCCCAAATTATGCGTGTGATGATACTGGCTTGCCTACATCTACTGCTAGTGGCAATAAAGGAGATATAGAATGTGTAGAACATCAGAACGCGATATTGGTTGAGGTAACAATGTCTGAAGGACGTACTCAAACTATGATGGAAGTATGGCCAATTACTCGTCATTTGGAAGAGTTTAAAGATAAATACGCAACAAATGATTGTCAAGGTATTTTTGTGGCTCCATCAATATTTGCAGATACACATAGACAGATTAAATGGGTAAAGGCTGAAGATGGACTTACAATTAGACCGTATAAAATTACAGAGTTTGTGGGGTATCTTGAATCATCAATGTCATTGTATCAATAATAACGGGTTGCTGAGTAGAGTTTTAGAATTCTTTATGATTAGATATATTGTAATAATTCGGTGCGCCATGCTTCACTGCATGGCGCATCTTTATTGTAATATGACGGAGGTAGTGCCGTAACGGTTAGCTGGATGGACGAGTTTGCGGATACTGTTAAATGGTGAAGTTCGTATAGCTGTTGCGGGCGATGCCGTTAACCGTTCGTATAGTTGCCGTTAGCCCGGCGGGCGGGAGATAGCCCTGTACCGTGCGGTCGTTTTTTATTCGGTGCGGCGTAGTACCGGCACGGTAAAATTCCTACTTTTGTGTCTATGAATAATTCCCCGATAGGCGTATTCGATTCAGGTATGGGCGGGTTGTCCGTTTGGCGCGAGTTGCGTCGCGGATTGCCCGAAGAGTCGCTGTTGTATTACGGCGACGGACTGCATTGTCCCTACGGGGAGAAGCCTGCCCGCCAGGTGCTGGGATATATAGACGCTGCCGTGCGCGAGTTGCTGGACAGAGATGCCAAATTGATAGTACTCGCATGCAATACGGCGACCATGACGGCAGTCAAATATCTGCGCAGCCGTTATGCAGTGCCGTTCGTCGGTATGGAGCCGGCTATAAAACCGGCTGTGGAATCTACTGAAAGCGGTGTCGTCGGCGTACTCGCCACGCATACGTCTCTCTGCAGCGAGTGGTTTGCCGAACTTAGGGACAGGTATTCGGCTGACGTCGAGGTAGTGTCCGCCGCCGGCGACGGATTCGTGGAGATCGTGGAGGCGGGAGAGGAGGATTCGCCGCAGGCCGGAGAGGTAGTCCGCCGAGCGGTGCGGCCGTTGATGGATGCCGGCGCCGATCGCATAGTACTCGGATGTACACATTATCCTTTTCTGGCCCATCGCATAGCTGAGGCGGTAGGAGACGGAAAGGTGGAGATAATAGATCCTGCGCCGGCGATAGCACGCAGAGTGGAATTCCTGTTGGACGAGTACGGAATCAGGGCTGAGCGTGGTCACGCGGCGGAATACGGTTTTCTGTCCGCTGCCGGTGAAGAATATGCTCGGAGGCTGCGAGGCAAGGCCGGGACGTTGCTGTGAATTTTAGTATCGTTGGCTTTGCCCAAGATACTCCCGCTCGGCAAAATGCAAGTAAACTTGCTTTTGCTCTCGGCTTATTCGTATCTTTGCACTCGAGAGGCATTCGTTCGGTAAAAGCTGTAAGGATTTCAGGGTAATATTATCGGGTAGGTCGTCACAGGCGACCGTACCCGCGACAATCGGATATGGTAAGGAAAGAGACGGCGAAAAATAATACGCCCCGCCATTCGGCGGTAAAAGGCAAACTGCACTGGGGCAGGAAGATCGGGGACACGGAGAGGTGGATATACGGTTTTCTGTTGCTTTTCGTCGCGCTCTTTACGCTCGTGTCCGTTTTCAGTTACTATTTCACGTGGAGCGAAGATCAGGCCGCGCTGCGCGAGGGGCTCGGCTGGTCGGCGGTGGACAGCGTGGCAAACCATGCCGGCAAGTTCGGCGCCATGCTCGGATCGTGGCTCGTTGGCGACTGGTTCGGCGTTTTCGCGTTGTGCATACCTATAGTTCTGCTTATCCTTTCGTTGCGTATAATGAGGGTACGGAAGCTGTTCCTCAACCGTTCGGTACGCATCACTTTCATAGTTATGATAATCGGCTCGCTCAGCATGGGTTATCTTTTCGGTACGCGGTGGGGCGTGTTCGGAACGGGGCTCGGCGGACAGGCCGGCATAGCGGCGGCAGACTGGTTGAGGGCCATGATAGGTACCGTAGGGGAAGGGTTGTTGCTCGTCGTGGGGTGGATACTCGTCGCCGTGTATATCAATAAGAGTACAATAGGCGTCGTCAACCGTGTAGGTTCGGCCGTGAGTCGTGGCGCTACCGATTTGTTGGGCAGGATACCTTCGGTACATGTATCCGGAAACCGTGCTGCCGTGAATGGAGACGAGGAGCATGAACGCCGTTTGCAGGAGGATATGGCCGCTGCCAACTACTATTATCAAGGCGACGACTCTGACGATGTTTCCGGGGGAGGCGACAGACGCGGTTACGATGCGTCGGAAGAATCCGTAGTACCCGATACGGAAATTGTCGGTACGGCGGCGGATGCGGAGATAGTATCGGATATGCGGCCGGTGCAGACTACGGATGAGGATGAGTACGGTTTTTCTATAGAGGGCGATTCGGACGATGCGAAGAGCGTTGCCGAGGCCGGCGATGTCAATGCGGAGGCGGAGGCAGAGACGGAAGAGGCGCCTTTCTTTGGGGACGACGATTTCGAAGTGGTGGACGATGCGGGACGGCGCGTTAAGGCGTCGTCGTTCAGACCTGCGCAATCTCCCGTAACGCTCGGCGCGGGCGGTGTGGTTGTGACCGACGAGGAGGGTATGGAGGTCGTGAAGACCGATTTCGCGGACGACGAAGCCGACGAGGAGCCGGACGATTTCCGCGATCCGACGCGGACGTTGCCACGCTACCAGAGACCGTCATGGGTGATTCTGAAGGACCATAGCGTAGGCATCCGCATTTCCGAGGACGAGATAAGGGAAAACAAGAACATAATCCGCGAAAAACTGGAGGATTTCGGCATACGGATAACCGACAGGATAAAGGCTACGATAGGGCCTACGGTGACGTTGTACGAGATAGAGCCTGCGCAGGGTGTGAAGGTATCGCGGATACGCAACCTCGAAGAGGACATAGCTCTCGCCCTGAAGGTGCAGAGCATACGTATCGTGACGCTCGGTCAGGGGCGCGGTACGGTCGGCATCGAGGTACCGAACAGTACGCGTGAGATAGTCTCCATGTTGTCCGTCATCAAGTCGGTCAAGTTTCAGGAGTGCCAGTACCGTCTGCCTATCGTGCTCGGCAAGACCATATACAATGAGATATATATCGGCGATCTGGCGAAAATGCCTCACCTGTTGGTCGCCGGAGCTACGGGGCAGGGTAAGTCCGTAGGGTTGAACGCCATCATCGCGTCTTTGCTTTACAAAAAACACCCGGCCGAACTTAAGTTCGTGCTTATCGACCCGAAACAGGTGGAATTGTCGGCATACGCCAAACTCGACCGTCATTTCCTCGCCAAAATGGAGGGTGAGGAGAACGCTATAATAACCGACACGTCCAAGGCGGTGAGTACGCTCAATTCTCTGGTGCAGGTCATGGAGGAGAGGTATACGCTGCTCAATCGGGCTGGCGAACGCAACATTGCCGACTATAACGGTATGATACAGTCCGGAAAACTGAAGAAACGCGACGGACATGCTTTCATGCCGTATATCGTGGTCGTCATAGACGAGTTCGCCGACATGATCATGACTGCGGGGCGCGAAGTGGAGATACCGATCACCCGTCTGGCAGCCAAGGCGCGTGCCGTGGGCATTCACCTGATAGTGGCGACGCAGCGTCCTGACGTGAAGGTCATCACGGGGCTTATAAAGTCCAACATTCCGGCACGTATAGCTTTCAAGGTCGTTTCCATGGTCGATTCGCGCACTATCATAGACCAGCCGGGAGCCAACAACCTCATAGGTATGGGCGATATGCTGTTGTATCTCAACGGAGAGTTGACACGAATGCAGTGCGCGTTCCTCGATACTCCGGAGATAGAGAATCTGACATCGTTCATCAGTCAGCAGGAGGGATACGAAGGTCCTTTCATGTTGCCGTATGTGGAGCAGAAGGGGAGCGGCAGCGGCGCTTCGACAGGCGAGGAACAGACCGATTCGGGCAATATTTTCATACAGGTGGCTCATTTCGTAGTTCAGAATCAGCAGGGATCTACCTCGGCCATACAGCGTAACTTCCGGTTGGGGTACAACCGTGCCGGCCGAATAATGGACAAGCTCGAGAAGATGGGTGTGGTAGGGCGTCAGGACGGTGCCAAACCGCGTGAAGTGCTTGTTTCCGATCCGCGTCAGCTGGAGGATATATTGTTGTCTTATGACGACGACGAACTCGAGGCTTGATTTTTGAACGTACTCCGGAGACCGTGTTCGATGGAGTTACGGTGGTAATGTGTGCGGTACGACCGAGCCGGTGATGCGGTGGGGAAACTGTCGTGCGACATGTTGCGTTATAGGCGATGCGGTCGGGACCGGTGTCGGTGTCGGCCGGACTCGTTTCATGTGTGGAAAGTTAATGTGAACATTAGATATGAAAAGGATTCTGATGATATTGGTGCCGTTGCTGGCCATAGTAGGCGTAGCATCTGCCGATGAGCCGGGCGATGCCGTGCTTAAAGGCGTGGCCGAAAAATTGGCGGCATACGGCGATTATAAGGTGGAGTTTTCGGTGACAGCAAAGGACATGGGGACTGTCGGCGGCAGTTATGTCGTGAGCGGTGACAAGTATCGTATCCGGTTGCAGAAACAGGAGCAGTTCAGCGACGGGCGTAACCGTTACGAGGTGTATCCGTCCGACAAGGAGATAGTCATAGATGCGGTGGATACCTCTTCTCACGATATTTTCAGCAATCCGACCAAAGCGTTCGAATTCGCTCCGTCGGAGTTTGAGAGCCGTCTGACGGATGTGTCGGTCAATGGCGGCAGAGGGGTGCGGACCGTGGAGCTGACGCCGCGGCAGGGAGGCGGCACTGCCGGCATAATCACTCTTTATGTAGATGCCGTGAGCGGCCTGCCCGCAGCTCTCGATTACGACTATCAGGGCGAGAAGGTTTCCGTGAAGATCGACCGTATCGAAAAGTTGGACAACGTTGACAAGTCCCTTTTCATCTTCGACCCCATGCGCTATAAAAATTACGAAGTAATAGATTTCAGATGATGGAGAGTTCGCGATTATAATACGACAGGCAGACGAAACTCGTCTGCCTGTCGTATTATAATCCGCATGTCTGTCGATATATAGGGGCGGTCATTGCAGTGTTAGGCTCGTGCGTATGGCATCGAAGCCGGTGGCGTTCACGGCACGGTCTTCGTCGGCCTCCTGTTCCATTATTATGACGTATCGGTCCGAGTCGTCTATGATATATATGCGTCCGTGATGCGGTATGCCCATTACGGACATGGAATAGGAAAACGTGTCACAGGAGTAATGGCCGTATGCCCCGGATGTAACGGAGGAAAATTCGAGATCGTCGAATACGTCGTTATTCGCCATGCTGTCGCGGTAAGCGTCGACGAAGGAATCGATGTCGTATATTTTATTAAGAGTCTGCATCGCTACCATGCCGCTCGATTCGATTCCTTCTTTCTCTACAGAAATGAACTGGGTGTCGTCCGCATCTGAGTTTTCGGTTATGTGCCAGTCCGTCGGGTATGAGAACGAAATGCCGTATTCGTCGAATCCTTTTGCGGAAGCTACGCCGCATGCGAATGCGATGAAGACAATGGATGCCGCCAGTTTGTAGATTGCCTGTTTCATGTCTGTAGGTTTTGTTCGATGTTTATGTGGAATGTCAGGCAAATGTAGGTATTTTGGCATACCGCTGTTTAGCTGCGAGGGTATTTTTATAATGTATCCGTAGCAGTGTGGGCGGAGTGCTGTCAAGATGTTTAGGTCGCTGTCGCGGAGAGCGGCGGGAGTGGACGGTAACGCATCGGGAGCGTATTTTTAAAGGCGTAAAAAGCGGTCTGCTGTTTTGGCCGGAACTTAAAATAATCGTATCTTTACACGATTATTGCAAGAGAGTTTTTGAACGGAAAACACAGATATGTCGGAAGAAATTAAAGATACTCCGCAGGAGGAGAATCCGCAACAGGAGCGTATCATAAGGATAAACATAGAGGAGGAGATGAAAACCGCCTACATAGACTATTCTATGTCGGTGATAGTTTCCCGCGCCTTGCCGGATGTGCGCGACGGTATGAAGCCGGTGCACAGACGTATCCTTTATGACATGAGCAACGAACTGAACCTTTATTCGGACAAGCCTCACCGTAAGAGTGCGCGTATAGTGGGCGACGTGCTCGGTAAGTTCCACCCGCACGGCGATACGGCCGTATACGATGCCATGGTGCGAATGGCGCAGCCGTGGAGCTTGCGCTATCCGCTTGTGGACGGTCAGGGTAACTTCGGCTCGATGGACGGCGATAGCGCTGCCGCCATGCGTTATACCGAGGCGCGAATGCGCAAGATTACCGACGAGGTGATGGCCGATATAGGCAAGAATACGGTCGATTTCGTCAACAACTTCGACGATACGACGCAGGAGCCGTCGGTGTTGCCGACCAAGATACCGTTGCTGCTCGTCAACGGAGCGTCGGGTATCGCTGTCGGCATGGCGACAAATATGGCGCCGCACAACCTTTCGGAGGTTTGCGACGCTATCGCGGCGTATATAGACAATCCGGATATAGACATAACCGAATTGTCGCATTATGTTAAGGGACCCGATTTTCCGACAGGCGGTATAATTTACGGTTACGACGGCGTGCGCGAGGCGCTCGAAACCGGTCGCGGACGTGTGGTGATGCGCGCCAGAACGGAGATAGAGCATACGCCGAGCGGCAGGGAATGCATAGTGGTCACGGAGATACCGTATCAGGTCAACAAGGCCGAGATGATACAGAAGATCGCCGGCATGATCAACGAGAAGAAGATAGAAGGCATATCCTACATAAACGACGAAAGCGACCGCAGGGGATTGCGCATAGTGATCATACTTAAAACGGATGCCGTTGCGAGCGTAGTTCTCAATACGCTGTACAAACATACTCCGCTCCAGACGAGTTTCGCGGTGAATAATATCGCCCTCGTTAACGGCCGGCCGGTATTGCTCAACCTGAAAGACCTTATCCGTCATTTCGTGGATCACCGTCACGACGTCGTGGAACGCAGGACGCGTTACGATCTGGATCAGGCCGAAAAGAGGGCGCATATACTCAGCGGTCTGCTCATTGCGCTCGACCATATAGACGAGATAATATCCATAATCCGCGGATCGCAGACGCCCGATGCCGCAAAACAGTCCCTCATGGAGCGTTTCGGATTGTCCGATGCTCAGGCGCAGGCCATCATAGATATGAGGCTGAGGGCGCTCACAGGTCTGGAACGTCACAAACTGGAGGACGAATACGCTGAACTGGTCAAGAGGATAGAGTATTACAATCAGGTTCTGGCGAGCCGTGAGATGAGGCTTGGCATCGTGAAGGACGAAACGATGGAGATAAAGGAGAAGTACGGGGACGAACGGCGCACGGAAATCGTGATGAGTGCCGAGGAGTTCAATCCGGAAGACTTCTATGCCGACGAGGATATGGTAATAACCATATCGCATATGGGATATATCAAACGTACGTCGCTTTCCGAATATCGTACCCAGCATCGCGGCGGCGTCGGCATCAAGGGCAGCGCAACGCGCGAGGAGGATTTTATAGAACACATATACGTGGCCTCCATGCACAATACGATGATGTTCTTTACGGAGAAGGGGCGTTGCTACTGGTTGAAGGTGTACGATATACCGGAGGGGTCGCGTTCTTCCAAAGGCCGCGCGATCCAGAATGTGATTCAGATAGAGCCGGACGACAAGGTGCGTGCATACCTGAATGTGCGCAGACTCGACGACAGGGAATATGTCGATAACAACTATATCGTCATGTGTACCCGTGAAGGAATCATCAAGAAGACGAAACTCGAAGCATATTCGCGTCCGCGTCAGAGCGGCGTGAACGCCATAACGATAAAGGAGGGCGACCAGCTCATAGGAGCCGACCTTACGAGCGGAAAAGCCGACATAATCATTGCCGGCCGCGACGGTAAGGCCATACGTTTCAATGAGGACAGGGTACGCCCGATAGGACGTACCGGTGCGGGCGTGCGTGCCATGACGCTCGAAGGCGACGACCGTGTAGTCGGCATGGTGTGCATGGAACCCGATTGCGGAAACGATATTCTGGTGCTCAGCGAAAACGGTTACGGAAAACGTACCGATCTGGAGGCGTACCGCACGACCAACCGCGGCGGTAAGGGCGTCAAGACCATGATGATTACGGAAAAGACGGGGCAGCTCGTATCCATACAGTCGGTATCGGACGATTACGACCTTATGATAATTACCCGCAACGGTACGACCATACGTACCGCCGCATCCGATATACGTTTGGCCGGGAGGGCTACTCAGGGCGTCAAGATCATTAATCTGCGTCAGGGTGACGAGATAGCTTCAGTAATGGCAGTACCCAAGAGCGACGAGCCGGAAGACGTGCCTGTAGGCGACGCTGCTGCATCCGAAAAGGAAGCTGCTGTTGCGACGGGAAGCGAGGAGTAGTCGTCGTCGCTTCGATAGGAACCGTCGGCATGCCTTTTGCGATGAACGGATAGTGCTTCAGCCGGTTTGGCGGATGCATTTGCAGGCCTAAGAAGCGGATATGTCAGAGCCTGTTATCGGGACTGTCGATAGTGACGGATTTGCTTCCGGTGGCAGGAAAGTTGCCGCAGGTCGCAGTTCGAAGGCGTTGTGGGCGTGAATGGCAGATGCGATGTTTTAGGTGCCGCTACGGCTGGTGGTAACGCATGGCAATGATTCGGAAGTGTTGGCGTTTCAGACGCATGATACTGTCGGTTATTACTGTAGTCGTTTGCGGATTCAAGGATATGCATTATGCATGTGAATGGCCTGTCGGATACATAATTATGTGGCGGAACCGCGGTGTGTCGGCGGTCGGTTATGGGAGGAAGATTGTGAAAAGAAAGTATAATTTTATATAGTAATTTAATATTTTTTAGTTATGAAGAAAATATTGATATTGGCATGCGCGATGCTGTTCGCCGCGCCGTCATTGTTTTCCCAGTCTTTGATAAATGAGAACGTATGGCTGAGAAAAATAGAGCGTTCGGATAGCGATATCGCCAATCCCAAGAAGTCGGGAAAGGCGTCCACGTGGATCAATCGCGGCGAAACGTTTTACGGTGCCGCTACGGAAATCTCTAAATACCTTTACGAAGGGGTGTCGGCCGAGGAGGTTATCATGTCCTTAGGTCAGCCGACCGCAGCTGAAGTCGTAACGATAGGAGACCGAAGGTTGAATAAGGGCGTATTCGAATATGCCGACGTATATCTCGATGAACTTAACATTCCGGTGTCGTGGGAGGTTACCAAAGAGATCTATCCCGGAGCCCTCGCGAAGGCGGCCGAGGCTTACAGCAAGGCCTATGAGATAGACGGTCAGAATGCGAAAACGGCTCAGAAAGTGCAGGAAGGTCTGAAGAATATCTATGATGCCTATTCCAAAACGGGAGCTTCGTATTATATGCTCGCAAAATATGATAAGGCGGCCGCATCTTTCATAAACGCTTATGAAATTTCCAAACTGCCGGGTGTAACCATTCCGGATACCGACGTGCAGACTTTGCTTCATGATGCCGGCATATCGTTCTTCTTTGCGGGCGATGCGCAGAACAGCGTGAAATATCTGACCATGGCTGAGGAGATCGGATATCACGATGCGGACATATATTATCTGATTTATCATGCGTATCGCGATCTCGGTGGCCGAGACGCATTGGAAACGGCAAAAGCATACCTTGAGAAGGGACTGGCTCAGTATCCGACCGATGCTCAGATACTCGAAAGCATTTCGGAGGCTTATGTGCTTCTGGGCGAGGATCCGGGCGAGGTGCTCTCAAAGGTGGAAGCGGCTGTCAACGAGGATCCGAAGAATCCCGATATGTGGAGCGCGCTCGGCGTATTGTATTCCAATGGCGGCGATTACGACAAGGCTATAGATGCGTTCGAACATATGGTGGAACTCATTCCTGACAGCTATATCGCCAACAACAATCTCGGATTGTCGTATATCAAGAAGGCGGAGGTGATATTGGATGAACTGAATGCCCAGGCTGCCAAATTCTCCACACAGGCCGAATACGATGCCGAGAAAATGAAAGCGTTCGCGGTATATGCCCAGGCCGTGCCTTATCTCGAAAAGGCCCATTCGATAGATCCGAGTAATGCGGCGACATTGGAGATATTGAAAAACGTAACGTTCCGTATACGCGAAATGGACGGAATGCAGGCTAAGTATGAGAAATACGATGCCGAATTGAAAGCTCTCAATAAATAGTAGAGGCGGATTGCGATAAACGGAGGAGTGGTATCCTTTACAGGACACCACTCCTCCGTTTATGCTTAGGTATTTGTGACGGGATGTCGGGTAGATTATAGCTTCATAAGACCTTCGTCGGCCGCTCTGAAATTTCAAAAATATTTGACAGGCAGATTTTTTTGCATAAATTTTGTACACTTGCCTAAGTTGGCTAATTTTGCCAATTCTACGATTGAAGATCGTAAATACGTGACTTATGGAGGAGAAGGATAGCAACAAAATCATACGGGACATAACGGACCAGGAGTACAAGTACGGTTTCACGACCGATATAGATACCGAAACCATACCGAAAGGTTTGAGCGAGGATATCGTCCGGCTCATATCGCTTAAAAAGGGCGAACCGGAGTGGATGACCGAATACCGTTTGCAGGCTTACCGTCACTGGCTGACCATGACGCTGCCTACGTGGGCGCATCTGGATATTCCTGAAATAGATTTTCAGGATATAATATATTATGCGGCGCCCAAGACTTCGACGGGTAAAAAGAACGGTACGGTTGAAGATATAGATCCTGAGCTGAAAAAGACGTTCGACAAGCTCGGTATTCCGTTGGAGGAACAGTTGGCACTAAGCGGTGTGGCCGTCGATGCGGTTATGGATTCCGTTTCGGTGAAGACGACGTTCAAGGAGACGCTCGCCGGACTCGGTATAGTATTTTGTTCCATGAGCGAAGCCATACGGGATTACCCGGAACTGGTACGCAAGTATCTCGGCAGCGTCGTGCCGTATACGGATAACTTCTATGCGGCGCTGAATGCGGCGGTATTTTCCGACGGATCGTTCTGTTACATACCCAGCGGCGTGCGTTGCCCTATGGAACTGAGTACCTATTTCCGGATCAATGCAGCCGGTACCGGGCAGTTCGAGAGGACGCTCATAGTAGCCGACGAGGGGGCTTACGTCAGCTATCTGGAAGGGTGTACCGCGCCGCGGAGGGACGAGAACCAGTTGCATGCCGCAGTGGTGGAGATCGTAGTCATGAAAGATGCCGAGGTGAAGTATTCCACCGTTCAGAACTGGTATCCGGGCGACAAGGACGGCCGTGGAGGAATTTACAATTTCGTTACCAAACGCGGAATATGCCGCGGAGAGAATGCCCGCCTGTCGTGGACGCAGGTCGAGACCGGATCGGCCATTACGTGGAAGTATCCGAGTTGTATTCTTGCCGGGGACAACAGCACGGCCGAGTTTTATTCTGTAGCCCTGACCAACAATTACCAGCAGGCCGATACGGGGACGAAAATGATACATATAGGGCGCAATACCCGTAGCCGGATAGTGTCGAAAGGCATATCGGCCGGTATGAGCCAAAACAGTTACAGGGGACTCGTCAGGGTTTCGCCGAAGGCGGAAAACGCACGTAACTTTTCCCAGTGCGATTCGTTGCTGATAGGGGATAAGTGCGGTGCACACACCTTCCCCGTGATAGACGTGCGCAACAGCAGCGGAGTGGTGGAACACGAGGCGACGACATCCAAGATCAGCGACGACCAGCTGTTCTACTGTTCGCAGCGCGGTCTGGATATGGAAGAGGCCGTCGGGTTGATAGTGAACGGTTACGCCAAGGAGGTTTTGAACAAACTGCCCATGGAGTTCGCCGTAGAGGCGCAGAAACTGTTATCCATAAGTCTCGAGGGGAGCGTAGGTTAGAAAAACAACTGTTGCCGTGCAATGTAGTGTGTGCGGCGGACGTCTTTATGGTAAATCGGCATGTCTGAAAGATCTGTCGGTAATGTTTAACCTGAAACTGTTTTTACCATGAAGAGATGTTTGCTTCTTTTGGCTGCGGCTTGTGCCGCAGTAGTTACTGCCGGAGCGCAACCGGATATTGTGGCAGACCGCCGCGCGGGTAGGAATGTCATCGGTTTATCCGGAGGGATGTCTTTGGGAATAGCGGATAACGCCATGTGCGGGCCGTACTGCTATTTGGAATATGCCCGTAACGTTAAAGGGCGATTTTGGGTAGGCGGGCGATTCAATGCACAGTATAATAAATATATGGCGACGTGCGCACCGACGTATTGGATAGATGAGTATTGGTTGACGTCTGCGTATGGAATAGGGTATTGGGAGTGGCCGGTGACGAAAACATGGTTGTCTTTTCGTGCGGGCGGTGGTGTCGGTTTGGGACTGCATTTCGGATCGCAGGTAAAAGATTTAGGTGCGGCGCCTTATTTTTTGTTGAGGGCTGAATGGGTATGGCATATGACCGAGCATTGCGGTTTGACCTTTGCTCCGCTATTGATCGGACCATTGGCTACCTCTCAGTTGGAATGGTCGTCGTTGGCACCAGTAACTGAGTATGGCAGGCGTGAAAATATTGCCAAGATAGATTTTTTCCTGCATATAGGATATTACGTCCGGTTCTGACGCGGAGGCGCAAGTGGCCGGATAACATAAAGGGGAACAATTCAAAGAACGATGAAAAACATACTTACGGTAAAGGGTCTCCACGCCTCGATAGACGGTAAGGAGATATTGCGCGGGATAGATTTCACGGTCAATGCCGGTGAGGTACATGCCATAATGGGTCCGAACGGTTCGGGCAAGAGTACTTTCGCTTCCGTGCTCGCCGGCAGTCCGCGGTTCGAGGTTACTGCCGGAGAGGTTACATACAACGGGCTCGATCTGCTTGGGATGAGCATCGAAGAGAGGGCGCGTGCGGGTATATTTCTCGGATTCCAGTACCCGGTAGAAATACCGGGTGTCAGCATGGCCAATTTCATGAAGATAGCCGTAGCCCGGCGCAGGGAGTATCTCGGCAAGGAGCCTCTCGGAGCAGGCGACTTCCTGAAACTGATGCGCGAGAAAGGCAAGGTCGTGGAGCTCGACAGCAAATTGACGGGGCGTGCCGTGAACGAGGGATTCTCCGGCGGCGAGAAGAAGAAGAACGAGATATTCCAGATGGCCATGTTGGAGCCGGAACTCGCCATTCTGGACGAAACCGACAGCGGATTGGACATAGACGCTCTGCGCATAGTGGCCGAAGGCGTGAACAAGCTAAAGACTCCGGATAACGCTACGGTGGTGATAACGCACTATCAACGTTTGTTGGATTATATAGTCCCCGATTTCGTGCATGTACTCTATAAGGGACAGATAATCACTTCCGGAGGCAAGGAACTCGCCCTTAAACTCGAAAAGGAGGGATACGACTGGCTTATCGGCAAGTACAAGTAGTAGTCGTATCGGCACGTCTGCGAGGACGGTCGTATATGTTGAATTATGGCATGGGCGGTGGTGGCGCATGCCTGACAAAGATTGATATATGGACGTTATGAAGTGTGCGTCAGAATTGATAAGAGATATAGCCGATGTGGTGGAGGTATCGGGGCATACGGTATCTATCCACAGGCACAGTGCGGACGATACCGGTCTGAAGGTAACTCCGTTGCGCGATTGCAGGGACTCTCTGCCCGAGTATTTCTCGTCGCGTGTGGATACAGGCGGTACGGGGGTATTCGTTTCAGTAAAGAATGCCAATAAGTCCAAACATCCGTTGGCGATAGTCAGCGGCAACGATGCCGAGGGTGCCGGTGAATCGGTAGTTGTCATAGACGTTGAACCGGAGAACAGCGCCGAGATAATATTCATCGTCAAGGCCGGATGCAGGACGAAACGAGTGGTAAGGCTCGGTCGTGGAGCTGCGTTGCGTCTGAAAGGCGTGTTCGAGTCGGAAACGGGCGGAATGACGGAGATCGACAGCGAAATAGAGCTTGCGGCTTATGCCACGATAGGCATAGTTTCGATAGCAGTAGGTAGCGGAGATGTCCGATCGTCGTTCCGGACGTCGCTTTTGGGACGTCGAGCGTCGTCGAGGCATTACGGTCTTTTTATGGCTGCCGACGGGGAGACTAAGAAAATGGATGTGCGCGTGGAACATATGGTACCGGATTGCCGTAGTGAAGTGACCGTGAAAGGTGTCGCTGCCGGCACAGGTTACGGAGAGTTCAGCGGTATGGTGTATGTTGCCCCCGATGCTCAGCATACGGAGGCTTATCAGCAGAGCCGGAATCTGCTTATAGGGGATAAGGCCCGTGTACAGACTTCGCCGCAGTTGGAGATATATGCCGACGATGTCAAGTGCAGTCATGGCGCTACGGTAGGCCAGATGGACGATGAGGCGATATTCTATATGCGTCAGAGGGGGTTGAGCGAGTCGGAAGCCAAGGGGTTGCGCCTCGAGGGGTTCGTGAACGATATTGTCAGGCTTCTCGGCGACGAGAAAACTGTGGAGTGCGTCATGGAACAGGCCGCGAGCAGGTTTTCTGTCCAGTAGCGGGCGGACTGCGTGTGGAGATTAACGTATCGGCCGAGGCGGTCGCTGGACTGCGGTAGGCCGTATTCCCGGAAAATTTCGTAAATTGCGACTGTGCATTTCCGGATATTCTGACAGGCCGGATATTCCGGCTTGTTTCGGTATTAGATTGACTTGACGATGTTCGATGTAAACAGGATAAGGGAAGATTTTCCCATACTTTCGGAAAAGGTATACGGCAAGCCGCTCGTGTATCTCGACAGCGGTGCTACAGCCCAGAAGCCGCGATGCGTTATCGAGTGCGGCAAGAGACTGTACGAGGAGACGAATGCCAATGTACATCGCGGAGTACATTATCTTTCGGGGAAGGCTACCGATCTTTTCGAGGCTGCCCGTGAAACGGTGCGCGAGTTCATCGGTGCCGGTGCTGTTTCGGAGGTCATATTCACGTCCGGTGCTACGGCTGCGATCAATGCTGTCGCCTACAGTTACGGCGAAGCGTTCTTCAAACCCGGAGACAACATAGTGGTTTCCGAAATGGAACACCATTCCAACATAGTGCCGTGGCAGATAGTGTGCGGCCGCAAAGGTGTGGATATAAGGGTGCTGCCGTTCGATGACGACGGGGAGTTGAGGATAGCCGACCTTTCCGGACTGGTGGACGCGAGAACGCGGCTGGTAGCCGTCACGCAGGCTTCCAACGTATTGGGAACGGCACCGGACCTGAAAAGGGTAATAGACATAGCCCATGCCGTAGGAGCTGCGGTTTTGGTGGACGGCTGTCAGGGCGTGGTACACGGCGGAGTGGACGTTTCGTCGCTCGGCTGCGATTTCTATGCATTTTCCGGGCATAAGCTGTATGCACCTACCGGTATCGGTGTGCTGTACGGTCGTCGGGAACTTCTGGAACGGATGCCGCCTTTCATGGGTGGAGGCGATATGGTGCGTCATGTCGGATTCGACGGTACGACGTATGCCGATCTGCCGCTTAAGTTCGAAGCCGGTACGGCCAACTTCATAGGGGCTATATGTCTTGCCGAGGCCATACGTTACGTCCGTTCGGTAGGAGTTGCCGAGATTGCGGCCTATGAGCGGAAGTTGCTGGAGTATGCGACGGCGGAGCTTTCGCAAATCGAGGGCTTGCGCATTTACGGCAATGCAGGGAATAAATGCAGTATAATTTCGTTTAACGTAGAAGGGGTACACGCCTACGATATGGGTATGATTCTCGACAAGCTCGGAATAGCTATCCGCACCGGGGCGCATTGCGCCGACCCGGTAATGGCGCATTACGGTGTCGGCGGTATGGCGAGAGCGTCGTTCGCTTTCTACAATACCGAGCAGGAGGCGAAGACCCTTGCCGAGGGTGTCCGTCGTGCCGCAGCCATGTTGCGTGCCTGATGAGTTACATTTGCGGCCGGAGGGTGCTGGCGGAATTTTTCCGCCGTACATGGCGCCGAGGCTGCGGTCTGCGATTGCAAGCGGACGATCCGAAAATCTGAAACGATATGCCATTGATAGTTCTCGAAGGGCTCGACGGAGCCGGTAAATCGACACAACTGAGATTGTTGGAAGAGTTGTTCGACAGTCGCGGCTACGGTCGCGAACAGCTGCATTTTCCGCGTTTCGACTCTCCGGTGTACGGCGAATTGATCGCGCGGTTTCTACGCGGTGAAATGGGCGATATAGACGGCGTGGATCCTTATCTCGTGGCATTGCTTTTCGCCGGAGACAGGGCGGAGGCCGCTCCGTTGTTGCGTGAGTGGCTCGATTCGGGCAAGTATGTCATTCTCGACAGATATGTCAATTCCAACATCGCTTACCAATGTGCCAAGATAGCGGGACGAGCCAAACAGGATGCGCTGATGAAATGGATACTCGATCTGGAATACGGTCATAACGATATTCCCCGTCCGGATATTTCCATTTTCATGGATGTTCCGTTCGAGTTTACGGTGCGGAATCTGGCATCTTCGCGTGACGGGGATGACCGCGAGTATCTGAAAGGTGGGCGCGACATACACGAGTCGTCGCTCGATTTCCAGTTGCGTGTAAGGGATATGTACCTCCGTATAGCGGAAGCGGACGAGTCGTTCTGTGTAGTGAACTGTGCCGACAGTGACGGCTTTATGGGGAAGCCGGAGGATACATTTGTGAAAATAACGGCCGAGATCGACGGTTTGCTGCGTAAGGCTTGACCGTCGGATTAGGTCGTTCGGTCTAACAGTTGGACGAATTAAAAAAATGTCGGGAATGGTTTCTGAAGCAAATACGGTGAAACATGCCATGTCGGGCAGGTGGGCGGTTATATTGCGCATCGTACTCGGCGCGGTATTCGTGTTTTCCGGGGTGGCCAAAAGTTTCGATCCGTGGGGTGCGGCCATAAAGGTGGAAGAGTACCTGACGGCTTTCGGCATGGACGCTCTTGTCGGAGCTTCCGGTTTCATCGCCGTGGGGCAAAGCGTCCTCGAAACCGTCCTCGGACTGATGCTCGTGTGCGGTATATGGAAAGCGGCGGCATCTTTTCTTGTCATGCTTTTCATGGCTTTCTTTACTTTGTTGACACTTGTCATTGCCGTTTGGAATCCGTTGGACGACTGCGGTTGTTTCGGACCTGCGCTTAAGATCAGCAACTGGGCGACATTCGCCAAGAATCTTGTGCTGTTGCCCGTATCGGTCGTCGTATGGTGTGCGGCACGTAATGTCGGGCGTATGTTCCGGTGGCGCGATGCGGCCTTTACCGTATCGTTTGCCGTCGTAGCAGTTGCGTTAAATGTGTGGTGCTGGCACAAGTTGCCGCCTGTGGAATCGTTTCCGTTTGCGGTAGGTGCCGACCTGCGTCGCGATGTGATGTGTTCGAGTTGCGCTTCGAGGGCTGTGACGCTGGTTTATGAAGATATACAGACCGGTCGTCTGGAACGGTTCGATCTGTCCGATACCACATGGTACGACACCACACGTTGGCGTTATGTGGATACGGAGAGTCCGTACGATGCTTTGCCGGAAAAGGTGGCCGAGTACGATTTTGCGATCATGACGCCGCAGGGCGATATGGGTGAGAAGATAACGTTTTCGCAGGGAACGACTTACATTATAGCTGCCAACCGTCCGTTGAGGGCATCGTCGAAGTGTAACGACGGCATAAACGGTTTGCTCGATGCGTTGGGTACTACTGGCAGGGAACATGTCGTATATGTTACTGCCGGCGATGCGGCCGATGACGGTATAGTGCAGGTTGGCGGATATAGTCTGAGGCACGGAGTTATGGACGGGAAAACGTTGCAGGCCATGATGCGTGCCGATATGGGCGTCGTGGTGGTGACGGACGGAATCATAGTCGATAAGCGGTCCTGTACGGATCTGGACGAGATTGTTGGAAAGTTACGGAAGGCGGCCGAGTGACGAGCGTTGTCCGTAATGTTTTTTATATATGATATATGCATAGAAGGTTATTGATAGCCGCGGTTCTGGCTGCGGGAATGGCGTTTGCGCCTATGGCCGGAGCGGCGCAGGATACGCCGCCTTTCGAGCGGCATTATGCATTGGGCGAACAGTTGTACGGTATGGGCAAATATGCCGATGCATACCGTGAGTTCAGGCGTGCGGCGGCAGGCGTGGAGTCGGCGTCGCCGATCGAGAGGGAGAAGTTGGCGGCCCTGACGGCATTGAGTGCGGCGGGAGCCGAGGACATGTATGCCGAAGAGTTGCTGGAAGCCTATCTGGAGGATTACCCTTCGTCGCCGGCGTGGAACGACGTCTGTTTTGAATTGGCGAAGCTCTATTTCGGCCGCGGGGATTTCGGTGCAGCTTCTGTGCGGTTCGAGGCCGTGAATCGGAAAGATCTCGGCAAGAGACGCGTCGACGAATATAATTTCAAGTCGGGATATTCGCTGTTTCGCGAGGGACGTTATGCGGAGGCCGTGTCGCGTATGGGCGAAGTGGATTTTACGAGCCGGTATTATCCCCATGCGCAGTATATCATGGGCTATTCTGAGTATCGTCGCGGAGAGTATGCCGCTGCCAAACGGCATTTTACCGTCATAGCCGACGAGCCGGCCTATCGCGATGTGCTGCCGTTCTATATCATACAGATAGAGTTCAACGAGGGTAATTTCCATTATGTGCGCGAGAACGGCGGTGCGGTGCTGCGTATGGCGACCGGCGACCGTCTGTTGGAACTGAATCGCATAGTCGGAGAGAGCTGGTTCCATACGGGAGGCTGGAGCGAGGCCGTGCAGTATCTGAAACGTTACGAGGAGTTGGGCGGTCCAATGCAGCGCGAGGTATATTACATGATAGGATTCGCGTCCTACATGGTGGGCGATTACGACGAGGCTATAGGCTATCTGAACCGTGCAGCCGGTCCGGACGACAAATTGTCGCAGAATGCGAGCTATCATTTGGCCGACTGTTACTTGCGTGCCGGCGACCGTCAGAGGGCCATGCAGTCGTTCGCCATAGCCTCTACGCAGGGATATGACGATGCCATAAGCGAAGATGCGCTGTTCAACTACGGCAAGTTGCAATACGAGCTCGGCGGAGGATATTTCAACGAGGCCATAAACGTGCTGAACCGTTACCTGACGCTGTACCCGTCGTCGTCGCGGACGTCGCAGGTCAAGGAGTACCTCGCTGCGGCGTATTACAATTCCAATAATTACGATGCCGCTTATCAGGCCATAATGCAGGTACCTGATCCGGATAACGACATGAAGGCCGCATTGCAGAAAATAACCTATTTCCGCGGATTGGAATATTACAAGGCCGGCGATTACGAAAATGCCCGCCGTCTGCTCGAACAGTCGCTCGGCAATCGTTTCAATGCCAAGTATACCGCTTTGGCTGGATACTGGCTCGCGGAACTGGACTACCGGGAGAACGATATGGAATCGGCGGCCGCGGGATTCCGTACTTATGTGCGCCTGTCGCCGCGTCGTGAGGCAGAAAATATGGCCGCACGGTACAATCTCGGGTACGTATATTTCAACGAAAAGAACTGGGACGCCGCGAAGGAGTGGTTCGACGAGTTCCTGCTCGATTACAGGGCGAAAGACAGCTATGCCGCCGATGCGTTGAACCGTCGAGGAGACATAGAGTACAGCAACCGCGCTTTCTGGAGGGCCATAGAGTTTTACGACAAGGCTGCGGCTATGGGTACCGACGAACGCTACTATTCGGCCTATCAGCGTGCCATGATGCTCGGCATGGTGCAGCGTCCGGAGAGGAAGATCGAAAGCCTGCGCGACATAGTGAGAAAGCAGGAAGGTCCTTACGTGGCTGCTGCCATGTATGAGCTCGGACGCTCTTATATGGGAATGCAGCGTTACTCCGATGCGACCAAAACGCTTGAGAAGTTCATAGAAACGTATCCTTCATCGCCGCGCTATACGGCAGCGCTCAACGAACTGGGGCTCGCATACCAGAATCTTAAAAACGATTCCAAAGCGTTGGAATATTACAAGAAGGTCATGGAGCGCGAGAAACATTCCGATGCGTCGCGCAGCGCCATGGACGGTATCCGTACCATTTATGTCGAACGTAACGATGTGAACGCCTACTTCGATTATGCCGAAAAGATGGGCATAGAGACCGATCTGGGGCAGATGCAGCGCGATTCGCTCGCTTTCGTGGCCGCCCAGAGGGTTTATCTGTCCGGCGACCGAGACAAGGCGGCGTCGGCGTTGGACGGTTACATAGCCGGTTATCCGAAAGGCGCGTATGTGGGCGAAGCCCTGTATTTCGCGGGCGAGAACGCATTGGCCGAAAAGAATACGGAGAAGGCTTACGGTTATTACGGACGTCTGGTCGGAATGCCTGTCGGCGATTATACTGCCAGAGGATTGGAACGTTATGCCGCATTGGGTATGGAACTCGGTCGTTACGGCGAATCGGCCGCGGCTTACGAGCGTCTCGGAGGAATGGCGACTACCGCCGCGAAACGTGACGATGCGCTTGGCGGATATATGAAAGCCGTGGCGGCAGGTGGCGTGGACGGCGATATCATATCTGCGGCCGACAAGGTGCTGGCCGGAGCTACGGCGGAGAATGTGCGTCGCAGTGCGCAGTACGCCAAAGCCACTTCGTTGCGCAATCTCGGCCGGAACGACGAGGCATTGCCTATATATAAGCTGCTCAGCGGGGACGTGTCCTCGGCCGAAGGCGCCGAGAGTGCATACAGGGTTATCAAAGCCGTGTACGACGAAGGTAACAATGCGAGGGTGGAACAATTGGTTTACGATTTCGCAGACCGGAATACCCCCCATTCCTACTGGCTCGGAAAGGCGTTCATAATACTCGGCGACGTCTATCTCTCGCAGGGGGACACGTTCCAGGCTCGTGCTACTTACCAGAGTGTGGTGGATGGTTATCCTAACCAGACGGACGGAATAGTAGAGGAGGCGCGCGGCAGAATAGCCGAATTGTAGTTGCCGTTCGGAGCTGGCGGGCTGCCGGTCGGACGGGTTGTGTAATACGGAAAATGTATCGAGACAGATGAAATACGAATCTATGCATGGTTGGATAAGAGCGGCGGCATTGGCGGCATTGTCGGCGGCAGCATGCGGCACGGTGTCGGCACAGGAGCCGACGGGCGGCATATCGCAGCAGATCGAAGTGACGAAGCAGTATGTCCCGGAGGTAGAAGGGGCGCGTAAGCTGGATTTCGAGCCGCGTATGGGCGATACCGTCACCCTGAAGCCTGATATACGTTATTCCATAACGCCTACGCCGTGGAAGTCGTTCTTCGGTACTAAACCTATAGAGGCGGTGGGTATCAGTACGGCTGAATATGTGCCGGAACGTCCGGCCTATCTGCGCATAGGTCTCGGCTATCCGTTACAGTCTGTAGCCGATTTTTATGCCGACGCCCGTGCCGGGAGGGACGGACGTATAGGATTCTATCTGAACCACGAGCTGCAATGGGACAGTTCCGACAGGAATTTTTATAGAGACCGTGCCGGTATGGTCACTCAGTGGACGGAAAACCGAGCGGGCGTTCACGGGGCTTTTGCATTGGGCGGCCGCCGTCTCGACGCGGCGTTGGATTACGGTTTCAGATATTACGTACCGTTTGGTAAATTAGTCGGGGATGTATTCTTGTCCGAGCCTCTGATGTATCATGACGCATCGGTGGAATTGGCATACGGTGATACGTTCACGGACTTCTCCCGATTCAATTACAGGATAGGATTGCAGGGCGGTATTACGGCCGGTATAGACGGAGCTTTTGAAAGCCTGCCGCGTATTACGGTGGATACGGGGTGGCGGCTCGGACCCGGCGTAATGACCTTGGGGGCGGCCTTTGAAGGTTGGTTTGCCGGAGCGAAGCACGACTGGTATGTCGGTTTGCATCCGGAATACGGCGTGACGCTGGGTAAGCTGTGCATAAATGCGGGGCTGAAACTTTATTACGACAATTATTATTACGATCGAAACGCTGACGGGAAGTCGGAAGGCAACGTTTTCGTATTGCCTGAAGTGGGCATTTCCTATTCCGTGGCCGATGCATTCGTACCTTATGTTTTGCTCGACGGAGATATGGCCGACGGCGGTTTCGGGGCGTTGAGCAGGATAAATCCTTATGTAATCAGCGGAATGTCCGTGAACAGACCCAAATCTGCGAGTCTTTCGGGCGGTTTTCGCGGCGATGCTGCGCAACGTTTCTCGTATGATGTTCATGTGGGATACAAGGATGCCCAGTTGCCTGTTTTCGAACTTACGGGAAACAATTTCCGACCCGATTTATTGCCTGTAGGGTGGTTCAGTGCCGGGGCGGATTTCATGTTGGCGTTCCCGTTCGGATTGAGCATCGAGGCGGGGGGAAAGTATAACAGCCTCTCTTCCGGCAGCATGTTCTGGAGCGGAACGGTAAATGAACATATGGGGACAGGCATACCCGATTTCGAGATTGGCGGTACGATAGGATATTGTTTAGAGGACAAGTTCCAGATACGTGTGGGGGCTGATTATGTAGGAAGCCGTATGTTTATGTCTTCGGGTGTTTTGGAGACTGTGAATCCTTATGTGAATCTGCATGCCGATGCGCAATTCAAGGTTAACGGCAAGTTGGCGGTTTTTCTCGTCGGCGACAATCTGTTGAATCAGAAGATATACCGTTATCTCTATTATCCGGAACTCGGAATGAATTTTATGGTGGGTATAAAGGCCGTGTTCTGATGAGTAGGTCGCGACGGGCTTCATGTAGTTCGGCAGGTGACTTGATGATAAACTTGGTAACGGAATAGGGGCGGAATGTGGAGCGATGCTCCGGAAACAGTGTCGCTTTGTCCGAGAGGTCGGTGCTTCGAGGATGAGGCATGTTAGTGGTGTATGTAAATATAAGATGAGTATGAATGCAGAAGCAGTCGTAAAACATATTTCTGGTTGGCTGGCCGACTATCTTGCCGGTACGGGTGCCCGCGGTTTCGTGGTAGGCGTTTCGGGCGGCATAGACTCGGCTGTGGTTGCGTCGCTCGCGGCGTATTCTGGTTGTCCGACGTTGTGCGTGACGCTTCCAATACATCAGGCGGCGGCTCAGGTAAACCGTGCCGATGAACTCGTGAGGTCGTTGTCGGAGAGGTACGACAACGTTAGTTCGGCCGATGCCGATCTGACGGCCGTTTACGACACGTTCGTAAAGGCGTTCGACGACGCATACAGGGACGAGGTCCCTGTAGGAACGGTGGAGTTGGCAGGTGCTAACGCCCGTTCTCGGCTGAGAATGACGGCGCTGTATTATTTCGCCGGATTGGGCAATATGCTCGTGGCGGGGACCGGAAACAAAATAGAGGATTTCGGCGTCGGCTTCTTTACCAAGTACGGCGACGGCGGCGTGGATATAAGTCCCATAGCCGATCTTACCAAAACGGAAGTGTACGAAATAGGGCGTTGGCTCGGAGTGCCGGCCTCTATTCTGGAGGCCGCTCCTACCGACGGACTGTTCGGGGACGACCGTACAGACGAACAGCAGATAGGGGCGTCGTATCCGGAGTTGGAACGTGCCATGGAGCAGGCGGAGCGAGGAGTTGAGCCGGAGACATTGCCGCAGCGTGAGCGCGAGGTGTTCGAGATATTCGTGCGGCGGAACCGTGCCAACCGTCATAAAATGGAGCCTGTACCGGTGTGTCGTATTCCGGCACATCTCAAACGATAAATTTTCCTTTCCGGTATCTTTATTTCACAGCGGTCGTTACGCCGGGTTATCGGGGTGCGGGTGGCATGGTGCGGAGCGGCGTTGTCATTTGTATCGTGGAATATTGTTCCTGTATTTGCAGGTTTCTTGCGAATGTGGCTTGTAGCCGTGGTATGGCAACCTCGGAAAAACGGGGGCTTCGGTCGCATTATGCGCGTATAAGGGCGATCTAAACCAAAGCCGGCATTCTTTTCGGGAGTGCGGCATGTAGGTAACCTTATCGAGGGAGCTTTGGGTAGGTGCGAAGTCTGTTTATTGAGTATATTATTGCGATGTCGACGGCCGGGTAGGGAGTATAATATCTGCGAACATTTGTGCCTTAACATTCATATATTGTAGCAGTGATTTTAAGATGGGAAGTCGTTTTTAGATCGAGCACCCGGTGTTCGTCGTCGGTTATATTATTTGGTTTCTCCGGTATACCGTATCTTTTCTTAAGTACCAGACTGCGATTGTCTTGAGTGTGTGGCTGCGATATGCGTTGAATCTTATGCTGTCTTAGGCTTCAAAAGTAGTGAGTCAAGAACTTGTCTGCAAGCGAACGGATTACGTGATGACTGGCATTGGAAAATCCTCTGGAAGCATTCGTCTATGTGTCTGATTACAGATTGGGTGCCCGTAGCTTCGGAATCGGTCATATATGATTGTAGTGCGTTGACGGTGCGGTGATGTGCTAATTCCGCAGCCGATTCGATACATGCATTTCGTGTGGCCGTGGCAAGTAGCAGTATTCCGCCCTTATTAAAACATTACGTAATTCGAATCGGATGCAATGTGCTTATTCTCTTACGGGGTGAGCCTATATGGTATGTTTGTAAAAGTCCGTTTTTCGTTCGGCAAGAGTTCGGATACAGTTGTGTCGTTCACCGAACTGCGGCGAATCTGATATCGGTTACATATATTCACGCTTCTATTAACTTTTCCGTTCATATACCTTTTGAGACTGCTCAGGCAGTAAGGATATTGCGTGTCTTTTCGGTCTCGTCTCGAAGATTATTTTCCGAGCCTGCCGAATGCATCCCGGTGTATCCGTGCGGGAAATCGAACGTGTCTTTTCCCTGAGTTTCCCTGAGTTTCCCCGAGTTTCCCCGAGTTTCCCTGAGTTTCCCCGAGTTTCCCCGAGTTTCCCCGAGTTTCCCCGAGTTTCCCCATATTCGTAATCGACCGGTAGGATTTGCCGAAGGCAATAAAGGCGTAGACTGTATCATAGGTGCGCAGCGGTGCGGCATGGGGAGGTGTGATTTGGTTATGTCTTCGTGTGTGAACGAGAATCGGGTTGGTAGGGTGGTAGCTGTACTGTGGGGTTGCCGTTGTCATCTTTATATGAAACGGACAAGCCAGCCCTTTATAGGGCTGGCTTGTCTTATTGGGAATCGTCTGAGGACTATTTCAGGCTGTTGAGGAATTTTTTGACCTCTACGGCTACGGCAGGACCGTTATAGCCGAATTTCTCGTCCAATACTTTGTAAGGAGCGGAATATCCGAAATGGTCGAGACCGTGTACGTATCCGTTATCGCCGACGAGACCCTGCATAGCAAGGGGCAGACCGGAGGTGAGGCCGTAACGGGGAATGCCTGCGGGGAGTATCTCGTTGAAATATGCGGTACCCTGATCGCGGAACAGTCCTTCCGACGGAACCGATACTATACGTGCCGAGATGCCGTCGGCCTTGAGGAGTTCTGCGGCATCGACAAGCGTGGATACTTCCGAGCCGTTGGCTATCAGAAGCACGTCCGGTTTTGCGGCGTCGGCCACTACATATGCGCCTTTGTGCAGATCCTTGACGGCTTTCTTGCGGTCTCCGGGCAGGTCCTTGATGTTCTGACGGGAGAATATAAGCCCGACGGGACGCTGTTCTTCTATTGCGTATTTCCATGCGGCAACGGTTTCGATACCGTCGGCCGGACGGAGTACTACCATGGAACGTTCGCCGCGATGGTTGCGGAGATGTTCCATGAGTCTTATCTGGGATTCGTGTTCTATAGGCTGATGCGTCGGACCGTCTTCGCCTACGCGGAACGAGTCGTGTGTCCAGACATATATGACATGAAGCCTCATGAGAGCCGACAGACGTATGGCCGGTTTCATGTAGTCGGAGAATACGAAGAACGTACCGCAGGCGGGTATCACACCGCCGTGGAGCGCCATACCGTTCATTATGCACGCCATGGTAAACTCGCTTACGCCCATTTGAAGGAACTGACCGCTGAAGTCGCCTTTGGCGAATGCCTTGGTTTTCTTGAGGAAACCGTCGGTCTTGTCCGAGTTGCTGAGGTCGGCCGAAGCGACGATCATGTTTTCTATCTTTTCGGCGAATACTCCGAGCGTTTTGGCCGAAGCGGCACGCGTAGCGGCGTCTTTGCCGGGATC
The DNA here is from genome assembly GCA_947852905.1 of uncultured Tidjanibacter sp. Classification (GTDB taxonomy): domain Bacteria; phylum Bacteroidota; class Bacteroidia; order Bacteroidales; family Rikenellaceae; genus Tidjanibacter. The sequence goes on along the minus strand of CANTVF010000002.1, from coordinate 134,365 downwards.
TATCGAATCGAAATCTATTTCGGGCAGACGGCCGCTGAGGAACATGTCGAGTTTGGCTGCGCGTTCGGGGCTTTCCTTGCGCCATTTGGCCTCTTCCTCGTTCATGAACTTGACCCAACCGCGGAGTTCGTTGCGGCGGGCTTCGTAGAGTTTTTTGCTTTCGTCGAAAATGGCGAACGGATCATCGGGATTGCCGCCCAGATTGCTTATCGTTGCGGCGATATCTGCACCTGCGGCCGACAGCGGCTGGCCGTGGGTGGATACTTTGTTTTCGTAGCTTTCGCCTGCCGCACCTCTCGCACCTTTGCCCATGAGGGTCTTGCCGATTATGAGGGTGGGGCGTTCGGTTTCCTGACCGGCGGCGTTGAGAGCCTTGCGTATCTCGTCCGGATCGTTACCGTCTATGGTTATAACGTTCCAGTTCCATGCGCGGTATTTTGCGGCGACATCTTCGTCCATGACTTCCTTGACGGTCGTGGAGAGCTGTACGTTGTTGGCATCATAGAACATTATGTAGTTGCTCAGACCGAGAAGACCTGCCATTCGGCCTACACCTGCGGAAACTTCTTCCTGCATGCCTCCGTCGGATATATATACATATGTCTTGTGGGCGAGCCATTCGCCGAAGCGTGCCGCGAAGAATCGTTCGGCTATCGCTGCACCGAGTGCCATGGCATGTCCCTGTCCGAGAGGACCGGATGTGTTTTCTATAGCATGGGCGAGGTCGGCCTCCGGGTGTCCGGGAGTGTGGCTTCCCCACTGGCGGAAGTTGCGCAGTTCGTCGACCGGCATGATGCCTGCAAGGGCGAGAACCGAGTAGAGCATGGGCGACATGTGTCCCGGGTCGAGGAAGAAACGGTCGCGGAACGGATAGTCGAGCCTGTCCGGATCGTAGTTAAGGTATTCGGAGTAGAGGATATTGATGAAATCCGCACCTCCCATAGCGCCTCCGGGATGTCCCGATTTGGCCTTTTCTACCATTGCCGCCGACAGTATTCTGATGTTGTCCGCCGCTCTGTTGGTGATCTTGTTGTCCATGATGTCAGTAGTAAAATTAAGCCTGCTAGGATTTTGTTTTATGCCGGCGGCCGTGACCAGCGTACCGGCGAATCGTTCGTACTGCAAAATTATGTATTTTCCCCGGCAAACCCAGACTTTCTTCATAATTAATTATGTCGTCGCGGTTTCGGTGGCGCAGGCGCTGTATATATGCCGGGGGACGGTAGTGCGAACATGGTGCAGATTGAAGATTTCAGTCCGGGACATAGTTTCAGTCCGGTACCGGACATCGATTTTTACGGTGTCGGATATTCGGCTGTATGCGCTGATGCGGTACTTAATACAGGCGGACTTTTTCGCTGAGGATAGGATTTCTGGGCGAAGTTTGTGTTATGGTCGGAGATTTATTGGCAGCCATTATTTTTCAATGGGTACGGGGTGGGTGTTTATAGTCGTTGAGGTCGTCGGTTATATAATAGGTGAGAATATTTGTTGGTATTTCGCAAAGCGTAAGGTAATGAGGAATAACGTAGTTTGCTGCGAGTGTCTCGTTTGTGGCAAGGGTGCGGATTATCTTTTTTGTCTGTCACATGATGCGGTTGTTGTAGGCTGGTCGATGTGTCGCATTGGCGCCGATGCTGTATGTGTCCTCTGAGATGAGAAAAGACGATGCCGAATTTGGAGTAGGATCGCTGCGAATATGATGTAAGGCTTATAATCCCGTAATTTACGGGATTATATTTACATACCCGTGTCGGCATGTTGTTGGAATATCGGGGCTGGGAAAATAAATAGCGGCAGGAGTTTTCTCCTGCCGCTATTTTGGAAAATCGCTCTATTGATTAGAACGGCCAAACTTCGCCGCCGGTTTCACCGAGGTAGGTGAGGGTAGCGTTGCCTGAGAACGAGCAGAGTTCGATCTGGTCAACGATAGCGGTACCTGCCTCGTTCAATACGAGTTCGAGCATTATGAATGTCGATGTGGTAGCCGAAAGTTCCCAGTTTTCGTTTACATTGAAAACGATGGGTTCTTTACCGTCGTTACCGCCGCCGAGGAATGCCAACGGATTTTTACCGTTATAGACACCGTAGTTGAGGTTGTTGAACAACGAGCCGTAGATAGTCTTGCCGTTTACACGCCCGTCGCATACGAGTTGCTTTGTTTCAGGATCGAATTCACCTATGAGGGCAGGAGTATACTCCGAATCGCAGATATTGCTTACGATGTAAGTATTCTCCGGGCCTTCGCTGAGGATAAGCGTCCATGTGGCGGGATTGCTGGTTGTGGATGCAAATTCATACTGGCCGTACTGTATCGCATTTACGTTTGTGATTGTAACGATACACTCTTTCTTGGCTCCTATGGAAGCGCCGTTGATGCTTTCGATAGTGAGTTTGATCTGGTGATCGCTGTCGTCAGTAGCTTGGAACCTCGGAATGAGTTGGACGTAAGAATTGTTTGCTCTGGTTATTTTGATAGTCCTCGAAGAGATTATCAGGTAGTCGTCTACATTGTCAACATCTATGCCTTCGGCTTTGATGTTGACCGTTACGGGATAACCGCCGGGTGCTCCCGTGAGATCGAGCGGAATTGTGAACAATCCGGAGTTTTCGAGAACGGTGATGGCGTTAGTGCGGAACTCAACTTCTCCCGTACCCGGACCGAACTGGGGTTCCTTGGTTTCGCAGGAATACAGGAAACCGAGTCCCAAGAGGCTTGCAATCGCTATTTTAATATATTTCATAATTTAAACTATTAGCTTATCGGTTCAAAAATAATCTCTTATTTCCAGTTGAGCTGACCGTCGAGATTGTGGTTCTGCATGTATTCCGACTGCGGAATAGGCCATACGAAACGGTAATCTGTAGGCTCGATTACGAGGTCGACACTTTCAGAGATTACTGCTTCCGGATCCTGCGGAGTGTGACCGAGACGGCTCATCGGTTCGCCCCACCTCTTAAGGTCAGCTATACGGTTGCCTTCCATGTAGAGTTCTTTCAGACGTTCCATTTTGATAGCATCCATAAGCTCCTCACCGGAAAGGTCGGTATGCGTATAATCCGGAATACGTGCGGTACGGAGATTCTTGAGCCATGTGTTGGCCTGACCTTCGTCACCGCCCATAGCGAAACCTTCTGCAGCGATAAGAGCGAAATCTCCCGAACGGAACGGCCTTACGCTCTGATAATGCTCGTTGATACCCGTCTGTGTGTTATATGCGGGATTACCCGGATATTTGGAAACGACATAGAGGTTGTAAGCTGTGCTACCGATACGGATGTTCCTTCTTTCGAAATAAGTCTTGAAACGTATATCGGTATTTACATACTGGTCGAGTATCCACTGAGTGGGCAGATAGTAGGGATTGAGTACTGCACCGTTGTTGTTCGGGTCATGGAGGAAGATTTCACCCATCTGGGTACGTCCTTCCTGATTGCTTGCGTAGAACTGGAAGATGACTTCACTTCCCTGGTCGTTCTGCCACAGGGTTTTGAACGAAGACTGATCGCTGATAAGCGGGAATTTGTTGACCAGCGTTACGGCAAGATTTGCAGCATCGGTATACTCGTGCATTTCGAGCAATACTTTTGCTTTGAGCGCTCTTACGGTCCAGATATCGACGTAGTTTTCCCTGTGAGTTTCTCCGAGAGCTGTCTGGATGGCAGTTTCTGCATTACCTATGTCTTCCATGATCTTTTCATAGGTTTTGTCCATTTTCTCACGGCCGAGCGTTTTCTCGAAGTCAAACTTCTCGGTGATGATTATACCCCAGTCCTGTGAAGCGGTTGCAGGATCATAGTCTTTGCAGTAGTTGATTGCAAGCTGGTGGTTGATCATGGCTCTCAGGCAATATGCTTCGCCTATGAAGAGATTGAGATCGGCTATTTCGGTTTCAGTCAAGCCCGTTTCGCCTGCAGCGACAATCTCGTCGTTTTCCGCGAGAATTCTGGTGGCGTTCTCGATGAAGTAGTTGATCTGTCCGATAGCTCCATAGCAGTATGTCCACAACTGGGCAACTTCACCTTCGCTGTCGCGGAAATTCCATGAATAATAGTAGCCGTACATGTTACCGTAATCCAGCGTCGGGTTGACTCCCTCAGCCTGCAAGTTTATCGGCAGTATGGAGTATCCGGAGAAACACTGGCGTGCATAATAGTACATGCCGTTACGGAATTTGGTTGCATCGTCATATGTAAGGAACCCCTCGTCCGCTAAGACTGCGTAGGACGGATATTTGTTGAGGTTGCAACTCACAGCTCCTACGGCCATGAGCAGCAGTAGTGCAACTTTTATTATGTTTTTCATATACTGTCTAAGTTATGTATGTGAATTAGAATGTTATTTCGAGACCGAAAGTATACATACGGGCATTCGGGTACATACCGTAAACTATGTTACTGTCGTATTCCGGGTCGGTACCGGTGAACTTGGTGAGAGTCCAGAGGTTACGGAACTGTGCCGATACCTTGATGCCCTTTATGAAACCGGTCTTCTTCATAAGATTGTCCGGCAGCTGGTAAGCTATGGTGAGGTTTTTCAGACGGAGGTACGATGCATCTTCGAGGTACTGGGTACTGTAGATGGTATTTTCTCCGTAGCGGGGTATATCGGTGATCTGACCGGGTTCACGCCAGATGTTCTTCATGTATTCCGGACGCTGTATCTGCGACGACATGATGGTGTGTTCCCTGAAGAAACGGTCACCGTTGAGCAACCATTTATTGATCTGGTAGGTGAAGTTAGCCTGAAGGCTGAGACCTTTCCAACTTGCGAACAGATTGAAACCACCGTACATCGGAGCATATATCTCTTTGTCGAGCATTATGTTGGCTGCGAGGTTGGTATCCTTAACGGGGTTACCGTTACCGTCGTCGTACATGGGACGTCCGTCGAGCGGGTCTACACCCATGAATATAGGCATGTAATAGTTGTTGGCCGAATGACCTTCTTTGTAGATCTTCATGTAATCGGGCAACGGAATTTCGGTGGTTTCACCGTAGAGCTTCGTGATCTTATTGTCGTTGTAGCTGAAAGTCAAGCTGGCACCTACGTTCCAATCTTTGTTATGGAAGAATGTCGCACTGATGTCGAGGTCTACACCCTGGTTGACCATTTTGAGTACGTTTTCCATTCGGGCGGTTATACCGGTCGAAGGTGCGTAAGGCACGCTGAACAACATGTTCGAGGTTGCACGGTGGTAATAACCTGCCGATATTGCCAACCAGTTCCAGAAGCCGATTTCCACGCTGGCGTTCAAAAGAGCCTGAGTCTCCCAGCCGAGCATGTTGTTGCCGACGGATCCGAGATATTTACCTATGCCGTTAGCATATTTAAGGTCGGCACCTACCAATGCGAGGTGGTCGTACAGACCGATATCGGAGTTACCCTGCGTACCGTAAGTCAAACGAACCTTCAAGTCGGAAACTACCTTGCTGTTGTAAAGGAATTTCTCTTCCTTGGCATTCCACATACCGCCGATAGCATAGAAGAGGGCGTTACGGTTGTCGGGACCGAATTTCGACGATGCGTCGTTACGCAACGTAACGTCGAATACGTATTTGTTCTTGTAGCCGTAGTTGACACGTCCGAAGAACGAAAGCATGTTGTAGCTTGTATTACTTTCCGCAACGTTGTTGATAAGTACCGTAGTACCGTTGCTCAGCAACATCAGACGGTCGTCCACCTGGTTCTGTGTGGAAACCTGGAATGCGTCCGAGTAGTAATCGATACCTTCCTGACCTACGAGTACCGAAAGATCGTGATCGCGGTTCGGAAGCGAGAATTTGTATTCGGCCGTGTTACTTGTGGTGAGCGTATAGTACTGCGAGAAAGCGCGCACGCGATTACCTGCGTCTTTGTATGCGAAGTGGCTCGGAAGGTTGCTGAACGTGGTTGTCGAGTATGCTCCGTCGAGACCGTTGCGGCTGGTGATGGTCAGACCTTTCACGGGAGTGATCGTAAGTGCGACGTTACCGTTGAGAAGGTGATTGCGACCGTAACCGGGAGCTTTCGACATTACGTAGTAAGGATCGTAGAAACGGTTCGGGAATTCGATATATTTATTACCGTCCGCATCGTATTTCGTCATATACGACGGCATGTATATCGGGAAGTTGGTTACTGACGTGATGTTGATACCCTGACTTGTCTGTGCTGTCTGGGTGGTTTCGCGTTTGTCGGCCGAGCCTGCGAGGCTGAGGTCGAGACGGAGCCACGAAGTAGCCTGGGCGGAGAGGTTGGTACGCATGGTGTAACGTTCCATGCTCGAACCGGGAGCCATACCGTCCTGATTGTTGTAGCTACCGGAAACGTAATAGCTGATATTTTCGCTACCGCCGCTTACCGAGAATTCGCCGCTGTATGCGGGAGCTGTCTGGTAGATGTAGCGGAACCAGTCGGTCGGACCGTATGCTTCCAACAGAGCCTGATAGTTGGCGAGGTCGGCTGCGGAAATTTCGCCGAAATACCTTTCCCACAACAGAAGGTCGTTGGCGCTCATGTTGCTCATATAGTTGTTCACCGGCTCGGAAAGACCGTACGAACCTCTGAACGAGAACGATGCGTTCTGGTTTTTGCGACCTTTCTTGGTTGTCACGTAGATAACGCCGTTAGCTGCACGCGAACCGTAGATAGAAGTCGCCGATGCGTCTTTCAGTGTAACGATGCTCTCGATATCGTTCGAGTTGATTGCGAGGAACTGGTTGCCCGAGGAGGGAATACCGTCGATCACGTAGAGAGGCTCGGTACCTGCGCTGAGCGAACCGTAACCGTGGATACGGATAGAAGACGATGCGGAAGGCTCACCCGAAGAGGTCATGATAGACGCGCCGGGGATCTGACCTGCAAGTGCGTCGGTTACGTTCATAACGCTCTGTTCGTTGATGATCTGTGCGTCTACTACCGAAACGGAACCGGTAATCGTACCAACTTCACGACCCGTACCGTAACCGATAACGACGATCTGCTCGATCTCTTCATTGTCTTCCGCGAGTTGCACGTCTATCACGGTCTGACCGGGAGCGACGGATACAACCTGCGAAGCATAACCGAGGTATTCGATAGTCAGAGTAGCATTGGCCGGTACATCGATTGTGTAATCTCCGTTCGCGCCTGTGATGGTAGCGTTGTTTGTACCTGTAACGAAGACAGTAGCTCCCATGAGGGTTTCACCTGTCGTTGCATCGGTTACAGTACCAGTTACTCGTTGAGTCTGGGCTGCCAGCTGGAAGCACAGTAACAACGTAGTAAAAACTGATAGTACGATTTTTCTCATACGAATTAATTTTAGTTTGTGTTGTTAAATGTGATAGATTTCTTGTTTGTCGTGTCTTTTGTTTTCTTCTGGTCTTTATTCTCCCTGAAATTGATTATATCATTTTGTTAATTAAAAAATAATCGTCCGGTATTGTGAACATACGTTGCGATATGCCGAAGAACGTCATATATCACAAAATACTTCGAATCGACCGTCGGACAATTCGAAAGTAAGCTGGTTTTGATTCCCTGCGTTCCCGGAACCTGCGAAACAAGGCTCCAAAGGTGTTGTACCCATTTTTTAGGATACATACGCAATCCGGAACGAAGATACGCATATTTTGTAAATGAACAAAATTATCCGATAAAAACGGGCTCCCGGAGCGGGGTTTATGGGGGTATGAAAACGTTTTTAGCGTTAGTTGAAGATGCAACTGTGTGATTGCGTGCGTGTAAAGTTGTTTCGGATTTTTAATAATTCTTTTTAAATATATTTTCAACTTAATGCTGTTATTTGGTGTTTGCATTCTTGGATATGTTCTAAAATTCACATGTCGGCGAGAGAGTTTCGGTTATGCAGGTCTGTTTGTCATATATGTAGGAAAAACGGTGGCGAAAACACTCGGCCTTGGATGGGATGTTATTTTACGTGCGGCCGATGTTGTTTATGTGTATGTCGCGTACACAAACGAATCGTCCCGAATACTTCAGAGGTATCCGGGACGTTGTACGGTTTGCCGAGTCTGACTGTTTTGCTGGTCAGAAAAATTTAAGAAGTTTTTCGAGGGATGTCCGTCTAGAGCCTTTCAGCAGAATGGTTTTGCCATGTATCAGCGCACTGCGGTTGCGCAGGTAGGCCATGATTGAGTCTATGTCCGGAAAGGAGAGCATGGTGGTACAGTTTGGAATGGCTTCCGGTGGATACGATGCAAGGACGTTGCAGAACTCGTGTCCCACCACGACAAGACGTTGCGGTCTGGTGGAGAGAGCCAGCGACAGTATTTTCCTGTGTTCTTCGGCGCTCCATTCGCCCAGTTCGAGCATGTCTCCGAGAATCAGTATGTTGTTGCGTCCTCTCGTGCCGGAAGTTTGTCTGCTGAACCATTCTATCGCGGCACTCATGCTCGACGGATTGGCGTTGTAGCAGTCGGCTATCACGGTGTTGCGTTCTGTGACGATGACTTGCGAGCGGTTCATGGTAGGCACGTAGTCCATGATAGCTGTTGCGATAGGATCCGGAAGAATGCCGAAATAGGTGCCTATCGCGGCTGCGGCGGCTATGTTCATCCTGTTGTAATCTCCTACGAGCTGGCTGCGGAATCCTTCACCTGCAGAGCTTTCATACCATATTATATGCATGCCCTTGCGCTCGGACGCCATTGCGACAAGTGTCGGATCGTCCTTTCTGACGAACGCGTGGCCGTTCGTAGCCGTCAGGTAGTCGTAAAGCTCACCTTTGGTTTTCCGTACCCCTTCTTCGCTGCCGAATCCTGCCAGATGCGCTTTGCCTATGTTGGTGATTATACCGTAGTTGGGGCGGGCTATGCGGCATAGGGCGTCTATTTCGCCCGGTGCGCTGGCTCCCATTTCGATGATACCTATCTGGGTGTCGTCCGGTATGGATAATAACGTCAGCGGAACGCCTATGTGATTGTTCAGGTTGCCCTGTGTGGCGTGTACCCGATACTGGCTCGAAAGCACGGCGGCTGTCAATTCTTTGGTTGTGGTCTTGCCGTTGGTCCCTGTTATGGCTATGATCGGAATGCCGAGCATCGTGCGATGCATCCGGGCGAGCGCCTGAAGTGTCGCGAGCGAGTCGTCGGTTAGGAAATATCCCGCTGCGAGCGCGTCTTCGCGGGGCATGATACCATTTTCGTTGCCGGGAATTGCGTGCGGATCGTCTATAACGGCGAGTGCGGCGCCCTTGTCGAGTGCGGCGCGTGCGAAGTCGTTCCCGTTGAAAGATGGGCCACGGAGGGCGAAAAATATGGCCCCTTCGGTTACCTGCCGACTGTCTGTCACCACGTTGCGGCATTTGGTGAATATGTCGTACAGTTCGTTCAGCGATTCTTGCTGTATCATGGCTTGCTATTGTGTCGTATCGGCGTCAGATGAAACGTTCCCGGTCGGTGAATTTCACCGCGTCGATGAATTTCTTTATGTTTTGTTCGTGGCTTTTGGGACAGACGAGAAGCACGTCGTCCGTGTTGACGACGATGAAATCCGTCAACCCGTCTATTACGGCCAGTTTGCCTTCGTGTATGCGTACGAGACAGCCCGACGTGTCGAACAGCATGGCGTTATCTCCGGAAGCGTTGCCTCGGTCGTCTTTGGAGGCGAAGTCGTAGAGCGATCCCCAAGTTCCTATGTCGCTCCAGCCGAAGTCGCCGCAAAGAACATAGACGTTGTCCGTCTTTTCCATGACGCCGTAGTCTATGGATATGGAGCGGCATTCGGGATAGAGCGCATCTATATGTCGCTGCTCCTCGTCGGAGGCGTAGTAGCGCTCTATGGACGAGAACATTTGATAGGTGTCCGGCAGGAGCTCTTCGATCTTGCGCAGGATCGTTTCGGCTTTCCAGATGAAAATGCCGGAATTCCAGAAGAAGTCACCCGAACGGATAAATGCCGTCGCGAGTTCCTCGTTCGGTTTCTCGGTGAAGGTTTTCACCTTGTTGATGCCGTCATGCAATATTGGTTGTTCGACCTGTATGTATCCGTATCCGGTGGCCGGACGGGTGGGCTTTACGCCTATCGTCACGAGTGCATCGGAGTCTGCTGCGAAAACCGCGGCCTTGCGTACCGTATCGCAGAATACCGTTTCGTTCTGTATGAAATGGTCGGACGGGGTGACAATCATCACCGCGTCGGGATCCGTGGCGCGCAGGCGGAATGCGGCATAAGTGATGCACGGCGCCGTATTCCGTCCCAGAGGCTCGCACAGTACTTGGTTGGCGTTGAGTTCGGGCAACTGTTGCAGGACGGTTTCCCGGTAAGCCGTGTTTGTGACTACGAGAAAATGTTCCGGAGGAATCATTCCCGCAAACCGTTCATAGGTGCTGCGGAGGAACGTTTTGCCCGTACCGAGTATGTCGAGGAACTGTTTCGGTTTTTCCGTTCGGCTGATAGGCCAGAACCGGGTTCCGGTTCCGCCGGCCATGATGACGCAATATGTATGGTCGTTCATCGGTGGTGGTGATCTTACTTGGGTTGTTTGTCGAATCGTTGTCCGCCCGTCGATCAATCTGCGGATAATCAAGACAAAAATATGAAAAAACATTACCTTTGCAAAAAGCGTCCGAAAAGGTTTGCCGATATTTTCGGCGTGTTGCCGTAGGCGTTTTTCCGAAGCCCCGGCGCAGGGGCGAAAAACATACAGGGATGAAGGTGAAAATGATGACGTTACCTAATGCGGTGACACTGGCGAATCTGCTGTGCGGTACGTTGGGAATAGTTTCCATGGTGTCGTTGCCTTCGGGCCGGGCGCTCGAAGTGTCGTTCGTGCTGATGATCGCCGCTGCCGTGTTCGATTTTCTCGACGGATTCGTCGCACGGCTGACGAGGCAGTATTCCGAGGTGGGGCGGCAACTCGATTCGCTGGCCGACATGGTAAGTTTCGGTGTGTTGCCAACGCTGGTGGCCATGAAGGTTTATTACCTTCTGGGCGGATACGGGGCATGGGGTGCGGTGATGTTGATCCTTGCGGCTTGTGCCGCATTGCGTCTTGCAAAATTCAACGTTTCCGACGACCAGACGACGGAGTTCGAGGGATTGCCCACTCCGGCTTGCGCTTTGTTGGTAGGTTCCGTGGGATGGACGCTGTCGCGTATGTTGCCCGTTGCGGTTGCCGGATATGCGCAGTGGACTGTATTGGCGGCGGTCGTAGTGTTGGCCTTGCTCATGGTATCGCGAATAAGGATGTTTTCACTCAAATTCGATGGCTTCGGTTTCGGACGCAATGCCGTGCGGTATGTGTTTCTGATCGTGGCTCTCGTCATGGTGCTGATTTTCGGAATGACCGGCATAGGGACTGCGATACTTCTTTATATATTATATTCCATACTGATATGGCTGTTCAGATGTCTGCTGTATCGGTCGCATGCGGCTCATGGCGGGGATCGCTAAATAAAAAATACTATCTTTGCAGCTTAAAGTCTCACTGAACGATAGATGTCGGGTTTCGGAAATAGATTGTTGTGCTTGCTGGCGGTGTTCCTCGGTTTCCTGTCCACGGAGGCCAGCGGACAAGATCCGTTCGGCAATATGAACGGTACCGGCGGGTTTAACAACGATCCGTTCAATCCGCAGTCCTCGATAGGCATGAATCCGTTCGCAGAACAGGGGCAGCCGTCCGATTCCACGGCGCAGGATACGACTAAAAAGGAGCGTAAGCCGTTGGAATCGTATCTGTTCAACGATTCAATACGTGCGCAGAATAATTTCGCGTGGACCATAGACATGTCCATGAACCGTATCGAAATGACGAAAATCGATACGGTTTTGCAGGATTTTCAGGTGGATTATCCTTTTCTTCGGGAGGGTGTCGGCGATGCGTATCTGGGCAATCTGGGCGCTCCGTCCGTGCCGCTCGGATATTATGCCCGTCCGCATTTCCGCGATTTCCAGATGGCACAGCCTTTGTATTCATATCTGTATACCACGGAGAATGCTCCCTACTATAACGTGAAGCGCCCGTTCACCATGCTCGGATATCTCACGGCAGGTCAAAGACAGTATGCCGAGGAGCATATCATCGTCAAGCACGCACAGAATATAACCCCATCGACGGGATTCAACGTGACTTACCATACGGTCGGTACACGCGGAATATATGTGAATCAGGCGACGCGAGATACGGACTTCTCGCTTGGAATATCGCATACGGGGAAAAGGTATACAGGATACGCCGGATATATCTTCAACAACATCAAGATGAAGGAGAACGGCGGCGTTATAGACGACTGGTACGTTACCGGAGTCAAGAAGGAGCGTCCGTTCGAGATTCCGTTCATGTTGTCCGATGCGTCGAACATTTTAAAAAACAATACGTTCTATACGTTCCATAGTTACGGCATACCGTTGCGGCGAATGACTGAGGACGATTTTTCGATGGCCGGCATTCCGTCCATTTACGTAGGATATTCGCTTCAGTACGATACATGGAGCCGGCTTTACCGGGACAGTGCGTCGGGTATGCAGGCTGCGGATCCGGACGGCGGCAGTGAGGACGCGCCGCTTCCTACTACACCTTTTTACGAAAACTGGTATATAAACAAGGATTATACCCGTGACAGTACATACGAGTCGAGGCTCTCTAACCGTTTGTTCGTACAGTTGCAGCCGTGGGGTAGGGACGCCATAGTCGGAACGGTGGATGCGGGCGTCGGATTTGATATACATCGCTACTATCAGTTCCGGCCGGATGATTACCTGACGGGTAACATGCGTGCGCAGAGCCGTAACAGTTTTTATGTTTACGGCGCCGTGGACGGCAAGTTCCGGAAGTATTTCGACTGGCGCGGAAAACTGCGTTACGTACCGTTCGGCTACCGGCAGAACGACCTCGAAGCGGAGGCCTCTGCCAGATTGACTTTATATTTGCGAGAACATCCCGTCTCGCTCTCCGGAAAGTTCAGTTACTCTCTGAGGGAACCTTCCTATTGGAGCCAGACGTATTACTCTAACCATTATATATGGAATAACTCTTTCCGTAAGGAGAATGAAACCCGTTTCGATGTAATGCTTACCGCACCGAGCGTCAATGCGGAGGCGGCGTTTTATCAGAGCATTCTCGCCAATCCGGTATACTACGGCCCGGACAAGACGCCGCAACAGTATACCGCAGAGGCGGTCAGCGTGACGGGAGTGTATGCCAGAAAGGACTTCACCATAGGAGGAGTCCATTTGAACCACAGGGTATTGTTGCAATGGAGTACCAACCAGGAGGTAGTTCCTGTTCCGCTCGTGAGCGCTTACCTGTCTTATTTCTTCGAGTTCGACGTGGTGCGTGACGTTTTGCGCGTGCGCGTGGGATTGGACGGACGGTATAATACCAAGTATTATGCTTTCGGATACGATCCGGCCACGGGACAATTCTATAACCAGAGAGATAAGGAGATAGGCGGGTATCCCATGGTAGACCTCTTCGTCTCGGCGAAGTGGAAGCGCATGAGGATATTGCTCAAGGTGGGGCACCTTAGCGAAGACCTTTTCGGGACGAGGGATTATTTCCAGATCCTGCACTATCCGTTAAACAAACGGGTATTCAAGATAGGTATCACTTGGGGATTCTACGATTAGCGTAGGATGCGGACGCGCGGTTAAGAGGCTCTGTCGCGGCAGGAGGCTGCCCGGAGAAGTTTATTGAATGTTTAAGAAAAGGATATTGCCTGTCCTGTTGGTGCTGTTCATGTTCACCGAGTGTGAGAACGACGGCGGGAAGGTTGCTCGCGACTGCGAGACCGGTGTAAACGGTACGGTTACGGTATATGTAGCCGACGGCGTGCCGGGGTGTTTCGTTGCCGGAGATAAGAAGGTCGGTTACCCGTACGATTTGCTCGGGGCATATGCGTATGCGGAGGGACTCTCGTTCGAGAGCGCGGCGGAGGGGGATGCTCCCGGTCTGTCGGAAAATCATGAAAAATCGGGAATGGGCATAGAAGTAGTCCTTGCCGCGGATGTCGCTGCCGGCGAGGAGGTGTTGCCTTTGTATACGTCCGGGTATCTCTTGCTCGGGCGGGGACGTTCGGACGTCGGAACTCGCGGACTGGTCGGTACGGTAGGTGCGGGGCGTGTCGTGATGCCAGTCGGGTTCGAGAGGTGCGCCGGGTACGATATGGTACTCGATTCGCTTTCCGGAGCGGAGTTGTACGTATCGGCGGACGATGCCGTGGATATGGCGGCGGCTGTAGTGAGAGGCGACTACGACTTTATGGTTTGCGACGATTTGCAGGCCGGTTACATTCGCAGCGAATACGCCGGTCTCGAAGTGTTGTATAATTTTGCTGACAAGGTGGAAGTGTGCGCGATACTCGACGGTGTGCCGCAGTCGTTCCGTAACGGTCTGGTAGACTGGTTGGCAGGATTCCGCGGTACGGACGAATATGTATCGTTGCTCAAAAGTTATGAATACGGTTACGGCGTGGAGCGTCTGATAGGCGATTGCCGTATCTCGGCATGGGACGACGTGTTGCGTGAGGTCGGACGCGAGGAGGGCGTGGACTGGCGGCTGCTGGCAGCTATAGCTTATAAGGAGTCGCGGTTCAGCAACGATGTGGTGTCGAAAATGGGTGCGCGCGGATTGATGCAGATCATGCCTGTTACGGCGCGTCATTTCGATGTGGATGTTTCGCAGCTCGGCAATCCGAGAGTTAATGTCATGCTCGCCGCGAAACTTATCAAAAGCATAGAACGGACGCTCGGATTCGGAGAGAATGTCGATCCGGAAGATAAGATAATGATAGTATTGGCCGGTTATAACAGCGGCGTAGGGACGGTAGGAGATGCACGGCGATTGGCTGCGGCTTGCGGCGGCGACCCCGATTCATGGGATACGGTGGCACGTTACCTGCGCCTCATGGGGGATAGTTCGTTCGAGTGCGATGCCGTGGATTTCAGGCGTTTCAGAGGGGCGGGCGAAACGCTCGCATTCGTCGAAGGAGTCAAATCCAGATACGACGTTTACCGTAGCCGCGTGATTTAGGCGGCATGCCGTATCCGTTGCGGGCGGTTGATGCGACGATATTTGCCGTTCCGGGCATTGCCCGCGGGACGGCTTTGTTTTTCCGGTCGGTTGCGGTGTCGGGCAGAACGGATGCAGGCATATCGTAAACCTGCATGCCGGCGAGGAGGTGTAGAAATATAGGTTTGAAACGGTACCGTTTTTGCCGTAAATACATACATTTGCCGGAACGCAGTACTTTGTATGTAACATTTACGTATGGCCGGTACGATACAAATACCGGAATTGCCGGTATGACGGAGATTTGTGTATATTTGCTTTTTACAAAATATGAATATGAAGAGATTCGCGATCATAATATTGACGTTGATATGGTTGTCGGCGCCTTCGTACGCGCGGGAATACAGAGTTAAAGATATTCCCAACGTTCAGTTGGCCGACAGGACAAAGTTCGTCAGCAATCCCGACGGGTTGCTGTCGGGACAGGCGGTGTATCGCATAGATACCATGCTTTATTCCCTTAAGGAGACCGGCAGGGCGCAGGTCGTGGTAATAGCCGTAAATTCGATAGGCGGCGAAGACCCGTTTTCGTTTCTGCACGAATTGCTTACGCAGTGGGGCGTGGGGCGCCGCGATGCCGACGACGGACTGGGCATATTGCTGGTCGTGGATCAGGGAGCCATAGAGATACAGACCGGGTACGGCTTGGAAGGCGACTTGCCCGATGCGCTTCTGAAACGTATCATAGACCGCTACATGTTACCGGCTTTCAGGGAACGCGATTGGGATCGCGGTATGATACAGGGTGTTACGGCCATAAATGAAGTGCTCGCGGGGCGTATGCCGTCCGAGCTGGCTGATGAGGGAAAAGGTAGCGATATCGTGCTGATTATCGCGTTACTCGTGTTCTTCGGATTCCCGTTAGCGGTCGGAATAGTGGCTGCCTATTTCAAGAACAGGTGTCCGAGATGCCATAAACGCACGCTTAAGAGAGTCGGAACACAGACTTTGTCGAAGACGCGGCATTCGCGTGTTGAAGAGGTCACGTATGTATGCAGTAATTGCGGACATGTGGTGAAACGCAGACATACACATAACAACGGCGGCGGCATGATCATCGGCGGTGGCATAGGCGGCGGAATGATGGGTGGTTTCGGCGGCGGAGGCGGCTTCGGGGGCGGAGGCTTCGGAGGTGGCGGTTTCGGCGGCGGCGGAGCGCGCGGAAGTTTCTGAGCGGTATCCCGTGTTACGCATCCGGCGGTAGATTGTCGGCAAAGGGGACGTATTAAAGTTATGGCGGAGAATGCCGTAATGCAGGATGCGTCGCAGAAGTGTTATTAAATTATGTATACAGATAAATTTCGGAAATTATGAAAAAAACATGGATTGTAATTATAGCGATAGTCGCGATTATCGCTATATGGCTTGTGAGCGGTTACAACTCGCTGGTCAAGCAGGAAGAGAACGTGAAGACGGCTTGGTCGCAGGTCGAGAACCAGTATCAGCGCCGCAGCGACCTGATACCGAATCTCGTGAATACGGTGAAAGGTTATGCCGCGCATGAATCGCAGACATTGGAGGGCGTCGTTGCGGCACGTGCCCGCGCCACGCAGCTGACCGTCGATCCGGATAATCTGACGCCGGAAGCCGTGGCTGAATATCAGGCGGCGCAAGGCGAGCTTACCAATGCGCTCGGCAGGTTGCTCATGATACAGGAGAGTTATCCCGATCTGAAGGCCAACCAGAATTTTTCGGAGCTTCAGGCGCAGCTGGAAGGTACTGAAAACCGTATAGCAGTGGAGCGTCGTAATTTCAACGATGCTGCCCGTCAGTACAATACGAGAATACGCCGTTTCCCGACGAATCTGATAGCCGGAATGTTCTCGTTCGAGAAATATCCCTATTTCGAGGCGGCCGAGGGTAGCGACGTTGCTCCTGTAGTGGAATTTTAACGGATCTGCGGCGATTGTTGGTGAAACGGTCGCCGCAGTTGTTTGGAAACGGTCCGGCTTTTGCTGTGTGACTCGTGAGTTTACGGTTCTAAATTTCGGTCCGGTATGGGAAAACACTTGAAAAACGAAACTGGTCACGGACATGACCGTCACGGGCATTCGCATGCCCATGTACACGGCATGGATTCCTTTCAGCACCTCAACCGTGCGTTCGTACTCGGTATAACATTGAATCTCGTCTATGTGGCCGTCGAGTTGTCGGCGGGTTTCATTCTCGATTCCGTGTCGCTGATTTCCGACGCAGGGCACAATTTTAGCGATGTCATAAGTCTCGTCTTGGCCATGATAGCCTTTAAACTCGCGCAGGTCAGGCCGAGCGCCAACTATACTTACGGCTATAAGAAAAGCACGATACTCGTGTCGTTGCTGAATGCGCTCATATTGCTTGCGGCCATAGGGTTTATCGTGTGGGAGAGCATCGAAAAGCTGAAAGAGCCGCAACCTTTGCAGGGCGGTACCATAGCATGGGTGGCCGGCGTGGGCATAGTGATAAACGCCTTCACCGCATGGCTGTTCATGAAAGACCGCAAGCGAGATCTCAACGTGCAGGGTGCGTTTCTGCATATGGCCGCCGATACGCTTGTGTCGGTCGGCGTGGTGATCTCCGGAATAGTGATAAGCGTTACGGGGTGGAATATAATCGATCCGATAATCGGACTCGTTATCGCGGCCGTCATACTGTTCTCTACCATACATCTGTTGACAGACAGTCTGCGCCTGTCGCTCGACGGCGTGCCGCGCGGTATAGTACCCTCACAGGTGAAGGAGCGGGTCATCGAGGCCGAGCCGTCGGTAAAGGATATGCATCACATTCACATATGGGCTATAAGTACTACGCAGAATGCTTTGACGGCGCATGTAGTGGTGGCGCCAGGTACCGATCTCGGCGCGGTGAAAATGTCTGTCAAAAAACGGCTCGCCGATATGGGAATAACCCATTCGACGCTGGAGTTCGAGTATCCGGACGAAGGGTGTTGTACGGAGGACGATTATGCAGGCGACTGACGCTAATGGCAGTGTAGACGGACTTTTGCATCACGGATATAAGGGGTTGTGTTAAAACGTTAAGTTTAAACGCAACCCCTTTAAGGTATGTGAAAACGGGTAAAAGGCAAGGTCGTAAGTTTGAGGACGGCAGGAGTTTACGTAAGGTGAATGACTTGGACTGAATCACGATAGTAACGCAGCAAATTGCCAGTCGTGACACACCTCTTGTTGTTGTGTGTGGTGTTTATTGCGTTACGGCATTTCGCGGATGCCGGTATCGGAATTGCCGCGGCAGGTTTCATCCGTTAGGTGAGTGGGCTTTTTTTTGCGCGTATGGCCGGCTTTTGCCGCATGCGGTGGCGGTCGGAAATCGTTTGCCGGAATTTTCTGGGTGCAGATTTGTTTGAAAATATGAACGTTGTCTGTTAGGATGCAGGACGACGATGAGGCGGTTTATTTCACGATGATATTGCCGATTATCTCCATGCCGAGTTTTTCGTTCAATGTCCTCAGTAGTTGTGCGCGTCGCATGAAGATGTCGTGCCGGGCTACGGAGGATGACAAGCATACCAGCAGTGTGCCGTTTTTTATGGATACGGAGGTAGTCAGCGACGCTACGGCAGGTCCTACCGTAGCGTTCCATGCTTCGGGAATGCGAGCCTCGCACAATTTGCGCGTAGTGACAGGATTGCTGTCCAGAAATCCGCTCCACAGTTCGCCTATGCGTATCGGTCGGCTTCGTCTCATGGCCGTATCTCTTGGGTTATGACGCCGTCGCATACGTCGAACAGCGTGTAGTCGACGCCGCAACCGTCTATTATGGAGGTAAGCCGTGCGCGGTTGCAGTCCGATATTATGATCTGTCCGAAACGACCTCCGCCCACGAGGTTTATGAGAGCCGCGAGACGTCCCGCATCGAGCTTGTCGAAGAGGTCGTCGAGCAGCAGTATAGGACGTTCGCCGGAGGTTTCCGATAGTATGGCATGCTGTGCCAGTTTCAACGCTATGAGGAACGATTTCTGTTGTCCCTGCGAGCCGTATTTGCGAAGCGGATAACCCCCTATGCGCATGGTCATGTCGTCGCGATGCGGGCCGCATGAGGTGTACTGATTCACGGCGTCCTTTGTGCGGGATGAGGTCAGCAGATCCTCCATGGTCGAGTCGTTCAGTTCCGAACGGTAGGAGAGTTCCACCTGTTCGCGGTCTCCGGAAATGGATGAATAGTATTCCGACACTATGGGACGGAGTCTTTCGATAGTTTCGCGTCGGCGTGCGTGTATGGGTTTCGCATGTGCGGCGAGCTGCATGTCGAGTATGTCGAGCAGCTCTGCGTTCGGCCTGCCGTCGGACTGTTTCAGCAGTTTGTTTCGTTCGCCGAGAGCGTGGTTGTAACGTATCAGGGCGTTGAGGTATTCGCGGTCGTTCTGCGATATGAACGAGTTGAGCCACTTGCGGCGTTCGTCGGCTGCGTCGTTTATCAGAAAGGCGTCTGCTGGCGACACTATTACCACCGGTACGGCACCTATATGGTCCGACAGACGTTCGTATTCCTTGCCGTTGCGTTTTACCGTTTTGCCGCCCTGACGCCTGAACGAGCAGGTCACCGTGTCGTGTCTGTCGCCGTCGGAAAGGTAGTCGCCGCTGAGCATGAAGAAGTCCGTCCCGTGACGGACGCTCTGACCGTCGGTCATGGACAGGGCGCTTTTGCACATGGAAAGATACCATACGGCGTCTATGACGTTGGTCTTGCCTGCGCCGTTGCATCCCGTGAAATAGTTGATGCCCTGTCCGAATGGGATCTCCGCTTCGGCGATGTTCTTGAAGTTCAGCAGTGTCAGTTTGCGGATATGCATTATGGCGAGTCTGTTTCGTGTCCGGTAAAATCACTTCAAATGTAGTCATTTCCCGCCGGATTACGAAATACCGTCGCGGCGTTACGTTGCGTGTGCCGCCGTGCGGCGATAAAATCGCGGTACAGTGGAAATTTATTTGGGACGGAAGCTGTATTTTTGGTAAAAAGGTGTATTTTTGTCGATTGAATCGCCGGACTAAGGCGGAAAGTTTGTGAAACGAAAGAGGGAGACGCGGCGGGAATGTTCGTGCGGCGGGAAAATCCCGAAATTATAAATTGATAATTTTATGGCTACTACATCTACAAAGGGTAAAAAGACCGAAGCTAACGTCGATCCTGAAGTAAAAATAGAGAATGCGCTCGACAAGACGGAAATGTTCTTCCAGAAGAATATCAAGCAGCTTATTACGGCTCTCATAGTCGTAGTGGTGCTTGTCGGCGGTTATTTCGCCTATTCTTACCTTATAGCCAAACCGCGTGTCGAGAAGGCCGCCGAGATGATGTTCGTGGCCGAACAGATGTTTGCGGCCGGCGAATACAATACGGCGCTTGAGGGCGACGGCAGCAATGCGGGTTTCATAGATGTCGTAGACCAGTACGGCTCAACCCGTCCGGGACGCTTGGCGGCTCATTATGCGGGAGTATGCTACATGAAGCTCGGCGATGCCGATGCCGCCATGCAGTATTTGACGAAATACAAATCCGTCAAAGGCGCTCCCGGAGTTATAATCAATGCGCAGAACTACGGTCTTCAGGGCGATATATATGTCGACAAGGGCGATTACGCCAAAGCTGCCGAACTGTATGAAAAGGCAGTCAAGGCTGCGGATAATGTCCTGACTACTCCCTACTATCTGCGCAAACTCGCATACGTGCGCGCAGAGCAGGGCAATACGGCTGCGGCTATCGAAGCGTGCCGTCGCATCAAGTCCAACTATCCGTCGAGCCTCGAAGCGAGGGATATAGACAAGTTGATTGGCGAATTCGGACAGCGATAATCCGGAATCCTAACCGAGACTTAAGGCTGTGCGTACTGCAACAGCCTTTTTTGTTGGCGGTCGACCAAGGATCATGCTGGTTGCATTAATTGCCGTAGCGGTGTGCCGGAAGGCACAATACATCGAATTGCGCACGTGAGTATCGTTGTGCGTATGTCGGTGAGGTAGTGGGGTATAATGCGGCACCGGAAAAGTCGTACGGTAGCGGATTGTCCGTGCGGCAGCTGTGGAAGTGTGGCGCAGATTTTGAACATATGGAAGCAGGCCGGTTTTCGTCCGGTCGGCAAACGGGTAAATTTTGATTTTTTGATTTGACATATGGCAACCAAAAACCTTTCTCATTTTGATACTCCGCTGCCTTCCGCGGCGGATATGAAGTTCGGGATAGTAGTTTCCGAGTGGAACTGGGAAGTTACCGGCGCTTTGCGGGACGGTGCTATCAGGACGCTTCGCGAATGCGGCTGTTCGGACGACAATATAATAGTACGGTATGTGCCGGGAACTTTCGAACTGGCTATGGGGGCGCGGCTCTTCGCGGAACATACCGATGTGGATGGTATCATAGCTCTCGGCTGTGTCGTAAAGGGTGAAACGCCCCATTTCGATTATGTGTGCATGGGTGCTACCAAAGGTATCACGGATGTCATGCTCGAATGGTCCGTACCGGTGGCTTTCGGCGTACTGACAACTCTCGACCAGCAGCAGGCGCTCGACCGTGCCGGCGGCAGGCTTGGCAACAAGGGTGACGAGGCTGCCGCGGCTGCAATAAAGATGGTGCATCTGCAACGTGAGTTCGAGCTTTCGGCAGCAGCGAGCATGGATCCTATGAATGTCAATTAGACTGATTAAACCGGCCGAAGGCACGTCTTTGTCGAAGGTGAAAATGTGAGCGTTCCCTGTTGTCGGAATGTCGAGGCATGCCGGAAAAATCTCTCGGATGCAGCGGAAACTTTCCGGGATAGGTAAAGCTGTCGGGTATACTTGTTTGAGGTGCTTCAGCCGATAGCGATTCCGGAACGAATGGGGGCGAATACCGTTCGGCTGCACAGAGTAATGAAATGCTCGGCAGCATGGTAGAGCGTTACGAAAGGCGGTTGGCTACCGGTCCGTCTGCATCTGGCAGGATCGTGTCGTTATGGTCGCGCTTGAAAAGTATCGAAGTGGCCTGTTGGCAGACTGCGTATTATGGTTATAAGGCCGGAAGGAGCGTTCCTTCCGGCCTTAATTTTTGATAGATTACAGCATTCGCCGTACCGGGTGTAAAACGGTTTACTGCCATAGCTGTTGCCGGCACGGTCCCGATATTAAGGTATTACGGTGTTTTTCGCGCGGTATGTGAATGGAATAGTATGCTTACGTAGGTTGTGATAGAGGAAAAAGTCACCGGCATGAACGCGTGGCTTTCTTATGTTTGCCGTCGCTGCGACGGATTGTTATCGCATGTCACCATATTAGGCCGATGTACCGTTAACTGCCGATACCAATGCCGACAGGAAGTCGTCGGCGAACTCGCGGCCATAGCCGTAGCTTTCGCTGCAATCGTAGACGGCTTCGGCAAACGCTTCGCCGAATATTTCGGCCTGCCGTTCGTCGAGCGTCGCGATATATTCTCTTATCTCCGTGCCTATATCTTCCAACAATTCCATGCTGTCAGTCTCTATCGCGTCGAATATTTTAGCTGCGAAGTATGTGGCTCGTTCGCGGACAGCCTTGTCGTTAGGGCTGTATTCGGTTTCTCCGGTCACTGTGTCTGGTACGGGCGATGCGTTCACGTAGGCGTTCGACGAGATAGCGAGCAGGCCGAACATTAGAAGGATAAACGGTTTCTTCATGATTTATTATTGTTAAGGCTGATCAATAGAGCATAAAATTAGTCAAAATCGTGCGACGTATTATTGTCGGCGTCCGGTATGTTTTCATGACGAGGCGGCGAGGTGTCTTGGCCAGAGTATGGGAGGGGGACGGCAACGAAATTCGGACGGGTGAAATAAGTGAATGACGAATGATTAATAATCATTGTTTATTGGTTTTCGTTACCGATTATCGGTTAATTTTATGTCCGGTAGTGTTACATATCGTCGGCTCGTGCGTCATATAGCAAAAAGCGGATCGGAACAGTTCCGCCGTAAGTACGGAGGCCTGTAATAATCGGGTATGGATCAGAAGGAATTTTCGATAAGGCTCGTTCCTATGAAAGACAAGATATTCCGCTTTGCGCGGAGTATCCTTTACGACGTGGCCGAATCGGAAGACGTTACTCAGGACATATTCGAGAGGCTGTGGGCTGGCAGAGACCGGCTGGACGACTGCCGCAATCTGGATGCTTTCGTAATGGTCAGTGTCAAGAATCTGTGTTACGACCGTATACGCCGCAGACGTCTGCGGCATGAAGGCGTAGGTGACCCGGAAACGTCAGCACCTTGTGTCGCTGCCGAGGGTGCGGAAGAGTCCGACACCGTGTCCGTCATGATGAAGGTTATCGCCGGCTTGCCGGAAACCCAACGGACGGTTTTGCATCTGAGGGATATAGAAGGGTATGAATTTAACCAGATCGCCGTTATCATGGATATGAACGAACCGGCGGTGAGAGTTACGCTTTCGAGGGCACGTAAGGCCGTGCGCGAGAAGATGATAAAGATAATGGAATATGGAACGCATGATTGACGAGAATGTTGCGAGGCGATTGCTCGAAAAGTATTTCGATGGTATGACGACGCTCGAAGAGGAGGCGTTGCTCGCCGGATATTTGACTTCGGGTAATTTGCCGGCCGACCTTGAGTATGCGCGTGCGATATTCGCCGGACTGACGGCTGTTCGTAGTGCGACGGCCGACGGAGTTCGTTGTCAGATGCCGCCGGTCGGGGAGCGCATGGAATCTTCGCAGAAACGGGGTCCGGGGCGGACGGAGACCGGCCGCCGTCGTCGCATGACGTTGCGTACCGTATGGTTGGGCGGGATAGCTGCTGTGGCGGCCGTAGTAATGGCTTCGGTGGCGTATATGGAATCGGTGCGTCCTCGACCTCAGATATATTGTTATGTGGACGGAAAGCCTGTTACCGATCCGGAAATAGCGGCCCGGCAGGTACTTATGGCGCAGCGTATAATGGAGGCTGGTATCAATGCTCTGGAATCCGGCATCGAAACGGTCGAGCGTACCGGCCGGTCGTTGAGAAATATAGGTGCGGAAGCGGATTCCGCATGTGCTGATGACGATTGCGGAGGTGCGGAAGAGTAGTTGCTTGCTGTGCGTATCGTAGGGGCGGCGAAGGAATATGAAAAGTTTGTGTCGTTTGTTGTATAAAATGTGATGGTTATGAAGAAGTTGGCTTTTTTTGTGACGTTGTTTCTGGGTGTTCTGACCATGGGGCAGGAGGATAGCGCTGCGCAGAGTGTCGTAGGAGGCGATGACGGGCGTATGACGGTCTCGGATTCTTCCGGGCGTGGCGTAGTGGATATTTCCGCGTCCGGAGATGGCGATGACAGTCGTGTGGTAATAAGAGTTGCATCCATGGAAGTGGTGATGCGCGGAGATGCCGACCGTGTTCAGTCATCAGATAGTAAGACGGAGACGTCTGTCCGTACGGAACAACGTTTCGTGGAGGTCCGGAATCCGGTCAAGTACCGTATAGTGGCTTTCGGCGGCTCCAATTTCCAGTCGTTCCTCGAAGTGGGAATCAATACTTTCCCCGTGGTGGATTATTCCATGTATCCGAATCTGTCAGGCGATCTTTACGATTTCATGGATCTGCGTAACGGCAAGTCGCTGCAATGGGCTTTTTCGCTGTTCGATGTGACTGTGCCTATTACAGACTGGTTTTCGGTGACATCCGCCATACAGCTCGTTTTCAACGAATATGTGTTCTCGCGTAACGTGAGGCTCGTGAAGGAGGGCGGGATGCTCGTACCGCAGGTAATCTCTCCCGGATACAAGAAATCGAAAATATCGACTTCGGCGTTCCAGATACCCGTATTACTGAATTTAGGCCGTGCGAAATCGTTCCACTTTTCTGCCGGACTGTACGGCGGAGTGACGCTCGGCAGCCATTCGAAGATAAAGTTTCCCAAGGAGAAAGTGTATAACATGTACGTCAATCCGTTCTATGCCGGAGCGACTTTCCGTGTCGGATTCCGTGGCTTTTACGTCTATTGCAACTACGGACTGACAGGTCTTTTCAAACATGGTAAAGGGCCTGTCGCGGCGCCGCTTACGGTAGGAATAGGATTCTGAACTTAATCTGTCGAGGTATGAAAAGAGTGTTATTGATATGCCTGTTGTCCGTTATTCCGTATTTCGCGCGGGCACAGGTGACTTCCTTCGGAGAGTTGTACGAAAAGTACGGCGGCAGGGACGGTTTTTCGACGGTGGATATGGCCGGCGAGGTGTTTCAGGCGATAGCGGGTAACGATTCGTCTGTGGTCATGAGCAATATAGACAGACTTGTGATACTTATCAACGAGGAGCATGATGCCGGTTTCGATGACGATGTCGAGGACATGTTGTCATGCGGCGGATACTCTACGGTCAGTATGATACGCGATGGCGGCCAGAGCGTAGGACTTTATATGAAACGCTGTGAAGGTACCGATGACGTTGAGTTTGTGATTGCCATGTTCGACGGCAGCGACAGTCTCGTCATGTCTATTCGTGGAGACGGTTTGAGTATAGATCAGGTCAACAGTCTCGTTAATATGCGATAGCGGCGGATATACTGTTGTGGGGAATTTTCGTCGGCGGGCGGAATGTATCGCAAATGCAGGGGTTTGTGTTACATCGATAATGCGAAAGGATGTGTGTCGTAACGAACGATCGGTTGCGTTTCTCTCGTGATTCGGGCTAAGCCTTTAATTTCGGTAAACTCATGTCACCCCCTCATTCATGACCTTTCGTTTTACCAGTTCTTGTAAACTTAAATGGGGCGAGTCAAAATGCAAAGTTTTGACTCGACCCATTTAAGGCGTATTTTTATCGTATTATGCGCTATTCGAGAATCTTGTCTATGAGCGCCTGAGTTTGCGGTTCATGGCCTCGGAAGCGGACGTAGAGTGTCATGGGGTGTTCGCTGCCGCCCTTTGAGAGGATGTTATCGCGGAACGATCCGGCGACTTCGCGGTTGAAGATACCTTTCTCCTTGAACAACGAGAAAGCGTCGGCTTCGAGTACCTCGGCCCACTTGTAGCCATAATATCCGGCAGCGTAACCGCCTGAGAAGATGTGCGTGAATCCCGGAGCCATGGCGGTGCCTTCTATGTAGGGAGTGATCTGTGCCGGAGCGGTCGCATCGCGTTCGAATTCGGCTATGTCTACGGTTACGGGCTCTGTTATAGTATGCCAAGCCATATCGCCCATTGCGAATCCGAGCTGGCGTACGTTGGCGTATGCTGCGAGGTAGTTGCCGGCTGCCACTATCTTGTCTATGAGTTCCTGAGGCATCTTTTCACCGGTCTGGTAGTGCGTTGCGAACATGTCGAGGAACTCTTTTTCGGTAGCCCAGTTCTCCATTATCTGTGAGGGCAGCTCTACGAAGTCGTGATATACGTTCGTGCCGCTGAGCGAAGGATATTTGCCGCTCGCCATGAGTCCGTGCAGGCTGTGGCCGAATTCGTGCAGGAAGGTTTCGAACTCGTCGAAGGTGAGCAGCGACGGGAGCGAGTCGGTCGGTTTGGTGAAGTTGCCGCACAGCGATATGAGCGGTCGCAGTTCATTGCCTTCGTCGTCCGTTTCGAGGTTGCGGATGTTGGTCATCCATGCTCCGCCGCGTTTGGTGGCGCGCGGGAACAGGTCTATGTACAGAACGCCGAGCAACTGGCCGTTTTCGTCGAACGATTCGTATGCCACGACGTCGGGATGGTAAACCTCTATGTCGGGATTCTCGCGGAACGAGATACCGTACAGTCGATTGGCAAGTGCGAATATGCCGTTGCGCACGTTGTCGAGTTCGAGATACGGCTTGATTTCAGATTCGCTGACGGCGTATTTTTCGTTTTTATATTTTTCTGAAACATAGTTCCAGTCCCATGGCATGAGTTGGAAGTCGGCTCCGTAAAGACCGCTCGTGCGGGCGTAATCCTGTAATGTGGCGACTTCTTCAAGTGCGCGTCCTTTGGTCGCGGTGAGCAGTTCGTCAATGAACGAATCGACAGTCTCCACCGAGCCGGCCATGCGGTCTTCCAGAACGTAGTCGGCGTAGGTAGGTTTGCCGAACAACTTTGCCATGTCGAGACGCAGTGAGGTGATTTTCTTTATGATCTCCCTGTTGTCGTTAGGACCGTCTGTAAGGCAACGGGTATTGTATGCCCTCCATAGAGTCTCCTTTAGTTCGCGGTCGCTCGAATATGTCATGAACGGCACGTAGCTGGCTGCCTGAAGCGTTACCGTCCATCCTCCCTCGCCGCGGGCTTTGGCTTCCTGAGCCATGCTTTCCTTCACGAAGTCGGGAAGTTCGGCTACCTTGGCCGAGTCCGCTGCGGGAATGTTGAGCGTGAATGCATTGGTGGCGGCAAGAACGTTCTGTCCGAAACGGAGCGAAAGCATGGACAGCTCGTTGGATATTTCGCGGTAACGTTCCTTGTCTGCATCCGATAGCGCTGCGCCGCCGCGGACGAACATTTTGTAGGTGTTGTCGAGCAATGTCTCCGATGCCGGATCGAGGTCGAGCGTATCTTTGCTTTCGTATACCGTCCTGACCCTTTCGAACAGGCGCGGATCGAGACTCAGGTCGTTGGAGTAGGCGATGAGTTTGGGCTGTATCTCTTCGGCTACCGCGTCGAGTTCCGGTGTGGCGTCGGCTTCATGCACCGCGAAGAATATGGCCGAAACCCTGCCGAGCGTCTTGCCTGAACGTTCGAGGGCGACTATTGTGTTCTCGAATGTGGGCGCATCGGGATTCGTAGCTATGGCTTCTATTTCAGCCCTTGCTTCGGAGAGGGCATAGTCGAATGCCGGAGAATAGTGTTCCGGTTTGATTTCGGCAAAAGGAGGGGTCTGGTAAATGCGGTCGGACTCCTTTATGAGCGGATTTTCCTGAATCGGGGCATTCCCCTGACAGGCAGTTGCTAAGTATGCCATACAGAAAATTGCGGGATAGATTAACTTTTTCATTAGCTTTAGCTTTGTTGTGTTATATTGGATTTGTATTCGTTGACGTTATCGGAGAATATTTTATCCGAAGGCACATGATTGTGTCGTGTCGGGCTGTCTGCGCCGTAAGGCATGTTATGCATCGTGCATCTATTCGCCCCAGTCGATATTGTCGAGATAGGAGCTTTGTTTGTCGTACTTGAGGTCTTGCAGCGAAGAGGCTTTGACATTGATCTTGAATTGCCAGCTTTTGCGCGTACCTATGGGTACCCACGAAAAGTTCATTTGCCAGCAGTGCAGGTCGCGCGTAAGCGTGAATACACCGGTGGTCATCTTGCCCGTCTCGAAGTCGAATCCTCCGCTGAACGTTATGCCCCATTTGGGCGTAAGCGTGACGCTGCCGTTATAGCTCAGCGTCTGGATTATGTTTTTCTTCGCACCGTTGTTGGTGTAGCTTATACTATAGTTGAAACTGAAGTTCCACGGAATATCGAAATCGTAGTATGTGTTGGCCATAAGCTGCCGTCGCAATATGGGATCCATCGGGTTGTCCGGGTCGAAATAGAACGGATTGACCATGGCATCCATCAGGCTTTGGCTCGAGAAGTCGTTTATAGCCGTCTGGCCGCCCTGTGTGCCGGAACTTTTGGAGTTGAACGTATAGCCTATGGAGGTCGATACGTTGGTTATTCGACCGAGACCTTTGCCGTTGGCTATCATGAATTTGTTGATTCGCGTAGCCGTAGTTCCCGCTTCGTTGAGGACTACGTCGTAGGGGTCGAGCGTGGCTGACACGTTGATGCCGAAATTCTCAAGTCCCGGTATGGTCATACGCAGGCTCATGGGGATCGTGGACAGGTTCATCGAATCGGCAAGGAAGTTGTACGAGCCGTTGAACGAGAAGTTGTCTATAATCTTCACCTTTTTCATGCCCGACGTGTCGCGTTTGCTTAGTACCTTGGCTTCGAGCGTCTGTCCTACGCTGAACGTTAGCGATGCCGCCGGACCGCGTCCGGGAGGACTGTACGCGCCGCCGGCATACGGAGAGTAATAGTCTATGGCACCGTCGCCGTTCGGCTGGTAAGGCTCGTAGTAACCGTATTTCGGATCGCCGAAGTCCGGCGTATATCGGAATCCTATGGTCGGAGTTATGGTATGGCGGATCATCTGCACCGGGAATTTCGGGTGCATGCGGAAGTCGTAGGTACCATATAGCTTGGTATTGGCGCTGACGTTGAAGTTGTAGTCCCACAGACGGTGGAACCCATATGTCGTGTCGCGCCTTTCATGGCTGTTGGTTATCGGGTCTGTATAGTTGGGGTCATATTCGCGCGTAACCTTGCGGAACAGCCAGCGTTCGTTGTAGTTGGCGCTCGGCGATATGTTTATGTAGTTGAACAGGTTGAATGACGTGGAGATAGGTATTTTGTGTTCCACGCCGTTCTGCATTTTGCTGAAAATGTCGGGAGAGAAGAGTTCGTCTTCTTTTGCTTTGACGGTATTTATGAGGCTTCCGCTGTAGGAGAGCGATATCTTTTCATACCACCGTTCTTTGCCCACCGCATTCTTGCGTTTGAACGGATTTATTTTGCTCATGTTGAAAGATGCGCTTGGCAGCGACAGGTTGACCGTGGAGTCCTGCGAACTTACCGACGCACGCATGGAGACGGTGAGCGAAAAAGGAGTTCCGGCCCACCTTTTGCCGTAAGATATGGACGATTCGGTACGGGTGTTGACGATATCGTTTATGTTGGTAGCGGCGTATTCGCGGAAACCGCTTGTCGCGAAATTGACCTGAGCGGAAAACGTGGTGCCGGGATTGGCCTTAGGATCCTGCGTATGCGTCCACTGCAACTGGAAGCTCGGTGCGTTGCGGTAGTTGGCGTCGCCGGGTTCGCCGATCACGGTTTTGGCGTACTTGGCCGAAAGTCGTCCGCTGTATTTGTAGCGCTGTACGTAACGGCTCTCTACGCCGGCTTCCCACGATCCGTAAGTATATATACTGCCCTTGAATGTGAGGTCCATGTGGTCGTTGACAGCCCAATAGTAACCTCCGTCGCGCAGGAAGAAGCCTCGTGTCGTCTCTTCGCCGTAGCTCGGGATGATTATACCGGACGTGCGTCCCTGCGTCAGCGGGAAGAATCCTTCTGGCAAACCGAGAAAATAGATAGGTACGTCCTCCATAACCAGATACGACGGACCTATGATCACTTTCTTTTGCGGGATGACCTTCGCCTGCGTCATGGAGAGATAGAAGTGCGGGTGCTCGGTCTGGTCGCAGGTGGTGTATTTGCCGGAACGTATGTTGATGGTGTTGTCCTTCATTTTCTTTACGTCGTTGCCGAGCAGGAAACCTTCGCCCTCCTGCGTCGCGACGCCCTGTATCTTCGCCTTGCCGGAGGAGAAGTTGTATTGAATGGAGTCCATGGTGAATGTCGAGCCGCCGTCCACGAATATCGGTCGGGTCCTGTTGCCGAGCGTGTCGGCGACTCCAGTGGCGTATAGCTCTTTCTTATCCATTTCGAGACGCATGTAGTCGGCCTTCATGTTCATGTTGCCGTATGTTATGTCGCCCGATTGGTATATGTATATTAGCTTTTCTTTGGGTCGGAAGCGCAACGAGTCCTTGTTGGTGCCGCTGATTATGTCGTCGAGGAAATTGTTTGTTGGAACCGAGTCCTGTTGAAGAGAATCCGTTGCCGGTGCGGCTACGGTGTCCTTGCGGTAATTTGCGAACAGCGCCATTGAGTCGGCCGCAGTATAGTTGGTCGAATCCGGCATGCCCGGTCTGCGTAATGTGTTAATGGCGTTTGCGGGAGGTTGCAGTGTCGGCCTGTTGTCCGTCGAGGGCGGTGTCTGCATATCCTTTGCGCTATCCTGTGCGGAATGTCGTGCCGGAGCCGTCGGTGCGGTATCCTTTTTGATAAGGGACAATATGCCGGTAGACGGTACGGCATAATCAGCGGGCATGCCCGCGCCGAAAACCATCTGCATCGCCAGCAGGCAGGCCAGCGATATGCATACATATTTCGCAATTCGTTTTATCAAATTCGGATAAAATGTTTAACTTTGCCGACAAAGTCGGCAAAACCGCCTCGGAAGGCATTCTGAAGCGGTATGCGGAGTGTTTCGCGCCAACAAAAATATGTAAAAAAAAGCAGTTTATCGAATCCGCCCCTATATAAAGTTGGGGCGATTTCCAAAAATAACGCCGGTAATTTATGGGTAGTATGTTCCGCAGGTTTTTGGCTGTCGTGGCAGTCGTGTTTTATGCGTCGGGTGTTTGTTGGGTTGCTTCGGCGCAGCAGGGGTGTCCTGCGGAGGCCAAGGTCAGCAAGGTGGTGCTTGATCCTGGGCACGGGGGTAAGGATCCCGGTTGCGTGTTCAACAAGTATTACGAGAAAGATGTAACGCTCAGTATCGCGCAGAAACTGGGGGCGCTGATCAAGGAGAACTATCCGGATGTCGAGGTTGTCTATACCCGTACAACAGACAAATATGTTTATCTGGTGGACCGCGGCAAGATAGCAAATCGCGAGAATGCCGACCTGTTCATTTCGATTCATATAAATTCGGCGACCAATTCTTCTGCGCGCGGTACTTCTACGCATGTCATGGGTATGAGCAAGAGCAGTCAGAATCTCGAAGTGGCGATGAAGGAGAACGACGTTATCATTTATGAGGACGATTATACCACGAAATACGAGGGGTACAATCCCGGCGATCCGGCAAGTTACATAATGTTCTCGCTGATGCAGTATGCATACAGCGATCAGAGCATGATGTTTGCCGGACTGGTTCAGAAGCATTTCAAGCGCGATCTGCCTATGCCCGACCGGGGAACGTCGCAGGAGCCTTTTCTGGTGTTGTGGAGGACTTCTATGCCGAGTGTGTTGGTTGAGGTGGGGTTTTTGTCGAATCAGACCGACAGGACTTACATAACTTCCAATAAGGGCCAGAACGAGGCCGCTCGATCGCTGTTCAACGCTTTCAGCGAGTACAAGAGTACCGTTGAGGGGCGAACAAGTGTGGTCATGCTGAAAGAGAATGCCGATGTAGACAAAAATGTTAAAGACCGAAAGCCGGAGACGAGGCTCGTGGGACAGGACGAGTATGACGGAGTATTATATTATGTGCAGCTTTGTTTTGTGGCGGACCGTCATAAACCGGGCGACAGGATATTCAAGTCGTATCGTAACCGTGTGGTGGAGAAAGCCGTCAAGGGGCGCGGATACAGGTATCTCGTGGGCGGTCTCCGCGATTATGACGACATAGTGGATTTGCAGTCGCAGGTGCGCCGCGAGTTCCCGGATGCATTTGTCGTGGCATACGAAGGCGATAATCAGATAGATATAAAGACAGCGCGGCGCAAGACAGGGCAATAAAGAGCCTTAGGAGACGTTAACGGAATAGGAGCGTCCGTAGGCATGATATTCGTGCATGCGGCGTGAAATATGCGAAATACGTCGCGGGTGTAAAATTTTAAGTATTTACTTGTTGTAAGATGAAAATCAGGAAAGAAGTCAAGATAGGTGTTTTTACAGTAGTGATACTGGCGATGTTGTATTTGTGTATCAACTTCCTGAAAGGGAAAGACCTTTTCAATCGCAGTACCACTTATTACGCTTATTACGATAATGTGAGCGGTATCCAGTTGTCCGCGCCGGTAATCATAAAAGGTATCAATGCCGGATCGGTGAGGGGGATCAAGTTCCGTCCGGACCTCGACAATTCGGTGGAGTTGAAACTGGAAATCAGGTCTACTTACGAAGTGCCCGACAATTCCGTCGTAAGGCTTTTCTCCAACGGCCTAATGGGCGGCAAGGCATTGGAAATAGAACTCGGAGACTCTCCCAATCTGCTTCCCGACGGAGCTACCATGCTGTCACAGAGCGAGACCAGTATACTGGATGTGGCGGGTTCCGAACTGGACTTTTTCAAACAGCGTCTTTCCGAACTCATGAATTCTCTCGATGCCGCTCTCAACGGCCTCAACAGCATAATGACCGGAAACAGCGATGCGATAGCCGGAACATTGGAAGGTGTGGAAAAGGCTGCCCGTGCGCTTGGGGATAGCGGCGAAGACCTCAGGGATATAATAGACAATGTCAACCGTGTTACGGCGGCTTTTGCCGATAACAGCGGCAAGATAGACAGTACGCTCGTCAGTCTGCAAAG
This sequence comes from uncultured Tidjanibacter sp., assembly GCA_947852905.1. Classification (GTDB taxonomy): domain Bacteria; phylum Bacteroidota; class Bacteroidia; order Bacteroidales; family Rikenellaceae; genus Tidjanibacter. Next base: position 101,324 of record CANTVF010000002.1, on the reverse strand, counting down.
CGTGAGCGCGAATCTTGCCGAAGCAGACCTTGCGGCCACGGTAGCTCGTCTGGACAGCGTACTCGACGAACTCGATACCGCACTTGCGGCAGTCAATTCTTCGCAGGGCAGTGCGGGAATGCTTATCAATGACAAGGAGTTGTACGAATCGTTGACGGAGGCGAGCGGAAATCTGGCGGCCTTGCTCGAAGATCTGAAACAGAATCCCAAACGGTACGTCCATTTCTCGTTGTTCGGCGGAGGCAAGGACAAGAAGTGACCGACTGTAGGTATGCCGTCTGTCGTGGCGTGCAGGATGTATTACGGCGGTATGATAATCGTATGCGTCGATATGTCCGGGCGAAGATTGTATAACGAAGGACGGTAAACGCAGGTAAGGGCGGGAGGCTCTTCGCAGAATCGCGATGTTTTTATTTACGGCCTTCGTCGTGAAGCGGTGTAGCATGTGTGCCGGCTGAACAACTGGTGGACTGTCTCCGGCGGTTTCGGAAAGGGGCTTCTTTTTATCAAATCGGTTTTATAATTTTATGCCGCCTTATGTCGGTGCCGGAACGGTATTCCGCCGTTTGTTGCGTGGAGACGCGCAGACGGTTTGGGGTGTATGCCCGATGCGGTGGCGGTAAGGAGAGTCGGCGTGCGGATTTTGCGTGCGGCGGCTGTCGAGTGGAAAATGAAATAAGTAAATATGATATATCCTGTAGATTACGAATCCAAAATAGGGTTCGACCGTATTCGCGGACAAGTGGGTGAAAAATGTACCACTGCGCGCGGTCGTGAACTGCTCGACGGGGAGACTTTCTCGTCGTCGCCCGCGGAGATAGAGTCGCGGCTGGCGTTGTGCGACGAGGTGCGGACAGCGCTGATGCTCGAGAGTGGTTTTCCCGGGCAGGAGTATACGGACATAGCGCATATCGCGAGAAAGATAGAGGTAGAGGGAACGTTTCTCGACGTGGAGGACATAATAGCCTTGCGCGACGGATTGGTGGCCGTGGGCGGCATAGTGGATTTCTTTTCGTCCAAGGACGATGGCGCTTATCCGGCGGTGCGTTCGATGATGCGGGGTATAGACGCTTTCCCTGCCGTATCCAATCATATAGATACCATAATAGATCGTTTCGGCCGTGTGAAGGACAATGCGTCGGCCGAACTGTATTCCGTGCGCCGCGCCATACGCGACCGCGAAGGACAGGTGTCGCGCCGGTTGCAGTCCATACTCGCGCAGGCTCAAAAGGACGGTTATGCCGATCCGGACGCGACGGTATCCATACGCGACGGCCGTGCGGTAATCCCCGTGCCGGCGGTCAACAAACGCAAGATCAACGGCTTCATACATGACGAGTCGGCTACGGGCAAGACGTTCTACATAGAACCGGTCGAGATCGTGGAGATAAATAACGAACTCAAGGAACTCGAATACGCCGAACGGCGCGAAATAATCCGTATACTGACCGCCTTTACCGACAGTATACGTCCCGATGCGCCCGGCATAGCGCGTGCCGGAGAGTTCCTCGCCGCTATGGATATGATAAGGGCCAAGGCACGTTGGGCGTTGCAGAACGAATGCGTGAGGCCTATAATATCGGAGGACGGGACGCTCGAACTGCGTTCCGCGCGGCATCCATTGCTCCGGCAGACATTGGCGCGCGAGGGCAAACAGGTCGTACCGCTCGATCTGAAACTCGACAGTGCCCGCCGTATTCTGGTAATATCGGGTCCCAACGCCGGCGGAAAGTCGGTTTGTCTCAAGACCGTCGGATTGCTGCAATACATGTTGCAGTGCGGTTTCTTAGTTCCTGTGGCGGAAAATTCGGAGTTTCCGGTGTTCAGCAGCCTGTTCATAGATATAGGCGACGAGCAGTCCATAGACAACGATTTGAGCACGTACTCATCGCATCTGCTCAATATGAAGCATATGTTGGCGGATGCCGACGACCGTTCGCTCGTGCTGATAGACGAGTTCGGATCGGGAACGGAGCCTGTCATAGGCGGTGCAATAGCCGAGGCCATACTGGAACGTTTCGTAGAGGCCGGGATTTACGGAGTTATAACCACACATTATTCCAACATAAAATATTTCGCCGGCAATCATGACGGTGTGGCGAACGGCGCCATGATGTTCGACGTGCAGAACATACGTCCCCTGTTCCGGCTTCAGATGGGAGAGCCGGGAAGTTCCTTCGCGGTGGAGATAGCCCGCAAGATAGGGTTGCCGGGCAGTATCATAGATGCGGCGGCGGAGAAGGCCGGAAGCGACCATATGAATCTGGAGAAACAGCTTCGCGAAATAGCCCGCGACAGGCGTTATTGGGAACAGAAGCGCGACCGGATAAGGCTGACCGACAAGAAGGTCGAGGAACTCGAGGAGACCTATTCGCGTCAGCTGGCCGACATAAAACAGGAGCGGGCGCGTATCATACGCGAGGCCAAACAGCATGCGCAGGAGCTGATAGCCGAGGCTAATAAACAGATCGAAAATACGATACGTGTCATCAAGGAGTCGCAGGCCGAGAAGGAAATGACCCGTCTGGCGCGCCGCGAACTGGACGATTTCCGAGATAACGTGCAGAACGGGCAGACGGTTTCGGCCGAGGAGCAGTCGCGCATAGACCGCGAAATGGCCAAGATAGAGAGGCGGCAGCAGAAACGTGCGGAGCGTAAGGAACGTAGCGGAGAGACGGTACGTCAGTCTGCGGCGGAAACCAAGGAGGTACTCGAAATCAAGGTAGGAGGCAAGGTGCGTCTTAAGGATCAGGACGGAGTCGGCGAAGTGACCGAGATAAAGGGCAAGAAGGCTACCGTCGCTTTCGGACAGATACTCACTACGGTGGCTATGGATCGTCTGGAAGCCATTTCCAATTCGGAGTTCAAGCGGCAGACGAGGCCTGAGACGGCGCGCACTGTGGTCAGCGTGGATATATCGGCGCGTAAACTGAATTTCAAGGATAATATAGACGTGCGCGGAATGCGTGCGGCGGAAGCGCTGGAACAGGTCGAGGATTTCATAGACGACGCTCTAATGGTCGGCGTTTCGGAGGTCAGGATATTGCACGGCAAGGGAACCGGCGCCTTGAAAGAGGAGATACGGCGATATCTGAGGACCGTCGCCGAAGTAGCGTCGGCCACGGATGCCCATGCCGACCGCGGCGGTGCGGGAATTACTGTCGTGACGTTCCGGTAAATGCCGGGCAAAGACTTTGAAAATACGGCCGAAAAACCGGTGCGATACGGCATAACGGTGTATTAATTGTATTATTTTAGCGCGGTGCGACGGTGATGTTGCACCGCGTATTTTTGCGACGTGCGGCAGTCGCGGATACGACGTCGGAAATGCCGCGTAGTCGGACGCCGAGAATGTGTCCGGAGAATATTATCGGGTGGTATGAGATATTCATTGAGCGAGATAGCCGCCGTTTGCGGCGGCGTGTTTTACGGTGCGGATACGCAGGTGCGCAGTGTCGTGACCGACAGCAGGCGCAGCACAGGCGGCGATGACGCGCCCATGTTCGTTGCCATGCACGGGGCCAATCATGACGGTCACGACTTCATAGGCGACTTGTATGCGCGCGGCGTAAGGGCTTTCATGGTCGAGGACGATGTGGATTTCGGGGCGTATCCGTTGGCAGGATTCGTGAAGGTGCCCCGTTCGCTTTACGGATTGCAGACGCTCGCCGCGCACTATCGCAGCACGTTCCGCGGCATTATGGTAGCCGTAACCGGCTCCAGCGGCAAGACTTCGGTAAAGGAGTGGATAGCCCAGCTCGCCCCGCGCGGCAAGAAGATATTCCGCAGTCCGAGGAGTTATAATTCGCAGCTCGGCGTGGCGCTGTCGGTATTGATGATGGATGGAGACGAGGATATGGCTCTCATAGAGGCCGGCATATCGAGACCGGGAGAAATGGCGCGTCTGGCCGATGTGGTGAGGCCGGATATCGGCGTATTTACCGGGTTGGGTCCGGAACACGGCGAGAATTTCGTCTCGGACGAAGAGAAGATGCGCGAGAAGGCTCGTCTGTTCAAAACGTGCGGCAGCATAGTGTTCTGCGGCGGCGACGATATGGTGGAACGGATATTGCGCGAAGCCGCGCCGCATGCACGGCTCGTGGATGCGCGTGGCATGGAGCCTCGCATTCCCGTTTTGCACGATGCGCGTATGGAGAGGAGCAAAGTCGCTGTAGCGGCGGCGTTTCTCGATATGGTGACGGGAGATTGTTCCGGAGTGCTCGGCAGGGTGGCGGAACTCGGCGTTGTGGATGTGCGTCTCGACATCCGCGAGGGTATAGCCGGGTCGCTTCTCGTGACCGATCCGGACAATTCGGACATCAACTCGTTGCCGATAGCGCTCGACAGGTTGCGTGCGGTGGCCGGAGAGAGGGATACGGTATTGATAGTGTCGGATATAAAGTTCAGTCCGCTGCCGGAGGACGAACTTTACGCGAGGGTGGCCGATGCGGTGGCCAAGGCCGGTATAGATTCCGTTGTCGGGATAGGTGAACGTATCTGTCGGTACGGTCGTCTGTTCGCGTCCGGCAGTGAGTTTTACCAGTCGGCGGAGGAGTTCGTGCGCCGTTTCCGGCAGGACGATATACGCGGCAAGGCCGTGATGCTGAGGGTGGGTATGGATGCCGGATACGTCGGTATCGTGCGCCTGCTCGACCGAAAGAGCCATACTACCGTATTGGAAGTCGATCTGGATGCCATGATAGGCAATCTCGACTATTTCAGATCGCTTGTCGGAGGCCGCAAGATCATGGCAATGGTTAAGGCCTCCTCTTACGGCAACGGCAATTACGAGGTAGCCAACATGCTGCATGCACAAGGCGTCGATTATCTGGCCGTGGCGTTCGCCGATGAGGGTGTCAGGCTCCGCGAACAGGATATTGCCATGCCCATAGTGGTGTTGAATGCCGATCAGGACAGCTTCCCGCTTATGGTGGCTAACCGTCTTGAGCCGGAGATATACAATTTCCGTTCGTTGCGTATGTTCGTGGATGCCGTTCGTATGGCGGGAGAGACTTCATGGCCGATACACATAAAGATAGATACCGGCATGCACAGACTCGGATTCAGACACGAAGACATGCCCGAACTCGTCGAGATGCTGCGTCGCGAGGCTTCCGGTGTGGTGGTACGTTCCGTATTCTCGCATCTTGCGGTAGCCGACGTGCCTGAGGAGGACGAATTTACGCGGTCGCAGATAGACTATTTCACGACGGCCGTGGATATGCTTTCCGAGGGTATCGGGTACGTGCCGATACGTCACATCCTCAACAGCGCCGGAATCGAACGTTTTCCGGAAGCGCGGTTCGACATGTGCCGTCTCGGCATCGGTCTGTACGGACTTAGCGCCGTGGGCAACGGAGCCGTAAGGCCGGTGAGTCGTCTGGTGACGCGCATCGTGCAGCTCAAGGAGCTCGATCCGTCGCAGACTGTAGGTTACGGCCGGTGCGGTCGCTTCGAACGGGTGTCGCGGCTCGCGACGATACCGGTGGGATATGCCGACGGACTAGACAGACGGTTGGGTTGCGGTGTGTGGAGCATGGAGGTGAATGGCCGAAAGGCGCCGGTCGTCGGAAGAATATGTATGGACAGCTGTATGATAGATGTGACGGGAATAGATGTTGCCGAGGGCGATGAGGTCGTCGTTTTCGGCGGTGGTGCCGGTAACGGCGTAGCCGATATGGCGGCACTGCTCGGAACGATTCCTTACGAAATCATGACTTCCGTTTCGGAGAGGGTGAAACGCATCTATCTCAAGGCATAACCGGAAGCGTTCTGGTTGCGGCTGAAGCGGGAGTATGTACCGAAGCGAGGATCGTATACAGGCTGTGCCTGCATCTTTGTCCGTGCGTAGTGGGCGGCCGCTGGCATGGCGGTAGCTTTCGTGCGGCGTATCGTATTGCGGCGTATCGGTATGGTTGGCGGATGCGGCTGTAAATGTTTATCTTTGCGTTGTAGGACTGGCCGAGTGCATTATATATGATATGGGGAATTACGGAAAACTTTACATGATACCTTGTCCCATAGGGGAGGGGGAGCCTTACGACGTGTTGCCGCAGTCGAACAGGGCTGTTATAGCGTCGCTGGATTATTTCATCGTCGAGAATGTCCGCTCGGCCAGACGTTTCCTGTCGCGTGCGGGAATAGGGAAACCTATAGACGGCCTGCGGTTTGCCGAATGCAACGAACATACCCGTCCGGAGGAGCTGCCGGACATGATACGTCCCTTGTTGGACGGGACGGATGCCGGTTTCGTTTCCGAAGCCGGCGTGCCGGGCGTGGCCGATCCGGGCGCCGAAGTGGCCGCTTTGTGTCATGCGCATGGCATCGCCGTAGTTCCTCTTGTGGGTCCTTCGTCTATATTATTGTCGCTCATGGCATCCGGTCAGAACGGGCAGTCTTTTGCGTTCAACGGTTATCTGCCTGTTAAACAGCCGGAGAGGGGGCGGGCGATAGGTGCGCTCGAACGGCGCGCGTTGGGCGAAGGGCAGTCGCAGATATTCATCGAGGCGCCTTACCGTAATGCCCGTATGCTGGAAGATCTTCTTGCGTCGCTCTCGCCGCGGACGCGTCTGACAGTTGCGGCGGATGTCACCGCTCCGGGCGAGTTGATACGTACGCTTACCGTCGAACAGTGGCGCAGGGCGGCCAGACCGGATATAAACAAGCGGCCGGCGATTTTCATTATCGGGCGTTAACGTAGCGGTTATACCGGTATAAGAAAATATGATGAACTATACCTATTTGTTGTTATGTCCGTTACGGCATGTTTCCGTATCTTTGTGCAACGGCGGTGATGAATAATGCCAGTATGAGACATGGTGGATTCACCGCGGTCATTGTGTTAAACATTCGATAATAAAAATATCTAATTATGAGATCGTTGATTGGAAAAAAGGCTCCGGCCATAAATGCTCCGGCAGTAGTGAACGGGCATGAAATCGTTCAGAATTTCTCTCTCGACCAGTACGAAGGGGACAAATATGTGGTTCTTTTCTTCTATCCCATGGACTTCACTTTCGTTTGTCCTACCGAGTTGCACGCGTTTCAGGAGAAACTCGGCGAATTCGAGGCTCGCGATGTGCAGGTCGTAGGATGTTCGGTCGATTCCGAGCATTCGCATTTCGCATGGCTCAACCAGCCCAAGAACCGCGGCGGTATCGAGGGCGTGAAATATCCCATCATAGCCGACGCTACCAAGACGATAGCAGAAAATTACGGCGTACTCGGCGGCGAATATATGGAGGACGAGGACGGCGAACTCACGTTCGAGGGTGCTCCCGTGGCTTATCGCGGGCTATTCCTGATCGATAAGGCAGGTATCGTAAGGCATATTACTATCAACGATATGCCGCTCGGCCGTAATGTGGACGAGGTGTTGCGCGTTGTGGATGCATTGCAGCATTTCGAGGCCAACGGAGAGGTTTGCCCCGCCAACTGGACCAAAGGTAAGGATGCAATGCAGGCGACCGGCGAAGGCGTATCGGATTATCTCAGCAAACACTGATAAGTCTGTCGGGGTTTATTGAAAATTTTTACGTCGGCTGTTTTGCACTGACGTTCCGGAGTGTGGTTTTGCATCGGAGCGAGTCAATAGTAGAGTAGCGGGCGTATCCGAAATTTATGATTAATCGGCAAGTGGGACGTAAGACCCGCTTGCCGATTTTTGCGATTGGCCGGTAAGGAGGATACCTTTTATCGGGCGGGGGACTTGTAGTATGGTGTTTCGGTAAAGGAGGGCTATTGTCTGCACATTACCCGTTACTGCGTAGCGGTTGGGGTATTGAGTGAATGGGCGGTGCAGGAGTCTGTCAGATCTCTCCTGCTGACTGATGAACGATGTCGGATTCTCTATCTCCGGAGTGTCGAGGAACGCGCACTGCATTCGCATCGACTATTAGTTGAGATACAGCGGCATGTCGTCCATACCTATTAGGTTGTTGGCTCCCGGCCGGGCTATTATATTGCGCGAATCGACCATGGAACCGGCCTTGAAAGCGATACGTGCCGGAATATTGAACTTTATAAGCCCACCTTCACGTCAGGACGCAGCGTCGCCACTATCAGGTGAAAGCTCACGGTACGCGTCTCAGCAGTCAGACGGATGATCGGTATCTCCGCTTCGCATCGGTCAATTATCATGTCGGCGAACTCGTTCTTGTTGTTATGAATGGCATTGAAAACTTGCGGCGTATTTTTGCGGTTGTCGGCGGAATGAATCGTTTGCGGGAGACGGCTTTGTCGGTATCGTGGCGTCGCCGTGTGGCAATGGTAAGGCATGGGATATATGATGTGTATGCCGATATTGTTGGCCGGATATGCGGAGTGGATTTGAGTGTAATATGTATTTCCCCGAAAAGGTGTATTCGTTGAGAAAGTGTTTCTGGCAGCATGCATGTGTATCGGAATTAATTGTGTAGCGATCGTGATGTATCATCGTTCGGTCATGGCGTTCCTGTTGTATGAATATGCAGGTCGGCTGTGCAGGATAATGTAGACGCATAGCGGTATATATATATATTTGGTTTTACCGGCTTGTGTACTGGTTTCGGAGCGGCTTCGATAGAAGACTTGGAGTCGGTAGTCATGCTCTTATTTACATGCAGTGAGCTATTGTGAATTATGGCGGCTGTGGAATCCCTGTCGGTAAGCAGGGTGGCGAAAGAGACGTCGGTATAAAAATAACGGTTTGAGAAAGCTATGCTTCTCAAACCGTTATGTGTGGTTATCGTATCTGTTATGTCGCCTGTCGATACTGGAATTTTTTCCCTGCCGGCTGCGTGGTATTCCGGTGTTGGCGACGACCTGTCATTTCTTTTTTGACTTGGCTATTATGTCCTTGGTCTGTTCGTATGTGAGACTTTCAGGTTCCGTGCCTTTGGGTATGCGGTAGTTTTTACCTCCGTAGGATATATAGGGACCGTAACGGCCGTTGAGGACTTTCATGTCCGGCTCTTCGGCGAAGACCTTGATCGGTTCCTTCGACGCTTTTGCTGCGTTTTCCTTTTCGTGTATCAGTTCCGCTGCTCTGTCGAGAGTAATGGTGTACGGATCGTCTTTTTTTGACAGCGAGGTGAATTTGCCGTCGTAGCGGACATAAGGACCGAAACGGCCTATCGATACCACGACCTCTTTGCCGTCTATTTCGCCGAGGGTGCGCGGAAGGTCGAACAGCGCGAGCGCCTCTTCGAGCGTTATGGTAGCTATGAGCTGGTCTTTCTTGAGACTCGCATAGCGCGGTTTTTCGCCTTCTTCCGTGCCGCCTATCTGTACGATCGGACCGTAGCGTCCTATACGTGCCGATACCTGTTTTCCGCTTTTGGGATCGATGCCGAGTATACGTTCCCGGCCTGCACGGTCGGGTTGTTCTTCGAGTGCTTTCTCGACGGTAGGATGGAACGATTTGTAGAAGCCGTGCAACATGTCGGTCCAACGGGTATTTCCTTCCGCTATGTCGTCGAATTCTTTCTCCACGTTCGCCGTGAAATTATAATCGAGGATGTCCACGAAATGTTTTTCGAGATAGTCGTTCACCACCATGCCTATGTCGGTCGGCGTCAGTTTCGCCTTCTCTTTGCCGACGTTTTCTGTCAGCGTCTTGGACGTGATGCGACCCTTTTCGAGTTTTATCTGGTTGTAATCCCGTTTGGTGCCCGGTTTGTTCTGCTTTATCACGTAGCCGCGGGCTATGATAGTGGAGATCGTTGGCGCATATGTGGACGGACGGCCTATGCCGAGTTCTTCCAGCCGGCGCACGAGCGATGCTTCGCTGTAGCGGTATGGCGGTTGTGTGAAACGTTCCGTTGCAGATATGTCGTTATACGAGAGCTGTTCTCCCGTCTTCATTTCGGGTAACAGATTCTCCTGTCCCTCTTCGGCTTCGTCTTCTACCGATTCGGAGTATAGTTTCATGAAACCGTCGAAAAGAACTACTTCGCCGGTGGCCGTGAATTTGTGCTGCGAGCCTTCTACGGTTATGTCTACGGTCGTTTTTTCGATTCTGGCGGGAGACATCTGCGATGCGACCGTCCGTTTCCATATGAGTTCGTAGAGACGTTTCTCGTCGGTCGACGCGTCTATCTGCTGTCGATTGAGGTACGACGGCCTTATGGCTTCGTGCGCTTCCTGAGCGCCCTTGCTTTTGGTCTTGTACTGGCGGACATTGCTGTATTGTTCGCCGAACATTTTGATTATCTCTTCCTTTGCTGCCGCTATAGCCTGCGTGGAAAGGTTTTGCGAGTCGGTACGCATGTATGTTATGTAACCGTTTTCATACAGGCGTTGCGCTATCGTCATAGTCTGAGAAACGGACATGCCGAGTTTGCGGCCAGCCTCCTGCTGTAGGGTGGAGGTGGTGAACGGTGCTGCGGGATGACGTTCGGCCGGTTTGCTTTCGCAACTTTTTACGGTAAACGAAGTGTTCTTGCACATTTCGAGGAAACCGCGGGCTTCTTCGGCGGAGTCGAACCTGTGGTCGAGGTCGGCTTTGAACAGCGTTTTGGAAGGGTCCGAACTGCGGTAGAAGTGCGCTGTTACGCGGTAGTAGGGCGTGCTTTTGAAATTGATGATTTCACGCTCGCGCTCTACGATCAGCCTTACGGCGACGCTTTGTACGCGGCCTGCCGACAGCGACGGTTTCACTTTCTTCCACAATACCGGAGACAGCTCGAAGCCTACCAAACGGTCGAGTATGCGGCGTGCCTGTTGGGCGTTGACCAGATTCATGTCTATCGTGCGCGGATTCTCTATCGCGTGCATGATGGCGTTCTTGGTTATCTCGTGGAATACGATGCGTTTGGTCTGATCTACCGGTAGACCGAGAACTTGTGTCAGATGCCATGCAATGGCCTCTCCTTCGCGGTCTTCATCGGAAGCCAGCCATACTTGCTTGGCCTCTTTGGCGCTTTTGCTGAGCGAATCGACGAGTTTTCGTTTGTCGGCCGATATTTCGTAGTCCGGTTTGAAATCGTCGTTTATATCTATGCCGAGGTCTTTCTTTGCCAGATCCCGTATGTGTCCGTAACTGGACATGACGGTATAATCCTTGCCGAGAAATTTCTCTATGGTCTTGGCTTTGGCCGGAGACTCGACTATTACAAGATTTTCGTGCATATTCCGTTCGTTCATGTTTTGTCTTGGTCGTTCGTGATTCTTCATCTTATCCTCTCGGCGACTGTTGCGGTTTGGCGGGCCGATTGCCGGGACTGATTTAAAAAAGCGAAACCAAAGGGATGTTCCTTCAGTTTCGCGTTATGGTCTTATTCGTTGAGTTCTACAAGCGTATATGTAAGTCTTACCCTTATGGGATTTGCGCTCTCCTCCGTCTGAATTACGGAGGTCATTTCGGCAAAGGGATCGTACGGATCGTATGTGGGCGCAAGCGTCAGCCTGCGGTTTTCTTCGGTCGGATCCTCGTAGGCATGCTGGAGGAAAGACGTTATATCCATTTTATAGTATCCCTTGCCCGGATTGCGGTTCAACGAACCGTCATAGGGTATTATCATATCGGAACTCGTTCCGGAATCGGATATGTAATAATCCGATATGGGATTCATTTCTCCGTAGTCTATATAGCTGCCGAGTGTCTGGAAATACGTGTCGAAAGCTTCGGCCGTGTCTTCTTCGGCCCAGACGTACATGTGTGCCTGGTTGATGAACAGGGCGAAATCGTCCGACGGAACGAGCGAACTCATGGCATCGAAGAACGTTTCGGGAAATTCGAGAACGGTGGCCATGCCACCCAGTCCCTGTATGTAGGCTTTCTGCGGAGCGGCGATGGTTTCGTAGGAATTGAGCGCGGCGTATTCCGTTCCGGAGTAGTCGTGACGTATGCTGGCTACGGACGTATTCTTCATCTGATTCGCATCGGAGAGGAATAACTGTATGTATGCCGTCACTACCTTGTCTTTGTTGTCCTGATCGTAATTTATTTCCCACTGGTCGCGTTCGCGCTGGTAGTATAGGTTCATATAGCTGTTGGGAAGATAGTTCGCATATATTGCGGCATCTTCCGGGCTATCCGAAGCGGGTGCGAGTACGAATCCATTGAATTTGCGCAAGAAATTGTATGCTTCCGAAGACGACGAGATTAACATCGTGTCTACGGACATGAGTTCGTCCAGCATTTTCCTGCCGTTGTCGTGAATGTCGAGTTTCACTACGGTAAGGTCTTCGGGTTTACCGGATAATTTGAAACTGAAGGCAGGCTCCGCCTCTATATGGTCCTCGTATCTGAAAGATTGGTAATATATTGTGTCGGTAGAGTATGCCAACGTGTCTTTGAGTCTGTATATGTTGAATGTCTGTACCACATCGGCGTTGCCGCTGAGGTATTTCATGTTGAGCGTCAGCGATACGGAGTCTATCCTGTCGCGGCGGTTTTTCTGAAAGTTCGGCGATATGGCCGTGGCGGGTACGCCGGTGAATACCGAAGCCGTGGTGAGTTTCCCGAAAGTCGGATCCGTAGATTTGCCGATATAGTTTATATTGAGATTCATGGCCCCGCGCATCTTGTCGGTCGAAGTAGTCCTGCCTATCGAGTCATAGAATATCTGGCTGGCTTTTATGATTTCGCCGTTGGCCAGACCGAGTGTGTCGATGTGGATAGACATCTGGTCGTCGCCGCCGGGAATCATATTGGCTCCGAGATTGTCGTCGGTTTGCGTACAGGCCGTGAAGAACAGCGATATTCCGCATATCAGGAATATCGTCCGTATGATGGTCTTAGAGTAACTCCTCATAGAATTTATGATAGTTGTCAAGGTAATCGGCTTCGTCGGACGGCTGCCATGGCAATATTTTCTTGCCGGCGTTCGCGAGCGTCGCGATAGTGTCCTGTGAAATTTTGGGATCGCGCACGACAACACCGTCGGCGTAATCAATAACGAGCTTCATCAGATTTTCGTATGAAGGACGTTCCAAAATATCTATTTCGGCGCCTTTGATTCCTTCGCTTTCCAGTTTGGCGCGGAGTCCGGCATCGAGTTCGCCGGGGAAACCGTCTTCGTAGAGCGATACGACTATTTTCAGATTCTGGAACAGAGGATCGTCGGCGAAAGTTTTTTTCAAGTATATGGGGACGATGGAGGAGAACCAGCCGTGACAGTGCACTACGGTCGGCTGCCATCTGAGTTTGCGGACGGTTTCGAGTACCCCGCGGGCGAAAAATATGGCGCGTTCGTCGTTGTCGGGAAACATGTCGCCCGTCTGCGGATCGGTGAGTACCGCCTTGCGGGCGAAATAGTCGTCGTTGTCGATGAAGTATATCTGGACTCTTGCCGCAGGTATGGACGCCACCTTTATGATTAGCTGGTGGTCGTTGTCGTCTATGATGAGGTTCATTCCGGAGAGACGGATGACTTCGTGGAGCTGGTTGCGCCTTTCGTTGACCACTCCGTAACGGGGCATGAATGTCCTGATTTCGTTACCTTTTTCCTGCATTGCCTGTGCCAGCAGGCGGCATTCGGACGAAATCTCCGAGGGAGGAAGATATGGGGTTATCTCCTGGCAAACGTATAAGATTCTGGAACCTGCCATTATAACGAAAACTTAAAAAGATATTTACAAAGGTACGAATTATTTCCGTAGGAATCCGTCGCATCGGAATAAAAAACAGCCGCCGGACTTCCGGCGGGTTGAGTTCCTGTCTGTTCCTGCATTATAGTCCGGAGCGGTTTCGTGCTGTTTGGCGTATCGGCCTGTTGTCGTTTCGCCGATGTCGGAACAGTTGATATCCGGTTAACGGTTACATGAATGCAGAGAAGAGTGCCGGTATGGAAATAACAATGAGAACATTTCCGGTGTTGTGTGTGCTTGTATATAGTCCGGAGCGGTTTCGTGCTGTTTGGCGTATCGGCCTGTTGTCGTTTCACCGATGTCTGAACAGGCGATATCCGGTTAACGGTTACATGAATGCAGATAGGAGTGCCGGTATGGAAATAACAATGAGAACATTTTCGGTGTTGTGTGTGCCTGTATATAGTCTGGAGGCGGCTTAGTGTTGTTTGGCGTATCGGCCTGTTGTCATGTCATCGGTAACTGGACGGATATTCGTAGCGGCCGTCTTCGGGAAGATAGGGTGCCGACGTATAGAAATCCCAATGGGGTGTCAGCCGAAAAATGACACCCCATTGGGATATTTGTTGCCGGATGCGTTACGTTACAGTATCAGCATGGCGTCGCCGTATGTCCCGAATCTGTATTTCTCCTCTATGGCTACCTTGTAGGCGTTCATTACGGTTTCGTAACCGCCGAATGCCGCTACGAGCATAAGCTGTGTGGAACACGGAAGGTGGAAATTGGAAACCATGGAATCGGCTACGCTGAAGTCGTATGGGCAGAAGATGAACTTATTGGTCCACCCTTCGCAAGGCTTGAGCATTCCGTTGGTGGAGACGCTGCTCTCTATGGCACGCTGTACGGTCGTGCCCACCGCGCATACGCGGTGCCCGCTCCGTTTGGCCCGGTTGACCCTCTCTGCGGCTTCTTCCGATATGCGCATCTGCTCGGAGTCCATCTTGTGCTTCGTGAGGTCTTCCACGTCTACGGTGCGGAAATTGCCCAGACCGACGTGGAGCGTTATCATTACCGTATCGATGCCTTTTATTTCGAGCCTTTTCATCAGGTGTTTGCTGAAATGAAGGCCGGCAGTGGGTGCGGCTACGGCACCCTCTTCGGTGGCGAATATGGTCTGGTATCTCTCGGCGTCTATCGGTTCGACCTTGTCGCGTATCCAGCGCGGAAGCGGGGTTTCGCCGAGTTTGTAGAGTTCGGCGCGGAACTCTTCGTAACTGCCGTCGAAAAGGAAACGCAGCGTGCGGCCGCGCGAAGTGGTGTTGTCTATCACTTCGGCAACGAGAAGGTCGTCGTCGCCGAAATAGAGTTTGTTGCCTATGCGGATCTTGCGGGCGGGATCAACCAGTACGTCCCACAGGCGAAGTTCCTTGTTGAGTTCGCGGAGCAGGAAAATCTCTATCTCTGCGCCGGTCTTTTCCTTGTTACCGTAAAGGCGGGCAGGAAATACCTTGGTGTTGTTGAAGATAAGGACATCCTTTTCGTCGAAGTAGTTGATTATGTCCTTGAAAATCTTGTGCTCTATCTTGCCTGTTTTTCTGTTTACGATCATCAGGCGCGATTCGTCCCTGTTCTCGACAGGATATTTCGCCAGCAAGTCGGGCGAAAAGTTGTAGTTGTACTGAGAAAGTTTCATCTTTCCTTAGTCTGGGAGGTTAATGCCGAGGCGCGTCACCGCAGCATAAGTTTATTTATATGTTTCTTGTATTCAAATGGTTGGGTGTATGTGCGTTTTGCAGCGAAACATACAAGTAAATACAATACGGGAAAAAAATGATTTTGTTTCATTTTTCCAGTAAAAAAATCGCATGCCCGGAAAACGAGTGCCGCTTTGCAGGCGAGGGCGAATTTTTACGGGCGGATACGCACCGTCCGGACGGGCGATTCCGTAAGACGGATGCGGTTGTCCGGATTTATGGCGTCATATTATATCAACGGAATAAATGCGGTAGCTATTGCATAAGTCCGTATGGCTGCATTGTACCTGTTGGCAAGAGTGCTGTCGTCGGGAAATTTCGGTGTCTGCGGCACTCTCCTTTCACCGGGAAACGTATAGAGAGTGGATTCGGTATTTTGCAGCAGGTATCGGAGACGGGTAGCGTGTTCGTATCGGTCGTTAGGGTGTATTAGATACGGAAGATGTACAGCTTTCCGTCCGTTATGGTCTGACGCGTCGTCATTTGAGTATAGCGGCCACCTGTTCCATCGTATAGCTGTCCTTTACGGTGAAGTCGCCGCTTCGGGTACGCCGCAACGATGTCAGGTGGGCGCCGCTGCCGAGCGCTACGCCTATTTCGCGGGCGAGGGAACGGATATAGGTACCCTTGCTGCATTCGACGCGTATGGTTATGTCCGGGAGGTTGTATTCGAGCAGTTCGATGCCGTATATGTTGATGAGCGACGCGCGCAGTTTCACCTCTTCTCCCTCGCGTGCGTATTCGTAAGCTCTCTGTCCGTCTATCTTTTTAGCCGAATATAGCGGAGGCATCTGGAGCCTTTCTCCGCATAGCGAGGCGAGGACGGTTTCCAGCTCGGTGCGGGTTATGTGTTCCCACGGATATGTGGCGTCTATTTCGTGTTCGAGGTCGAAACTCGGCGTCGTCGCCCCCAGTCTTACGCTGGCTATGTACTCCTTGCGTTCGGCCTGCAAAGTTTCCACCTGTTTGGTGGCGCGGCCGAGGCAAACGATGAGTACGCCGGTTGCCAACGGATCGAGCGTTCCGGCATGGCCTACTTTCAGGTTTTTGTGGCCGTTGCGACGAAGCATGAATTTTATTTTGCGGACGACGTCGGTGGACGTCCAGCCGAGGGGCTTGTCCACTACGAGGACGTAGCCTTCCTTGAAGTCGAGGTCTTTGGAAAAAGTCACGTATGGATGTTTATGGCATACCTGATTCGCAGCCTCACTGCATGATTGACGTGGCGCCGTCGGGCGATACGGTCTGTGTCATGGGGCTTTTGTCGGTACGCGATGTTATTTGAAGATTCCGAAGCCGAGTGCTATGGCGCCTACTATGGCACAGTATACCGCAAACCATGTCAGTTTGCCCTTGTTGACGATATTTATCATCAGACGACAGGCGAACGTGCCGGTAAGGTAGGCGGCCGCGAATCCGCAGATCAGTTGCCATGTGCCGATGCTGCTTGCCGCGAAGTCTGCGCCGATGAGTTCGAGCAGATTCATGCCTATGATCGGGACGAGTACCATGAGGAACGAGAACTTCGATACCTCGCTTCTTTTCACTCCGAGCAACAGACCGGTGGAAATGGTCGCTCCGGAACGTGACAGGCCGGGCAGTGCGGCGAATGCCTGTGCTATACCTATTATAAAGGCGTTCTTGGGCGTTATCTTGCCGTCGCGCGGTTTGGCTTTGGCTGCGAACGTCAGCAGGCCCGACGTGACGATGAGCATGGAGCCGACGAGTATCATGTTGCTCGTGAACAGGGCTTCGATCTTGTCCTGAAAGAACAGTCCCATGAATGCTATGGGCAGCATGGAGATGACGATGTTGATTATGTATATCGTTTCGTCGTTCATGCGGAACTTGAACAATCCTTTGAAGAGGCGTACTATTTCACGGAAAAATACGGTAATGGTGCTGAGTACCGTAGCCGCGTGTACGGCCATCGTGAATTGAAGGTTGCTTTCGGCTTCGATGCCGAACAAGGCGTTGGCTATTTCGAGGTGGCCGCTGCTGCTGACCGGCAGAAATTCGGTCAGTCCCTGTATGATACCGAGAATTATTGATTCCAGAATCGACATGATAATATCTGAGACGTGAAACTGAATTTATCGTTTGTGCTGTATTGTGTTTTTGTCGCTTGACCTGTTCCGCATGACTGCATTGCCGCCGTAAGGTACGGAAGATGCAGACATTGCGCACACGATGTGCGTTCGGCATTCGTGTCTGGCGGTTATTTCCTGAAACGTTTCATTATGGCGAATATTTCCAGCCCGAATCCGGCGAGAACGATTATCGGTGCGAGCGTTATGCGCCTGAAACTAAACATGGAATAGTCGAATACGTTCGGATCTTTGCTGCCGCCTCCGCTCATCAGGGCGAAGCCGAGAAGCAGCAATCCGAGTCCGACGAGCATGTATATGTAGTTTTTATGGCCGAGCGCCATTTTGTCGTCGTTTTCGGCGAGAGTCGAATCGTTCCGCCGACCGTTGTGTACGGATTTGTTTGCCTTTGCAGCCATTTCGTTATGGTATTAGTAAAGGTTTATTTTCGTTGAATTCATCTTGACGAACTTGTTGACGGCGAATACGGTGAACAGCGCCGATATGAGTATGCCGAGCAACAGCATGCCGCACAGGACGTAGTATACCGGACGGCTTTCGGCCAGCAGCGTCACTTCCGGGAGGCCTTCGCCGAGTCCGGCCACCAGAGCGAGGAACATTATGGCGGCTATGATCCATGCATAGATTCCGTGAAGTATGCTGCGTGCGAGAAACGGTTTCATGATGAACCATTTGGATGCGCCGACGAGTTTCATCGTATTGATAAGATAACGTTTGGAGTATATCGTTAGCCTTATGGTGTTGTTGAGCAGTATGAGCGCTATGATCAGCAGCGCGCCGCCGAAGAGAAGCAGAACGAGATTGAATTTGTTGATGTTCGAGCCGATCTGGTCTACGACGGCTTTCTGGTATACGACCTCTTCTATGCCGTCCCATTGCGAGGCTTCCTTCTCGAACGCCCTGACGTAGTCCTTCTCGGAAAACTGCGAATGCAGTTTCACTTCGTAGGAGTCTGGAAGGGGATTGAATGCGAGGAATTCGACGAAATCGCTGCCTATCTGTTCCTTGAAGTTTTCTGCGGCGACGTCCTTCGGGACGAATTTAACCTCCTTGACGGCTTCGTGCTGTTCGAGCGTCTTGCCTATTTCGACTACTCTTTCCGGCGAGGTACCGTCCTTTATCATCAGGTGTATGGCGACATTTTCCTTCATCAGGTCTGTCGCTCTCACCGCGTTGAATATAAGATAGCCCACGCTGCCCAGCAGAAACAGTACGAGCGCGATACTTATGGTCGATATGATGTACGAGTTGCGTACTTTCCTTTTCAGGCTTTTGGTATTTTCCGCTTTAGCCATATTCGTGCTATATCTCTTTTAGTTCGGTTACGTTGTTTATCGTGTATGCGACCTGTTTTCCGTTTTCCGTTTGCGTCGTTCTTCGATTAAGGCCATTGTCGCCGTGACTACGAATGCCGCAATGATCGCGAGCGAGCAAACGAGCGTTACGGCCGACGCCTCCTTGAAATGAGGGGCGCGGAATACGAATTCCACGGTATGTCGTCCTGCGGGAAGCTGCATGGCCCTCAGCACGTAGTCGGCACGGAAATAGGGTGCTTCGACACCGTCTATGTAGGCTTTCCACCCCTTGTCATAATATATTTCCGAAAATACGGCCACCGCGTCCGATGCGGATTCGTATCCGTATGTCAGGTGGTTGACCTTGTAGTCTTCGAGCGTTATGGTAGCCGTGCTGTCAGCGGTGCCGTATACGGAGAGTTCGTCGTAGAATCTGCGGTCGGTTACGGCCAGTTTTTTCGTGTCTATCGTATCGAGAGCTCCGATTTCTTCGTCGGGGGTGGAGACCGGCACGACTTCACTCACGAACCATGCCGTGCCGTTGGCTTCGTCGTTCTGTTCTACGGCGAGGCGCCCGCTCTCTTCCGGTACGATGAAGTATTTGGTGTTGAGCATGTCGTAGACCTCGAGATTCATCGTGCCCAGATGTCTGTCTATAAGGTCCTGATAGCGTTGCAGCTTGGCGCCGTGGTATCCGCCGACGGAGCGGTGGAAGTATGACGTCGTGGCGTCGCTGAACAGGTTGAGTGACAGATTGGCTACGCGGTAACCCGGCGTCGTGTCTCGGAGTATGACCTCGTCGGCTTCGGTCGGGTATATTTTCGTACGGTTGGCCGGCACGAAATCGTCGTAGGAGAGATAGCGCATGTCTACCGGGACGAGATCTATACATACGAGAATGGCGAGTGCGGCGGCGAATACTCCGCGTTTGATCTTGCCGGTTGCGAGAAGCCATACCAATCCGGCAGAAACAAGTACGAACAGAAGCGAACGCCATGCGTCCATGCGCAGCATGCGTGCCCTTTCGGCACCCATGGCATCGAGTACGTAGTCGGCGAACTGGCGTGCCCCGGCTTCGTTGAAACCTGAGTGATAGGCTATGTTGTACAGAAGATCGTAATCGCTGCCGGATTCGAATCCGAACATTTTGGTTCCGAAGAGCGCGAATATGAGCGCTATGCCGCCCGTGATGCCTACCGACCAAGTCAGTCCCCGCTTCAACTCAGGTTTTGATACGTTGCCTTTCCACAGTTCGGAGAGTATCAGGCAGGCGAGTACCGGAAGGCTCCACTGCACTATTACGAGCGCCGTGGATACGGCGCGGAACTTGTTGTATCCCGGCAGAAAGTCGAAGCACAGTTCGGTAAACCACATAAGGTTGTTACCCCATGACAGTAGCAATGCGAATATGCTGACAGCCAGCAGCCACCACTTCTTGCGCCCTTCGAGCAGGAAAAGTCCGAGCACGGCGAGGAATATCATGACGGCACCTATGTATGTGGGTCCGGCCGTTCCGGGTTGGTCGCCCCAGTATGTACCTAGCGGCAGGTCGGAAGGCCGTGCACCGAAATTCTTCAGGACATCGGCTACGGGGCCGTCCGAGGAGAACTGTTGTGCCGACGATCCTCCCTTAAGGTTGGGGATGAACATGTTGAGGCTTTCGGTGCGTCCGTAGCTCCATGCCGTGGCGTATTCGAGGTCGAGACCGCGGTTGTCCGTCCCGGCGGCCGAGGTCAGCTCGGATCCTCCTCGTGTCGTATCTGCGGTGTGTTGAGCCGTGAAATAGAGCGGTGCGAAATTAGAACCTACGGCCAGAACGGCGGCTATGGCCAGCGCTCCGGTGGCTTTCCAGAATCGCCGTAGAACCTTATCCTTGTATGCGGATACGAATTCGTTTATTACTAAAGCGATGATTACAAGCAGAAAATAATACGTTATCTGCGGGTGGTTGGCCGATATTTCCAGCGATGCGGCCAGTGCCGCGAGCGATGCTCCGAACCATAGCCGTCGGCCGCGGTAGGTGTATACTATGGCGCCTATAAGAAGCGGAATATAGGCCAACGCCCATACTTTGGATATGTGGCCGGCTCCTATTATGAGTATGGTATAAGTCGAAAAGCCGTAAGCCAGAGACGGTATTATTCCTATCCACGGATTGACTCCCCACAGCAGCGTCATGAGCCAGAAACACAGCATGGCCGTGAATATCAGTATCGCCGGCTCGCCGAGCAGGTGCACAGGCAGTTTGGACGCATGGCGTATGATCCATGAGGGAACTTTGAAGTCTATCATGTAGGACGGCATGCCGCTGAACGAATTGCCCGTCCATTGCGGGTCTTCGCCGTAACGTTCTACGTGGCGTTCTATATCTGCACTTGCGCCGATGTATTGGGTGACGTCGTGCATGTAGAGTTTTTCGCCTGACAGTTGCGGGGCGAAGTATAGTATGGAGGCCAGCAGGAATATAACCGGCGCAACCACATAGGGTACCCACCGGGGACATTTGGCCGTCCGCGGGAGCGTCGTGTCGTGTTTCCCTTGCAGATTCATCGCATTGCGGGTTTTCATATCCTGCAAAGTAAAGAAAAATAGTTGAGATTATGAACGGGTAGTGCCATATTCGCGCCAGCGCATGGATATCATGAGAGTGCCGGCGAATTAGGCTGAAATGGGCGGAGTAATAAAAAATCGGGTGATACGGGGCAGCCGTCGTGCATAGTACGTAATTTTGCACTACATTTGCAGAATCATGGACAGGTTGGAGACCATAAAGAAACCGTTGGCGGATGATTTCCGCGAGTATGAGCGTTTCATGAGGGGGGCATTGCGCAGCGAAAGCGGCTATGTGTCGGAGATCATGGAATATATAATCTCCTCCCGCGGTAAAGGCATAAGGCCGATGCTCGTTTTCCTGTGCGCCGGAATACATTCCCGCGTGGGAATAGGCAAACGCGCTTATCTGGCCGCGATGCTGATCGAAATGATACATAATGCGTCGCTCGTTCACGACGACGTGGTGGATTGTTCCGATACGCGCCATGGCAAACCTACCGTTCACAATCGCTGGAACGCCAAAGTGTCGGTGTTGGCCGGCGATTACATACTCGCAAAGGCCTTTACGGTCGGCATGCAGAGCGCACAGTTCGATATAGTGTCGTATGTGACGAACGGCATTTCTGAACTGGCCGAAGGTGAATTGATCCAGAACGATAATCATTTCAGACACGACATAGACCGCGAAAAGTATTTCGAGGTCATATTCAAGAAGACCGCCATGCTGCTCGGTATAAGTTGCGGTGTCGGGGCGTTGGCTTCCGGTGCCAATATGACCGTTACGGGAATAGCCCGTCAGATAGGGCTGAATCTGGGGATGGCTTTTCAGATAAAGGACGATTTGCTTGATTATGCGCCGCAGGAGCAGACCGGCAAGTCTTCGTGCGCGGATTTGAAGGAGGGAAAGATAACGCTGCCTCTGATAGCCGTTCTCGAGGCGTGCGATGACGACGAGAGGGCTGCGATTCTCGCCAAGGTGGAAAGAGTCGCTTCGGAGCCGGAACTCGTGGCCGAGATTGCCGAGGTGGTGCGTAGTCGCGGAGGTATGGAAGCGGCCGAGGCTGTCATGCACGATTATCTCGACCGTGCGCGAGGGATCATAGATACATATCCCGATTCGGAATACAAGCGTTCTCTCGCCGAATTGTGCGATTACATAGGCGCACGGGAATATTGATCGAGGGCGGATTTCAGTTACGCCGCAGGCAATCTTAAAGTAAGTCCCGTAAAGAAAATAAAGGCATACATTCGGTAAGAGTGTATGCCTTCTTTCTTTATATTCGGGGATATTTCTATATGGTTCCGGATATGCTGTAGTTCGTATAGGCGGGCGGCAATACGTATCGTGTCATGCTGCGCATATTGTTTACCGGCGGGGGGCGTTGCGGGTTGTTATTGTCGCGGTAGACGGAAAAAGGTGCGTATGAAGCTGTTGGACGCCGTGTCGGTACGGAGATGCGGAATGCGGGTATACGGCAGATGATATGAGTCCACGGTTATGTCGGTTGGCGGTTCCTTTGTCGTTTTTCACCGGATATAGTTTCGAGCAGTTCTTGAGGATGTAATCGGAAATTATGTGTATAAACAACCGGTCACAATGCCGTTGCTGTCCAGTCCTGAGCGGAAATACGAAATACCCGAACACGGTACGAGGCGTATAGCGATGGTTATGTCGGTGTCTCCTTGGGCATTTCCAGCGATGTTTATCGACAGAAGGCGCATGTATGTGAGCAAGTAATAGAGCGTGATTGTGCCTGTCTTGAGTCGGCGGACCGTATTTTCATGCTACTATGCGGTTCGTCGTATTTGCAGATGGATTCGAATACCGTTTCGGGTGCGTGCGGTGAAGTGGTTATCGTATTGCTTTTTTACTGTTTCAGACGAACGAGGCGGACTGCAATCGCCCGGTTACTCTTGGAGTATACGGCTTTGGGTCGTTAAGCCGTTATTAAACCCGATGCGGCCAGTCTTTTCCTTGCAGGTCGGGTGCAAATTTTTTCAGGGTAAGGATCGAAAATGAAAACGGCCGGACTTGTTCAAAACAAGTCCGGCCGTTTTCATTTTGTATTTGGCCTGTGACCGTTAAGCGTCAGAATACCTCTTCGGTAGTGAGTATCTGTGTCATGCAGTGTGCCGCACCGTAACCTTTGGTGAGGTTGGGCAGCGGTATCCATGTTACGTTTACATTGTGTTTGGCAAACTCCTTCTGCAACGCTTCGGATTGGTCGGCTACGACCATGATGCGTCGCGGCGCTATGGTCAGATAGTTGTTGGCGTAGTTGAGTTCGTCGGGACGTGAAATCGGGATTACCGTAACGCCGAGCGTCTTTTCGAGATATTCCACGAAACTTACGTTCTCTACCGTTTTGCGGTATTTGCCGTCGGTACGTTCGTAAACGTCCACCGTCACGTATTGCGAGGAGTCGGGACCCGCCTTGTATCGGTTGGCCGACAGAGTGACCAGGTCGCGGTCTATGCAGTTGAAATAGGTGTCCAGATGCATCTGCTCCTGCTGCAACCAGCGGTCTTTGACCACGATGAGTTTGTCGGTACCGAGCCAGTCGTTTTCCATGAGCTGGTCTATGGCTTTCTGCGTGGTACGCAGACCGCAGCCTATGAACGCGCTGCTGCCGAACGGCAGGAAGTCGCCGCCTTCGAGATAGGCGCCTTCGCCGGAGATACGTCCGATGGGCGGCATGCCTATCTTGTTGAGGCAGAATTCGGCCACGCAGCTCTCGACTTCGCGCTGATGCGAATGCATGCGGGCTATAACTATGCCTTTGAAAGTTGCGATCATCTGGTCGCGCATGTAGAAGAGATTCATCATGGGGCGCTCCTTGTAGGTAGCGGCGAAGCCAGTATTTCCTTCAGTGCGTGACAGGACGATTTCCGGCTGGAGAAGTATTATGCGGACGAGGTCCTGCGGATTGGCTTTCGATATGACCGTTTTCTTGTACTCTTCCTGACGTGCCTTTTCCTCCGGAATGTTATCCGTATTGTAGACGAGGAAACGCGCTGCGAATTCGCGCAATGCGTCGAGGGCAGGGCCTTCTACGGCGTTGCCTTCGGCGTCTATGGTACCTTCGAGCAATATTTCCCTTACGGTGCGCACGTCTGCGCCGGCCTTGCGGAGTTCGTTGCGATAGTTGGCGTGCTCCTTGGAAGCGAGGTCTATGTTGAAGTAATCTGCGAAAAGGGCGGCGTCCGGATGGATTACGCCCAGAAACAGTTCTTCGCTGGGTTCGTGCATTAAGATTGTCATAACGAATATTATGTTTTTGGACGCCCGGCAGGCGGAAAGAGTGTATACAGCCCGCGGCGCCGTCGGTTATAATTGTCCGGGTTGTCGGGCGCCGTGGCGTTCGCCGGATACCGGTATTACGGCTCCCCTATAATTGCGGTAAAGATACGAATAACCTTTTTCTTTAACAAAAATGTAGCGTTGAAAAGATTCGGAATGCACTCGATACGGGGAATGGTCGTGGTATGCGGTGCGGTCGGATATCTCGGCGTCGGGATGCACGCAAATAAAAACCGGTTACGCATTTTCCATGTTTAGGAGGCGTTTTTTTGTCGTGAAAACGAGGCTGCGGATTTTGTTTACAGAACGTATATTTGAAACACTTCCCGAAATATCCGTGCGGCGCACGATTTGCGGATTTGTTCATGCTTCGGTGTGTGCTTCAATCCGGTCGGATCGACGGTTATATGACGTCCGGGCGGTATGTGCGTAGCCGTATGGAAAGTTCCTTTTCGCGACCGCCGCACAGACTGTCGAGCAGGGCATGGAATGCGGGCGAATGGTCTTTGTGGCGTGTGTGGCAGAGTTCGTGCAGTATGACGTATTCGATGAGTTCTTCTGGCAGTCTCATCAGGAATATGCTCAACGAGATGTCGTCGCGCGAGGAGCAGCTTCCCCAGCGCGAATGCGTAGCCCTTACCGACACTTTACCATATGTGAAACCGTGACGGCGTGCCGCTGCGGCCACCATGTACGGCAATGTTTCCTTGGCTTCTCGGCGGAGTGTTTCGAGCGCGGCGCGACGTGCGGCGGATTGTATCTCTTCGGAGTGGACGGGAAGGCCTTCCGGAACGTATATGTCGATAGTGTCCGAAGTTATCCGAGTCGAGATTTTTCTGCCGGTCGGGATGACTATGAATCGCATCGTATGTCTTGCCGTGGAGTATCCCGTCTCCGGAATCGGGCCGGTGCGGAAGGCTTCGTTTCTGCTTAGCGTGTCCGTTACCCATTGTTCTTTGGAGGCGAGAAAGGCGAGACCTTCCTTTTCCGTGCAGCGAGCCGGTAAGGTGAGACGTATCTCGCCGGATCGTCGTACAGACAGCAGTATGCGTCGTGCGCGTCGTGTCCTGAATATGGTTATCGCACCCAGGCGCGGGTGTTGTACTGTTTTCTTCACGTCTGTAATAACGTATTCGGAGGCATTCGGATTGCGTGCCGGTAGTAGCTTGCGTAGTATTGTCATGCTGTGCGGCAGGGATGTTGCGCCGGCAGGTCAGATTATCTCGATATCGAGGTGTGCGACGAGTCCTCTCAATCCGCTTTCGGAGAAAACCGTGTTTTTCAGGCGGCATGTCGCCGGATCTATGGCGAATCCGAAAGCGGTGGAGAAGTCTGCGCCCGTAAGGTTTGCGCCGCGGAACGAGGCTCTGCCGAGGTCGCATCTCTCGAAGACGGCTCCTGTCATGTCGGCATTGTCGAAAGATGCTTCCGTCAGCCGACAATCGCGAAACCGTATGTGTTTTACTGCGAAGGAGGCGAAGACGGCATAGTCGAGCCGCGACTTTTCGAACGTTATCGCGTTTGAGAATCTGTCCAGTTCCGAAAAATCCGCACCGGTAAGTTTGCAATCCGAGAACAGCGTGTCGCGCATCGTTCCGTTCATCCGTGCGAGCGATAAGTTGCACGACATAAATCTGCAATCATCGAAGCGGGCTGTTATTGTTTTGTCGGAGAAGTCGCACGATATGAATGTGCAACCGACATATTCGTCGTCGTTGCCTATAGTCTCCGGCGTAGTCTTGTCGAATATTCTGTCTGCGGTCATGTGAGTGCGCATTATGTTGCCGGCCGGCGATTTCCCCGTTCGGGGCGGGATGCGTCGGCGGGTGTTATCTTTTGCATTGTCGGTCGGCAGCCGCAAGGCGGCGGATAACCCGGAGTGCAGAGTACCGTATTGCGGTTTGCGGGGAGTTTCCGTACCGCGGTTTTGACGGCAGTATTGTGCTGTTGGCCGTGACGTTGTCAGTGGATGCGCTGGCGTACCGTCTCGAAAAGCATGACCGCCGCGGCAGCCGATACGTTGAGCGATTCTATCGAGCCGATTATCGGAACGGCGAGTTGTACGTTACATAGTTTAAGCACCTCTTTAGATATGCCCGTATCCTCGCTGCCCATGACTATGACGGTCGGTCGGGTGAGGTCGGCGTCGTATATCAGCGTGCGCGACTTTTCCGTGGCGGCTACTATCTGCATGCCGGTTTCAGCGAGATATTTGAGCGTATTGCGGATGCTGCCTGCGCGGTGTACCGGAATCTTGTTCAGTGCGCCGGCAGAGGCTTTTATTGCGTCGGCATTTACCGGTGCCGCGTTTTTCAGCGGGACTATGAGACCGTGGGCGCCGGCGCACTCCGCGCTGCGGGCTATGCCTCCGAAGTTGCGCACGTCGGTGACGCCGTCGAATACCACTATCAGCGGCGTTTCATCGTCGGGCACCCTGTCCAGTATGTCCTGCAACGTAACGTATTCTATCGCGGCTATCTGGGCTACCACGCCTTGGTGATTGCCGCGCGTCATGCGGTTGAGTTTCTCTACGGGGACCTCCTGCCAGCGTACTTTGTATCTCCAGCACAGGTCTTTGAACTCGGTCATCAACTGCCCCTCTGCGCCTTTCTTGATGTACAGCTTTTCGAGCTGGCGGCCGGACTGTATGGCTTCCGCAACGGGGCGGATACCGAAAATTATATTTTCCATGGTCAAAATGTGTTGTTTTTCGTCGGCGGCCTATTCCATGATTTCGAAATCGAAAACGCTGCGTTCGCTTATATCCAGATAGAGCGGTTCCAGACCGAAATCCTTTGCAACATACCCTTGCGTATCGAGACTGCCCAGCGTGAATATTATCTCGCACGGAGCATGCACATTTGCGGTGAATGTGCGCAGCGAGTCAGACAAGCGTTCCATTTTGATAAGGTCGGGCTGCCAGTCGCCCAGCGCCGGCTGGTTGCCTGCAATGTATACGTCTTCAGAGGTGTCTGTAGTCAGACGTATGGTTATGCGGTATGTCTCGGATGATAGCGGCAACGGGTTGGACATTCTCCATTTCCGATATTCGGCAAGCCCGTCAGGTAGCGCTTTGGTGAAACTGTAATAGTGTTCCTCATCCGGATATTGCGCGGTATATGCTGTAAGCGGTGAGCCTTTCGGCAGAGAGTCGAGGTAGGCGAACGCACGGTCGAAAGCGGGCGCCCATTCCTGCCAGTAGGTCTTGCCTTCCTCTGCACGTGACACGAACAGGAACGTCGGGTCGGACAATGTCGAGAAATCTGCCGATAACAGTTTGTCGGTCAGGTACTCGCTGTCGTAGGCGAGATTGGGCGATACGCATATCATGGCGTCGAACAATCCCGGATTTTCGAGCCAAGCATAGAGTACTAACGAGGCGCTCAGAGAATGACCTACGGCCAATCGTTCCGGACGTGTCCTGTAATTCCCTTCTATGTAAGGGATGACCTCGTCGCGTACGTATGCCGTGAAATTGTCGGCATTTCCGTAATAGCCCCAGAAATAGTTGTCCGGAACTTCGTGTTGCGGCATCGGCAACATGTCGTTGTTGCGTGCATAGTCGGTTTCTTCAAAGTATTCCGATACGATTCCGACCACTATGCATTGCTTGGGATTGTTTAGATTGGCGCACGTGAACTGGTACATTGCGGAGGTCAGATCGACGAACTCACGTGTCTGGGCATCGAAGACGTATATAACGTCGTAGTACGTGTTGGGATATTCATCGTATCCTTCTGGCGTATAAACGATTATTTTGCGATGCTGTCCCAACTTTTCGGAGTCGATGCCGATATTGGCCACATGTTGCGCTGCGGCCGTGCAAGATATACACGTCATGATAACCGTATATAATGCCAATGCTTTGATGTTCATACTTAATTATCTCTGTGTTTATCGTAGCCCCTCTTCGGTGAGTTCCAGTTCGTAGGATGCCTTTTCCCATTCGTGCATCAGATAGTCGTGACGGGCTTTCAGGTCGTTGTAAGCCTTGTAATCGTCGTCCGTACACGGCGAGCCGTCCGCGAACCGTGTTTCGCAGGATTTGATTTTCTCCTCCGTGGCGGTCATCTCCGTCTCTATGTTCTCGACGTTGCGGCGCAGTTTGCGGACGAGCTTTTCCTGTTCTTTCTTTTGCTCGTAGGAGAGTTTGCCGGATTGGGTCTCCTTGGGCGCCGTTTCGGGCTTGTCGTTGCGGCGTTCTATCTCCTGCATTGATTCGAGACGTCTCTTTTCGAGGAAATACCAGATGCCGCCGAGGTACTCCTTGACGCCGCCGTCGCGGAATTCGTATATCTTGTCTACAAGACCGTCGAGAAATTCGCGGTCGTGAGATACGACCACCAGTGTCCCGTCGTATTTCAGAAGCGCGTTCTTGAGAATGTCCTTCGAGCGCATGTCCATGTGGTTGGTAGGCTCGTCGAGTACCAGCAGGTTGTGTGGCTCGAGCATCATGCGCGCCATGGCGAGACGGCTGCGTTCGCCGCCGGAAAGGACCTTCACCTTCTTGTCTATATCCTCTCCGCGGAACAGGAATGCGCCGAGTATGTCCCTCAACCGGGTGCGTATGTCGCCTACGGCCACTTTGTCCAGAGTGTCGTATACGGTGAACTCGCCGTTCATCAGGTCGTCTTGATTCTGGGCGTAGTAACCCGTGTTGACGTTGACGCCCACCTTCACCGATCCTTCGGTTGGCGGCAGCTGTCCGATGAGTATGCGCGCCATGGTGGTCTTGCCTTCACCATTTCGTCCCACGAAGGCTATCCTGTCGCCTTTCTCTATGGTGAAGTCGGCGCCGCCGAATACGCGCTTTTCTCCGAAACTTTTACCCACGCCGCGTATTTCGGCCACTATCTGGCCGGATCTCGGGGCAGGCGGGAACTTTATGTTCAGGGCGCTCAGATCCTCCTCGTCAACCTCTATGCGGTCCAGCTTTTCGAGTTGTTTTATACGTGACTGCACCTGATTGCTCTTGGTGGGCTTGTAGCGGAATTTCTCGATGAACTCCTCCGTTTTCTCGATCATGCGCTGCTGGTTTTCGTAAGCGGCCATTTGTTGCTGGCGTCTTTCGCGTCGGAGTTCCACGTATTGGCTGTAGGGTACCTTGTAGTCGTAGAGTTTGCCGAGCATGATCTCTACCGTGCGGTTGGTGACATTGTCCAGAAAGGCGCGGTCGTGCGAGATGAGCAGTACGGCTCCGTTATACTCCTTGAGGTAGCCTTCGAGCCACTGTATGCTCTCTATGTCGAGATGGTTGGTCGGCTCGTCGAGCAGGAATACCGACGGACGGCGCAGAAGCAGTTTCGCCAGCTCGATGCGCATGCGCCAGCCGCCGCTGAACTCGCTCGTGGCGCGTCCGAAATCCGAACGGCGGAAGCCCAGTCCGAGCAGAGTCTTTTCGATCTCGGCTTCGCGGTTGTCGCCGCCGAGTATGTGGTAACGGTCTGTGGCGTCGTTGAGCCTATGGAGCAGTTTTTCGTAACCGTCGCTTTCGTAGTCGGTGCGGACGGCTATTTCGTCGGTAAGCGATGCTATTTCCCTCTCCAGTTCGAGTACTTCTGTGAAGGCCTTGGCTGTCTCTTCGACGAGGCTCGTGGTGTCGGCCACCTTCATCTGTTGCGGAAGATAACCTATGGTCACGTCGCCGCTGCGCGTCACCGTTCCCGATGTGGCAGGTTGTTCTCCGGCGATGACTTTCAGCAAAGTGGTCTTGCCTGCGCCGTTCTTGCCGACCAGTCCGATCCTGTCCTTAGGATTTATGAGAAGCGATATATCCTTGAAAAGATCCCAGCCGCCGAAGCTGACGGTCAGGTTGTCTACTGATATCATACGGGTAATTAAATATAAAAATTGGGGATGTCGAGAAATAAGACGGCGCTGCGTTTCGCGATCAGTAGCGATATCTTATTCGATTTCGCCGCCCGTAGACCGGTATATTTTCCGGCTTTACGGACGGCGTCGTTTTTGTTGTGGCGTCACGGGGCCGTGCAGGTTATCTGCCGGTAGGGCGTGCAGCGAGCATCTTTTCGATTTCCGCTTTGGGATCGGCGGCACCGAAGACCGCGCTGCCTGCCACGAGCGCTTCGCAACCCGCTTCGAACAGATCGCCTGCATTGGCGGCGGAAACGCCTCCGTCGATCTCTATGGTAACGTTCAGTCCGCGTTCGTCTATCATCCTGCGCAGGGTACGTACCTTGTCGTAGCTGGTTTCGATGAAGCTTTGTCCTCCGAAGCCCGGCTCGACGCTCATTATGAGTACCAGATCGAGTTGCGGCAACAGGTTTTCTATGGCTTCTACCGGGGTTGCGGGCTTTATGGAAATTCCTGCCTTTACGCCGCACCTGCGGATGATTTCGATGGCTTTTTCGGGCGTGTCGGTGGCTTCGTAATGGAAGGTGATGAGGTCGGCGCCGGCAGCCGCGAAACGTTCGAGATATTTTTCCGGTTCCACGATCATGAGGTGTACGTCGAGAAATTTGGCGCTCGCCTTGCGGATCGGTTTCATGACGGGGAAACCGAACGATATGTTGGGGACGAATACTCCGTCCATGACGTCTATGTGTATCCACTCCGCTGCGCTGGCATCGATCATCTTGGTGTCGCGTTCCAGATTGCCGAAGTCGGCCGAAAGCATAGAGGGCGATATGATACGTTTCATAACGGTTGGTTTAGGTTTAAGCGCTCCGCCGCAGCGGGGAAAATATTTTCCGCAAAGGTAAGGCAATTTTCTTAAAAAAACGGGTAATTTTGGATCGGTCTAAACAACTAATCCCGTATTTATGTATACAGTTCTGATTATAATGACCGCGTTGTTGGCGGCTTGTTGCGCCGTACTTCTCTTCATGTTGCGTGCCTCGCGCCGCGAAGCCTCCGAAAGGCGCGCTTCGGCCGATATAGAACGCGCCCGTTCCGAAGAGCTGGCCGAAAGTCTGCGTAGCAAGGAGATCGCTTTGGCGGCTGCCGAACGAGACGTGCGGGCCCTGAACGAACGCCTTCAGGCCGAAGAGCGGGGACTGAAGGAGAAGAACGAAATGCTTCTGTTGCAGTTCGAAAAGGTTGCCAACGATATTTTCGAGCGCAAGTCGAGTCAGTTGAAGGACAGCAACAACGAGTCGATAGAGTCGGTGCTGAAACCTTTCAAGGAGGATATCGCCGGTTTCCGCCGCAGGGTAGAGGAGATATATTCAAAGGACAATGAAAACCGTGGCGTTCTGAAGGCCGAACTGAACAATCTGATGGAACTTAACCGTCGTATAACCGAGGAGACGAGCAATCTGACCACGGCTCTGCGCGGCAACAGCAAGGTGCAGGGCGATTGGGGGGAAATGATATTGGATACGATACTGGAGAGTTCCAACTTGCGTAAGGGAATACATTATACCACACAAGAGAATATCAAGGACGAAGAGGGCAATAACCTGCGTCCGGACGTAATTTTGAGTCTGCCGGACAACAAACGTGTGGTGATAGACTCCAAGGTGTCGCTGACGGCTTATGTGAACTATTGTTCGTGCGAGGACGAGGAGTCACGCCGGAGAGCCATGGCCGATCATATCCGCTCCGTCAGGGCGCATGTGACGGAACTCGGCCGCAAAAGTTATCAGGACAAGGTGCTCGGCTCGCCCGATTTCGTCATCATGTTCATACCCGTGGAGCCGGCGTTTCTTTCAGCCGTGCAGTCCGACGCGGCGTTGTGGGACGAGGCCTATCGCAAGAAAGTGATAATCAGCTCGCCGACCAACCTGTTCGGAATGTTGAAGATAGTGGACGACCTTTGGAAACGCGACGATATGAGCCGGAATGCCCGGCGGATAGCGAAAGAGGGGGCGGCCATGTACGACAAGTTCGCCACATTCGTGACCACGTTGGAGACCATAGGACGTAATCTGGAGACCGTGCAGGGAAATTACGACAAGGCCATGAAGCAGTTGCGTACCGGTACGGGTAATCTCGTCGGCAGAGCGCAGAAACTGGCTGACCTGAATGTCAAGGTGTCCAAGTCGTTGCCTGTATCTGTCACTGACGATGCCGACGATGTGGGCGAAGCGTAGTGAATGCGGTCTGTGCGGACGGCGCAATCTTGTAGGAATATGTACGCAGATACGGATTGAGAGACGGCATTGTCCCGGACTGTTCGGCAGCCCGGGCTTTTTTTGTGCGGTTTGAGGTTTATGACGTGAAATTTGTCGTTCTCCGGCAGCATAAAATCCGTTTTCGGCCGTTTGCTGTATAGATGCTGCACGCAATGTCGCCGCAAACGAGAAGTACGGTATTCGGTCGGTTGAGGATTAAAAAGTGCCGCCGCGATTTTTTTTGTTCGGAATTTATTCTTAATTTTATATCGTTGGATATTAAAATTGTGTTACACAAAAATTATAAAGCTATGACAATAACCTTTAATGAACTGCGCCGCATCAAGGACCAG
Source organism: uncultured Tidjanibacter sp. (assembly GCA_947852905.1). Lineage (GTDB taxonomy): Bacteria > Bacteroidota > Bacteroidia > Bacteroidales > Rikenellaceae > Tidjanibacter. The sequence continues at coordinate 68,376 of CANTVF010000002.1, read as the reverse complement.
CTTCCCAGCGGTAGCTCGCAACGTATTGCAGACGAATTAGGCATAGATGTAGAAGTGGTGAGAAATTATTTCGGCGGCCGTCATTTCGAAGGCGGAAATACTGTCGGGATACATTTCGAACCGGGGCCTGACGGCGGTGTGGTTACTTTCGACGATACTACGATACTCGATTGCGCCCAACGTATTTTGCAGGAACAGGCCAATTAAGGAGGGCATTATTGATGATCTGTTATGCCTGCGGGCGGGATTCTGCGCGAAGCGTATAGAGCCGGTTGCATTTCCCGTTGAATATTAAAGACGTCTTTTTGCGGAAAGGCGTCTTTATTTGTTTTGAAAGCAGTAAGAGGTGGCTGTTGCCTGGTATAATAGGACTGCGGCTGCCGCCTGTCTTGTTACGGCTGTAACCATACGAAACGGGATGTTATACCGGCATGCATCTGCGTAGTGCGGATGTATATGAAATGGCTGAGGTCTTAATATGCGGTTTGATTGCGACGCCATAGTATTCGTGCAGGTGGGGCGGAGTCGGGAGAGGCGGCTGTGGCGAATGACTTCCGCAGACACTATGTGTGTCCGGCGGCTAAGCCGTTATCTGTGCCGGAAGCAGAGGCAATGCAAGCGGAGCGTTCCGGGGTATTTATATTACGGACCAATCGCATGGAACATTGCAATTAAAACTGACCTAAGTCACGGTATTTTACAAAAAAATATCTATTTTTGCGCACTATTGGCAAATAATGCCCGGCATTTGCGTGCCGACCGTAAGAGCAAATTAACCGAAAAAAACAATAACTCTTAAACAACAATGCAAAACAGAGGCGCTATTAAAGTATTTGCGATCATTCTTGCTATCGCATGTGCTTATCAGCTTTCGTTCACGTTCGTGGCACGAAGCGTCGAGAAGAAGGCCGCTCGTTATGCTGAGAATTATCCGGCAGAGCTGCAGCAGTTCAAGGAGCAGTCGTATCTCGACTCTATCAAATCACAGAAAGTATTTCTCGGATTCACCTACAAGCAGGTCAAGGAACGCGAGATAAATCTCGGTCTCGACCTTAAGGGCGGTATGAACGTCATGCTCGAAATATCCGTGGAAGACGTAGTCAAGGCTTTGTCCAACGACAGTCAGGATCCGATATTCCGTCAGGCGCTCGAACAGGCGCGTGTTCAGCAGAAGAACAGCTCCGAGGATTACATAACCCTTTTCGCAAGGAATTATGCCGAATTGTCCGGTGACGCTCCTCTCGCACTGATATTCAATACTCAGGAACTGCGCGAGAAGATTTCGCCGACGAGTACCAACGATGAAGTGGTGCGCGTACTCAGGGAAGAGGCCGAGAGTGCCATAGCCAACTCGTACAACGTGCTTCGCAGCCGTATCGACCGTTTCGGTGTGACGCAGCCCAACATACAGCAGATCGGCAACTCCGGCCGCATACTCGTAGAGCTTCCCGGCGTCAAGGAACCCGAACGCGTGCGCAAGCTCCTTCAGGGTACCGCATCGCTCGAGTTCTGGCTCACATACAGCAATTCCGAAATATATCCGTTGCTCGAACAGGCCAATGCCGTAGTCAGGGATTTGCAGAGTGCTGCGGAGACTATTTCCGGTGATGTGCAGACCGGCACCGAAGAGGCAGTAGAGGTCGAAGAGGTTGTAGTTGACGAGGCTACCGGTACGGAAACCGACCTGATCGCCGAGATAGACGGCACCCCGGAAGCCGCACAGGTGGGTGCAGGCGACATGAACAGGGAATTCCCGTTGTTCGCCAAGCTCATGCCGGCCGTTACGGAAATGGGACAGATCGTTCCCGGTCCGGAGATCGGTTATGCCAAATCGTACGATACTACCGCAGTCAACGCTATGCTCAATACTCCGCAGGTACGTATGGTACTTCCGCGTGACGTGAAACTTATGTGGGGCGTGAAACCCATAGACGAAGCCGAAACCACTTATGCGTTGTATGCTATAAAGGCCAATACGCGTGACGGCAAGGCTCCCCTCGACGGTGCTGCCGTGGCGGATGCTCGCGGAGACTTTGCGGAACAGGGATCTTCTGCCGAGGTTTCCATGACAATGACCCCCACGGGAGCCAAGACATGGGCACGTATGACCGCGGACAACATAGGCGAATGCATAGCTATCGTTCTGGACGGTTACGTTTATTCGGCACCGAGGGTGAACAGCGAAATCCCCAACGGTCGTTCTTCTATTACCGGCCATTTCACAATACAGGAGGCGAAAGACCTTGCGAACGTTCTCAAATCGGGTAAACTGCCCGCTCCGGCGCATATTACGCAGGAGGCTGTCGTAGGTCCTTCGCTCGGTCAGGAGTCCATCAATTCGAGTATGATCTCGTTCGTGATAGCCTTCTGTCTCGTGTTGATTTACATGATGTTGTTCTACAATCAGGCGGGTGGCGTGGCCAGTCTCGCGCTGATAGCCAACCTGTTCTTCTTGTTCGGCGTGCTCGCTTCGTTCGGTGCCGTACTGACGTTGCCCGGTATCGCCGGTATAGTGCTTACGATGGGTATGGCGGTGGATGCCAACGTAATTATATACGAACGTATTAAGGAGGAGCTCCGTGCCGGCAAAGGATTGAATCTGGCCGTCAGCGAGGGTTACAAGAACGCAATGTCGGCGATCATCGACTCCAACGTTACGACTATCATAACGGGTATCGTGCTGTTCGTGTTCGGTACCGGTCCCGTACAGGGTTTTGCAACTACTCTTATTATAGGTATCCTTACATCGCTCTTCACTTCGATCTTCATTACGAGGTTGATCTTCTCCGGAATGCTCAATCGCGGCAAGAATATCAAGTTCTCGAACAAATGGTCTGAAAACTTCCTCGCGAATACCCATGTGAACTTCCTCGGTATCCGTAAATGGGCTTACGGTGTATCGCTCCTGCTGATAGTTATCGCTACGGTTTCGTTGGTTACCCGCGGCCTCAACTACGGTGTCGAATTCTCCGGAGGCCGTACTTTCGTGGTGCGTTTCGACCGTGTTATTTCCGACAATGAGGTGCGTGATGCTCTCGAGAAGACTTTCATGTCGGACGACGTCGAGGGTGAAGATGCATACAAGAGTTTCGAGGTTAAGCAGTTCGGTTCCGAAGCCCAGATGCAGAAACGTATCACTACGCAGTATATGTACGACGACAATAGTCAGGATGCGAATACCATAGTGGAAAATCTGCTCTATCAGGCGCTCGCTCCGCTGTATGCCACTCCGCTGACGCTCGACGAGTTCCACTCGACGGCTATCAATCCTTACGGTATAATTTCCGCGGATATGGTAGGTCCGAGCGTTGCGAACGACATTACCCGTAACTCGTTCATTGCCGTATTCATCGGTCTGTTCGCGATAGGTATTTATATAATAATACGTTTCCGCAGGTGGCAGTGGGGTGCCGGTAGCGTTATCGCCTTGGCTCACGACGCGTTCCTTACGATCGGTATATTCTCGTTGTTCTATGGAATATTACCGTTCAGCTTGGAGGTCAACCAGTCGTTCATAGCCGCCATTCTTACGATCATCGGTTATTCGATCAACGACAAGGTGATAATCTTCGACCGTATCCGCGAATATATCGGCTTGTATCCGAAACGTTCCATGTCGGATAATATCAACAACGCTATCAACAGTACTCTGTCGCGTACGTTCAATACGTCGGCAACGACTTTCGTAGTGCTTCTCGCGATATTCCTGTTCGGCGGCGAGGTGATCCGTGGATTCATATTCGCCCTCATGTTCGGTATCGTGATAGGTACGCTCTCTTCGATATTTATTGCAACCCCCATATCTTACGATCTTATGTCGCGTAAGAGCAAGGAGATAAGCGATAGAAAATAATAATTCTCGATCCAGACAGTCGGGCCGCCTGATAGCGAAGGCGGCCCGATTTTTTATTTGAAAAGGAGGGAAGGTTTGTGCCTGAGGTGAAGTGCAGGATATGTCGTGTGATAATTATAGGCTAAAGGGTTTGGTGTGTGGATGCGTTCGGTCGTGAGGAGGAACACATCTATGGATTTATCTTAAAAAATGGATTGTAATAATTGATCTCTGGCGGAGCGGCAATATGTGACTTGTTTGCGGGATTGTAGGTGGCGTGGCAGTCAGGCAGAAGTCGGGAACTTCGGCAAGGCTCCCGATGTCCGTACTGTTTTTTGAAAATTTCGGATGATTGATATGACGGAGAGGGAACAGGTTGTCCTATAGTGTCGCGACGAGCAAGGAATTGTATTTGTATAAGCGTACTTGCGGGTGGCGCTTTCAGTATGACGCGTTGCCGTTACGGTATGGATATGGGCGTCGTAAGTGAGCGTTCGTGTTTTGCCGCAGGTTGCTAAGGCATGATTGGGACGCCGGAGGTGGACGGGGTGCGGGATCGAATGGCTGTGTCGGTCGGTTAGTCTTATGGTGGGCGGATGACGGTACTGTTATGTGGTGTGACAAGTATGGCTTGGAGAGGTAGTGCGGCAGAGACGCATCGGGCCATATGCGACGGTCGGACTAAGGTGTTTTTAGTACATTCGGGTGTTGACCGTTCTCTTTTTTTTGTTTAGTTTTGCGGTAAATAAATTGGCGGAAATGGATTTCATACGGATCACATTTATAGATATCATCGACATAGTACTCGTTGCGATGATAATCTATTACCTCTATAAAGTATTGCGCGGCACTCATGCCATGGGCATACTTTTCGGTATTCTGTTGCTGTATGTCATCTATATCGTGGTGAGTGCCCTCAACATGGAGCTTCTTACGACGATCATAAAAAATCTTACGAGTGTCGGTCTCATAGCTCTCGTGGTTATATTTCAGCCGGAGATACGACGCTTTTTACAGGTGTTCGGTACCCAGTCCCTCGACAAACAGAAATCTTTTATCAGCCGCATATTCGATCTGAAAGGTAACAAAACGGCGATAAACGTGGAATATATAAACCCTATAGTCAGCGCGTGCGGAGATATGTCGGCATCCAAGACGGGGGCGCTGATCCTTATCAAAAGGGAAGGATCGTTGCAGGAGATCATAGATTCCGGCGTTATGGTGGATGCCATAATATCGCCGTCGCTTGTCAAGAATATATTCTTCAAAAACTCTCCGTTGCATGACGGTGCCATGGTCATTTCCGACGGACGCATCGTGGCAGCCAAATGCGTGCTGCCGTCGACGAGGTCGGAGGTGCCTCTGTCGTTCGGGATGAGGCATCGTGCGGCTCTCGGTGCCAGCGAGACTACTGACGCCATAGTGGTGGTCGTTTCCGAGGAGACAGGCAATATTTCCGTAGCCCATAACGGTAAGATCAATGTCGGTTTGTCTTCCACGGAGTTGAAAGCCGAACTTATGAGGTTGAGCGCTCCGGAAGAGAAGGTGCATGTCAAAAGCGCTGTGAATTGATTATAGTTGCGGTCGTTGCCGTAATTTCTGATAATGTTAATGTGCCGACGCTAAACAGCGTCGGCACATTTGGTTTGGCGTTTTCCGTGATTGTGTAAAATCGGATTGTTCGCGTCAGGAAAATGTGGCGGAGAGGCGGGCGGCATAGGCGGATATTTGGGTTACGAGATCTATTTTCCTTTGTTTGTATTTGGGTATTGTCTGTACGAGCGTTGTGTACAATGTTTCCGGAAGGTCGCGGAGCGAATATGGCATCGGGAACCGATGTGTGTTATGGCACGACGTGTTTATATAGTGTATATAATTGGAGGGCATATTATTTTGCTATGCTATGAAATTTTTAGTATATTGTGATAAAGAATAGCGTATCTCGTATACCGTATTTGCCGTATGGCGTATTGGAAGCGGTTTTGCCTGCGGCCGTTGCTTGCGTTGACCTTATTTAACCTAAATAACCTTCATATTATGAAAAAGATTTCGACTATTGCGAGCCTGTTGTTGTTGGCTGCGGCTTCGATGACGGGATGTAAGGAGGTAGATACGCGGTATGAATATATCGTGTTCGATATGGCCAATATTTCATTCGCTGGCGATGGCGGTGTGCCGGTCACGGTAAAGGTTACGGCTACGGGAGAGTGGAATGCGGAGCCTTCCGCTTCATGGCTTGTCGTTACCGACAAGACTTCGGGGAGCGTTACCGTCGCGGCGGATATGAATGACAACGGATCGGAACGCGAGGCAAAGATTGTGTTCACTATGGGGGAGGTTGTCGAGGAGATACCCGTCAACCAGCTCGGTGTCGTCGGAAGCGAGTACGTGTATCGTTATCCGGGACATCTGGATCTTGGACTGGTCATGTCTCCCGACGGCAAATATGTCGGAGGCGTGGAGCAGGCGCTGCAGGAGGACGAGTCGTTCAATTATCAAATATGGGTATTCGATCTGGAGAGGGACGAGTCGCGTATGGTCGCCGAAATTCCCAATGCGATTTACGGATTTCAGGAGCCGCGTTGCATAACCAATGACGGAGTCGTATTCGTCCGCGATTATCATAGCGGAGGTACAATCGGTGTGAATCCCGACGGTAATTTTATAGTACCTGCCGGGATCGAGGGTTTCGCAGGAGCACCCAATGTGCAGGGTACTTCGGCCGACGGACGTGTTTGGGTCGGTTGGCAGCGCGACGGTACCGGTTTCGACGGTCGGTATTATCCTGTAAAATGGGTGGACGGAGTTCCGGAAGTTTTGCCTACACCTGAGAATAATGCGCACGGCAAACCTTTCGTAGACGACGTACTCGGCGGTGTCATGGCCTACGGATGCAGTCATGACGGCTCGGTAATATACGGAAGTTCGAGGGACAACCGTGAGTATAGTGCATGTTATTGGAAGAACGACGAATTCCACTGGGCTGCTGCGGGCGCTCGTGACTTGCAAATGGTAGAGACCATGAACTCTATGGATGAGTTGATAACGGTACCGCAGCTGGCGGGGCCCAAGATCGAGGAGACGGCGACTAATATAAGTCCCGACGGACGGTGGCTTGCGGTGACGTGGTGCCGAGAACAATATACGTTGAACTCTTATCAGGAAATAGAATGTCCGGCATTCATAGATCTGGAGACGGACAAGGTGTATATGTTCGAGGAGTTGCCGGGAGGTGCCTGTCATGTAACGGATGATGGAACGGGTTTTACGACGGACGGTTTTCTTGCCAATAGCGGTCGGGTTGTAAGTGTGGACGATTCGATTATCATAAGCAGTGTAGCGGATTGGATATCGGATAATTACGGAATCGTTACCGGTCCGGGTTGTATCGTGTATGTGGCTCCGGATTCGCAAGAATTTCTGAGTTTATATTATGCGCCGAGCGTGATGACAGGTTTCCGGACGACGCATTGGTACGTAGCTCCCAGACCGGGAAGGTGACGTGTGCGTACGAATATTCTGCTACTATTGTACGATTTCCGAGCAATTGGATGTGTATAGGATAATTGTGACTGGGCGGTTTCAAACCGCCCAGTCGTTTTTTCGATGGCAATGTTGTGGCGGTATGTCATGTGATGGGTCTACTACAGGCGGACATAAAAATGAAGACAGGGGACTGTAAATGATTCACGACATATTCCGTATGTCGGTATATGGTATATTTATATTGTTGTTTATAGCAAAATCTGTTTCAATTGAATATTGAATAAGGTGGCGCAGACTATTGTTTGAGAATGTATTTGTTTTTAATTTTGTTTTATGCGGATTTTAGAAACCACGACTGTTCGATGATCGATACGGGCGGCGTGGCGGAAGATTGATGCGTATAAGCAAGTGTTGTCAACCTTATTTTAACCTAAATCAGACATGAAAAAGTTTTTCGCTGCAGGCATCGGCCTGTTTGTGGCAGTCGTCTTGTCGGGTTGTCAGACCGAGGAGACCAAGTACGAGTATCTCAAATTCGATGTTGCAAATCTGTCGTTTCTCGGAGACGGTAATGCTCCGGCGACGATAAAGGTATCGGCTACCGGTGCATGGGAAGCAGAACCTTCGGCGTCGTGGATTACTATCAGCGAAAAGAGCGATGACAGTGTTACAGTTACTGTTTCTGACAACGATCAGGAAAACGAACGTCAGTCCTCTATAGTGTTCACTATGGGTGATGCTGTCGAGGAGATTCCCGTTAACCAGCTTCCTATGGAGATGGGCGGATATATGTACCGTTACCCTGCTACTTTGGATTTGGGATTGGTCATGTCTCCCAACGGTAAGTATGTCGGTGGAGAAGATCAGGTGCTTCAGGACGATCAAACATTCAACTGGCAGATCTGGATTTTCGATCTGGATACCGACGAGTCGCGCATGGTCGCCGAATTTTCGGAGAATATGTACGGATTGCAGCAACCCCAATGCATTACCGATCAGGGACTTATTTTTATCAGTGATTCAAATGACGGCGGCACCAAGGGTATCGACCTTGACGGGAATGTTATAGTTCCCGAGAAGCCCGATGGTTTTCAAAATGAGCCAAGCGTGCAGGGATCATCTGCCGACGGCAGCATATGGGTAGGATATTGTCGCAGCGCCAACGGCGATGCCGGTATGTACTATCCAATTTTGTGGGTAAACGGAAAGCCGGAGGTATTGCCTATTCCTGATACCACTGCACACGGGACGCCCCAAACTACAGGTGTAATGGCGCGTGGGTGTAGCCATGACGGAAAGGTTATCTATGGTAGCTCTTGGGACAATATGGAGAATAGCGCATGTTTCTGGAGGAACAACGGCAACGGTTATGAATTCCAGTGGGCGGGTGCTCCCGACCGCGACTTACAGGAACTCGATTATGTCAATGCTTCTGGAGAACAGGTAAAGGTAAGGCAGCTTTCCGGACCGAAGCTCTCTGCTGAGCGTACCAATATCAGTCCGAACGGAAAATGGTTGGCAGTTACATGGTGCAGGGAGAAGTATGAAGGTGACGGAGGTTATGCAGAGACGAGGTTTCCTGCATTCATCAATCTGGAGACGAACAAGGCCTATTTGTACGAAGATCTCGGTATAGGTGCAGGCGCAAGGCATGCGACCAATGATGGATTGGGCTTTACTATCGACGGTCTTATGACCAACAGCGGTAAGGTCGTAGAGATAGAGACAGGTGCTGTTCTAGGTAACATGTACGACTGGATTAAGGATAATTACGGCATAGCTACCAGTCCGGGTAGTATAGTTTACATGACTCCCGATATGCAGCGATTTATCAGTCTATGTCTTGCCGATGATGTGGCTACGGGCGCGAGGACGACGCATTGGTACGTAGCTCCCAGACCGCAGGAATGATCGTTATGCGGCTATATGTTTGGTGACTTTTTATGAAATACACCGAAAATCAGAAAGTCTTTAGGCTTGCGGAATAGTTTTTTCGGAATGTGTTTGAGGCAGGGTGGCTTTATGGAGCCTCCCTGTTTTTTTATTCGATGCATTGGTGTACACTTTCTTATCGACATATATTATTGTTACTGTTGCCGTCGGTAAAGGATGTCTTTTGTACGGAAATTGTCGCCCGAACAAGCAGAGATAGTTTCCTACGAGGTGTGTTGTATGGTTGTGTACAGTGACATTGTTGAATGAAAATTGATTTTTGCGAAATAAATTTGCGATAATAGTTGCTAAGAAACGGAATTGTTTGTAAATTTGATTACACTTGTTTTTCAAAAAACGTTTACGGGATTCTTTTATGGCAGCCATAGTGTCGGCTGTTGGGAATTGTAGACGGACTTAAGACCTATCAACCTTTTTATAAACTTATATTAACCTAAATCAGACATGAAAAAGTTTTGTGCTATTGCGGGCATCGGCCTGCTTGCGGCAGCCGTCTTGTCGGGTTGTCAGACCGAGGAGACCAAGTACGAGTATCTCAGATTAGACGTTGCAAACCTGTCGTTTCTCGGAGACGGTAATGCTCCGGCGACGGTAAAGGTATCGGCTACCGGCGCATGGGAAGCAGAACCTTCGGCATCGTGGATCACTATCGGAGAAAAGAATGATGACAGTGTTACCGTTACCGTAGCGGACAACGATCAGGAAAACGAACGCGAGGCTACCATAGTCTTCACTATGGGAGGTGTTACGGAGGAGATTCCCGTCAATCAGCTTCCTATGGCTACCGGCGGGTATTTGTATCGTTATCCGTCGAATCTGGATCTTGGATTGGTGATGTCTCCCAGCGGTAAGTATGTCGGCGGGGAGGATCAGGTACTTCAGGATGACGAAACGTTCAACTGGCAGATCTGGATTTTCGATCTGGATACCGACGAGTCGCGCGTGGTCGCCGAATTTTCGGAAAATATGTATGGATTACAGCAGCCCCAATGCATTACCGATCAGGGACTTATTTTTATCAGCGATTCAAATGACGGCGGTACGAAGGGTATAGACATCGACGGTAACGTAATAATACCTAAGAAACCCGAAGGTTTCAAGAATGAACCTAATGTACAGGGCTCTTCCGCTGACGGAAGCATCTGGGTGGGCTATTGCCGCAGTGCCAACGGCGATGCCGGTATGTATTATCCGATCAGGTGGGTAAACGGGGAGCCGGAAGTATTGCCGATCCCTGATACCACAGCTCACGGAACGCCGCTTTCGACTGGTTTCATGGCTCGCGGTTGCAGTCATGACGGTAAGGTTATCTACGGCAGTTCTTGGGACAATATGGAGAACAGCGCATGTTTCTGGCGAGACAACGGCAACGGTTATGAATTCCAGTGGGCTGGCGCACCAGACCGCGATTATCAGGTGGTAGAGACTACCAATGCTTCAGGCGAATTGATCGAAGTGGTGCAGCTTTCCGGACCGAAGCTTTCCGCGGAACGTACCAATATTAGTCCGAATGGCAAATGGCTTGGGGTTACGTGGGCAAGAGAGAGTTATGAAGGCTCGTACAGCGAGACGCGGTTTCCGGCGTTCATCAATCTGGAGACCAACCGTGCTTATCTGTTCGAAGATCGTCCCGGCGGCGGTCGTCATGCGACCAATGAGGGCCTCGGCTTTACGATAGGCGGGTTAATGGTGAATGACGGCGACGTTATAGACATCGAAAACGGTACCGTAATAAGTACCAGTAACAGGACGTGGATTCAGGAGAATTACGGCATAGCCACCAGTCCTGGCAGCATAGTGTATATGACGCCTGACGGACAAAGATTCCTGAGTCTCTATCTTGCGTCGAGTGCAATGGGGGCGAAGACTACCCATTGGTATGTAGCACCCAGACCCCAAAAATAACGGCTATACGACCTTCTTCTTTATAAATATAAAATGGTCGAAGACTGAAAGTCGTATCCGACTATAGGGTATTACTTTAAAATGCGTTTCTTGTGACAGGCCCGCTGTGAAGCCGGCCTGTTTTTTTGTACCGGTCATAGCGGTTTGCCGGAGAATGCGTCTTGACGGCACGTGGATATGACGGCGCGTGGTGCGGTTGGCTGACAGCGGGACGCATGCGTATGTCAGTGCGTGACAATATTGCAGGTAACGGAACGTAATCTTGTCAGTTTCGGCATCTACGGCACGGTTGGCATAAAGATTGTTCATTTGCTGTACGTTCACGAATCAAAAAAGAATAATAACTAAAAACATATTACTTATGGCAAAGATTATCGGAATAGACTTGGGAACGACGAACTCCTGCGTTGCAGTGATGGAAGGTAACGAACCCGTCGTAATCCCCAACAGCGAAGGACATCGCACGACTCCTTCTATCGTGGCTTTCACCGAAAGCGGCGAACGTAAAGTCGGCGACCCGGCCAAAAGGCAGGCTATCACCAACCCTAAGAATACGGTGTTCTCGATCAAGAGGTTCATGGGCGAGACATGCGCTCAGGTGAAGAGCGACATGGAAAGGGTACCGTACACTATGGTGTGCGAAAACAACATGCCGCGCGTGGATATCAACGGACGTAAATATACCCCGCAGGAGATTTCGGCGATCATACTTCAGAAGATGAAGAAGACTGCCGAGGATTATCTCGGAACTACGGTTGACGAGGCCGTTATTACCGTACCGGCGTATTTCTCCGATTCGCAGCGTCAGGCCACCAAGGAGGCCGGCGAGATCGCAGGTCTGAAAGTGCGGCGTATCATAAACGAGCCGACGGCTGCCGCATTGGCTTACGGTCTGGACAAGGCCAACAAGGATATGAAGATCGCAGTGTACGACCTTGGTGGCGGTACGTTCGATATTTCGATTCTGGAGTTGGGCGACGGCGTGTTCGAGGTTAAATCGACCAACGGCGATACCCACCTCGGCGGCGACGATTTCGACCATGTGATCATCGATTGGCTGGCCGAAGAGTTCATGAAGAATCATAACATAGACCTTCGTAAGGATCCTATGGCGTTGCAGCGTCTGAAAGAGGCTGCCGAAAAGGCCAAGATCGAGTTGTCGAGTTCGACTTCGACGGAGATCAACCTGCCTTATATCATGCCGGTGGACGGTATTCCGCAGCACTTGGTGGTGACTCTGACCCGTGCCAAATTCGAGCAGCTCAGCGATCGTCTGATTCAGGCGACCATAGAGCCTTGCCGTCAGGCGTTGAAAGACGCCGGTCTGAAGGCGAGCGATATAGACGAAGTGATTCTCGTCGGAGGATCGACCCGTATCCCGGCTATACAGAAGATCGTGCAGGATTTCTTCGGAAAAGCTCCCTCGAAGAATGTCAACCCGGACGAAGTCGTGGCTATCGGCGCATCCATACAGGGCGGTGTGCTTACCGGTGAAGTCAAGGACGTACTGTTGCTCGACGTTACGCCGCTGTCGCTCGGTATCGAGACTTTGGGCGGCGTGTTCACGAGGTTGATCGACGCCAATACGACCATACCTACCCGCAAGAGCGAGGTATTCTCGACGGCGGCCGACAACCAGCCTTCGGTAGAGATACACGTCTTGCAGGGCGAGCGTCCCATGGCGCGTGACAACAAGACCATCGGTCGTTTCCACTTGGACGGCATACCCGCCGCACCGCGTGGAGTACCCCAGATCGAGGTTACGTTCGATATAGACGCCAACGGTATACTGAATGTGTCGGCTAAGGATAAAGGTACCGGCAAGGAGCAGAATATCAGGATCGAGGCATCGTCGGGACTTACCGATCAGGAAATACAGCGCATGCGTGACGAGGCCAAGGCAAACGAGGCCAAAGACCGTGAGGAGCGTGAGAAGGTGGACAAGGTCAATGCTGCCGACACCATGATATTCTCGACCGAGAAACAGCTCAAGGAGTACGGCGACAAGATACCTGCCGACAAGAAGGCTTCTATCGAGAGCGCATTGGCCGAACTGAAAGCGGCTCATGCGGCAGCCAATGTTTCCGACATAGACGCTGCCACTGCGAAACTCAATGACGCATGGCAGGCTGCATCGCAGGATATGTATTCGGCGCAGCAGCAACAGCAGGCCGGCGGCAATGCGGGCGCAGGCCAGCAGAATACCGGAGCCGGAAACGGTAACGGACAGTCGAACGACGGCGGTGTGACCGACGTGGAGTTCGAGGAGGTTAAGTAGAGCGGGTATTATTACCGACGGTTTTCGGTTGCCTTTTCGGAGGTAGCGATAAACCGCTTTAGTTAGATAGATTAAGATTAGACCGAGCCGGCCGGAGATCGATTCTCCGGCCGGCTTTTTTGTATTTATAGCTGTGATGTTGCGCGGCAGGGTGCGTGTAGTTGCTTGGGGATGCCGGATGTTTATGGGTATTACAGCGGTGTGGTGGGTGGGTATTTATGTGGTAATATAGTTGTCATACAGTTGGTGTCTGGATAGAGATTTACGGTTGATTATTCTTCAAGGATATTCATATTGGATAAATTTTTATGTATTGTTGGCTATATTTGTTATATATGTATCGATGCTGACGGCGACACGTTTTGATTGTGTCCTGTGTGGGATCGGGCTGTTTTAGATTGTTGTGAATTTGATTGTATGGATTGATAGAATATGCATTCGCGTGTTTTCATGTTGAGGGAAATCGCTCTGTGATTTTCGTTGATGAGAATCTTGGTAAAAAAGGTCTCGGAGAATATTTGTCCTTATGACATGGCGATTCGAATTTCGATTTGTTTCGTATAGTGTCCGGAAAGACTGGGCATAGGGTAAAAGTCGCTTTGTATGAATAGAATGATTGGCTATAAGTTTTTTAATACATGTTCAACCAATTAAATTTTGTGGCTTATGAAAAAGATGTTGTTTTTCGCGTGTTTGGCAATGGCGGCTTTAGTCGGGTGCGGCGACGATCCTAAACCTGTGACTCCTGATCCCGATCCCGATAAGAAACCGGATAAGGTGCCTCCTGCCGAAGAGGTTGTACCGGTGAAAATCGTCGGCGATTTTACCGACGGTGGATTTGTTTATGCCGAGGGTAGTGGGACTCCTGTTTTTCTGAGGAAAAGTTTTGTAGATGGCGACAAGGCCGGGATGTTTATTGTGAAAGACGGCAGTGTCGTGGAACCGAACATGCCGCTTACGTATGACGGATCTAAATGGAACGGAGACGAGATCGTATGGGAAGAAGGTATGGTTTGTCATGTATATATGCCTTATCAGGAGGATGCGGTCGTGGTCGACAAGGTCGATGCGACGGCTGCCGATGCCGACGGATTTTTCGCTCCGCTGACTGACGTTTGGCAACCTTCGTCGGATCAGAGCGATTTTGCCGGTTCCGTAGTGGCCGCCGATATGATGATAGCTACCGCGACTGTATCCGAAGAAGCGGAGGGAGTCCTGAATCTGACGGCCGATATGGAACACATACTTGCATTGGCGGTGTGGGAATTGCCGGGCGGTACCAGATATACCACTTCCGACGGATTCAGGTACAGCGCTCCTTCTGATGTGAGCGGTTTCGCATATACTATGAATTCCGGCGCTGTGACGCCGGGTACTTTTAACGGGATGCCGTGTTTCATTTATAATCCTGCGTCGGTGGCTTCCATTGACGTAAGTTATACTGCCGGAGGGGAGACGCATGAATTTTCCATACCGCTTTCCGGAAAACGCGGAACGGTTGCCAATACCGTCATAGGCGGCGGACGTCAAGACGGCGGTACGCGCGACATACGGATCGGAGACCTGTTCTATTGCGACGGCTCGATTCTGCCGGTCGAGGTCGCTGCGGAATTGCCTGACGGCGGAGCTATGCCGGGAGTGGCCGGAGTGGTATTCCAGACCGATATCGACCGTATATCGCTGGCCGAAAAGGAATTTCTCGGAGAGGTGCACGCGTTGGTCGTGGCTGCGAAAGTCGCCGATCCGGAATTGCTGTTTTGGTATTGTAAATCGCAGGACGACTGGACGCGTGATGAAGGCGAGGAGGATCCGGCTTTCCCGGGGATGGTTTTGCCATATATATTCGATACGGATTATATTAAATGTTATGAGCTTTGCGATGCCGATATAGACGGTTATTTTTATAGTGAAGTGATACGCATTCGTCGCGAGAACGATGTCGCGACGGGGTTGTATCCGGCTTTTCAGGCGGCTTTCGATTTCGGCAATGAGGTCAACGTGTCCGGCTCGAGCGTGAATACGACCACATGGTATATGCCGTCTGTCGGTCAGTGGCACGACATATTCAGGGGATTGGGAAACGTGACGCTCGATACGGGCGACGGTTTCGAAAGTATAGGCGATGGCGATTTCCGCTGGATTGGGCGTACCGGATTGTTTGCGTCTCTGAATGCATCTCTGAGTAAAATCCCGGATGATGAGAAGACGTTGTTTAATATCTGGGACGGATATTGGTCGTCTTCGCAGGTATCTGCCGATAATGCGCGTTGTTTCTACTTTTATAGCGAAGAGATAATAAACAATGCGTTGTATAGTAAAAAAGGCGCCAACTACGTGCGTTGCGTATTGGCCTTTTAAATAAGTTGGTTTGGTGCTTTTTTAGGTTAGTAATTGGGGAATGCCCCGGAGAGGCGTGAATCTCTCCGGGGTGTTTTTTATCGTTAGTATCGCTGTGGCCTATTCTGGTTACGATTGCGATTTCGGATTTAAGCCTTTCCTGACTTTTCGGGCGGACTTAGAGACGTTGAGAAATGTAGGAATTATGCGACCGTTCGGAACGCGACAGCATGCTCCGGCTTTTTGCGGTATGGGCGTGCCCGGTCGGGTGAATGGCGATTGTGGGTATCGAGGTAAATGGCGCTATGCGTCTGCATGTCATATTCTCTTTACCGATTATGCCCCGGTTGTGTGGTTTCCCGGCTGGTGCGAAAAAAGGCCGCAGCCTGTCGTAGTTATCCCCGTGCAGCCTGAGCATACGAATGGATGCGAACGGTCGCTTCGGAAATACGTTATGACATTGCGACGGGTTTCCGATGAGGTCTGTGTGTGCGCTTATGCGGTAAGTGGCGCTGTGCGTGCATCGGTCTACAGCCATGTTGCCGGGTTAGGGTCGCCGGCATAGAGTGCGTATGGATGACGGCTGTCGCCATAGTCTCCGATAACGGTCGTCGGAAACGGAAGTAGGGACAGAAATGAAGAATACCGTCGGCGTATGGGTGCGGAATCATTTTATCGAGTTCATGCGGATGCTCGCCTTGATGAATGCCAGAGCCTTGACGCGGTCTATGCTTATATCCTTGTCGGCGTGGTGAGGGTTCTGGCTGACGAGTTTTATGCAGTCCGGGCGGTCGGACTTCTGTATGTATTTGACCGTTATGTACTCTTCGCCGTCTATGTCTATCGAGAGCAGGTACATGTCGCCCCAGAATATATCCTCGATGCTGTTCATCTGTTTGTACAGCACTATATCGCCGCTTTTGAGCAGCGGGTACATGCTGTCGCCGACTATGTATATCGCCCCGTCGCATTTCGGCAGGTTGGGAATGTGTATATAGTCTATGGGTTTAACGGGATTTTGTCCGGTGAAAAGAGGTACGAGCCCTGCCGTGCCTTCTATATTGTACAACGGTACGCTTTGGAGCGGAATGGTGCGGTCGGTGCGGCGTGTGAAGGGTATGAACTCTTCTTTCGGACAGTTGAACATTGCGCCGTTGCCGCTTTCGATCCATTCCGGATTTACATTCAATTCCTGAACCATTATGTTCTTGTTGCGTTCCGATAGGGCGGCTCTGCCCGTTTCGATCATGGAAAGCGCACTTTTGCCTATTCCGAGGACGGCAGACATTTGCTCCTGCTTCATTTGTAGTTCCTTGCGTATTTCCTTGACGCGCTTACCGATAAGGACATTGTTGTTCATACGGCGTAATTTTTCCGGTTTATTGTTGCCAAGTTCAAAAAATGAACGTATATTTGTATTGCAAAAGTAAACATTTTAATTTTATAATCCAAATTCGTCTTGTATTCGGGTTTAGCTGGCGGTGTGTCGGGAGTTGTATATCTGTGGGTTCCGGTCTTTTTCCGCATGTTGCGCGCACATGCGGAAAACGGCTTTCGGCAATGCGGACGGGATCGGATTACGGCATGGAAAAATATAAGGATGTACTTTTTAAGGTAGAGATAAGATATGAAAGAATTTGATTTCGATTTTGTGGAAACCGTTTCCGGTGGTGATGATGTTATTTTTGAAAGCGATGACGCTCGGTACGTGGAGATAGACGTACAGACCTATATGGCGGTAGCCTCCAGATTGGTGGAGGCTGTCGGGGAGAGCGGATTTTTCAGCGGCAGCGTCAGTGTGGATACCCCCGAATTTTACTCCACGCTGACCGTTTCGGCCATAGTTTATCGTGAAGCGGTTAGAACGCCTGAGGGCGTATGCGAACGCATTTCGGACATGGTGCCGGTGTGGTGGGAGTTTACCACCGTATTGCCTGAGGCAGGCGAAACTCTGAACGATTTCAGTTTCGGCGAGTTGCGCCGGTTTATTCCGGAGGTCGTATAGGCAAGGCATGTCCGGTGTCATGCGGAGCCGGCATGCCGGTGGCGTAGCATCCGTTTGTCGGACAGAAAATTTTGATAGTCGGTTGCGCGGGGTGTCATGCCCCGCGCTGCCTTTGTTGGTGCGTATTCGGGTTGCGTATGGAATATTGTTGAAAGGAGAATTTATCGTGTGCAATGAAGAAGAGATTATGAATGAATCGGACTGTTTGTGCGGTGGTGACGGCGGTGGGGATTTTACCGGTTTTGCGGCCGCTGTATTTCCGGAACTGGACATCGGGAGATTTCATGCGGCTTATTACCGTGTATTGGAGGCTTTCGCCGACGGGCGCATCCGGCGTCTGATAGTTACCGTGCCGCCGCAACACGGCAAGTCGCTCGGCGCCTCTACGCTGCTGCCGGCATATATGTTGGGCCGCGATCCCGATCTGCGTATCGCGGTGGCCTCCTACAGCGCATCGCTCGCCAACCGTTTCAATAAACGTGTGCAGCGTATAATGGATTCTCCGGAATATTGTGTCCGTTTTCCGGAGACGTCGATAAAACGTGCCGGAGCCCGTTCGGACTACGTCCGGACGGCCGACAGGGTCGAGGTCGTAGGACATGCCGGCGAATTGATGTCGGTCGGACGAGGCGGCTCGCTGACCGGTAACCGCGTGGATGTGTTCATACTCGACGACCTTTACAAGGATGCCATGGAGGCCAATTCTCCGGTCATAAGGGAGAATTGCTGGGAGTGGTATACGTCGGTGGTGCGGACGCGCATGCACAATGCCTCGCGCGAACTGATAGTATTCACCCGTTGGCATGAGGAGGATCTCATTGGTACGCTCATGAAACGCGAGGGGTATGTACGGTTGGAGAGGTGGGAGCAGTTGGAGCGGCCGGTGGAGGAGGGGTGGCTGTCGCTCAATTTCGAGGCGGTGAAACGGTCGCCCGCCACGGAGATAGATCCGCGTCTCGAAGGCGAACCTTTGTGGCCGCAGCGCCACAGCGCCTCTTTGCTCGAAGAGAAGCGCAGCCTCGACCCGTTGCGTTTCGAGTGTATGTATCAGGGGCGTCCTTCCGCCGCATGCGGACTATTGTACGGCGACCGTTTCGCTACTTACGATGTTCTTCCGAAAGATATCGTGCGTTGCGGCAATTACACCGATACGGCCGATACGGGCGACGATTATCTGTGTTCGGTATGTTATGCCGTCGATTCGGCGGGACGCATATACGTGACCGATACGGTCTATTCGCGTGAGGGAATGGAGATTACCGAACAGCTCGTTGCACAGATGCTGCAGGGGGCTGGCAGTTGCGACGTACTGGTGGAAAGCAACAATGGAGGTCGCGGATTCGCGCGGGCCTTGTCGCGCGCATGCCCTGCGTTGCCGGTCGGGTGGTTTTGTCAGAGTGCGAACAAGGAGGCGCGGATACTGTCCAATTCGTCGGCCGTATTGCGCAATGTGGCCATGCCGGAGGATTGGAAACGGCGCTGGCCGGAGTTCGCGCATCATCTGATTACCTATCGGCGTGTTTTCAGAACCAACCGCTGGCACGACGCTCCGGACGTTCTCACCGGAATCGTGGAACGTGAGGTGTTCTCGTTGCTGCAAAAGAAAATCCGAGCGCTGAGTTTTGCGCGGTGATTGTGAATGAAAGAGGTGGCATTGTCAGGATACAGTCATGGCAATGTCCCTTTTGCTTTACGACCGGCGTATGGTGTGTGGAGGTATGCCGTTTCCCGGGAAGATTGAAGGAAGCTCCGGCACCTCCTCCGGCAGCCGTTTGAAACTGCCGGAGGAGAGCGTAGAGGAAAAAAATAGGGAAGACTCACGTCTGCCCCATTTCATTAGGTTAGTTAGGTTAATGAGGTTCGGAAGATCTTCTTCCGAAAAAACATCGTAACAAAACTAAACAGAAAATTTATTAATTCCAAATATCATCGCAAAATAAATCTCTTTGTTTTTAATGTTTTTTAGTAATTGGCATTCTATTCGGCTTTTAAATGTGCGCAATTTAGTAAATACCCTGTATATATTAAAATAATTTATTAATATTGCTGTGGTATATGTTTTGTGATCTCATAGCGAAAACACGGTTTGTAATGCTTTTGACGCGGTTTTCGTGATTCGCATGGTGTGGTCGGTATGCGTATCGTCGGTAGGGAGGAACATGTCGTAAGATGCTGAAAATAATTTTATGTTTTCCAGTATTTTGCATGATCCGCGGCGGGGCGTGTCGGGAATGTCCTCCGGTTGGGGGCGGTCGGTTCGATGCGGGCTGTCGCCGAACGGCTGAAATAATTTTATGTAACGGGCAATTTTCCGGGGCTTTATGGATAATATTTCGGAAAATGGATTATATTTGTTAGTCGAATAACATAAGCAGGTGTTACAGCCCGCCGATTCGTAAACTTCTAAATATTGCTTAATTATGACAAGGAAATTAAAGATCAGGGACCTGACCCTACGTGACGGGCAGCAATCCGCTTTCGCAACGCGCATGAACCAGTCTCAGATCGATCGTGTGCTGCCATACTACAAAGACGCGAAATTTTATGCAATGGAAGTGTGGGGCGGCGCTGTACCGGATTCCGTTATGCGTTATCTCGGCGAAAATCCGTGGACGCGTCTTGAAAAGATCAAGGCGGCCGTAGGTGACGTTTCCAAACTGACGGCTCTTTCGCGCGGCCGCAACCTGTTCGGATATGCGCCTTATACCGACGAGATTATAGACGGATTCTGCCGCAATGCGATAGAGTCCGGCCTCGATATAATGCGTATATTCGACGCTCTGAACGATGTTGACAATGTCAAGTCCACTATCAAATATGTAAAGCAGTACGGAGGTATAGCCGATTGTGCGGTATGTTATACGGTGGATCCCAAGTATCCTCCGTTAAGCCTTATGGACCGTCTGCGTGGCAAGAAGAATCCGAAACCGGTATTTACGGACGAATATTTTGTGGATAAAGCTCGCCAGATGGTGGCTCTCGGTGCCGATATGATAACCATTAAGGACATGAGCGGTCTTATTCCGCCCAAGAGGGTTGCCGGTCTGATCCGCAAGATGAAAAGCGAAGGTATCAATGTGCCGATAGATTTCCATACTCATTGTACGCCGGGTTACGGTCTGGCTTCCGTTATCGCGGCCATAGTGGCCGGTGCAGATATAGTGGACACCAACATATGGAATTTCGCTGGAGGCCCTGCGGCTCCGGCTATCGAACTGGTATATGTCTTCTGCAAGAAGATGGGCATAGAACTCGATTTGGATTTCGAAGCCATAGGCAAGATCAACAAGGAACTGTATGCCATTCGTCAGGAACTGGCCGATTTCGATGCTGTGAAGGCGTTCCCGAAGCCGTTCGATCCGTTGAAGGATCAGCTTCCGGCCGATATCGACGCCCAGTTCGACAAGGCCATACGTGCGGCCGAAGCCAATAACGAAGAGGAACTTATCGCCGCATGCCATGCCATAGAGGCTTATTTCGGTTTTCCGAAGCCGAACGAACTCGTCAAGAGGGCGGAGATCCCGGGCGGTATGTATACCAACATGGTCGCACAGCTCAAGCAGTTCAAGAGCGAAGATCTGCTCGAAAAGGCTATGGAACTGATTCCGGAAGTGCGTCTGGCGGCAGGTCTGCCTCCGTTGGTTACTCCTACGAGTCAGATCGTAGGCGCTCAGGCGGTGAACTGCGCGCTGGATATGAAGAAGGGGAAACCGAAATATACGACGGTATCCAACCAGTTCGTGAGCCTCGTGAAGGGCGAATACGGCAAGACTCCTGTGCCTGTCGATCCGGAGTTCCGTCTCAAGATAGCAGGAACGCGCGAGGAGGTGCCTTACGATACTTCCAAGTACAAAATGCAGCCCAATCCCATACTTGAGGAATACGGCGGTGTGCGCCTTGCAGAGAACGAAAAAGAGGTGCTGTTGCTCGAACTGTTCCCGATGGTGGCTAAGGATTATCTTACCAAGACGAAAAAAGCTCGCTGGGAGGCCGACAAGCCGAAGGAGGAGACCAAGTCGGCTGTCAAAACGGAAGTTCCGGCAGAGGCTCCGAGCGGCATTGTCATAGCGTCTCCGCTTCCGGGGCGTGTGTTCAAACTTATGGTCAAGGAGGGCGATACGATAGCCAAAGGACAGGAGGTTGTCGTCATAGAGGCCATGAAGATGGAGAACAGCATTCCGAGCGATGTGGCCGGTCGTGTAAGACGGGTATTCGTAGCCGAGGGAGATACGGTGGCTGAAAGCGCTCCGCTCATCGAGGTGGATAACGGAAGTCGGGTCTCCGGTGCGCAGTCGCCCGTTGCACAGACGATCCCTGCAGCTCCGTCGGCACCGGTTGCGGAACAGCAGGCTGGTCCGGTGAACGGCGTCTTGGCACCGCTTCCCGGTAGGGTTATGGATATAATGGTCAAGGTAGGCGACAAAGTGTCCGTCGGACAGGATGTAGTGGTATTGGAGGCCATGAAGATGGAGAACAGCATCTCCTCGGATTTCGAAGGTACTGTCCGCAGCATAAAGGTCAATGTAGGCGATACCGTAGCCGAGAATGCCGTACTCGTAGAGATAGGATAGAGTCTGTTGACCGGATCGTTTCATGTCCGGAGGTATGAGTCGCATGTCGGAAGCGATGCCTCTTTCATGATTCGGCGGAATATAATAATCAGAATGCGTCCCGGAGCATGACATGCTTTGGGACGCATCGTTTATTGTGCAGGCGGAAATAATAGACCGGAATGCGTCTGTCTATTGCTATCGGATTTTTCGGATGTCGAGCAAACTTCGGGCAGGTGTCTGTCGCTTTGTGGCGGGTAGTTTCGGGCTGATGTCGGTCGGACAGATCGGCGGCGGGATGCGGTGCTATGAGGACGGTCGAACGGTAGCCGGGCTACTTATATGGCTGGTTCGCCCTTTTCCGGCATCGGTTTTGCTGGGTTTAAGAGTAAGGATTATTGACAAAATAATACGATCTTTGTTCGTTATACGCTAAAAGCGATATATTTGTATTATCCGGAAGACGGTTGCGGCACAATGCGTCGTGACGCCTGTTTTGTGGAGTTGCCGTATTCGCGCGGCGGATTTTGTGTGACGGTAAATATGAAACGATGATGAATGAGATAGATTTGGACGACCTGCGGCCTTATCGCGATGATGAAATCCCGGCAGCTATGGAGCGAATGGCCGGTGACGCGACGTTGGCTCAGATGGTGGGATACGCATGTCCGGGGGTACCTCTGGAGAGCGTGCGTGAGAAGTTGCGTGCGGTGCGTACCGCGGATGATTTTCAGCGTGCATTCGTGCAACCGCTTCTCGAAAATATAATAAAGGCCACTTCGTCGGGATTCACCTATTCCGGAGAAGGGAATATTTCGTCGGCTCAGGGACATCTGTTCATTTCCGACCATAGGGACATAGTGCTTGACGGCGCCTTGCTCCAGCTCGTGCTGATCTATTCGGGGCTGCCTACCTCTGAGATAACTTTCGGCAGCAATCTTGTGAGTTCGCGTTTCGTCGAGGATTTCGGACGCTCCAACAAGATGTACAAGATCCTGCGCGGAGGTACAGGCCGTGACCTCGTTCGCAATTCGCATATTCTTTCGGAACATATACGCGAAGTAGTGGATGACGGTCGCAGCGTATGGATTTCGCAGCGGGACGGGCGCACCAAGGATGGCGATGACCGTACCGATCAGGGACTTGTGAAAATGCTGGCCATGAGCGACCGGTCGCCTCAGGAAGCGTTGGAAAGGCTCAATATCGTTCCGTTCGCGATATCTTACGAGTACGAGAGTTGCGATGCGCTGAAGGCGAGAGAGATTTATGCCCGTCGCCGTGGACGTTACGAGAAGGCTCCCGGAGAGGATATGAAAAGCATCGTGACAGGTGTCAAGCAGTATAAGGGGGCTATCCATATAGAGGTGTGTCCACCTGTGACGCCGCAGGAGATCGGTGCGTTTGCCGACGAATGCTGCAACGACATGATGCGCGGGGTGGCGGCGGTAATAGACCGTCGTATACACAGGGGGTACAGGCTTTTTGCTACCAACTACATGGCCTATGACATGCGCGGCGGTACGGCTGTATTTGCCGGTGAACGTTATTCGCAAGCTGACAGGGTGCGTTTCGAAGAGTATATGGACCGTCAGGCCCGCGGAGTGGAAGGCGACGTACTCGAGTTGAAGGATATTCTGCTGGATATATATGCCAATCCGGTAGCCAATAAATTGGCTGTGGAGGGCGAGGCTTGACAGTAGACGCTTAGGTCGGTTTCCGTAGTTATGTACTGTATCCGAAAGTCGGAGAGTCGGGTTTGATAGCGATTGTAAAAGTCCCCGTACATTTTGATGTACGGGGACTTTTTTCGCTTGAGATTACACATGCGCCTATACTGCGTTATGCGGAAAACTCGGACGTCAGAGTGTCGGTGCCGGAGAGTTCTTCACGTTGTTCCAGCCCATTATCACGAGTATGAAGCTGATGATTCCGAGTATGGCGGCGATGATTCCTATCACTATGTTGACTACCGGTATCCAGCCGAGAATTACCGAAATTCCCCACGATATCGTCGAAAGAAGCATAGCGGTGAATAGCTGCGAGAAACCGTCTCTGGCCTGCGACGGCAGAGATTCGGATTTCTTGAGGGTGTTGAATCCTACGAGCATGATAACGGCGGCGGCTATGTTGAACAGCGAGGCAAGCCACAGAACCGTATTGAGCATGGTCAGAATTGCTGCTACGATACTGAGTATTGCGGCGGTGCGTACCTGACCGATTGCCGCCCCCTCTTTCATGCCCACGGTGTCGCGCAGATTGCCGAGGTTTATGATATAGAGAACGTAACCGGCGATTACGACTATTCCCACGAGCCATACTATTATGTTGGTGAACAGGCCCGGTACGATGAAGTTGAGAATAGAACTGATTATGCCTGCTGCGATACCGCCCAGCGAAAACATGAGGACGGCCTTGAAAATGTTGGAGGTCGAGTGCGACCAGTTGCGTACGTTTTGTTCCATAAAAGATTTATTTATTGGTGATTTAAATTCCGTTTTAAGGCGGTATTCATAGTTGCCCTACATGCAGGTCGGCGGTTATGTCATGGTCATGTATACGCTCAAAAAACGTTCCGTAATTGTCCGATGTGTAGAAGCAAACACGGATATGAACAAAAATAGGTAAAAATATCGTTCGAAGGACTTTTAATTGGTGTGAAATTGTCGTGTCGTCTGCAATACGGAAAGTTTGAAGTTTTTCCGCTGTACAATTTGCCGGTATGGTATGGCTGCATGCGCTGTCGTAATACATGTCTGGATCTATTGAGGCGCGTGTGCTGTGCAGGTAGGTTGACGGCGGACTGGTGGGTGTGTACATTTTTCTGCGGTAGTTACGTTTTATATATGATTCCGCCCGGATAGAGAGCGTGCTGTGTCATACGGTGTGTTGTTGGATTGGCTTCGGGTGTACGGTTCTTTGGCGTATTGCGGCGAAATGGTGGCTTTGAAAACGGTTGTGTGCATCGGCAAGCTATATTACGGAAGAGGCGTAGGAACTTTGTGAAATGAAAAATTTGTGTATTTTTGGAGTGTAATGAAATTTATTTGCGTTCACGGATTGTGAATTGTTGAATTTTGTTGAGAATAAATACACGCATTGTTTGCCATGCATAAAGCTGAAATATTAGACAGGATAATCGCATACTACGGACTCAAGAACAAGACGAGGCTTGCCGAGTTTCTCGGCGTAAGTGCGCAGACGGTATCGAACTGGTACAGCCGTAATTCGATAGATTACGATCTGGTATTCGAGAAGTGTGCCGGCGTGGATTTCAACTGGCTCGTTTGCGGCAGTTCTTACGGTTATCCGAAAGCCGGTTGCGGCGGTCATGTGGCGAGCGACAATATGGCGTCGTATGAAGTGCCCGTTCTGAGCAACAAGATAATACCCGTGGCAGGTGTGTTGGGCGGCGATAGTGTCGCGCAGACCGCAAGCGGTGTTGTCGCCGAAACCATAACCGTTCCTGAACGTATGCTCGATGCGGGCGAATACGTGGCTTTCCGTGTGGCGGACGATGCCATGAAGCCTTCGTTCCGGCAGGGCGACTACGTGATATGTAAACGTGTTGTGGATTGCGACTGGCGCAGACTCGATCCGTTGAAACCCTATGCTATAGCCGTCGCGGATATGAAAACTGTCTTCCGGCGTCCGTCGGAAATAAAAAAAGATAAAAAAATTATCGTCCTTTCTGCGGATAATTCAGATAAGGTGCGTTTCCCCGATATCGAAATGGAAGCCGGCAGAATAACCGGACTGTGGGAGGTGAAACTGAACATAACTTCTCCGGATGCATACGATACCGAAACGTTGTTCAGACGTCTTCGAGAACTCGAAAACGATATGGAGGCTTTGAAACGTACCATACACAACGGTTCCGGTAATTGACGCCGTTGTTCCTATTGTGGCGGATAGCTGCACTGACTGCACAAAAAGAAGGGAGAGGAATCCTGAAAACATATGATCCCCCGATTCAAGCGTTTCCAGTGGTGAGTATTTCCTCTCCCGAATAAATCCGACGGCATTCTGTGCCGTTTTTTTTATTTATCGTATCGGTTCTCTTGCGATAGAGTCCGTTTTCGTGCGTAATTCTTTTCCTTGCCGGAGTCGTTGCCTCTACACGTATTTTCAGTCTTTTGTGCCGTCCCCAATCGGTAGGGCACATAATCTTGCGCTTACCGTCTGAACCGTATCAGTCGTTCCGCGTGTTCCGTCGTTAGCCTTGGCGACGGCTTCTTCCGGTTACCGTTTTATCGTGTGTATTGCATGTATGATGCAAATATAAGATTATTGTTTTTGAAAATAAACATTTTGAGGTCGTAAAATTGAGCAGGTATGTCTTTCCCGTAGCTGTGTATGCAGGGCAGAGTGTGATGCTGCAGTAGCATGTATTTGTATTTTTGCTGGATAGTGTGTTTGTAATCAGTGTGTTGCGTGAGGGGTTTCGGCCGCGAGAGTCGGTCGGTGTCGGTGCGGGGGAGAGTGAATTAAATTAACTGTTTGTTTGCTCCCGGTGCGATGTTTTTCACAAGTGTTATGTTCGCAATGGTTGCGGATGTGCTTTCGGCGGAGAGTTCGGCCGGTGTCGGGTTGTGTCGAAAGGCCTGTGTCACCCGATGAAACGTTCGTCGAAATTGACCAGATAGACCTGCGACCGGGCACGAGTGATTGCCGTGTAGAGCCAGCGCATCAGGTCGCGGCTCATGGGCTCGTCGCCGAACAGCATCCTGTCGATGAAGACGGCCTGCCATTCTCCGCCCTGCGCCTTGTGCGCCGTCACCGCATAGGCGAACTTTATCTGCAGGGCGTTGAAGTGGGCGTTTTCGCGCACTTCCTTGTAGCGTTTGGCTTTGCTCTTTATTTCTGCGTAATCTTCGCTGACGGCGTAGAACAGCGTATTGCTTTGCTCGCGCGTGAGTGCCGGAGCTTCGGACGATAGCGTGTCGAGAAGAATCTTGCAGTCGAGTTCGTAGTCGTCGTAGTCAGGAAAACTCAGACGCGCTTCGGCGAAATGAAAGCCGTAGTAATCCTCGAAACGGCGCAGGCGGACGAGGCGAGCCGTGTCGCCGTTGGCAATGAAGTCCATGCGCGGCTGTTCCTCCTTTTCGGTGAAGTGGTAATTGTTCTTTACCACCATAAGCATGTCTCCCGATTCTATCTCCTCTTCGGCGAACAGCACGTGACGGCGTATTCCTTCGTTGAAACGGTTGGCGCGTTTGTTGGACCGCGTGATGACTATGGTCTCCTCGCGGCCGTATCGGGAATAGCACTCTTCCACCTTTTCGAGAAATTCTCCGCCGTCGATGGCCTTGAAATCCGGATACGACATCTCGAAAAGCGGCGGTTCCGTTATCCCGGCTTCGAGCATGCAGCGTACCATGGTCGCGTTGAACATGATACCAGATTCGACATTCTGGCGCATCACTTCGTCGAGAGTGCCGTAAACCACTTCTCCGTATGCCGACATGAAGTCGGGGTCGAGCGCGGGACTGCGGTCTGCCCCGACCGGGGGAAGCTGTGCATCGTCGCCCACGAACATTATGCGGCATCGCGTACCGCGACGGACGTAGGCGAAGAGGTCTTCGAGAAGCGAGCCGCTTCCGAACGGAGACGACGCATCGGAGTATTCGGACAGCATGGATGCTTCGTCGATTATGAAGCAGGCGTCCTTTTCGCGGTTGTAGTCGAGCGAGAAGCCCGGCTCCGGATCTGCCGAACTTTTCTGGCGGTATATTTTCTTGTGGATGGTCGATGCCGCCGTTCCGGCGTGTTGCGACAGCACTTTAGCCGCACGGCCGGTAGGGGCGAGCAGCACGGGTTTGATTCTTAGCTGACGTAGAGTGGCGACGAATGCGGCTATGAGCGTCGTTTTGCCGGTTCCCGCATAACCGTTCAGAATGAAAACGGCATTTTCGTCGGCATCCGAGAGCCAGTCGGCGAGCGATTCTATTATTTTTTTTTGGCCTGTTGTTGGCTCGAATGCAAAATTCGCGTAAATTTGGGACGCAATATGTTCGTTCAGCATAAGAGGATATATTTGCGGCGTCGTTTCGCGGCGTCAGTCGATGATACAAACTTAAATTAAAAATAGTGATGAAAAAAATTGTTCAGGTCATTCTTGCCGTTGCAATCGTCGGCCTCGCATATGTGGTGTACCGACAGATTTCGATCCCGCTGGAATTTAACAAGGAAGTAGAACACAGGTCTGCCGCCGTAATCGACCGTATCAAAGACATACGTACTGCGGAGAGGGCATACAAACAGGCTAATAAAGTATATACGGGCAGTATGGATACGCTGATAAATTTCATACTGCGCGATTCGATGACTTTCGAGAGGGCGTTCGGCTCTGCCGACGACTCGGTGGCCGTAGCGCGCGGCCTCGTGAAACGCGAAACCTATAAGGTGGCCGTTATAGATACTATTTTCGGAGCCAAGAAATTCACCCCCGCAATGGCCGACAGTCTCCGTTATGTGCCGTATAGCAACGGTCAGGAGTATATTCTCGAAGCCGGTTCGCTGAACGTGGCCGAAACGACGGTGCAGGTGTTCGAATGCCGGGCTCCGTACAAAATGTTCCTGAGCGACCTGAACAGGCAGGAACTTATAAACCTGATCGACGAAAGGGAGAATACGTATAACGATTATCCCGGCATAAAAGTAGGTTCGATGACAAGCGCTACCAACGATGCAGGTAACTGGGAATAGTCTCAACCGCGAAAAAAAAATATTGTCCATTCGGCTTACGCGGAGTGGACTTTATTTTTATTATGTGTCGCCGCATAGTCGCGATACGGAGTTTCAGTCGCAATTTACGCCCGGCGGCGATTCGGTGGCTGATCTGGAACGGGCGTTGATCGTGGCCGATGCACGCACGGGCGGCGATTACGACCGTGTGGAACTGTCGCTCGATACGGCTGCGGCCGCATTCGTTCCGGAGGAACTAGTCGCCGGACTGAACGCGGAAGAGTTCTTGTCCCATGCCGGTGTGGGTGCGGCGATCGGTATGCGTGACGTGACGACCGGTACGTATGGCGGAATATGTGCCGTGGCGTACGCCGATGCACGTATCATGGAGTATATGGAGGCACGCTTTGCCGGGAAACTGGCGGTCGTCTCTCCCGCATTTTGTCTGCTCGGCGCCTGTCGCGAAGCGGGCGTAGAAGGCGGTGCGCTGGCGGTTTATCCGACGGAAGAAAATGTATATGTGGCCGGTTACGGTATCGACGGGAAATTGTCCCTGCTGGAGGTTTATCCCCTGTCGGGAGAGGCGGATATGGTGTATTATCTGTCGAAACTGGCGGAAGGCATGATAGGCGGCGGAAAGGGTGGCCGTGTGAAGATATATCTGTACGGGGCTCATGCGGGTGCGTATAGGAGTGTCGTCAGACGGTATTTTCGCAAGGTGTCGGTCGTGGGCAGGCGGGACAGAGCGTAGCATGTATCGTCTGTACGGTTATTGTTTGGGTGGCGTTGTGTATGCCGAAACGGAATGCGGATATGGAATCATAAGCTGAAACATATGAGGATAGTTGGAGGAAAATTCAGGGGTAGGGTGATAAATCCGCCGCGCAATCTTCGGGCGCGGCCGACGACCGATTTCGCCAAGGAGAATCTGTTCAATGTTCTGGGCAATATGGTCGATTTCGAAGAGTGCGACGTACTCGACCTGTTTGCCGGTACGGGATCTATAAGCTATGAATTCGTGTCGCGCGGCGCCGAGAGCGTTACTTCGGTGGAGGTAAATTCCGTACATTATAATTTCATCAGGCAGACGGCGCGTACTTTCGGAATGGATAATCTGTATGCGGTACATGCGAATGCGTTTCTCTATCTGAAAAGTACGCCGAAACGTTTCGATATAATATTTTCCGATGCTCCGTACGATCTCGAAGGATCGGAACAGGTCGTAGAACTCGTCTTCGGACGCGGACTTCTGAAGGAAGGCGGTCTGCTCGTCTTTGAACATTCCAAAGGTCGTTCGTTCGAGGGGCATCCTCGTCTGTTGCAGACGAGAAGTTACGGAAGTGTGCAGTTCTCGATATTCGCCGAGCGTGAGACAGGAGAATAGAAGCCTTGAAACTTTGTGGCTTGGAGGCCGTTAATATTGCGTGCTGAGAGACGGCCGGGATTTGCCGGGTGCGGTTTTCGCGGTGTGGGTTATGTATAAAGCATGCGGAGTACTGCGGCGTGTAGGCGAGGCCGTGGGGTGGAAGGTAATAATCGAAAGTGCGAAATGACGGAGTGGTACAGATGGGCGGCTGCCGGGATTATAGTGATGTTTTACGGTACGTATTTCGTGAAACGGATCGTTTTGCGGCGTCGCGGACTGGATACGGTACGGTTGGGCAAGGGCGACAAGCCCGTTACTGTCCGGCGGCAGGAACGGTTGTTGGCAGGGTTGACGGTAGCGTTGGCATTGATACAGTTCGGTACGGTGATAGCCGGGCGTTCGCCGTGGCCTATAACACGAGGCTGTGTGCCTCTCGCCGTTTTCGGGACGGTAGCTGGAACGGTCGGCGTATGCTATTTCGTCGCGTCTGTAATGGCCATGCGCGATAACTGGCGTGCGGGAATAGATGCGTCGCAGAATACGCGCCTCGTTACGGACGGCATATACCTGTTTAGCCGCAATCCTGCATTCGTAGGATTCGACCTCATGTATGCGGGTTTTGCGTCGATTTACCCGGATTGGACGATAATCGTGTTGGGCGTTGCGGCCGCAGTCATGTTTCATAGACAGATATTGAGCGAAGAGGAATATCTGGAGAAGCGGTTCGGTGCCGAATATTCCGAGTACCGGAAACGGACATCGAGATATTGACGCGGCTGTCGGTACGGTGCCGGGGGCATGCTTGCCGGAATTGTCTTTCGGCAATGAAGGGCAGTGTCTGTTGGGGGCAGTGTGGGGCGTTTACTGTCGTAGCACGGGCTTAACCGAAAATAAAATCGAAAAAAAGAGGCGAAAAGTTTGCGGAATCGAAAAAGCGTCGTATATTTGCACTCGCAAAACGGAACGGTGTGGTAGTTCAGCTGGTTAGAATACCTGCCTGTCACGCAGGGGGTCGCGGGTTCGAGTCCCGTCCATACCGCAAAGTCGTTTGGGAAAAGGCAGTCTACAGACTGCCTTTTTTATTTGCGGTTTATTGTAGTCGTGTGCTATTTCCGGTATCATGTGCTGCATCCGTCAACGGGACTCATGACTACTGTCATTTGTGTAGCGTTGCGCGGCTTTATCTTTGCAAACTTTTATCGCAGGCAGTACCATATCTTCGGTCGTAGAACTGATGTTTGCCGTTTCAATCGGTATCATTTTTATATTTGCGTGTCATAGGGTGGGCGTGGGTCGGTTGCCCGTCGATTATTATTTTAAAAATAGCCATAGGAAAATCGAATCTGTATCCTTTTGTGTATTTGGATTTTTCATACGGCCGGTTTTGTCTCCCGCATGACGCTTCATCGGTTTCGATTATCATGCGGAGCATTCTGCCGCCGCGTTTCTTTACGACGGTACCGGTTATTATGTAGTCGAAATCATCGGGTGAAAAGTCGCTTATCGTCGCATAATGGCTTCCGTAGACCGAGAGCGGTATTTGTACCGTATAGCCGACCGATATGGACACAGATGTTTTACGCAGATATTTTCGGAAAGCTATGTCCTGCTTTTTTAGATTCTTGTTTATCGACTTATATTCGTCGAGTTCCGTTTGCAGATCGAAATCCGGGTCGGTAAGTTTCCTGTAGAACAGAGACAGTATGGTGCTGGATTTGTCGTCGGGATGTACGAAGCCGTAACGTTCGAGTTCCCGGACGAGCCGGTTTTTCTTGGTTTTCCAAAACCCCCAGTAATTTCTTATTCCCATTCCGGTTCCTTCATGCAGTTCCGTGACGGTGTCGTTTTCTTCTTGTGACGTGAAAGACACCTTGTCCGCTTCAGACCATTTGTCATCGAGGTATTGCAATGCGTCGGATATGCTTACGGGTATATCGTTCGGCGGATAATCCCGCCTATCCTGCGTATCGGCCTAAAGGCCGAGAAGAGGATTGCCGTTATAAAAACGGATCTTTTTTTATTCTGTTGTCGGCTGACGGTTTGTAGTGTACGATATAACGAAAAAGGATTGATGTTGCATTGTGGTGGCGTAATATGTCGCTATGGGTGTGGCTCTGAATTACGAATTGCCGTAAGGTTCTTAATTGATGTAATCCGACTGCGGTCTGGTAACAGCTTTTTGTCCGTCTCATGACTAATAGGTACGGTGGTCATTATAGGGCATGGTGGTGCGGCGGAGGCGTATATTAGGGACAAACCGAGGAGGTGGGATAGGGCGGTAAGAATCCGCATTATCGGTATAGAGGGCATTGCGGTAGCAAGGCTTAGGTATTTTTAGCATTATAGGTGACCGTTTGTGCGTACTGCGGGAACTGGGGTATGCGATTTCCCTAAATATGGGGATTGACTTGCGTCATTGGCGGGGGTATTTTTGTTGCAGTGAATATGACGGATGTGGGGCCGTACATGGCTTCCGCTGTTCGGCATGATAATGCGGCGATTGTAGTATGTTCACCGTAAAGCCTTGCGGGGACATTCGGTGCGGAGACAGGAAACGATGGATTGGACATGCAGGATATACTTTCTTATATAGATGCGAATAATCTGACAGGACTGTGTGTCGGATTGTGTACCTTTTTGGTCATAGGGCTTTTTCACCCCATTGTCATCAAGGCCGAATATCATTGGGGTGTGCGGTCATGGTGGGTATTCCTCGTTGCCGGCCTTGCTGCAGCCGCTGGATCGGTGACCGTGGACGGCATGTTTGTTTCGATGTTGTTGGGTGTGGTGGCGTTTTCGTCGTTCTGGAGTATTCTGGAGATGTTCCAGCAGCGCGAGCGGGTGCGCAAAGGGTGGTTTCCGGAGAATCCCAAAAAGAAGAAAAAGTAGCTCACATTATTATAATTAAAAAAATACAGGATCATGATAGGAATTTTTTATGGCAGCTCTACTGGTAATACCGAATCGCTCGCCAACGAAATCGCAGCCAGACTCGGCGTGGCTCCGTCCGACGTTTATAATGTCGGCAGTGCATCGGCTGATGCCGTCGCCGCTTACGATACGTTGTTGCTCGGCTCTTCGACATGGGGTGTCGGCGATTTGCAGGACGATTGGGAGTCGTTCGTGGGAAAACTCGCGAAAGAGAATCTATCCGGTAAGAAAGTCGGTTTTTTCGGTTGCGGAAACAGCGGGTCGTTTCCCGATACTTTTTGCGATGCGCTCGGAATTATCCGCGACGAACTTTCAGGTACGGGATGTACTTTTATAGGTAATATGGATGCATCTGGATATCCGGTGACGGATTCGAGGGCTTTCGACGGAGGCAACGTTATCGGATTGCTGGCTGACGACGACGAGCCGGACAAGACCGAAGAACGTACCGAAGCGTGGGTACAGACTATCAAAAATTCGTGACCATGGCGCCGCTGGATTATGTCCGTTTGGGCAAGATGCAGACGGCCTTGCATCTGATCTACGAATTTCAGAAAGGGGTGCGCAGTCTGGTTTTGTGTACGTTATGTCCCACTTGTGCGGCGATTATCAAAGAACGGCTCGACGAACTGGGGATAGAATACCTTACCCGTGAGTTGGGTAATCGCAATGTGAACCTGTTTTTCGGAGAACGGGCTTGTCTGGATGCGGTGTCTGAATTTATAGGCAAACCGCTGAATCGCCTGACACCCGAGGAAGATTTCATGCTGGGGGCGATGCTCGGTTACGATATAACTCAGCAGTGCCGTAGATTCTGCGACCGTAAGGCCAGATTGCAGTCGGTAGGTTTAGAGACGGGCAAAGTGTGTTGTTAGGGATTTTATGCCGGAAATGAGTATGGTATTTCCGGTGCGTGTCGGGGCGCAGGCTTATATTAATTATGAGGCCTGCGCCCCGTCATTTTCCTTACTATGGTTGGAGCTGTTTCCGGGTTGAGTTGATTATGCGACAGAAACTGTCTGCGGCCGTATGACGTGATTCGTCGTTGTCTGAAATTATTGAGGGATTTACGGTGCATTGCTTATTGTTGTCGGCGTCGGCTCATGCGGAAGCTGTCGGCATTATGCCTTGCGATTGATTATGCGGATTTCGTCGTTGCGCAAAGTGTTGTTGATATCTTACGCGGTTGATGAGGGGGTGTTGCGGCGGAATGGCGTGTGTCGGAATATAGAGGCGTGTCGTAATGAGATTAAAGTCAATATCTGTGACGGCCGAAAAGCGAAACGGTGGTTGTGAGGAAGCGAAACCTTGCGGTCACCGCTTTTTTTGATTACGGACATAAAAATAAAGTGTTGAGGCAGTTGTAGACCGGAAGTATTTCTAAATTTGTTTTCAGGCCGATGCAACGAAAACGGGGCTTGCTGCATCTGAGAAGAAAGAGATAACCGGATTCGAAAACCTAAAAACTTTAGAACTATGAAACGACTTTTTACAACACTCAGTGTTATTATATGTATTGCCTCAATAACGAGTTGCAATGTCGATAAATCATATGATCTGATCTGTTACTTTCAGAATGACACAAAAAACGAAATAATTATACAATGTTTCTACGGATGCAATGACGAAAAAGCAGGAGAGAGTATTGCTATCCCTGCAAATGGTGAAAATCATATTACTTTTTATAGTTTCGCTAAAGTCCCGGATTTTCCATTTTGTACTTATGGAAAAGTAGTTATCAGTAATAATATAAATCAGGTTATTCAATATAGAGATATTGATAATACCGATAAAGGTGTAAGATTATTTGATGCAGGCAATTATACTCAGATAAAGAATGAGGATAGTTATCAAACATATTTATATGTTTTTACCGATGACTTTTTCAAAGACGGAGAGCCTTTGGAAAAATGATACAATTAATTAGGACAAATGATGATAAGGAGCTTTTACTAGTGCCATTGATTTAATTTCAAATGTGAGACGAAGTGTAATTCAGCTGGCTTTTGTCACTCGTATCAAAATGTGTACTCGTTTTTTCGGCCTGTTTGTCACTAAGTGACAAGGATATTTCAATCATCTAAATATCTTGTATTATCGAGACTTCTAAATTTGCTTTCATACCGATGTAACAAAAACTAACGCGAACGCTTTTGCATCTATGGTACAAAGTAGGGGCGGTTTATTATCATAATTAATAATATGACGGATATGAGAAAGTTTGTTTCACTGATTTTTGCAAGTTGTCTTCTGGGGTTGTTGCTGACCGGCTGCAAAAAGGAAGAGCCGCACGAATGTATTACAAAGTATATTTTCCAGAATGACACTGAGTTGCCTGTAACAATAACCTGCTATGAAGCTATTACTCCCGAAATCTATAAAACTATTTCGATTCTCATAGAGCCGGGTGAAGAATATGTGGACATGCATTATGGACGAGGAGGTTTTGCTCTTCCTTTTTGGGAATATTATAAAATAGTTATAGACAATACCGAAATTAGTGCAGAATATCTACACCCCACTATGCCGATAGAAGACAATTTATATAATTTGGATATTTATACGGTGATTTTTGATGAAAAATACGAAAGACATTATCTGTTTGTGTTCACCGATGATTTCTTTGCAGAAATAGAGTCGGGTAAATAAATCGAAATGATTTCAGAACGGGGTGCGGTCGGTACTCCGTTTTTTTATCCGCATTACTGTGAAATGATTTAAAGTAATGGTTCGTAGGAAAGAATCTTCGCTCCGGCGGTTGTTCTTACATGATAGTTGCTGTCACGAGTTGCACGGCAATGGGTATGGGCGGGCGGAATGTCGTTGCAGAGAGGTGCTTATGATCGATTCGGCCAATAAGAGGAAACGTTGCGGAAAATTAGAGGACTAATTTTAAGAAAAGATAAAGCCGCTGAATATTCAGCGGCTTTCGTTATCAGTGCCCAGAACGAGACTCGAACTCACACGCCGTAAACCGGCACTACCCCCTCAAAGTAGCGTGTCTACCAATTCCACCATCTGGGCATTACGCACGGCAACATCATGTTGCCCGTGCCTCTATCAGTATGTTCTGAAGAACTTACCTCCGAAAAGGTGTGCAAATGTAGGGCTATTTTTTGAATATGCAAAAATCCGCGCCTGAAAAATTAGATTTTTTTTGACTTTTCCTTATTTCCGGCCGGTCGCGGGGGAAATCACGATTCGGAACGGGGCGCATTTCCCGTATCGTTGAAACGGTGTATTTGCGTCGGGGGTGTTGTGCGTATGGCGGAAAAGTATTATCTTTGCGCCCGCAGGCGGAATGGGGATATGCCGTAGGCAAGATACGGAGGGCGACAGTGTCGCTTGAAGTGTCTCCGAAGGGGTAGCTGAGTACCGCCCAAGTGTAACGATAAAAAGACAATCAAAATGCAGACAATTCAGATCAAAGGTGTTAAACGCACCGAGTTCGGAAAGAAAGGTACTAAAGACGTACGTCGCGAAGGCCTTGTTCCCGCTGTGCTTTACGGCGGACACGATGCGGAAATTCATTTCGCAGTCAACGAGAAAGACATCAAGCAGCTTCTGTTCACTCCCAATTCGTATATAGTGGAGTTCGACATAGATGGTAAAAAGGAAACTGCCGTTCTGCGTGACGTGCAGTATCATCCGGTGAAGGATTACCCCATGCATATGGACTTTTTCCGCGTTATTCCCGGTCGTCCGGTCGCTATCGACGTGCCGATCAGGATCGTAGGTAACTCCGAAGGTGTGAAACTCGGCGGTAAGCTCACCGTTCAGAAACGCAAACTGCGTGTAAGCGGTCTCGTGGAGTATCTGCCCGACTATCTCGAAATAGATATTACCGACCTCAATATCGGTAAGTCGATCTTCGTGGGCGACCTCAAATATGACAATCTGACCTTGCTCAACCCGGCGACCACTTCCGTATGTGCGGTTATTATGACCCGTGCAGCCCGTGGCGCTGCGGCTGCCGCTGCCAAGTAGTAGGATTTTAAAAGAAGATAAGAGTTGAAATATCTTATCGTCGGGCTCGGAAATATAGGTAACGAGTATGCCGAAACCCGGCACAATATAGGTTTTAAAGTGTTGGATGCCCTTGCTGCGGTATCCAACACTGTTTTTAGGACGGATCGTTACGGCGACGTCGCGGAGATGCGTTACAAGGGACGCACGTTCGTGTTGTTGAAACCGTCCACATATATGAATCTGAGCGGCAATGCCGTTAGGTATTGGTTGCAGAAAGAGAAGATCGAACCGGCCGACATGCTGGTTGTCGTGGACGATCTGGCTTTGCCTACCGGGGCGTTGCGCATGCGTGGCAAAGGTAGCGACGGCGGGCATAACGGTTTGAAGAGCATAGATTCCTGCATAGGTACGAACAACTACCCGCGCCTGAGATGCGGCATAGGGCATAATTTCGCACAGGGGCGTCAGGTGGACTATGTCCTCGGCGGTTGGTCTGACGAGGAAAAACCTCTGTTGAAAGCGCAGATAGATACGGCGGTGGAGGCCGTATTATCGTTCGGGACCATAGGCGTGGAACGCACCATGAATACGTTCAACAAGAAAGGCGAAGGTGCCGCTCCTGCAAAATAGCCGGGAGACGGTTTGTGCGGGGTAGAAAGGCTGGTCTGCCGCAGTCCTGCGTTTTTGAATACGCTTTCCCTGTTAGCTCATGGCGCGAGGCCTGCCACGGCTGCGCGTAGATGCGGCAGTCAGGGGTGGCGTACTGTAGCGGGACGATAATAAGATATATGTCAGAGGTATCGGGCGGATTTGTCCGATACCTTGTTTTTTTTGAGAGTTTTCCGGGATGTCGGACGATGCTACGGAGGGAATACGAGTGGATTTTCGGGATAAATACAGAGGGCGGATAATAGTGATTATCAGTCTGGCTGCGTGTGGTTTCTGCGTCGGGAGTTGGGGGATAAGTAAGGAGTGGGGTAGTTTATTGCCATGTCGGTGATTTTCCGGAGGTTGGCTGAAAATGTTTGCTCTCGGTTGATCTGCCGATAGTTCGGTATGCGGCGTGCGACGGTTGTAGTGGGATAATGTTGGTGTCGTAAGGGAAAGGCTTTCAATTTATTGACGACAAGGAGGAAATGTCGTTAACCTTATTGTCTCGATATGTTTTTTCCGGCCGGATCCGCGTTTTGCAGGTCGGTATGTCGTCGGGGCGTATGACTTCGGGAGGGAGCGCTGTAGGGCGTTTATGACTGCTCGTTCGCACGGCATGCCGTAACGTAATGTGGGGTAGCACCGGGGGGAAGCCCGTTTTATACCCGTTATTCATGTCGGGGCTGCGGACACAGGTCGGGCGCGTGTTCGGACAGCGTTTTTTCGTCGTCTTGGGTTATGGTCTATGAACGGAATAATCCTTTGTGTGCCGTGCGGGCGGCGTCCGCATCGGGCAGGCATTCCATAACGTATACAGGCGTAGAGGACAGCACCGTAGATATCGCCGCACAAGTTGCGTCGAGCAGACGTTCGTCCTGTTGCATGGTCGGTAGCGAGGAGGGCAGTACCGCACTGAATGCGTGTAGGGACGATTGTCGGGACAGTTCGTTGTATGGGGCACGTTTGATTCTGACGAGCGCCGCGAGCGGATACGATTCGTTTTTGTAACACGGCGTTTTGCCGCTCCACGGGGTACCGAATGCCGTGACACGGCCGTCGCCGTATGCCCGCACGGCTGGTGCGTCGTCGTTCAGCAAAGATGTGCCCGGTATGTTTTCCAGCCACATGCGCGAGTGGGTGGATTTGCCTGTTCCGGATTCTCCGAGGAACATGACGGCCTTGCCGCCGTGTACTATAGTGGAGGCATGTATGAGCAGAGTGTCGTAGGAGACGGAGGCTACCGAAAATGCGAATATCAGCAGATGATCCAGTATGTGTGAGGGAGGGGCGATGCCCTGTATGGTCAGGTCGGAGTGAAAACGATATTGGCCGTTACAGTCGGTCTCCATAGGGCAGACTGCCGAAAATGTGCGTCCGCTACGCACGTTCAGTATTGAAAGAAGGTATCTGTCGGGGTATATCCGCAATTCGGCATTGTCCGATGCGAGCATGTACCGGAATGTCTTTACAGGATCGCCGGCAGGGAATGTCGTGCGTCGGTCTATGTCTATGGAAAAGAGAAGGCGCCCGCCGCCGTCGGGTATGATGAACGGCGAGTAGTTCCTTTCCATGCGGCGGAGCATGGCATCATGCTTGTCCGTGCGTATGGCGAAAACGTGTTCGGCAACCTTTAGGTATATCGTGTTTGCTGTGTACATTGTCGTATGTATCATTCGATGTCTTCCGTCTCGTCATCGTCTTCGTAAATGCTCGGAAACATGGAGTAAAGTTCTTCGTCGGACACGTCGGCCATCTGTTTGTTGTCCTGGTTGGCATCTTTGATAAGCTGCACGAATATCGGTAGCCATGTGGAGTATAAACGATGCGTGCCGATGAAGTCGTATACGGCCGGATGGGCTATGCACGCTTCAGTGAGCTTCCACATGTCGCCGTATTCGGTCGTCCGTTTGGCGGAACTGAATTTATTGAAGGTCTCTCTTTGATAATCGTTGATGTCGTAGAAAAATTCCAGAACATGATTTTTCGCGGCAAAACATTCGTTTATGGAGTTCAACAGTTCGAGGTCGTCGAAATCTTTCCACATTTCTATGCTGCCGGTGAAGATATTTTCGGCCGAATGGTCGTGCAGATAGACCGGCGGCATCTTGACGTATTGCCAGAACATTCTGATGGTATCGGCGCTGATGTCGTCTATTTTGTCAGGGTAGCGACTGGCTACATAGGACAGTATGCTGTCCTTGTGCCGCATTTCCTCAACAGTGTATTCCATTTGCATGATTTCGTTGTCGAGCTGCGCTATCGTTATCAGGGCGGCTTTTTTAGCCATGCGGTGGCGTGCAATGTCGTCTATCAGAGCCGTCGTGCCGAATGTGATGACGATGCCGAGAAAAGCTCCGACGAAATTGGCGGACATGTTATCCCACCATGTTTTGTCCTTGAATAGTTTCATGCGAAATTGTCTGTGTCCGTTATGCGATGTCGTGCCCGTAAACGGCCGCTTCTGTTTGTCATAGGACGGTAAGAACAGTGCGGACTATTGCATTGCGAAGGCTGCTACTGTGCATGTGTGACCGGTGGCCGTAGAGTTTCACGAGTCGCCGTTTTGTCATGCTGGGGCATAAGCGGCGATCACTCTTCGACCAACCCCGCCTTGCGAAGCTGTCCGATCCATGCCTCTGCGTCGGTCAGGGCTTTGGCACGGTCTACCTCGTAATTGCCGGTCAACAGGTCGGCCACCTTTTCGGCGTCGAACTCTTCGTCGGTGAGACGCTCCCAAAGCCATACGGAAGTGGGGTTGAGCGATATTATTTTGGTCAGATCGACGTTGAGCGAGCCTATGGAGACTATTACGCTTTCGCCTGCTATTTCTCTTATTTTGTAGCCTTTCTTGATTCTCATATTGTCCGATTCGCGTTATGTTTCCGCCGTGCGGCCGGAATTGTTTCCGGGCTTTCCGTGACGATAAACAAAGATAGAAAAAAATCCCTGTCCTGCAAAGTCTTGTGATTGGGCTACGCAGTGGAGTCAGGCTGTGTGGCCAACGATACGCTTAAGCGCATTTCGGCAATCCATATATAACGTTCTGGCGTGTTTTCGCATCAGACTTGCGGCGGAGAGCCTTTGCCATGTCGCCGATCGGTATTCGATGCGCACACCGTCCCGTTCTATGGCTTCGGCATAGGCTACGACGGCACTTTTCTCTACCGTTTCCCGTTGACGGTAGTTTCCGTCGCCTTTCATTACGAGCGTGTCGCCTTCGATGCGGCGTATGCGGTGCAACACGTGTTTGCCGCGATAACGGAACAACACTATCATGCCGCGTCGCAGACCGTCGGCCGGTATGGGGGCGAGACATGCCAGATCGCGGTCGTTACGCAACATGGGACGCATGCTGTAACCCTTGACGCGTAGCTGTATGCGTCCTCCGGACGAAATGATGTCTTCTATGTCGGCGAACAGCGCGGCGTTGTCTTTCAGTTTTACGTTGTTCATCTTCAAAGGTCTATTATACGGTCGCAGAAAGCGAGCGTATTGTCCCTGTGGGAGATCATAAGTATGGTCAGTTCTTTGTGCCGGGACGACAGGCTTTCGATAGCCTCGACTATTTCGCGTTCGGTTTTGGCATCGAGCGATGAGGTGGCCTCGTCGAACAGCAGTACCGATGCGTCCTTGTATAGTGCTCGTGCTATGCCTATTCTCTGGCGTTGCCCTCCCGACAGGCGGCAACCGGCTTCCCCGGCTACGGTATCTGCTCCGTCCGGCAGTCCGGCGACAAGCTCTTCGAGCGAGGCTGCACGTATGGCCGCCGCAAGGCGCGTAGGTGAAATCTCGTCGCGCGGGTGGCCGAACGCAATGTTTTCGGCAATGGAAATGTCGGGCAAGAAGACGTCCTGCGATACGTAGGCGAGGTTGTTCTGCCATGAGCGTACGTTGTCCGGCGAAAGTACCGTGCCGTCTATGGATATATGGCCGGTATCAGGCGGGAAGAAACCGCACAGCAGATTGAAAAGGGTGGTTTTGCCGGCACCTGAATATCCTCTTATTCCTATGCGTTCCCCCTTTCGGATAGTCAGTGAAAAATCTTTAAGAACCGTCCGGTCGCCGTAACCGAAGCCGATGTGTTCGAAACGTATTTCATGCTGGAACGGCATTGCCGTGTCGTCGTGTCTTTCGAATCGTATGGCGGGTTGTCCGGCGAACGTTTCGGTTATCTTTTCGGCTGCGAACGAGTTGCGTTTGTATTCCACCCAATTGTTGACTATGCGGCTGACGGACGGGACTATTTTGTAGGCGGCTACGGCGAATATTCCGAGCGACACTTTGAGCGAAGACATGGAATTGCCTGAGGCGAGTCCTATGATTATCATGACTATGACACCGAGAATAAGTGAAAATTCGGCCATGCGGCCTGCCGACGATTTGACCAACAGGGCTTTGCGTCGGCAGTCGGTAAGACTGTGGAGACCATCCCGGAATCTTTTCGATACCCATCGTTCGGCATTATTGATCTCTATGTCGGAATATCCGCGCAGTGTTTCGTAAAGCGTCTTGTTCTGACTGACGAGAAGTTTGTTCTCCATGCGCCCGTTGCGGTTCATTTTGCGTTTGAATACCAGAGAGTATACGAGCATCAAGGGCAGGAATACTGCTATGGCTATGAGTACCAGCTCCGGATCGTACCACAGAAGGGTTGCTGCCACGAGGCACAAAAGTATGGCTTCGGTTATTATGGCAAACAGTTGGCCGAGTATTCCCTCAGTGAAACGGAGGCATACGCCGTTGATGTCGTTTATAAGTTGGGAGGTGTTATGGGCACGAATGAACAGCAGACCTTTTGAAAGGTATATGTCGAACATGCGCGTGGAGAAATAACGGTATAGCGACAGGAGGTAACGGTTGCGTCGGTCGGTAAGCCATAACGACGCAGCGCTTTTTATTATGATGACGGCCAGTACAGCACCGCATACGGCTATGACGAATGAGTTGAACGAACTGAAACCGAATGCATCATATAACCGTTGCAGTAGCGGATTGGAGGAAATCGCCGATTCGTTGAGGACGAGCAGCAATACCGGGACGAGCACGGCGATGCCTATGAAATCGAGAAGAGCCAGCGCTACGGATCCTGCTACAACACCGATCGCACCATGTCGTTTGTCCGGAGGTATGAGCGATACGACCTGCCTGATCGAAACTGCTCTCGGCGTATTGTTTTCTGTCGTTTTCAAGCGTGTTGTATAAGGTGTAGTCCGGTGTTATTTCCGGAGCGGCCGGCAATATAGTGGTACGGCCTCGCCGTAAAACAAACGGCCGACCAGCCCGTCGGTTGTTCTTGAGGCTGGCCGGCCGTTTATGCAAATATACGAAATAACGGCAGTTCGTCCAAATAGTGCTTGTCGCATTTGTATCGTAACGGTTACTGAGCGACGTATACCGTCGGGAGATTGAGTATCTGGGCGCGGTTGACGGTGAACTCTTCGAGTGTCTTCTTCTCTATGACCGTTCCGTTGGTTTGCTTGAACTGGAAGGTGGTGCCTACGGCATAGGTGCCGGCCGGTAGTACGGCGTAGAACGATACCGGATCGGAAGTCAGCTGAAGAGCGCTTTTACCTGCCCACGATATCGAGAACTGACTGCCTACGCTCGCCTCATGGAAAGCCGTGGTATGGCTGTCCTGATCTATCAGGAATCTGCCTGACACCTCTTTCGCCTGTTCGGAGGTGTCTATGGTTATCGAGGTGATAGCGACGTTGCCGGTGACGGGGAAATGTATTATTCCGAACGGACAATGAAATACTATGTTGCCGTCGGCACCGGCTATACCGTGCATGGGAAAATCGGCTATGTTCTCCAGCCCTTGGAAGATTTCGCGCGGCGCTTCGAGTATTATTTCGGAATTGTCGCTGCGGATCGTGGTGAACATTCCGGGATAGCCCGATATGATCGAGGCATACGATGAAGGAAGTTCTT
Organism: uncultured Tidjanibacter sp.; assembly: GCA_947852905.1. Lineage (GTDB taxonomy): Bacteria > Bacteroidota > Bacteroidia > Bacteroidales > Rikenellaceae > Tidjanibacter. Next base: position 24,498 of record CANTVF010000002.1, on the reverse strand, counting down.
CGGGAACTTCGACAGACTGGTCGTAGGATACTCCGAATCCTGAGTATGCGAATACTGCATTGCCTGTACCTGCTCCGCTTTCCAGGTGGAAATATCTCGATACGCTTATCGGATCGGTATCGAAGCGAACGACTATGTCGTCGTTGGCCTGCCACAAGATAGGGTGAGGAATCGTTTCCTGCTCTATGACGGTACGTGTATTGTCGTCTGTACGACCGAACAGAGTGGCCGATGCTGCTATCTGTGCAGGTTGCTCTATGGATGCGTGCAGTGTCAAGGTTTCCGGTTCTGGCGGCGTCGTGGTCGGACGACCGCACGATGCCATTGCCAGACATGCCAGCGAGAATGCCGCTGCCGTAAGAATTGATTTCATGTTTCAGTGATTTTAAATTGTGTTTATCCCCAGAAACTCGATGAATCCGATCCGAAATCGGTTTCGTCTATGGTGTCGTTCATCGAGCCGCGCGGGTTCGATATGGCCATGCCTTTTTCAGGAACGACCGAGATTTGTTCGATTACAGGTTTCCGATATGGTTGTCTGGAATTTTCGTTCGGTTGCATAATAGTAAATTTAAGTCGGATAATAAGAAAATCTATAGTTAATAATTCAAGCAAAATATATGCCAGTCGACGGTCGAATTGGGGGGCTTAATGCGAAACTGCGGTTATAACGGACGGATCGGGAAGTGTGGCGGATTTTATATATATAAAGGAACGGCAAACGTCATCTGCATGTGTCGTCTGCCGTTCCGTTTATAATATTGCCTGAGTTATCCGTATCGTTCGGAAAAGTGTTCCGGCTTTGAGGATAACCGTGCGGTACGAACGTTATGCTCCGGCTCTGTATGCGCGGCGCATATTGCGGTAATTCGTTATATCGAAATGTCGAGTACCTCGAAGCGCATGGTGCCGGCCGGTACCTGTACGTCTATGGTGTCGCCTTTCTTGTGACCGAGCAATGCTTGCGCTATGGGCGTTCCTATGGACAGTTTGCCGAGTTTCAGGTTGGCTTCCTTTTCCGATACGAGGGTATACTCCACCTCTTTGCCGGTAGTGTGGTTCATTAGTCTGATACGGCTGAGTATCTGTATCTTATCCGTATTGACGTTGGATTCGTCGAGTATGCGTGCGCCTGCGAGGGTGGCTTCCATGTTGGCTATGCGCATTTCGAGCATGGCCTGCGCCTCCTTTGCGGCGTCGTATTCTGCGTTCTCGGAAAGGTCGCCCTTGTCGCGTGCTTCGGCTATTGCGGCCGCGGCGGCCGGACGTTCTATGGAACGCATGTGTTCCAGTTCTGCTTTCAGTTTGTTGTACCCGTCGCGGGTCATATAAGTGATATCTGCCATAACTTTTACCGGTGTGACTTACCGATCCCGTTTAAAAAGTTTATTGTAACATGTCGTTTCCGAAACGGTGTCCGGAAATCGACGGCGTGTATTTTCAGTAAAACAGCAATCCCGGCATGCGTATGCCGGAATTTATTCCTACGAGTTGTGAACAAGTGTGTGTCGTAACGTTGCGGGGAGCATTTCGGTCCCGCCTTTCGTATACGTGGAAAATTCGTTTTCAGTCCGCACGAAGCGTGCCATTCGTCTCCCTCCGATACTGCAATGCGCTTGCCCGATGTCGGTCGGGTAGCCCTGCAGCAGAAGTTTCGTTGCCGGCCATATATGTAAAAAAAGAATCCCGCGAGCGGAACCCTCTTCATACAATGCCTGTGCTGATACATTGCAAAGGTAGGTATTAAAACCGAAAAAACAAATCTGCGGCTTTAAAATTGCATGTATACGGGCTGGCCGTGCGTCGTGACGGTTCATGGTCCGACGGATATTGTTAGACGGAATTTGTTATATTTGTGAGGCTTCGCAAAAGCGTAGCAAGGGAATTATGTCGCATCAGCTTTTTACGTTGGTATTGGCGCCGTGGTTGAGAATGACGGCTCTGGCGTTTTATTACCTTATTATCCTGATAACAGTGATCGTGATCGTACGCGACAGGCGCGATCCGGTAAAGGCGCTTTCGTGGATACTGGTGGTGACGTTGCTGCCGGTAGCGGGACTCGTGTTCTATGTGGTGTTCGGCCGTAACTACCGGAAAGAGAAGATTTTCAACCGTAAGGAGCTCGAAGACCTCAAACAGATCAGCCGTCTGTGCAGCCAGCAGTTGCGCGAGCTGGTCGATCCGGAAATACAGCATATCGAGCCGATAGAGGCCAACAAGGATATAATAACGTTATTACTGAATAACAGCAAGTCTTTGCTGACCGTGCGCAACAAGGTCAGAATTCTGAATAACGGCAAGGCCAAGTTTTCCGAACTGTTCGCGGCGATAGAGGCGGCTACCTCGTCCATACATCTCGAATATTATATTTTCGATAACGACCGTATAGGCAAACAGCTGGTCGACCTGCTCGCCCGTAAGGCCGCGGAGGGCGTTGAGGTGCGTCTGATATACGACGACGTGGGCAGTTGGGGGATAAAGAGGCGGCACGCGCGTCACATGCGCGCTCAGGGGATAAAGGTTTGCAGTTTCATGCCTGTCGTGTTCCCGTGGCTGACGAGCAAGCTCAACAACCGCAACCACCGTAAGATAGCGGTCATAGACGGTAAGATAGGATTTACAGGCGGTATCAATATCGCCGAACGGTATTTGAAGGGCACCAAGTTCGGTCCGTGGCGTGATACGCATCTGAAGATAGAAGGCGATGCGGTAAACATGCTTCAAGCTATTTTCATTACGGACTGGTATTTCGTGAGCGGCAAGGAGCTATTGGCCGATGACAAGTATTTTCCGCGCAGCCGTATACGTACCCGTTCGCCTATGCAGATAGCCGCGTCGGGTCCCGATTCGGACTGGGCTTCCATAATGCAGGCTTTCTTCGCGGCGATCAACAAGGCCGAGAAGTCAATATACATATCCACTCCGTATTTCCTTCCGAATCAGGCTATACTGACGGCGTTGAAGGTGGCCGCCCTCAGCGGCATAGACGTGAGGATAATCCTGCCGCATCGTTCCGACAGCAAGGTGGTTTATTGGGCTACGCGGTCGTATATAGGCGAGATGCTCGATGCCGGGATAAAGGTCTATTTTTTCTGCAAGGGTTTCAACCACTCGAAGGTGATGATCATAGACGACAATTTCTGTTCTGTCGGCTCGGCTAATATGGATATTCGCAGTTTCGAGGACAATTTCGAAGTGTCCGCCATAATGTACGATCCGAAACTGGCCGAAGAGCTTACCGGATATTTCATGCAGGACATAGACAACAGTGCTATCGTTTCGCCGCAGGCATGGCATGCCCGGTCGCGGCTGCATGCCATGTACGAATCCGTCGCACGCCTGATGAGTCCGCTGTTGTAAACGGACGAGTCTTTCAGTTGGCGTATCTCTTACGGCAGGCGTTTTCGACGACGACAATGGAGTGCTGTAGACTTCGGTGACAACGAAAATATACCGGGCGGAACAATTTCGTTCCGCCCGGTATCGTTTCTGGGCTGTCGGTCATTTGCTGTCTGTAACTTACTACCGGTATAACGGCCGAATTATCGGAAAAACAATCGGCAGGAAGATGCGAATACCTCCTGCCGACTTGTATATGAGTTACTGATATCCGAGAGCGTCTATGCCTTTATTTCGACATCGCCCGTCCATGTCCCCTTGAGGGCGTTGCCGAGGTCGTCCTTGGTATCGAAAATAAAGGTGTAGTTGTTGCCTCCGTTATGTTTGACCTCCACGGTACCCTCTACCATAGGTGCCGAGTTGAGGGTCGGTTGCATGTTGTCGTTCCATTCGTCGCCGTCGTCCTCGTATTCGAGGTAATAGAATCCGGGATATAAAGCACGCGACGACTTTGCAGCACTTCCGGCCTCTATGCAGCCCTGCTGTTTTTTTGCTCCTATGGCATATGGTTCCACTATGGAATAGACTTTCTCCTCGATACTGTATTCATTCGCATCGTTTTCCTCTATACGTTGAACTGTGAGAGTGAATTTTATCTTGTTGTATTTCGTGCCGTCTACCGTTTCTTTCATCGTTATTTCCCAGTCGCTGTTCACGACGTTGGGGTTGATGCTCTCATCGTTGTCCGACGGGTCCCACGGATAGGTCAGTGCCGTGCATGTCATAGTCTTGGAGGAAATGTCTATGTCCGAGGTTAGTGTCGAGAGATGATCTTCGTATGCGGCCTGAACTATCGGTATGCGCACTTCGGGTTTCTCAGCCCAGTCGGTCGTAAGTACGAGCCATGCGCGACGCTCTTCGTACAGGGGGTTGGATTCGAGCAGCGAGATAAGTACGCTTTTCTTGTCGTCCTGAACGGTGCATCGCAACCAGTTCGTATTTTCACCCTCTTTGTCCGCTTCCAGTGCCGCTTCCCATGCGACGTTGACCGCATCGACCGTCACTCTTACGGAACTGCTGCCCATATTGCTATTGAAATGGAATTCGATTTTTTCGGTATCCACCTCGAATTCGGGCGGGAGTATCTTGCCCTCCTGCACTACGAGAACGGTCTCGGCTTTCACCGATTTGTCGTTCGGAGTAACGGTTATTTCGCCTTCGCGCGACTTGGTGTCGGGATTGTCGGATACGGTGACAGTGAACTTACCCTCGCCGGGAGTGACTGTTATCCAGTCGGCCGCGGCTGCGGCTTCCCATGTGAAATCGCCCGTTATGGTCACTGTCACTTCCTGCGCAGCGGCTCCCTCGCCGACGAAATCGAGCCGCAGCGGCTTGAGCGTCATGGTGTACTCTACGGGATTGTCCGATGCTTTCTGCATGACGGTAACGGTGCGTTCCTTGACATCGGCGTTGTCGGTGGGTTTTACGGTTATCATCGCGTTGCGGCTTTCGCCTTTGAGGTTTTCTTTCGCCGAAACGGAAAGTGTCTCCCCGTCGCGCGAGACGGTCAGCCATTCCTCAACGCCCGGAGCGAGCGAGTAGTCCCATTCCACATTCACGGCCTTTACCGTTACGGTCTGCACCGCACCTCCGGAGGCTTCCAAGACCAGTTCCGACGGCTCTATGGTCAAAGACGCAGCCGTCTCCGGTTTATCTGTTTCACACCCTACGGCGAGCATGGCAGCCATAAGGAGCAGAATAAAATTCTTTTTCATTTTCAATATTAGTGTTTAAGGTTTGTGAAAATACTCCGCATGCCGTTTTGCCATATCGTTTACCGGCAATATCAACCTAATCTACTCTATATAACCATTAACCACAGTCGCATGCGGAGTATAGGTATTTTCAGAATCAATCGTTGGCCGGTGCCGGCGAAATTACCCAAGTTACGGTGCGGGGAGTGGCTGCATTCGCTTCTATGGACATGGCTTTGAGCGTCCCGTTCGGGCAGACATATGTGATGTAGCCGTAATTTATCTGCATACCGTAGTTCTCCAGTACCCAGTCGTTGACGCTGCCGAGCATGACGCCGTTCTCGATGTCCACGACGGAACCGGAAGTAGGCAGGAAAGTTCCGTTCGTGACGAAGCCTATGCCGTCGTCAGTGGCCGTGGCGCCCCCGCCTTCGTGATCGGGAAACGTCGTCAGTTCGCCTGTCTCCGTGTTGAAGAAACCGGGGTATTGTTTCCAGTTGCCGGAGCCGTTTTCTTCCCTGTATGTACCGGCTATGTATTTTCCGTTGGGACTTATGTTGGTAAGTTGGGCGGTTACGGTCATTCCATCCACCTGTACAGTTTTAATCGTCATGCCGTTGACAGTCTCTTCAACCTCCTCTATCCTGTCCCTTGCGACGTAATCTACCTGATATTTGCCCGAAGCGTCTTTTTTCCAATATACCATGCCTTGGTCGTTGTCGCACCATGTGGAACCGTAGAGGACGGAGCCGTCATGGCTCATGCCGCGTACCATGACACCGCTTTTGTAGGGCTCGTTGCGATAGTTCAGTTCGGGGATCGGCAATACTTCCGGTACACCGTCAGTCCACAATGTAGGCGTATATCTACCGCCCAATGCCAGAGATTTGTCCAACATCCAGCCTGCCCACAGACGACCGTCGGCCGATACGCATTGTACTTCTCCGCCTAATTCAAAGCCGTCGACTACCTCGACCTTACCTATATTGCCATCGATATCGACCATGGCGCAACCGCCGCCGTTGGCGTCACTGAAAAACGCTACTCCCTGATCCGTAATCGCATACGGTTTCTGTATCGCGAACAATGTTTTTGGAACTTCGGCGATTTCATTCCATTCGCCGGTTTCGGTATCTATGAAAATAACCTTGGTCGCCCATGATTCGTCCTCGAGCAAATACGGAATCTGTCCTGCTATGTAACGGCCGTTGGGAGATACTACGGCACCCATATCGAATTGGTTGGGGTAGCGGTAGGTCCATTGGCTGTATGAATTGCCGAACTGGTAGACGTATACTGTCTCGACGGCCTGTCCGCATGTAATCGTCAGAAGGCCTTCGCGTACTTCTGTAGCATCGATATTGTCCTGCACGTTGATGACCACGCCGTCGGCGGTTTGCTCGACGATCTCGATCCACGATACGGATGCCTCGGCCTGCCACTGGCCCGAAGCCTCTATTGCGACGGTCTGTGGCTCGTTGTCCTTGTACAGAAAAGAGTAGGTGGTCTCTTTAAGGCGGACGAACTGGATGTTTTCGTCTGTTTTCGCACAGCCGGCCAACAACATCAGCGATGCCGGTAAAAGGGCTGCGAGTTTGTAAACACTTCTCATGATAAGATTCGATAGATTAATAGTTAAACAAAATTTATTTTAGGAAAAAACTTGTTGTATCTGATTTTCATTATTCAAAACTAAGTTAAATTTATTTTATATGCAAATTTGTTATATGAAATGTTGTGAGTGTGAAATTGTGTATAATGAACGCTTATTCCGTTAGTTGCTTGAGTTTGTTAAACTATTAATATGATATTTCGGCCGTAATGCAGTTTTGTTATATCGGAAATTAGTAGCCGATTCTACGCCTCTCGATCCTGCCGTCGGATAGTAGCGAACTGGAATGTCCGGCGGATACTTTGTATTCGTATAGTTCTCGTATGAAGCATATTATGGCACTTGACTGATTTATGATAAGATTCGATAGATTAATAGTTGAATAAAATTTATTTTAGGGAAAACTTATTGCATCTGATTTTCATTATTCAAAACTAAGTAAAATAAACACTCATTCCGTTAGTTACTTGAATTTATTAAACTGTTAATCTGATGTTTCGGCTGTAATGCAGTTTCGTTATATCGGGAATTAGTAGCCGTATTCTAAATCTCTCGATCCTGCCGTCGGATAGTAGCGAACTGGAATGTCCGGCGGATACTTTGTATTCGTATAGTTCTCGTATGAAGCGTATTATAGCGCCGGATGGATTGCGGCCGGAGTGTATGAGATATCCCGTATGGATATTAAAAAAGCCGGAACTGCCAACATTGGCAGTTCCGGCCTTGTTTGTGAGGCGGCATCCGTTACTGCATATGCAGCGGCGGTGCCGTATTATGGGTCCGTTAGAGGGCGCCTATCTCCTTGAGAACGGCGTTGGTTTTGCGGACAGCTTCGGCGCTCTTTTCGAATGCCTGTTTTTCTTCATCGTTCAGTTTGAGTTCGATGACTTTCTCGATACCGTTGCGGCCGATGACGGCAGGTGCGCCGATATAAATATCCTTCTGGCCGTACTCGCCGTCAAGATGTACGCAGGAGGGGAATACTTTCTTGGTATCGTTGATGATGCTTTCGACTACCATTGCGGCAGCTGCTCCGGGAGCATACCATGCCGATGTGCCGAGCATTTTGGTAAGGGTTGCGCCGCCTACCATGGTGTCGGCTGCGATCTGTTTGAGAGTAGCCTCGTCGAGGAACTGGCTAACGGGAATGCCTTTATAGGAAGCCTTGCTCGTGAGCGGAATCATGGTGGTGTCGCCGTGGCCGCCGATTACCATGCCGTCTACGTCGTTGGAGTTGGCGCCGAGTGCCTTGGCAAGATAACCTTTGAAACGTGCGCTGTCGAGTGCGCCGCCCATACCGAATACACGGTTCGAGGGAAGACCGCTGATCTTGGATGCGAGGTAAGTCATCGTATCCATTGGGTTGCTGACAATGAGAAGTATCGCGTTCGGCGAATATTTGAGTACGTTGGCAACGACCTCTTTCACGATGCCTGCGTTAACGCCGATGAGCTCTTCGCGGGTCATGCCCGGTTTGCGGGGCATACCGGAAGTGATGACCACCACGTCCGACCCGGCAGTACGGCTGTAGTCGTTGGTTACGCCCGTGAGGGTGCAGCCGAAGCCCATGAGGGTGGAGGTCTGGTACATGTCGAGTACTTTGCCCTCGGCCAGACCTTCTTTGATATCTATGAGTACGAGTTCGCCCGCCACCTGTTTGATGGCCAGATTGTTGAAACAAGTCGCGCCGACATTGCCCGCGCCGACAACAGTTACTTTTGACATAGTTGATACGTTTTATTTGTTAATCCGACGTCGTATTGCATAATCTGTCGCCGCAGCGTCTTGTGCAGCGTTGCAGGTAGCCTCCTGCGTCGGTATTGCTTTGCTTGGATATTAGGTATAACGCCGAAGTCCGGCAGGGATGCCTTGCCCGCGGTGGGAGCGTTAGCGTACGGTTCCGTCCTTAACTTCGGGTAACGGTTACCCTTTGTGGTGCGAGACCGATGACGACCGGTGACCGTAACTGTCGGCTGCCTTCGCGAGGCCGCAAATCTTTGCGCTTCCGTCAGCTGTTATTACGTCGCCGGACGATTTTTATTGTGTCTCTACGACGAAATATTCTGTTCCCGGTCTGTCCGAATGCCGAACTACCCTGACCGCAAGACCGGGACAGGGTAGTTCGGTATTGTTCCGAATGGTGATTATCCGATGAGTTTCGCGTAGTCGTCGGCCGAAAGAAGCGTGTCGAGTTCGGCGCTGTCGGCTACGGTCATCTTGATGATCCAACCTTCTCCGTACGGATCCTTGTTTACGAGTGCCGGATCGCCTTCGAGAGCCTCGTTGAATTCGAGGATTTCACCGCCTACAGGAAGGAACGCGTCCGAAACCGTCTTTACGGCCTCGATGGAACCGAATACCTCGTTCTGGGCGAGAGTTTCGCCTACGGTGGGAACGTCTACGAATACGATGTCGCCGAGCTGGCCCTGTGCGAAATCGGTGATGCCTACGTAGGCTTCGTTGCCTTCAACCCTGACCCATTCGTGGTCGTTGGAATACTTGAGATTTGCAGGTATGTTCATTGCTTTTTGAATGAATTGATTATTAGTGTTTTGTGTGTAAATTCTCGTTTTGAGGGCCCGTGTCCGGAGGATTGTCGCGATCCGACGCCGACCGGCGGACTAAACTCTGTCAAAGATAAGCGTTATTTTCGTTCGTGCAAAACTTATTGTGAATTAAATAACGTTGAAGTGCATTTATGCAACTGCGGATGTACCGGGCAAGTCGCGGCACGGCATGCGATGCTGTTATTTTTAGTATTCGCCGGTACGTGAGATTTTGCCTGTACGTTCCAAAACGCGGGCTACCGCGTCGGCTATGGTCTGCGGCTCGATTGACGAGAGGCAGCGATAATTGCCGAATATGCACGGCTTGTTACCGTGTACGGAACACGGACGGCATGGCAGATCGGCCTGTATGGCGTCTGCTGGATTTTGGCCGTAGCCGTAAAATCCGGAGAACGGATGCGTGGCGCCCCAGACCGAGACGACGGGAACGTGTACGGACGAGGCTATATGCATGGAGGCCGAGTCCATGGTGACGACGACGTCGAGGTTGCCGATCAGGTCCAGTTCTTCGTCTACCGTCAGACGTCCGATGACAGAAACCACATTTTTGTGCCGTTTCTCCATGCCTTCGGCGAAACTTTTCTCATGGGTGCCGCCGCCGAGAATGAATACCTTGCCGTAACTTGCGGCGAGAATACCGATAAGAGTATCGGCTGAGGGTATGGGGTAGATTTTAGCCTTGTGTTTGGCGAACGGGGCTATGCCTATCCATATGCCGTTTTTGATTCCGGCCGCTGCCGTGATCGTTTCGGGTACGGCGCGTACCTTGACGTCTTCTTCGCACGGCATGGAAAATTCCAGTCCCAACCGTACTATGGCGTCCCGGTAACGTTCGGTCATGGGGGCGAGCGGCGTCAGTACCTTGCGAGCGCGTCGCGTCATGGCTTTCTGCTCCGCACGACCGGAATCTATCGTCGATATGCGGAGCCCTTTCGCCCTCAGTATGGCGCATAGTGTTCCTGTCATGAGGTTGTCCTGAAGATCGGCTACTGCGTCGGCGCCGACGCTCCTTATGTCGCCGGCAAGACGGAAACATCCGCCCAAGCCTTTGTGACGCATCTCCGGATCGTAGCACACGAATTCTATGTCGGCTATTTCGCGGAAGAAACGTCGGTAACCCGGACGTGTCAGGATGCTTATGCGCAACGACGGATAGGCTCTGCGCAATGCGGCGACCACCGGTACCGTCATGACGACATCGCCCAATGAGGAGATGCGTATCAGCAACAGATGATTTATGGATTTTTTGTGCATTGCGGCAACTTTTGGATAGATTGAATATTTGTTTTCCGACTGACGGATCAGGATGCGTCGAAAGGTCGTTCCGGTGTAGTGTCAGCGACTGTCGCAGTCGCAAGACATGATACAAAATTACGATTTTTCGCAGTCAATTACAAAACGGCAGTTGTGGGCGTGTAATTGTACATGATATGGTATTTATAGTCGTGAAATTATTATTATATTTGGAAACTAATTCACAACCTGTTGCTAACTAAATGTTTTGATTCTATGAAAAGGGTTTTGCCAGTTGTGGCGGCGACGTTGCTCGCCGTCTTTTTCATTGCTTGCGAGCCGGAACGGACTTCGCCGGGCGTGATATTGGAGATTGATAAGACCAAGATCGTCGCCGACGGCAGCGACGCCGTCGTTTTTACGGTACGTGTCGGCGATGAGACCGTTACCGATCGTTCGGTTATAGTGCAGGACGAATACGGGGAGTTGTCTGCTCCGTCTTTTATGACGAGCGTTCCCGGGACGTACCGGTTCCATGCCCTATACGACGGGTACGAAAGCAATGTAGTCGCAGTGACAGCCGAACAGGCGCCTGAAAAATCTTTGGTACTCACGGCCGACAAATACGAAATATATGATGACGGCGTAGACCAAGTTAATTTTACCGTGACTTTCGGTAATGAAGATGTGACCGCTTCTGCAGGTGTCTGCAATACCGCCGGAATGTGTCTGGCACAGCCTGTTTTCAAGAGTACCAAAGCTGGACGCTATCATTTCAAGGCTTCGTATGTCGACGGAGGCAAAACGTTGGAGAGCGATGAAGTTGAAATAGTTGTCAAGGAGTTTCCGGTATTGTCGATGAATATGGATCGCAGGACCATATTTTCGGACGGAAAGGACAAGATAACGTTTACGGTAACGTTCGGTGGGGAGGATGTAACGGCCGATGCCGTTGTATCTGTGGACGGAATGCCTATGGACTCCAATATATTCGTTACCGGAACTCCGGGTGAATACGGATTTAGTGCGGAATATGCGTACGCAGGGAAAATTCTTGAGACGGAAGTGCAGACCGCTAAGGCAATCGCTTCGTTGGATGATTTCGATGTATCGAAGACGATAAAGAAGAATGTGGCGTTTTTTACGTGGACCGCAACGTGGTGCAATCCGTGTCATGCATTCAAGACGATGATGCATAGTTTGGTTGATGATTATGATGATAGCGTCGTTCAGGTCAATATTCATACTGCTCGCGATGATGCGATAGGTGGTAATTCTGTATTGGCAGATATTTTGTCGCGTCTCGAGGAGGATGGGCGTTTTAGCATAACCTCTTATCCGACATCCATTGCGGACTGGCGTCGTAATGTTATGCCCGACATGTACATGCCTTCGGAAGACGACGTGCGCGAAGTTTACGGTTATTGTGCCGGTATTGATGCGAGGACAGGTATAAGAGTGGTTTCGTCCGTGTCAGGTAACGACTTGTCGGTCGAAGTCACTGTCGGAGCCGGTAAGACGGGAGATTATTCCCTTGCCGTTTTCGTTACCGAAGACCACATAGTGGCCGAACAGAATGGCGGAGGACAGGCATACGATCATACAAATGTCGCCCGAAACCTTGAAACCGATATTTTCGGGGATAAACTGGAGCATATGGAAGCGGGAGAGATGCGCAGTGTCGATTTCGTCATTCCTGTCGAGTCATATTGGAACCTGTCTAACCTGCATCTGGTAGTGTATACTCTCTACGAAGAGGAGGGATATCCTGTAGTGGACAATGTAGTTAAGGCGCCGGCTGCGGATATTTTCGATTTCGAGTATATGTAGTGTATCTTTGCTTGCGGATTGACATTAAAACGCCACTCATACAATGAGTGGCGTTTTAATGTTGACGTATTGAATGCTAATGCTATCCTGGACATTAAACGGGTGCTTTCGCAGGCGTGGCGATGAATAACGGATTCGGATTTCATAATATCGGCATTTATGCATATTTTTGTAAACTCCGATTGGTGTGCATAAGCACGAATCGGAAGTACGGCATCTTTGCGCCGGGTATCTTAATGTGTTTTTTGTAATCGACCGACGATATGTCACCGAAGAATATCATATTTTTACTTGCGGCTGCGTTTATAATGGTAACGGCTCCGGAACTCTCGGCTCAGGAGAGACAGATAACATGCGAGGAGTATATCGCTACCTATGCGCCGATAGCCATAGAGCAGATGCGGAAATACGGAATACCGGCCAGCATAACTATGGCGCAGGGAATCATCGAGTCCCGTTACGGCAACAGCGAGTTGTCGCGCCGGTCGAACAACCATTTCGGCATAAAGTGCAAGAAGGACTGGATAGGCGATACGGTACGTTACGACGACGATGCCTTACAGGAGTGTTTCCGCAGGTATGCGACGATAGAGGAGTCGTACCGCGACCATTCGGAATTTCTTAAGAACAGTCCGCGTTACGAGCGTCTGTTCCGCCTCAATCCCAAGGATTACAAGGGATGGGCGCGCGGTCTGAAGGAATGCGGTTATGCGACGGCGTCGCATTATGCCAATTCGCTGATAAAATACATAGAGGATTACGAACTCTATCTGTTGGACGACGGGGAGTATCCCGCTTATCTGGCCGATGTGAAACCGTTGTCCATAGTTCCGGACATAGTGACCGACTATTATCCGGTCGAACCGATAGACGTGGACAATTATATCGTAGCGGTTAATTTCGTGGGTGGACGAGGCGTATTCGAGGAAAACGGCAACCGTTACGTCAAGGCTGCCGAAGGCGATTCGTATGAGACGATAGCCGCCGATCTCGGTATTTCGAGGAAGCGTCTGGAACGTTTCAACCGCCGTAACAAGGGCCGTGAAGCGGTAAGGGCGGGAGACGTTATTTATATCGAAAAACCTCGCAAGGCCTGAGTTGCAGACTTGAGGTTTCGCAGCGTTAAGGCGGTATGATGTAGAAAATATTATTACAAACAATATTAAAACGAAAATGGATCCTGACGGGGAACTTAGAGAACAGATTTTGGATAAGCTGACGCATAAGGCGTCCGTGAAACAGCGTGTTTCTGACAATACGCTCAAAGTGTTCAATGAATTGAAGGATGCGCTGCACGAGATCGCCGCGGAACTCGACGAGCAGTCGGAGGGGCAGATAGACAAACGTATCCGGATAGAGTATCGCGACCGCGGTAAATTCGAGGCCCAGATACAGGTGGCCGAGGATATACTTATTTTCGCAATGCATACGGACGTGTTCCGCTTTCCGCACGAACACGACGTATGGAAAAACCATTATGTCTGCCGAGACAACGACAATGCGTACTGCGGCATGATAAGCATCTACAACTTTCTGGCCGATTCGTTCAAGTACAATCGCGGTGCCGACGAGGGGTATCTTATAGGCCGTATATTCGTCAATCACCAGATGCAGTATTTCGTAGAAGGCAAAGGGCGCTGCCGCCAGAGATGCGCCAATTTCGGAACGAGAGAGATAGACCGTCAGGCTTTGGTGGAGATACTCGAGGCTTCGATGTGTTACGCTCTGGATTTCGACCTGTTCGTGCCGCCGTACGATACCTCCAAACTCGTTAGCGTGGATCAGTTCAATTCGCGTACCGAGTTGTCGAAACTGCAGATGGGCAAGAGGCTCGGATACGAGTTCGACTGCGACGAGATCTGATGCGGGCGCAAGAGATATTACGGGCGGGGCAGCGAAGTCCCGCCTGTATTTTTCGGGGCCGGCGGATTTGTTATGTCGAGAAAACGATACGTTCGGAAGGATATTTACTTTAGTGCGAAGAGTTCGGATGAAAATTTCGTATCTTTCGGAAACTTAATGCGATCGGCGCTGTGTGCCGTCGTCTCACGGAAATCAGTATAATTTATGGATGTTAAGATAGCCGAGGATTGGAAAAAAATCCTGCAACCTGAATTCGAAGAACCTTATTTTCAGGAACTCATATCTTTCGTTAAGGCGGAGTATGCCTCGCGACGAATATTCCCTCGCGGCAGTAATATTTTCAGGGCGTTCGACAAGTGTCCGTTCGACAAGTTGAAAGTGATTATAATAGGACAGGACCCGTATCACGGCGAAGGGCAGGCCAACGGTTTGTGTTTCTCGGTCAACGACGGAGTGCCTTTCCCGCCGTCCTTGCGTAATATTTTTACGGAGGTCGCTTCCGATACCGGTGCACGGATTCCCGACAGCGGCAATCTCGACCGTTGGGCTGAACAGGGAGTGCTGTTGCTCAACGCGGTATTGACGGTGCGGGCGCACGAGGCGGCGTCGCATGCCGGACGTGGTTGGGAACAGTTTACCGATGCGGTAGTCAGAGCCATAGCCGAGCGTAAGCAGGGGATAGTTTACATGTTGTGGGGCAGTTATGCACAGCGTAAGGGAGCGATAGTGAATCCGACTTCCAATCTCGTGTTGAAATGTCCGCATCCGTCGCCGTTTTCGGCTGCGAGCGGTTTCTTCGGTTGCCGCCACTTTTCGCAGGCCAACGATTATCTCGTAGCTCAAGGCAAGGAGCCTGTAGTGTGGTAGGGTGCTGACGTATTTTGATCGTTAAGCCGTTTTATTCTATTCAGTCGGTATGTATCGTAGATATGTGCCGACTGAATTGTTTTTATGGACGAGGTTTTTTAGGAGGGCGTCGGTAGGCTGTTTGTCGGCGTCGTGTGGACAGCATGTAGACGATTGCAGGCTGCATAAAGACTTCTGGAATATGATGACAGTAGGCTTATCGTTGCCTGTGATATGGGGACATGGGCGGAAATGTAAAAAGTTCGTAAGGCCGTGTTGACGTGATTTATGTATGTCAGGTAGTGTCGGACTTGAAGTTTGCTCCGATTGCCGTATGCGGCGAGAGGTGTAGTGGGTATGTAGGCGTTGGCGATAGTTTCGTTTGTTCATGATGCAATGCCGATGCTTATTGCGGGAGCTCGATTTGCATCGTTCCGTTTGACGGTTGTTCCTACGGTCTGGTGGCGCTGTCGTAACAGTACGAAGGAATCGAGGAGGACGTAAGCCGGTTGTTTTTAAGTCCGGGGTTGCGATTGTGAAAAGTCCTGTAGGGAAACGGTTATTCGTTTATATTGCCGTGTCATTGTGTGCGCTACGTCTAATATATGGAAAACCGGCGCTGTGTTTTACAAGGAAGCTGTCGGATATGGTGGCCGATATCCGGATTATCGTACTTTCCTCGTTCGAGATGTCGGGTATATATATGCCGTACTTGTCGGGGCGTCTGTAACTGCGGAACTGCAATGGTGCTGTAATCCGTTTTTATATACCGGTGTAGGTTAGGAGGCAATGTACTTAGGTCGGGTGTGCGTTTACCGTCGGCAGTGTTTGTCGTATTTAATAAACGGTAACGGTTTTTCCATAACCAGGTCTTGCATGTTTCGTATTTCGGTTTAGGGAAGTGGTTTACCGAGTAGGACAGGGCATGGTGGTTAGGCGTTACCTGCAAATGTTTATCGAGTTTCGGCAAGCTGCTGCGGCTTCGGCTTTGTTCGGCCTGTTTTTGTATTTCGGGGCAGTTCGGCTTCGGGGTATGATTGGCGTAGCCTGTCGAGGTATTGCGTAGCCGTCGGCAAATGTCTATCGTGTCTTGGCGAGCGGTATAGGCTCCGCCGCTGTCCAAACAATCATTGTGTCGTTGCCGTACATGTATATATGCATGTCGCATGACAGGTAGGAGTCGTCGGCGTGTCTTATCGTTCCTGTGATAGTTCTTTCGTCGATGTCGATGGATGTTACGCGAAGGTCGGCAGCGAAGTCGAGCCCCTGACGTCCCGCTATTTTGTACATGGTCTCCTTGGCGCACCAGAGGGCAGGCAGGAAATTGCGGTGTCCGTTTTGCGGTAGCGTTTTTTCCTGCGGGTGGAGGAATCGGCTCGCGGCACGGGAAAAGTCGCGCCGGCACGACTCCATGTCTATCGCGCAACGTTCTTGCGACACTATCGCAGCGGCGTGAGTAGAGGTGTGCGATACGCTTATGTGAAGGTCGCTGTCCGGAATATACGGCGCGCCGAGAAGGTCGTAGCATATTTTAATCTGTCCGCAATGGCTGCGCAACAGGGCACGCCAAGAAAAAAATTCCGCACGTCTTTTTGAGGAGGTCAGGAATTTGTCCGCATATGTGCGGTCGTCGTCGGTGATGAGAGACGTATTTTCATATGCTGACGATATGGGGATAATCAGTATGGTCGCGTCCGGAACGGAAACGATCTCCGCGTCTTTCAGTGTAGCGCATGAATGTGTTGTCGAGGCGTCGTATGTCGTATGCGAATCCATAATTGTGCGTAGGGCTGTAATCGTCCGTCTTCGTTTCGATGAGGAGACCTATAGTATCGTGTAGGTATTCTAAGGAGATAGTATTGACGGTACTATTATGCAGCGTCGCAAGTACAATGCGGGACGGTAGTCATTATGCCGGATATGTAGTTGCAGCGGGAAATGGCATTCTGTCCGTAGTACCGTTAGCTGGCGGAAGTCACGGCCGTATCGGACGACAGCTCTACCAGCACTTTGTCGATGCGGTGTCCCTCGACCGAATCCACTGTGAATTTGATGCCGTGCGACGTGATCGAATCTCCCTTTTTGAGAAAGTCGTGCTTTATTTCGAGCATCAGTCCGGCTACGGTTTCCGCCTGGCCTTTTTCGTTGTCGAACAGGGCACCGTCCGCATCGAGTACGCTTAACAAGTCGTTGATATGGGTTTTGCCGTCGAACAGGAATGTCCGTTCTCCCAACCGGCGGTAGAAATTCTCCTCCTTGTCGCTTTCGTCGGTGATCTCTCCGACGATCTCTTCGAGTATGTCTTCGAGTGACAACAGCCCTTGCGTCGATCCGTACTCGTCCACGACGATTGCCATATGCACCTTGTTGGCTTGAAACTCTTCGAGCAGGTCGTTGATTTTCTTGTGTTCCGGAATGTAGTAGGCCGGGCGCAGGTGTTGGCGCCATTCGAAGCCGTCGGGCTGGCCTATGAACTGCAACATGTCCTTGACGTACAGAATACCTTCTATGTTGTCTATACTGTCCCGATAGGCTGGTATGCGCGAGAACCCCGACTCTACTATGGTATGTTTTACCTCGTCGAATCCGCTTTCTATGTTGATCGCCGTGATGTCGAGCCGCGGACGCATGATGTCTTCTACAGACGTATTGACGAAATCCACTATTCCGCTCAGCATCTTTTTTTCTTCCACGCTCTGGTCCTGCGTCATTTCGAGAGCGTCGGATAGTTCGTCCATGGAGATGTTAGTGTGGTTTCGGGCAGCTCTGCGGTTGAAGCTCTCGCCCATTTTGACCAATATCCACGAGAACGGCTTGAACGCTTTGCGCAGTCCGGACAGGGGCAGGGCTATGATACTCGAAAATGCCAGAGGAAAATGCGTCGCCGTGACTTTGGGGATTATCTCGCCGAACAACAGAAGTATGAATGTCACCAGAACGGTCTTGACCGTAAAGTTCCAGCCCGGCGAGGTGAATTCCACTATGGAGTCGATGATGTTGTTGGAGAGGATTACGATGATGATGTTGACCAGATTGTTGAGAATCAGAATCGTGGCCAGCATGTAGTCTTCCGATGAGAGAAGATTAAGAATAGCCCTGTCGCTCTTCGTGCCCCGACATTTTACGGTATGTATGTCGGACGGAGACAACGAGAAAAGCGCCGTTTCCGATCCGGATGCAAACGCCGATACGCAGATCAACAACAATAGTATAATCAGGCTTACGATGAGTATGGGGTCGAATCCCTTATAAACCAGTATGCTGCAATAATGTATCAAAATAGTTCAAGGTTTGGTCGCCTGTCTGTCGGAAGTTACGGCCGGTGACGGCCGTGTCGTAGTTTGTGTGTTATGGCTCGGTTAAAAATACCTATTCTGTTTTCTGTCGGTTTTCGGCCTGTCGTCTTCCTGTCTTTCGGTCGAAACCCGGTATCTTTGTTTGTATATTTCCTTTTTCGGCCGCCGTTGTATATATTAAGCGTACATTTTCTTGTGACATTTCCATTTTCACGGCGTCGCCGGAATCCGGTTGTTCGTCGTCCGTTTTTTCGTTTCGTTTCGCCGCCCGGAGGCCGGATCAGGTATGTCGTTTGTTTCCACTTCGGTTGCCGTTTCCGGTTTCGGAAAGCCTGTTTGCAGAGCGAAGTCGTTGCGGAAAATCCTATGTAGTACGGAGTGTACCTTAGCCGTCAGCCGATGGTTCCGGATAGGTTTGGCCTAACCGAACAGATTGCCTTCGGACGGTTGCTTAGGTTGCGGTTTTTCCTCCTCGTCCTTCATGGAAACGTTGGCGGATTTGGAATTGGTCGCCGTATTGGATAACCTGACGCTGCGACGGATATATGCGGGCGTGGCCAACAGTTTCTCGATGTCGTCCACGCGTGGTCTCGTGCGGACGTTTATGACGTTTACCTGTTGCTTGCGCGCTCCGGCAGGGAATATGCCGCCTTGCTTGTCTGCTGCGCTTTGCTGTGTTTGGGCGTTGTTCAGCGGGTTGAGACTCTCGAAACCGGTCGCTACTATGGTAAGCATTACCTCGTCGTCTTCGAGCGACGGATCGACACGCGAACCCCATATGATATTGGCGGCATTGGTGTCGCCTATGCCGCGGCTCGCCTTGCGCTGTATGATGTCCAACACTGCGTGCGTCTCGTCCATGGTGAGTTGCTTGGCACCGTAAAGCAGGTTGTATAGGATGTTCTTGGCTCCCTTGATGTCCTGATGGTTGAGCAGAGGCGATTCGAGAGCGGCCTCCGTAACTTTGGTTACCTTGTCCTCGCCGCTCGCCCGCGCCGACCCCATGAGCGCCATGCCGCCGTTGCTCATGACGGCTTTTACGTCCGCGAAGTCCACGTTGATTTTGCTGCCCTTGGTGATAAGCTCCGATATGCCTTTGGCTGCGGTAGCCAGCACGTCGTCTGCCTTGCCGAAGGCCTCTTCCAGCGGAAGTGAACCGTATATCTTGGCTATGTTGTCGTTATGGATCACCACGAGCGAATCGACGTTGTGTTTCAGTTCGTCGAGACCGCGGTTGGCCTGATCCACGCGTTTGCGACCTTCCGCATTGAACGGCAGGGTGACTATCCCTACCGTCAGGATGCCGCGGTCGCGTGCCGCCTTGGCTATGACCGGTGCGGCTCCGGTACCCGTACCGCCGCCCATGCCGGCCGTGACGAATACCATTTTGGTGCCTTCCTGTTCGAAACGCAGCACTATGTCGTCAAGGCTCTCTATTGCCGCGGCACGTCCCTTGGCGGGGTCGTTGCCTGCGCCGAGCCCTTCGCCCAACTGTACCTTTATTGGAACGGGACTGGCGTTGAGCGCCTGTCTGTCGGTGTTGCAGACCATGAACGTAACGTCGGCTATGCCGAGGTCGTACATGTGGTTGACGGCGTTTCCGCCCGCGCCGCCGACACCCAGTACCATGATTATGGACGGGTTTTTCTTTGGCAGGTCAATGCCTACGATTACTTCGTTTTCGTCTGTCATTGTCGTGGTGCGGTTACTGTATTTCGTCGTCGTCGACTACGTCGAAAATATCCGTGAATATTCCTTTGATCTTGCCGAGAAAACCTCCTTTTTTCGGTTTGTCCTTAGGCTGTTTCTCTTTATGCGGTTTGCGGTCGTCGCCCGACGGGACGTCGTTATCGGAAGTGTCATTGGCGACACGTTCTTTCTCGTCGGTATCGTTTTCGTCGTTGTCGCGCTCCTGGTTATCCGTCTGACGGCTTTTGTTTTCTTCTTCGGAGCGGGCGTTGCCGTCTTTTCTGTTCGCAGGCTTTTCGCTCTGCGCGGTCTCCGTCGTCGGGACTATGCCGGAATCCTCCATTCCGAGCAGCAAAAGACCGATTACCGATACGTTGCGCATGTCTGCGGCAGCTTCGGAAGATTGTTCGCTGAGCAACGATACGTCGGCACTGCCGATACGGACGTCGTATTTGGTCCTTTCACGGAATAGCGCATCTGTGCCTTTGAGCATCGAACCTCCGCCGGTGAGTACCAGTCCTGCGCCGAGCTTGTCGCCGTAGCCGGAATCCTTGAGTTCCTCCACTACGTTCTCGACTATATCCAGCATACGCGCTTCGATGATCTTGGCGAGATTTACGAACGACACCTTGTTTTCCTGCGAGTTCTTGCCTCTGAACTTGATGCTCTGGGGTTTGAGCTCTTCGGGTATACATGCGGGAGTAGCGTATCCGTGCGTGGTCTTGAGCTTTTCGATATATCTTTCGGGTATGGCTATCGAACGAATGTCGTTGTTTATGGCTCCAGATCCTATCGGCAGGACGGCGGCATAACGCATGATGTTGTCTTTCCAGACGCATATGTCCGTACAGTCGGCGCCTATGTCTATAACCGCAGCGCCGAGTTCCTTCTCGTCGTCGGTCAGAGTGGCGGCAGCGCTTGCCTGCGCATTGGTGAAGATTCTGCGTTGGGCGATTCCCAGTCGCGAGAACGCCTTGCACATGCGGTCGAGGCTCGAACGGCTGCCGAGTATGAAGTTGAACGTGGCTTCGAGTTGCTGGCCGAAACGTCCTACCGGCTGCATGGTCTCCTCGCGGGAGTCTATGACATATTTCTGGGGTATGCGATCGAGTATGCAGATGCCTTCGGGCGGTTGCAGGCTGTTCATGCTTTCGTGGAGTTTCTGCACGTCCTCTTTGCATATCTCGTGGTCTTCACCGCTGACATATACGAAATAGGAACTGTCTGCGCATTTTATCTCCCTGCCGGAAATGCCCGTATAGGCCTCGCGCACGTCGAGACCGGTATGCTCTTCGAGTTCCGATACAGCCTGCCGTATGGCGGTGGTGACCTGTTCGATATTGGTGATTTCGCCGGCCGACATACCTTCGAGCGGCTTCGAAACGAGGTCTATGATGTTCAGCCTGCCGTCCGCAGTCTTGTTTGCGGCGGCTACAGTCACACTGCTCGAGCCCAGGTCGATCGCGACTATGCTGTTATTGTTTTTCACTGTTATGTCTCCTTATTTGTTTTTCGGTCGGTTATGTGCCGGATGCCGCGTCGTTATCCGGTCGGTATATGCGTAAAAGGGGATCAACGGTTGCTGCATACCACCTGTCCGTCGAAACGCAGGTCTATATAGCTCCATTTATCCCAGCCTTCTGTCGGGAGCGCGCGGCGGTAAAACGTCAGCAGTTTGTCCAACTTGCGTTCGTATCCGTCTATGCAACCCAACATCACCACGTGGTCGCCTACACGCGGAATCAATTCTATCTCAGGCTCTCTGTTCCAGTCGGAGGTCAGGTTGACGCTCCCCGGAATGTTGATTTGTACGATCTGGGAATTCCAGAAATCGTTACCTTCGATGTATTCTACAAAATTAATGAGTTTGTATAGAAATATATAATTTCCGGATAACTTTTTTTCTGCTATTTCCTCCGGCGACGGGAGTCTGCCGCTGAACGATTTGTCGAACGGGACGGAGAGTTGTCCGGTTATGATGGGTACGTAATGTGCCGAGTTGCGTCCTGCCGGTACTATGTAACCGTCCGCAGTGTAGTAGAAGTCGTGTCCGTCGGCGGTGGATACGCGCAGTACGGGGTGGCGTTGCGTGACGGTGACCTGTACGGTGCCGCCGAGTCCTACCGAACTCGTTACGTCGCGCACGAAATCGTGTGAAGCCACTTCCGCGGTGATTGCGTTGAGGTCTACCGAATCTATTTGTTTTCCGCGCGGATCGAGACCCGCCGCCGTTATCCAGCGTGCTACCTCTGCGGAACGGACTATGCCTACGCTCGCACTGTCGGCTACGGTGACGCTGAGTGCGTTCACCGCCGCTTCGGCACGTTTCTTACGTCCGAGGTTGCCTGCCCATATCAGATAGAACAGTATGACGCCCCATACGAGGGCCGAAAGCAGTATGTTGAGCCATTTCTTCATATGCTGTGTGCGGAGCGTGTCGGGTGTTTGATGATGTTATGTAGGTCGTGTTCGTTTTTCGGCTGTTTCGTCGCGTAGTCGATGCGGGTTTTCCACAAGGCATTTTTCGTGCCGCATTCGTATGACATCTTTCCGTTTGCTGTTGCCGGCAGGTCTGTAGTAAGACCTGCGGTACGGTATCGTATCGTCATTAGCGTCGCACGGTCGTTTCTACCGGCTGTTATTCGGGCTGTTTCGTTTTCGATTTGTCTCGCAGCCGGGCGGCTATTTCGCCGGTGTGGTTTTCTATATTGCCGGCGCCGAAACTGATCACCACGTCGAGCCGCGCCCCTTCGAGTTCCCTCGCTATGCGTTCCAGCGGCACGAGACGGTGGGGTACCGTTACCAGATCGGCGATCATTTGCGACGACACACCCTCTATGGGTTCCTCCCGTGCCGGATATATCGGAACTAAAAGCACTTCGTCCGCCAGCGACAGCGCCTGTGCGAATTCGCGGTAAAAATCGCGCGTGCGCGTGTACAGGTGGGGCTGGAATATGGCCGTGATACGTCTGTGCGGAAACATTTCGCGGACGGACGTTATGGCTGCCCTGAGTTCCGCCGGGTGGTGGGCGTAGTCGTCCATGTATATGAGCCGTGGCGTATTGATATGGAAGTCGAAACGGCGTCGCACGCCGCGGAACGTTTCGAGTCCCTCCTTGAGTCTGCGTTCGTCGAATCCGGCGACCCACATCATGGCCGTGGCCGCTACGGCATTTTCAACGTTCACCTTGCCGGGTATTCCGAGGTGGCAGCCGGTTATAGTGCGGTCGGGGCATACTATGTCGAAACGGTATGTGCCGTCTTCGTCTACCGATACGTTGCAGGCGTGGAAGTCGGCGTCGCCGAGATAGTCGTAGGTATATGTCGTCGCGTGTTGCGGGTACTCTTCGAGCGCGACGCCTTTCTTTATTATCAGCGCCCCTCCGGGCTTTATCTGGGACGCGAACAGTGCGAAGGTTTTGCGCAGCTGTTCGTGTGTGCCGTATATGTCGAGGTGGTCGGCGTCGGTGGAGGTGATTACCGCCACGTCGGGGTACAGTTGCAGGAACGAACGGTCGAATTCGTCGGCTTCTACGGCCATACGTTTGCCGGGGCCGTGGACGAAATTGTTGTCGAAGTTCTTCGATATGCCGCCGAGGAATGCGCTGCCGCCGTCTCCGGCTACATGGTTGAGCCATGCCACGAGGGTAGTGGTCGTCGTTTTGCCGTGCGTACCTGCTACGGCCATTACGTATTTGCCTTCGGTCAGTATGCCGAGAATCTGCGAGCGTTTGACGACGCGGAAACCGCCGGCGCGGAACCATGCCAGTTCTGCGTGGTCGTGGGGCAAGGCGGGAGTGTAGACGACGAGCGTATCGTCCGGATTGCGGAATGCTGCGCCAATGGCTGCGGGATCGTCGTCGTAATGTATTTCAGCGCCTTCGGCCGCGAGGGAGCGCGTTAGGGCTGTTTCCGTCCTGTCGTATCCTCCGACACGTGCTCCGCTCAGAAGATAGTAGCGGGCTATGGCGCTCATGCCTATGCCTCCGATACCGAGGAAATAGACGTTTTTTGTTTCGGCGTTCATATCGTTCATATGGTTTGAACGGACGTGACGGCTGGCGTCGTATTTCCGTCCGTTATCTTTTTCAATCAATGCTTGTCCGACCGTCGTACATAGGCCGATGTTCGGGCAAAATACGTTGCTTTATCGTGGCGGGCGATACGGGGCTGTCATATTGTTACCTGCTGTCGTCCGTTGCCGCTGTCGCGTTTTATTATTTTCTGTTTCGGCACCGTTTCTGTCATAGCTGTATGCCGGTGTCGTAGCTGCTTGTCCGGTCGTTGCTCGGTGCTTGTCGTTATTCCGGCTTCATCTTTGTTTCTGTCGGCGGTGTTACTTACTGTCATCCGTTGCCGCTGTCGCGTTTTATTATTTTCTGTTTCGGCGCCGTTTCTGTCATAGTTGTATGCCGTGTCGTAGCTGCTTGTCCGGTCGTTGCTCGGTGCTTGTCGTTATTCCGGCTTCA
>CANTVF010000001.1 GCA_947852905.1 uncultured Tidjanibacter sp. | reverse complement strand
CGCTGCCCAATGCAGACTCCTTCGGCATGTTTCCGAGAATCGTTTTATTGTCGGCGATGAATTTGGTTATGTATCCTTGCGAAACGCTGATGCCCATGGTCTCCTTGATATACGACAGACAGTCGCCGAGGTTGGCTCCCGTGTTGAGATCTACCACGAAACCGCTCGTCATCATCGTAGTGCCGTTGGCTATGACGGCTATTCCGTCGTTGGAAACCGTTACTGCAGCATTGTCTGTGTAGTCGCGGAATATGGTTGTCTTTTCTGTTACGGTATTGTAGAATGCCGGATACTGATTTGTCGTTATGTTGCCGTCTGCATCTACGATTTCTTCGTAGAAGTTACCGGCGATCCAAGTACCGTTAGGACTCATTTTCGTCAGTTGTGCGGTACAGCGCATTCCGTCCACTGCATAGAAATCCTCGAGTTCGCCCTTAGCATTTTTGGCTTTTTCCTTATGTCTCTTGAAGCAATCCTTGCCAACGTAGTCGAGTTTCCCGTCTTTCCAGTATACCATACCTGTTGTAACGTCTTCCCATTGTGTACCATATA
Organism: uncultured Tidjanibacter sp.; assembly: GCA_947852905.1. Classification (GTDB taxonomy): domain Bacteria; phylum Bacteroidota; class Bacteroidia; order Bacteroidales; family Rikenellaceae; genus Tidjanibacter. The sequence goes on along the minus strand of CANTVF010000001.1, from coordinate 404,743 downwards.
TTACGGAGCCGTCGAGACTCATGCCGCGCGCATGGCACATTTTAGCCTCTTTGTTTCCGCGATAAGTGAGTTCGGGCATTTCGAGTTCTTCGGGCACGCCGTCAATCCACATGAGTGGGTGAGTTTTCCCTGTACCGGGATAACCGAATCCTATCCATATCCGGCCGTCTTCAGACACACCTTGGATATTGGGAGAGCTCCAGCCTTCGGGAACTTCCGGAACGATCATGTCGCCGTCGATGGTTATGCCTATAGTAAAATTGTCTGACGTGTATATGAAGGCTGTGCCCTGATCGGTCACGGCCATAGGTTTTTCGAGAGAGTATAGCGTACTGGATATCGGGCCTACCTCTATTACTTTCCCTGTTTTTAAATCGTAGAAAGTGGGGTAGAGCGAGTATGTTGCTCCGTCCTCGTTGAGTACGTGGCGCGTGCCGACGCAGTAACGTCCGTTGGGTGACATCGCCGCCCCCATATCGTATGCGCTGTATTGGTTGTATACGGGCATGTTGTTAGGGCGTGCGAGCTGCACGACTGTTATTTCCGCGTATGCGTTGCCTGCGCTAAGTGTTATCGTGCCGGTCCTTTCTTCGTCGAGATCGTTGTCGGTTACGCTTACGGTTATAGAAGTGTCGGTCTGGTCGCTGAGCGTGATCCATGAGGCTGACGGTTCGGCCGTCACCGCCGACGATGCCTCGATGCTTATGGTTTGCGGTTGGCTTTCTTCACCGGAGAAAGTATAGGTTGTCTCCTGAATACGGATGTATTCGTACTTCTCCTCTGTTTTCGTACAACCTGTTACCGTTGCCAATAAGGCGGCAACGGTAACAACTGTGCATAGAAAAGTTTTGATGCTCATGATTTAGTCTTTTTAGATGTTCTTAGAATATGTAGTAGTGTAATTGTGCCTATTCCCGATTATGTTTTATCAAAATTAAGTTATTTATCGCTTTGTTATGATGATTTATTGAAAGTAATCAACTGTAAAAGCGATTTTTTGGATCTGATATGCTGTTGATGAATTGTGTAGGTACTGATACAGAACTGAGCATATTCTACGGTAATTACCGTTATTTTTCCGGACGCGGAGAAACGCTGAACTGAGTGAATTCCGTTCCCAGCGCAGACGACTTCATCATGTTGCCGAGAATGGTCTGCTTGTCGGGTGAGAATTTGGTTATGTATCCGTCAGAGACATTTATGCCCATTTGCTCTTTGATGTACGACAGGCAGTCGCCGAGATTGGCTCCCGTGTTGAGATCTACCACGAAACCGCTCGTCATCATCGTAGTGCCGTTGGCTATGACGGCTATTCCGTCTTCGGTAGCCGTTATTGCTGCGCAACCGGGATTGTCGCGGAATATGGTTGTCGTTTCGGTTACGGTATTGTAGAATGCCGGGTATATGTTAGTGGTCATGTTTCCGTCCGCATCAACGACTTCTTCATAGAAATTGCCTGCAATCCATGTGCCGTTGGGACTCATTTTCTGGAGTTCTGCTGTACAGCGCATACCGTCCACGCACGGATAGTCTACCATGTTGCCCGTGGCGTCTTTTATCTTTTCGGTGTGCCTTTTGAAGCAATCCTTGCCTACGTAGTCGAGTTTTCCGTCCTTCCAGTATACCATACCGGTAGTGAAGTCTTCCCATTGCGTACCGTATATTACGGAGCCGTCGAGACTCATGCCGCGAGCCATGCACCATGTAGCCGGTTTGTCGCCGCGGTAGGTAAGTTCGGGCATTTCGAGTTCTTCTGGTATGCCGTCTACCCATTTAAGCGGTCGGCAATTCAATGGCTCCGGATAATAGAACCCTACCCATGTGCTACCGTCTTCTGATACGCTTTGTACGTTGGCGGTGTTGCCGTTGGAGCCTTCGGGAACTTCGGGAATGAATACGTCGCCGTCAATGGTAATCGCTGCGGTAAAGTTCTGAGAAGTATAGATGAATGCCGTTCCCTGATCTGTCACTGCCATAGGTTTTTCGAGCGAATACTGGTCGTTCAACAGCGGTCCCACTTCTATGACATCGCCCGTCTTTAGGTCGTAGAACGTGGGATACATGGAGTAGCTGTTGTCCTCGTTGAGTACGTGGCGAGTTCCGACACAGTAGCGTCCGTTTGGCGACATGGCGGCTCCCATGTCGTATGCACCGTAATAGTTATATACGGGCATATTGTTGGTACGGGGAAGTTGTACGATGGTTATTTCCGCATATGCGTTGCCGGCGGTAAGGGTTATGATACCCGTTCTTTCTTCGTCGAGTTCATTGTCGGTTACGCTGACCGTAAGCGAAGTCTCAGTCTGGTCGCTGAGTGTGATCCACGAGGCTGACGGTTCGGCCGTCACTTCCGACGATGCTTCGATGTTTATGACCTGAGGCTCGTTACTGTCGCCGAGGAAAGAATACGTCGTCTCCTGAATACGGATATATTCGTATTTTTCATCGGTTGTCGTACAGCCTGTTGCCGTTGCCAGCACAACGGCTGTGGACAGTAATGTCCACAAAAAAGTCTTAGTTCTCATGATTAGGTGATTTTTACGTTGGTGTTTTTGGTTTATTTATATTGTGAGATATTTTCTTGTAGTAGTCGTAGACAAAGTTAGGATAATTCGCAATAAAAACAAATAGCTGTTTTTTGCGGAATATGTTATTTCTGTCGGCGTATTGATAATATGTACGAAATAATCAATAGTTAATGCTGTTTTAAAGGGAAAATGTTTCGGAATATGTGTCGTATATGGTGATATAGCTGGGAAACTAAATTCCTTTATTTAATACATTTTATGTATTGTACTGTAATGCTATGAATACGAAAAAGGCTGCACTCCTTGTGAGTGCAGCCTTTGTTTTCGTGTACGGCGGTTTGCCGTAGGTCGTGTTACATCACGGTTTCAACGGATCGTCTGACGGCATTTTGCGCATCTGATAGATGTATATTTTACCGGTGGCCTGACCTGCGTGCAGAGTTATCGTTCCTGAACGCTCTTCTCGTTCGGGATTGTCGAGTACGTTGACGGTTATGGATTTTTCCGTCTGGTCTACTACCTGTATCCACTGGTCGCTCAGCTCATAGGTGAAATCCGTCGGCGAGGCGTTCACCTTAAGCGTCTGGGGAGCATTGTTTGCGCCGTCGAACGAACACGTGTTTTCAGGCAGGCGGACGTAATGGTATACGATTTCGACTTTTGAACAACCTGAAGTCGCCAAAAGCAGGAACAGTGTTACGATTGATCCCAGTAAGGTTTTTCTGTACATGATCGGGTAATGAAAAATTGTTAGTCTGTAAATTCTATTTCGATCGTCCTCGTCGCGACCGCCGTGGCGCTCGCCGTGACTGTTTGCAAATATATTCCATTTCGGAGAAAATCCACCACCGGACATTCGATTTTTGCGATACGGACTATCTTCTCCATGCCTTTCTATATCTGTAATGCAAGCATTCGACCGACTTTTCGGCCGGCTTTGGCTGTACGGTCTTTTAATCCGTGTACCCCGTAGCGGAAGATCAGAATGTGTATGATAATCCGGCACCAAGATAGTTGCTGCCTACTATGGGGGATATTACCATGCAGGTTTCGCGTTCACCTTTCAGTTTGTCGCGTTTGGTAAGTTTATCGAACAGCGGGAGCAACAGGTATGCTATCTCCACGCTTGCTATGCCTATTCCGGCGCCGGTCACTACGTCGCTGAGCCAGTGACGGCGGTTAAGTATGCGCATGACTCCGGTAGCCGTTGCTACGGCATATCCAGCCACGCCTATCCACGGCGATGTGTCTTTGTATTCTTTGAACAACAGGTGTGCTCCGGTGAAAACCGTAGCAGTATGTCCCGAAGGAAAGGAGTTCCACGCCGAATGGTCGGGACGCTGTACTTTTATGGTCAGTTTCATGGTGTTGACCGCGGCGGCCATTATAAGGTACGAGGTGGCTGCGAGTATCGTGCGGTCGAGTATGTCGTGACGAGATTTAACTCCTATGAAGTCGAGACCGAAATAGGGTACGAGAGGAACGTATTGCAGCCAGTCGTCGACATGAGTGCGTCCCGGAAATATTTTCAGTGCATATGCTTCGACATCTTTGTTGACGTTTTGCAGCAGCGGATTGCATTGCGCCACGACACCGTATGTGATCAGACCGGCAGGAATGATGAATCTCGCATAGGGTGTGCGGAAGAAGTTGCATTTTTCGTTGTCCTGTTTCAGCGCTCCGTCGAACTCCTGCGTTTGCAGCAGCGAATTGCCGGTACCCGTGCCGGCAATGTTTAGTCCCGTTACTACGGGACTAAACTCTTGGGTAAATGACCGGTCGGGAAAGGATATGTGCGTCGGCGCGAAAAAATCGTCCGGCTCAAGCGGGGTATATGCATAGGCCGTAGCCGGAAATATCATCAGTACATACAGTAGCGTAAATGTAAATTTTCTCATAGGCTTATAGTGTTTTTCTTCGGTCGGTTTTGCCGTTCCGGTCTCGTGCCGGGTCGTTTCGTACCGGTATGCGCTGCTCGGTGCAGCGGATGATGCAAAGTTACGCAACATTGTTCGCAGAACAGTAACGGTCGTCTGAGAAAAATATTCAGTTACTGGTGATGTGTCCGATAGTATTGTCGACTGTGTTTTTATGAATGATTATCCCCGGCAGTAGCGGATTCTCCGCCGGCCGGGGATCGGGATTCGCTTTGGGGGAGAGTGCGAACCCGTGCGTCGTCTTTCCGGAAAGGAAATATGTTATGCGTTTTTGTTTCTCTGTCTCTACCGGAATGAAACCGATGCGGCGATTCGTACCGGAAAACTGTTGAAACTATTCTCCTCGTTTTTCAAATCGAAACAAAGATAATTATATATTTGAAATCATGAGACTGTGTCGGCTATATTTCTTGCGGTAAAACCTTACTGTAGATACGTGTGGCGCTGTTTATATATTTTGTATATGTTTTAAAAGATGAAAATTGCAGCTGTTTTAGATATATGTGTTATTTTAATTTCATGTGCGGTGCATGGGCAGAATTGTTGTGTGTCCGATCTGGAAATATCGGTATCCCCGAAATCGTATTTTGAACAGGATAGTGGCGCGACATATACGGCTATGTATCCGTATGCCGTTAAAGTGAAACAGACGATCGATATAGGCGGCGTCTCTACCGTGTCGGACGGTTGGATGTTCGACGGTGAGACCATGCGTATTCCGTTGTCGCCTACGATGCCCGATTACGTTTCGATAGAATATTATTACCAGTCGGATTTCAATTTCTGGAATTACTACGAGTCGCTGCTTTTCTTCCAGCCTCAGATATACGGTTGGCAGTCATGGTATTTTTCTGCGCCAGATATGTATTGGGGAAAGGTGGAATTCAGGCAGTGCAGCGATGCGTTGTTGTTTTGCGGGGAAAGGAAGTGCGGCACACGTACGGACGACCACGATTTATCGTTTTACGCGCTCGATCCGCAGTATTACGACCGTTTCACCGTCGGCAGCGGTAAGGTTTCCGTCGAATGTCTTCTAAATAAGGGTGTCTGTAGAGCGACGGTTTGCGATACGGTGACACGGGATACTATAAATATGTTTTTCCCCGGAGACAGGGTTGACAGCATCGGAATAGAGCGTAAGCTGGGACGGGTGCAAGAGATGCTTGAGCGCATCGGCGATATATTTCCCCGGACGGATTCGATGAGAATAACGGTTGCAGATGCGTATCTGTTCCAAACCGACAGTCATGGAGGTAAGTATTACTGGGGACATTCCATGATGTGCGACAACGGCAATCGGTTCATAGCTATAGATACCACGTTTTGGCATACCCAGGGACTGGCGCACGAACTCATACACGCTTTCAATACTGTGGTACCCGATAAGACAGATAAGGAGTACGCTTTCTTCGCGGAGAGCATGACGGAGTATCTGGCTGTTTGCGTTGCATATTCAGAGCCGGTTCAACGTGACAAAGTGTTTCGGGACAAGGTGTCGATAGGTGGATGTGTGAAAGAAAAGTCTGTTTTTTCTTTGACTGACAACAGTGTATATACGGCAACCGATTCCGGCGAAAGTGCCGCATATGTGATTTATAACAGAGTACCTTACGAAATTCATCGTTTTGCCGTCGCTGTGGGTGAGGACGAATTTTTAGCCGTCATGAGAATATTTTACGGTAATGTTAAGGCGTCGGGGAGATGTCGTTTCGGGGATTTGGAAACGGTCGTTTTGGAGCAGGGTATAGACGAGGCTTTGTGGCTTGATTTTAAGTCGCGACTTTAAACGATAATATACGAAATTTAAAATCGACTGATGAAATTATCTATGATAGGATATTTGTTGCCGGCATGTTTGCGGATTGCAATGACGGCAGTTTTGGCTGTAGGGCTCTGTGTAAGTTGTGCGGAACATGAACGGGATACGGTCATACGGAATGTTTCGGCTTTCGCCGATGTTTACGGTTTGGTGCGTTGGTTTCACCCGTCGGACGAAGCGGCGGAGGTCGATTGGAACTCATTTGCGTTGTACGGCGTCTCGAAAGTCAAGGATTGTCGGGATATAGATGTTTTGAAACGGGAACTCGAGTCCATGTTCCTCCCTGTTGCTCCGGGCATATCGTTTACGACGGACGAAACATATGACGGGCTGGGCAGTATAACGCCAGCCGATACGTGCGGTATGGATGTAGTCTCTTGGCAGCATTACGGAGTGGATTTAGGTCTGGTAGGCACTCCATATATCAGCAAACGCACCTGCCGGTCTGTGTTTGGTAATGAGCGGGAAAAATTCGTCATGAACAAGGCTTTCATGACTGCCGGTTATGTAGGATCTGATATAGTCATAAGAATTCCGTTGAGGATAGTATCCGACACCGATGATTTCAAGGTTTTCGTCAGGGCGGCGCTTATTGCATCGGAAGATGAAATGCTCCGGTTCATGACTTCGTCTGAGCCTCCGATCGTCAATACCGGCGAGTGGACGGTATATGAGAAACGGTTTCATATATCCGAAGAGTGTGCCGGTTGCAAGATTGTGTTCGGTATCAGTACGGAAGGGTGCGGAACGTTGGATTACGGGATAGAGGATATCAGGAGCGATAAGTTCGGGAAAGTCCGTAATGTCACGTCGTGGGGCGATTCGATGTGCTACGATTATACGCAGACGGGAAATTATCGGACGGCCGCTACCAAGGACCTTATTTTCGACCGTCATTCCGAGTTCGGCGATGTCTACAGCCGTGAGATAGCCGAAGGATTGTACGTGCATGTACCGTTGGCACTTTACGCTACTCCGCAGTATACATATCCTGTCGGAGATGCCGTGGCGATGGATAATCTGCGTCGGGATATGCAAAGTTACGAAGCGACGCAGCAGGATATGGTGCTGGCGGATTTGACGGTTATATGGAATGTCGTAAAATACTTCAGTTCGTATCTTGCGGAACAGTCTATAGATTGGGATTCTGCGTTTTGCAAATATCTTGATAAGGCTTTGCGTTCGCATTCTTTCGACCCGCGTTTACAAAAAGAGTTTCTTTATGTTTTGAACGATGCCCATTCCAATGTGTATGAAACTTCCAGTTCCGAATGGTACTATCTTCCCGTCCGCGTTATTCGCATGAAAGAGGGAATAGTAGTGAGGGAGTCCTTCTCGGATGTACTTTTACGCGGGGATATTATTCTCGACATCGACGGGCGGAATGCTCTTGACAGTTTCGAGTCTCTTTATGTACTTGCCGCCGGCAGGCGGGAGGTGAAGGACCAGTTAGTCGAACGGTTGTGGTTGCGTTCTTTCGGTGCGGACAGAAATGTGAAGGTTACCGTATCGCGTGCCGGTGAAACGGTTTCGTTATCCGTTCCGTTGATCGGACGCGACGATTTCATCCACAGCATGTCATCGCTACCGCGTAGCGGGAGCCGGTGGATAGATGACGATATTCTGTATCTCGATTTGGCGACTACGGATTATGAGGATGTGTTGCGTTTCATGGGTGAACGCACGGAACGGCAGACGGTGATTTTCGATATTAGAGACGGTTGCCGTTTCGATTTGGCTAATGTACTGTTCTTGTTGGCCGGTGCAGACCGGTTGTCGGAGTTGCCGCGCAAAGGCATATTGAATGTACCGCAGGTAATATATCCGGCGACTCCCGTAATACAGGATACTTTGAAAGATTTGCCTGTACCTGAGCCGGATTCCCAAAATATATTTTTAATAGGGCCATCGAATTACAGCAATCATGAGTATGTTATAGATTGCGTTCGTTATATGGGACTCGGTTTGTTGGTAGGAGCCGATACGGGCGGTTGTAACGGGATAATCAATAGGATCGTTTTACCTTCCGGCGAGTCCGCACGTTTTACCGGCATGAAGGTTTTGAGCAATATCGGCCGCAGCCATTACTATTTTATGAAAGGCATTCATCCGGACATAGCTGTGGATTACGATTTGCAAGATATCGCCGAAGGCAATGATACGGTGTTGGCAACGGCTATAGGAATAGCGGATAGTGCTATTTGATGCGGTATTATCTAATAGCTGCTGACAAATAAAAAACTGGTTTCAGATATCTGAAACCAGTTTTACTGATTTTCTGTGGAGCTGGAGGGAATCGAACCCTCGTCCAAACAGGGAACCAAAAGGCTTTCTACATGCTTAGCCGTCGTTTCGTCCTTCTCTCCATACCCGGCATACGGCAGCCAAATATGAAGCCCAGTCCGTTGAATTTCGCCGCGAGCGTCCGGACATGCGCCGTGGCTATCTTCTCATTGTCGATACCCCGTTGCCTACGGAACAAGAAGAGGGTCCCGATGGCGGGGTACTCGTCGCCAGACCTCCTCGGGCCCGGCGATTAAGGTAATGTTACTTGGTAAGATTACGCAGCGAGTGCATAGCTATTATTGCCATTTGTGTTTTCGAGCGTTGAGATTTACGAGCCAGCACACAAAGCTCGGCATGCTTACTTTCCGACTCTGCCTGCTGTCAAAACCGGTCAGCCCCGAAACGTAAAACTTTCGTTATGCTACCGTGCAAAATCCGCACCGTAATGTTCGCATAACGACCTGCAAATATACGGAATTTTCTTGAAGTATTTTCTTGTATATACACAACGTCGGTAGTATCGGTAATATTGTTGCAACTTACGCATGTGCGGGTATGACCCAACTATTTGTTTCCTTTGGAGCGATTGTGCGTCTTGCATAACATTTCGCAGTTTTCGATAGACGTTTCTCCACCCTTGCTCCATCCCTTCAACAATGATTTTATTACTGCTACCTCACGCTTTCTATTGTAGATGTAATGGCGCTGATATTTGGGCTGAATGGTGAGTCGTCCGTCAAGTCCGAACAATCCTTTTTCTTCCGATTTATTCCAGATAAATCCTTTGCAGATGTCTGCTACAGTCCATTCCGTATGTAATATTGTTTTCATAATGTATTTTTATAATTTAAAATCTTAAGACAGAGATAAATATGTAGAAGACGACCGAATTTCGGATAACGATTCACTGTTGATAATAGTGAAATATATGCTAAATTTCTTATCATATTATTGTATGTGTTTGATAAAGATATATTTGTATATTCTGTTTGAGAGTCCTTTTGATGCATATAATCAAATAATTACAGCTATTGTATAACCAAATGTGCAACCATTTAGAGGATAAAACACTAATTATCTTCTTTTTTATTTCCAATTCAAAATGTCAACAAGTCATACTGTAGCCCGATGCCTATGTACGGTACAGCCTTGTTTATTGTAGGCATATAACCGTATCCTACCTGCACGCCTATTCCCCAACGTTTCGGTTTTACCGGCGGTGTTGTCGTGGTTACGAACTGTGTCTGCCGGTAAATATCCATGCTTATCAGTTCAGGGTGATATCCCTCGACGACAGCGCGATAATCAGTCGTTTCGAATACTTTCCGCTCTATAGGTACGGCTACCGGAATACGGACGGCGTCGGTAATCGCATCGAGCCAGCAGGTATCAACACGATGAATCGTTACATACTGCGGTACGGGAACGCGCTCTGTAACGGTATCCCGAACGGTAACGGTGTCGCGTATTTCCACTATGGAGTGCGGACAGTATTTCGTCCACCGTCCCGCGAGGAACGCCCCTACGAGAAGCGTGACCGCTATTATGTAACCCCAGATTTTCATGTCATGTAATTACGCCAATTTTGTGATGGACTGTTTTTCAAATAATCCGCATTTCGTTCGTTTTCATACGCTTCCCTCTCGAAAGGGTTGCGCCTGTAACCGTAGCGCAACCAATACCATAGATAACGGAGGTAAAACAATATCCAACCGCGACAATCAGCTGCCTGCGCCATATGAATATTCTCATGTCTTACGGTAGAGGCTGACAAATGCCGATACATACATGGAGTTTTATGATGAGCTAAAAAATAGCTATAAGGACAATCCCACCTTCACCGAAACAGAATCCGGATTTTCATATTTGGAGTATGAGGATGTACCCATATGGATATTTAGATATAAAGTGATAATGCACGTATATGTACTGTTCGTGTAGCTAAATTACCGAGGGAAGGGTGTAAAGTAATATCATTCATGTATCAAATATAAGATCAGTTCTCGTTTCTGAACTATAAAGAAGGTGTTGTGCTATCTTTCTATTAATGGTATAATTCCACTCTTTTTCAATTTATCGTAGAGGAACAACCTACCTTTCTGCGTCCACTTGGTCGTCATTACTACGCGCCCCGTGGTGGATTTCTCGGGAATGAAGGTCTCGGAATGAACGTACCCCATTGTATTGTAAGGTGTATATAATATCCATTGTCCGCCCACCTTGTGCTGAATTTTGAGGTTTCGCAACTCAATGTTGAACTTCTTCGCACTCATTCCGTAGTCCTGCGCAATTTGCGTAGTGGTTACCGTGGTTTTGCTATTGAGGATTTGATCGAGGTAGCAGGTACGTTCGTGAAGTTCGGCGATGGCCCTATCCCTTTCGGCAATCTGTTCGCCTTGTGCCGACAGCAGCTTCTGCTGTTGTTCTATCCGCTCGGCCTGCTTAGCAGCGAGCATCAATGCTTCCGAAAATGATGCCGGTATTTGGAACGATTGGACATTCGCCTTTTCGAGTTCTTCCCAGCGGTCGATAATCTTCTCGCGAAGTTTAGCGTCGTACCCCGATGCAAGGATTAGGCAGCCTTTCTTCGTAAGATTGAAGCAAGGGCTTTGACGATTGGATTTATCAGTATATGAGGTACCCACAATTTTGTGGAGACCTACTCCTTGCCCTAATAAGTTTCTGATGTCACGCAGGATGGCATCGTGGCGCTTGCCAGTAATCTCCGCGATTTGCAGCGAGGTCATCGTCTGCGTTTGACATATAATTGTGATTTCGTTCATTGTTCAATGATTATATGATTTACGTATACTCTTTGTTGAGCTATTCGGACTCTAATCTACTATCATTAGGTGTTCGCATTCTTCGAATGTCCCAATACGTTCGAAGTGGGCAATATCTTCTGGAGTAAGTGTATGTAAATAATCATAGGTGGGACTTATTGCTTCAACCTGTGGTTGTTTTTCATTCCAATAAATGTGAAAATAGTGTTCACCATTGTAAATGACATCATCTTTATTTACTGTTTGCCCATTCTTGTCAATGAGATTAGTAGGGAAATCAATATTTTAAATTTTTCTGCCATTAAGGATATGGACGCACCTGTTATTCCGTCAAAATCTGAAATTATTACATCTCCAAACTGAACTTCGATGACATCATAGTTGTCATAACGGTCATTAGCCGTTGGATGCTTTGATAATCGAAAGTTATCTGCCATAGTCATAGATGATAATATATCGTTCTGATTACCATGGTCAACATTAGTTAACCAAATACAATTACGGAATTTTACAAAATTTGCCTCCTCTCCATACATACCAATGGAATAGTCATTTTGAGTGGCTGGACGAAAATACGCATTTTCTTTGGAAAAAGGAATCCCCAACCATACTTTGTTATCTTTGATCAGCGGAAAAAACTCTTTATAAGTAATGCAGTTCATATTTCTTATAATGATAAATTTCTTTCCTGTTTCCATAATCCATACCAAGACTTCGCAAGTTCGTCACAAGGTAGCAGTGTCCGTATATATATGGGGGCACTCTATTCGCAACATGTGTATCGACCGTATTGAAGCCTGTGTCAAACTGTTACGACAATTTCGTTTGGCAGATGCCTTTGAACTATTACAAATATGCATGATTTTATTGAGTAAACCATCGAATTGTCAAAATAATTTTTCGAATGAGGCTAAAAAACTTTAGATTATACAGGCAAACGATGCATAACGCAACAGATGGCAAATCAGCCGAAACATTATTTGCGAAATGCAAAACCTCTCCAAAATATAAGGCTCTGTCAAAAGATTTCCGGAATCAAAAAATGTATGTTGCGTGTATGTCCAGTAGTCGTTAATCGGATTGCATAATGGTCGCGAATGTCGTAAACGGCGGCGTAACATATTTATATTTATGCGGTTATCGCATGTCGGAACAAGCTGTGTTTTGTTCGTAGCGCATCGAAACCGATTACAATCAGTGGTGCCGAATCTGCCCGGACGGTAACTTGACTTCGTGCGGCAGCGGCGGTTATTTTCCGAGGATGTGCGAATTGATGTCGGCGACCTCGCGTGCAAATTCGGGTATCGTACATACTTCTATACCTGCAACGACGAGGCGGCGGGTCGCATCGCATTTTACGAAATGATCCGGCTCGGCATAGGCATAGACAACTTTCGCCATTTTGCAATTTATGATTATTTCGCTGCAGCTTACAGGTTTGGAAGCTCTTTTGGAGCATGGCTCCATGGATGTGTATATTGTAGCGGCGCTCAGGTCAGCGCCTGCGGTCACAGCCTTTGCCACGGCTTCCTCTTCGGCGTGGTTATGCGCTCCTGTTTCATGCGTGTATCCCTCGAATATGGCGCCTGTGCGGGTTTCTATCACGCAGCCTACACGGTATGCCGTGTCGCATGGCTCGCTCAGGCGGCTCAGGTCTACGGCTTGTCTTAATAAACGTTTTTCCTTGGCATATTGTGCGGCTGTGTCGTTTGTATAGTGCGGTCGGTCTTCGCGCAGTGAACTAAAGTCGAAAGATGAGTTCCCATGCAGCGTATATTCATATACGGTCATGTCTCCGATGCGGCGGATCGCTTTCCGTTTGCAGCTATCTTCGAAGGGCAATGCCCCGAAATAGGGAAGGCGAGGTGCGTCGCATTCGTCTACATTGACGGGAGATACGGCCAAACGCACATAGTCGGCTTCGTTTTCATCGAAGAACATTTTTAATATTTTTGCGCCACCTTCCACCATGAGCGTGCGTATGCCTTTGGCTTCGAGGGCTTTTTTGATCGCTGCGGCGGTGATTTCATGCAGTCGTACTATCTCGGCGGCTCCGGAAAGGGCTTCAGTGTGTTCCGTAGGCGTCGAATCGTTGCATATCACTATTTTGCGTGCGGCAGAGCCTTCGGTGAAGAAACGTAACGAACTGTCGAGCATTCCGCTGGCGGATACGACGACTTTCGTAATGTCGGCCGTCATGCCTCTTTCGGTGCGTAGCCTTCGCAGTTCTTCGTCGCGTATGACGAGCGAGGGATTGTCGCTGCGGACGGTTTGAGCGCCTACGAGTATGGCGTCGCACGATGCCCGCAGTCTGTATACCTCTTCCCAGTCTTCACGGCACGACAGGACGAGTCTCTTGTCAGAGCAGTCGTCCATGCAACCGTCGCATGAGACGGCTGCAGATATTACGGTCGTTATCATTTTTCCTGATGTTTTTTATCGGTTTGTTTTTAGCATAGGCTCATGGTGTCGTATAATCGGAATTATCTCGACGTTTTGTTGCTTCTCGTTTTGCGGGGACTATTTCGAGCAGGGTTATTTCCGGTCGCGTACCTATCCGCATGGGCAACATTGCGCACCCGATGCCGTCGTTGACGTAGAGAGTGTGACCGTTATCGTCGTATCGGCCGCTCCACTGGTCGTAAAGCAATGCGGCCGGAGACCAGCGCAACCATTTGCCGAGGGTTATTTTCATCTGCATGCTGTGTACGTGTCCGGATACCGTAAGATCGCCGTATCCGAGTTCTTTGACATCATTCCACGCCTGAGGCGCATGCGATACGGTAAGGTTGAACAAGTCGTCGCGCACACCTGCATATGCCGTCGAAAAATCCGTGGTGTCGGAAAGACGGTGGTGGCTGCGATGTACGAGTTCGGCAGGGTAGTCGAGTCCCGTTATCGTTATGGTATCGTGCCCGGCAGGTATGGTTACGGTTTCGTTCCGCAATACGTGCCAACCTATATTCCGTTGCAGTGCGGTCAGCGTATCTATGTTTTGTTGCGGCGGGAGGTATACGGTATCCCGTATGTAAATTCCGAGGTCGTGATTGCCGAGTACGGCGTATACTCCGTAGCGGCTTTCTATGCGCGAAAGCGTGCCGGCGATCCGCTCGTCGAGTTCGCGATAGTCGTAATTGGCTATGTCGCCGCAGTTGATGACGATGTCGGCATCCATAGAATTTATTTTTCCGACCATTTCCTCGATCATGTCGTAGCGGTCCGGCAGCATGCCGGTATGCATGTCCGAGAACAACGCTACCCGCAGGCCTTCGGAATCTTGCGATAGTTTGTCGGTTTCTATGCGGATTGTTTCTGTCCTTATATTGCGCCTGCCTGCCGTAGTACCGTAAAGTATGGTTGCGGTTGCCGCAAATATCAGTATGGCGGCTGTCACGTTCGCTGTACGGTTGCGTTTTTTCCGGTTGGCCAGCACAGCGATTGCTCCTATGATTTTACACAGACCGTTCCAAAGGAACAGAACGAGCGATGCGCCTACCGTGCGTGCAATGATACCCGGATCGAAGTTCGTCGTGATGACAGTCAGAACTATTCCTCCGAAGAATGCGATCCATACGAGTGCGGTCGCAGTAGTATATGCTGTGCGCATCCATTTTTTAGGCATACCGGATATGCCTGACTTCAGAATAACGTATTCGGCTGCGGCCGAAAGCAGCATGAACAGTATGGAGCAGACGAGTATCATGTAGGTTTCGTTCGATAGGATCAATAATTCGCAAATATACGGATTGTCGGCGATATGGTATTCGGAAGGATGAAAGGAGAGACAGATGTGAGGATGTTAAGACACGTGGCCTTGACGGGAGAGACGCCGTTTTGCGAGCGGTTTTTGTCGGCGACGCATTAGGTATTCCGGGAAGAATTAGCTATCTTTGTTTGATTTTTCTAATAGTGGCGGATATGGACAGGAATCCTGTAATAGAACTCCGGAACGTCGCCGTTTTTCATTCCACGAAGCCCGGTTCGGTAAAGCTGAAGCATCGCGGAGAAATGGTGGTGAGCGGTGTCGATCTTACGGTTTATGAAGGCGAAATGGTCTATTTCATAGGCAAGGTCGGCAGCGGAAAGAGTTCTCTGATAAAAACGCTTTATGCCGAAGTGCCTCTGGTCGAGGGAGAGGGCAGTATCGTGGGTTTCAACTTGCGTAACATGAAACGTCGGGACGTGTCGCGTCTCAGACGCAGTATCGGGATCGTTTTTCAGGACTATCAGTTGTTGTCCGACAGGGACGTGTTCGGCAATCTGCATTATGTAATGAAAGCTACCGGTTGGAAAAACGAAGTGGATATGCGCAAACGTATCGAAGAGGTGCTGGCGGTCGTGGGGCTGGAAAACAAAGCGTTCAAGATGCCTTTCGAGTTGTCGGGCGGTCAGCAGCAGCGTCTGGCCATAGCGCGGGCGTTGGTCAACAAGCCGCGTGTCATACTGGCCGACGAGCCCACAGGCAATCTCGATCCGTGGGCGGCTGAGGAGATTATGGAGGTGTTCCGCAGAATCGTCGAAGGCGGTTGCTCGATAGTCATGTCTACGCATAACGTGGCTAATATCGAGCAATATCCGTCGCGTACCATACGTTTTAACAGGGGAAAAATCGAAGAAATAGATATAAATACCGTACTCGGCACCGCGCAGTGACGGGAACGGCTGCATTTGCGTTCGTAGGTATCTGATGAAATAAAACGGCGGATGCAATGCGTTTTGAGTTGTGAATCTAAATCAGGAAGATATTATATGAGTAACGAACTGGAAAACGGTAAACATTCCGGCGGCGAGGAGTATTCGGCGTCGAGTATTCAGGTTCTCGAAGGATTGGAGGCTGTGCGCAAACGTCCGGCCATGTATATAGGCGATATAGGGGTGCGCGGTTTGCACCACCTCGTATATGAGATCGTGGACAACTCGATTGACGAAGCGCTGGCAGGTTACTGTACCGATATAAAGGTGACTATTAACGAGAACAACTCTATAACGGTCGAAGATAACGGACGAGGCATACCGGTTGACTTTCATGAGAAGGAGGGAAAGTCGGCGTTGGAGGTAGTATTGACGGTCCTGCATGCTGGCGGTAAATTCTCGAAAGACAGCTATAAGGTTTCCGGAGGTCTGCACGGCGTGGGTATGTCGTGCGTTAATGCTCTGTCTACGGAGTTCGAGGTCGAAGTGAAGCGTGACGGAAAAATACACCGCCAGAGGTACAGTATCGGCGCTCCGACGTCTCCGATAGAAATAATCGGTGCATGCGACGATACGGGAACTAAGATAACATTTCTTCCCGACGCATCCATATTTACCACTACCGAGTACAGTTATGACGTGTTGTCGGCGAGGTTGCGCGAACTGGCTTATTTGAATAAGGGAATACGGCTTTCGATAACCGACCGTCGTGAAAAGGAGGAAGACGGTAGCTTCAAGTCGGAAAGTTTCTATTCCGTGGAAGGATTGAAAGAGTTCGTCAAATATCTGGACGAAAACCGCGGTACTCCGCTTACGGAAGATATAATATATATAGATACCGAAAAGGACGGGATTCCGGTGGAAGTGGCCATGCAGTATAATGACAGCTTCTCTGAAAACGTCCATTCTTATGTCAATAATATCAATACGATAGAGGGCGGTACGCATCTTACCGGATTCCGTCGTGCGCTTACCCGTACATTGAAGAAGTATGCCGATGATTCGGGTATGCTGACCAAACTGAAGTTCGAGATCAACGGCGACGACTTCCGTGAGGGGTTGACGGCCGTGGTATCGGTGAAGGTATCGGAGCCTCAGTTCGAGGGTCAGACCAAGACCAAACTCGGCAACAGCGAGGTTGCGGGTGCTGTGGATCAGGCTATTTCTCAGGCGTTGAACAATTATCTCGAAGAAAATCCGAAAGATGCCAAAGCCATAGTCAATAAGGTGATACTGGCGGCTACGGCCCGTCATGCGGCTCGTCATGCACGCGAACTCGTGCAGCGAAAGACGGTGCTTTCGGGTTCGGGGCTTCCCGGAAAACTGGCCGACTGTTCATCGCGCGACCGCGACAAGGCAGAGATATTTTTCGTCGAGGGAGACTCGGCAGGCGGTACGGCGAAACAGGGGCGCGACAGGATGTTTCAGGCTATCATGCCGCTGAGAGGTAAGATACTCAATATCGAAAAGGCGCAGGAACACCGTATGTGGGAAAACGAGGAGATCAAGAATATGTTCACGGCTCTGGGCGTTTCGATAGGAACAGAGGAGGACAGTAAGGCTCTGAATATAGATAAACTGCGTTACGGCAAGATCATAATCATGACCGATGCCGATGTGGACGGAAGCCATATAGCCACGCTGATGTTGACCTTCTTTTTCCGCAAGATGAAAGACCTTATAGAGTTGGGGCATGTATACATAGCCACTCCGCCGCTTTATCAGGTGCGTAAGGGTACCCAGAAACGCTATTGCTGGACCGAGGAGGAGCGTGAGAATGCCATAGCCGAATTCGGAACGAAAGGTGTGCATACGCAGCGCTACAAAGGTCTCGGCGAGATGAATGAAGAGCAGTTGTGGGAGACTACGATGAATCCGCAGACGCGCATATTGAGACAGGTAACTATCGAGAATGCGGCCGAGGCCGACCGTATATTCTCTATGCTGATGGGTGACGACGTTCCGCCCCGTCGCGAATTTATCGAGAAGAATGCCCGTTATGCCAATATAGATGCGTAAGCGCGCGGTAGCTTTTGTGGAAAATAATCCCCGCTTGACTTTTGTCGAGCGGGGATTATTGTATGTGCAATGTGAGTGGATATAACTAGTGCGCCTTTCCGTCCCAATACACGTTATTATGGTATATATTACATAATCGTTAAAGTTGTTTTTAATGGAAAGGCTTGAAGGTTTTCATTGTTAACAGGAGCATTGCAATTCGAGTTTACTTGACACCTATTTTGTCGCTCATTTGGAATATGCAGATGGTGTAGCGGTTTTATCCGAATTTACTGTTTGAACAAATGTGCAGACTGTTGTAGTCATTGCTACTAGGAATAAAAGTACTTTTCTCATAATTGTATGTGTATTAATCATTTTCATCGTCATCATAAAACGCCTTAAGAAGGTCATAGACCCCCTTATCATATTTCTTCATTTCTTCTTCTACGAGAGGCTGGCAATACTCGGCGAAATCTTTGTAATCTGAGTTAAGGAACATTCGGATAATATCGTCTTCGTACCAATTATATTCTTTGGTGCAGTATTTTAGAGCCATCTTCACAGGTTCTGGAATCGCATTTAATTTGTCTTCGTAGTTTTCACCATTTATGCGCACATTAACCAATTCTATGTTAAAATCGTAATCGCGTTTCACTTCAGTGGCTGAATAGCTCTTTAAAATCTTTTCGTCAGAATAATCGGCTTCCCAATAAAGCGTCCTTGGCTTTGATATTGGAGATGAAGCAATACAACGATGGCCATTGAATAGACTTATTGAACCGTCATTGTTCACCTTGGCCTTCATTTCGTAACGGAAAACAAGCTGGTCAATCGTTCCCTTAAGAGGTGTAATACGAAAACCAATGTTCACTTTCCTTACATCGCTAGAATATGAATAGTACTCCTTCCACAAATCACTGAATTCAATTGTAACAAGGGAGTCCATATTGTAACTCTCCCGATATGTTCGCCAATAATTCATGATAGAATCGACCTGCTGACTGTAATCTGGATATAGCTTGGCGTAATCCTCCTCCCAAATTCTTTCCTTTTTTCCAAAGAAAGAGGTGTCCCTGATATGGGTGACATACTTATTTAGACGCTTATAAGAAATATCTCCATATTTTGCCTGGCGAACATCAGAAGAAATGATCCATTTTCTCAGTTGTTGAGCCAAATCATAAAAATCAGTAAAGGTGGTATCCTTTATGTTTGCTTTGAGTTCATCTACCGACATAGGCTCGAGTATACTCTTATTCATACCATGAGAGCATGATGACAATGCTATAATCGCCACAAATAGGAAATAGGTCAGTTGTTTCATATTAATAGTTTATTAGTTGATAATTAGCATCGAGAGTTACGTTTTCCTGGTAATAGACTCCTGCCAATTGATAATCGTGACGTACTACATAAAAAATGATGGGAGAATTTGTGTTGTCAAGGTGCTGACGGAAGAAGGCAATCTTTTTATTGTTGCTCTTGATTTTAAGACTATCTTGAGCAATCTCTTCGTTAACATCTTTGAGCATTCTCTGCCAGTCTCCAATTAATCTATCATACGAACTTTGTAACCAGTAAAGGGTGTTCATTTGTTCCTGTCTGCAATCATCAAGATTTCTCTGATAAGAATCTCGCATCTGTTTCTTGCTCTTAATAGACATTTCAGTAACCATATTTGAACGTTCATATTTAGATACTGAATCTTCCACACTGCTTTTTAGTAGAGTCTCAATAATTTGATGAGATTTGTATTTATAGTTCTTGACTGATTCTACGGGAATAGATGATTTCAAGGCTTTCTTGATCTTGTGGTTTTCTGAAGAGCAACTAATTATCACTATTGCCAAAAGCATGAAGGATAAGATCAAAAATAATCGTTTCATAATAGTAGGTAGTCATCAAGATAAATCCTTTATAAAAGTACAAATTATCCTTGAGACCGCAAAGATGTATCATTCGTGATTTTAACACGAATCGGTTTTCTGTGCGATTAATGGTTTTCCGTACCGCTGACAAATCTTTTTAACTTGCATCTTTTACTTCTTTGCATTGGCGGCAAGTTCGCCTAATATACCCGGATTTTATCAACACATGTAAACCGTTGTAGACACATGTTCACTTACATGAGTGTGATATTTCGTCTTGAGTGGAATTTGCTCCGCGGTAGAAAATATGGATAAAATCGTGACCTCTAATTGGCAACTATAAAGTAGACGAAAACAAAAGTCACGGATATATAGTAACTTTATTCTAAGTAATTATAGTATATTACAACTATTTTTAAGCCGTCATATACATATGTTAAATTGCATGAGGGACAGAATTTTGTCCCTCGTATTCATTTAGGGGACAAATATAAGGGACAAAATGACACTGAAAATAAGCACATACACGAAAAATACAGTAACTAAAGGAAAATATATGAAAATATCTAACCTGCTAATAAGTAGTGTTGTACAATTTAATTGTATGCAAATTATTGGAAATTAAATATTTTGTCTACTTGCCCACACAGAATTTAGAGAAAATTTGAGATAGGATTTCGTCGTTACATATTTCTCCGGTTATGGTACCAATGGCATCGAGACCTTGACGGAGTTCTTCGGCCAGAAGTTCTGAAGACAGGCCGGATACGATTCCGGTACGTGCTGTACGGAGCGCTTCGGTTGCCGTATGCAAGGCTTCGTAATGACGGGCATTGGATACTAAAGCATGTCCTTCGAGAAGTTCCGACGTGTCGATTTGCGATGTCAGGAATGTTTTAAGCTCGTCCATTCCATCGCCGAATTTCGCAGATATCTTTATTACTGGCGTGTCGGACGATGATAGTAGGGTAGTATCTGTTACGGTTTGATCTGTTTTGTTTACTAAGATCGCTATTTTTTGTTCAGCGGAGACGTGTAAAGATTGTATGTCGTTGAGAACGTTGGCATCTATAGTGTCTGTACCATCTATCATGTAGAGTATGATCCGTGCTTTTTCTATCGATCTGTATGTGCGTTCTATACCCATACGTTCGAGAGTATCGTCGCTTTCGCGTATTCCGGCAGTATCTATGAATCTGAAACCTATTCCGGAAATAACGATTTTTTCTTCTATTATGTCGCGTGTGGTACCTGCTATGTCGGACACCATTGCACGGTCTTCTCCCAAAAGACGGTTCAAGAGGGTCGATTTACCGGCATTCGGTTTGCCTATTATAGCAACGGATACACCTTCTTTTATCGCATTGCCCAAACTGAACGATTCGGACAGTCTTGTCATTTCCGTAATGGCTTTGTCAAGCAACAACGCGAGTTCCGTCCGGTCGGCAAAAGATACGTCTTCCTCAGAAAAATCGAGTTCCAGTTCCAATAATGAAGCAAGATGCAGCAGTGACGACCTTATTGCGGCGAGTTCTGCGGAAAATGCTCCACGCAGTTGTGCCGATGCCATGCTGTGGGAGGCTCTGTTGTCCGATGCGATCATGTCGGCTACGGCTTCCGCTTGCGTCAGATCCATTTTCCCGGCCATGAATGCTCTGACAGTAAACTCTCCCGGACCTGCGAGACGCGCTCCTGCTTCCGTTATGGCTTTGAGTATCGCGTCCACGATCCATCTGGAGCCGTGGCATGATATTTCTACCATATTCTCGCCGGTATACGAGGCCGGTGCCTTGAATACGGATACGAGAGTTTCGTCTATGAATTCGCCGCAACTGTCAACTATATTGCCGTAAAGTATCGTGTTCCCGGCCTGACGTGCCAGTGTTTTGCCGGAAGGGGATACGAATATGCTGTCGCATATCTCCAAGGCGTTTTTCCCACTGATTCTGATTACGGCGAGTGCACCGCCCGGAGCTGTCGCGGGAGCTACTATAGTATCGTTTAACGGCATCATGTGTTATCGGTATATTTCCAGTTTCTGACCGATGCGGAGTTTGTCGGCACTCTTGAGGTTATTCCACTTCATGAGTTGGGAAACGGTAACATGGTGTTTCTTGGCTATTCCGCTCAAAGTATCTCCTGACTTGACCCTATAAGTGAACGATTCCAATGAGAATACCTTTTTGTTCGGATCGAGATTCGACGGACGAAGATATTGTGCCATGTAGACCGTGTCTTTCGCATTGATCCTCGATTCGTTGTCTATATAATTGCCTATTTCCGCCATTGGCAGTATAAGCGGATAGCTTTTGTTGGTGGCCGGAATTATGTCGAGTTTGTATTGCGGATTGAGCGACCTGATGACTTCGGTAGGTACGGGCAGGGTAGACGAAATCTGTTCGAAATGCATCGGACGGCATATCATTACCGTATCGGTCGCCAACGGTAACTGTGATTCTCCGGGTGTTATGTCATGGTGGTAATGGTATGTGTAGGCATATGTAGCCGCAATGAATGAGGGTACGTATCCTCGTGTTTCCTTCGGCAGATACGGATATATGTCCCAGAAACTGCCGGCTTCGCCTCCTGCCCGCTTGATGGCTTTATTAACGTTGCCCGGTCCGCAGTTGTATGCTGCTATCGCGAGGGTCCAATCGCCGTATATGTCATAAAGATCTTTCAGGTAGCGGCATGCCGCTTTGGTCGAAGCTACGGGGTCGCGGCGTTGATCTATGAAAGAGTTTATTTCGAGTCCGTAAGCTTTTCCGGTAGTATACATGAATTGCCACAATCCCGTGGCGCCTACTCTCGATATGGCTGTCGGTGACAGAGCGGACTCTATTACTGGCAACATTCGTAGTTCTACCGGCAGACCGTTGCGGTCGAGTTCCTGTTCTATCATCGGAAAATAGTATTGCGACCGGGCGAGTATGTTGGACATCATGGCTTTACGATTGGTGGTGTAAGTTATGATGTAACGTTTCACGACATCGTTGTACGGCATTTGTATCGGTGAGAGTATCGCCCGAAGTCGTTGCTCGTATACCGAGTCCGGAATATTACCAGCCGGAACATCTTCCTCTTCTATGTCTATGAATTGGGTGAAAAACTGGTCGTATGCTACCCGTGCCCGTCTTTCTTGAAGGACAACGAGCATGGAGTCGTAGGTATGTGGCGCCACATCTGCGATACAGCTGTCTTCCGTTATGCCGTTGACGAATATTTCGGCAGCGGATGCAGTTTCAGGTTGCTGACAGATTTCGACTTTTTCTTCCGGATAATATATGGCTATGCTGTCCGCCTGTAAAGGACGTGACGGCAGACCTTGCGGCTGTATGGTAGTTGTGAATAATGCCAAGGCACAAAATATGTTCATAGGATATATGTAATTTAAAACTTTACTTGACCGATTCTAATTTATCCTCTTATAATCCAGAGTAGTGACGGGGGCGTAGCGTCAGAACATAATACTCAGTCCGAGGCCGAACGTGTTGGTATAGCCTGCGGAAGTCGTATAGTAAGAATCCATAGTAGGTTGTAGTCTCATTTGCCATGAGAGATTGTCGTCTATATCGAAATCTTTCATGTGCGCATCTACGTGGGCATCCATTATGTTGAGCAGGTAAAATGCAGCCGTAATGATTATGGAAAGGTCTCGGTTACGTCGATACAGTTTCTTGTAGCTTCTCATCTGTTCTATCGACATGGTCAGTGAAGAACCGTTCCAGAATTCATCGCTGTGCGAATCCGGGTCGTTATCTGTTTCGAGGCGTATGGCTCTGTCGAAACGTTGGTATCCACGGTTGTTCCAGTCTATAACGTATATCAACGAGGCGAACCCTCCGAGTATAATCGGGGCTTTCCAATAACTTTTATTATAGAATTGTCCTGCCCCCGGGAATATCGTGGACAGAGTAGTCGCTATCTTTACGTTGTCTGCCGCTCCTTCCGGATAGTTCAGTACTGCGTCGCCTATAAAATACAGATACGAACATATGGCTGCACCGAAAAATACCTGTTGCCATGTGTTGTGCTGTATCATTTTAGTCTGTACCGGATCTATCAGTGCGCGGTTTTGACTGAAATCGGTACGACTCATGAGATATTCGTATTCGCCTTTGTATCGGCGGTATAGTTTGTTTTGTTGTATACCGAAATACAGCGAAGCCCCCGTCGTGGCGTATAATACCGGGATTTTCCAATAATCGCCGTTGTAAAGTTGTCCGAAACCGGGTACCACGAAGGATATGGCCGTAAGCGGTGACAACTTTATGGTGTCACGGAACAGAGGACTGTGTCTGTACAACATCGTGTCCGCTCTGCGTTGCATGCGCAGCAGTTCCCTGCGCTGGCGGGGGGACATTGACGACAGAGAGTCTTTTGGGGCAGTGGCGACCGAGTCTGCCGGTGGCTGATTGTCTGTTACAGCCGATACGTTAAGCGAATCTATCGGCGGTACTTCAGCCTGTAGGCCGAGGGAATCGGCGGCCTGACGTATAACAGTAGTGAGCGAGTCGGCCGATATGACTACCTCCGAATCGGTGAATATTTCGCTTTTACGACCGCTCGTTATGCGGTATGCGTCTTTTCTCAATTCGGGCAGGTCGAGCGGCGTATTTTTGGCTTCTTTACGCAATCGCCTCTTTTCACGTCTCGTGAGCGGATGAGCGGTCTCGGTCGGTTCGTTGCCGAGGGACTGTTCGGGTGACGGCGCGGGTTCGTCCCACATCTCTTCGACTTCGGAATCGTAACCCGGCAAAAGTTCCGGATCCTGCGGCTGCATGTGTTCGTCTACAGTAACATTGCCGTCAAGTACCGTTTTGTCTTCCGGCGTCATGAATGGCTCGGTAACATTTTTTTTGATAGCCGGTACGTTTTCGTCGGGTTTGCCCTGTTCATCCTCCAATGGCGGAGGGGTAACAGAATCGGGTTGCTGGCCGAATGAGTAGCCGCAACAAACTACGGTCAAAAGTACCGTAAGTAACAGATTTCTTATTTTGAATGTAAACAGTGCCGACATTGGTGTTACCGCAAACGGAATAACCGGAACCCGTCAGTGTTTCCCGGTCGCCGTGATTAAATGTTTTGCAGCTTGTCGAGAAAACGGCATATATCGTCGTCCGTTTCGAAGCCGATGGTTATCTTGCCGCCTCCGTTGCGGCCTTTCTTGATCTTTATATCGTCGCCGAATATGCGTGCGCAGTGTTCCACGAGACGTGTGTAATTGTCCGGCAATTCGTCGTCGGCGAGCACTTCCCGTTCCGGTTTGCCTTCGGCCAGTTTGCGGGCGAGTTCTTCGGCCTGTCTGACAGAGAGTCCTTTTTTTAGTATTTTGTTTAGTATGCCCAGACGCGATTTTTCCGGAGCCGAAGCTATGGCTTTCGCATGACCCATGCTGATAAGATCGTTCTTGAGCGCGAGCTGGACTTCTGGCGGCAGGGAGAGCAGACGCAGATAGTTGGCTACAGTAGACCTTTTTTTCCCGACGCGCGAAGCCACCGTATCCTGTGTAACGCCGCATTCGTCCATGAGCCGTTGAAGGCTTATGGCTATTTCTATGGCGTTCAGATCCTGACGCTGTATGTTTTCCACAAGAGCCATCTCGTGAAGCGTCTGGTCGTCCGCTTCGCGGATGTATACCGGTACGGTTTCCAGACCGGCCAGTTGACTTGCTCTCCAGCGCCGTTCGCCGCTTATGATGACGTAACGTCCGTCGTTTTCTTTTTTTACCGTAATCGGTTGGATCATACCCAATGTTCTGATCGAGTCGGCCAACTCTTCGAGGGCGTTTTCATCGAACTGGGTACGAGGTTGTTTGGGGTTGGGTATGATGAGAGAAACGGCGATTTCCTCAATCCTGCCTGCGCCGTTTCTATCGTTCCCGAACGAGGTGCCTTCCGCGTCGAATATGGCGTCCAGTCCTCTTCCCAATCCTTTATTTTTCATTTTTCCCTTAATTGTCTTAATGTCGTGAAATGAGTCTCGTTATTTGCCTTTGTTGCGCTTGATGAATTCCTTGGCCAGATTCATGTAGGCTACACTGCCGTTTGAGGATGCGTCGTGCAGTATGACCGGCTTTCCGTGGCTCGGAGCTTCACTCAAACGTATGTTGCGTTGTATTATAGTATCGTAGGCCAGATGCTTGAAATGTTCCCTGACTTCGAGAGCCACTTGGTTGGCCAGACGGGAACGGGAATACATGGTCATGACGAAACCTTCGATTTCGAGGCCGGGATTCAGCTTGGCCTTGGTCATTTTTATGGTATTGAGCAATTTGCCGAGACCTTCGAGCGCGAAATATTCGCACTGTACCGGTATGAGAACGCTGTCGGAAGCGACCAGGGCGTTTACCGTGGTGTACCCCAGCGACGGAGAACAGTCGATGAATATGAAATCGAAATCGTTGCGGACACTTTCAAGTGCCTTTTTCATGCGCAGGTGTCCGTCCTCCAGATTGGGCAGTTCCGCATCTGCGCCGACGAGGTTTATACTCGACGGCAATACGGAGAGTTTCTTTATGTCCGGGCTTGCGATAATGGCGTCGCGTGCTGGACATTCGCCGGTGATACATTCGTATATTCCGCGATTGTTTATATCGAAACCCAAGCCGGAAGTGGCGTTGGCCTGCGGATCGGCATCCACGAGCAACACCTTCTTTCCCATGACGGCAAGGTTCGCGGCGAGATTTATTGCGGTCGTCGTTTTTCCCACACCGCCTTTCTGGTTAGCCAGAGCAACGATTTTTCCCATACCATGCTTTTCGTTTAACCAGACAAAAATAATCAAATTATCGGAGAAATTCCGTACCTAACGATAAAATGCGTATCTTTGGCCTTGTCTAAAAAACACATTAAAACCGAAATATCATGAATATTAAAGGAAGACATTTTCTCAAGTTACTCGATTTCACTCCGGAGGAAATAAACGGTCTGGTAGAACTCGCAGCCCGTCTGAAAGCCGACAAAAAAGCCGGTGTGGAGAAACAGACGCTCAAGGGAAAGAATATAGTCCTTCTGTTCGAAAAGGATTCCACGCGCACCCGCTGCGCATTCGAAGTCGGCGCACACGATCAAGGCGCTCATGTGACTTATCTCGGCCCGACAGGCTCGCAGATGGGTAAGAAGGAGAGCATCGCCGATACGGCTCGCGTATTGGGACGCATGTACGACGGTATTGAGTACCGCGGTTTCGATCAGAAGATCGTGGAAGACCTCGCCAAATATGCCGGCGTAGTGGTATGGAACGGTTTGACCACCGAATTTCACCCGACCCAGATACTCGCAGACCTCCTTACCATGAAGGAGCACTCGACGAAACCTTTCTCGGAAATGAAGTTCTGCTATCTCGGCGATGCGCGTAACAACATGGGCAATTCACTCATGGTAGGTTGCGCCAAGATGGGTATCGACTTCCGTGCCGCTTGCCCCAAAAGCTGCGCTCCGGCAGACGAACTCGTGGCTACATGTCGCGAAATAGCTGCACAGACAGGTGCGAAAATTACAATTACGGAGGATATAAACGAAGCGGTTAAGGATTGCGACTTCCTTTATACGGACGTATGGGTGTCGATGGGCGAACCCGACGATGTATGGGCAGAGCGTATCAGACTTCTCAAACCCTATCAGGTTAATTCGGACGTGATCAAGGCTACAGGCAATCCGAACGTCAAGTTCCTGCACTGCCTGCCTTCGTTCCACGATCTCAACACCAAGATCGGTCGCGAAATATACGAGAAATACGGCCTTACCGCAATGGAGGTTACCGACGAGGTGTTCGAAAGCCCTGCTTCCATAGTATTCGACGAGGCTGAAAACCGTATGCATACGATCAAGGCCGTAATGGTTGCTACCATTGCCGGAGAATATAAATAACGGAAGGTTTATTGCCTTCGGGATCAAAAATATGATTATCTTTAACGTCGGTTTGGTGTGTCAAGCGCCGGATCTTCGTTAATCGGAAATGATTGCGAAAGCCCTGTATACGGGGCTTTCGTGATTAATCCGGGTGAGTGTCATGCTGTTGCCTTTATACGGCGATAGGTATTCGCATATTTATGGAAGAGAATTTAAAAGGCGCGAGCGGTGAGCGCGAAGGCAGTGCGGCGACAGAAAACATTCGTGCTGCGACAGCCGGCGATAATAACGAAAATTCTGTGCATGATGCGGCGCAGAAACGCCGTAGGTTGCCGAAAGCCTTGAGACGGCAGTTGTATCCGAACTGGGTAGACATACTGGCCATTGTAGGAATCATCATAGTATCGCAACTGGCAGGAGGGCTGGTAAGCATATTGCTGAGAAACGTTGCGGCGCTCGATCCTGCATTGGTAACGGCTTTGGGATATTTCGTCCAAATGACATTGGCTATCGTATTCGTATTATTGCAACGTAAAGGACGTAATATCAATACCAATGTCATAAAGCTCGGCGCCTCGCACGTCAATGCTCCGCTCATACTATGGGGAGTAGTTCTGATATTTGCTACGGGAATGGTCATCGAGCCGTTGTTGGCTCTTTTCCCTGCGGAATACATGCAGATGCTGGATCAAGGTATAGGCAGCGGAGGTTGGGCCATATTCATGACGGTATTGCTTGCGCCGGTAATGGAGGAGGTGCTGTTTCGCGGATTGATTCAGGGCTCGATAGAGGAACGTGACGGAGCCGTGAAAGCCATATTTATAGCCGCGTTGATATTCGGTCTTGTACACTTCATTCCGCAGCAGGCTATCAACGCGTTTTTCGTGGGGATCATATTGGGATATATATATTACAGGACACGTTCTTTATTGACGGTTATGTTGCTTCATGCATTGAACAACGGTATAGCATATCTACAGATGGAATTGCTTGGCGGTGCGGCGGGCGGTTTTACTACACGTGAATTGATAGGTAACGATACTATTTATTATATAATATACGGTTTGAGCGTACTGTTGTTCGTAATAGGTGCGGTAGCCATTTTCCGCAGACTGAAAACTGGGAGCGAACAGAGTGCGGATTCCTTGCCGGCTAAAGATAGTGTTACGGACAATAATTGAGTGTGTCGGACGTTGTAGACGGTAAGTGTATGTCGTTTTTGCAGAATAATATGAGAAATGTTGTGAAAACAAGGTATTATGAAGTGCTGGTGGCTATATCGCTCGTATTGTCTGCGTCAGGTTGTGGGCGTACCCTTTCGTCGGAAGATCTTGTAGCTAAGGTAGGCGATGCGGAACTTTATGTAGGCGATGTCGCTGTGAACCTGGTTCCCGGAACTTCTCCGGAAGATAGCAGTGCCATAGCAGAAGCATACGTCAACGCTTGGGTACGAAAACAATTGAAAATACAGGAGGCCGAAAAGGTTCTGCCACAGGTCGGAGTCGACATAGAGACCCTGGTGGCCGATTACAGAAACTCGCTCCTTACCCGGCGTCTCGATCAATATTATGTGGAACGTAAGGTCGATACGGTAGTTACCGATTCGCTTGTATCCGATTATTACGAACGTCATAAACAGGACTTCATGCTCGACAGAGACATTGTCCGTGGGCGTATACTTAAAGTGCCTGACAAATTCAGACAACAAGCAAAACTTAAAGATATGATGTCTGCTACGAGCGACGAGCGCAAGCAGGACTTTAACGATATGGTCATGAAAAACGGTCTAACGTTGACCGAATTCGACAACTGGGTGTCTTTCGGAAGTTTTCTCGAATACCTGCCGACGGTGAGGGGTAAAAGTTATGCTTATCTTCTGCCTGAGCGAAAAATAGCCGAACTCGACGGCGACGGATTCAAGTATTATATACAGATAACCGATTGTGTTCGCAAAGGGGAACAGGCGCCTTTGGAATGGGTGGCGGATGTTATACGCAAAATAATATATAATCAGCGCAGCAGTGCGGCGTTACAGACTTTGGAGGACAGTCTTTATAATGCCGCTGTGGAAAATCGTATTCTGAAATTATATTTACCAAACAATAACGATTGAATATGCCGAAAAGATTGATAGCGGCGGGAATGTGCCTATTGATATGCGCCGGATATGTTTCAGCCAATGCGCAGGAGAGGTATACTGTAGATAAGGTGGTAGCCGTCGTGGGAAATTCCGCGGTACTCTATTCCGAACTCGAAGAGGCTGCCAAATCCATGGAGGAAGATCGCAAGAAGCAGGGGTACACTTCGGATCGCGATCCCATGACAGAAGCCTTGGAGGGCTTGATGATGCGCAAATTGCTCTATACGCAGGCACAGATAGACTCTGTCGCTATCAACAGCGATTATATTGCGCAATACGTGGAACAGACGTTGTCTGCAATGGTTGAAGAGGCTGGGTCGATAACGGGGCTCGAAGTGAAGATGGAGAAACCCTATTATGAGATAAGGCAGGAGTTGAAAACCGAGGCGGAAGAGATGTCATATGCCCAGTCTATGCGTGAGGAGATCATTTCGAAAGTTAGGATCACTCCCGGAGAGGTGGAGTATTTCTATAAAACTCTTGATGAAGACGAATTGCCTATTATCCCCGAACAGTATGTTTATGCGCAAATTACGAGATATCCGACCTCCAGTACGGCTGCGAAACAGAGAGTGCAGGAGCAGTTGCTCGAAATGAAGGAAAGGATCATAAACGGCACGAGGTTCGACGTATTGGCTAGAATGTATTCCGTGGATCCCGGGTCTGCGTTACAGGGCGGAGAAATGGATTGGATGCCGCTGGACGGATTAGTTGCTCCGTTTGCCGAAGCGTTGGGAAAGTTACAGCCCGGTCAGATTTCGGAGGTTGTGGAGACGGAATTCGGAATGCATATAATCCAACTTATGGATAAGAAGGGCGATAAATATAAATGGCGCCATATATTGCTGCGTCCGGTTTATACTCCGGAAGAATTGGCTCAGGACAGCCGTTTTCTCGACAGTCTCGCCAACCAGATACGCAGCGGAGCCATAACGTTCGCTGCAGCAGCAAAAAAATATTCGGATGACAAATATTCCAAAGAGAATGGCGGAGTTGTAAACAACCACGAACTGATGGAATATTTCAACAGCCGGAATTCTTCGACCCGTTTCATGAAAGAGGATTTACGGGTGGATTATCCGGTATTGCACGACTTGAAAGAGGGTGAAATATCCGATGCTTTTCAGACGCAGGATATGTTCGGCAATGAGATGACGAAAATTGTCAAACTGATTTCGGTCATACCTTCTCATACGGCCAATATGGAAACCGATTATCTTGAAATAGAGCAACTGGCTTTACAGATGAAGCAGGAAGATGAATTCGAAAAGTGGCTCGATGATAAAATCGAAAGTATTTATGTACGTGTAGCTCCAGAGTTCCGGAATAGCGATTTCCTGAATAAGAAATGGCTTAAATAGTTTCGGTATATATTCCTCGCACAATTACGTCATAAAGTGAGATGAAGATACGCAATACGGTAATATCCATAGTAATTGCTTCCGTTTTTTTTGGTGTATTCGCGCAGGAGCCTTCGCCGCTTGCGGGGGCTGCCGACGATCGGAAAGATTCGATAGCTACACTGCGACGCGACACAACGTCTTCCGTTCGGCCTACGAAAAGCAATCGTTCGGAAGAGAAGACCATCGTCAATATAAAGTCCAAGCGAATGCGGCCGATCAAGTTGGGCGATTCTACCGGTTATGTGTTCATAGGAAATGTGGTGGCCTACCATAACGGCGCCGTACTGACTTGCGACAGTGCGATACAGTACAATGTCAACAAGATCGAATGTTTCGAAAACGTACTTATCAACAAGGACAGCACTTACGTATATGGCGATAGGGTATTGTACGACGGAATCACGAATACGGCCGAAGTATTTTCGCCGTTGATTAAAATGATAGACGGCGATGCTACGCTTTATACATATTATTTCAAGTATAATACGCTCGACAACATAGGAGAATATTTCGGCGGAGGTACAATAAGCCAGCGGGAAATGTTGCTCGAATCCGAGCGCGGATATTATTACGGCGATACGCGCGATGCCGTGTGTGTAGGCAATGTGGAACTGCGTGATTCTACCTATCAGATACGTTCCGATTCGCTCGGTTTCAATATGGATACCGAGATAGCTACCTTTTATCTGAAGACATATATATGGAACGATAAGGGCGAGATACTTAGTGCCGACAGCGGTTGGTACGATACTGCCGCCGATCATTACCACTTCATGTCCGATGCATATGTGTTGTCTGCCGATCAGGAGATGTGGGCCGAAGATATAGATTTTCATTCCGATACCGAGGATGTGATACTCAGACGCGACATACAGATATTCGACAAGGGACATGATGTTCTGGCCTTCGGCGATTACGGACGTTATTGGGGACAGACCGGAGATGCGTTGTTGACGGAAAACCCTTCGGTTATCAATTTCTCGCAAGGTGCAGATTCGTTGTATATGCGCGCAGATTCCATTTTCCTGTATGTCATAGACTCCACCAGCGTATACAGCGCTGACTATATAGGAAATAAAAAGGCGGAAGAAGAACAGGACAGCGGCGAGGAGCTTATAAAGCCGAACGGCGGAGAACAGACAGTCGCACATAACGAGACGACGGACAATAACGTATCGGAAACTTCGGTATCTGATGCGGTTGCGGATAACAAGAATGCCGAAATGCAGTCGGAGGTCGCTGAGGTGCAGGGACAGGAAAACGGCATTATCGCTGAAGGGTTAGAGTCGTCAGAGGTGTCCGATGACGGGAACGATTCAGAAATAATACAGGATGAAACTACGGCGACAGAAACATTTACCGATACGCCTGCAGCGAAACCTACCCGTAAGGAGTTGCGGGAAGCCAGAAAACGAGAACGTCAGGCGAGGCGAGAAGCACGACGACTGGCACGGCAAGGCGGTCTGAAAACTTCAGTAGAGCCTGTTGCAGATACTGTTGCCGAAGGCGAGCAAGTCGAGACAGTAGCTCCTGAAGACGATACGACGGAAAGCGATACTCGGATGGACGACGCAGACGTTACGTCTGATACGAATGAGAATGCCGAAGAAACCACAGTGCAGGAGGAAGAACAGGAGCGTGTAGTGGTAGGATACAGGAATGTTAAAATATATCGTTCGGACATGCAGGCCGTATGCGATTCGATCGTGGCTTTTTCGCGCGATACGACGGCGCATCTGTTCATAGATCCGGTAATGTGGAATGGCGGTAATCAGATAACTTCGGATGTGGCTGTGATTTATGCCAAAGACGAAGCACTCGACAAAGCTGTATTCACAGGCGGAGATGCGCACGGCAATCCGGTGATGTGTTCGGAGCTCGACGAGGAACATTACAATCAGATTTCCGGCAAGGAGATAGTCGCGCTGTTCAGGGATAACGAGATGTATCGTACCGATATCAACGGCAATGCCAAGACATTGTATTACATGCAGGACGAGAAAACTAAGGCGTTTCAGGGATTTCTTGACATGAAATGTTCCGACATGACGTTTTTCATATCTGGACAGGAAGTGGAGGAGATAGTTTTCCGGACAGATCTCGAATATATACTTTACCCTATGGATATGATTCCGGAGTCGCAGGAACAGCGGCTGGAGAACTTCGTGTGGGAGATAGACCGCCGTCCGTTTAAACGTGACGTTTTCAATAGAAAAGTAAAGCCTTCGCAACGACGGGAATACGAAGAACTTCCGCTTCCGCAGTTCCCGTTGACGGAAAGTATCGACCGGTACCGGCTCGAATTGATAGAAGAGGGTATATGGCGAGACAGAGACGAAGAGTTGTCGTTGGACGCTCAGGAGACGGTAAGACGTATGCAGATGCAAGTATGGCCGGGCAATTTGAATAAATCCGGCAGCGGAATGCGATAGAGATCGGAAAACTAATATTATTAATGTTATACAGAGGCGGGAACGGTAATGAAATACCGTCCCCGCCGATTGTTTGCAATTAAATTATGAGAGTTTACCCGTCTTTAAAAACTATAGCGGTAGCGTTAGCTATTGCATTGACATCGTTGCCGTCGGTAATGGCTCAGAACGGCGCACAGGTGTTGAAGGAGAAATTGCTGTCAATAATATCCGATAAGAACATGCAGGTCGGGATAGCTGTTATAATAGACGGTAAAGATACTCTTGTTATCAATGACGACCGGCGTTATCCGATGATGAGTGTCTTCAAGTTTCATCAGGCACTGGCCGTTGTCGACTATATGGAACGACATGACCTACCGCTGTCGACCCCTATATATGTTGATGCCGCAGATATGAAACCGGATACTTACAGTCCATTGCGGGACAGGTATCCCAGCGGAGGCGAGTTTACCATAGCTGAACTATTGACGTATACGTTACAGTTGAGCGATAACAATGCTTGCGATATTCTGTTCGGGTATACTGGCGGCGTCGGGGCAACGGATGCATTCGTCCGAGCTTTGGGATATCGTAATTTCGCCATAACGGCGACGGAAGCAGATATGCACAGAGATATGCTGTTATGCTACGATAATTGGACTTTTCCTTTAGATTCAGCGACCCTATTGGAAGCTCTTGTATGCGGTCGAATACTTTCCGATGCTGGCCGTCAATTTATTGTCGAGACCATGATAGGGTGCGATACCGGAAAAAATCGTCTGCTTGCGCCGCTACAATCGGAACCTGTAGTCGTAGGACATAAGACTGGTACTGGAGACCGAAACGATCATGGGCGTATAATAGGTTGCAATGACATAGGTTTCGTAATGTTGCCTAACGGACACAGATATACTATTGCGGTTTTCGTGAAGGACTCGGCCGAAAGCGAATCGGATACGTCCCGGATTATAGCAGATATATCCGCTGCCGTTTACGATTATGTGAAAACATTATGAGCTATCGGGCTATATTCATACCATTTTCAATCCTATCACGGATATTATGAGAGTGGCGATGAAGAACAGACGAAGAAACGATACCGGTTCGTGGAAAACAAGTATGCCGACTATTACGGTTCCGACGGCACCTATGCCGGTCCATACCGGGTATGCCGTACCTAATGGAATGGTGTGAGCGGCCTTGGCTAAGAGTGACATGCTCAGAATTATGCAAATTATGAATCCGGATATCCATAGGTAAAATTCCGCGCCTGAAGCTCCCCTGAGTTTTCCGAGACAGAATGTGAAGCCGACTTCAAACAGTCCGGCGATAATTAAAATAAGCCAGTTCATTGTATGCCGTATGATTTATTATGATGCGGCAAAGCTAACTTTTCCATTCTGTCCGGCTCTTTACATTTGATAAAAACAACTGACGTAATATCATATTTTGAAGCAAGGCAATGAATGTAAAAATGACACCGTCGGATATATTGAATAAAATATATCCGATGCCGGAAACGTCGGCTGACAAACTCATTTCGTGTATGTCTGTTGTAGAATATCCTAAAGGTTTCCGCATTCTGGAAGCCGGCAAGGTGGAAACCTCCGTGTTTTTTATCGGACAGGGAATCGCGCGTGCCTATATCCCGATCGACGGCAGGGAGGTGACGTTCTGGATAGGCGGAGAAGGCACCGCTTTGGTATCGTTACGCAGTTATGTAAGTGACGAATACGGTTACGAAACTGTAGAACTTTTGGAAGATTCCGTTTTGTACCGATTGGATAGGGGTAATCTGTATAGTCTGTTTGAACAGGATGTTAACGTGGCGAACTGGGGACGTAAGTTTGCCGAGCGGGAGTTTCTGGCAACGGAAGAAAAACTGATTCCATTGTTGTTTACTACAGCTTCGGAGCGTTATGAGGTTTTGTTGAAAAACAATCCGGAATTATTGCAACGCATACCGTTGGAGTATCTCGCTTCATATCTCGGTATAACACCAGTCAGTCTAAGCCGTATAAGGGCCAAAGTAAAATTGCGGTAATACAAAAGCTAAGAATGGAGTGTTTTAACGGGCAATCTACTTTGTTTCTATAGTGATTCGGGTTAGTTGAGTCATTTTTTATGGTAATTCCTGTCACCCACATCCCGTGTTGACCCCGTTCTTATACACTTTAAAGGTGGTGCGTCAAAACGTTAAGTTTTGGCGCACCCCTCGTATTGTCATGTTTTTTCAGGCTTGCAGGAAAGTCCTGATGTTGTCGGATATGGAATCGACCAAATTTGCGATAGACTCTTCGGCCGACCATGCGTTATGCGGCGACAACAACAACTTATATTTATCTTTGACACTAAACAATGGATTAGCCTCTTCGAGCGGCTCTTTCGAGAACACGTCTATTACGGCTCCGGCTATTATGTTGTCATTCAACGCATCGGCAAGCGCTCGTTCGTTGACTATACCACCGCGTGCCACATTGATAAGTATGGCATGAGGGCGCATTATTTTAAGTTCTTCCGTGCCTATGAGATTACGTGTCTTGTCGTTCAGCGGTGAGTGTAATGAAACTATGTCCGCCCATGCGAGCAGTTCCGCAAGGCTCTTTTCCGGATAAATCTCCTCGCGTTTCGATCCGGATACGGAATGGTATGCGACTTCGCAACCGAATGCCGAAGCGAGGCGGGCCACTTCGTGTCCTATGGCACCGAGACCGACTATGCCCCAATGTCGTCCGTGCAACTGGCGGGTTGGGCGGTCGTAATTGAACAAGCGGGGAGAAGCGGAATATGAGCCGTCTTTTACGAACCTGTCGTAATATATCACTTCGCGCAACATGCTTATCGCGCCTCCGAGAGTAGCTTCGGCTACTGAATGGGTCGAATATCCCTTGGCATTGCGTACCGGTATTCCTCTTGCCGCTGCTGCAGCGGTATCTATATTATCCACTCCTGTAGCTGCTTCGCAGATAAGTTCGAGTTTGGGCAGCGCCGCAATTATTTCAGCGGTCAGCTTCACTTTGTTGACAATGATTATCTCGGCATCGCGGGCTCTTTCGATCACTTGCTCCGGGGCTGTAAATTCATAACCGGTATAATCGCCCTGACATTTTATGCCGGACAGGTCGGCTCCGTTCAGACTATATTCGTCCAGAAAAACTATTTTCTTCATATCAGCTTGTTTTGTTTGTAATTGCATGCGACTATCTCATTTCACCCAATAGGTCACGGATTACGACCGATGCGCAACAACACCCGAATACGGCAGGCATATACGAGATTGTTCCGGTATTGGACTTCTTGTTTGTCTGTTCTTCGATTATCATGGCGCCTTCACGCACTTTTTCGGCCGAAAATACGGCATAAAAGCCCGTATGTATACCCATCTTGTGCAATCGTTTGCGGAGCATGTGGGCGAGAGGACAGTGGTGTGTTCGCGCTATGTCGGCTATTTCGACCATCGTAGGATCGGTTTTGGCTCCCGATCCCATGGAACTGACGATAGGTATATGGCGGTCGAGAGCACCCTTGATTAAGTGTGCTTTGGGCGAAAGGGTGTCTATCGCGTCTACAACGTAATCGAAGCTGTCGCTGTCAAGCAATTCAAACGTTGCATCGTCCTTTATGAAACGGTCTACTACAGTCAGTTTCAAATTCGGATTTATGTCGAGCAGTCTTTCGGCCATGACTTGCGTCTTATGTCGGCCTATGGTAGAATTTAGCGCTACGAGTTGCCTGTTTATATTGCTGACACTCACAGTGTCGGCATCTGCTATCGTAAGTTGTCCTATACCTGCCCGGCACAACATTTCCGCGGCATAAGCGCCTACGCCTCCCAAGCCGACTACGAGTACGTGCGTCTGTCGGAGAATGGCGGTCTTTTCTTCGCCCAATAACAGTTCCGTTCTTTCGAGCCAACTCATAGTCGTATCCGTGGAAATATTTTTGTGAAGTTATCGTATAAAATGGCTTTCAGATTGTCCGATTCCAGTCCCAGTAAATGTGCTGCCGAGTCGTACATATCGCTTATCGTTGCCGTCGAATCGTCCGTTTCGAGAAACAGACGGTCTGATGGAAAATGCTTGAGCGATTCAACGGTTTTGGGTGAGGCGAACGACCGTGTGCCTGCCGATATGAAATAACCTCTTTCGGCGATACGTGCAGTCTGTATTCGGTTGCCTATATAACCGTGGAATATGACGGCGGGCAGTTCGTACTTTCCGAGTATCGACATGACCTCTTCGAAGGCTTTGACGCAATGTATGATTATCGGCAGGCCGCGTCGTTCGGCTACCGACAGTTGCATTTCAAACATGGGTGTCTGAGAGTCGGTGTATTCTTTGGATTTATCTATTCCGATTTCTCCTATCGCTACGCAGTCGCATATGTTCAAAAACCTTTCAGCCTCCGATAGGGCGACTGTTGCCGCATCCCACGGGTGTACTCCTGCCGAAAACGGTCTGGCGGGTAGAGCATCGTCATATCCGACACGATAATTCCGTATCGTTATTGTGTCATTTGCGGAAGGTGTCGTCGAATGCGTATGTATGTCTATGAATGGAGTCATTGCCGGTTACAAAGGTATGAAAAACCGTCCTAAATGGTCTGGACGAGATCATAATATTTATTGCTCGCAAGACGTGACGGACCATGAACCGAGGGCTGTTTGCTATCGTGGCGGTTTGTCACTGCCGGTAATGTCCCGACGTGGTTTCGGTACTTATATCGGTATCCGAAATTATAGTGAAATTTATCTGTGAAAAAAATCACATTAAGGGTTTTAATACTGAAAAATAAGCGTAAATTTGCCGTGGAAATCGAAAAACGATGATTTTAAGAGCTTTTTAGGGATTTGTTTCGAAACACTTATACCAATTCAATCATAATATGTCGAAAGTCATAAAACTGAAACGAGGTCTGGACATTCGGCTGGTCGGTGAAGCGCAGAGGACGCGCGTGGAAATGCCTCTGTACTCTACCTATGCCGTCGTGCCTGACAGCTTTCCCGGAATTACCCCGAAACTGCTCGTAGCTGAGGGTGGTAAAGTGAAAGCCGGTACACCTCTGTTTTTCGACAAGGCTCGTCCGCAGATACTGTTCACATCGCCCGTGAGCGGAACGGTATCGGCGATACGGCGTGGAGAAAAGCGAAGGATACTATCGGTTGTCATAGATGCCGATCCTACTATGGAGTATGAGAAATTCGAGGTAGCGTCGCCTGCCGATTCGACGCGGGAAACTATTACCGATGTACTTCTTAAGAGCGGATTGTGGCCGATGATAATACAGCGGCCTTACGGCATAATAGCCAATCCGTCGGACACTCCTAAATCTATTTTCATTTCCGGATTCGATTCTGCTCCGTTGGCGCCGGACATGAATTTCGTACTTGAAAACGAGTACGACAATCTCGCCAAGGGTATCGAGGTCCTGAAAAAACTTACCGACGGTAAGGTGCACATCGGCCTCCGTAACGGTCAGCAGGGCGTGTTGAATCGCCTGAACAGTGCCGAACAGCATTTGTTCGAAGGACCCCACCCGGCTGGTAACGTAGGGGTACAGATACATCATGTCGATCCGATCAATAAGGGCGAGGTTGTGTGGACCGTGGATATTCAGAATGTAGCTGTCATAGGTCGCCTGTTCAATACCGGCAGGGTAGACATGCGCAAGACGATAGCCGTTACCGGTTCCGAAATAGTTGATCCCAAATATGTTACTGTCATGGTTGGCGCTCCCGTTGTACAAATAGCTACGGCCGTGGGTATCAAACGTCAGGCAGCCGGCGACAGTTTCCGTATGATCATAGGTAACGTGCTTACCGGTTGCAAGGCCGATGCGGACAGTTATATTGACATGTATCATAATCAGATGACCGTCATACCGGAAGGCGACAAATATGAGCTGCTCGGTTGGATCGCACCGCGTTTCAACAAATTTTCGGTTTCGCACAGTTACTTTTCATGGCTCATGCCCCGAAAGGTATACGATCTCGATACGAATCTGCATGGCGGCAAACGCGCATTGGTGGTAACAGGACTTTACGACCGTTATCTGCCTATGGACATTTACCCGCTTTACCTTCTTAAAGCCTGCATGGCCGGCGACATAGATAAGATGGAAAATCTCGGAATTTACGAAGTACTTCCCGAAGATTTTGCCTTGTGTGAATTCGTCGATCCGTCAAAGACCGAAATGCAGGCTGTGATTGCCGACGGCATCAATTTGATGATTAAAGAGTTGAGCTAAGGATATGGAGAAACAATTAAGAAAAATCGTAGATAATATGAAACCGACCTTCTCCAAAGGAGGACGTCTCGGTTTCCTGCATTCTACGTTCGATGCATTCGAAACGTTCCTTTTCGTGCCCAATACGGTGACGAAGAAGGGCAGTCACATACGTGACGTGAACGATCTGAAACGTACGATGATCGTCGTAATCATAGCTCTCATTCCCGCATTGCTGTTCGGTATGTATAACGTCGGTTACCAGCACTTCGCGGCCGTAGCCGATCCGGTATCGCAGGCCATGTGGCTGAAATGCTGGTGGTACGGTTTCGTACGTATGTTGCCGATGATCATCGTATCGTATGTAGTCGGACTGGGTATAGAATTTGCCGTCGCCCAGAAACGCGGCGAAGAGGTTAACGAAGGTTTCCTCGTGACGGGACTTCTCGTACCGATGATCATGCCTATAGATATTCCGTTGTGGATACTCGCCCTCGCGGTGGCTTTTGCCGTGGTATTCGGTAAGGAGGTGTTCGGCGGAACAGGTATGAACGTGTTCAACCCCGCATTGTTGGCCCGTGCATTCGTATTCTTCGCATATACTCCTAAAATATCCGGCGAACACGTCTGGGTAAGGGGTGTTACCAAAGGAGGTGAGTATGTAGACGGATTTTCCGGTGCGACTCCGCTCGGATACATTACCGACAGTGTCAGCTCCGGAGCCGCAACTCTCGATTTCGGCGGAACGACCCCAATGGACTGGTTTTGGGGATTCATACCGGGAAGTATAGGCGAAGTGTCGACTTTCTGTATTCTGATAGGTGCCGTGATCCTTATTTGGACAGGAGTGGCAAGCTGGCGTACAATGGTCAGCGTGTTTGCCGGTGGTCTTGTTATGGGGTTGATATTCAACCTTGTCGGCGGTAATGCCTATATGGAGATGCCTGCTTACTACCATTGGTTGCTCGGCGGTTTCGCGTTCGGTGCAGTGTTCATGGCTACCGATCCTGTGACTTCCAGCCAGACCAATGTGGGCAAGGTGATAACAGGTCTTATCATAGGTATGCTCGCAGTTCTCATCAGGGTTGTCAATCCCGGTTATCCGGAAGGTATGATGCTCTCGATATTGTTCGTCAATGCGCTGTCGCCGCTCGTAGACTACTATGTAGTACAGGCGAATGTCCGCAGGAGGAACAAACGTTTGAAAACAGCAAAACAGTAGGCGGCCATGAATAAGAATAATAACGTTTATATAGTAATCTATGCGACGGTGATGATCGTCATCGTTGCAGTGCTCCTTTCGGTGGCCGCAATGTCCTTGAAAGGAAGACAACAGGCAAACATAGCTGTCGAAAAACAGGGCGCTATCCTCAATACTATAGGACTTGGCGGAGATGCCGATAAGGTTAAAGACAAGACCAAATATATTCAGGACGAATATGCTAAGTATATAATCGATAGTTATGTAGTCAACGGATTGGGCGACAGGGTAGAAGGCGTAGACGCTTTCGCGTTGCTTGACATGCTCAAAGCCGAATATGCGAAGCCTCGCGAGGAGATGCGTCTCCCGATATTTACCGCCAAACTCGACGACGGTACCGTACTCAATATCCTTTCCGTTTACGGAGCCGGCTTGTGGGGACCGATCTGGGGGTATATTGCTCTTGAAAACGATTGGGATACCATTTACGGAGCGGTGTTCGCCCATCAGGGAGAGACTCCCGGCCTCGGTGCGGAAATCGCGACGCCGCATTTCGCCGATCAGTTCCGCGGAAAGACGATCATGAGCGACGGGGAGTTCGTAAGCATAGCAGTATTGAAAGGCGTCGGCGCTTCGGCCGGTAACGACCATGCGGTAGATGCCGTTTCGGGAGGTACTATAACGAGCCGCGGCGTGGAGACAATGTTGTACGACTGTCTGGATGCATATCTGCCGTTTATCGAAAAGCAGACGGCGAAACCTTCCGTAGAGATCGTGCCTGCAGCCGTTGCAACCAACGTTGAAGAAAATAAAATCGAAAGTTATGAGTAAGGGAGTAGAAGAAAAAGAGCCTATGTTCTCACTCAAGAATATGAAGTTGTTGTGGGGACCGCTGAACCGGAACAATCCGGTTATAGTGCAGATACTCGGTATTTGTTCGGCACTTGCCGTAACGGCCAAACTCAAACCGGCATTCGTAATGGCTGTGTCGGTAACCGTTGTGACGGCATTCTCGAACCTTATAATGTCATGTCTGCGTAAAGGTATTCCGAACCGTATACGTATCATCGTGCAGTTGGTTGTGATCGCTACCCTCGTAATTCTGGTCGATCAAGTGCTTAAAGCCTATGTATACGATGTCAGCAAACAGTTGTCCGTATTCGTCGGCCTTATCATTACGAACTGTATAATCATGGGCCGCGTGGAGGCGTTCGCTCTCGGCAACAAGCCTTGGCCTTCGTTCCTCGACGGTATAGGTAACGGTCTGGGGTACGGTCTGATATTGATTGTCGTCGCTATCGTGCGCGAACTTTTCGGATCTGGTACTCTGTGGGGTTATCAGATAATACCGCAATGGCTGTATGAACAGGGATATGTAAATAACAGTCTCATGTTGCTGCCTCCAATGGCGCTGATCATCGTCGGCGTTATCATCTGGATACATCGCAGTAAAAACCGTGACCTTATAGAAAAATAGGAGGATAGTGTATGGAAAGCATTTTTAATATTTTCATAAAGTCGATCTTTATCGACAATATGGTGTTCGCCTATTTCTTCGGCATGTGTTCATACATTGCCGTAAGTAAAAACGTGAAGACAGCTTTGGGTCTCGGTGCTGCCGTTACTTTCGTAATGTTCATAACCGTTCCGCTGAACTACCTGATAGACGAATTCCTTCTGCAACCCGGAGCTTTGGCTTGGATCAGCCCCAAACTTGCTGACGTAGATCTCAGCTTCCTTAGTTTCATCGTGTTCATAGCCGTGATCGCGTCTTTCGTGCAGTTGGTGGAGATGATCGTGGAGAGATTCAGCCCGTCGCTGTATAACTCTCTCGGTATATTCCTGCCGCTTATCGCGGTTAACTGTGCTATCATGGGCGGTTCGTT
Source organism: uncultured Tidjanibacter sp. (assembly GCA_947852905.1). Taxonomy (GTDB): domain Bacteria; phylum Bacteroidota; class Bacteroidia; order Bacteroidales; family Rikenellaceae; genus Tidjanibacter. The sequence goes on along the minus strand of CANTVF010000001.1, from coordinate 361,707 downwards.
GTTCATGCAGCAAAGGGAATTTCTCAATGTCGGCGAAGCCGCATCATACGGCCTCGGATCGGGTATAGGTTGGTGGCTGGCTATCCTCATGATGGCAGCGATTCGCGAAAAGATCACCTATTCCAACATACCCGCCCCGCTGCGCGGTCCCGGTATAGCGTTTATCTTAACAGGTCTTATGGGAATCGCATTCATGTCGTTTCTCGGTATTCAAATCAACTAACGCTTAAACTCAGATGACTACTTCTATAATAATTGCGGTTGTAGCGGCGCTTGTGATCGTGTTGTTGCTCGTGGCGTTGCTGTTGTTCGCAAAAGCGAAACTGACTACCTCCGGAGAGGTGACAATCGACATAAACGACGGAGAAAAGACGTTGACGGCTGCCACCGGAGAGTCTTTGCTCGCTACATTGGCTGCACAGAATATTTATCTTCCGTCGGCCTGCGGCGGTCAGGGAACTTGCGGAATGTGTAAATGTCAGGTATTGGAAGGCGGCGGCGAGATACTGCCGACCGAGGTAGGTTATTTTACCAGACGCCAGCAGAAGGAACACTGGAGACTCGGTTGTCAGGTCAAAGTTAAGGACAACCTCAAGATTCATGTTCCGGAGGCCGTACTCGGTGTCAAGAAATGGGAATGCGAGGTCATATCGAATCATAATGTGGCTACGTTCATTAAAGAATTTGTCGTTAAACTGCCGGAAGGGGAGAATCTCAATTTCCGTAGCGGCGGATATATTCAGATCGACGTACCTAAATACGATGCCATAAAATATTCCGATTTCGATATAGATCCCGAATTCCATGAAGATTGGGATAAAAATAAGATGTGGGATCTCGTGGCTAAGAATCCGGAACCTACGTTCCGTGCATACTCCATGGCTAACCACCCGGCAGAAGGCAATATCATCATGTTGAATATCCGTATCGCGACGCCTCCTTTCGATCGTGCTGCTGGCGGATTCATGAAGGTAAATCCCGGTATCTGTTCTTCGTACATTTATTCGCTCAAACCCGGAGACAAGATAACCATTTCCGGTCCTTACGGGGAGTTCTTCGTCAAGGATACACCCAATGAGAAAATGTTTATCGGCGGTGGTGCCGGAATGGCTCCGATGCGTTCTCACATCTTCGATCTTTTCAAGACAAAGCATACGCAGCTTCCGATATCGTTCTGGTACGGTGCCCGTAGCCGCAGGGAGATATTCTACGAGGACCAGTATCGTGAGATAGCCGAGGAGAATCCTAATTTCAGGTTCGAGATAGCGCTTTCGGATCCCAAACCGGAAGACAACTGGACTGGATACGTAGGTTTCATACATCAGGTTATTTACGACAACTATCTGAAGTTCCATGATGCGCCTGAAGATATAGAATACTATATCTGCGGTCCCGGCCCGATGACGGCTGCTGTGGAAAAGATGCTCGACAATCTCGGCGTTCCCAAAGAAAATATCATGTACGATAATTTCGGCGGATAGGGCGGCTTGACCGATTCAGCAAAGCGGAGCGTAGTTCATACGTTCCGCTTTTGTTTTCATAGAGATTTGTCCGTTGACGGCGTCGGTGGAAGATTGCGACGAAAAGAATACAACTTGTCGTATGTATTCCGTCGTGATAAAAGTTTTATATTTGTATTGAATAGGATGACTGCATGTCTCCTGATTCGGAAAATGTTATCTTGCAATGAACGAACATGAAATAATGTTTCTTCCTCCCGGAGTGGGCGAAGAGTTTGCAGAGGGATCGATGCTTGGTTTCGGGTATGTTACGGCCGATTATGTGCGCAGTTTGCTGATACCACGATCGATAGATGCGCATAAAGGGACATACGGGCATGCGCTGCTTATATGCGGCTCGCGCGGTATGTCGGGGGCTGCTGCCTTGTCTGTCGGTGCCGCATTGCGTTCCGGATGCGGTTTGGTAACGATACATTTGCCGGAAAACGAAAGATTTCCTGTGGCGGCTAATTTCCCTTCGGCGTTGTACAGTCTCGACGACGGTCCTTTCTTTACATCGATGCCGTGCGATATGTCAAAATATTCGGTAGTCGGAGTAGGGTGCGGATTGGGGGTACATGAGCAGACAGCGTTCGCATTGGGTGAACTATTGGAATACTGCACAGCTGTCAATATGCCTATGGTCGTGGATGCCGATGCGTTGAATCTTATTGCCGCCGATAGCGGATTACGACGATCAGTACCGCGCGGTAGCGTTCTTACGCCTCATCTCGGCGAACTGAGACGATTGGTAGGTGAGTGGAGTAGTGAGGAGCATAAGATAGATCTCGCCTCGGCTTTGGCGGCAGAAATGGATTCGATAATAGTTGTAAAAGGGCCCAACACGGCTATATTCGATTGCGGTAGGAGCGTTGTGTTCAATTCTACGGGTAACAGCGGAATGGCTAAGGGGGGCAGCGGCGATGTATTGACCGGATTTATTACAGGATTGCTCGCTCGCGGATACGATCCGTATTCAGGTGCTGTACTCGGAGTATACCTGCATGGATTGGCCGGAGACAAGGCTATGGAATATTTTGGCGCCGAGGCCATGAACAGCGGTGATATTATAGAATTCCTGCCGGAAGCATGGAAGGAAATAGAATAAATTTCATATCTTTGTTAGACAAAGGTTTTTAACATGTAAATACTAAAGAGCTGAATTTATGGCAAGTCTTAGAAGAATTAAAAAAGATATCGACTATCTGGTAAACGAGATAGTCAGCGATTGTTATCTCGCATTGTATTTCCACGAAGATAAGGCGGATGCAATTGTCGGGGTAATAGGCGATGCCGTCAATATGAGAAACGAGTTTTTCGAAATGGTCAATCATCCGGCCGAGAAGCACAACAAGTCTCTCGTTAAGAAGCATTATGCATTTGTAAGGAACGAGTTGATGGATAGGGTGGACGGTTTATTCGATAAATTGAGCAGTGTCGTCAATGCCAAAAATGAATAAGCAGAAGTTTATCAGTCTAAAAAGCCCCGATTACAATCGGGGCTTTTTTATGTGATTTTGAAAATAAAGTCGCATTTTCGGAAACTTTAGTTGCGGTAGGCCGTTACTTGCCGAGTATTGATTTATCGACTTTTGCGCCGAGGCAAATAAACTCTCGGTAATTTATTTATCGTGACGTGCAAGTACAGTATGCGGAACTTCGCCATGGGTGATAAGCTGGATGGGACAATTATAAGTTGCCAGCAGTTCGGGCGTAACTTCCGCAATGTCGTGCCTGTGGACAGTACGGTTTACGCATACGATACTTTTGACATGACTCGTTATGGTACCTATATCGTGGGAAATCATGACTATGGCCATTTTATCGCTTAACGATGCCAATATATCGTATAGTTCATGTTCGAATTTGTTGTCCACGAAATTAGCCGGTTCATCGAGTATCAGTAGTTTCGGATCGGAAATTAATGCCCGGCAGAGTAGCGCTCGCTGCATTTCGCCACCGGATATATCTCCTATAGCTTTGTCTGCCAATTTTGTTATGCCGGTCATATTCATTAAAGCTTGTGCTTTATCTTTTGCCTGTCGTGTAATACGGAGGAACTTGTGGCCGGATTGCAAACCGCTCAATACAGTTTCAGTCACTGAAATAGGAAACGCACGGTCGAATCCGGTTTGCTGAGGCAGATAACCTATACTACCGTCGGAAATATCGATGCCCGGAGCGAAAGTTATCTTGCCGCTGAAAGGTACCATGTGCAATATGGCCTTTATCAGGGTAGTTTTACCGCCTCCGTTAGGTCCTATTATTCCTATGAAATCGTTATCGGCAATGTTAAGACATGCTTCCGAAAGCGCTTGATAGCCGTTGTAACTTACAGAAACATTACTTAAAGTTATTAAATTCATCTGCTTGATATGATGTTAGTTATTGCGGTGATTTCGGCGACTATGTTTTCTGCAAGAGGATCTATTTCTATCGGCGTAGCATTTGTCTCTTTGCTTACAGCTTCGGTTACTGAAACCGAAAATTGTTGTTGATAAAGAATATGTCCGATATTCTCCTTATTAATTGTTTCTATTACTGATTTCAAATGAGTTGCCGAAGGTTCTTTACCTTCGTTTTCGATAGATATCTGTGTCAGGCCGTAATCTTCCGCATAATAAGTCAATGCCGGGTGATATATCACGAAAACCTTGGTTGATGTCTCGTTTAAAGTCCTTTTGATTTGTGCAGATAAGGAATCGAGACGCTCTATCAAATTTGAATATGCCGTAGTATATTTTGTCGAATCTGGAAATCGTTTGTTGACAGCATCGTATATATTGGCTGACATGATTTTCAAACGTTCCGGAGAAGTCCATATATGCGGATCCACACCGAGACCATTATGATTATGATCGTGTCCGTCATCGGAAATCAAATCCATGCCGACCGATAACGATACAGGTTTACCTGTATCCGGCAGTCGTTTCATCAGTTCGTTTTCAAAGTCAAGCAATCCTGTGTAAAACAGTATATCGGACTTGCTCACATCTATCAGTTGTTGCGGAGTAGGAGAGTAGGTTTCCGGACTGCTGCCATGCGGAAGTATTACGTTAATATCGAAATCTCCGCATGTGATTTCTTCTACAATATATTTTATGGGTGGTATGGATACAGTTATGACCTGTTTATCCGTCTTGCGCACATCTCGATTACAACCATAAATTACTGACAATATGGCTATTGTAATTATAGTCAGTATAATATATGCTGTTTTTTGTGTAGCTGAGATTCTCATATATGTCGTAGGATGAATTTGCTAACAAATATAGCAATATAAAAGGGTTTATTTTTATTGTTGTGATAACTTCTCGTTGTCAGAAGAAGTATGAAAAACACGGGAAAATTAGTTATCAATGAAAGAGGCGAGCAAACTAGGCCGGGTAGAAATATGGCTCGACACTTTAAACGATGTCTCCAGAAATAGATTAAATACTTTATAAATCTGATTATTATATTAGTCGCCACCTTTCCGCAGGGCTGAATTCGATATAATGTACGGCGAAGGAATATCTAAAGTCGGCGAAATCATAGACCTCGGCGTCGATTTCGGCGTAATCAAGAAAAGCGGTTCATGGTATTCATACGGCGACCGCAAACTGGCGCAGGGACGACGCTACCAAGGAGAACTATTGCTGTCTTACAGAATTATTTCCATACACTACTTAACATAATATAAATTATATTTCAAAGCCTCGAGGCGAATTTTAGCTGTGCGTTTCCAATTTTCAAATAGAATTTTGAATAGCTGTTTTTGATAAATAAGATATAAAAGCTTGGTAAAAAGCAATTACTCAATTTTGAAATAATCATACGATTCGACCGTATAGTCGTCGTAAAAAATCATGACTTTCCGAATGGCTCTACCTATATTTTGAGAAGGCTTTAAGGATACACCAACTTGCGGACGACTCGGATTTTCGGAACTTGACACCGACAGAGGTTGATGCGCTGAATTTTTCGAAGCCACTTCATTCTTATCAGACTTATCATTCGCATCATTCGTTTCAATTAAATCTTTTCGATCGCGAAGCATATGCCCGGTGCCGAATATCAACCAATCCGGATTTATCTCCGGAAATACAGTGAGTAACTTTGTCACGAAATCAAGGCTTGGTTTGTTACGTTCGGATAATATATGCGAAATACTTGACGGCTGTATCTCCATAAGCTCCGCAAGCCTATTTGCGGATATGTTTTTATCCTGCATAATATATACAATCCTATCTTTCATGACGACAGTTGGTTTTTACAAAAATAAAAAACAACTATCATATTTACAAACAGTGACGCGCATGAAATTTACATGCGCGTCACTCCCGACAATTACCATCTATTATATTATATGATTTTTTTATTTATATAAATCTTTTAAATGCCTTATTATTAATAATATAAACACTCAAATTAATGCGCATTTTGAGTGTGATGAAAAATGTAGAAATGCACGCGAAGGCAAGCTTATTAGTTGGTTTATATAAATCACACAATATGGTGTGTTATAGCCAGTTACATATGAAATTACAATTTTTAATTCACGTCTTCAGGGTTGTTGAAGCTTTCTTAAATCACGTAAATACATTTGTAAATATGAGTTTTGGGGTATAAGTTGTATTGCTTTACACTTGTTACAAGTGTAAAGAGGCTATTGAATAAAAATAATAAGGGCAGGGTATGAAAATCCCATACCCTGCCCTTTCCTATTATAACAATATCCCTTTTTTAGCTATTTATTTTGTCAGCAACAGCTTTCAGTTCTTCCGGTGACGGAGATGTCTTATGATTGAAATCCATATCTTTTTCCTTATTTATAGGAATAAGATGTATATGTGCATGAGGTACTTCCATGCCTATTACGGCTACACCAACGCGTTTACAATCGAGACGGCGTTGCAGTTTTGCAGCTACTTTTTTGGCGAATATCATCATCTCGGCCAACTCTTCGTCCGGTAATGCGAAAATATAGTCTTCCTCCCTTTTGGGTACTACAAGAGTATGACCTTCGGCAACAGGATTTATATCGAGGAATGCATAAAACTTGTCGTCCTCCGCTATCTTATAGCTCGGAATTTCACCTCTTATTATTTTGGTAAAAATAGTGGACATAATAATTAGAATTTAGGTTTCAATATTTCCGAATACAATATGGCTTTTCTAAGATCAAAATCGTTTAATAATGGATTAATTACTGTCGATGTTTCTTCTGTCGCCAACTGGCTTTCCGTAATTGACGTAATATCATTTTGTATTTTAATACGAGATCGTGTATTAGTGTTATAGATAACAGTCGGACTTGGACGTGTCTCGTCATTATCATTCACAGCATTTTCTGTGTCTGGAGACGTGTTATCCGGTAATATCTGCCAATTACCCGGTACACGTTTTTCCCCCACGTGCAGATCTGACATGAATGATTCGGCCGATTGTGCGGCAGCCGCTTGCTTCTTCTTTTTTTTATTTTCCGATATGAGTCCTTGGACTAGACCTGCCGCGCTGATCAGTATCAATATGATTATTTCAATGAAATCTTCCATGTAATTTTCTATTAGTCAAATGTGTTTACATTTGTAAATAATGTATTACAGGGTCCGCTGGACTTTTTCTATACCTTTGATATGCCCTACTCTTTCCTGTAACGCATTCAGGTTCTCGGTATCCTTGACGTACACCCTTATCTTGCCCTCGAATATACCGTCGTGGCTTTGTATCATTAATTCACGTATATTGATGCCGAGCTCTACGGTAATGACCTGTGAAAGATCTACCAAAATTCCCACCCTATCTATACCTCGTATTTCTACCTCTGCAAGATAGGATTCAGCTTTGTAGCTCGACCATTTTATATTTGTAACTATATTCTCTCCATGCTGGGCTGCAAGACGTGTCAAGTCTTCGCAACCGGCTTTGTGTACGACAATAGTATTGCTTCCCGGATTTTTATAACCGACTATTTCGTCTCCGGGAATGGGGTTACATTTTTCCGCTATTACGAATTTAGCCGCTTTGCCGTCCGCCGTATCGGAACCGCCGACCACCAATGTTTCCTGTCCCGACTTGAACGGTTTGGTTAGTTGTATGTCCCAGAATTTGAGCACCTTGCTCATGGAATTCTGTCGTAGTATCGGCTCTACGTCATCGAGATTTATTATTCCGGAGCCTAACTTACTGTAAAACTCATCTTTGTTGGCACATTCGTATGCAGGCAATATTTTACGGAATACCCTGCCGCTCGGCATAATTCCGAATTCGCTCATACGTTTTTCGAATAACTCCATTCCGCGTTCCACGTTATTTTCCCGTGAACGTTTCAGAAAAGTCGTAATCGACTGCTTGGCTTTGGCCGTAGTAACGTGGTCGAGCCATTCTATTGTAGGCTTGGAATTATCCGATGTGATTATCTCCACCTGATCGCCGTTCGTAAGTGTCTCGAATATAGACTCTATCTTGTGGTTAATCTTGGCGCCTATGGCCTTGTTGCCGACATTGGTGTGTATATTGTATGCGAAATCGAGTACGGTCGCCCCCTGAGGCATCTTACGCGGTTCACCTTTGGGTGTGAAAACGACTATCTCATTCGTGTACAGTGTAAGTCTTACATTATCCAAAAACTCAACCGCATCTTCCGTCGGCCCTTTCAGCGCGTTGCGTACTTCCCTCAGCCATTTGTCAAACTCGTCGTCCGTACTGTGTGCCTGTTTATATTTCCAGTGGGCTGCAAATCCCCTTTCGGCGATCTCCTCCATACGTTCTGAACGTATCTGTACCTCAGCCCATATGCCGTCGGGACCCATGACGGTAACATGTAAAGCCTCGTAGCCGTTGGCCTTAGGAAAATTCACCCAGTCCCTTATACGGTCGGGTTTCGGCGTGTATATATCCGTAATCAGTGAATATATGTGCCAGCATTGTGATTTTTCCGGTATAAGTGCCGTCGGTTTGAACACTATTCTTATAGCGAACAGGTCGTAAATATCTTCGAAAGCAATACCCTTCCGCTGCATTTTAGACCAGATGGAAAAGACGCTTTTGATTCGTCCGGATATTGTGCAGTCTATGCCGCTGGCGGATAATTGCTGGCGTATAGGAGCTATGAATTTCTCGATGAATTCGCTTCGTCCGGACTCTGTTTCGTTCAGTTTATCTACGATCTCGAAATACTGTTCCGGGTAGCGGTATCTCAGACTGAGATCCTCGAGTTCCGTTTTTATATTGTAAAGACCGAGTCTGTAGGCCAAAGGCGCGAACAGGTAGAGTGTCTCGCTCGATATTTTGATTTGCTTTTCGCGCGGCATGGACGCCATGGTGCGCATGTTGTGCAACCGGTCGGCAATCTTGATAAGTATCACGCGCACATCGTCGGAGAGCGTCAACAATACTTTCCTGAAGTAAGCCGCCTGTTTCGACGTATCCTTGCTGACCACTCCGGCCATTTTGGTAAGTCCGTCCACCATGTAGGCAACCTTCTCGCCGAATATCGTCTCTATCTCTTCGACGGTATATTCGGTATCCTCTACCACATCGTGCAGCAGCGAAGCCACTACGGACTTGACGCCGAGACCTATCTCGTCCACTACGATCTTGGCGACAGACAGCGGGTGGAGTATGTATGGATCGCCGTCACGGCGCAATACCCCTTTGTGGGCTTCCTTCGCAAGGAAGAAAGCCTTGTCTATCATCTCCCTGTCGTTCTCATCTTTTATTATTTTCTGACATGACGCAAGCAGGTCGTTAAACCTATCTCTGATGATAAGTTCGTGTTCTGCTGTATAACCGGCTGTTGCCATAATGGGATCGTAGATTGGGTTTATTTCACAACTCGACGGTGCATTGAATTCATGCATCCGTCGAGTCGGAACGTTTGTTTATTTCTTCGATTGATTTTTGCTCTCTTTCATCGCATCGCGGACTTTCTGTTCTATTTCCGCCATGAGCGGTTCGTCGGACAGTAGCAGTTCCTTGGTAGCGTCTCGTCCCTGCGCCAGTTTGCGGTCACCGTATGAATACCATGAACCGCTTTTCTTGATTACGCCGAAATCGACGCCGAGGTCTATGATTTCGCCGACTTTAGATATTCCTTCGCCGTACATTATATCGAATTCAGCCCTGCGGAAAGGTGGCGCCACTTTATTTTTCACGACTTTAACCTTGGCCCTCGCACCCAACTGGTCTTCGCCGTCCTTTATACTGGAAGCCTTGCGAATGTCTATACGCACGCTCGCATAGAATTTCAGGGCGTTACCGCCGGTAGTGGTTTCCGGATTGCCGTATACGACACCTATCTTGTCGCGCAACTGGTTTATGAAGATGCATACGGTCTTCGTCTTGCTGATGCTCGCCGTGAGTTTGCGGAGAGCCTGCGACATCAACCTCGCCTGCAATCCCATTTTGGATTCGCCCATGTCGCCTTCTATCTCGGCTTTAGGAGTAAGAGCGGCAACCGAGTCGATGACTATGATATCTATTGCACTGGATCGTATTAGACTGTCGGCTATTTCGAGCGCCTGTTCACCGTTGTCGGGTTGGGAAATCAACAGATTGTCCACATCTACTCCGAGAGCCTGTGCATAGGTCCTGTCGAAAGCGTGTTCTGCATCTATGAATGCGGCAAGACCGCCTGCTTTCTGAGCCTCTGCAATGGCGTGAAGGGCAAGTGTGGTTTTACCGGACGATTCCGGTCCGAAAATTTCAATGACCCGCCCTTTGGGATAACCGCCCACTCCGAGTGCCATGTCAAGCGTAATGGAACCCGACGGAATGACTGCCACCTCTTCTATATTGTCGCTGCTCATTCTCATTACGGCTCCCTTACCGAAATCCTTTTCTATTTTGTCGAGTACAGCATTCAGTACTTTAAGCTTGTCTGCATTGACTTCTTTCTTTTCTGCCATATGGTTGATTGTGTATTATATAATCGATTCAATTTAATCAAATACTATATATAGCGATTGCAATGCGCTGTTATTCCGGAATATCAACAATGTCCACAAAACGCGCATAATTAGAAGTAAAATTAGTGAAAATATCTTTAATACGAAAATGCAACGGGCGGAACCCAATCGTTTCTGCCCGTTATTGTTGATAACTCGTAGCCAGTGTTCGCTAACGTGCCAATACCTTGCGCTCTATCTCTTCCATGGTTTGCCTGAACGCTTTATCCGTTTCTATCAGATTGGAAATGGTTTTGCATGCATGCAAAACGGTGGCGTGATTTTTTCCTCCTATAGCCGAGCCTATAGTTGCCAATGGTGCTTTCGTATGCTGTTTGCAAAGATACATGGCAATCTGACGTGCCTGAGCTACCTCCCTCGTGCGTTTTGCAGAGTCGAATACCGCCTGATCCACATTCAGAAAATCGCAAACCACATTGCGTATGTGATCTATAGTTATCTCTTTTTGAGTAAACTTTACGTATACTTTGATAATTTCTTTGGCAAGCGAAATCGTAATGCTCCTACCCAAAAGCGTCGCATTTGCCACGAGCGACGACAGCGCCCCTTCTATTTCGCGTATGTTGGCATTTATGTTTTCCGCAAAGAAAGCCACGACGTCGTCCGGAACATCGGCACCAAGTCTTGCGGCCTTGTTGCGGATGATTTTCACTTTAGTGTCGAAATCCGGAGGGGTCAGTTCGGCAGCCAACCCCCAGCGGAATCGCGTGAGTAGACGGTCGTTAATGTCCTTAAGCTCTACCGGCCGTTTATCCGATGTCAATATCAACTGTTTGCCTGCGAGCTGAAGATGATTGAATATGTTGAAAAACGCATTCTGCGTGCTTTCCTTATTGCCGGAAAGCTCCTGTATGTCGTCTATTATCAACACATCTATCATCTGATAGAAATGTATGAAGTCGTTGACCTCCTTATTCAATACGGCCGATGTGTATTGGGCCTGGAATTTGTTCATCGAAACGTACAGCACCTGAAGATCCGGATGACGCTGCTTGATTTCCATGCCTATGGCTTGAGCCACATGCGTTTTTCCAAGACCGGAATCGCCGAAAACATAAAGCGGATTGTACGCGGTCATACCGGGATTTACCGCTATCGACAAGCCTGCCGAACGCGCCAGCCTATTGCAATCGCCTTCGACGAAATTGTCGAACGTATAGTTCGGATTGAGTTGCGAATCTATTACGATCTTTTTTATGCCGGGTATAACGAACGGATTTTTTATATTTGCCGTATTGGTCTGCTCCATGTATTTCGACATCGGAGTGGCCGTGTGCGATTCCTGTTGAAAAGCGTGTTGGTGTTGTTCGTTATTGGGTATCGAATAGCGCAATTTGGTTTTCTGACCGAACGTCTGGTAGATGATCGGCCGCAGGAAAGGAATATAGTGTTTCTCTATATGGTATACGTATGATTCGTTCGGTACCCGCAACTGCAATGTGGTGCCGTCGAAATTGACGAGAACTATGGGCTTGAACCATTTGGTGAACTCCTCCTGGGAGGTCTGTTCCCGGATTTGGGTCAAGCAGTTCTGCCACATATCGCTATATGTAGGGTTATCAACAATCATAAGTCGGATGATTTTGCAACACAAAATTGAGTCATAAAATCGGTTTAAAAAATGTTCATAGTTATTGCGTTTTAATTTTTAATTTATATAGAAGAATGAGCCTTTTTTCAAGGGGCCTAATTCAATAATCTGATATAGAGAATTTCCAAAAAACACGTACTTTTGTATATAGAAATAATTGGATAATTGAAGGTGAAATTATAAGCAAAACCTATAAAAATATGGAAAGCAGCATTGATAAAAGCATTCTCGAGAAAGCTCAAAAATGGCTTGACGGCAACTATGACGAGGCTACTAAAAAGCAAGTCAAGTGGCTCATTGACAACGATTCAAAGGAACTGACCGAAAGTTTTTACAGAGATTTGGAATTCGGTACCGGTGGGCTACGAGGTATCATGGGGGTAGGCACAAACAGGATGAACATATATACGGTAGGCATGGCTACTCAGGGGTTGGCGAACTATCTCTCCGCAACCTTTCCCGGCGAGACGATAAAAGTCGCGGTAGGACATGATTGTCGTAATAACAGTCGTCTTTTTGCAGAGCGTGTTGCAGACATTTTCGCATCGAACGGTTTTCACGTCTATCTGTTCGATTCGTTGCGACCTACCCCGGAACTGAGTTTTGCCATAAGGGAGCTGGGGTGCAAGAGCGGTGTTATGGTTACGGCCTCGCACAATCCGAGAGAATACAACGGTTACAAGGCCTATTGGACGGACGGATCGCAGGTGGTGGTGCCGCATGACAAAAACATAATAGCCGAAGTCGGAAAGATAACGTCTATCGAACAGATACGCACCGGCCTCAATCCGGGAAACATCGTTATTCTTGGCAATGATTTCGACGAGAAGTATCTCGACAGAATCAAGGGACTGTCATTGTCTCCTGATGCCGTCGCCGCCCATAAGGATATGAAAATCGTCTACACGCCGATTCACGGTTGCGGGTACAGACTCGTTCCCGAAGCGTTGCGCAAATTCGGTTTCGAGAATATAACTACCGTTCCGGAACAAATGGTTATAAACGGCAATTTTCCTACTGTCGAGTCGCCCAATCCGGAAGAGCGGACTACGATGAGCAAGGCCATAGAACTCGGAATGCGCGAAGGTGCAGACATAGTTCTGGCCACCGATCCCGATGCCGACCGGATAGGTATAGCCGTACCCGACGGCAAGGGGAACTATGTACTCATCAACGGCAACCAGACCTGCACGCTGCTTACGTATTACATATGCCGTCGCTGGAGCGAACTCGGCCGGCTTGACGGGCATCAGTACGTGGTACGTACCATCGTCACTTCGCAAATGGTTTCCGATGTCGCGAACAGTTTCGGTGTCAAGGATTTCGAATGTCTGACCGGTTTCAAATACATAGCGGGTATAATACGTCGCGAAGAGGCGCTCGGCGAAAAATACATAGGTGGCGGCGAAGAGAGCTTCGGCTATCTGCCCGAAGATTTCGTGAGAGACAAGGATGGCGTCAGTTCGTGCGCATTAGCTGCCGAGGCAGCCGCATGGGCTAAGAGCGTCGGAACATCTTTGTTCGAGCTGATTAAGGAGCTTTACATTAAGTATGGCTTTTACAAGGAGGCTTTGGTATCGATTGTGCGCAAAGGAAAGGACGGCCAAACGGAGATACGAAAAATGATGGAAGACTGGCGGATGTCTCCGCCTAAAATAATCGCAGGTTCCTCCGTATTCGTGATACGCGATTACCTCAAGGGCGAGAGCCGCGATCTGACGACAGGGAAAGTGACACCTATAGAAATAGAGCGTTCCGACGTGCTTCAATTCGTCACGGCCGACCGAACTGTAGTGTCTGTACGTCCTTCGGGTACAGAGCCTAAAATAAAGTTTTACTTCAGTGTTCAGGAACCTCTACCCAGCCTCGATGAATACGATGCGGTAGAGGCGCGTCTCGACTCGAAAATAGATGAGATAAAGAAAGACCTGAAACTGGCTTGACGACATGTCCTGATTTTACATATTGATGGCGATGTGTCGCGCGATACATCGCCATCAATATGTTTTTCATCGTACGGTTTTTACAGAAATATCTCTTCAGGGTATTTCACATTGCTGAGAAACAATCCTTGCGCCGGAGCGGACGATCCCGAAAGAGACAGGTCTTTTGCAGCTATTATGTTACGGAACTCGTTCGGCGTCATTTTGCCGCGCCCCACTTCCACCAGCGTACCCGTTATCGCCCTTACCATATTGCGCAAAAAGCGGTCTGCACGTATTACGAACGTCATGCCGTTGTCGGTACGTTCCCACTGCGCATGAGTTACATGGCAGATATTGGTTTTGTTAGCCGAATTGAGTTTTGCGAATGTAGTGAAATCGTCGAATGCCAACAGATGCGCGGCAGCCTCGTTCATCGCTTGCATGTCGAGCATCGCGTAATATTGCCAAGAAAATTCGCGCAGGAAAGGATCTTTACGGTTTACTATACGATAGGTATATTCACGCTCGATAGCATCGAAACGCGCATGCGCATCGTCCCGCACTTTTTTAATTTCCGTTGCGGCTATGTCCTTTGGGAGTATGGAATTCAGGTGATAAATGAAGTCGGCTTCGTCAGCGATACAGTCAGAGTCGAAGTGTGCTACATAATACGACGCATGAACGCCGGTGTCGGTGCGGCCTGCTCCCGTTATATGTATTTCGGAACGCAGTATGGCCGACAGTCCGTTTTCTATGGTAGCCTGTACGGACGGCGCATTGCGCTGTATTTGCCAGCCTTTGTACGCGGTGCCTTGGTATGAAAGTATCAGGAAATAACGCATCGTATCCGTTTCGTTTGGAAGCCAAATTTAGTAAAAAACCCGTCATCCGGGAAAATCTTTCATGCGAAGCTCGTCTGTGTACGGAAAACGTTTAAGAAAATCAGCGCATGATCGTGTAGTTTATATCGTTTTACCTATCTTTGTACGGATAGGTAAGTTTTGACAGGAATGAAAGTAGCCATAATAGGATACGGCGTCATGGGGCGGGAAATCGAGAAGATCCTCCAAGAGAGAGGGCATGAAACGGTACTCGTCATAGACGCTGACAACAGAGATATGCTTACGGCCGACAATCTGCGCAAGGCCGATGCGGCCATAGAATTCACCACCCCTTCCACGGCTCGCGCAAATGTATCCGCGTGCCTGCAAGCCGGTATTCCGGTGGTGTGCGGCACTACTGGTTGGAACGACGACTTGCAAAGCGCCTGCGAGGAGTGCGACAGGCTCGGCGGCACATTTTTCTGGTCGTCCAATTTCAGCATCGGCGTAAATATAATGTTCATGGTAAACCGTTACCTGGCGCATATTATGGATCGTTTCCCGGAATATGAGGTTTCGATGACGGAAGTGCACCATACCCGCAAAAAGGATTCTCCCAGCGGAACGGCCGTTACCATAGCAGAAGGCATAATAGACAATATGGAGCGTAAGTCTTCATGGGTGAATCACGCTGCTTCCTCCGCTTCCGAAGTGGCTATAGAATCAGTCCGGGAAGGCGACGTGCCCGGTATACACGAGGTGAGGTACGAGTCGGAAGCCGACACGCTTACCATACGTCACAGCGCCAAAGGCAGGCGCGGATTCGCTTTGGGTGCCGTAATGGCAGCCGAATTCGCGGTGACGCACAAGGGTGTGCTATGTATGGACGATATGCTGGACTTTAAGTTGAAATAATTACTCATAATCGATTGATAATAATGAAAGAGTTTTGGAATAAAGTACGTGCTTTCTTCAGAAACAGGTGGGTGAAATTCACCATAGTTTCAGTAATATACGTTTTATGGTTCGTAGTATGGTCACGCAGCCCGTGGATGCTGCTCGGGTTGCCGTTGATATTCGACTTCTATATAACTAAATTTTTGTCGCGCCTGTTGTTCGGGAAGAAACATCAGGAACGCAAGGCGACCAGCAAAGCCTATCGCGAGATGTGGAGCTGGATAGAGGCCATAGTGTTCGCGGTAATAGCCGCGTCGCTTATACACATATATATATTCCAGATGTTCCGCATTCCGACTTCATCCATGGAGAAAACGCTGCTCGTGGGCGATTATCTGTGCGTGAGCAAGCTCGCTTACGGTCCGAGGATGCCGATGACTCCCCTATCGTTTCCGCTCGTCCATAACAAGATGCCGTTCTCGCAGACAAAAAAATCATACTCGGAAGCTATCAAGAGTCCTTACAAGCGTCTGGCCGGTTGCGGCAACGTAAAGCGCGGCGATATCGTGGTGTTCAACTTCCCGGCCGGCGACACCGTCGTCAGGGAGCGTCCGGCGGAGACCTATTACGACATATTGCGTCGTTATCAGATCAGTTACGGAAACGATAAGATGGGACATGACAAGTTGCATGAGGACTATACTATCATTTCACATCCGGTGGACAAACGGGAACATTACGTCAAAAGATGCGTAGGCATGCCCGGCGATACGCTGTCCGTGATTAACGGAGAGGTATATATCGACGGAGTAATGCAACCGGCTCCTGATGAAAGGCAATTCAACTATATAGTCCGCACGACAGGATCGCCCATAGGACGGTCGGTGCTGGACAGGCTCGGCATAGCAAAGGACGATGTTTGGTACGACCAGAATTCGCATACTTACGTATTGCCGCTGACGGATGCCAATGTTACGGCTTTGCGTGCAATGAACAATATCGAAAGCGTCGAGAGGTTCGATCCGCAAGTACCCTATTACAGCATATTCCCCAACGACGAGAGGTATGCTTGGAGCGTGGATAATTTCGGTCCACTCTGGATCCCGGAACGTGGAGCCACGGTAAAACTTACTTTGGAAAATCTCCCGTTGTACTACAGGATTATAAAGAATTATGAAGGCAACGACATAGAGGTAAATTATGACGTCATATTCATAAACGGGAAAACGGCCGATGAATATACGTTCAAAATGGACTACTATTTCATGATGGGAGACAATCGTCACAATTCGGCCGACTCGCGTTTCTGGGGATTCGTTCCGGAAGACCATATTGTCGGTAAACCGGTCTTTATCGGCTGGTCGACGGACAAGGACCGCAGTTTCCCGAAAAACATACGTTGGAACAGAATATTCCGCTCGGCGGAGTAACGGTCGGTCTCGTGTAGAGAATGCGTGCGATACAAAGTGTTTGTAGTACGTGGAAAACGATATATACAAAACTATAGCCGCTGCGGCGGAAACGGTATTCAAAGACAGGAGCAGTAAGTTCCTGTCTTTTGCCTATCCGGTAACTACGCCAGAAGAGGTAAAGGAACGGCTCGACGAGCTTCGTAAAAAATATTACGATGCCACACATCACTGTTACGCTTATCGTCTCGGTCCGCGAGGAGAAAGCTACCGCGTAAATGACGACGGAGAACCTTCTGGAACTGCCGGACGGCCTATATTGGGGCAGATGCTTTCTGCCGAAATTACCGATTGTCTTATTGTCGTAGTGCGCTATTTCGGCGGCACGAAACTGGGCGTTCCCGGTTTGATCAACGCCTATAGGACGTCAGCCGAAGAAGTGTTGTCCGTAGCCGATGTGGTGGAGAAGACGGTCGATACAATATTTCGTGTCGTTTTTCCGTATGTTACGATGAACGATGTCATGAAAGTCGTCAAAGACGAACAGCCCCGCATCGTATCACAGGAGTTCGACAATCTTTGCACAATGGTTCTGGCCATCCGCCAGAGTAAAGCCGACATCTTGGAAAGCAAACTTTCCAAGACGGAAGGGGCACAAGCGGAGAGGATTGATAGAAACGATCATGCAGAAAAACAATAACACCAAACTCGATTCCATATATATCAAGGGCGCAAGGGTACACAACCTTAAGAATATAAGCCTCGAAATACCGCATAACCAACTGGTCGTAATAACGGGACTGTCCGGTTCCGGTAAATCCACGCTCGCTTTCGACACCATATTCGCCGAAGGACAACGGCGTTATGTCGAAAGCCTGTCGGCTTATGCCCGGCAGTTTCTAGGCCGCATAGATAAGCCGGACGTAGATTTCATCGAAGGCATAGCCCCGGCCATAGCCATAGAACAGAAGGTAAATACGCGCAATCCGCGTTCGACGGTAGGTACCACCACGGAAATCTACGATTATCTCAAATTGTTGTTTGCCCGTATAGGGCGGACCTACTCTCCCGTTTCGGGACGCGAAGTGAAGTGTTATCAACCACAGGATATCGTGTCGTATATAATTTCCCGCGAAGGGTGTCGAATACTCGTATGTGCGCCGATGAAGCCTAAGGATGGACAGGGTGCTATAGAATTTCTTACTCTATTGCTTAAGGAGGGCTTGCAACGCATATATCACGGCGGGAGAGCTGTCATGATAGAGGAACTGCTCGGCAACGGAGAGAAATTGCCCGACGATGCGGAATTCAATGCAGTAGTAGACAGGGTGAAATCGCGTGCCGACGAGGAGATAGTAAGCCGCCTCGGAGACTCGGTATCTCAGGCGCTCGGCTATGGCGAAGGCATTTGCCGCATAGTGGTAACCGATGACGACGGCAACGACGAAGTACATGAGTTTTCCACACGTTTCGAGGCCGACGGTATCGTATTCGAACACCCGTCTGAGCATATGTTCTCATTTAACAATCCGCTCGGTGCATGTCCCGTTTGCGAGGGGTACGGCAAGGTCATCGGAATAGACGAAGATCTCGTAGTTCCTGACAAAACCAAAAGCATATACGACGATGCGATAGCTGCCTGGCGCGGAGAAACCATGAAGCAATGGAAAGATCAGCTCGTTGCGTCCGCTCACAAATTCGATTTTCCCATACACAAACCTTTCTACGAACTTACGCGAGAACAAAAGAAATTGTTGTGGACGGGAAATACCTATTTCCACGGACTTAACGATTTCTTCGCTTATCTCGAAAGCGAAAGGTATAAGATACAGTACCGCGTCATGTTGTCGCGTTACACGGGCAAAACGGTATGCCACGAGTGCGGCGGCAGCAGACTGCGTAAAGAAGCGCTTTATGTAAAGATAGGCGGAATGAATATAGCCCAGCTCGTTACGATGAGCGTGGATGACCTGATCGTGTTTTTCCGCGATCTGTCGCTCGATGAGCACGACAGCACTACCGCTGCCCGTATACTCGTAGAGATCGGAAACAGACTGTCGTATCTGTCCGATGTAGGTTTGGGCTATCTTACTCTCGACCGTCTCTCTTCCACCCTCTCCGGCGGCGAAAGCCAACGCATAAATCTGGCCACTTCGCTCGGCAGCAACCTCACCGGATCATTGTATATACTCGATGAGCCGAGCATAGGCCTGCATCCGCGCGATACCGCAAGGCTGATAAAAGTACTCAAACAACTGCGCGACCTCGGCAATACTGTAATTGTGGTGGAACACGAGGAAGAGGTCATACGTGCCGCCGACAGGATCATAGACATCGGTCCCGGAGCCGGATATAATGGCGGCGAAGTGGTGTTCAACGGACGTATAGACGAACTCGAACATGCCGAAGGTAGCCTGACGGCAGACTATTTGACCGGGCGCAAAGTTATCGGGACACCCGTCTCGGCACGCGGCTGGAGCAACTATATAGAGATAAAGGGTGCCCGTGAAAACAACCTCAAGGGCATAGACGTTAAGATTCCGCTGGGAGTAATGACATGCATTACCGGTGTGAGCGGGAGCGGAAAATCCTCGCTCGTCAAAGGCATACTGTATCCGGCCATTCGTCGCAAATTGTTCGAGACAGGACTTAAACCGGGCAGTTTCGAGTCGCTCGGCGGAGATGTGTCGATGCTCAAGTCCATAGAAATGATCGACCAAAACCCTATCGGAAAATCGTTACGTTCCAATCCGGCTACATATACCAAAGCTTACGATTATATACGTAAAATATTTGCGGATCAGCCATATGCCGCCAACAACGGAATGAACGCATCTTACTTCTCATTCAATCGTCCGGGCGGTCGGTGCGAAGAGTGTCAGGGCGAAGGTTACGTTACCGTAGGCATGCAGTTCATGGCCGATATAGAACTAAAGTGCGAACATTGCGGAGGCAAACGTTTCAAGGACGACGTCTTGGAGGTAAAGTATCGAGGCAAGACGATATACGACGTACTCGAAATGACTATAGACGAAGCCATCGCGTTTTTCGGCGGTGACACGGCATCCGCTTCGGCCAGAAAGGTGGTCGAGATATTGTCTACGTTGAGCAGCGTCGGTCTCGGATACATAAAACTCGGACAATCCACATCTACGCTTTCCGGCGGAGAGATACAACGTATCAAGCTCGCCTCGTTCCTGATGAAGGACAACCAGAACGGCAACACCATGTTCGTATTCGACGAACCTACGACCGGACTGCATTTTCATGACATAAGCAAGTTACTCGCCGCGTTCGATGCGCTTATCGACAAGGGGCACACAATCGTAGTGGTGGAACACAACATGGATGTAATAAAATGTGCGGACTGGATTATAGACCTCGGTCCGGAAGCCGGCGAAGGCGGCGGACACGTGGTTTACGAGGGAACACCTGCGGGAATAGCCGAATGCGAGAAGAGTTATACGGGTAAATATCTATCTTTGCGTTCCCATAACCGAAAGTAAACATGGAGTTCAACACTTATACCCTACCCAACGGCATACGTTGCATACACAAACAGGTCCGGTCCGCCGTGGTACATTGCGCTCTCACGATCAATACCGGCAGCCGGGACGAACTTCCCGGCGAAGAAGGTATGGCGCATCTTGTCGAACACACTATTTTCAAGGGTACCGAGCGACGCAAGGCATGGCAGGTTAACTGTAGGTTGGAAAACATGGGCGGCGAACTCAATGCGTTCACCACAAAGGAGGAAACTGTAATACACACCACTACATTGAGGTCGGATTACGCCAAAGCCGTCGAGCTTATTGCCGATATAGTTTTCCGTTCCACATTCCCCGAACAGGAGATAGAAAAGGAGAAACAGGTGATCTTCGATGAAATCAACCTCTATAAGGACTCCCCTACGGAACGCATATACGACGAATTCGAAGACATGGTTTTCGCCGGATCATCTCTCGGACACAATATTCTGGGCAGCAAGGCGACATTGCGCAAGCTACACAGTGAGGACATACGTCGATTCATAACGCGTACCTACACTACCGACCAGATGGTATTTTCCGTAATAGGCAACGTTTCGACGAATGCTTTCGAACAGTCGGTGATGAAGTTTTTCGGCGACATTCCTGCGAGCGTACGCGATTTCAAACGTCATACAGCTCCCGGTCTTGCCCCGTTCGACAAATGCATCGGCCGCAATACACATCAGGTGCATTGCATCATGGGCGGACGTGCCTACGATATGAAAGACGACTGCAAGCGTTTGCCGCTGTTGCTGTTCATCAATACGCTCGGCGGGCCTTCGGCCAACTCGTTGCTGAATGTCCTGTTGCGCGAGAAAAACGCCTTGTCGTATGGAGTGGAGGCTTCGTATACACCGTTCACCGACTCTGGCATCGCATCCATATATTTCAGTTGCGAAAAGGAAAATGAGGAACGGTGCCGCATATTGATAAGAAGACAATTAGACGAACTGATATCAAGCAATCTTTCGCCGCGCAGAATGTCGGTTGCCAAAAAGCAGTTCCTCGGCCAGTTGGCCATTTCTGCGGAAAGTAACGAAAACTACATGTTCGGAGCCGCGAAAAGTTTCCTCGTATTCGGAGCCGTGGACAGTTTCCCAGCCATTAAGGAAAAAATAAGTGCGGTATCTGCCGACGACATCCGCACTGCCGCAACGGAAATATTCTCTGACATGTCCGTTCTCACCTACAGATAGATTTTGTCGTGGATCCTATAGAAAAATATATAAGGGAATTTTCGTCGCCCGAAGATCCGTTGCTCGCGCGTCTGGACCGTGAGACGCACCAACGCGCCATACATCCGCAAATGGTATCGGGACATATTCAGGGCAAACTGCTCGGCATGCTCGTCGATATGGTCCGTCCTGAGCATATACTCGAAATAGGAACTTTTACGGGGTATTCGGCTTTGTCCATGGCTGCCGCCCTTTCTGATAACGGGACTATAGACACTATCGAAGCCGATGACGAACTCGAAGACATGATTCGTTCCTATCTTGCGGAAAGCCCTGTCGGTCACAAAGTGCGTCTTCATATAGGCAGCGCCCTGAATGTCGCGCCGCGACTCGGACTACGTTTCGATATGGTATTCGTCGACGGTGACAAACGCGAGTATCCGGCTTACTACAGAATGCTCATGGGCGACGGAGAGTTTTCGGCAACGGGTCCATTGGTACGCGAAGGCAGTTACATTATGGCAGACAATATATTGTGGTACGGCAAAGTAGCGGAGCCGACCATACACACAGACCCGCATACTACGGCAATCAATACTTTCAATCGAATGGTCGCGGAGGACGACCGCGTTGAAAATGTCATACTGCCCCTGCGCGACGGAATAAATCTGATACGAATAAAGTATATTTAAATCGTATCGAGATCGTTACCACGATTGTCAGAACTGCAATCCGGCAATACATCCGTTCGTTGTCGTCTTGTGAAACACTGGCATGAATGTTCACGTTTCAATAATCGGAAAGAACAACGCCCGGCTGCTTTGAGGGACAATCTTCCTTAACTAATAATTCCCTTTTGTTCCGCATGACAAATGTCGATATAACCGACAATATCATATGAATTTACCGGTAACGCTTTCCGAAGAGTTCCTGATGACGTCTGGAGAGCCTGTCGCTACTATGCGACCACCCTCCTCGCCTCCTCCCGGTCCCATATCTATGATGTAATCGGCATTGCGTATTACATCGAGATCGTGCTCTATGACTACTACCGTCGCCCCGTGATCTACAAGTCGCTGGAAAACCTGAAGGAGCGTCTGCACATCTGCCGGATGCAGACCGATTGTCGGCTCATCGAAAACGAATACCGTATCTTCTTGTCCACGCCCCATTTCGCTGGCGAGTTTCAGACGCTGCGCCTCACCTCCCGAAAGTCCCGGAGTCGCCTCACCGAGAGTCAGATAGCCGAGGCCGAGTTCCTGAAGAACACGCAATCGCTGACTGACCGTTTTCAGATCGGCACATGCGGTCAGAGCATCGTTGATGTCCATATCCATGAGTTCCGGAAGAGAATAATATTCGCCGGCAGCATTTTCCCGTCGGATCATACCGGCTTCTCTGGAATACCTCGATCCGCGACAGTCGGGACACGGAATATCCACATCCGGCAGGAACTGCACGTCAAGACTTATCACACCGGTGCCGTCGCATGTAGGACAACGAAGGCGTCCCGTGTTATAGGAGAAATCGCCGTCCTTGTATCCTTTTTTGCGGGCATCTTCGGTCTTGGCGAACACTTTGCGAAGTTCGTCGTGTACGCCGGCATAAGTCGCCACTGTCGAACGTACGTTTATCCCTATAGGTGAGGCGTCGATAAGTTTGACCTGCCTGATTCCGTCCGCATTTATACTTTTGACGTGGTCGGGCATCTTGGTACCAGCTATGTAGGCCTGAAGTCCCGGAATCAGACTTTCCAAAACCAGAGTAGTCTTGCCCGACCCCGAAACACCGGTGACGACCGTTAAACGTCCTTTGGGTATATCCGTTTCGAGCGGTTTGACGGTATGTATGGCGTCAATGGAAAGGTGTATCCGCCCTTTCCCGAACAGAGTGTCGGCCGCCTCCTGCTGGCGTACAAGCACATCGGCATCGCTCGAAAGAAATGCTCCTATCCTGGATGCTGAGTCATGTTCGATCTCTTCGACTGTACCTTGGGCTATAATCCTACCGCCCGACGAGCCGGCACCGGGACCGAGTTCTATAATATGATCGGCCTCGGCCAGAATCTGCGTATCGTGATCAACGAGCACGACAGAATTTCCGTCCGCTATCAAGTCATTCATCACACCGGCAAGTCCGACGATATTTGCCGGATGAAGCCCTATCGACGGCTCGTCCAACACATAAAGTACTCCGGTAGTGCGGTTGCGCACGGCACGAGCCAGTTGCATGCGCTGCCGTTCTCCAGTGGAAAGAGTCGAGGCGGCTCGGTCCAAACTCAAATACCCTACTCCGAGATCCAGCAGCCTACGGGAGGCGTCGAGAAAGGATTCGCAAATATTATGTGCCATGGGCTGCATCTGTTCCGGTAAAGCCGCCGGTATGCCTTTCACCCATTCGACCAGTTCCGAAAGCGTCATTTTGCAGGCGTCCGCCAGCGAAATTCCCCTTACAAGCGGCAGACGGGCTGCCGCCGAAAGTCGCGTGCCGCCGCAATCGGGACATATGTCGGTCTTGAGAAACTTTTCGACACGTTTCATTCCCTTTTCGTCCTTTACTTTGGAAAGGGCGTTC
Source organism: uncultured Tidjanibacter sp. (assembly GCA_947852905.1). Taxonomy (GTDB): domain Bacteria; phylum Bacteroidota; class Bacteroidia; order Bacteroidales; family Rikenellaceae; genus Tidjanibacter. Next base: position 337,335 of record CANTVF010000001.1, on the reverse strand, counting down.
TCTACTGTATAGACGGCGTTGTAATAAGTAAAATCCAATTCCCCGGCCTGATTGGAGTTCTTGGGTTTGTAGAAAATATGCCGTTTAACTGCCGGACCATGAAAGACTATATCTCGCTCTTCAGGTGTCAAAGTGTTGAACGGCACATCGGTACGCACGCCCATAGCCCGGCATACGTCCGTCATCAACGACCACATCAGCGTATTCCAAGGGGCGACCGCCCCTTGATCTATCGTAAGTGTCTCGTCCGGCACAAGAGTCGATTCGTCAACTGTCCGCACGGTACCGGTACCGTCGCATGAAGGACATGCTCCCTGACTGTTGAACGACAGTTCTTCTGCCGACGGAGCGAAAAAGCGTTCTCCGCATTCGGGACACACCAACTCCTGACCTGCCGCTACGAGTATCGACGGCGACAGATAATGTCCGTTAGGACACCTGTGACTGGCCAAGCGCGAATATATCAACCGCAAGCCGTTGAGCAATTCCGTTCCCGTACCGAAAGTGCTGCGTATACCCGGAATGCCGGGACGCTGGTGCATGGCCAGCGAGGCCGGTACGTAAAGCACCTCATCCACATCGGCTCTGGATGCCTGAGTCATTCGCCGACGGGTATACGTGGACAGCGATTCGAGATAACGCCTCGACCCTTCGGCATACAGCACTCCCAGTGCGAGCGAGGATTTGCCCGAACCGGAAACTCCCGCAATACCGACTATTTCGTTTAGCGGCACCTCGACATCTATATTTTTCAGATTATGTACCCTCGCCCCGTGTACGATGATCTTTTCAGGTTTTTCCGTATTTCCAGCCATATCGTCAGTATTTTATTGGTATAGTTCGACTGTACAAAATTAATACTCTTTACCCGACAATGAACATACGGGCTCGCCTCGAAAATGCAAGTTTTCCGCGTCTCAACCAATAACAAAACCGTCCGGAAAAATGCTTTCCGGACGGTTGGCTAATTACGTAAATAAGCGGCAGGCTCAAGTCCCCAAAACTATCGCTTGCCGAGCTCGTGGTCTACACAATAAAGGCCGTGCTGGCCGAATACATTGAATTTGTCGAGAATGGCCTGTGCGTTTTCCTCTTCTTCGACCTGTTCGTTTACAAACCACCTGAGGAACTCCTGCGTAGCCTTGTCGTTTTCAGCTATGGCTATATCCATAAGGTTATCTATGAGTTCCGACACATGACATTCGTGGCTGTATACATGTTCGAATACCGCTTTGGGTTCTTCCCATTTGCACGGAACGGCATCGATAGCACTTATTTTGATAGCGCCCCCACGGGTTACACCGTAGTCGATCAGCTTGTTGGCATGTTCGAGTTCTTCCTCCGCCTGTTTCTTCATCCAGTTAGCGCAACCGGCCAAGCCCATGCTCTGGAAATAAATAGCCATCGAGGAATACAGATTGGCCGACCACATTTCGGCTTTGATCTGTTCGTTGAACGCATTCGTAAGTTTCTCTGTCAGTTTCATAATCAATGCACTTTAAAATTAGACTTATGCAAATGTACGAATTTTTATGATACGATTATACAAAAGTCCTCATAATCATTATTTATGCCGACATCACAAAAACCTATCCTACCTATCCGGTTATCGATCCGGGTTTGAGCAAATGACTCCATACGGAACGAACGAATGCGACGAGCGTATTTTCGTCATAAACCAGTTTCTGTTTCCAGCGGTTACGCTGCCAACGCTTGATTTTGAATGCTATTGTCCTGACAAAGCCGACTTGCGGCCGTGTTTCCGAAAATTCGGGATGCATTATGTCCGCAGCTACACGGGCTACCAGTCCGGCCTCCACTGCCGGTTCTGGTATTTTGCGTTCATCGAGACCGAGACAATGTACCGACACGGCATTTATACAATGCATGAAACGGGACATACCGACCTCGGCAGCCACCCTTCCGATCTCTTTCCAGTCTATTTCATCAGCTCTGCGATCTATGAATACAGTCCAGTCTATCAAGTGCCGCAACAGGATCCTGTCGGCCGCGAAATGAGAGGCCGCGTGTCTCAACATGAACATAACCGTCATTGTGGGCGAAGGTAAACTGACATATTCGTCGCCGACGGAAATCCGTTCGCTACCGGACGCCGCCATGCGTCGCAGTTCGCGTTCCATGGTGCGACTCGATCCGTGCGCATGTACATTTACGAAATCGTAATGATTCTCCACCATAACGCCGTCGACGATAAAAACCGTATGATGATGATGACTGTAATCTATTCCGACGCCCCATTCCGTCTTTACGAGTGCGTCACCCTCTTTGTAACGTCCGGCGAGCCATATATCCACATCGCCGCACGGTCTATGACACGGCACCGGCCAGTAAAGGCTCAAACCGTATCCTTTCAGTAGCGTCATCTCTATGCCATGCCGGGAGTAAAGACGCGCCAGTTTTTCGATTACGGCAACCTGACGTCTGAAATTAGCTTCGGTCTGTTGCGTATTGTACGCCCACGAAATCTTCGTTTCCAACGGCATTGCCGTCTGCAATCCGAGCTTTGTAACGGCATCCCATGTCACGGCAAGTACACCGTGCTGCGAAGCGAGATCGTACGCACTATTCCATTCTACCCCACTACCGTCGCAATTATCTTCCGTACCCCATAAGGCTTGGCGTAATAGGGAGAGCAGGAGTTTATCTGTTTTGTCGGGCATATTGTTTCCGGTCAGACGGCAGCCGTTTCCTTGTCGTATTCTTCGAATTGCGAGTTCTGCGATTTATACTCCGGCACCGTCCGTTTCATGAGACGCACCATATCGGGTATGTTGACTTCCCGCGAAAGGCGCTCGAGCATACCGATGGCCTCACAGGCATCGGTATAGTCGTATTTGCGCACCTTGGCGATGCGTATGCGGTCATGCGCTGTGGGCAGAGTGTTCTCCGCATCGGACAACACCTCCTCGTACAGTTTTTCACCCGGTCTCAAACCGGTAAATTCTATACGTATATCCTTACCCACCTCGAATCCGGCGAGCTCTATCATGCGTCGTGCTAGAGAGGCTATCTTGACCGATTCGCCCATATCGAATACGAAAATTTCATTACCGTCGGACATCGTAGCCGCCTCCATAACCAAACGGCACGCTTCCGGAATAGTCATAAAGAAACGCGTTATCTCAGGGTGGGTAACGGTTACAGGACCGCCTTTGGCGATCTGTTCCCTGAAACGCGGAATCACCGAACCGTTGGAGCCAAGTACGTTTCCGAATCTCGTAGTCACGAACTTGGTTTTTCCTTCTATCCGACGGGCTTCTATATCCAGTCCGAGGCTCTGTACGTAGATTTCGGCGAGACGTTTGGTACATCCCATTATATTCGTCGGATTCACGGCCTTGTCCGTAGAGATCATCACCATTTTCTCCACGCCGTATTTCAGACACATATCCGCGACGTTTCTCGATCCTATGACATTGACGAGGACGGCTTCGCACGGATTCTCTTCCATGAGCGGTACATGTTTGTAAGCCGCGGCATGAAATACTATGTCCGGCCTGTAAGTCCTGAATGCGAAATCGAGTCTCGATACGAGACGGACGTCTCCTATGACAGGGCGGAATTCCAATTCGGGGAAACGTTCTTCGAGTTCGAGTCTTATGTTGTGCATCGGGGTTTCGGCATTGTCGAAAAGAATCAGACGTTCCACTCCGAAAGTCGCCAGCTGACGGCAAAGTTCTGAGCCTATTGAGCCGGCCGCACCCGTTACGAGTACGGTCTTGCCTCGGAAATTCGCAATGATATTTTCCATTGACACTTTGATTTCGGCTCTGCCCAGCAGATCTTCTATCTTGATTTCACGCACCGAAGATTTCATGACCTTACCGTCTATGACTTCGTCTATAGGCGGAGCGATCAATACTTTCAGATGCATCGACATACACTCCCTGATGACACCTTCCTGCTCGGCTCGAGCATCGTCATAGCTCGCGAACAACAGCGCCTGAGCATGCGTGCGTCTGATAATGTTTTCCAAATTCTTATGATTGCACATGCAATATACCGGCAGTCCGACTATAGCGTGCGACCTGAGGCCGTTACCCATCGACAGGAAGCCTCGGACGCAATAATGCGGCGAGTTCTGCAATCTCGTGACTAAAGCCACCGATTTGTCGCCTACTCCGTACACCAGCACATTGATGCGACGGTCTCCGGCTCGTCCGGCAATTTTTTCCTTAATGGCATCGTAGACGATTATCATGACTATACGAAGTACCACCAATGCGCAGAACGTCAGTAAAACGTCGAGAGACAATACCAACACAGCATAGCTTTCGGAAACGAATCCGCCGCGTATCCAAACTATACTGCCCCATAAGGCGACCTTCAACAATCCGGCAACGGCGATTTTCCATATCTCCCGAAGTGTCGAATGCCTGATTATCTGGCGATATGTCCGGCATACCACGAATACGGCCATACTGATTACCGTAGCCAGTGCAGTCCACTCCAGAATATAATGAATCGGATAATCTATGCCGGCAATAAAATAATTGGCCAGTAAAAACGAAACGAAAGTGACTATACCGGAGGTAACCGTATCCATTATCAATATCAGCCATGAGCTGACATAGCGGTCCAATCCGAATTTCTCCACCAACCGGTTCATTACGATAAATCCAATTTACAATTATATAATTCTTTCACAATTCAGTCTCCTGTAGGCATATCATGAGATGCACAACGGGAGCTGTTAAAATTACGCAACAGTCATACCAAAATAACAGTATACGTCCCCGCAATAAAATTGCGAGGATCGTCCTTTTTTCCGGCGCTGCATGGCGACACCGAAAAATGTTACCGTTTAAACAGATACGCTATTGTCCAATATACAGTTGTAGCCAGTTCGGTTTATATAATGTAACCTCCTCTGGAATTAACTGTTGATTTGGCGAGACCAAAGGTAAAGACAATTACACGAACAAACAAGTTAATCGGTCGTTACATGCAGCTTTACGGTGCGAATACGGCAGTAAAATCACTATGATTAACAATAAATTATAGTATATATTGTTTTTTCGTTGCGTAGGACGGACTGTAACTGTTCTGCGTATGTCGTCCGCACTTGTAACATTCGCAATAGTCTGACTTACAACATTTCGACATAACCGGCAGAATTACATTACGATCTATCCGGTATGAATTAGGCCGGACTTATGCAAAGTCCGGCCTAATGAAGTCAATCAATTTCCAGTCTGCATATTACATCGATACTATCCCATACGTGTCATGTCGTGCTACGGACGCGGCCATTCCAATATATCGTATAGATCGTATTTCTCCGGATCCTGAACATAAGTCTTGGCCGCATCGTAATCTGCCGGAGTTATGTAGCTCATCATGTTCTCGACGACGTTACGGAACTGGTCCGAATGTATATCGACAGTACGCGGAGGAATCTTTCCTGTCTGCGGATCCTGAAGGTCTCGCAGATATAGATGCCCTATACTGCCGGCCTGATCGGCGTACACCATACATCCGGTCTTGCCCTCGGAATACAGTTTGTACACTCCTCCGCCGAGAGCCTGACAATACGCGAGGTCGTATGCAACCGGAATCTGACAACGCATTTCGTAACCGAGTTCAACGGGGCGCGTCTTTATACCGAGACCGAGCGCAGCCAAACGGTCATCGAGCATGGTACTGAAAACAAGCGCCTTGGAAACCTTGCATAATTCAGGGTGACCGTGTTCGTCGTAAGAGAAACATACGCCGGCGGCGGCTATTTCCGCTGCTTCGAGTTCGTGGAATACGCCTTCGGATACCATTGCGACACCGTAGTTCATTCCCATTATGCGGCGCTTGATTATGGAAGATACGATAAGGCGGAGTATCTTGTCTACCGAAATGGCCGTTCTGTCGAACATTTCGGGTATTATTATCATCGGATAGTTGCTCGCCGACCCTATACCGAAAGCCAAATGTCCAGCCGAACGTCCCATAGCGACTGTCACGAACCAGTTACCACTGGTACGGGCATCCTCGAATACCGTGCGGGCGGTAACGGCGCCTTTATCCTTGGCCGATTCGTAACCGAACGTAGGTGTGCCGCCCGGCAGCGGAAGATCGTTATCGATAGTTTTCGGTACGTGTATATTGGCTATCGGATAATGTTTTTCCTCAAGAAATTTCGCTATACGGTTGGCGGTCGAAGCCGTATCGTCTCCGCCTATTGTTACGAGAAGTTTTATGTTGTTGTCGACGAAAAAACCGAGATTGAAATTATTCTCGAAATCCGCAGCACAAGGTTTGTAGCGGCTCATCTGGAGGTATGACCCTCCACGGGTAAATATGTCCTCGGCAATGAAGAAATCGAGATCTACGGTACGCGGAGCTGTGGAGAACAAGCCTTTGTATCCTCCGTGAAGCCCTATCACGCGATACCCGCGTTCGAGAAATGTTTTGGCTACGCTGCCGATCACCGCATTGATACCGGGAGCCGGTCCGCCGCCCGTAAGTATCGCTATCGCATCTTTCATGATTTACGATTAATTGGTTATACCATAATAATTTCCGGGCTGTGCCTCGTTGCACAGTCCCGGAACAATACATTTCTATAACTAAGTCAGCCGTTACGCTACAGTTTGGACATGAACTTTTCTTTGTCCACCACATATCTGACATGCTCGCCTTCACCTATGGTACCGCTGCCGTCGCAAGCCGATACCTTGAAAACCAACCGACGCCCCTCGATGCCGATGAGTTCGGCCGTTGCCTTTACCTCGGCTCCGAGTGCTGAAGGTTTTACATGTGACGTATTCATGGCAGCCCCTACGGTAGTGCTTCCGACCGGCAACTCCGCGGCTACGGCATTCATGGCAGCGTTTTCCATAAGCGCAATCATGGCCGGTGTCGCGAATACGCGCAAATCACCAGATCCGACCGCTACTGCGGTATTGTCGTCCGACACGATCGTCTCGGAAGTATATTGCAATCCAATATGCAACATGGCTGTGAGTAATTGCAGTACTTGATTATTTCGTACGATTCGCCTTGATTCTTTCGGCTATAGCATCGGCCATGGGCACGAACTTGGCGAGATTTTCCTCGGTAGCCCTTCCGCACACCTCTACCGGTTCGGCGATCATTTCCCATGCGCAGTCCTCGGCGAATTTGCTCAGCGCGCGCATGCCGCCGCCGTTGAAACTATAACTTGCAAAGAGACCGAGCGAACGGTTCTTCAGACCGTAATGCTTGATCGAGTTGCACAGCATCTCCATGAGCGGGAACATAGTACCGTTATATGCGCAACTGCCGAGTATCACGTAGCGACAACGCCATATCTCGCTGATAAGGTACGAAAGATGCGTTTTTGAAACGTCGTATACCTTCACGTTACGGATACCCTGTTCGGCAAGGCGCATGGCTATATGGTCGGCCATATGAGCGGTGTTATTGTACATGGAGGCGTATATTATCACTACGTCCTCGTCCGCTTCGCAACGGCTCCATTTATCGTACAATGCAATGACATCTCCTGCCTGACGTCTCCACACCGGACCGTGCAGCGGGCAGAGCGTCTTCACTTCGAGTCCCGACAGTTTCGCCAGAGCCTTCTGTACCATACCGCCGTACTTGCCGACAATATTGGAATAGTAACGCCTCATCTCGCTCTCATAAGTAGTCAGATCGGCCACGTCGTCGGTCATGGCGCCGTCAAGGGTACCGAAAGTACCGAAGGCATCGGCCGAGAAAAGTATCTTTTCGCTTGCCTCATAGGTCATCATGGTCTCAGGCCAATGTACCCACGGTGTAAGATAAAAGTAGAGCGTATGTTTTCCGAGCGATATGCAGTCGCCGTCTTTCACTTCGAGAAAATTCGCCGACACGTCGCCGAAGTAGCCGGACATGATCTTGCGAGTCTGTGCGTTGGCCACGAGCTTCACATTCGGATAACGCCTGAGGACGGTTTCGATCTCGCCGGAATGGTCCGGCTCCATATGGTTGACTATAAGATAATCGAGAGTGCGACCGCCGAGAATCGTCTCCACACGTTCCATATAGGCGCCTTCGCTACCGAATTCTATCGTATCGAGCATGGCGCACTTCTCGTCCACTATCACATAAGAGTTATATGATACCCCGTGCGGTATCGGCCAAATATTTTCGAACAGGGCTGTTCTACGATCATTGACTCCGATCATATGTATGCCGTCGGCTATACTAACATTTGTCTGCATAACGTTATGTTTTTAATTGTCAAAATCGGCTCAAACCGATTATCTTTGCAAAGATACAAATTTTAGATGTTCAGAACGCACATATTACTCATATCTCTCACGGTATCGCTCGCGATCGGCGAAACTCTCGCCGCAGCGCCACCGGCATCCTACCGCTTCAACGGCGGAAGATATACCGGATATGAAGTCAGCGGAAAGGACACTACCATAACGGCAGTATTAAATCCGGTGTTCGTTTTCGCGTCGCCGAAGGATCGCCGCCAATACTATCGGCTGGTAAACAATGTCAAAAAGGTATACCCTTACGCCATGGAGGCCAGACAGTATATGCAGGAGCTGGAAGATACGTTGGCAAAGACAAAGTCGTCGCGGGAAAGAGAAAAGTTCATATCCCAAATGGAGCGAGAGATAGTCCGCAAGTACACGCCGATACTCGAAAAGATGACTTTCACACAAGGCAAAATATTGATAAAACTGATAGACCGGGAAACGCAACGTTCGCCGTATCAGATATTGCGACAGTTCCGAGGACGCATGACTGCCGGTTTCTACAATGCCATAGCGAAGGTTTTCAAAGCAGACCTCAATCAGCATTACGATCCCTCCCACGGAGAAGACGCCCAGATCGAAGAGATAATCAAAATGATAGAGGCGGGACAAATATGATTAAACGTCCGTGCCGCATTTAAATAATTAAGGATAAACGGCAATATGCCGTTTATCCTTAACTTGTAAACCTAAATCATATAACCTATACCGACTTCGAGTCGGTATAGTCTGTTTTCTGCCCACGGCTCACTTGGCCGCACCTTTACGTATTCTGGACAATCCCGCGGAAAAGCCTTTGCCGACATAACGGAAGATACTTTGGAGATTGTCTACGAGCGAAAATCCGTAGCACAGCAGATTGGTCCAAGAAAACATGTCTCGTGCCGATTCATACTGACCTTCGAAATATTTTTCCTTACGGCGTATAGCCCTGTTGACTCTCTGTTTGGCCACTTTCAGTTCGGCCATTGAGCCGAGAGCCGCCAACTGTTTGTTATCAATCTTACTCATCGTCCTCCTCCCCGTCGTTAGTAGAATCACTCTCAAAGAACATTTTGCTGAACGTGCGTACCATTCCGCCGAGGAACAGTCTGTCACGCAAAACGAAGAACAGCACTGCCATAAGCAGGTAAACGCCGCCGACAATAACGAGTGCCCAGATCAGCGAGTCGATCCAACCGGCAACGGCCACTATCAACGCGACCGTCAACACCAGTATCGCAAGGAGCAGCATCAATGCGAAAGACGCCATCGCCACAGCTTTCCCGCAGAATACCGACAGCTGTTCCACCATATTCAGCTTGAACCTTTTTATTCGCAGGTCCACATAATCCTTCACTTCCTGAAAAAGTCGTTCCATGACCGTCGTCAGTTATAACTATGAATTTATTATTTCTGTTTCTTATCTCCTTCGCAATCGCACAATTCCGATTTTACGTCAGCCATTTCGTCCTGTACGAAACGACGAGCCTGCGACACGCCCTCGCGAACTTGGGCCACACCCTGATTGACTGCCGTTTTGGCCTTATAAACCGTACGGTCTGCGAAATCCTTGACCTGATCCACTTCGTCTTCTACAAACTCGCGTACCTGACGACGGGTTTTACGACCCGACTGGGGCGCATACAACAATGCCACTACTCCGCCGGCGAGTGCGCCGATAAAAAATGCAGCTACATTAGAACCTTTCATAATAACAAATATTTTATGTGTTAAACAATTATAAACGCTTGCGGTGCCTATTTGGAACACCTCCGCAGTCAATTAATTTTCCTTAGCTTTTGATAGTATGATGCAATCGCACATCTATATTTCCTTTGACGGCTCTCGAATAGGGGCAGAATCCATGCGCCTCATTCATGAGTTGTTCAGCCTGAGCGTCTGTTATCCCTTTCGGGAAAACACCGGTAATATCGGCCTCCAAACGATACCCTTCTCCGGACGGATCGCGTCCTATGCCGATTTCTACGATAAGATCGGCATCGCTGACATCGAGTTTGTGGCGCCGTGCCATAAATTCCATTGCAGAATCGAAACACGCTGCATACCCTGCGGCGAATAACTGTTCAGGATTGTTATATCCCTCTTCCCCACCCATTTCTTTAGGAGGACGCAATTCGAGATTCAAAATTCCGTCGGCAGATTTTACATTTCCGCCGCGGCCGCCGCGAGAGGTTGCTTTGGCTTTATACAATACTTCCATAATAGATAATTTAAGTTTAGGAGTCATATGCTCCATAATTACATTTGTATGATTTGTTATCAATATCCTTGCCATTCGGAAGCCGATAAGACGGTAAACCGGAAATATTTTCCGCCGCTACTATCCGAAACTTACTATACAGCCCACATCATTCCATATCATGACTGCGGTAATCAACTTACTTAGGTTTGCATTATAACATAAAAAAATCCGGCATGCCTTTATTTGCATGCCGGATTGTCATTCGAGACAGAAATCTGTCACCGCGACTACCGCGGTTATTTCACTATACGTGTACCGCCGCCGGGAACACCGAGTTGAGTTGCGTCGGTTATTACGCACTCTCCACCACCGTTGCGCACGAAATGGAGAGCGGCTTTGACCTTAGGCAACATGGAACCTTCAGAGAATTGTCCCTGTGCCATATATTCTTCAGCCTGAGCTACCGTAATGGTGTCGAGCGCCTTCTCGTCCGGTTTGCGGAAATTGATATATACCTTCGGCACATCGGTAAGAATGTAAAATTCGTCAGCCCCGATCTGTACGGCAGTCAACGCCGATGCGAGATCCTTGTCTATAACGGCCTCGATGCCATTCAGCATGCCGTTTTCGCGATATACGGGAATCCCGCCTCCACCGGCCGCTATAACTATGTTACCTTCCGAAGAAAGCCTTTTGATTACGTCAACGTTTATTATTTCGAGCGGCGTAGGCGAAGCTACGACCTTACGCCATCCGTTGCCTTTCGGATCCTCTCTGAATACCGAGCCGTCGATACGCGAAAATTCATCGGCTTTTTCCTTCGTGTAATAAGGACCTATCGGTTTCGTAGGATTCTTGAAACGTTCGTCGTTACGATCCACCACGACTTCCGTGAGCATAGTTATGACATTGCGGTCTATATGGCGGGCAGCCAACTCATTACGGAGCGTACGTTCAAGCATGTACCCTATCGATCCTTGAGTTTCGGCCACACAAAAATCCATAGGCATGACTTGAAGATCGTATTCCTTGTGACCGGCATCGTGCTGAAGCAGTACGTTGCCTACCTGAGGGCCGTTCCCATGTCCTATCACGAGATTGTAATTGTTCGACAGAAGCTGGAGCAATGCATCGCACGTGTCCTGCACATTCTGCAACTGTTCGGCATAAGTTCCTTTCTGGCCGCTGCGCAACAGGGCGTTACCGCCAAGAGCGACCACTGCGAGTTTCGTCATACGGATAAGGTATCTTTTAAAAGTTATCTTCCGACGCTTGTCAGGAAGGTTTGCAAAAATAGGCAAAATGGGACAGAAAACAAATTATACGTCAAATAGTCATGACAAATACCGCATGTATGCGTCAATTCATTCGATATGAAACATCTGTCTGTCCTGCATCCGTTAAAAAACAATCGTGCTAGGCAAACCGACAATACATAATATAACCTGCGTCTTGCTCCCTACTGTCATGCATAAACTATTACGGGACGGATTTTCAGAATCCGTCCCGTAATAATGTTACGATAAATTCCTTTTACAGATTCAAGCTTTTGAGCTTGTTCTTGATTCCGAAAAGCTGGAATGCGAATACGGTAATAGACACTCCCGCAACGAGGAAAGCTATGCCTACCAATACAACGACCGCAGTCATGCCGAACAGAAGAGGCTGGAAAAGCACCAACAACGAGCCGATAATCAACAGAATGCCCAAGGCGATAGTCCATCCCATGCCGGGAACATTGAAGTGATTCATTTCGCTGGCTATACCTATCAATCCGATACCTCTGAAGAGCAACCAGATACCGAGCACTATCGGAAGCATCACGGCAGTAACTCCGGGGCTGGCTATCAGCATGATACCCAGAAGCACTTCCAATACACCCAGCACGGCGCTCCACCCTCGACCTACCATATATTTTTCGGTAAAGGCTATGACCAACTGGACTATACCGGAAAGCAGCATCAGCACTGCGAACAGGGCTGCCATTCCGATATAACTTTCACCCGGATATACGAAAATGAGTATTCCGAGAATAAACGTTGCGACACCGAGCAACAACATTGCCCACCAGTAACGTGTCAGACTTTTGAATTGTTCCATTAAAGCTGCCATATCAGTATTTTTTTAATTAATGAAATTTGACTGATATGAAGTTATACAATAACCGTGCTAAAAATATTCCCGGTCACTTTTCGCGCGCAACAACATGAGAGCTGTCTCGTTTTGTAATCACTTTTCCGCAGCTGATAGTCTGTCTGCCAAGAACGGCAAACCTTCGGCGCCGCGCATGCGTATATGCTCTGTCAGATTCCTTACGCCGTGAATATCAGGATTGCCGGGATCGACGAGATAAACAGGCGTTCCGGAGGCCAAATAACGTACCAGCGATGCCGCTGGATAAACGGCGAGAGAAGTTCCGGCAACGATCATAATGTCCGCCTGTGACGCAATACGGGCTGCCTCTTCGAATTTCGGAACCGCTTCGCCGAAAAACACGACGAAAGGCCGCGCCAAGGTTCCGTCTGGAGCTCGGTCGTCCAAACGCTGCTCCCAGCCCTCTATTGGGAATACTATGTCTTCGCGGGCAGAACTGCGCAACTTACGCAACTCCCCGTGCAAGTGTACCACTTTGCTGCTTCCGGCACGTTCGTGAAGATCATCTATATTCTGCGTAATGACTGTCACGTCGAAAAACTGCTCCAGTCCGGCTATGGCTTCATGTCCGGCATTGGGTTGCGCCGCAAGCAATTCACGCCGCCTTTTATTGTAGAACTCTATGACGGTAGCCCTGTCGCGTTCCAATGCTTCCGGCGTACAGACATCTTCTATACGATATTGCGCCCATAATCCGTCCGAATCCCTGAAGGTGGCCAGTCCGCTGTCGGCACTCACGCCGGCACCGGTAAACACAACGAGTCTCTTTTTCATATCTTATTTGTCTTCTTTTTCCGTGTATCCAATACGATAGGCACCATGACAGCCGCCACGGCCGCTGCGAGCCACAGGCAATGCCGCAATCCTTCTGTGAGATTTTCCTCGCCGGATAACATATTGATAATCGGCGAAGCGAATACGAACAGCATAAAGACCACGACAAGCACAACCCACTGCATGATCGACACCCACTTAGGCTTGTCGCCCGCAATGTCGGTTTCCTCCGTTGTGTCATCATTTTCCTGAGGAGCCGTCGCACCCCATACACCGAGTATATAACTCAAGACTATAGTTCCGAGAAACCACAAGAACTTATCGGCCGATAGCCCCATCAGATATAATATCGCGAAACATATCAAAGCCAAGCCGCCCACCGTAGGTACGCACCAGCGCCAATATTCGGATCTTATGAAATCATGCCAATGTCGCCTCATAACAAATATTTTCGGTTTGAATCACAGCACGGATAAACGCTCCGTTCAAAAGATATCTTCGTCCTTCCCGTCGCCGCCTGTTGGCCCGCCACAGCCTTCTGCGGCTTTTGCCGGTGTTTTCTTCCCGCCGCTTTTCAATCTTCCGCTACGACGCAGGGCATCCGCTATGATCCATTGTATTTGGCCATTGGTACTGCGGAACTCGTCGGCCGCCCATTTCTCGATGGCCTCCCACATGGATGCGTCTATACGCAAAACGAAATTCTTTACAGAAGAATCCTTCGACATAGCAAATATACGAATTTACCCTTGGTGTTATTATTGTGCAAATACTACGTTGCGACGGCAGGGCACCGGAAATACGCCGTTTTTCCGATTCCCTGCCGCAATTCGGCAATCGATTCCGAGAGAAATCTCTGCGCCTATTGATGCAATGTTCCGGTATTGACCACCGGAGTAGCAGCTTCGTCGGCGCACAATACGACGAGCAGGTTGCTCACCATGGCTGCCTTACGCTCCTCGTCGAGTTCGACAACCTCTTCGGCAGACAATCTGTCGAGAGCCATTTTGACCATTGTCACGGCCCCTTCTACTATCTTTTCACGTGCCGATATTATAGCGTCCGCCTGTTGGCGTCTGAGCATCACTGCGGCTATTTCGGGAGCATAAGCCAGATAATTTATTCTCGCTTCCACGACTTCTATGCCGGCCAGATGCAGACGTTCGTTAAGCTTTTCTTCGAGCTGCTGGTTGACTTCCGCTCCACCCGACCGCAACGTAACCTCCTCTTCTTCGGAAGAAGTATTGTCATAGGCATACTCTCCAGCCACCTGCCGTAACGCTGCGTCGCTCTGCACCTCGACGAAAGCCTCGAATGCGTTCATACGGTTGGCAAGTCCGGCTCCCGGGGCCGTTTTGGGCGTAGTTTGTGCCATAGTCTGTGAATCTATCTCGAATAGGGCCTTGTATACGTCACTGATTTTCCACACCAAAACAAGACCTATCATTATAGGATTGCCGCTTTTGTCATTGACCTTTATCGGTGCTCCGTTAAGATTACGCGCCCTGAGCGATATCAACTTGCGTTTCATGAAAGGATTGACCCACCACAATCCGGTTTTGTAAAACGTCCCCTTATATTTCCCGAAAAACACCATGGCACGCGCTTCGTTCGGTTCGAGCATAGTGAATCCCATACATATAAGAAAATCGACACACAATATTACGACACACCATGCCGATTCATATATGCCGCATACGATACCTGCCGCAAGCAGGAGCAGTACGACGAAGATCATGACGAACCCGTTGACCTTCAATCCGGAAAATTCGAAATCCTTACCGTTCATATCTTTGTAGTTTTATGATATTGTTTTGATATCACAAATATATACCGGAAATTCGTAAAAACAAATACTCCGACACATTATTACTGTTTAATTTCAACATTCCCGTTTTTCCTGCAACGCCGCATTTACGGACAAAATAATTTCCCTACATTTGCACGCACAACCCTCTGTCATACTAAAACATGCAAGCATAATGAAGAAACAAGACATCGCGGTCATAATCTGCACGCTGGCCATTCTATCACCCTTCTTTCTGTCCGATGCGGTCTACGGCGCATATAAGACATTCAACGCCGAACACGGCATGATTACGAGTTTCATCAAATTCGCCGTCTTGTCCACATTCGGCGAATGTATAGGCCTTCGAATAACCTCAGGTACATATAACCGCAAGGGCTTCGGCATACTTCCGCGCGCACTGGTCTGGGGTGTACTCGGCATGGGCATAAGCATGGCCATGACGATATTTTCGTCAGGCGTCCCCGTATTTCTGGCAACGCTCGGTATGGAAGATGCACCGACACTCATGGCATCGAGTCTGTCTTGGCGCAAGGTATTCGTCGCCCTATGCATATCCGTAGCCATGAACACCATATTCGCTCCGGTATTCATGACGCTTCACAAAGTTACTGACACTCACATAATCGAAACAGGCGGCACTCTGCGCGGCTTCTTCACTCCGATACATATGGGCGACATACTGTCGCGTATCGATTGGCACCGCCAATGGGGATTCGTATTCAAGAAAACCATACCGCTGTTCTGGTATCCGGCACACACCATAACGTTCCTGTTGCCGGGAGATTTCAGAGTTTTGTTCGCAGCATTGCTGGGCGTCGTTCTCGGTCTTTTGCTCGCCATAGCCGCACAAAAGAAATAAGCCGACGTACAACTGTCCGCCGATATTATGTTGCTATTTACCGAAAATAGCATATATTTGCACCGTCGTTCGGCAATCGCCAGACGGTAACGGGGTGTAGCGCAGTCCGGTTAGCGCACCTGCTTTGGGAGCAGGGGGTCGTGGGTTCGAATCCCGCTACCCCGACAAAACCATAAAGGCCTTAAAATCGGATCGATTTTAAGGCCTTTATGGTTTCTACGAATGTCATGACAGCTGATTGATCCCTTACTTTATTACAGGAAATTTCACAAAACAACAGCACTTTTGAGGTACAAACCGTGCAAATTCAGCAAAAATCTGTCAATACTCATAAATAAATATATTACAGCCACATCGATCTACCAAGCATCTCTTTCCGGTGCAAGATCAGTTGATCTGCGGAATACACGGTAGGAAACATAATTACCGCACTAAAACGGATTCTGCATCGATGAATCGTTTGGTAAGTTCTTCGCGTGTCTTGCGTGGCATACCGGCTACTACGGCAAGCCACGATTCACGGATCATTTGTCTTACGAATACCGCCGGCAAGTCGCCGTCGAGTTTTACGCCGTTCCAATGTCGCTTGTTCATGTGGAAAGCCGGAGTGATTTCATCGTACTGCTCCCGCAACTCCACCGCCCTTTCCGGATCGCATTTCAAAGCGACCCAATCGGCCTCGACCATATCCGTCATAGCGAACATTTTTCCGGCAACCTTGTAAACGAGCGTGGTCTCGTCAAAAGGAGTGGTCTCCTCCGTATCCGGCAATGCCAGACAATATTCCCGCAATTCAAGCAAATCCATACTACCCACCATACGTTAAATCCGCCCGCAATATACATAAATATAAATCAATGTCGTAGATAGTAATTTATAAATTCAATTCAAGCAGAACTCGTATAGTTTCTTTTATGCGTCACACCTATCCTACTACACTCCGCGACATGCGACTGACAGTACAAACACAAACCGTCCCGACTGCAAGTATGCAGTCGGGACGGTACGCACTATTGAAATGCGTGCGGACTATTTCTGCTCTTCCTTACGGAATGCCTCTTCCACTTCTTCCTTTTTTTCCAGATGTTCGATGATGTTCGGTTTCTTTCCGTCCTTCACCATTTCGTCGATCTTCTTCTCGAAACCGCAGCCGCAACCGCAACCCTGATTTTCTTTTTTGTTCTCTTTCATAATCCAAATAATTTTTATCGATTAATATTCTTATACCGTAATCCGGCATTATATTGTCTTATGCAATTTGCGTACAAAACGATACCTGAACATAAAGAAAATTACCGACAGTCTGCCTACACTACCAGTTTAATCGGAAAAAAGAAGGGCCTGCGGCAAAACCCCAGGCCCGACAATCAGAGAAAAGTGTAATAGAACTATGAAGAAAATTAGCTCCTGCTGTTCATGCAGGGAGTTATATCATTTCTTGATCTTCTTTTCTATCTCTTCCTGTGAAATCACCTTCGTGCAGAAGAACCAGTCGTAACATTTCATCCCGCTACCGGCTTCCTGCGCCTTTTCCCAACGTTCGGCCACGCCTTTCATATTGCCGGGATTCGGATCTATCACTTCGCCACCCGGACGCCAGTCGGCCGGAAGAGCGACCTTAAATTCGTCGATAGTCTGCAATCCGACCAGCACCCTCTTGATTTCGTCGAAATTACGACCGAGTGCCAGAGGATAATAAATAATGGTACGAATCACTCCCTGCGGATCTATGAAGAATACGGCACGCACGGCCTTGGTTTCGCTTTCCCCCGGCTGAATCATTCCGTACAGTTTCGATACTTTCATGGATACGTCGTCTATCAACGGGAAACGCACGTCTATATCGTCCATATCCCGGAAATGTATCCTGTCTTTTATGGTCCTGAGCCATGCTATGTGACTCGAAAGACCGTCTACCGACAAACCTATAAGTTGGCAGTTGAGTTCGTCGAATTCCTTCTGCATCTTGCCGAAAGTCATGAACTCGGAAGTACATACGGGCGTAAAGTCTGCCGGGTGGCTGAACAATATGCTCCATTTGCCCTTGAAATCCTGCGGAAAATGTATCTTACCCTGCGTGGTTTCGGCTACGAATTCGGGAGCCGCATCGCCGATTCTCGGCATCATATTAATTTCGTTTTCCATAATATATATATTTAGTTTTCTGTTTTCCATAATTCAATATTATCAAATTCTGTGCCCGGATCGCCGGCTCAGCACATTTTCGTAAGATGTCCGAATCTTCGGCAAAACACATATATTTGTACTTCATTCACAAGTATCATAACTAATGAACAGCAATCACGGCTGGATAATTTACCCGCGTTACGTATCGCACCACGACGACAACGCATTCGATTGGCTTACCGAAGAGGCGGCCGCCTGCGGACTGTCGGCCGAGGTGGTATTCGCCGAAGACATCGCTGCCGGATATTTTGCCGGCAAAAACTATCTGACGATAGGTGGACGCATTCCCGACGCACTTCCCTCTTTCGTCGTTATCCGGACATACGATACGGTATTGTCCCGATTTTTTGAACGGCTCGACATTCCTGTAATAAACTCTTCGTACTCCATGGAATTGTCCAAAAACAAGATGCTTACGCATGAAGTGTTGCATTCGGCCGGTATTCCTACGCCACGAACCGTGTATTCGTGTAACGGGGAATACGACTACGAGGAGTTGTGCGATGCATTCTCCGACCGACGGTTCATAGTAAAGCGAATCGACGGAGCGAAAGGCGAAGACGTATATCTGGTTAACGACGCTGCGGAAATGCGCAAAGCGGTCGATGCCTGTTCCCGCCGTTGCATATGTCAGCAGTTCATAGTATCCTCTTCCGGTCGCGATGTGCGTGTTTGGGTGATAGGCGGTAAAGTGGCCGGTGCCGTACTTCGATACTCGGAAACTTCGTTTCTCTCCAATTTTTCCCAGGGCGGCAAAGTCGCGGCCATACACCTCGAACCCGACGCGGCATCGCTCGCGGTGGCGAGTGCCGGAGCGCTCGGCATAGAATTTGCCGGCATAGACCTGCTCTTCGGCGAAAACGGATTCACGGTTAACGAAATAAACGGCAACGCCGGATTCCGTACATTGTCGCGCATTGGAGAAAACAACATTCCAGCGACCCTATTCGGATACATAAGAGATAAATACTCAAAATAGTAGAAACTACCTGCCGATATGGATGCATTGATTTTGATACTGGGATTGGTATTCGTGATATTCGGAGCGCAATTCATGGTCGACGGCTCGGTAGCCGTGGCGAAACGTTACCGAATGCCCGAATTCCTCATAGGTCTAACGATAGTCGGCATAGGCACTTCGATGCCCGAAATGGTCGTAAGCCTGATAGCCGGCATAGACGGGAACGGCAGCATAGCGATAGGCAACGTTGTGGGCTCGAATCTCGCAAACGTTCTGCTCATCCTCGGATTATCGGCATTGATACGTCCCATAGATATTTCACGCACAACTCTGCGCATAGATATACCGTACAACATTTTAGTTACCGCCGTGCTATTGTTCATGTGCTTCGGAGCGGCATTCTGGCGTGGAAACGGCGGGGTAATATCCCGTTTCGACGGCATCGTCCTGCTATTGCTTTTCGCAGGCTATATGACCTACTCTTTCCGCACCGCTTCAAAAACCGAAATACTGGAAGATGCTGCGGAACAAGCGATGCCCATGAAAATGTGGAAAGCCGTAACGCTCATAATAGTCGGTCTCGGAGGACTTATACTCGGCGGTCGTTGGTTCGTATCCGGCGCAAGCGCCATAGCCGCAGCGCTCGGCGTAAGCGATGCCGTCATAGCCATCACTATCGTGGCGATCGGCACTTCACTCCCGGAACTCGCCACATCCGCCGTCGCTTCTTTCAAGGGTAACACCCAACTGGCACTCGGCAATATCATCGGCTCGAATATTTTCAACGTATGTCTCATACTCGGCGTCTCATCAGTAGTACGTCCTATCGGGACGGCGGGCATCACACCGTGGGACATCGTGGCTCCCATAGGCGCAGGGATCGCATTATTCGTATCGGCATACACTTTCAAGGGAAGCAAGATCAATCGAGGTGACGGGATATTGTTCCTCATACTGTATGCCGGCTATATAGCCTATCTGATAATGCGCGGATAAAACATACCGACCGTCATTATATTGAATAGCGTATTTATATTAAGACATAATCAACACAAATACAATAATATATCGTCGATATTTTTTCATGAAATATCATTTGAATATATGAGTTGCGTTGGGTTGATAATATTTTTTGTAACAACAAACGTTATCTTTGTCAAATAAACGAAGAAAAATAACTGTCAATTTTTACCTAATAACCTATTGAATTCGGTAACCGTTTCTCATGCATGTACCAATTGAAATAGCGTGATTTGGTCTTTAGTTACGGAGTGCGTTTGTGGTTTGGTTTCTTATGTAGTAGTAAGTAGTACGCATTTCTAAAATTTCGTTTTTCAATTTTCGGTTACCGTACAGTCCCCGGCCTCGGTCGGGGATATTTTTTATCCGCATTACATTATTCAAATAAAAATGGCGTCGCATGGAATTGCGACGCCATTAAAATACGTACAGCCCTATTTCAGCGTCATTTCGTCCAGCAGATAACCGGCTCCGCCGACCTTGTCGATGACGAACAGTACATACCGTATATCTACTATTATATTGCGGCACATCTGCGGATCGAATTCCAGATCGCTCATCGTACTTAGCCAAGTACGGTCGAAATTAATTCCTACCAGTTCGCCGCGACCGTTGAGTACGGGGCTTCCGGAATTGCCGCCCGTCGTATGATTGGTGGCTATAAATGCCACCGGAACCGTATAGAAAGGCTCCTTGCGGGTACCTATATTAATTCCCCAACGGCCGTAATCCTTCGTCTCATAAATTTCGCGCAGACGTTGCGGTACATCGTAGTCGTATATTTCCGGATTGTCTTTTTCCATGACGCCTTCGAGCGTCGTATTTGGCAACAGCCAGAAAGCGTCGGCCTCGCGATAGCCCTCCACTGTACCGTATGAAACGCGTAGCGTCAGATTGGCGTCCGGATAGAAATTTCTGTCCGGTTCAAACTCCATCTGCCCGCGCATATACACCGGATACAGTGCTGCGAGTTCCGCATCGGTACGGCTCACCACCGGATATATTACTTCAGTGAACATGGCAGCGAGAGCGTTCCATTGCGACGTTGCAGGATCCTTTTTCAACGTTTCAGTCAGTTCGGCCGCAGTCGTGCCGACCAATCGTGTCGCACGGTCTGCCGATGCGAAAACGGAATTGTCGAAAATCCAATCGACATAGGCGCGGATGCTTCCAAGCGAGTCCGTCATGGCGGAGACTTCCTTCGGTATGAATTCCGACGGCATATTAGTCATATACTCGTCGAACATAACATACGCTATCTGCCTGTCTACCTCCGATGAATAATCTTTATATACGGCCGTAAGATCGCTGCCGTTCGTAACCGCTGCCGCGACGCCATAAGCCATACCGAACAACTCCACGGCATTCACCGATTCGATAAACAGATCGCTGGCCGCAGCATACGGCAGACGGTCGGCATAGGTTTCGCTAAGCGCGGAGAGTACTCCGGCATATTCGGACTTGTCGGCAGCCCACTCAATGAAAGCCGTCTCGTAGGCGAGCTTCTTGTCGAGAGTTCCCAGTCGTGCCAGACCGAGACTTTCCCCTTGCCACTTTTTCCATGCATTGGCGATATATGCAGCCTTGGAGGAATACATTATACGCAACTCCGGATCGGACTCCATGGCCTCGTTTATAATATCCAGACGTTCCGTGCGCAGACGTATCTTCACCGGATTGGAATAATTCAAGACATAATCCACATAATCCGAAGTCACATATTCGCGCGTCGATCCGGGAAACCCGTAAACGAACGTGAAATCCCCTTCCCTGACGCCTTTGGTAGAAACCGTAAAATGCCTGCGCGGACGATAAGGTACATTGTCCGGCGAATAATCGGCAGGATCGTTGTTTTCGTCGGCATATATGCGGAAAACGGAAAAGTCGCCCGTATGGCGCGGCCATATCCAGTTGTCGGTATCTCCTCCGAACTTTCCTATAGAGGAAGGCGGTGCGGCCACCAGCCTGACGTCGCTGTATTCACGATAAAGAAAAGAAAAATACTGGTTACCGTAATACATGGACTCCACGGATACCATATATCCTTTACCCTCCACTCCGGAGAGAATCTCTTTTTTGAGTGCATCTATATTGGCGTCTATCTTGGCTTTACGCTCTTCCGGTGTCATTCCGTCCGACACTCCGTCGAGTACACGGTCAGTAACATCGTCCATACGCACGAGGAACGACACTTTCAGTCCCGGATTCGGCAACTCTTCGCTACGATCCATAGCCCAAAACCCGTTCGTAAGGTAATCGTGTTCCAATGAACTGTGACGCTGTATCTGGTCGTAACCGCAATGGTGATTCGTCAAAAGCAACCCTTCGCCCGATACGAGTTCTCCGGAACACCCTCCGTCGAACAGCACTACGGCATCTTTAAGCGAGGCCTTGTTCACGCTGTATATATCCTCGGCAGAGAGCTTGAACCCTTTGGATTTCATATCCTTGATCTGGGTACCTATAAGCGACGGCAGCCACATTCCTTCGTCCGCCACTGCCGTATATCCGAACAAGCAAAATGAGAATAAAACAATCAGAAATCTTTTCATATAACTAATTTTATATTGGTTTATCTGAATCTCAGCTTCATCTATGCATGCATCCGATCCACGAATTTGTCGAGTTCCACATAAAGCGCCTGTACCGGCAATCCCATAACATTGTAGAAAGAGCCTTCGATCCGCTCTATGCCGACATACCCTATCCACTCCTGAATACCGTACGCACCCGCCTTGTCATACGGACGGTATGCGTCCACGTAATATTCCGTCTCTTCGCGCGAAAGCGGTCTGAACCACACGTCCGTAGCGACCGAAAACTCGTGTACAAAATCGGCAGACCTCAGCACCACTCCTGTCACTACGGTATGCTTGCGTCCCGACAATTCGCCGAGCATCTCTACGGCGCCGGCGCGGTCGCGTGGCTTGCCGAACACCTTGTCTCCGCACAAAACGACGGTATCGGCCGTAAGTAGAATATCTTTAGTTTCAAGCGGTACCGGATAGGCTTCTGATTTTAGTCTCGCGAGAAATCCGGGCACTTCGTGTACCGGCAAGCCGGCTGGATACTTTTCGTCCACATCGAAATTCTCGGCCAAAGAGAAATCTATACCTGCGCCTTCGAGCAGTTCCCGGCGACGCGGCGACCGGCTCGCAAGCAACAGTCTGTATCCGGTGAGTTTATCTTTCAGTAGTGTCATGACACAAAATAAAGCATCGAATCATACGTACACGACAAGAGGACAGATTACCATTCGTCGTTTCTGCCGGAAAGGTATTTTTCGAGGGAACCGGTCATCGAGTTGAAGTAATCCTCAAGCGACGCTTTGAGAATCTCCCGCTTCAGTTTACCCTTACGATTGAAAATAGCCGAACTACCGGTACGGTAACGCCGCGTCTGTCCGGGCAAATAATTCGTAGAAACGAAAACGAAACTCCGCCCCACTACCGGCAACTCCACCGACTCCGTGCCTATCCCGACGCCGACATCGAAAGATACGGTATTGCGTTTCTCACGGCTGAGCGAACCTATTTCGGGCACCCACAGCCGTATCATGCCGTCCCGTATATCTACACGCCATCGGAACTCCATATCGTAGACTTTCCCCGCTGTCGGACGTCGGCCGTCCACTACTGCGTCAGGCACCACGGTAAAGACAGTAAACGATTCCGGCTCTATGGCATTGAACTGCGTCCACGGAAACGGGAAGCTGCTCTCCATGAAATAAGCTACTGCACGGAAAATATCTTCTGCGCCTTGCCCCGGACACTCTATGAGATAAAAGTCATCGTCCGCAGGATTATCGCTGACGAATCCGGTAGGAGTGAGCGTAAACTGCGCATTCGCACTCCATACACATGTCAGCGCACATAACAATACCGTAACCCTCTTCATATACATAATTTCAATCGTCTGAAACCGTACTGAAAGAATCAGACCGCATGTTTGCGTTTACTTTATATCGAAGTCCAACAACTTCTCGCCTTCGAGCCATGCCTTTATATTGTCGCCCGGAGCGACGGCGCCCACACCTGCCGGAGTTCCCGTATATATGAGATCGCCCATGCGCAAGGTTACGAACTGCGACACATAAGACACTATCCGGTCGACCGAAAATATCATGTCGCCCGTATCGCCCGTCTGCCGGAGTTCATCGTTCAACGACATGGAAAATCTCAAACGTTGCACCGACAGACCCGATTCCGAAAGACGCAGCCAGCGCGGGGCTATCGCAGCCGAACGATCGAATGCCTTGGCCGGTTCCCACGGCAGTCCGGCGGTAATCGCACGGCGTTGCAGGTCGCGTGCCGTAAAATCTATTCCGAGCGTTACCTCGTCATAATAACGATGAGCGAATTTCTCGGCTATGCACTTGCCCGTCCGACATATTTTCACCACGAGTTCGGTCTCGTAATGCACCTCCTCGCTGAACGGCGGAATCCAGAAAATATCGTTGTTACGCAGCAGCGCCGTATCCGGTTTCATGAAAAACACCGGATCGGCATTCGGCTCACCGCCGTCGAATTCCTTAATATGATCCCGGTAATTCCGTCCTATACATATTATTTTCATATTCCTTCTGAATCATCGTGTCCGATTATCCGTTATCCACCACTTAGTGACCGATAACGCTCCTCGATGCTACGCATTAAACCGACTTTCCGGTACCGCTTTCCCCGTCAGTCAGCATGTCCACCATACGGGCGGCCACCCTGTCCGATGCTCCGGCACCGCCTATTATCTCTTTCAACCGGGCATAATCTGCCAACATACGCTCGCGCTTGCTGCCGCCGGGAAGTATCGCTCTTAGTTCCGCTGTAGCAGTCTCCATATTCATATCCTTGTGAATCAGCTCCCTCACGACCTCTTTGTTCATCACGAGATTGACGAGCGATATGTAACGGATCTTCAATATTCGGCGGCCTATGGCCACCGACAGCGGATCTATATCGTAGCAAACCACTTCGGGCGTTCCTATCAGCGCCGTCTCCAGCGTGGCCGTTCCGGAAGTCACTACGGCGATTTCGGCATAACGCACGATTTCATATGTACGGTCGCAAACGTATTTTATGTCGCTGCCTGCGAGCAACCCGTCGTACACCGACTTGTCTATCCACGACACCCCCGCCAAGACGAACTGATATTCGGCGAAGCGTTTCGACAGTTCAACCATGAACGGTAAATTGTTGCGTATCTCGCTGGTACGGCTACCTGCGAGCAAGGCCACCTTAGGACGTCCGTCCAATCCGGCCTCGCTGAAAAACTCCTCGCGCGAGGGCATCGAGTCGAATCTTTCCCGAATGGCGTCCACGAGCGGGTTGCCCTCGTATATTGCACGGATTCCCTTGTCGGCAAAATATTCCACCTCGAACGGGAATATTATGAACAACTGGTCTACGTATTTCCGGATGAGTTCCACGCGTCTCTCCTTCCATGCCCACACTTTCGGGGATATGTAATAGAATACCCGTATACCGCGTTTATGGGCGAATTCGGCCATGCGGAAATTGAATCCGGGGTAATCTATCAATATCAGCACATCTGGAGCATAGGCCTCGACATCCCGCTTACATTCGTCTATCTGCGAGAGTACCGTCCGCAGATTCTTGACTATCTCGACAAAACCGAAAAAAGACGCATCCTTGTAATGCTTGGCCAATGCATCCTTTCCGCCAACGGCAGCCATTTTATCGCCGCCCCAGAAACGGAATCTCGCATCCGGATCGCTCTTAAGCAAGCCTTTCATCAAATTCGATCCGTGAAGGTCGCCTGATGCCTCGCCTGCAATCAAATAATATTTCATATCTCAATCAATACTTGCGCTACACGCGCCGGCACTTCATTCATCCAACAAATCAGGTCTCAGCCTGCGGGTACGCTCCAACGCCTGTTCTTCCTTCCAGCGTTCTATATTGGCATCGTGTCCAGACAACAGCACCTCAGGGACGCGCCAACCGTTGAATTCGGCCGGACGGGTATACACCGGCGGAGCGAGCAACCCGTCCTGAAAGGAATCCGTAAGAGCCGACTCCTCGTCGCCTATCGCTCCCGGCAACAACCGCACTACGCTGTCGGCTATCACAGCGGCAGCCAGTTCGCCGCCGGTCAGTACATAGTCGCCTATGGATATTTCGCGAGTTATCATATGTTCGCGTATGCGATAATCCAACCCCTTGTAATGGCCGCAAAGTATGATGATGTTTTCGAGCGTGGAAAGACGGTTGGCTTCGCCCTGATCGTACTGCACGCCGTCCGGGGTCGTGAATATCACCTCATCGTAATGTCTCTCGGACTGCAAATGACTTATCAGCCTGTATACAGGCTCCGGCTTCATGACCATACCGGCCTCGCCGCCGAAAGGATAATCGTCTACATGACGATGCTTGTCGGTCGTCCAGTCCCTTATGTTATGAATCACTATATCCACCAGCCCGGCAGCCTGCGCGCGTTTAAGTATCGACTCGTTCAAAGGCGATGCGAGCAATTCCGGCACTACGGTAAGTATGTCTATGCGCATATTATCCTAACAGATTATAGAAACTATGTCACTCCGGTCTCACGTCTCCTTCCATGACTTCCGTGATGAAAGGATTGTACAGCATCTCGTGTCCCAGCGTACTCGACTGACCGTGTCCGGGATACATGGCCACCTCCTCGCCCAGCGGCAGCAGACGGTCTATGATGCTGCGCATGATCCAACCGTAGTTTCCGCCCGGCAGGTCGGTGCGGCCTATGCTCTCGCGAAAAATGGTATCGCCGCTGAACAGTATCTTTTCCTGCGGTTCGTAAAGGCAAACGTGACCGGGAGTATGGCCGGGAGTATGTATGACCTGCAATTTCGTATTGCCGAAAACGACTTCGCCACCGTCGGCAAGCTCTATATCCACTGTCGGCACACGCTCCACCTTGAACCCGTACATGGCACCGTGCACTGCAGCCGAATCCACCAGAAATCGGTCTTCCGGATGCAGAGCGAACGGAATACCGTATATATCCTTGATGCTGGCCACGCCCAGCATATGATCGACATGGCCGTGGGTATTCACAGCCATGACGGGTTTCAGACCCTTCTCCTCCACGAATTTCCGCAAAGCCTCTGTTTCCTTTTCCGTATAATTGCCGGCATCTATTACAACGGCCTCGCCGCTGTCGTCCCAAAGGACATAGGTATTCTCCTGAAACGGATTGAATGTCAATTTAGCTATATTCATACCTGAACTGTTTCTCAATATTTCACCGCGTCCGCATCTTTCGGGGCGAACGGACGGCATACAAAGATAGACATTTTCCTTGCCGGTAAAAATAAACTGTACGCAGGCGACAGACTATTAATGTGCAAACCGGTATTTTTTAATAAATTTGCGCTGAAGATCGCAATGCGGGACATGGTCCCGGAATCATCAAAAAACAATCGAGTGGCAAGAAAAAAAAGAGACCTTCCGCTGATAGAAGGTCTGGAAATAACTACTTTGGCTGCCGAAGGCAAAGCCATGGGTAAATACAACGACATCGTCGTTTTCGTACCGATGACCGTTCCCGGCGATGTAGTGGACGTACAGATACGCAACCACCGCCGGCGTTTCATGGAAGGTACAGTGGTAAGATACGTCAGAAAATCGCCTGTCCGAGAAGAGGCTTTCTGCGAACATTTCGGCATATGCGGCGGATGCAAGTGGCAGAATCTGCCTTATGCCGAACAGCTCAGATTCAAGCAGGAACAGGTATTCGACCAGCTTTCGAGAATAGGCAAAATAGCCCTTCCGGAAATATCGCCAATCCTCGGCTCCGCACACACACGGTTTTACCGCAACAAGCTCGAATTCACTTTCGCCCCGAAACGCTGGGTAACATACGAAGAGATCGCTGCCGGTGGGGAGATAGAGGCCGGCGGTGCGCTCGGCTTCCACATTCCCGGCAAATTCGACAAGGTGCTGGACGTGCGTAAATGCTGGTTGCAGGCCGATCCGTCGAACGAGATACGCATGCGCACGAAACGTTTCTGCGAAGAACACGATTATCCGTTCTATGATATACGCAACCACAGCGGACTGATGCGCAACATCGTGATACGGACGGCATCAACTGGCGAAATAATGGTCATCGTGGTATTCGCTGCGGACGAACGCGACAAAATAGCCGGACTAATGAATTACCTGAGAGACGAGTTCCCGCAGATAACCTCTCTCATGTACATGATAAACGCCAAACTCAACGACTCCACCTCAGACATAGACGCCCGACTGTGGAGCGGCCGCGACCACATCTTCGAAGAGATGGAGGGGCTGAAATTCAAGATAGGCCCAAAATCGTTCTATCAGACCAATTCGCAGCAGGCTTATGAACTGTACAAGGTGGCACGCGATTTCGCGGCGTTGACCGGCACGGAAGTCCTGTACGACCTCTATACCGGTACGGGTACCATAGCCAATTTCGTAGCCCGCAACTGTCGCAAGGTTGTAGGCGTAGAATATGTTCCGGAAGCTATAGAGGACGCACGCCATAACTCCGAAATCAACGGCATAACAAACACGTCTTTCTTTGCAGGCGACATGAAGGACGTTCTCGACGACGGTTTCATCGCCGCCCATTCGCGCCCCGACGTCATAATTCTCGATCCGCCCAGAGCCGGCGTACACGAGGACGTACTCGGCACCATACTCCGGGCAGCTCCGGAACGCATAGTATACGTAAGCTGCAATCCGGCGACGCAGGCCCGCGACCTCGCGATACTGTCCCCAGCCTACGAAGTGACTGCCGTGCAGCCGGTAGACATGTTTCCACACACGCACCATGTCGAAAACGTGGTGAAACTGGAACGAAGAAGAGATTAACCGCAACAACCACCTAAAAAACTTCCCGCCATGAGAAAAATCATTCTTACCCTTACGGCAGTTCTGACCGCAGCGGCCGTAAACGCGCAAAGCGGAGTCCGCATAGTCTCCGATATCGCCGTAGACAATTCGCTACAGTTGCTGGCGGATATTTCCGGTTACGGGACTTTTACGATATGGCTCTACATCGACAATGCGGAAAATACCGCAGACACTCGTCTCGAATCAGGCTATCCGATAATCGTAACTACGGACAAAAGCGGTATCGTTCTCGAACTGCAACCTGTCGATGCCGACATACCGGTAACGGCGAATTACTCCTACAAATGGTTGCAGGGCGAACTCGATGCCGTACCGGAAAATACAGTATACAGATTGCCAATAGCCGCCGGACGCACGACCACAGTCACAGCGCTCACGCCTGCACAGATGAACATGATGCGCGACAACGTATCAGGTTTCAAGATGTGGAGACTCGGCATGGAGCGCAATGACGCCGTATTCGCCATGCGCAGCGGAACAGTTATTGCGGTCGAAGACGCGGCACGGCAAGGAAACACGTCCGAATATGCAGGTATGGACGAGGGCAACTCGATCGTAGTAGAACATGCCGACGGTACCATGGCTCGTTACAGTTGTCTCAAGACAGGTTCCATAATGGTAGCCGAGGGTGACCGGGTTTATGCCGACACTCCTATGGCACTGGCCGGCATTTTCCGCGACGGTAGCGCCGGAACGCGCATCGGCGTATACCGTTACGTCACCAACCGCAATAAGCTGGCATATCCCAATATGGAACATCAGACCGAATTTCTCGATCCGCATTTCATGACTTCCGATGGAGACGTTACACTGCCCGACAACGGGAAAGTGACATGCAAGACCACACGCAAGTTACTCGATTCAGGCAAACCGCACCGCAGCATATGGCAAAGGATTTTCGGTAAATAGCCGCATGACGGGAAACGGTTCTACATGATCATTCCCGTATAGTAACGCCGACACTCGCCTGGCACAGGACTTTACCTCTATACTCGGATATGGCGGCACGAAGATTGCCGTACACAGCACAACGCCATGTTCTATAATATGCGGATACGGGGAGAACAATTTTTTCGCAACGCTTTTATGGAATATCGGTCATTTTGTAATCTAAATGGTAAAGTTCAACTTCTAAAAAGATTTCGATATGAAAAAAATCATTTTACTGGCCGCAGGGCTTATAGCACTCTCGACCGCAGCAATGGCACAACAGACCGAAAGCTATCCGAGTTACATAGTCGTTACCGGTAATGCCGAAAGGGAAATAGTCCCAAACGAAATTTACGTCAAGATAGTGATAGACGAATCCGACAGCAAGGGAAAGATAACCATTGCCGAACAGGAACGCAAAATGATAGCGGAACTTAAAAAGCTCGGCATAGACGTGGACAAAGACCTGCAGGTCGGAGACATGTCCGGCGATATGCGCAGCTACGTTTTCCGTCGCGACCGCGTTGAAACTCAGAAAAGCTATATACTCAAGCTCGGTGATGCCGATACTCTGGCTAAAGTGTTCAAGTCGCTCGGCAATATAGACATTTCGCAAATGGGACTCGTCAAGGTAACCCGCAACGATCTCGACAAAATCAAGATGGAACTTCGCGTAGAGGCCATGCGTAACGCACAGGAAACCGCCCGCACTCTGGCCGAGGCCATAGGACAGTCGGTAGGCAAGGCATTCGTCATCATGGATAACAACTACTCCGGCGGAGGTACCATATACTATGACAATGCGGCTCCGGTGGCGCGTGCGAAAATGGCTGTTATGGCCGAAAGCGCCGTCGAGGACACCAGTCTCCAGTTCCAGAACCTGAAACTCGAACACTCGGTTAACGTAAGGTTCGTTCTGGAATAAATTCGGCTGAACGACGGGCTAAGTTACGCCCGTAAAACACATCGGACATGGAAGAGACAACACCCTCTTTGGAACTGACGGATGACGGATCGGCAACGCTCCGTCATCCTTTTTTCGGCGAAACATACCATTCGTTACGCGGCGCCGTAGGCGAAGCCCGCCATGTCTTCATAGCCAACGGTCTCGCCGCCTTAGACCGCGACACAGTACGGATACTCGAAATAGGGTTCGGCAGCGGCCTGAATGCATGGGTAACGCTGGAGTACGCCCGCGGCCGAAATATGGGAATAGACTATACGGCTCTCGAACTGTATCCCGTCGCAAGCAACGTTGCCGACCGACTGGACTATACTACCGATCCGCTATTTGCCGCACTTCACAATGCACCTTGGAATACCAAGGCCGCTATTACAGACAGCTTTTCACTGACCAAATACTATACCGACGCTACCCTGCCGGGCAATGAATGGGAACACAAGAACTATGATATCATCTACTTCGATGCCTTCGCACCGGATACGCAACCGGAAATGTGGAGTCCCGAGATGTTCGCCCGGCTTTACAGTGCATTGTCTCCCGGCGGCATACTCGTGACATACAGCGCCAAAGGAACTGTCAAACAGGCGTTGCGGGCGGCAGGATTCAAAGTATTAAGACTGCCCGGCGCACTCGGCAAACGCCACATGCTCAAGGCTATAAAAGAGACGGAACCTACTTTCTACGCCAAAGAATAGCCATGCGCTAACACAACAGGAAGCGACTGTTCTGACTATCAGACATATAATAATATGTTGATAACTTTTCCCGCTATCCGGGTTCATATATTTCTCCTGCGCCTTATATTTGTTTTCGATATAGGTTCCCTGCCGCAAATGCAAGCGCGGCGGGATTAAAAGGGAATCCTGTTAGAATCAGGAGCTATCCCCGTAGCTGTAAATTCCTGACGGCATATTCTCATGTATGCCCGCACAAACGGTTCGTGCCTCTGCTTGCCACTGGTCTTTCCCGACCGGGAAGGCGCACCGGACCGCGGAACAAGCCAGAAGACCTGCCATATCGTACACGATCCGGAGCTTTCGGGTGAAAGGCGGCAGGTCTGGTTTTCGCAAATGCGCCTCAGGCGCTCCGTATTATCCCGACAAACCGTACTCACGACAAAGGTCTCCGGCTCCCTGCACCGAACGAAAACAATGTAATTCAAGGAGATATTATGGAAACTTTTATCATCAAACGGGACGGCAGCCGTGAACCGTTCTCGATAGAGAAAATACGGAGCGCCATCGCCAAGGCTTTCCTTTCGGTAGGCAGTTTCGCAACGCAAGACGTAATTACCAACATTCTCAGCCGTGTGAGCATAACGAATGAAACCACTGTCGAAGACATTCAGAATCAAGTGGAAATAGCGCTTATGGCCGAACGTTACTATACCGTAGCCAAAGCCTATATGCTTTACCGTCAACGCCACACCGAAGACCGTGAAGTGAGGGACAAACTCAAGTTCCTCATGGACTACTGCGACGCCTCCAATGCCGCCACCGGCAGCAAGTTCGACGCCAATGCCAATGTCGAAAACAAAAACATGGCAACCCTGATAGGCGAACTCCCCAAGTCCAACTTCATACGCCTCAATCGCAGAATGCTGACCGACCGTCTGAAAGAGATGTACGGAAAGGAAATGGCCGACAGATACCTCGATCTCCTGAACAACCACTTCATATACAAAAACGACGAAACGAGCCTTGCGAACTATTGCGCGAGCATCACCATGTATCCGTGGCTCATAGGAGGCACCACGTCTATAGGCGGGAACTCCAAGGCGCCGACAAACCTGAAATCGTTCTGCGGAGGTTTCATAAACATGGTATTCATGGTATCGAGCATGCTGAGCGGAGCTTGCGCTACGCCCGAATTCCTTATGTACATGAACTATTTCATAGGACAGGAATACGGCCGCGACTATTACCTCCATGCCGACCGCGTTGTCGACCTGTCGCTGAAACGACGCACACTCGACAAGGTCATCACCGACTATTTCGAACAGATAGTGTATTCCATAAACCAGCCTACCGGCGCACGAAACTTCCAGGCCGTATTCTGGAACATCTCATACTACGATCGCTACTATTTCGAAAGCCTGTTCGAGAATTTCGTATTTCCCGACGGCAGCCGCCCCGACTGGGAATCGCTAAGCTGGCTACAGAAACGTTTCATGAAATGGTTCAATGCCGAACGTACCCGCACGGTACTCACTTTCCCGGTAGAAACCATGGCGCTTCTCATCGAAGACGGGAAACCCAAAGACGCCGAATACGGCGACTTCACGGCCGAAATGTACGCCGAAGGACATTCTTTCTTCACCTACATAAGCGACAACGCCGACTCGCTGAGTAGTTGCTGCCGGTTGCGCAACGAAATAACCGACAACGGCTTCAGTTATACCCTCGGCGCGGGAGGAGTATCCACCGGCTCCAAAAGCGTACTCACCATAAATCTCAACAGGTGTATCCAGTATGCCGTGAACAAGGGAATGGCATACCAGTTCTTCCTCGAAGAGATCGTCGACACGGTACACAAGGTACAGCTCGCATATAACGAAAATCTAAAGTACATGCAGTCGAAAGGTATGCTGCCGCTGTTCGATGCCGGCTACATCAACATGTCGCGTCAATATCTGACCATAGGCGTAAACGGTCTCGTCGAAGCAGCCGAATTTCTCGGCATCGAGATATCGGACAATCCGCGATATGCCGAATTCACGCAACAGATACTCGGCACCATAGAACGTTACAACAAAAAATACCGTTCCGAGGAAGTGATGTTCAACTGCGAAATGATTCCTGCGGAAAACGTCGGTGTCAAACATGCCAAATGGGACAAACGCGACGGATACAAGGTAAACAGGGATTGCTACAACAGCTATTTCTATATCGTCGAGGATGAGAAAACGAATATTTTGGACAAGTTCCGCCTGCACGGCAGGAAATACATCGAACATCTGACCGGCGGCTCGGCACTTCACATGAACTTGAGCGAACATCTGTCCAAAGAACAATATGCCCACCTGCTGCAGGTAGCGGCACGCGAAGGATGCAATTACTTCACGTTCAACATACCCAATACGGTTTGCAACGATTGCGGACATATAGACAAACGCAACCTGAAAATTTGTCCCGAATGCGGCAGTCGCAATCTCGATTATCTGACACGTATCATAGGATACATGAAACGCGTCAGCAACTTCTCGCAAGCGCGGCAGAAGGAGGCCGCTAAACGTTACTATGCTACGTCTGGCCAGTTATGACATAGTATTTCAGGAAGTTCCCGGAGAGACTACCCTCGCCCTGAACATTTCCGGCTGTCCTAACCGCTGCCCCGGCTGCCATAGTCCGCACTTACGCGACGAATCGGGCGAACCGCTCGATGACGGACTACTCGAATGGTTGCTCGACAAATACGGCGATTCCGTCACATGCATATGCTTCATGGGCGGCGACGGCGATCCCAAAATGGTCTCCGAACTCGCCGCGATGGTAAAACGTCTCTCCGAAGGCAGGTTACTCACGGCATGGTATTCCGGGAATGCGACACTTCCGGACGAGTTCGAGATCGAGACATTCGACTACATAAAATTAGGTCCGTACATAGAGAAATTCGGAGGCCTGCGCAGTCCCGCTACCAATCAACGTTTCTATAAGGTATCCGGACATACGCTTACCGACATTACCCACATATTCCGAAAATAACGTACTGTCCGACCTTCATCGGTCGGACAGTCTCTTTATAAAGTCGACCGCTGTACTGACACGAATTTCCACGCCGGATTCCAAACAGTAAATCCGACAGACAAAAGATAGTTGAATGCGGCGCTAAAATCCGTGATATTTCGTACCTTTGACTTCGTCTTAGATACTTCGCCGAGGCAAAATACGAATAAATTTGCTTTTGCTCCCGGCTTATTCGTATCTTTGATGCGACGGGTGCAAAATACACCGCTCTCATATGGATAACCGACTTGTAATACCTTACCGAACATATGCGCCGTTGACGGAATTGCCGCCGGAAGATATGCAGCTCGTACTGCGCGCCAGAGAAGCATGCGAAACATCGTTTGCGCCATATTCCGAGTACAGGGTTGGTGCGGCGGCACTGTTGCGCAGCGGTCGAATCATATCAGCCTCCAATCAGGAAAGCCCGGTTTTCCCGGCAGGCCTGTGCGCCGAACGTGCACTGCTGTTCGCACACATGAACGACGCTCCTCACGATTTCATCGTGGCAATGGCCATAGCATCGTCTCCCGGCGACCGCGAATGTTACCCGTGCGGACTGTGTAGGCAGACCATACTCGACACGATCGAGCGTCAGGGCGCGACTTTCCGCATCATAATGAGCGGTGATGACAGCGCGACCGTAGTGGACGATGCCGTTTCGCTGCTTCCATTCTCATTCAAATTATAATACACACGATAACATGTCAGCCGACCGACCGATAAAATTTTCCGAAAACGACATACTCTACGAAGACAACCACCTGATAGCCGTCAACAAACGCGCGGGGGAACTCGTGCAAAGCGATCCCGACGGCGAGCCGGGACTCGAAGACCGCATAAAATCGTTCATTAAAATCCGCGATTCAAAGCCGGGTGAGGTATTTCTCGGCGTAGCGCACCGCATAGACCGTCCCGTCAGCGGGGTCGTTCTGTTCGCCAAGACGAGCAAGGCGCTGGTACGCCTGAACGAAATGTTGCGCGACAGAAAAGTGCGGAAAATATATTGGGCCGTGACGGAGGAAACCCCGGCTGAAACGGAAGGCACCCTGCGCCACTATATGACACGAGACGGCAAGACGAACAAGGCGCACGCATTCTCCTCGCCGCGCGGAGATGCCAAAGAAGCCGTGCTGCATTACCGTCTGCTCGGCGGCAGCAAAAACTATCGTCTTCTGGAAATAGAGCTCATCACCGGCCGACACCACCAGATAAGATGCCAGCTGGCTAAAATCGGTTGTCCCATAAAAGGCGACCTGAAATACGGAGCCGCACGCTCCAATCCCGGCGGGGGCATATCGCTGCACTCACGCTCATTATCGTTCATACACCCCGTTCGCAAAGAACCTGTGGAAATAACGGCTCCGGTACCGCAGGACGACGCATTGTGGAAATATTTCGAGGATTCCCAACACTGACAATCTCCGTTTCTATCGGACACGACTTACATAGTCCCGTATCCACGCTGAAGTGTGCCCCCGCCCGGACATGAAGCCTCGCGGATACAGTTCATTGTACGATACGGGACATACGTTTCAGGGCAAACGCAAAAATTTTCGCGACGGCTGTTACATTCCGGCTTGTCATGCGTCATAACGATAAAAGAGCGATCGTAAAAATCCAAAATACATTACCGATATGAAAAAACTATTATCGCTGGCCATGATACTGGCAATATGTATTCCCGCGGCAAACGCGGCTTCCGTCATGCGTAAAACGGTAAAGGCGTGCGGAACGTCAATCACCGAAACCCGTAAAACCGGACACTTCCGAAACATTGTTTCGTGCTGCGGAATCAGGGTACTCGTATATGTATCCGACAAATGCGGTGTCGAAATCGAGGCTGACAAGAACATAGCCCCGTATCTTATTACGGAGGTCAATGACAATACGCTGATGCTGTATTATGACGACGACGTCAACATCAAAAACAACGGCTCGACTACCGTCAAGGTATATTGCAGCGAACTCGAAGAGATAAGAACCACATCAGGCAGTACCATTTCATTCGAAACCCCATTCTCCGGCCGAAACATCACCATAGCCGCAACGAGTGCAAGTTCGGTAAGGGGCGAAATAAACTACGGAAACTGCAACGTATTGACAACTAGCGGAGCGGAGGTACGTCTGAGGGGACAATGCGACACGTATACCGTCGCATCGACCAGCGGCTCATCGGTCAACCTCGGCAGACTTGCAGGCAGAAACGTGGAGGCGACTGCGACCAGCGGCGCCACAGTATCGGTATACGCTACGGAATCCGTAACTGCCGCCGCATCGAGCGGAGCGACGATCCGGTACTACGGCTCACCGCGTAACACCAACATAACCAAATCCAGCGGAGGCCGCGTAACGGCAAAATAATAAGGAATATTAAATGCGTCCATGAAAACGACGATACGAATAACGGCTGTCGTTGCTGCGGCGATTATGGCCGTATCCTGTATAGGTCGGCCGGAAAAGAAGCCGCAGGAAACAGAGACCGTACAAACGGACGATTACCGATACGTTCATCTCGTACCCGATAGCTTACGTACCGAAGAAGATAAAAAACTGGTAGCCTTGCTGGAAGAGACCATAGTACGCAACTTGACCGTGAAAGACAATCATCTGGTATTTCCGCTATCCGAAGCAGACTTTCAGACTCTCGGTATCCCGGCACCGTATTACCGTCTGATGATGCGCGAATTGGATAACGCCAACCGCTACATAGATTCGGTCGGCATAAAGAACATGGACAGTATTCTGAAAGCATCGTACCGCGAACTATACGCCAAATACTATTGACCGTTGCGGTATCCGAAATCCTGATTAAATGGCAGCTGTAATGCTGCCATTTAATTTTTTCAAACAGCAGTACGACACCGACCCTTACGCCTGCATCAAAGCCAACGATCGCAGTGTCTCGTCCGTAGCAACACGTACGATGCAGACACAAATGCGGCACCAGTCGGTCATTTTATTGCATTTCAAGCCGGAACAAAGAACTGCCGTCATGCCAAATAAGGAAAAATGGTGCGCCAAGGCTCCGGATACAAGCATCAACGGTCAAAGAAATTTGTAACTTTGCAGGAGTAACTAATAGAAACATATGGCGAAAAGCTGCCCGGAAAACATAGAAAAGAAATACGTGGAAACGCCGTTGATGAAGCAATATTACTCTATCAAGGCGATTCACGGCGATGCGATACTTTTATTCCGCGTAGGCGACTTTTATGAAACTTTCGGCGAAGACGCGATACGCGCCAGCCGTATTCTCGGCATCACGCTGACAAGACGCGCCAACGGCGCCGCCAGTTACGTGGAACTGGCCGGATTTCCGTACCATGCCCTCGACACATATCTGCCAAAACTCGTCAGGGCGGGAGAACGTGTAGCAGTCTGCGAACAGCTCGAAGATCCCAAACTCGTAAAAGGCATAGTAAAGCGCGGAGTGATAGAACTCGTGACTCCCGGCGTAGTGATGAACGACAATGTTCTCGCATCCAAGGAAAATACGTTTCTCGCATCGGTATATTTCGGCAAAAAGAATACGGGCGTCGCTTTTCTGGACCTATCCACAGGTGAATTTTACGTTGCCGAAGGAAAGGATTCCTATGTGGACAAACTGCTGTCCAACCTCGCACCCAAAGAAGTCATATACCAGCGGGGATGGGACGAACGTTTCCACCAGGCGTTCGGCACTCGCCTGTATTCGTATAAATTGGACGAATGGGTATTCGCCGAGGAGACCAACCGTGAAAAGCTCTGCAAACAGTTCGTAACTACTTCCCTCAAAGGGTTCGGCATAGAGAGCATGACGAGCGGCATATCTGCCGCAGGCGCCATACTCTACTATCTGGACTACACCGAACACAAACACGTCAGCCACATCACAGGCATCTCGCGCATAGACGAAGACCGCTACGTATGGATCGACCGTTTTACGATACGCAACCTCGAATTGTTCTCATCCAATTCGCTTCGCGAAAAGTGCGGATTCGCCGATGTGATAGACCGTACCGCCACCCCCATGGGAGGCCGTCTGCTCAAACAATGGATAGCGTTGCCTATCAAGGATAAGGAGAAACTCGACAAACGGCTCGATGCCGTGGAACGTTTCCGCAACGATGCCGACCTGACCGAACGTCTGCGCGACATACTCGACCGCATAGCCGATCTGGAAAGGCTCTCGGCACGTATAGCGGCACAGCGGATAACGCCGCGCGAAACGGTACAGCTCAAACTATCGCTTGCAGCCGTAGCCGAACTGAAGTCAGCACTCACCGGTACCGGCGACCCGATACTCTGCGAGCTG
This sequence comes from uncultured Tidjanibacter sp., assembly GCA_947852905.1. Lineage (GTDB taxonomy): Bacteria > Bacteroidota > Bacteroidia > Bacteroidales > Rikenellaceae > Tidjanibacter. The sequence continues at coordinate 298,344 of CANTVF010000001.1, read as the reverse complement.
GCCGAAAAACTCGACGAATGCGAAGAGCAACGCCTGCGAATAGAGCGCGACATATATCCCGATCCGCAGAACAACCAGATACAGAAAGGCGGCATCATAGCCGACGGCGTCGATCTCGAACTCGACGACCTCAGACGCATAGCCAACCACGGCAAGGACGTGATAGCCGACATACAGCGCCGCGAGAGCGAGGCGACGGGCATTCCGTCGCTAAAGGTCAGCTACAACAACGTGTTCGGCTACTACATAGAGGTGCGCAACACCCATCGGGACAAAGTGCCGGACAGGTGGATAAGACGTCAGACGCTCGCAGCCGCAGAACGATACATTACGCAGGAACTTAAGGAATACGAGGAGAAGATTCTCGGTGCCGAGGAGAAGATGCTCGCCATAGAGCAACGAATTTACCTCCAACTCTTGGAATATCTCGGCAGCCACATCTCCGCTTTCCAGCACGACAGTGCCGTCATAGCCCATATCGACTGTCTGCTTTCATTCGCGGTAATGGCAGCAGAACGCAAATATTGCCGGCCGGAACTCTCCGACGACAAGGTGATAGACATTCGCGAGGGGCGCCATCCCGTAATCGAAACCCTCATGGAGGTAGGACAGCAATATATTCCCAACGATGTATACCTCGACGACAGTTCGCAACAGATCATGATGATAACCGGTCCCAACATGGCCGGTAAATCGGCGTTGCTACGCCAGACGGCGCTGATAGTCCTCATGGCTCAGATAGGATCGTTCGTGCCGGCAGCATCGGCACACATAGGCATAGTGGACAAGATATTCACCCGCGTAGGTGCGAGCGACAACATATCGCAGGGCGAAAGTACCTTCATGGTCGAGATGCTCGAATCTGCCGCCATAATGAACAACCTGTCCGACCGCAGTCTGATACTTCTCGACGAGATAGGCCGCGGTACGAGTACCTACGACGGCATGTCAATAGCATGGGCTATGGTAGAATACATACACAACCACCCTACCGCCCGCGCCAAGACGATGTTCGCCACCCATTACCATGAGCTAAACGATCTGGAGGATATGTTGCCGAGGGTCAAAAACTACAACGTGGCGGTCAAGGAGGTAAACAGGACCATACTGTTCCTGCGGAAACTCGTCCGTGGAGGTACGGAACACTCGTTCGGTATACACGTAGCCAAAATGGCCGGTATGCCGGCAAAGGTAGTCGAACGCGCCGAAGCGATACTGCATTCGCTCGAAGCAGCCGGATCGGCCGCCCGCCCCGAAAATATCGCAGACATGGCGACTCAAAGCGACGGCAACGACATACCGTCCGTTCGCGGAGGGCGTAAAAGTACGGCCAAAATACGCAAGACTGCCGATACCGATCCTCTGGCAGGAATACAGCTGAGCATGTTCCAACTGGAAGACCCCGTACTCATCCAGATACGCGATCAGATACGTGGACTCGACATAGATTCGCTCACCCCTATACAGGCACTCAACATTCTGAACGATATAAAAAAGATTACAGGCATATAGACCGCGCGCGGCAAGACGATGCATATGGGAACATGCCGCGCACAAAACCGACGTCTTATTAACCTCGGCATCTTATACGCCGCACTGCTACTCGACTGGAATAAAAGTAGGTATATCCATCTGTAAATCGACGAAATAGATACGAGGCTATCTAAAAAAGAAATGATTATGTTACAGAATCTTTGGACATTTTATCATATCATGAGTTCCGATGAAGATCAACCTGTAGTCGAAGATCTTTATGTCGGCTTCGATACAGATATGTGTCTGGTAGCGACAATAGAACACATAAACCATGAGAATCCAGAGTATTCCTGTTCCGTTTCCGCAATAGTCGGCAATGATGACGCTTTTACACTATCAAAACGGATAAAAGTATCAATGAAACAGCTGCCAGATGCAATAAGTGAATTCACGAAAGAGTACACGGAAATAGTGAATGCTGATTTCAAACAAGTACAAGAATGTTTTAAAACAATCATAGATTGGTTTATAGAAAAAAACTGTCCCTATCGGATAGTTCGCAAATACGGGAAACACGGTTTTATTTGTTGTTGAACTCTGACAAAGTACGACACAAAATAATGCCTTATACCGGTTAATCGGCCGACAAAAATATGACGGCACGACTCCACTACCATTACCGTATAATGCTCTGCAAACCGCTACAACGGACTGAACCTGCGTAACCGTTACATCTTAAAAACGAAATATCTTATAATTTATAGCATAGAGGATATCTTTTTACGAAAAAACCGCTATATTTGTGGTATAGTTATTCATTCGCAGCGTCCTAACTCACGGACAAAACAATCATTGTCACGTACAAAAAAACATACATGCAAGATTTCGATGCATTACAAGGCAAGAACCTCGTGCAATTGCGTGAGATAGCCAAGGCATTGGGTATAAAGAACACTACCCAAATGAAAAAGGAGGAACTTATCCGTGCAATCACGGCACCGCATGAAAACGGAAACGAAGCGCCCATGCAGTCCGAGGCACAACAGGTTCAGACCACCGAAAACGTTTCGGAACAGACCGTTACAGTACAGGAAAAACCGCGTCGTGGGAGACCACGCAAAATACAGGCGGCACAACCTGCACAGCCACCTAAACAAGAAACTCCGCAACCGGTGCAGGAACAGCAGCCTACGGAAGAAATACAGCAACCCTCACAACCTGTACAACAACCTTCCGCCGTACAGGAACGTCCACAAAGAGCAAGAACGACGGCTTACCAGAACAATGCCCGTCAGCATCGCCAGCAATATTCGCAGAACAACGAACAGCGGCCTGCCGACCGTTACACCCCAACTCCGGAAGACGCGACAATAGGATTCGTCGAAGGCGAAGGCGTCCTCGAAATAATGCCCGACGGATACGGATTCCTCCGTTCGCCGGACTACAATTATCTCAACTCTCCCGACGACATATATGTAGCGTCCTCGCAGATAAAAACGTTCGGTCTGAAACCGGGTGACACCGTAAGGGGAATAATACGCCCCCCGAAGGAAGGCGAAAAATACTTTCCGCTCGTAAAAGCCATAGAGATCAACGGACTGAATCCGGAGTTCATTCGCGACAGAATGCAGTTCGAGTATATGACTCCACTTTTCCCGAACAAAAAGTTCAACCTTACCGGCAACGGCCACAACAACCTCTCCACCCGGACGGTAGATCTGTTCGCACCTATAGGCAAAGGTCAGAGGGGACTAATCGTAGCGCAACCCAAAACCGGTAAAACTGTACTATTGCAAAGTATCGCAAACGCGATAGCAGACAACCACCCAGAAGTCTATATGATCGTGCTTCTCATAGACGAACGTCCGGAAGAAGTTACCGAAATGGCTCGTAACGTAAAGGCCGAAGTCGTGGCCTCCACGTTCGACGAACAGGCCTCCCGCCACGTCAAGGTCGCCGAAATGGTACTCGACAAGGCCAAACGCATGGTCGAATGCGGACACGACGTCGTCATATTCCTCGATTCGATAACCCGTCTGGCAAGGGCTTACAATACGGTACAACCAGCATCAGGCAAAGTGCTATCGGGAGGTGTCGACGCCAATGCGCTCCACAAACCTAAAAGGTTCTTCGGCGCGGCGCGCAATACCGAAGAACGCGGATCGCTTACGATCATAGCCACGGCACTTATAGACACGGGCTCCAAAATGGACGAAGTCATATTCGAAGAGTTCAAGGGAACGGGTAATATGGAGTTGCAACTCGACCGTAAACTCGCCAACAAACGCATTTACCCGGCCGTAGATGTCGTAGCATCCGGAACACGCCGCGAGGATCTCCTTCTGAACAAGGACGTCTTGCAGAAAACATGGATACTCAGACGTTACCTTGCCGACATGACCTCCGTCGAAGCAATGGAAGAGATGATAAAACACATGGAACACACGCAGAACAACGAAGAACTGCTCGTCACCATGAACAAATAACGCATCTGTCAATAACATATATGAGACACGGAGGTACGGTATTTCGCTTTACCTCCGTGCTCTTTTATAAATAATCCCTACCGCCACCGACGATTTTCTATTAAACAGTCTGTCGCAGAATCCCGCACTTTCTATCGGATACGGGGTACCCGTCATTAAGTGAAACCATAATATCGTTTCCCATGCATTTACAGACCGAATTGAATGGATCACTACTCAAATAAAACAGCCGCACGTAGTAAACGTGCGGCTGTTTTGTAATTGCGTTACACGACTGTTATTTTTCGGGCGGGACCATAGAAAGTCCGTCGCGAAACTTGACTGAAGCATGCGATCCGTCGCAAAACGGCTTATTGGCCGAATGACCGCAACGGCAAAGTACCACTCTGTTTCTAACTTCATATTCCGATCCGTCTTCACGACTTATCGGAATTCCGCCTCTGACCCAAAGTCCGCCGCTCACGCCTAACGCCGGATCCTGAATCAATCCGAGCGAAGGCTCGTATTTAGGCTCGAACGGTTGCTTCGTTTCGTTATCCCATGCACTCAGGCGCCCGCCGGGACACATATCTGCTTCCCTTATCGTCAACTCACGCTCACGATAATTATCCGATTCACGCACAAGATTCCACACGCGTCCTTTAGCATCGCAAAATCTGGCAAATGCACAGAAACGTTTATTGTCAGTAAGCGTCAGCGTCGGACCTTCGAAATGTCTTGCACCGTCCAGCAGTTTGTCCCCGGCCGGTTTCAGCCGCGGATCCCATTGAGCCGTTTTATGAGACCCGTCGCAGAACGGCTTGTTGGCCGAATGACCGCAGCGGCACAATGCCATCGGCTGTTCGTCATTAGACAGACTCTCGCCTTCGACAAAATCCCAACTCGCCCCCTCATCGTTCGTGACTATGTATTGCAACGCCAGCGGCGGCCGACCATACACCAATACGGGCCCCTGCTCCGATACAGTGATGCGGAACTTATTATCGGCTCGAAAACTTCCGGGTTGTACATTGGTTTCGTTCATAATAGTATATTTAGTTGATTGTAAGCTCCTTCAAAGAAAGCAATTATATATTTACAGCGCAAATAACATACCAATATTCAACCATAACTATCAAAAATAGAGACAAAAAAACGTCATCAACAATCTGTGTTCACTATATTTTTCGTACTTTTATATCTATAAATACTATTATTAACTACTAAACTGCTATCTGATGAAACATTTTTATTGTACACTGGTCGGAATTATGCTGGTTGCCATGCCGGCGACAGGGCAACAACTCGTAACTTACACTCCTAACCACCACGCCAAACCTAAAATAATAGAACAAAAAGTCTTCTTCGATATATACGCCGGGTATGATGTAAAAATCGGCCAGCTGGATCCGGAAGTAACTAATCCTTTGGGAGCACGTTCCGGCCTGAAAATCGGCTTCGACTTCAAGTTCAAATACCCTACCCGGAACAACGAATCGTTCGCCTTGGGACTTAAGGCCGAACTCGTAACATGCAACAAGGTCATCACCTCTGTCGAATTAAATAAGTTCTCTCATATAGACATGCCGAGAAATACAAACAACTACTTCGTCGGTCCTTCACTTACTTTCATGCAAAGAATAAACGACAGTTTTCTATACGAAGAGGTTTCCGTAGGGTACTGCTATTACAGGGATAAAGTAACTGATATCGGCGGTTACAAAATACCACAGGTAATCACCAAAGGCGATAACGTAGCATATAAATTAGGCATAGGCTACTGCATCGGCCGTTGCGATTTCAAACTTATGCTCACGCTAGGAAAAATCGAATACGTTTCCATGTATGAAAATTCCGTACCTTCAGTATCAGGTTATCTAGCCGAATCCATCAAACTCAACTCACTGTCATTTACAGTAGGATTCGCATTCTGATGAAATGGATAAAATACAATCGGCGGATCGGCCGAACGTTGAACACATAATCTGAGTACAGATGATATGATGTACGTTAATCCACAGAAAACAAAATCAAACAGGCCGGAGAATTTCCGGCCTGTTAATTTTACAAGGATACTTAAATAATCGAAACGACTGTTTCCTACTGCTGTTGCTGCTGCAAATCGGTCGGATCTTTCATTATCATGCTCTTGTCGATACGGATGTTGACATTGTTGTCTACTTCCACAAGAACATAGGTTTCCTTGATTTCCTTTATTTTTCCGTAGATACCGCTGGCGGTAAGTATCCTCTGACCTACCTGAAGCGAATTACGAAAATTGTTCAATTCTTTCTGGCGTTTCTGCTGCGGACGGATCATGAGGAACCACATTACCACAAACATAAGCACCATTACGATAATAAAAGACCAACCGCCGCCCTGAGGCGCAGCCTGCAAAAAGATAATGCTTGGTGTCATTGTCATTATTAGATTTGATGTTTATTATTTTGCAAATATAATATTTTCCGCGCTATATACAAATCACGAGACACCGAATTACTCGACCTCGGCTTCCATGCAGAATACCAACGGCTCTGACTTGAGAGTGGTAAATACCGACACTTTCTTCAGTACATAACCGTAATAACCTGCCGAATCGAACGATACGCTCAATCGTCCACGCTCGCCGGGTTTCAAAGGTTCCCGATCGTAGTCTGTAATCATACAACCGCAGTCGGAATCCACATCGACGACAACGAAAGGCATATCTCCCGCATTCTCCAATGCGAACTCTTTGACTACAGTTTCACCCGCTTTCAACGTACCGAGCCTGAAAGTATCCCTTAAAGGCAGATCTATTATGGAATCGGAAACCGGAAGCGGCGTTCCTGACACACGACGCACATCGCGATTACCGCAACCGTAAAGCACAACGGCCGAAACCGACAACAAATATATGAATCCGCGCCACATGACCGTAATCAATCGAGCAACCCGCGACCGGACTTGTTTATCTTACCCTCTTTCTGCAACGATTCCACTATACGGTCGAGAACTCCGTTTATGAAAAGACTGCTGCCCGGCGTACTGTAATACTTGGATATTTCGATATATTCGTCGAGCGTAACCTTTATAGGAATGGAATCGAACCATATGAGTTCGGACATCGCGCACACCAAAATGATATTGTCCAGAAATGCGATCCTGTCTATATCCCAATTCTGCGTGAAACGTTCGATATACTCGAGATATTCCCTGAAATTGGAAGCCGCGTTACGGAAAAGTTCTTTGGTGAACACAAGATCGTCTTCGCTCTTGAACTCCTTGCGCAACGAAAGATCCTTCTGTTTTTCACGGCTGCACTCAAGCGTTTTCAACACCATTATCAGTGCGAAATTTATGTCGTCGCACCATTGTATAGATTGCTCTTCCACGACCTCTTCCAACAGACCGCTGTTCTGCACGGTCTCTATGTAGAAATCTTCGGTCAGGGTACGGTCGGCATCGTATCCTCCGTCGGTACCGGACATATATTTCAGATAATACTCGCTTGCGGTAAGCTCCGAATAAAGACTTTTAATCAATTCCGGATAAGCCCCCCACCCCAAAGACTTACGCGCGAGGTAGTCGTTAAGCGCTTCGCTGTCTTCTATCTGACGAATTACCCTGTTATCTATGAAACGTGTATTAGGATTGAGTTCTTGCGGAGTAGGCAACTTCTTGCGCCGCCCTATCTCTATGCGTTCCTCGGCATATACCCTGACATCGGCAACAAGACGCAACATCTGGAAATACAGATCGTAAGACTTGTCGATACTTTTGACAAGCTCTTTTTCCGAAACCGCAACGGAATCGCTGTCCGACTTGAAATGGGCATAGAGCGCCTTGATTACTTTTATCCTTAAGAACCTGCGACTGAACATACTATTAGACGTTTTTGCTGCGGCAAATATAATCATAATTTCGCGGCACGACATGAAATAACACGCTCCGGTGCGAACTTTTATTCGTTATGGCTTATCTTTGCGAATACTTACGATGCGATCGCACACGTTTCCACACATGGAGAGTTGCGACTGCATCGCAATCATATCTAAAGCATTTCAATGGAATACGACCTCATAGTGATAGGAGCAGGTGCGGCGGGTCTGATGGCTGCCGGAACGGCAGCGGAATCCGGACTGCGGGTAGCGCTCATGGAGAAAATGGAAAAACCGGCACGCAAGATACGCATCACCGGAAAGGGACGCTGCAACCTAACCAACATAAAACCCGCCGAAGAGTTTCTCGAAAAAGTACAGGTCAACCGGGATTTTTTCGTCCCGGCATACACCCAGTTCGGCAACAAGGCTCTGGTACGCTTTTTTGAAAAACACGGTGTAAAGCTCGTCACCGAACAGGGCGGACGCGTATTCCCCAAAAGCGGCAAGGCATGGGATATAGCCGAAGCCCTTACGGAATGGTGCGAAGACTCCGGCGTGGAGATCATGACCCACACCACGGTAGAAAAACTGTTGCTGCTCGGCACCAAGATACGAGGCGTAGGATACCGCACGAAAAAAGGGTTCGAAAGACGCCTCGAAGCTCCGGCCGTAATCATCGCCACTGGCGGCGCATCCTATCCCGCCACAGGATCGACTGGCGACGGATATGCTCTGGCCCACAGCGTAGGCCACACGATCGAGGCCATACGGCCATCGCTCGTACCTCTCGAAACAGGACTTGCAGACAAGGAATCGTTATACGGATTGCATCTGCGCAATATACGTCTCGGCCTGATTATCGACGGCGAACGTGTAGCCGAAGAGTTCGGTGAAATGTCGTTCTCGTCACGCGGAGCAGAAGGCGCTACCGTATTACGAATGAGCCGCAAAGCGGTGGACGCACTGATAGACGGCCGCAAAGTGGAATTGTCGCTCGACTTGAAACCCGCTCTGGACAAACAAACGCTGCAAGATCGCATAACACGTGAAATGGAAGCGCTTACGCCTGAAAATCCGACATCCGACCTGTTGCGCAAACTGATGCCGAGGGAACTCGTTATGCCAATTGCAAAATTGGCCGACACGCATCCAAAAAGACAACTGAAATACTTCGACGACAAGGTCTGCAATGCGCTTATAGACGCGTTGAAGGATTTCCGTATTCCAGTTACAGATTACCGCCCGTTCGAAGAAGCCATAGTGACGGCTGGCGGCGTAGCGGTTTCGGAAGTGAACCCAGAAACGATGGAATCGAAAATCGTACGCGGCCTGTATTTCGCAGGCGAAGTGCTCGACATAGATGCCAATACCGGCGGTTACAACCTGCAAATAGCCTTCTCTACGGGACGACTCGCCGGAAGACTAAGACACGAAGATTGATTACACACATGAGACGATCATATGAACGCACCGCCTGCGCCATAATGCGCACGAAAGCGAAAATAAGAATCAGACATTACAGAGGCCGCGGCGTACATTCGCCATTCGCCTACGGCATAGTGCGCAACGTCAGAATGGACGCTAAACCATTGCCGGACGTCTCCCCACTCTATTCATACCTGCATGAAACGGGAATGGCCGACAAAACGGCAAGTTTCATACAACGCCTCTTCACATACATGGAATGTAGCGAATGTGAAATCGACGGTAAAATACTCGACGGCATTGTTGCTGACACCGAAGGTCCCGGCATGACTATACTCACACCGGCCATGGACGAATGCATATCCACGGAAATGCAGATAGCCGCACATTCCGACAAACGAATAGTCGTTCTGACAGAGCCTCGGAAAACGCTCAGACGCAATAAAATGTGTTGTGCCATAGTATCCGGCCACAGAGGGCTGAGTATAGACTGCTGCGGCACTATAGTCGTATTCAATACATCGGGGCTAAACGACCAGCATATAAAACTGTAACCGGCCATGAAACTGTACACCAAAGGTGGCGATAGCGGCACCACATCGCTGATAGGAGGCGAACGTGTTCCGAAATACGATCTCCGCGTCGAAGCATACGGCAGTGTAGACGAACTGTCGGCTCAGATAGCCATGCTCCGGGATATGCTCTCGGCATCGCAAATTACGGAATTCGACAAAGACCTTACCGACATACTGGGCTCTCTCATGCATGTAGAATCCCTGCTGGCCATAGGCAGCAATGGAGAAGGCAAAGTCAAAGACCTACCTCAAGATTGTATAAAAGCGCTCGAATCACGTATCGATGCAGTCAGCGAAACTCTGCCTCCGCTACAATATTTCACTATTCCCGGAGGTCATATCACGGTTTCTCAAGCCCATATATGCCGCACAGTATGCCGCCGTGCAGAACGGCACGCATGTCGCGCAGCCGCAGAATACCCCGTGTCGCCGACAGCGCTGATTTATATAAACCGCCTGTCAGATTTTATGTATGTCATAGGTCGTAGACTTACAATGTTACTCAACGTCTCGGAGATCAAATGGATACCATAGACACAGAGTGCCTATGCAATAAGGGGCTGCATCGCTCCGTTTTAATCGCAAAGCGAACACTGAATTTATTTTAAACGAAACAGACGCAAAGATTGGCCGATTGAAATTTTTTTCTATTTTTGCACCTCTGTAATCTAACGTGACACTTAAAATACAGGCAATACTATGTACTGGACATTGGAATTGGCATCGAAACTGGAAGACGCTCCGTGGCCTGCCACTAAAGACGAATTGATCGATTATGCGGTTCGTTCCGGCGCACCGCTCGAAGTCATAGAAAACCTTAACGAGATAGAGGACGAAGGCGACATCTACGAAAGCATCGAAGACATCTGGCCCGACTACCCCAGCAAAGACGACTTCTTCTTCAACGAGGAGGAATATTGACGTTACTCGGATAGATTAAACAATTAAATACCAGCGCGATGAACAATGAAAATTTGTTCATCGCGTTGGTATTTTAAGGCATTTTAAGGTGCGGTTTATTTGTATAAATTACGTTTTTTCTATCTCAAAATCAGAGCTTGTTTATCTAAAATACTTTATTCTCTGGAATATTAAAACAAAAATAAAGACATACGGAAAGACCGAAAAAACTACACCCGCTTGGCTGATAACGGCTCCGTGTCCCAAAAGATGCGGAGGCGAACAAAGCCTACCCTGTCGTATTGGAATATACCTGATTATACGTAAAACGACAAACATCTTTGCAAAGGCTGCCGAATGGAATCTGAACGGCAATCTAGGACGTGGCGAGCTACGTGTCAGTTACGGCAGCGAGTACAACGTCTCAACCAGTTCTGCTGGTCCGTATCGAACGGATCGACAGCCAGCTTGCGGAGTAAAACGAGCGGAATCCGAACCAGATTACGGCCGAAGTAGCGACGGGCTTCCTTGCGGACAAGCCGCTTGCCCAGCGGGATCAAGGAAATGATTTCGTGGAATTTGCTTTGGAGCGCCTCTCATCAGACTACTCCCGAAACAGGATTGGCCAGAGTCGCTACGAAAACGGAAAGAGCTGCATGAATATCTTCCAGACCTTTCTGCGGGCGACCAAACAAAGTTCCTATCGGCCCGATGCAATCTATGTAGGCAATATGACTCCGGAGCTGTTAGACAGTTATATATCGTGGCGCAGGGAAATTAAGCAGAATAGTGATGCCACTATCAACCACTCTCTGACTCCGATATTAAAAACATGGGCATACGCTTGTGACATGGGCATAATGGAACCTGCCGTCAATGTAAGGATTCAGGAGCTCGTTCTGAATCTGGCCCGTTACGAGAACTTCAATGTCGAATATACGGCCTCTATCCTACTATCGGCGGTGGTAACGGCCATCGGGAACTCCTGCCGGATTCGAATAAAGGGAGAATGGAAAACCAGCCCCTCCATCTACATGATGCTGGTCGGCAGGCCGGGACTCGGCAAGACACCACCGCTTGGTTTCCTTTATAAACCCATGACGACCGGATGTACGAGAAGTACAACGAGGAGTGGAACGCCTATGAAAGGGCGCTTGCCTCGTCCGGGAACCGGCGCGGCGGTGAGGTGGAGGATTTGTACGCTGCTCCGGAAGCCGCAGCTGGTAACAACCGTCATCTCGTACTTCACGCCCGAGGCGATGATGAGCATCCACCAGCACAATTCGCGCGGCATTGCGCTGGTGGTCGATGAGATTCGGGCGCTGTTCAACTCCGTGAAACGGTACAACAACCGGAACAACCTCATCGAAGACCTGCTGACGGCCTACAGCGGCCAGCCGTTGAAGGTGATCCGCAAGTCGGAAGCCCGGCCCATCCTTATCAGGAATCCGTGCATCAACATCATCGGTTCGGTGCAGACCAATCTGCTGCCGGAGATCTTCCGGGCCGAATACATGGCAAACGGACTGCTCGACCGCTTTCTGTTCGTCTATCCGAAAGACCGGAGGATTTCGGGCTGGAAGCGTGACGACGGCGCCATTACCCGGCCGGATATGGTCGGACAGTGGCGGGAGGTGCTGGACAGGATCGTGAGCCTCCCGTATCCGGCGGGTGCTGTGCTGAATATGGCCGACGACGCGGAGGAGTATTTCTACAACTGGTACAACGGCATCATCGAGGAGGTGAACGCCATCGAGGACGATGCGGAGGTGGAGAGCCGCAAGATGAAACTCAACGGCAATGCCGCCCGGCTCTCGCTGGTATTCCAGGTGTTGAAATGGGCGACGGACGGAGGCGGTATGCAATGCGTAGACCTCGAATCCGTACAGGCAGCCATTCGGATGATCGGCTATTACGAAGAGACCTATCGGAGGATCCAGGAGCTGATTGCCGCAAGCAATATCGGCGAGTCCAAAGAGGCGTGACTGTCGCTGCTGGGCGATACCTTCACGGCAGGCGACGCGATCGTCGCGGGAAAGCGGGTCGAGCTGTCGAGGCGTTCGGTCTATTATGCCTTGAAGCAGTTGTGTAGCCAGCCGAATCCCCTCCTGTAGAAGATCGACCACGGAACATATCGCAAACTCTGTCCGAACAAAGTGGCTGCACCTTACACTATTGCACTTTCGGACGGCGAAACTGACGGGGGCAGGTGTCAAAGTGCAAAAGTGCAGTGTACAAACGACGATAATCCGCGCGGCCATGAGTGAGTACAGATTCCATCTCCAAAAATACCGTTACGGGAGCAAGATCAGTTGCCCCAACTGCTGTAAAAGCCGCTGCTTCGTCCGATATGTCGATGAAGAAGGCACCATCCAGTTCCCGGACACTGTGGGCAAATGCGACCATGAAAACTCCTGCGGGTATCATTACACGCCGCGGAAGTATTTCCGGGACAATCCCGATGTGCTGTCTCAACCGGATGGCGGCAGAGCCGATCGTCGCATATTGTCAAGGGCTGCCGGGCGTGAAACGCCCCATCCCGTTCCCTCTTTTATCTCAGCCGATGTGGTCGGACGGAGCCTGTCGCATTATGAAATTAACCCCTTGTATCGTTACCTCTGCCAGACGTTCGGCGAGGAAGAGACCCTGCGCCTGTTCCGGTTGTACAGCATCGGCACCTCACCAAAATGGGGCGGCGCGATCATCTTCTGGCAGACGGACCGATCGGGACAGGTGCGGACCGGGAAGATCATGCTGTACGATTCCGCTACCGGGCATCGGATAAAGGAGCCTCGGGCGTATGTCAGTTGGGTCCATTCGGAGTTGCATCTGCCGGACTTCCGTCTCCGGCAATGCCTATTCGGCGAACACCTGCTGAACCGCGCCACCTCGGCGCCGGTGATGCTGGTCTAGAGCGAGAAGACCGCCGTCGTCATGTGCCACTTCATGCCGGATCACATTTGGTTGGCAACGGGCGGGAAGAATGGCAGCTTCAACCGGAAGGCAATGTCCGTTCTTCGGAACAGGGAGGTAACTCTCATTCCCGATCTGGGGGCGACGGAGCGGTGGCGGGAGAAATCCGCCCTGCTGGCCGACATCTGCAAACGGGCGGTTGTCTCCGATATGCTGGAACGCCTGGCCACCGACGAACAGCGCAGCCGCGGTCTGGACATCGCGGACTTCTTTCTGACCGTCCCGACACAACGTCAGATACTCCAGCAGATGATACGGCGTAATCCGGCACTGCAACTGCTCATCAACGAGCTGGATCTGGAATTGGTCAAGTAACCCGATGGTGGTTTCGGGAGTTTCCAGGGAAAGTCCATAACACAATAAGGACTTTTTGCCAGGCGGCAAGAAAATCTCGTCGGGATTCGGCAGACTCCGACCTGTAGTGAGCAAGCTCAAACAAGAACCATTTATCAAAAGAACATCAATTATGAATACAGACATAAAACAAGCCATGCACGTCGAAGCCGGAAGGTCATTCGGCACGGCGGAGGCCAATGAAAATGAACGACGCTGGGATGATGACAAAATCGAGCGAAAGAATCAGGATCCGACCATCCATTACGACAAGAGCCGGATAGGATTGAATTTCGAGATCGGACCCGACGGGAAGATTCATCCGTTGGGCTATCAGGAAAAGTCGCTTGAGGTGCGGCTTATGGACAGGCGCGCGGAGCTGGGTTGGCATCCGTTCAAAGCCGACAGCAAGATACAGCCGAACTGTTGTGCCAAATTCATCGGCGGCGGCAACCACGACCGCACCCTCGAAATGGCATTCGGATGCCAGACCGTCAATCTGGGCAATGGGGCGGACAATAGCCACCTCCAGTGGTGCCGGGAAATCGAACAATGGGCAAAAGACGTCTATGACTGGTGCGCCCGACGATACGGGCATGAGAACATCGTCGGTTTTCAGGTTCATCTCGACGAGAGCAGTCCGTATATCCATGCCTTGATCGTTCCGGTCGGACAACGTGCAAAAAGCGGACGCGAATGCGTCATGTGGTCGGCGAAGTTCGGGAAGAACTGCTACGAGTACGGCCGGATACTTCGGGAGATGCACACCTCGCTCTACGAGGAGGTCGGCAGTAAATACGGACTGGAATGCGGCGACAGTATCGAGGGGCGGCATGTCAGCCATTTGAATAAACGCGACTACATCCGCAAACTGACTCACGAGGCAAGACAGGCTGAGAAAGCGGTCAAAGGGCTTCAGTCCATGATACGGAAGTTGGAAGCACAGATTTTAAACTATAAATCGCAGCTCGATGAAGTCGAAGAGAAACTGGCGTCCGGAAGAATAACACTCGACAAATACGACGCCCGGAAAGCCGATCTTTTGAAACTTATTTCCGAGTACCAGACAAAGCTGGAAGACAAGGCCGGTAAACTTCAAGCGAAAGAGCAGGCGCTGGACAGAATGACACGGAACATGGAGCGGGTTGGATGGATTGCACAACCATTCCGCAACCACCGGATAGACTTCGACCCTCCGAGAATCACCTCCAAGCCTCCGATGTTCGGGGTGGACAAATGGCTCGACGAGCAGAACCGGTCTATCGCCAGCCGATTCGTGAAGATTGTCCGCCAGATTGAAACGTTGTATCAGAAAGATGCCGAGCAGCAGGTGCAGTCTGTGCAGCGAAATGCGCTGGTGGATTATCAGGAGCTTAAACGGCTGCAACAGGAGAATGTGCGGCTGACAGATCTCAACGAGAATCAGACAGCTCTGATGCAGGAGTTTATCGACCAGCTGGCAGATCCGTCTGTCCCGGATCGGATCTTCACCATCTCAGATGCTTTGATTGGCGGGCAACTTGTCGCTGTTTTCATCTGGCAGAGGCGGTGGTGGTAACTCCGGCTCCGACCTTCGCTGGGACGGCAGCAGGCCAGATGAGGAGGAAGAGACTTATCGGAGAAGATGTCTGCTATATGCCGCAGCAGTCGTTCATAAGTCTCAAAGAAGAATTATACGCAAATAATCATAATGAATCAGGAGGCGCAGTTGTTCAAATTTACGAATAACTGCGCCTCCAATTCATCTTCATTAAAAGATACCAGTCTTTGCTTGGACAAGCCTTGGCGTATAAGCTACTCGCCTAACATCATTTGGGTTTGTCTATCTATGGCTGCAAACAAACTTGTGTTCTGCTATTCTTACTTGACTGCTTTAACTCTCTTTACCCATTTCGTCCAACAAGTCACTATATGAAGTTACTTTATGATACTTTACCTTGGCTGTAGAGATAGAGTTATACAACTTCTCGGCACACTCTATCTTTGCTTTTTCTACACCTCTTATCTCCATCGAGCCCATCGACCCCTTCGTCTCGGCAATAAAGAAAATATGCTTTATTCCACCTACCTCCATGGCAATAGCCCAGTCTGGTGAGTAATTTCCAACCGGAGTCGGTATCTGGAAGGTCCGCGGTAACTTGGCATATACCACAACCTCCTTGGCTTCATCAAGATCATGAGCAAATTGCCGTTCTCCCTTGCTATCGCTGAATACATAGTCAGTTATATGTTTCTTAGCTTTGTATGCCTTGTCAAAGTCCATTTTACTCTTTACCGTAAAAATATTGCTGTCGTATTTTCCCTCGGTCATGTTGTAGCGGATTGTTTCTACAATCATCGTGGACTTCTGTTCCTTGATGATGCTGATAACTTTCCGGATAAATTCCTCGGGATTATTTTTGAACAAATACAACTTGCTTTCTTTGATGCCTTGCAGTATTTTCACGACCGTGCGACGCGTGAGGTTTGCTCCCTTGGCAATATCACATACTAGATCGTAACGAACCGTCGAGGTACATACATCGGTCAGCTGATGCGATTGTGATCGGGTATCGCCAAATTCTGTTACCTGTTTTTCATCCTGTGTTCCTTCAACCATGATATAACGGAGCTGTTTTACATCCAATTCCGCATTGATGTGCATAATGGCTTTCTCAATCAGCTCATCACTGTCGTAGCTTACCGTGTAAACATATTGATGGTTGATTTCTTTCCATAATGCCTGGAATTCTTCTTTGCCAAAATTCTCATTCAACTTATTTTCCGGGATAGTGGTTTTCTCTTCCACCACCATATCATCGAGAGCCTTCGGGTCAAAGATAGAATTGATCAGTCGAGTAACTCCCTCGGCTATTGGTTGCAACTTCGGAGGCAACGGAGCCACGCTGCCGTTGGTTATAGCCTCACGATATTCAGGTGTGATATGCTTATCTTCGTCAATATAGCCATTGTCTTCCAAATAGATGATAATGCGGCTTGCTTCCGATTCGTTTATGGTATGAATCTCTTCTCCGATCTTTATCTGCTTGCCGGTAAAATAGGCTACGGTTGCTTTGGCGGCACGTTCGCGCAGTACCTCGCGGGTCTCTTTCTGCAATGCACTGGTAAAATCGGCATAACTTTCATTGGCTATGACCGTCAGTTTGTTTACCTCATGTACATCTTCACCCAACAACTCTTTATCCATACGGACTCCGTTTTTGTCCACACAAAGGCGTAGGCCACGTCCTACTTCCTGTCGTTTGGCTGTGGTCGAGTTGGAGTGTCGAAGCGTACAGATCTGAAATACATTCGGGTTATCCCATCCCTCACGCAATGCTGAGTGTGAGAAGATAAAGCGGGTAGGTTCGTCAAAGCTCAACAATCGTTCCTTGTTCTTCAATATCAGGTCATAGGCCGATATATCATCCGACAGACCGGTCTTCGTCTCCACCTTTCCATCTATTACCCGGTTCGTCTTCTTGTCTATCGAGAAATAGCCTCGATGCACCTCTTGGGGTGTAAACCGACGCAGGTATTCATTATAATCCTCGTCCCATATGTGGAGCTCTTCGCTTACCAGGCGTACATACTCTTCTTCGAATATCTTTTGGAACACGCCCTTCACTTCATTTCCCTCTTCGTCGTAGCTCTTATATTTGGCGACCTCGTCGATGAAGAAGAGCGACAGGCACTTGATACCCCGCTTGAACAACTGGCGTTCTTTCTCAAAGTGCGACTTGATGGTTTCCCTTATCTGTACGCGCTGCATCGTCAACTCGCTTGTGTCTCCGATTACCTCACCTCGCCGCAGCGTGACGCCATTCAGGAACGTAACATAACCTTTGGCGTTGATTTCAGACAGGGTAAAACCTTCATATTCAGCCAATCCCGATTCTTCACGCAGACTGTCGCCAGTACCGAAAGTTTTTGTTTTTCGCACTATGGTACCCGATGCCGTTTTTGTTTCGATTTCAATGCGAGCCATAGGCGGCCGGTTGGGTGAGAGTTCTATACTGTCAAGATACATATAACCGCTTGTACCCCGCAGGTTCTTTAACTCAAAGCCCTTTACATGAATGCGTTTTACCAGCTGCTGACGGTAGGCATCCAGTGCATCGAGAGCATAGACCATGTCGTGTTTGGTTTTGTGTGTAGCCGAATAGTTCAGCACAAACAGCGGATTGAATCGTTTGATACCGGCTTGAGTGGCATCACCCTCCATCTTTTGCGGCTCGTCCATAATGACAATAGGATTATTAGCCGCAATAACATCAATCGGGCGGCGGCTTCCAAACTCATCGCGCTCGGAGTATATAATAAGACTCTCTTTGCTTCGCCCTCCCTCTTTCAAAGAGGCGGCAAAGGCCTGCGTATTGATAATCATCACGCACAATCCCGAGTCTGACGAAAAGCTATCCAACTGCTGCAGGTTGCTGCTGTTGTAAACAAACCACCGGGCTTTCTTGCCATAGAGTTCCATGAAGTGCTCTTCCAGCATGGTGAAACTCTTAGCTACACCCTCTCGAATAGCTATACTGGGCACCACGACAATAAACTTGCTCCAACCATACTGTTTGTGCAGTTCAAACATCGTTTTGATATAGACATAGGTTTTGCCAGTGCCGGTCTCCATCTCTATATCCAGATTTACAGGTGCCACTCCTTTAGCCAGTGTTTCCGAAGGAGTTATATCGTATAAATTCTGTACGAAGCGGATATTCCGGAGCATCGTCTGCTTGTCCAGTTCCAAACGGTGGTTACCGTAGCCAGTCTCATCCTCCTTGTATGTGATCCGTCGGTTCCGGTAGGTTCCCAAGTCCCTGCGATAGGTCGACAGAGTATGTGACGGCTGACCCTGAAATACCGCTACCGTATTTTCTACGGCATCGGTCTGGTATTGTTGTATCTTAAACTTGAATTTCATACCCTCCCGTTTAGATAATTCGGCAATTTGTATCCGGCGAATAGTGGCGGAATATCTGTTCAAAGTTGTCAATCACATTGTCGTTGGCGGCCGAGGCATCGCGCATGACGAAATAGACCGGGTGCAGTTTGGCTATTTCTGTTATGGCAGCTTCGGTCACATCGCGGTCGAAACAAGCCACCAGATAGTTGTCATCTACCAGATAGACGGTCTTGCCCGCTATCTGTCGAGTCTCAATCTCGACCGAGAGTTCTATGCCGAGGTCGAGCATCACCTGGAACAGCAGATCTTCACCCGTACGGTCGGCCTTTACGTTCTCGCTGAACAGCGATTGCATCGTAAACTCCTGCGGGGTGTAATAGACTTCTTCCATATTGGAGGAGTCAAGTTTCAACACGCGGAATCCAGTGTCGAGTTTTTCTATCCCCTCCTTGTCTTTGTTTTCCTCTTTTATCTTCTGGCCGGCACGACGTATGCGCTCTTTGCCAAGTTCACACAAGGTTGCTGGACGTTTTAGAGTTGTTAATAAATCTATGGCATTTTGAATAATCTCTTTTTGGCTTTTTGAGGAGGCTGTAGCCAAACTGCGATAAAGATCTTCCGCGATTTGGATCATAATATATTTCCTTTTTGAGCTTGGCTTTTCATAATTTAGTTGCATTACAGCTTCTGCAGTTGTTGCTGATCCGGAAAAGAAATCAAGAACAATAAAGTCATCGTTGCCACTGTCTAAAAACCCCAACAAATATTTAATTAAACTTATTGGTTTCGGAAAATTGAAAACTTTTTTATCGAATAAATTTAATTGATATTCTCCTGCATTCTCGTTTGTGTCCACACCCACCTTACTATTAATTAAATTGGTAGGAACTTCAGGCGCATATTCCAATTTTTCATATGCAGGGCTAAATTTCATTGTGGGGATTGAAATGATTGTTCCATTAGCCAATTCATTGTCTAAATACGATTGTTGCCACTTAAATTTTGCCTTTAAAGAAAATACACTTGTAAATAAACCATTTTTAACTTCAACATCATTTAGCAGTTCAACATCATACTTGTCTGTTCCATATTTACCAGCAGGGATAATTCCATCTGGAATTTTTGTTTGAACCACATTAGCGGGGAATTTAAGAATCCCTATTGGATTAGGTTGATTTAATAATCCATTTGAACTTGATGAATATTTTTGTATTCCTCTAAATCGGGCTTCATCTTTCTTTTTTTGGTAGCATATTACATATTCAATAATCTGCCTACATTTAATTGATAGATTTTCAGGGGTTTCTGTTTTCGCCCAATTAAATATGTCAATAAAGTTTTGCTCTCCATAGATCTCATCACAAACTTTTTTGAGATTTTCAACCTCATTGTCGTCAATGGAGATAAAGATTACTCCGTCGTCTGACAACAGGTCGCGGGCCACTTTCAAGCGGGGATAGATCATATTGAGCCAATCAGTATGGAAACGCCCGTTACTCTCGGCATTCCGCTGCATCGGGTCGATGGTTTGGTTGCCCTCTTCATCGAACAGTCCGCTGGTCTCTTCAAACTCGTCACGGCTTTGTGTAAAATCGTCGTTATAGACAAAATCATTACCGGTGTTGTAGGGCGGGTCGATATAGATCATCTTTACCTTACCCAGATAGGTTTCGCGCAATGCTTTCAGCACATCGAGGTTGTCACCCTCGATATAGAGGTTTTGTGTATGTTCAAAGTCCACACTCTCCTCGCGGCAAGGACGCAAGGTCATCGTTGTAGGGGTATTGGCCAGTCGATTGGCGGCACGCTTGTCGGGCCAGGTAAACTGATAGCGCTCCTCGCCCTGGCCGATAATCTCATTGGACAACTCGGCCTGCAACTTTTCAAAATCGATAGCCAATTCTGGCTTGCCATCCTTACCCAACCGTTCCGTCACACAGTTCGGGAACAACTGCTGTATCTTATCTATGTTGGAACCTATTACATCAAGGCTATGCATTTTCAGTTTGTCCATATTTAAAAATCTTTTTTCTAGTCTTGCAAATATATTATTCTAGCACTATTCCAAAGTTATGTGTATTGCTATATTTACCATTCCAGCCAACATTGCGATCTAATAACCGTTATTTGTATGAGTCGTCAATGATTGTCTACCAGTATTCCCAAAGTATAGAAACTATATTTGTGGCACTTTGATTTTGTGTGTCGCTATAACAAGATATGAGAGCCATAGTATATACAATAATATTCTGACTAATATAAGATAGTCTGTAAGAAAAATATTTAGAATAGTTATCTTGTAACACGATATTATATTTTTCCCTTCATCAAAATATGTTATCCATTCATATATATCATTATGGCAAAATTTTGAGAATTAAAGAGTACACCTCATCCCATGTTTCGCTATAAAACAAATTAAATATAAGTGGCTTGTTTTCTTTGAGCCTCCGTAATACAGCTTTTGGTCTGGTTAAAGTATAAAATCTTTGCTTATCAGTCTTTGAATTGGAATTTGTTATCAAGTCCTTACAATATTCCTCGTCCGATATGCATAAGGCTATCACTAATTCTCGTTCCATTAAAACTCTTGCTTGATTACAAACCTGAATTTCCAGGCACATATTAGTTAAGTGCCGAATAGCAATGATATCTTGGATGTAACTTTTTTATTAACAATATAACCTCGAGCTGTAAATAATCTACTTTTTATTGTTTAGTCATTTCATTGTAAAAATAAGCTAAAAGGCAAATTAAGAAATCAAACTCGTCTACGTGGGATTTTAATCTTTTATTATCATTTATAGATAAAGTATGCATTGTTGTCGGCTTTGAATCGTTCTATTTTTTGATACAGTTCTTGCTTTGATAAAGATCCAATAGTTTCTTTACCATCGTACATTCTATTAATTCTGTCTGTAAAAAAATCTTCGCTTAACATATATGCATCATTTGTATAATACAGTATCTGCTTGTTCTATCATGGAACTTTTATAGCCGTTTAGCAGATATCATCCCTCAGTCTCTGAATCATCTTGAAATATTCTCTTTTCTTTCGAGGCTGTTTTTCATTCGCCATTTTGCGCTCGAGGGTTGCTATTTGAGCAAGTAACTTGGCCCGTTGGTCATTATAGGCTATCTGCTCGGTCAAGGTTTGGCCCTCGGCCACCTCGATATGGCCAATTACTTTCACGATATTCTCCCAAACGGCATCAAGGTTCAGCCCCGACAGCGGCAAGGTGGCATGCTCGGCGGATTGCCAGGCGGTTGTAAACAGCTTGCTGTGGAAGATGGCAAACTGTACTTGATCCTCATATCGCAGTGCAAAAACCATATTCTGAGCAATCAGCCGGGTCAGCAGCAACATATTCTTTGCGTCGTATTCCCTGTGCTTCAACTGCACATCGAGCACATAAAACTCCTTCACCTCGACTCCTTCGCTCAATGCAGGTATCGTTGCCGGGGATACTACGGCCACAATATCGATGCGGGCAACATCGGCATCGAAACCCTCACGCTGGGTTGTTTTCAGGTCAAATTTAGCATAAATTGCCTTCTTGGGCAACTGCCGTTTTCGTTCTGTTGATATGGGAAGGCCGTACATAAGCTACTTGATTACCAGAAAACATATCAACTCAAAATCGTCCAAACCGCATATCTCACCGGCAAATAGGTTGCCCTGCACCCCGTTCAGGAAATCGTCTATGTCGCTCTCTTCTTTCACCGTGATAATGCTCTCTATGGCCGATTGCAACAGGTCGCTGTAGTGGCGCATATTCTTGCCGTCGCGGGTCTCCTTGTTGAACTGCTTACAGAGGGTCATGTCAGGCTCTGTTTTGTCTTTGCATGCGTAACGCATCTTGTCGAGCAGTTTCTTGGGAGACAGATGGTCACAAATAACGGTGCCGGTATGCGAAATGTAAACCATGTAGAAAGGGTGCAACAGGTTGGAACGGTCGATATTCACACCGTTGTTCTTGTTCTTCAGCACATAAATGACACCCGGTTCTACCAAGTCGGAGGCGGCGACCACGGCGCTCATGCCAAATGGGGTGAGATCCATGTTGGGGTGCTCCTTAAAGTTGGCCAGCAAGTCGAGACGGAACTCGTTCAGACCCAAATCCATTATGTTGACGCCGGTATCCATGTCTTCGATATCGACCACTTCGTTCTGCAATTTCTTCAACTGGTTACGACGGTACTCCAAATCGCCTTTTTCATCGACCGACAAGAGGTTTTCATCACCGGTACTAGTGATAACTGTCGCCTTCATGCGGCTCTCGACACGACCTTTCAACTTGATGTAATCGTCGAGTTCCATATCGGGCCAATAGTTAACCAGTTGAATAACTTCGTTGCGGCTCCCGATACGGTCGATGCGTCCAAAGCGCTGAATGATGCGCACTGGATTCCAGTGAATGTCGTAGTTGATAAGATAGTCGCAGTCCTGCAGGTTCTGTCCTTCGCTGATGCAGTCGGTAGCAATCAGCACATCTATGTCTCTTGTGTCGTTGGGGTGGATGGCATCACGATCCTTGGATACAGGCGAGAAATAGGTGAGTATGTCGTTGAAACTGCACTTGATGCGCGGCAAAGTGCTCCTACCTTCGGTACTACCGGTTATCAAAGCCGTATGCAGTCCGCAATCATTCAAGATCCGACCGGAAAGTTGCTCGTACAGGTAATTGGCCGTATCGGCAAAGGCCGTAAATATCAATACCTTTTTGTTGTTGCCATTGATCGGGTGTTCAAACTTGTTCTTCAAATCTGCTACCAGCTGCTGCAATTTGGCATCGTGCTCTGGCGTAATATCTTTCAGCATGAAGATAATCAGTTCCAATACATCGATATCCGTCTGCAAGTCGCGCCGCCACCTTACATAATCCATATCACGTAGATTGATTTTGGATTTACGCCCTACGAACGGATCGTTTTCGGTATCTTCGCTGTCGAAGTCTTCTGTGAAGTCGGTGATATCAATGGCTCCTGCTCCGCTTTCTTCAAACTTGTCAATGGCGGCAATAGAATCTTTGATAAAATCGTGTATCCTTATCAGAGTCAGGCGGAAAGAGTTAACGCTGCTTTCCAAGCGTTTCAACAGGTTAATAGCCATCAATTTCCGGATTCCCTTCTCTCGACCGTCTATGGTCAAGCCCTCACCTTGATAGTCGATCCCATAATTATCTTTTGCACCTTCGAAGATAAATAGGGACGGCGTATAGATGGAAAGATTCAGGTTATTCAACTGCTCGGCAATGGCGCGGAATCTAATCGTATCACTTAAATCTGTCAGTTTCGGCCTGCGAGACAGCGGAGACAGACGTGTAGGGAATTTGCCGACATCGTTCGTATTGTAGTATTTGATAATGTGGCTACGGCTCCGGGCAATAGTGACAGCATCGAGCAACTGAAAAAAGTCGTAGCTTAACGAATCTGCCAGTTTCTCCGTCGTTCTTTGTTCCGGCAGTAGTTTAGTCCATTTGGAATAAGACGTCTGGGCATCCCTGAAAATCCGGTCTATACTTTTATCCGTATCCAGTAAATTGTTGATGTTTTCAGCCTTTCCTTCATACGCCAGTTGCAACTGATTTTTCAAATCGTTGAAACGATTGTTTACCGGAGTAGCCGAGAGCATGAGCACTTTTGTCTTTACACCACTGCGTATGACTTTGTTCATCAGTCGGGCATAGCGGTTTTCCTTGAAATCATCGTCTTCATTATCGAACTGGCCGCCATTACGGAAATTATGACTTTCGTCTATGACGATTAAATCATAGTTTCCCCAGTTCACTCGTCCCAGGTCAAGGCCATTGCTCAATCCTCCATCTCTTGACAAGTCGGAATGGAACAAAATGTCGTAACGCAATCGATCTGCCAATACTGGATTGTTCTTATAGTTGGAACGGAAGGTTTGCCAGTTGTCATTCAGTTTTTTGGGACAAAGTACAAGAACATTTCTGTTTCGGTTCTCGTAATACTTGATAACCGAAAGAGCCGTGAAGGTCTTACCCAGACCAACACTGTCAGCAAGGATACAGCCATTATATTTTTCCAGTTTGTTTATGATTGCCAAGGCGGCATCACGCTGAAAACTGTACAACTTATTCCATATTACACTGCTTTTGAATCCCGTGGCTTCGTTAGGTAGAACATCCTCACTGATATCTTCCAAAAATTCATTGAAGATGTTATACAACGTAATAAAATAGATAAAGGCCGGAGCATTCTCTTTGTAAACGGTCTCGATGTTTTCTATAACACTTTCTGTCACATCCTGAAATTTCTCCTTGTCCTTCCAGAGCTCGGTAAAGTTCTTTAGGAACATATCTGTAAAACTATGGCTGGGCATACCTACAACCATCGGGCAGATATTGTTCCCTCGATCCAATCCCAGTTCCGTAGTGGTGAACTCATTGAAAGGCATATAGGTGTAGGTCTCTTCTCCTTCCCTAATATTGAGGAAGGTATTCATGGAACCGTGAGTGATGTTTGTCTTAAATCGGGCCTTTCTACGAATCCAGTCTGCGCACTCTCTGGCAATGGCTCGTTGTGTAAGCTGGTTACGGAGCCTTATTTCAAAATCAGAACCGAAAAGATTTCTCTCTCGATTCAACTTAGGGATATAGAACTCTCGCTTCTGCTTCTCTGTTTTATCAGCAGTAAATGTGGGAGATGTGAAGATGAAATCTACACACTCAACCTTCTCCAACTCTTCTTTCAGAGCCTCATAGGCATAAATAGAAAAACTGGCTGCCGCGATAGAGACCTGGCTATTGCCCGACGACAATACCTGTTTCAAATCATCGATGACACGCTCTGTTATATTACTGAATTGCTTCTGAGGTCTCATATATGTCTGCGTTCTTATTTATCAAATTTCGAACTTCAACACCTAACAAAAAGGCAATCTTGGTCAAAGTCTGTAAATCGGGCTGTGAAGTGTTTGTACACCATTTTGAGACAGTTGCAGGATCTTTGCCTAACTGCTCTGCCAACCATTTGTTGGTCCGTTTTTTCTCTACCAGAACGACCTTGAGTCTATTTATATCAGCCATTGCGCTCTCACTTTTTTTGCGTTATACGCAAAGATAGTAATTGTATCCGATATTATTTACAATCGTTTTGTGTACTTTTGTGTAAAGTATCTTTAAAAATAAGACATAAATATATGTGTGACATAAACTATACCCCTGAAAGTCTTAAGAATCAGATAGACAAAGAAGCAGAGGAATCATTGGCTGAAACTATGTGGGGGAAACCAGCGAATGATATTATAACAGGTATCAATAATAATAGTTCTGTCCCGGCCAATAGAGCAATTTGGGAATTGGTACAGAATGCTCGTGATGTGTCTAAAGTGGGTAAAAAAGCCATTATTCGGTTTATTCGTAAAGAGCAAGAGTTTGTATTTGAACACAATGGACAACCATTTGATCGCAAATCTATCTTAGCTTTAATATTACAAACTAGTAGTAAAGTTCGCAATGATATAATCAAGGTCGGACAATATGGTACCGGTTTTTTAACAACTCATAAGTTTGGTTTGCGTTTTAAGTTGAAGGGTTCACTAAAAGTGGCTTCAGATAAAGAAATTTTCTATAATTTCGGCGAGAATACGGATTATATTATTGATCGGTCATCGAGAGATAAGAAGACCATGAGTTCTGCAATACAAACTCAAGTGGAGGTAGAGCAAAAGTGGGGAAGCGAATTACAGCAATTGAGTTCTAATCCGATAGAACATACGGTTTTTACCTATCTTCATGATTATGATATTGAAAAAGATAACGTAAAGGAGGCTTTTCAGAAATCCCCGAAACTGACCCCCTATGTACTGGCATTAAATCCTTTAATTTACCAGATTTCATTTGAAGATGAGGTTGATCAAACTTCTGTAAAATATTCTATAATAAATAGAGAACGTATATGGGACAATGGGCATATTGAGGTAGAAAAAATTGCCATTGAACAAAGTGATCAAGTCAATTATTTGTATTTATATCTTTTGAAAAGTTTAACTGATATTGATGAGCAGACTAACGAAAGTAAGGTTACAATCATCCTTCCATGGATATCAAGGATTCCAACAGGACTTACTTTAGATTATTACGAACTTAGTAATGATTTGCCACAGCTTTACCTGTATTTACCCCTTTTAGGAACTGAAGATTGGGGATGGAATTATATAGTCCATGCACCTTCCTTTACATGTGACAAAGATACTCGAGATGCTTTGCTGTTTGTTGGGAACGGCCAGAATAACGACGATCAAGCAGAGCAAAATAGAAAACTGATAGATTTAGCCGGTTCGTTAGTCAGAGAATATCTGAGCTCTAATTTGCCGCAAATTGACGAACGTAAATATCTTGGAAGGGTAAATTTTCTTCCAGCACCACAAGAAAGGCTGAAAGTATACTATGAAGAACTACAAAAAGAATGGGTGGCATATTTTGAATCATTACCTCTTGTCAAAACAGATGATAGTTATATTGTGGCCAGGAATATAAAGGTGCTAGATTCTGAATTGTACAAGGCCTGTAAAGAGACTCCGAAGCTATTAGACGCCTTGTATGCATTATTGAATAAAGAACTTCATAATACAATATTGCCCGAAAAGGCTGATTTAATACATTGGAGCCAATATATAGATGAGTGGTATGTTGGTGAACAAAATTTTCATACAATTACATTAAAGG
The DNA here is from genome assembly GCA_947852905.1 of uncultured Tidjanibacter sp. Taxonomy (GTDB): domain Bacteria; phylum Bacteroidota; class Bacteroidia; order Bacteroidales; family Rikenellaceae; genus Tidjanibacter. The sequence goes on along the minus strand of CANTVF010000001.1, from coordinate 270,750 downwards.
AAGTTTGTGATAAAATAAAGTGTACACCATTAAATGAGGATGATATTGAATGGTTGTATGAGATATGTGATTATCTAAGGAATAATCCTCATAATGATATAGCACTTCGCTCTATTGTGCCTAATGAAAATTTGGAATTAGTCTCAGGAGATCTTGTAAAACCTATAACATTCAATCCCACATTCCGTTCTGTAATGAAAATTCTGATTCCAGAAGAGACAGAGAAATTTATTCATCCAAAATTTGTAGATATTCTTGCTGACGCTTGTGAGTACGATAATGAAAAAGCAAAAACCGCCCTGACAACTTATATAACAAATTTAACAAATGTGGCGTCAAGTTTAAAGACAACCATTGGCAATGGAACTTCATTGGCTCCGAGAGATTATGAGAAACATTATTTAAGCGATACTACTGTATATGCGATTCTAGATCTATATAAAATGCTGATCACGCTAGATGGAACAAGTTTTAGTGCAAGAATGTATAATTTACTAGTAGATTATTATAACTATATCCCAAATACTACGGATAAATTAGCGAAGGAATGCTTCGATGTCAGAAATTGCTATACTCCACTTATAAACGATTCTCTTTTACGGTTTACATTGTTAAATGAGAAGAGTACTAAGAAAGAGTGGATTCATAGTATGGTTAAAGAATTATATGGTTTTCAAGATGCACATTCCTTTCTAAGAAATTATATGGTCTACCCAGACCAAAAAGGGGAATATAAATATTCAATTCAACTAAAAAAAGGGATATCGATTCCTCCTCGCTTAAAGGAGCTATATAATGAGATTTGCAATGAAGATGTATATGCGGAATTGGTGGATGATGAGTATGGAGACTATTTCATTGAGACAGGTATCTTGTCTGGCAAGTCATTAGCTGATAAGATACAAAAACCTTTCGTGGAGGATCATTTACGCTCAATAGAAAAACATCCACATCAGAAACTATTCTTAGAAATTATAGAAAATCTTAGTAATTCAGAAAATAGTGCCCAATGGTGTGAGTTGTTTGCTACTATTAATGCATATAAGTCGCAACTGATGTTGAGCGTTATCGATAGCCCCCAAAAACGTGAGAGCATCTTTCAAATTATGAAAGTTCAAGATTCAAATAAACTGAACTCAATTGCGGAGCTAAGTAAATTGGAAAACATCGATAGAATAATTCAGTTAGGTAAGGAGGCCTTAGCTCGAGAACTTAAAGAGAAAAATGATTTTGATTTTAAGAAAACTTTAGGTTTATATGTAGAAGAATATTTACTACATCAACTGAATAACATTCTTGGAGACAATAAATTGAAGGTCTCTGTAATTGATGAACAGGGTGGACAGGATCTTAAGGTGATTATCAATAATGAGGTTATATATTATATTGAGGTAAAAAGTCGCTGGGAAATTGATAGAAGTGTATTAATGAGTACTCTTCAGCATCAGACGTCATATAAAGAAAAAGACCATTATGCACTATGCACCGTAGACATGAGTCAATATGATAGAGATTTAGCGGAACAGCATATTTATCCGGAGATTGATAAAATCAAAGAAAATATTAGTGTTCTGCCTAATATTGGTGAGTTGAATGAACGTATGCGTGATGCGGTTGAGGATCATAATAATGCAATAGTTCATATAGCTGGTGGATATCAAGTTTTGGTTTCTCAAGCAGTAATTAATGCGAATGGCATCTCGTTTGACAATTTCGTTGAGATGTTGAAAAATATAGTAAAAAGGCACATTTGCAATAATATATAAAACATCTTGGACAAACATATCAAAGTTAATATGTTTGTCCAAGATGTTTGTCAGTCGCCTCAGACCGTCTCAAATGGCGCTGTTTGTTTGGCTAAATGCCGATATTGCAACGATAATCAGCTGATAAACAAACATTAAATAACTCTTCAACGAGGAAGAATATTAGTCAGTCTTGAATAGATTAAATATCAGCGCGACAAACAATGAAAATTTGTTTGTCGCGCTGGTTTATGATGTGTACCATATAATAGCAGAGTCTCTCGAATTGTATCGGAATTACAAACCAGCTGCATATACAAACACTTAAAATATGTCGCTTAAAATAAAAAAATAAGCGACCCCTTCAATTTTCAGAGTCGCTTATAAAAAACACTATAACAACTATTTACTACAATCAATTATGCTTTTCATAACTATGTCGGATAATTTATACGAGAAACTTGATTTACCCACTTTTTGAGGATCATATTGCATCTCTTTAACTGCATCGGTATAAATTGCAAAACATGCCTTTACCCTATTTGAGTCCAGATCAATATCCATGGGATTGATAATCCAACTTAATTGCTGCTGTTCGTCAAATTTCATCAGAGTAGTTAATCCGCACACAAGAGGATAGAAAAATCCATACGCATAATTGTAGGTAGATTTCTTAGAAAATGTATTAAATGGACCGGTATACCTGTTCAAGTATACATGATTCTCATTCTCTTTTTGCGTTACTCCCTTGATTCGTCCAAATGCCCCGGCATTAAAATTATATATTATAGGAAAATAATAATATAATTTATCAAAAAATCTTATTATGTCATCAATAAGATTAAATCCCGATTTTATTGCCGGGTCAGTAAGGTCATATTTTCCCGACTGCAAATCAGATATACGTGCATTCTTCATCAAATTGCGATAATACTTAACACACGCACTTTTCTGAGCATAAAGCGATATACGGTTTAATGTTCCGACATCGCTGTTCCCGTCAAAATAACCGCAATCACTTAATTTAATAAGAGGCAAACAAGCAAGGGCTACGATATCTTCACATTTTATGTATCCATTCTCCCCACTCTTCCATGCGATATTTTCTTTATAACTTCCTTTTAAACACTGTTTTAAAACTTCATAGAGTCCCTCTTTATTACTTTTAGTGGATTCTGTCAAAGATACGTTTGCATTCCTTGCTGAGCATATTTCAAGAATATGATTAGAATAATATTCTATTGAAGCTTCATCTTTGTCTAAAGGCGCAATAATTTCGATTGGTATGGAAAACTTCAACTTCGAAGAATTCGATTGTAACTCGCATTCTGTCTTGAGTTTTATAAAATTATCTTTATCACGATAATACCTTATACAATCATCCCATGTCGTAAGATTTTCATTCAGGAGTATTTTCGCTATATATCTTGCCAACGCAAATGCATTGTGCCCTCCGTCCATTATACCTTCTATCTCATCCTCTGAGAAACTTAATCTAACACGATTTCGATCTAAAAGATCAAAATATAAGGTAGAAAGCAAGATACCTTTTGAGTAAAAATAATATAACTCCGGAGAATACTCCAACGTTTCCTCAATAGATTTGACTATAGGATTGATTTTCGCTTTTCTCGGATTTACTTTACTATCCGCAAAATGAAGAAGCTTGATGAAATCCACAGGAGAAATTGGCATGGCGATCCTCTGAATATCGACACCTTCAAGCGATTTGATGATTGAAATTTGAGTTTGATTACTTGCTTTAAGGATAACGTATTTTTCTGTATCCATAACATTTATCTGATCATTCCTCGCGTTGATTATACATGACAAGTAATTATGATAAAGGCCGTTAACCTGCAAGCGGGAATGATCAAAAGTATCCAGGAAACTTCCGTTTACCACTTTACTTAGTGCTTAACCAGCACAATCGCTTATACCCTAAGCGTATCTCTATCCAGAGACTCTACAAATTTATAAATATTTTCCGAATCAGCACTTTCATAAAATAATTTCTATATTTTTCAGATGCTACATAACTATTCTATCGACTGCCGATAATAAAAATTGAAAAATAAAAATCGCAAAACTAAATCCAATATCTAAAAAAAGTTAATAGCATGTATACCCCCCACACTCGGCTTTCTACATTCAGTAAATTAACCGTCACCTCACAGTCAATCCACGCTAAACATAACTTCCCAACAAGAGCATTTCTTTCCGATTTCCACATACACCAAAAACGCATATATTTCCACATCAAATGCCCACACACGTATATTTACCAACAAAAATGCCCTGTAAGTTTTGTTTGTTGCAAATATTTTGTATATTTACAACATCATAAGCAAGACTGTTGACACAAAATACCTATTTATAAATAACCTATTTAAAAACTTTATCTTTCTGTCTTATGCTTGTACATTTTTTACGCACATCGGCACTTTTCATGTCGATACTCATTTTATCAATCGGATGTTCGAAAGTGGATGAAGTATATCAATACATACGCATCGAAGAATCGACATGTTCTTTCTACGGATCGGACAACGCTCCGCGCACCATCAAGATAGAGGCCTATCCCAAGTACGAAACAGAGCCTTCGGCTTCATGGATAGTAATTGGTGATGTAACAGACAATTCTTTTTCAATAACCGTCACGGACAACGATACCAACGAAGAACGTATCGGTAATATATTGATTACGGCTGGCAATGCATCGGCGAGAATACGCATCACTCAACTCGCGAAAGGCAATACATCTCCGGTATACAATACATACGACGGATATGATCTCGGTGCAGTCATGTCTCCCAATGGTCGATACTGCGTATGTGTGCGCCACGAAATGCTTTCAGACGAGAACTATCTGTCCTACCCTGTATTTTTCGACCTGCAAACCGGAACCAAAACCGAAATCGGACCGCTCCAGAACGAATTATATCGCCTTGAAAAACCAATGGCTGTCACGGATCAAGGCACGGCATTCATTTCCACAGCCAGCACAAATACAGTCGGGATCACCATTGATGGCAATATCTTCATTCCCGAGGTACCGGACGGATGGTCGGACAGTCCTAACGTGCAAGGTGTTTCGTCGGACGGCCGTATATGGGTCGGATTCTGTTACGAAAGCGTTGGTACAATAAAACCCCTTATGTGGGTTGACGGCATACCGCAACCTTTGGAAATGCCTGCTCAAAGTTACCGTGGAGGGGAAAGCACGATGTGCATGGCTCGAGGTGTCAGTATTGACGGCACCATTATCTACGGCACTCAATGGGAAGAAATAACTGGCATGGTATATTGGAAAAACGGTGTTTTGAACAAAGTTGGCAAAGACGTTTATACCATCGAAGAGGTCTTGATTGACAACAGTTATGGCGAGCAAGTTCCGTTCAATCTCGTAAGCGGAATGTACTGCACCGCCCAACTGACTTTGATGAGTGCCGACGGACGTTGGATAACAGGTAGATACATCGAAGAAACTTTAAATAACGGCACCATAACGACTGCGATATATCCGGCATTCTACAACACGGAAACCGAAAAAACTACCATTTTCAGAGAATATCCGGGCTATGGCACAGCCACGGTATCGAACGACGGTAAGGGTATCATTACTTACGGCTCGTTAGTGCCTTCCAACGGTTTTGTCGTAGATATAGAGTCTGGTGTCGTACTCGGCGATTGCGACGATTACATAAAAGAAAAATTCGGCATTACAGTCCCGTCGTGCTACATAATCCACTTCACTCCCGAAGAGGATGCGGTTATGGCAAGTATGCCTACCGAAATGGCCGGTAATCTGATTACGCAATTCAGTGTCTCCCCGCGCCCGTGATTACTCATAACCGATAAAAAATACCCGTATAGAGCAACTATACGGGTATTTTTATGTCATGATATTTAATAGAATATCATTTACCGAAAATATCTTTCAATGCCTCACTTGCCTGCTCGGAAGCATCGTTCAACTTTTCCTTTAGTTTATCGCCGTCGATACTAATGTAAGTTTTTTCCAGCTCGTCCCTGAGTTTATCGACTTCTTTAATCTGCTTATCGGTCAATTTTTTGCAGGCTTTAGCACCTTTCTTATTGATCTTTTCAAATCTTCTGGAAACCTTTTCCCAATCTTCTGCCGTGTATGAAGATGCGTTTTCGGTCGTTTCCTCTATCAACTCATTCAAATCGTCGATATAATCCTTGGCCGTGTATCTATCGCATGATACCGACAAGCAACTCACTGCCGACAAAACAAGTAAAATTAAGAATACATTTTTCATAATCATATAACAAATAAAATTACCCCGAACCAAACGATAGCTGGGAGTCGACCGGTCGACTCCCAGCTACGAAAGAAAATCAAGATTTTAGTAAAAACTATTTTTTCATCTCCACGAGCGAATGACCGGTCATCTCTTTAGGTTGAGCCAGTCCCATAAGCGCGAGTACCGTAGGCGCTACATCGGCGAGCACGCCGTCATGTACCTCCGTTACCCGATCCGAAACCACTATAATGGGCACCGGATTCAGCGAATGGGCCGTATTGGGGCTGCCGTCGGCATTCAACGCATGATCGGCATTGCCGTGGTCTGCTATGACAACCACTTCGTATCCGTTGCGCTTGGCCGTTTCTATCACCTCCTTTGCACATTCGTCTACAGCCTTTACGGCTTTGACTATGGCGTCGTAAACTCCCGTATGCCCGACCATGTCGCCGTTAGCGAAATTAAGGGCGATGAAATCGAACTTTCCAGTGTTGAGCGCTCCGACCAATGCGTCTTTCACTTCATATGCGCTCATCTCCGGTTTGAGGTCATAGGTAGCCACCTTGGGCGACGGTATCAGTATCCTCTCTTCGTTGACGAACTTGTCCTCCCTGCCGCCGTTAAGAAAAAACGTGACATGTGCATACTTCTCCGTCTCCGCTATACGCAACTGACGCAATCCCTGTGCAGCGACATATTCGCCTATCGTATTGTGGACATTCTCCTTATCGAACAATATGTGCAACCCTTTGAATTTTGCATCGTAAGGAGTCATCGTGCAATAATAAAGCGGAAGCGTATGCATACCCTCGTCTGGCATATCCTCCTGTGTCAACACTATGGTCAACTCCTTGGCCCTGTCGTTGCGGAAATTGAAGAATATGACCACATCGTTCGGCTTGATAGTACCGATAGCCTCGTCCTTGTTATCGACTGCGACTATCGGCTTGATAAATTCATCCGTTACACCCTCGTCATACGACTTCTGGACGCTGGCTACCATATCCGTGCTTTTCTCTCCCACCCCGTTCACAAGTTGGTCGTAAGCCAGTTTTATACGTTCCCAACGTTTGTCACGGTCCATGGCGTAATAACGTCCTATGACAGACGCTATGCGCACGTTCTTGCCGTATATGTGCTTCTGAAGCTCCAATATGAAACCCTTACCGCTCATAGGATCGGTGTCGCGACCGTCCATGAAACAGTGGACGAATGCGGGCGTACCGTATTCATCGGCTATGTCGCACAATTTTTCAAGATGCTCAAGCGAACTGTGAACGCCGCCGTCGGATACTAGCCCCATGAAGTGTACCTGAGCTCCGTTCTGTTTGGCATAGGTAAATGCAGCCTTTATTTCCGGATTCTCCATTATGGAGTTGTCACGTATGGCACGGTTGATCTTTACCAGATCCTGATATACAACCCGTCCGGCGCCTATGTTCAAATGCCCCACTTCGGAGTTACCCATCTGGCCGTCAGGCAATCCCACATTCTCGCCGTCGGTACGCAACCGCGCGTGCGGATACTGCGCCTGAAGCGCATTGAGGTACTCAGGATGCGCCGTCCAGACGACATCACCTTTGGAGTGGTCGCCTATGCCCCACCCGTCCAGAATCATCAGCAATACTTTCCTATCTATCATATTACATCGTTTTTTAACCGTTTCTGCTTCCGGACAAACAAACGTTGCCGGACGCCTTTTTAGTCTTTCAGTTTTTCTTCAATCAAACGCTGTGCCGTAGCCATAGCCGCATCGAGTCCTTCCGGTCTCTTGCCGCCTGCCGTAGCGAAGAAAGGCTGACCGCCGCCGCCGCCCTGTATCTCCTTAGCCGCTGCACGCACCACATCTGCAGCATTAATACCGAGGGCTACAATATTATCACCCAACACAATACCGAGACTCACCTTACCGTCGCGTTTAGTTCCGAGCACCAGAGCAAGATTGGGAATACGGGAACGGATCGCCGCAGCTATATCCTTTATATGCTCTGCGCCGAGAGGAATTTCCTGCGCCAATACCATAGGCATCCCGTTCTGCATCGCATCGGAAAACTCCGACAGCATTCCCTGTACGAACTGCATGACTTTCTCCCGTATGAGTTCTTCGGTTTTCTGACGCAACTCGGCATTGTCGTCGAACAGTTTCTTCACGGCCTGAACGACCGCAGGACTGTGCACGATCTCCTGCAACCCGGACAACGTGTCCTGCATTGCGTATACCATATCTTCAGCCTTGGCTCCAGTAACCGCCTCTATACGCCTTACGCCGGCCGATATGGCACTCTCTGAAACGATACGGAAAAAGCCGAGATTACCCGTAGCCGAAGCATGCGTACCGCCGCACAGCTCTATCGAAGAGCCGAAACGTATAGTCCGCACCACTTCTCCGTATTTCTCACCGAAAAGCATCATGGCTCCGAGTTTGCGGGCCTCGTCTATCGTGCAGTTCCTATTTTCGACCAGAGGATAGTTGGCCCTTATGGATGCATTGACCAGACGTTCCACCTCGCGTAACTGTTCCGGCGTCACTTTCTGGAAATGCGAAAAGTCGAACCGCAGATAGTCCGGATTGACTAACGATCCCTTCTGCTCCACATGCGTTCCGAGCGTCTTGCGCAAAGCCTCGTGCAACAGATGCGTCGCGGTATGGTTGTTGGCCGATGCGGTACGTTTGGCTTCATCCACTACGGCCGTAAACTCTGCGGCCGGGTCTTCCGGCAGCCGTTCGGCTATATGCACCGTCAGATTATTGTCTTTCTGCGTATCCACTATCACGATACGTTCCTGCGCATTCTCTATGTAACCGCGATCGCCGACCTGACCGCCAGAATTTCCGTAGAACGGCGTGCGGTCGAAAACCAACTGGTAGAATGTCTTACCCTTAGTGGCCACTTTCCTGTAACGCGATATGCGTACCGTCTCTTTCAAAGTGTCGTAGCCTGTAAAGACGCTGCGTTCCACAGGATATATCTGTACCCAGTCGTCGGTATCCACCGCCGCTGCATTACGCGAACGCTCCTTCTGCGCCTGAAGCTCTTTCTCGAATCCGGCGAGGTCTACCGTCAGGTCGTTTTCGCGAGAAATAAGCTCCGTCAGGTCTATGGGGAACCCGTAAGTGTCATACAACACGAACGCATCGTGCCCGGATATTTCGCCGACACCTTCCGTCTTCGCCCTCTTGATGATACCGTCGAGCATATTGATACCGGTGGCGAGAGTTTTCAGGAATGCGCTCTCCTCCTCCTGTATGACATTTTTAATCAATGTCTTCTGTGAAACGAGTTCAGGATACTGACCGCCCATTTGCCCGACGAGCGTATCCACCAGACGGCATATGAAAGGCTCGGTAAATCCCAGATAGGTGTAACCGTACCGCACCGCACGGCGCAATATCCGTCGTATGACATATCCTGCCTTTACATTGGAAGGCAACTGCCCGTCGGCTATAGAGAACGATATTGCACGCAAATGGTCGGCTATTACCCTCATGGCCACGTCGCTCTGCGCATCATCCCCGTAGCGCTTGCCGGCCATATCCGCTATTTTACGTATTATGGGTTGGAATATGTCCGTATCGTAATTGCTCTGAACGCCCTGCATTATCATACACAGACGCTCGAAACCCATACCTGTATCCACGTGATGAGTAGGCAATTCTTCGAGCGTCCCGTTAGCCTTGCGATTATACTGCATGAACACGAGATTCCATATCTCGATCACCTGCGGGTGGCCGGCATTCACGAGGTCGCGTCCGGGCAGCGCTTTGCGTTCGGCTTCGTCACGCAGATCGAAATGTATCTCGCTGCACGGACCGCAGGGCCCTGTATCGCCCATTTCCCAAAAATTATCTTTCTTGTTGCCTTTCAGTATCCTCTCCTCGGGCAGGAAACGCTGCCACTGCTCATAGGCTTCCGAGTCGAAATCCACGCCCTCGGCCGGATTGCCTTCGAACACGGTCGCATATATCCTGTCTTCAGGCAGACCGAAAACCTTCGTAAGCAGTTCCCAAGCCCACTCGATAGCCTCCTTTTTGAAATAATCTCCGAAAGACCAGTTACCGAGCATCTCGAACATGGTATGATGATATGTATCGTGTCCCACTTCGTCGAGATCGTTGTGCTTGCCGGAAACGCGCAGACATTTCTGCGAATCGGCTACACGCGGGTATTTGGCCGGACTGTTACCCAAAAAAATATCCTTGAACTGGTTCATGCCGGCATTGGTGAACATCAGCGTAGGATCGTTTTTCACTACCATAGGCGCCGAAGGGACTATGGTATGTTGTTTACTGCGGAAAAATTCAAGGAACGTTTCCCTGATTTCGTTAGACTCCATATCTCGTTTTTCAATATAATATTCCGATCTTTCTTCCCGTTTGCACATGGCAGACGCCTACATATTACGTCTGCGACAGGCAAGGACAATGAGGTTGTAAAATTACTCAAATTACCTTAATTTTGTATGTCGGTTCCGGTTTATTTGGAGACTATTCCCAGCCGGAGAGACACATTCGCGCTTTTATGGCAGGAAAAGAATACAGATTCAATCCGGATACGTTGACATACGAACGGATACGCGAACCTGTCAGGTTGCGTATCTATCGTTATCTGCGCCACGGAATCGTGTTGTTTCTGCTCGTCTGCATTCTCAACATGCTTTTCTCGCTCGCTTTCCGCACACCTAAGATGGAGAGAATCGCCCGCGAAAACGACGAACTGTTGGTACGGTATGACATACTCTCCAGAAGAATAAGCGAAGCCGAAGCCAGGCTGGATGCCATTCACCAACGCGATATCAAGGTATACCGTCCGCTATTCGGCGCTGATACCATGTACATTCCGGGCATCTACATTCCCTATCCCGACTCCGTATACGCCGACTTGAACGGATACGAATATAGCGGTATAATGGTTTCGAATTGGAAATTGCTCGACAGACTCGGCCGCAAGATATATCTTCAGTCGCGTTCGCTCGACCAGTTGCAAATGCTGGCCACCGACAAGGAGACCATGGCTACGGCAGTGCCGGCAATCTGGCCTATAGACAAACGCAACCTGCGCAATAATATAGGTGCATACGGCAATCGGTTTCATCCAATATACAAAAGGTATATAAAGCATGAAGGCATAGACATGCCTGCCGACATAGGCGATCCGGTATATGCTACAGGCAACGGTGTCGTAAAGGCTACCGACATAGGGTTCCGTCGCCGCGGATACGGCAGACAGATACTGATCGACCACGGATTCGGTTACCAGACACGCTATGCACATCTATCGCAAATAGACGTCGAACCGGGACAACGTGTATCGCGCGGCGAACAGATAGGTCGCGTAGGTAATACGGGAGGTTCTACGGGTCCCCACCTCCATTACGAAGTCATATTTATGGGGCATACAGTAAACCCCATCAACTATTTCCGCCGCGACATGGATCCCGAAGAGTTCGAACGGATAATCCAGTCTGTCCAAACGACCTCATACGAATTACTCGAATAAGGCAAGCATGGCAAAACGTCACAAAATATTTCCTCCGCTGGAAGAGACACGGAGCGTCAGAATAAGACGGGCCATAATCCGCTTTACCGTCAATCTGTTCGTCCTAATAGCAGCATGCATGATATACTATGTCGTGTTTTCCGCACTGTTCGACACGAGACGCGAGTACGAGCTGCGCAAATCCACCGAAAAACTGCGTACCGAATACGAGGCGTTGACCGACCGCATGACATTGCTCGAAGATGCCCTTCAAAGTGTCACAGAACGTGACCGGAACGTATTCGGAATGCTGTTCGAGGCGGAACCGTATTACCTGTACGAAGAAGATTCGCGCTGGAGCGACATGGAACGGCTACGGGAAATGAGCAATTCGGAACTCGGAAAAGATTTCTTAGAAAGACTCGACAACATCGAAACAGCAATATCCGCATCGGAAACCCGACTCAACGCAATTCTGACCGCATGCAGAAACATGGGCGACACGCTCAACCGCATTCCAGCCATACAACCGGTCATCAACAACGATCTCACATCGCTGACGGCATCGTTCGGCGAACGCATACATCCGTTCTACAAGACACTCACGCAGCATGACGGCGTCGACTTCACGGTGCCGGAGGAATCGCGCATCTTCGCTACGGCCGACGGTATAGTGGCAGACGCCTCGCGACGGGCATCCACATCCGGATTATCGGTAGTCATAGACCACGGCAACGGTTACGAAACCCACTACAACCATCTGAGCAAACTGCTTGTAAAGAAAGGCCAGTCGGTAAAGCGCGGAGACATAATAGCCCTGTCGGGCAACACAGGCCTTTCACTCGCTCCGCACCTTCACTACGAAGTACGATACAACGGAACAGCCATAGATCCCATAAATTATTTCTTCATGGAACTGTCTCCGGACGAATATGCCCAAATCATAAGAATAGCCCAGCGAGGCATGCAGTCGTTCGACTAATATACCGCTTTACATGAATAGCAATAAGGCATTATATATAAATATTTTCAGCCGATTGGGCGAGCATCTCGGCAACTTCGGCGACGATGAAAAGACTGCGTCCGTAATATCCGAAGCGACGGTTGCAAATCCGTGGTTTCTCGCCGGGGATATAAAACAGGCCGTACAAGCGCTATGCGAAGACATGCTCACCGAACGCATACTGGAAAAATGGTTGTCCGGATACGAGGTTGCCGCCGAAGCCCGTAAAGTGGCCGTCATAATGGCAGGCAATATTCCGCTCGTCGGATTCGCCGACCTTATGTACGTGATCGCCGCCGGACATATACCATGCATAAAACCCTCCTCAAAAGACACTGTACTGATGAGGCATGTGATAGCCGAACTACGTAACATCGCTCCGGAAATAAAAATATACGACTATGACGACACCAACGAATACGACGCAGTCATAGCGACCGGCAGCGACAACAGCGGACGCTATTTCCGCAGCCGTTTCGGCACCATTCCGGCACTGATACGCGGAAGCCGCGGCTCGGTGGCCGTCCTTTCCGGCAAAGAATCCGAACACGATCTGAAACTTTTGCAGAAAGACATATTCTCATACAGCGGCCTCGGTTGTCGTAACGTAAGCATGATCTTCATACCGGAGGAATACGACACCGAGCGGCTCGGCACAGCGATAGCTCCTCCGGATACGGCGAGTATAAACCCAAAATACTACAACAATTACAGGCGCACTAAAGGCGAACTCGCCGCGGCCGGAATAGGATATACGGACTGCGGTACGTTCGTCATGACGGAAGGCAACACCTTTCCGGTCTCATTAAGCGACATTGTATTATATAGGTATTCCGACATGGCGGCAGTCGAAAAATGGATCGCCGGACACGACACCCAGCTTCAGTGCATAGTAAGCGACTGTGTCCGTCATCCACGTGCAGTACCCTTCGGATGCGCACAACACCCTGCTCCGTGGGACTATCCGGACGGCATAGATGTTATGGAATTTCTGACAGGATTATCTAATACCGTCCGAAAATAATACCTTTGTATTCGGTTGCATCGGTTTTGTCATGCTGCGAATCCGATACACACCAGTCCATTTCTACCGAACATAAATTCAAGACCTATATGACAAACAAGATATTTACCGTCAGAGTATTGAGCGACGAAACCGATGATTTCGTGCGCGACTACGAAATTTCCGCCGACACTGATATGCTCGGCATGCATAATCTGCTGTGCGACGATCTCGGATACGATAGACAGGGCTTCTCGTCTTTTTTTGCGGCCGACGATGCTTGGAACAAACTACAGGAATACACCATGATGGACATGTTCGATGAGGATTCGCAGGTGGCCACCGTTCCCATGGAGGGAGCCCAAATCAGGTCTTTGCTGGCGGAAGGCATAAACCGGCTTATTTTCATGTTCGACGTTCTCAGCGGCAGATCGCTTTATATGGAAATAACGGATATGAAAAATGCGGATGCATCTTCGACGTATCCGCGCGTTGCCTATGCGGAAGGCGAGCCTCCTTTGCAGGATGCCGACGGTGAAATCGAAAACGACGATCCTTTCGGCGACATGATGTCCGAATTCGAAGGATTCGAAGGTACCGAAGACGAAGACTACGGCTACGATGAGTTCTGACAAACGAGGCACTCTGATCGTCATAGTCGGAGCTACCGGATCGGGCAAGACGGATTTAAGCATCGAACTGGCCGAACACTTCTCCGCACCGGTGATTTCTACAGACTCCAGACAGGTATTCCGCGGAATGCCCATAGGCACGGCACAACCGTCAGCGGAACAACTGTCCAGAGCGAAACACTATTTTATCGCAGACAGAGATATAACCGCAGAATACAATGCCGGAATATTCGAAAAAGAGGCTCTGGCACTGCTGGCCGAATTATTCGCCGTCCATGATTACGTCATTGCTGTCGGAGGTTCCGGACTGTATATAGACGCATTGTGCCGCGGATTCGACGAATTTCCGGAAACCGACCGGGCATTGCGCACTTCGCTCGAAGATATCGTACGCCACAATGGTCTGGCTCCCCTGCTCGCCGAACTTCGCGAACTCGATCCGGATTACTACGCACAGGTCGACCGCGATAATCCGGCACGCGTGATACGCGCCGTAGAAGTGTGCAGGCAAACAGGCAAGCCTTATTCCGGACAAAGGAAAGGCTATGTAGCCGAAAGGCCGTTCAGAATAATAAAAATAGGTATAGACATGCCTCGCGCAGAATTATACGCACGTATCGACCGCCGAGTGGAACTCATGATGCAGGCAGGCCTCGAATCGGAAGCCAGATCGCTATACCCTAACAAGCAGCTCAACGCTCTTCAGACAGTGGGTTACAAGGAGTTATTCGACTATTTCGACGGTGAGTACACTCTCGACAGAGCCGTGGAACTCATACAGCGCAATTCACGCAGGTATGCGAAACGCCAGTTGACATGGTTCCGCCGAGATCCCGAAATCGAATGGTTTGCGAGGGAGGATAAAAAAAAGATGATTTTTTTCATCGAAAAATTTGGAGGTTGACGATTTTTGCGTACCTTTGCATCGCAATCGGGAAGAACACCGGTGCAACACCAAGAAATGCGGAAATAGCTCAGTTGGTAGAGCACAACCTTGCCAAGGTTGGGGTCGCGAGTTCGAGTCTCGTTTTCCGCTCACGAAGGCAGTCAGAAATGACTGCCTTTTTCTTTTGGTATTCAGCGAATTGTCGTAATTGCACGAACAATGGGCGGGGATTTCGGGATTGCACCGATTACCGTCTCCGAGAAGGAGATCTTGCGGATCGGAGCCGAATACGCGCCGGAGATCGAGGAGTTCATCCGATTGGGTTTTCAGCCAGACATCGGCAAGCTGAACTACGAGCAAAGCAAATTAGTTTTAGAACTCATATTCATAAGTCGCAAGGCATTATATACAAAATGAAAATCGACAAGACAAATGTCGAAATACAGCTGACCTAAACGGAGTTGGATTTGTTGATGACCAAACAAATGCCTAACGAGCGTCTGGAACGTGTGCGCGACGTCTGGTGTTTCTGTGCCCAGACGGGACTGGCCTTTACCGATGCGGAACACCTGCGGACAGAACAATGGAACCGAAACAAAAACAATATAATTACCGGAATTACATACGTCAAGACATATTGCAAATAAGAAATCATTAAATTCGTAACCGGTAAAAAGATAAGACATGTCTGACGAAAAAATGCTATGTTGTGCAAAAGCGCTTGAAAGAAACGGTTTCAAAGTAGAGCTTTGCAAGGATTCGGTTGAAGCCGGCGAATATATCCGCCAAACTATATGCGGCCAACGCCCCCGCAGCGTATCGTTCGGCGACTCCATGACATTGTATGCCACAGGTATTATAGACTGGTTGCGTAACAGAAATGACGGGCTGCTGATAGACACGTTCGAGCCGGGACAACCGTTCCGGGAATTGATCGAACGTCGCCGCCAAGCATTGACATGCGAACTATTCATGACAGGAGCAAATGCCGTCACCGAAGACGGCACACTACACTGGCTCGACATGATCGGCAACCGTATAGCTCCGATAGCTTTCGGTCCCAAAAAGGTTATTCTCACCATAGGCCGAAACAAAATAGTAAAAGATTCGGAGGCCGCATATGCACGAATACGAGAAATCGCCGCACCTCAAAACGTTTCAAGACACGAAGGTTTCAAAACGCCGTGCGCCATTACGGGGAAATGCCATGACTGCGCCTCTCCTCATCGGATATGCAACGAAAGGCTCATAATACATAAATGCCACCCTAAAGAACGCATCACGGTGCTTCTGATAGATCAGGACCTGGGACTGTAGTCACACCGGACAACTTCCCTGTTCCGAACGACTAAATCATTGTTTTCTATATCGCTCCGGCGATATGCCGGCCACACGCCCGAAGTATTTAGAGAACAACGACTGATCGTTGAAATTCAATTCATAAGCGATCTCCTTCACCGTCATGTCAGAGTTACGCAACAGTATCTGGGCTTCGAGTATTATATAATCCTCTATCCAGCGTGCTGCGCTTTTACCGCTTACCAGTTTTACGACCGTCGTAAGATAACGCGGCGTAAGAGACAACGCCTCTGCATAAAACGCCACTCGTCTGTGACGCTTGTACTCTCTGTATACCAAATCGAGGAAGTCATACATCAGCTTTTCATTACGCGACAAAGACGGCAAGGCCGCCGAACGCGCATCGCATATGCTTTTAATCTGATATGCCAATCCGGCGACGAGATGCCGCAAAGTCTCGTCGCGGCACATATCAGGCTCAGTAACGACACAGGAACAAATCAAATCATAAAAACTCTTCAAACGCCACCTTTCCGTATCGGTAATCTCCACAAACGCATTTCTAACGGCGATAGCGCTCAGAGCATAATCTTGGAAAACAAGATTTTTCCAATAGCTTTTCGAAAACATTATTCCGACGCAGCGGAAATCGTCGCTGCGGCTTACGATACGTCCTGCGCACGGCGACATGAAACATAACAGATGCTGAGTATCTATAACACACCTCTGCAGATTGATCTCCAGTTCCAATCCTCCCGAAAGACATATAAAAAAACCGGGCACGTCTATCTTCACCGGATGAGACCGCATCCTGAACAGATCCTGTTCCCGCCATATCACGAAAGGCCTGTCTTCCTGCCCCACGAGCCTCAGTAGGCTCTCGAACGTAAACTCCTCCCCTTGCATACGAAACGACATCATATACGGACATTAAAACGCCATAAACAGTCATTAATAGTACAAAAATACAAATTTTATGCATGATAATGCCTTGCATCATCCCGTCCGGACATATTTCTTTGCAATCGTATTTAATCAATTACTTATTCCATGAAGAAGTATTTTTTGAACACACTGTGCATGCTCGCCGCAACGACGGGAGCATTAGCACAAACACCCGCTTCCACTTATACCGTAGAGGCCAACGAAGCCGTAAAGCGGGAACTCAATTTCAACGACATGCGGGATTTCGAAGATGCGCGTAAAGGATTCATAGCGACCGTCGACACACCGGCCATAATGACCGACGACGGACAAATGTCCTATACCCTCGCAGGCTGGGACTTTCTAAAAGCCGATGCTCCGCATACAGCCAATCCGAGCCTGTGGCGACAGTCGCAACTGAACGCCATAAACGGTCTTTTCGAAGTCATCCCCGGCAAAGTGTATCAGGTCAGAGGTTTCGATATAGCCAACATGTCGTTCGTTAGGACAGACAGCGGTTGGGTTATCATAGACGTGACTACGACAGACGCTGCGGCCAAGGCCGGTTACGACCTCGTCAAAAAGTATATAGGCGATTTCCCGGTCAAAGCCGTCATATTCACCCACCCTCATGGAGACCATTACGGCGGTATCGAGGCGATACGTCAAGGTGCGCCAAACAAGGATTTCGAAATCATAGCTCCGGAAGGTTTCATGGAAGCAGCACAAAGCGAAAACGTCCTTGCCGGAGTGGCCATGACAAGACGTGCCACCTATATGTACGGTTTGCAGATAGCCCCTTCGCCGGAAGGATTTATAGGAACAGGACTCGGCCAGACTACATCCAGAGGTAGCAAAGGTATAGCCCAACCGACAGACCTGATAAGCCACACGGGCGAAAAGCGGACGATAGACGGTCTGGAAATGGAATTCATATACGCACCCGAATCTGAAGCCCCGGTAGAAATAATGATATGGTTCCCGCAACTGAAAGCGTTCTGTACGGCCGAAGACATGACACACAACATGCACAACCTATTGACGCTCCGCGGTGCAAAAGTGCGTAACGGACTGTTGTGGAGCAAACATATAGACGAAGCCATAAAACGCTACGGCGACGACGTAGAAGTCTCGTTTTCCAGCCACCATTGGCCTACATGGGGCAACGAACGGATCGTCGGATATTGGGAAGCGCAACGCGACATGTACCGTTACATGCACGACCAGACGCTTCACATGGCCAATCGCGGTTTGACTCCCAATGAGATAGCCGAAGAAATAAATCTGCCGGAATCGCTCGACACGCTGTTTAACTGCCGCGGTTACTACGGCACACTCAGCCATAACGTAAAATCGCAATATCAAATGTATTTCGGCTGGTTCGACGGCAATCCCGCCAATCTGAATCCACTGCCGCCGAAAGAACTCGGACAAAAATACGTAGAGGCCATAGGCGGTGCCGACAAAGTGTTGGAAATAGCCCGTAAAGCATACGACAACGGAGAATACCGCTGGACTGCTACCCTACTGAACAATCTCGTATTCGCCGATCCGGATAACCGGGAAGCTCGCACTTTGTTAGCCGACACATACACGCAACTCGGCTATCAGGCCGAAAGCGGACCGTGGCGAAACTTTTATCTCACGGGGGCAAAGGACCTCACAGAACAGAATCCCAACCCATACGTATCGTCATTGATAAACGACCGTGTCATAAGTCAAATGGATACCGACATGCTGCTCGATTTCTGTGCCATACAGATTTCAGGCGAGAAGGCTGCCGGCAAGGAAGCGGTAATTAACCTGCGGTTTTCCGATACCGGTGAAGAAACTGTTCTGATACTTAAAAACGGCGTACTCAATCACCGTCTCGACAGACATGAAACCGAGGCCGACACGAACATGGAACTCTCCAAAATGGATTTCGTCGGATTGTTCTTCGGATCTGCCGATCCGCAGGAGTTGCAAAAGGCTGGCAAGCTAACGCTTACAGGAGATATCGCAGCAATCGAAACACTGCGTTCGTGCGTTGAGGAAGCCATTCCGGATTTCAACATCGTCATACCGTAACCGCATTACATTACGCCCCACCTACCACCGGAAACATGTCGGTGGTAGGTGGGTATTATTTTCTGTCTGTAGATTGTCCGACCGATATATTATTCATATATTTACACATCGTAAAAACGGCAACCTCATGAAAATAATGAAAAAATCCCTCGTAATATTGACGGCTCTGTCGGCAGCGGCATGTTCGCCAAAACAGACGACTGTCCGTGGTACGGTAACGGATGCCACCATGAATACCGTAACCATAGTATCCACGCCCGGCGATACGTTGTCTTTCAGCACTGTCGATGCAGTCAGAGAAATACCGGACGGGCTGTTGCTGAACGACACTGCCACGATTTACTTCTCCGGGAAATATACCTCCGGCAAGGCTGCAGACAAAATAGTAGTAGAGCCGAGACACGAAATTATGACCGGCGCCGACCGCGACGAACACGGTTGCATAGGATCGGCAGGATACACATGGAGCGAGGTACGCCAAGACTGTATACGCCTTTTTGAAACTGGAGTACGGGTAGAAGCCATTGACGGCAACGGAATGGCATACATAGTATTCAGCCAAGATTCCACACGAGTGGAACTGTTCTTCTCCGACACGGAAAATACCGAAATCCTTGAACGCAGGACATTGCCTTCAGGAGGATATGCATGGAATGTCGAAGATGACGACACGAAAAACGTAACGCTCGACGACGGCGAGTGGACAATATCCCGACGCGGCAAAATCATATACAGACAAGGGAAAACGAAATAACCCCAATCCAGCGACTAAAGATTTCAAACCACTAACAACGGATTACATTCTGCGTATGGCATTATTCACTATTACATCGTCTATTCAGTATAGGCGATGCTGATTGTTTATATGCCGTTTCTTAAGATATGTAACGGGCGGGAAATCGCATCAAGACCACATAAAGTAACCGTTAATATTACACCGACCTATATCCTGACACATAATCGATTTAAAATATACTAACGACAACTACACCATCGTATCGGTTACGATAATCGCCGGAACAGAAGATATAAAATCTCCGAGAAGTATATATTGCCGGTCCTGACAACCATATCTTGGAATCGGAAAAAATGAAGCGGCAAGAACATAACACCACGTTTTAACCGATAATTTTCAGAACCGCCGGAAAAATCGAATCCCCATACGCATTCCAAACCCAGAGTATGCGACTTACAATAACTGAATCCATACATCTGTAAAACAATGATATGGCAACCTGCAAATAACCTTAACGAATGAGGGCGCCCACTTCCTATTACGCACAGTCATTCTGAGCAGCGGCGTCTTCTGCCTGCTGTCTGGCGAGTTCCTCCGGCGTAGGACTATGTTTCCAACGTTTATGCGACCACAGCCACAGTTCCGGTCGGCGACGTATCATGGCATCGAGTTTGGCCACATAACGTTTGGTTATCTCATGAGGCCGCACAGCCTCGACACCATCGTAAATACATTCGAAGACCGCCTCGTAATGAGCACGCCTTATCTTTTCTATACGGACGAAATATACCGGCATGCCGAACCGCAGCGCCAGATTCTCCATACCGGAAAAAAATGCCGTGGGACGTCCGAGAAAATAGTACCAGTAACTCCTCTCGAATCGTGGCGGAGCCTGATCGGCTATCAGTCCGACAGCCATTTTAGTACCCTCCCTGCGACAATTCACCATATGCCGCAACAATACGGACATAGGCACGGGATGCAAGCCCATCCGGGAACGCACCTTACGGTAAAACATATCCATAGACCGATCGTGCAGGGTCTTGTAGACGCCTATAGTGACGCTTCCGGGCGCATCTCCGAGGGCATAGGCCATGAAGTACTCCCATGCCCCGTAATGCGCGAGCGCAGCTATCCAGTCCCGACCTTCGGTCTCTCGGCGATGCTCCGCCTCATTCCGTATTACCATACGGCGACAAAGCTGTTTTTTGGATATTCCGGTCAAGTCTATCGTATCGACGAAGATCTCGGCCAGATGCCGGTAATACCTGCGCTCTATACGGCGCAGTTCATCCACGCTTTTGTCCGGAAACGAATCGGCGAGATTCCTGCGCGTCACCGCAACACGGTAACGGCACACATAATACAGAACGAAATATATGAATTCGGCGAGCGGATAGTATAGGAACCATGCGGGCAAAGCGCCTATCACCTTGAAAAGCCCGTATATCGCATAATATCCGATGCGTGCGACAGTATCTTTATCCTTGGCCATCTCTTTTACGAATACGCAATCAATCTTCCTCCGTGAAATCTATGCCGAGACGGCTGCCGATCCACTCCACTATTTCGCGCTGTTGTTCCGCATTCCCCTGATCGAGCGAATTGACACAACAGAATCTTGCCGTCGTATCCCTCTTGTACCTGTCGAGCAACCGCGCGAGCTTCTCCTCACGGCCGGGCGCAGGCTGCATGTACATTATCATACCCTTGTCAGAACGCACGACGCATTCTCCGCGCCCCGCCAGCATAGTTATGAAAAGACACTGTGGATTATACTGCGAAGCATCCCGGAACCGAAAACTCATATTATGTTCCAACACATCGGGATGCGCATCGTAAAAAGCCTCGAAGACGCTCTTCTTCAATGCGAATGAAGTATGTACGATCCGGAAAAACCGCCACAGTGCCTTGCCTCGCAACGTAAGCGCCGCATTCAGCATACTGTCCTTGTAGGTAAAAGGTTTGTGACCGTTTCGCGAACGCCTGAACCACTTGGCCAATACGGCCGTAAACGTATTATGCCAATAACCGTACACTACGGGTTTGCCCTCTTCGTAAAAATCCTGCGGCGTCATGGGTGCTGTCAGGAATACATCGTCGTTGAAATAGACGAAATGTTCCGACAATCCCGGAATACGGTAAAGCATGGTCTCTATCGACAGGCTGTTGAACGTAGGAAGATACTGTTCGTAACCGCGGAACAGTTCTCTATGGTCTACTATGATTATTGGAACACGGCTGTCGGGAAAATGACGCGATACGAAACCGTCCAAATTCGGATTCTGCGCATCGGTGACTATAAAGATACGGCGTATGAACGGAGCGAAACGAAGAATGGACGCAACGCAGAATCGTATCTCGCCGACGGAACGAAAGCGCGTCGCACCGCCGATATCGTCCTGCCGCATCACCTCACCCCTACCGGAATACGCTCTCCGTTTGGCCGTGTGTACCGGATCGTCGCCGTCCACCCACGTGATTACCGCATCTATGTCGAACTTTCCGTTTGTCTCTGCCATATATCAATCTACAAATCGAATCGGACTCCGAGCCTCCGCTCTATCCACTCCGTGAATATACGCCGCTCCTCGGCAGGCGCCGCATCGAGCGAATTTACGCACCCGAACAACAGTCCCATATGCCTGTCTGCCTCCGATAACTTGCGCTCCATATACCCTTTCTTGTCCGCCCCCGGTTTCAAAAACACGTATCTGCCGCGGCTCGGTTCCATTATGCATTTGCCTTCACCGGCAGCGAGCATATAAAACAATACCTGAGGGTTATACTGACTCGCATCGCGGAAACGGTGACGGGCATTTTCCTCCAGCACATCGGCATGCGATGCATAAAAACTTTCATACACCGAACGACGCAATGCGAACGGCGTATGCTGTATATGCGGAAAACTGCGTCGACCGAGTACGTCGGCCGCATTCAGCATGGCATCTTTGTAACCGAATGATTTTGCACCGTGTTTCTTGGGCTTCACCGCGCGCAGGAAACGTGCTGCCGCAGTGCTGAAACTTTCGCCGTAACAGACCGTCTTATCCTCACGAAACCAATCGCGCAGAGTTACAGGCGCCGCCAGAAATACATCGTCGTTGAAATAGACGAAATGTTCCGACAATCCCGGAATACGGTAAAGCATGGTCTCTATCGACAGGCTGTTGAACGTAGGAAGATACTGTTCGTAACCGCGGAACAGTTCTCTATGGTCTACTATGATTATTGGAACACGGCTGTCGGGAAAATGACGCGATACGAAACCGTCCAAATTCGGATTCTGCGCATCGGTGACTATAAAGATACGGCGTATGAACGGAGCGAAACGAAGAATGGACGCAACGCAGAATCGTATCTCGCCGACGGAACGAAAGCGCGTCGCACCGCCGATATCGTCCCTGCGGACGACTTCGCCTACCCCCGAATATGCCGCACGTTTGGCAATATGCACCGGATCGTCGCCGTCCACCCACGTGATTACCGCGTCTATATTCAAATCACCGCACTCCATCACAACACATTCTCAAAACGTTCGGGTATACGGACCACCCATTTGAATCCGCATGTCGAAGGTTTGTTCCACGCGAACAGCTGACGGCAACAACTCTCCACGCGACGCATGAACGGAATGCTCTTCTCCC
This sequence comes from uncultured Tidjanibacter sp., assembly GCA_947852905.1. Classification (GTDB taxonomy): domain Bacteria; phylum Bacteroidota; class Bacteroidia; order Bacteroidales; family Rikenellaceae; genus Tidjanibacter. Next base: position 247,057 of record CANTVF010000001.1, on the reverse strand, counting down.
ACTCGCGTGCCTTATGTCCGGATACCACCGTTATGGTTTTTGCGCGTTTTGCAAGATGTTTCGACCAACCGTTATCCAAACGATCCTTATCGTTTATACGCAACCTCAACATATTCAAGTCTATGCAACCGAAATGGAACAGATACAGATTGGGATCTATCCTGAAGTTATGCCCTTTCACCCTATGGAATCCGGATCCCCAACGCACCGGCTCGGAAATCACCGACGTTTTGGTATAACGTGAAGACAATACCCCGAAACGCCGCTGCGACAGAAACGTTTTATCCGGGTCTATATCCGTTTCCAATCCCATATGCTGCCCTACGTCGACACCCAGTCCAGATACCGACGGCGCACACTTTATCTCGCTCAGATACTCCCTCAACGATTTGTTCTGCGAAGGCTCCACGACCAGAAATTCGTCCACGTCTATACCGATGACCATATCGTAACGTTTCAACAGCTCGGCCGCCATATCTGAAAGAAAGTCTATCCTCATCTTGTCAGATTTGGCTACGGTACCTTGACGCCGTTCGCACGGTATTACATTAGCCTTACCCTTCCATTGCGGCACGGGTTGGTCCTTACCGTCGAGATAAACATAAAGGTTCTCTTCGCCGAGTTGCTGCCCGTAGTAGGAAATCCACTTACGCAGGAAAAATTCGTCGTTACGAACCATCGTTATGGCGCATATTTTCTTCATAGTAACCGACAGATCATACGGTAACCGGCAATGAACGCCATAAAACGCCAATTGCCGACCGGAACTTATACAAATACAAAGTTATGCAAAAAACGCGATTCGGAAAAAACTCCGACCAAAATCATCTCCCGACACCCATATGTCCGACAGACTTCTATGTATAGTCAGCGGCGACCTAAATATTAACATTCGCCCACTGCTTAGATAGTGTTTTTTGCCAGAGATATCGACATTCTACGATTAACCCGTTCTCCCAAACAACTTGATATAATGCCTCGATCGTATAATAATACCCTTTTTCAAAAGGGAAATTATAAATGGGTATTCGACACGGATAATATTCTCCATCCGAACTATTCTTAATGTAAAAGCCATACGGGCTATCAAACATATCGTCAGGTTTATCGTAGAATACGTGCAATGTATCTATTTGGTCCGCCCATATATCTTCTTCTGGAGGCATTACCGGATTATCGGTTGAATGAGTACAGGATGAAACCAAACAAAATATCGCGGCAAAAACTAACAACATCTTTTTCATGTCCGACTGATTTACACGTAAGTACTCCAAAAGTAATGATTTCCTCTAACAAAGACCAAGACTGCCGTATGGAAAATATCTTTATTTCAATAGTATAAAAACGTACGAATGGAAAACGCTACATCTCGGATGATGTCCTCATGCCCACACCCGCCAAGTATTTGTACACATTATAAAAGGCCTTACGCGTTAAATACACGCAAGGCCTTTTATTTCTAAACCACTCTTTTTCAGAGATTTCAAGAGCGGAAAACGGGAATCGAACCCGCGACCCTTAGCTTGGGAAGCTAATGCTCTACCAACTGAGCTATTTCCGCATTACGGTAGTGCAAATATATGAAATATCCGCAAATCTGATCGTAGAGAACGAAAATAATTGATTCGGCAGACAGACCGGCACACACTTCACCCGCTGTAACGACATCTTATATACCACGCATGAAATCAAGACAACAATGACAGCAGAAGAGATAGCATTGACAATAAAAGCATTCTCCAAAACTGCACATATAAAAGGTCACACGCAGACGTAAAAAGTCTCCTATCCATTATTTTCACCAAAACACCGTCATACTATATCCGATACAATATTCAAAATCAGTAATCGGGGTATCTTTTCCAAAGATTCGTCTACAAATACACAGCAGGCGCATTCATACATTTGCAATGTAAAAAACCTCAAAATAAAAAGATATGAATAAGAATGTTCTGATACTCTCTTCGAGTCCGCGCCGCGGAGGAAATTCCGATACTCTGTGCGACGAATTCATGCACGGCGCCCTAAAGGCCGGCAACACCGTAGAAAAGATTTTCCTGAGAGACAAGAAAATCAACTACTGTACCGGGTGCGGCGTATGCAGCACATCCGGCAAACCTTGTCCGCAACGCGACGACGCCGCAGAAATAATCGGCAAAATGCTTGCCGCCGACGTCATAGTAATGGCCACACCGGTATACTTCTACACCATGTCCGCACAAATAAAAACGCTGATAGACAGATGTTGCGGACTATACACCGAAATGAAGAACAAAGAATTCTATTTCATAGTCACGGCAGCCGAAGACGACCGACGGAAACTGCTGCGTACCATAGACACGTTCCAAGGATTTCTCGACTGTCTGGAAAATCCTGTCGTAAAAGGCACGATCTTCGGCACAGGCGTATGGCATACGGGAGAAATCAACGACAAACCGGCCATGCGTGAAGCATACGAAATGGGAAACAGCATAAAATAAACTGTTATCATAATGAAACCGATTTCAATTACGGCCGTGCTCGGCCTTATGGCATTCGCTGCAGCGGGCGAATCTTTCGCACAAACGGATGCCGATAATTTCTACAGAAGCGATGCGGTAACAATAGAAAAAGTATCGTTTCCGAACTTATACGAAATGCAGGTAGGAGCGGCCATGTTCCTACCGAAGGACATGGTCGAAGGGGTAAAATATCCCGCCATAATAGTCGGACATCCCATGGGTGCCGTGAAAGAACAAAGCGCCGAACTGTATGCCACGAAACTGGCCGAACGCGGTTTCGTAACACTCGCCATAGACCTGTCGTTCTGGGGGGAAAGCGAAGGAGAGCCACGCAACGCAGTCCTGCCCGACATGTACTCCGAAGATTTCAGTGCAGCCGTAGATTTTCTCGGAACACGGGATTTTATCGACCGTGAGCGCATCGGCGCAATAGGCATATGCGGAAGCGGCAGTTTCGCCATAAGCGCAGCAAAAATAGACCCGCGATTGAAAGCAATAGCCACGGTAAGCATGTACGACATGGGCGCCGCAAGCCGCAACGGACTGCACCACTCCGTAACATCCAGTCAGCGACGGCAAATTCTCGAAGAAGCCGCACGGCAACGCTATGTCGAATTTTCGGGTGGTGAAACGGTATACACAGGCGGAACGGTACACGAACTGACCGACGAATCGACTCCCGTGGAACGTGAGTTTTACGAGTTCTACCGTACCCCGCGCGGAGAATACACTCCCGAAGGAGCAGATCCGGCGACGACTACCCACCCCACCCTCACTAGCAACGTCAAGTTTATGAACTTCTATCCTTTCGCAGACATAGAAACCATTTCGCCGCGACCGCTGCTTTTCATAACCGGAGAGAATGCCCACTCGCGCGAATTCAGCGAAGACGCCTATCGTCGCGCTGCGGAACCTAAAGAACTTTATATAGTTCCCGACGCGGGGCATGTCGATCTGTACGACCGCACAGACCTTATTCCGTTCGACAAACTGGAAACATTCTTCAGTGAAAATCTTAAATAACCGTAAACCGTTATCATAATGACACTTCCGGAATTTCTCGAATACGTCAAAACTGGACAGGCCCTCGATACGGACGAAATACACCGCCTCATGCACGACATGAGCGACGAGGCGCGCCGCATCACATTCAGACTGAACGGTGCATATCACAATGCGGAACAGATACGAACTCTTCTCGGCAAACTGTTCGGTCGCCCGATAGACCCGTCGTTACGCGTATTTCCTCCGTTCTATACCGATTTCGGCAAAAACATAACGGTCGGCCGGAACGTATTCATCAACGCCTGCTGCCACTTTCAGGATCACGGCGGAATATTTATCGGCGACGGATGCCAGATAGGACACAACGTCGTCTTCGCGACGCTCAACCACGGCATAGATCCGGCTCATCGACATGCCACCTACCCTGCCCCCATAACGCTCGGCAAAAACGTCTGGATAGGCTCCAACGCTACAATACTGCCCGGCGTACATATAGGCGACAATGCGATCGTCGCGGCCGGAGCCGTAGTGACCAAAGACATACCGGCCTACACCATAGCAGGCGGCGTACCCGCTAAAACGATTCGTAACATAACAAACGAATAAACACACTCATATCATGAAAAAGCTATTGGTTGTCTCCATATTGTTATTCGGATTCTGCATGACAATGAATGCATGCGCACCGGAAAAAGAAACGGACACTACAGGCGGCTCAACCACCCCGCCTGCCCCTGATCCCATACCCGACCCACAACCCGGTGCGGGACGTTACCTTACCGTATACTTCTCCCTCAGCGGCAATACGGAAACTGCAGCGACGGAATTGAACAGTCGAACCGGCGGTACGATTATCGAGATTACGCCGCAGACGACATATCCTGACGATTACAACGCCACTCTGGAACGTGCACGTGAAGAGATAGCTTCGATAGACGACGAAGGAGTATATCCGGCGATAGAAACCATAGAGGCCAATCTCGACGATTACGACGTCGTATTCATCTGCACGCCGCTATGGTATGCACGCATGGCCACCCCGATGCAATCCTTCCTGCATGCCAACAGCGCCAAGCTGGCCTCCAAACAGTTGGCGCTACTCGTTACGAGCAGCAGTAGCGGCATATCCTCCGTAGAGGCCGACGCACGCCGGCTCTGCCCCTACAGCGAATTTATCGGCGAGGCTTTATGGATCAGAAATTCGCAGACCGACAATGCAGCGACTCTCGTCGGAAACTGGTTGGAGTCGCTAAATATCGATAGCCCGGACGACAACAATAACGATAACGCCATGACCGTATCCATAGGACAAAATCATTTCGAGGCAGCATTGGCCGAAAATCCTACAGCGCACGCTTTCGCGGGACTATTACCGTTGACGATCGAAATGAACGAACTAAACGGAAACGAAAAATATTTTTATCTGCCCGAAAGCCTGCCTTCGGCAGCGTCACGTCCGGAAACCATAAATGCGGGCGACCTGATGCTGTACGGCGAAAAGTGCATAGTTCTGTTCTACGAAACATTCACCTCTACGTACAGTTATACCCGTATAGGACACATAGAGGATGCTTCCGGACTGGCCGCAGCTCTGGGCACAGGGAGAGTAACGGTAAATTTCAACCTCTAAGCACTTCGCGCATTATTTCCCCTCATATATAAATGCGATTGCATGCCGGACGTAACCATGCATGTATATCGGTAACATGTCAATCCGCCGCAAAACTTATCATTTTGTTTTGCGGCGGATTCATCGATAAGGAAAACGGGTACTGCCCATTAATACGAGAAACGAATTCTGGAGAGACAGCACCACTTTCGTATTGCCGCTGAAAGCGCATCGACTGAAGAAAGGCGCGACATACGGCATACGCCTGAACCGTCACTTTTTCCAGTCGGCAGAGAATTATCCGATGCGGGAAGATTACGTGTACTATTTCAGAACGGCCGGAAAACAGACTTCCGGTCTATTTTACACACGAAATATGCCGTAAGCGACTACCAAAGCTCCAACTGACGGGGTACGGACGGTTTATCATCGTCTGTCTCTCCGGCAGGCGGCTTCGCGTCGCCGTATACGGTCTTTCCGCCGTAAAGCCACGATTCCCTTCTCTCCTTTTCGATCTGCCCGTCAAAGAAATCGCGGGGCGTATAGTTCCGCTCCAAATTTTGGGACATGCGCGACAGATTGCGCAAGGCTTCTGACTTGTCCCTGTCGCCGAGACGGGCGCTGTGTATCGCTCTGTCGAATATCTCTATTGTCCTGTCGTACACCCGTGTCGGCACAGGAAACGGATGCCCGTCCTTACCTCCGTGCGCAAACGAAAATCTCGCCGGATCGGAGAAGCGCGACGGCGTACCGTGTATAACCTCGCTCACCAGCGTCAGCGACTGCAAGGTACGCGGCCCTACCCCCTCCTGCAACAACAAAGACTCCATATCCGAAACGCCGCGTTCATGTGCTAAAACAAGTGCGGCACCCAACCGCTTCATATCGACGTCGCTTTTACGCACATCATGGCGAGCAGGCATAATCAGTTCGGCCTCATGCATGATGCGTCCCGGATCTTGGGTTGTGAGTGCGACTATACCCTGTCGCGTCGGCAAAGCGTCCTTATGAGTAAGATTCAGTATCAGCCCTTGATTTACGCCGCACACGGAAGTATGCGGTTCCTCTACGAACGAAGTGAGACCTGACGACAGCCAATGGTAACGACGCGCCATACGGCTCTCCGTATTCATTCCCTGCTGCACCACAGCCCACTCACCATCGCTCGTCACGATAAAAGAGTGCAGATATAGTTGAAAACCGTCCTGCACCGCCGTATTATCGACCTTTGCAGACAGCCTGCTGTGATGCACCAAAACGTCTCCGTCCAATCCTGTGCGTTCGGCAACCTGCAACAGTTCCGCAGGGGTCTGACGAGAAGACTTTCCGCGACCGCCGCATATATATATTCCGAGCTCCCCGGACCTGCGGTTTACCGATTTTTTCAGAGCGTTCATCACGGAAGTGGTAATACCCGAAGAGTGCCAGTCCATCCCCAAGACACACCCAAGCGACTGAAACCAGAACGGATCGCTCATCCGGCGCAGGAACTCCCCGCGCCCATATTCCATTACTATGGCTTCCGTTATAGCCCCGCCCAACAGGCTCATCCTTTCGGCCAGCCATGCCGGTACCGTTCCGTAATGCAGCGGCAGATCGGCGTGTCCTCTCTTCATATACCAGACGAATAATATATGCGAATATAACGCAAAACACGTTAACCGTAATTGTCCCGAACGACAATATAAATCCGCCACCGATACAATCTGGCATGAAAATTATTATCTTACAAAAGAATATACAAATACATTCTGATATGAAAAAAAGAGAGCTTACGGAATCGGAAAAACGTGTTATCATAAACAAAGGTACGGAAATGCCATTCAGCGGAGAATATTGGAACAACACCCGTCGCGGCACCTACGTATGCCGCCAATGCGGCGCGCCGCTCTACCGTTCTGAAGACAAGTTCGATGCCGGTTGCGGCTGGCCGAGTTTCGATGACGAAATTCCGGGCGCCGTACTACGCCAACCGGATGCCGACGGCAGACGCACCGAAATAGTATGCGCATCATGCGGCGGTCATCTCGGACACGTATTTACCGGCGAAAGGCTGACTCCCAAAAACACCCGCCATTGCGTCAATTCGATATCGATGCGTTTCATCCCGGCCGACGAAAACGGAAACGCCCACGAAAGAGATAAAAATACCGAATACGAAACTGCATATTTCGCAGGAGGCTGCTTCTGGGGCGTGGAATATTACATGGCCTCCGCCCCAGGCGTCGTATCGGCCGAGTCGGGCTACATGGGTGGCCGTACCGACTCTCCCACCTATGAACAGGTATGTTCTGGACGTACCGGCCATGCGGAGACCGTAAAGGTCGTATACGATCCAAAAGTCACATCGTTCGAACAGTTGTGCAAGCTGTTTTTCGAAATACACGATCCGACACAGGAAAACCGTCAAGGGCCCGACATAGGCGAACAATACCGTTCCGAAATCTTCTACACCTCCCCGGAACAGAAAGAAATCGCGGAACGGCTTATAGACCGTCTGGTAGTAAACGGTTACGACGTAGCCACACGTCTCACACCAGCTACCGTATTCTGGCCTGCGGAGGATTATCATCAACGCTACTACTCACAGAAAGGCACCACCCCATACTGCCACCGTCGTGTAAACAGATTCTGACATACAAGAGCGGCGGAGGATCATTATCCTTCGCCGCTCGTATTTTCACATACCGCGAACTTCTGCAATATATCAAAGCCCCATTCCGGGTTGCGTATATTCGGCCCACGGAGTTTCGTAATACGCTTTTCTGGTAACGGGCAGATAATCGCGCGGGATATAAGATGCTATGCCGCACACCCTGTCCGCCGAAAAATAATCGCCACCGAACAGTCCGCTACCCAACGCCGAATATATCTCTTTCGTATGACGTTCGTAAGCAACGGTCGCCGCCAACGCCCGCTCGAATCGAGCATATGCCTCCTGCGCGACAGCGTCTCCGTCGAGAGTTATGTTACGCATATAATCCTGCAAGTCGAAAAAAGCGTGTTCCGGTTGCAGTATTTCGAGGCTCTGTATTTCGCCGAAATCCGCATCCCGCACATCGGTCTCGAAAATTCCCTTTACAGCATCGGCCAGATCGTCCAGTCCGTCGGTATCTATCAGAGTGAAAGCCGCTGAATTTTTCGTAGCGGTAGTGGCTTCGTAATAATCGACAACCGCATCGATAGCACCAACCAAACGCTGTTTCAGCGTATAATCCCTATCGAACAATACCGGCAACATTCTGTGATAGGGAATGCCGCTCCCCATGACTTCGGCCGGCGACGCCACGATATACGGCGCATTGCCACGCAATTCATACAGGAACTCTACCGACGACATGAAACATACGTCGAATATTATATAATCGAAATCCATTACGGCAAGTCCAGTAACCAGATCCTGCGTCGACATATATTCGTCTCCGTCCGGCCCGTATGCCCTCGTCTCCGGATTCTCGCGCAAACGCAGATCGTGTTCCGGACAATTTTCGCCACCGAGCGGCTGCTTAAGGTTATTCAGTTCAGGCGGAAACCACCCGGTACCGTGACCGAGGAGCGTAATGCCGTATACCTCTGCCGGAGCGAAATAACGCACGTCGCGCAACACGTTACGCATCACTTCCGGATCGGCCGAATTCTGATCGTCATACTCTTTCAGCACCTTCTCGACAGCCTTGCCGCCTTCATTGACTATTTCGGTCAGCCTCGTCACAACGTCCCCATTATAGGAAGTCTTACCGTCCCAATATACCCCCACACGTGTATCTTCCGGCAATCCGGCCTCCACGGCTGCCATAGCCATATTTACATTACCGCGAAGAAGGCTATACAAATTATTGTTGCCAACAACGTACATAATGAAAGTATGGCTGTCCTCGGTCGGCTCGCAACCGGGCCCGCCGGGACAAACTATTTTGTCGCGGCAACCGGTAAACAGCGATACGGCCGCCAGTACGATAAACGTGTATTTAAGTCTTCGCATGATCATAACATAAAGTTTTCAGAATCGGCATCATATTCATGATGCGCCGATACAAATATACGAAAATAGAATTCCGTTCCTACGGAACACACCTCCTACAAAATCTAATTCGTCGCAGATGCGGTACCGTCCGGTTTACGCCAATATACGCGACTATAGTCGAAATAATATCCTTTGCGCTGCGGTCGGCCGTCCTGCGAAACGGAAATATACTCGGCAGTACGCGAAACGATCATACGGTTGGTCACCTCCAGACCATAAGACCCGAGCAGATCGCTCGCATGCGAAAACCGCAGCACATGCATGGGAGACGATTCCGTCAATCCCGTACCGGAATTGCGTATGGTAGCCAGTACCTTGTTCATACGGTCGTAATTCAGCCTCTCATTCACCGTATCGCCTATCATTCCGTATGCGTATACCAACAAATTCAGATTCGACGGGCTGAACGGATCGGCCTTCATCACCTCGCCGGCATAACGTATCATCTCCTGCATGTCGTATACCGTAGGATCGTCCTGCGAACGTTCCAGCACTTCGAGCACCTTCATTTCCGCCGGTATGGATTCGAGTGGACGGTAAGAGTCCGAGTAGGCATAGCCGTAATACAGATAATAGTAGTCCTTATCCGACAGCGTCTCGTCCCCATTGGTATAACGCAACATTAGCGACGGATAGTAATACGGAGAATCGGGATCTATCGTCTTGGCAAGTATGTCTTCATTATCGGGAGCGTTCTGCGCGACTGACGGCAGACATGCGAACGTCATGCAAACCGCCAATATGACTTTCATAAAATATCCGTACATAATCGCGTTCAATTTAATATTATCGCAAAAGTATGAAAATATAGTTCAACATAACTACATCATGCATGTACCTGTAAACGATTCCCACATAAAACTGCGCCAAAGTCACCATACCTACCTCGCCAGACGCATATACTCAGGCTATCGTTAGGACAAACATAATTGCACCGATCTTCACCTTATCTTTTCAAGACTACGAACACCGACCACTTTATATACACCGGCATATCCCGCCGCAAATCCTTCATCAGATTTACCCGCATCGACAACATCCAATTCTGCATATACCGGCATCCCGTTTTTAATACCACCGGTCACCTCATCGTAACGTTGCATAAGCACACCTGTTTCATCTATAATCCAATAGGCCGCCGAATCCCCATCCCGAACAAATGAGCGGACTTCATGCCCTATAACCAACCGGCCTCTTACCATGAACGGTTTATCCTCAGGCATAACGGCGGAAGTATTCGCTATCCGTTCCGCCTCATCCCTGCCGATCCTATAATACCTCAACGACATGTCGCCTTTGCCGAGAATAAGACTGTCTGCAGTCAACTTTTCAACGCTCAAAGTATCCGTAAACGGTATCGTCAGATGATTTCCAATACTAATTCCTGTAAGCATCAACTTATCGTTCTCCAGTTTCCAAGTCTCATACCTGAGCGTCGCCATATTGACGGAGGCGGCCTTTCCCGAAGCATTCAACTCAAATCCTTGAATCATCGACTCCATACCGGGCACAGGCTGAACCCATACCCCTTCGATATCAGCTGCACCACAGCCCGTAAACATTGCGGCCAATGCAACGACGATTGCGTTTCTGAAGAACAATCCCGTTTTCATATGTACATATAACAAATTAACGTTACACAATTCATTTTTATTGGTCTGAACATAACAGAAACCGACCGCAGCTCTATGGTTGCGGTCGGCATATATAATTTACGGCCGCACGATATCAAAAACCGGCTCTGCGTGCCAATTCACCGATCCTGCCGTACAATTCGTCGGAAGCCGACACTAACGGCAGCCGCAGCCTGTTGGAGATCAAGCCCCTTATGCTCAACGCAGCTTTCACGCCGGTAGGATTCCCCTCGGCAAACAGTGCCGACACGAGTTCGGCAATTTCATTCCAATATCCTTCCGCAGCACCCTTGTCCTGAGCCATGGCAGCATCGATCATCGCGGATATCCGTTCCGGATAAGCATTTGCCGCAACGGATATGAGACCGTCGCCGCCGCGCCCGATCAGCTGCAACGCCAAGGAATCGTCACCGGAAAGCACATGGAAACCGTCCGGACGTCCGGCCAGCAACTCCTCGAACTGCGCGACATTTCCGCTCGCCTCCTTTACGGCTATTATATTATCAAAATCACGTGCCAGACGCAAAGTCGTCGACGGCGCCATATTGACTCCAGTCCGGCCGGGAACGTTATATAAAATTACGGGCAACGGAGACGCCTCCGATATGGTTTTATAATGTTCGTACAATCCGCGCTGCGACGGCTTGTTATAGAAAGGCGTAACGCTCAGTATGGCGCTTATGCCTTCCAGATCGCAAGCGCAGATGTCCCTTACGACCGATGCAGTACAGTTACCGCCGATACCGACAACAATAGGTACGCGGCCTGCATTGCGCGTGCGTATGAATGCCGTAACGGCATTTCGTTCCCCTGCGGACAACGTCGGTGTTTCCGCAGTCGTTCCGAGCGCTACGATATAGTCTACACCACCGCCTATTACATAATCGACGAGACCGCCCAATGCATCGAAATCTATATCGCCGTTCTCACCGAATGGAGTGACGAGAGCGACTCCTAAACCAGAAGGAAAAGGTTTCATATATTACTTTAACCTATTTTTAATTATCATCTTTTCAATGCGCAAGATACAACATACAAATTATTTTTTCACAAAATATTCGATTTATTTTATCCAAAATAATGCTCTATGCGCATAATACCTTAACAACCATATAATTAACCGATAGGCGCGCTACAATACCCGTTCACACACTCAGAACAACGATTGCTGCCTGACATTGGAAACGGCAATATTTTCATCCGCTTCACCACTGCCGTGCACTGCGTCAGCTCCCAACATAGCCTCGAAATCATCTTCCGAAATACGTTTTACACCCAGTTTATCAGCCTTGGCCAGTTTAGCCGGACCGGCATTGGCGCCTTCGAGCAGATAATCCGTATTCGACGAAACGGCAGCGAGATTACGCCCTCCGTACTCGTCTATCAGGGCTTTAAGCTCATCGCGGCTGTGACGCCGGAACGTTCCGGATATGACGAAACTCGCTCCGCCCAACACATCAGTTCCACGTTTTCTTTCCTGCACTGCGAATTGCAGACCGGCTCTACGAAGGCGGTCTATTATACGTACATTCTCCGGATCGGCGAAATACTCCCGCAGACTTGCGGCTATCTTGTCGCCCACCTCGTCGGCCTGCACCAGTTCCTCCGCCGAAGCGTTCATGAGTGCATCGAGACTGCCGAAATGCTCTGCGATATTACGCGCAGTGGTCTCACCGACAAACCGTATTCCCAATGCATACAACACGCGCGAAAAAGGTACGTTTCGAGAAGCGGCGAGACTCTCCATTATGTTCGACGCCGACTTGTCCCCCAACCTCGGCAACGACGCTATGCGCACCGGATCGAGATCGTACAGATCGGCTATGTCGCGTATCATGCCGTTTTCGTACAGCAATGTCGCCGTCTCCTCCCCGATACCTTCTATATTCATCGCCTTGCGCGATATGAAATGCACGATCCGCCCGACTATCTGAGGAGGGCAACCGCTCGTATTCGGACAATACCATGCCGCTTCGCCTTCATAACGTTCCAGCTTGGCGCCGCACTTCGGACAGTTGCTTATGAACTCTAAAGGAATGCTTCCGACCGGTCGCGAAGAAAGGTCTACGCCGGTTATCTTGGGGATTATCTCCCCACCCTTTTCCACATACACTTTGTCGCCTATCCTAACATCGAGCAAAGCAATCTGATCCGCATTATGCAGCGAAGCACGTTTTACCGTAGTACCGGCCAACTGTACAGGCGCAAGATTCGCGACCGGAGTAACGGCACCGGTACGTCCAACGGAAAACTCTACGGACAATAACTCCGTCAGAGCCTCTTCCGCCTTGAATTTATAAGCTACAGCCCAGCGCGGAGCCTTGGCGGTGGAGCCGAGCTCGCGCTGCAAATCCAATCTGTTCACTTTCACCACGGCCCCGTCAGTTGCATAAGGCAACCCCTTGCGCAACTCGTCGGCACCCTCTATATAACGCACTATATCATCCCACGTATGGCACAGCCGCATCTTGTCCGATACGCGCAATCCCCAGCTGCGGGCTTTTTCGAGACTCTCCCAATGCGACCGGAAAGGGAGCTCCTCCCCCACGACATTGTAAAGGAAACATTCCAGACGCCGCGTCGCCACGACCGACGAATTCTGCAACTTCAGCGTTCCGGCAGCCGCATTACGCGGATTCGCGAAAGGAGCTTCGCCGATCTCCTCCCGTTCCGCATTCAATTTGCGGAATACCTCGTAAGGCATGTATATCTCGCCCCTTATTTCGAAATACGGCGGCCAGTCGTCGCCTTCGAGCACGAGAGGCACGCTCCTTATGGTACGCACGTTTGCCGTCACATCGTCTCCCATGGTACCGTCGCCGCGGGTAACCGCCTGCACAAGACGGCCGTTCTCGTATATCAGAGATATTGCCGTTCCGTCGAACTTGAGTTCGCAAACGAACTCCACCTCGCCTCCGGCCTCATTGACAACCCTGTCATAGAACTCCCGCAACTCGTCGAGAGAATAAGTGTTGCTCAGAGACATCATCGGATAACGATGTCTTACTGCCTCAAACCTGTTGGTAAGATCGCTGCCCACACGCTGAGTCGGAGAATTCGGATCGGCATATTGCGGATACGCGGTTTCGAGCTGTTGAAGCTCCTTCAGCATCATATCGAACTGCATGTCGCTTATGGCAGGCGTATTCTCGACATAATACAGTCTATTGTATTCGTTCAGTTTTTTCCGAAGCTCTTCTATCTTTTCTCGTGGTGACATCGTATTTCCCGTATTTGAAGACGATAAAGGTACGGATTTTGTTTTTAGCATAAAACAACGAAGCCCCTAAAATCCGCGCAGGAAGCGGAGAGAACGCGGTTACACTATTTTTTTATTAAAAAAACGGCTTTCGATTCTTGTAATCCAAATTTTGCTTATACTTGCAAAAATTTTTTTCGAGCTATGCCTAAGCCTAATACAAATAAGAAACGAGTTGTAGTCAAGTTACAGAACATGCCGGAAGAACTTCAGGAAGCGGTAAGGAAACAATACCCCATGGGGTTCACCGACGATATGATACGCATAGACAAAGGACCTAACGACTTTTTCTATGCCGTGGTATTCGAAACAGAAGACACGAGCTATCTCGTCAAGATAGACGTCAACATAGACGGCCAGATCGAGGACGATGACGACAAAGACTATTATAACGACGACATCAAGGGTGCCGACGATATAATGGACACGGCCGACGAAGAGGACGACGAGGATTGATGCGGCAAGACGATCACTGTTCAGAATCGCAAATATTTCGCTGAAGGCGGCAGTGTAAGAATTCCGACCAAAACATACTGATTATGACAGACATCACCAAACATTACAGCAACGGCACCATAACGGTACACTGGCGCCCTGAACTATGTACGCACTCGGCAAAATGCGTCAGCAATCTTCCCACCGTCTTCGACGTCAGAAGACGTCCGTGGATAGATGCCTCCGCAGCCTCCACGAGCGAAATAATACGCGTAGTGGAAATGTGTCCGAGCGGTGCATTGTCTTGGTCCAATGACACACCTGACGACAAGTAAAGATTTAATAAACAAATAAGAAAAGCCGGATATTTCAAATCCGGCTTTTTTTATATAACTCGAGACGTTTCACGCTCTCTGCCGTAACCGGAAACAGCCATTGCCGCGTAAAAAGACGGGGAGATGTCCTATGCCACCTCCCCATAAGATTTACTACAATGCGCAACCGTTACAGATGTACGGCATGTCCCATGGCGGCCTCTGCAGCTTCCATTACCGCTTCGCTCATGGTAGGATGAGAATGCACGGTCGTAGCTATCTGCTCGGCAGTAGCCCCCAATGCCTTGGCGAGCGTCGGCTCAGCGAGCATCTCGGTAACATTGGCTCCCATCATGTGCGCGCCGAGGAGCTTGTCCGTCGCCGCATCGAAGATCAGTTTCACGAATCCGTCACGATCACCGGCAGCCGTAGCCTTACCCGACGCCGTATAAGGGAAGTTACCTACTTTAACCTCATACCCGGCATCTACGGCCTGCTTCTCCGTCATACCTACCATAGCTATTTCCGGCGTAGTATACACACACGAAGGAATAGTTCCGTAATCTATCGGAGCGACATCGTGTCCGCAAATTTTCTCCACACAGCAGATAGCCTCTGCGGAGGCGACGTGCGCCAATGCCGGACCGGGCGTTATATCGCCTATGGCATACACACCTTTTACATTAGTGCGATAGAATTCGTCCACAATCACCTTGTCGCGCTCGGTTACGATGCCGAGTTCCTCAAGTCCCAATTCCTCTATGTTAGATTTCACGCCTACGGCCGAGAGAACGATGTCGGCCACGAGTACCTCTTCGCCTTTCTTGCCTTCGACAGTCACCTCGCATTTGCCCTCACCGTTAACCACGACGCTCTTGACGGTCGTTCCAGTCATTACCCCAACACGCATCTTGCGGAAATTGCGTTCCAGCGCCTTGCTGACATCGGCATCCGCCACTGGCAGCAACTGCGGAAGATACTCCACGACAGTAACCTTAACGCCGAGAGCCGCATAAAGGTATGCAAACTCGCACCCTATGGCTCCGGAACCTACGACAACCATACTTTCGGGCATTTCGCGCAACACGAGAGCCTCGCGCGAGGAGATTATTTTATGGCCGTCCACAGGCATGAATCCCATTTCCCGCGGACGCGATCCGGTTGCCAGAATTATATGATCGGCCTCTACGGACTGCTGCGTGCCGTCGGCGGCGGTAACCGTCACTACGCCGTTACCGGCCAGCTTGCCGCGTCCGGCAATGACGTCTATATTGTTTTTCTTCATCAGGAAAGCCACACCGCGACTCATCGTATCGGCCACACCGCGACTGCGATCCACGATCTTGTCCAACGGAGCGTTTACTTCACCGGTAATCTCTATGCCGTAACCGGCCGCGTGTTTGGCATAAGTATAAACCTGCGCACTTTTGAGCAACGCCTTGGTAGGGATACAGCCCCAGTTGAGGCACACGCCGCCCAATTCCGATTTCTCGACAATAGCGGTTTTCATACCGTTCTGGGCAGCCTTGATAGCCGCCACATATCCGCCGGGTCCGCTGCCGACAACTATTACATCGTACTTCATTCCGAATATCAAATTTTACGTTAATTGCAAAGCATAAAAACAAGAGCCGACCGATAAAGGTCAGCTCCTGCAAAATTAATAATTACAGACGATATTGCAAGTGGCGGACGGATTATTCGACCACGCGCAGAACGTCGCCATGATCCTTTACAACTGCCTCTTTCCATTTGTCGGAATATTCGGGCCACTGCGGGGTGTCGGGAATGCGCTCGTCGTACCCGTTGTCCTTGAATCCGTTTTCGTCTTCCACCTTCACGTTACCGTCCATATATTTCACCATAAGGTATCTGTCGAGTTCCACCCAACGACGGAACAGTTCCTCGGCATGTCTAACGGAAAATTCGGTCGCCGCCTTGACTATCCGTTTCTCGGAATAACGGCCGTCGAGCATTTTCCTGTCGAATGCGGCCACCTCGTCGAGCATTGCATTCTCCCATTCGTCAGCACATTGTCTGGCCGCTGCACCTATGAGATCGTAACGTAAATAGGCGAACTGGGCTACACGGTTGAAAATCCAGAAGGCCGAAGTTTCCGAATACTCGATAAGACTTCCGTTCCTCTCGTCGAAACACCACGGCACTTCGGTAGTACCGCAATATATGGGAGTCAACGCCGAAGTCGCGGCATCGTCCACGCCGAACCACAGCACGCCGCCGATAGCATCTGGCAGCCAATCGCGAGCCTGAGCCACAAACCAGAAACCGGTCTGCTGTGTAGCCGTAGCGCGCTCGTTGGTATATCTTTCGCCTTCCCACTCCCAATCCATAGGCCTCCAGCGATAGGGACAGTGGCTTCCGCCGGCGCCTATATCCACAGTCATATCCATGGGAGTCCCCTCATAATGGTCGCGCATGGCATCGAACACCTGTTTCGGGGAGATCTTTTCCGACGGTTTCACCCAAAGCGGCATACGGTTTTCCTTGTTATACCCCATGGCGTAATCGAGATACATATCCATACCGGGAACGAAAGTGTTGAAGAAAGACCATACACGCGCTTCACAACCGCGCATAGCACTGAAATTCAACGGAGCGTACGCGTCGCTGAAGCTGAAATTCTCGTCGCTGCCTTCGTAATACCCCATCTCGCGTGCGAAAGATATTACATCCGGTGCATACAGACAATTTTCAGGATCCGACAAGGGGAACTGCGTAATGCGCGCCTGATTGGCATGGGCACAGATATATCCGTCCGGAATACGCCTTGCCACCCACACGATACCTTTATTGACATTCACGCCGTCCACCATGCGACTGCCCTTTCCGATCATCTCGAATATCCAAGCCTCTTCCGTGTCAGCTATAGAGAACGACTCTCCGCTCGACGCATATCCGTATGTATTGGCAAGCTCCACGATCACATCTATGGCTTCGCGCGCCGTGCGGGCACGCTGCAAAGCTATGTATATCAACGAGCCGTAATCCATGATTCCATCCGGATCGTACAACTCGCCGCGACCGCCGAAAGTGGTTTCGGCTATGATGAGCTGATGCTCGTTCATGTTGCCCACGGTAGAATAGGTGTGCGACGCCTGCGGAATCTCGCCCATATAGCGCCCCGTATCCCACTCATAGACCGGCATCATGGCACCCGGACGATAACCGCGTGACGGAGCATTGTACTTGTAGAGCGCACCGTACAGTTGGTGCGAATCGGCCGAATAGGAAACCATGACCGAGCCGTCCGTCGAAGCGCCTTTCGTAATTATGAAATTGGTGCATGCGAAGGCACGACCGAAGCCGAAGGCAAACAACAGTCCGGCTGCAATAAAAAACTTTTTCATTCCGTATTTCGATTATGAAATTAATTGATCCTCCAATGGAGCGGAAACAAATATATGAAAATTTGTGTTATTTTTGTATGTACCATATTTTTTAGTTATGTCACCAGTAGAACAACTGAAACTCGTCAGGAACGCGCTGCCTGCCGACGTTACGCTGATAGCCGTATCCAAGACCCACCCTGCCGACGTTATCCGTACCGTATACGATGCCGGTCAAAGGGCTTTCGGAGAAAACAGACCTCAGGAATTGCGGGAGAAATACGATCTTCTGCCCAAGGATATAGAATGGCACATGATAGGACACCTGCAAACCAACAAGGTGAAATACATAGCCCCGTTCGTCCGGATGATCCACTCCGTAGATTCCGACAAGCTGTTGGCCGTCATAGACAAGGAAGCCGCCAAGAACGACCGTATCATAGACGTGCTCATGGAAGTACACATAGCCTCCGAGGAAACCAAAAGCGGCTGGGAGCCTGATGAACTGCGCGCCTATCTCGAAAGAGGTGAGTGGCGCCGGTACCGCAACGTCCGCATACGCGGCCTTATGACCATAGCCACCCAGACGGAGGATCATACGCTCGTGCGGCATGAGTTCCAGACCGTACACGACATGTTCGCCGAATTGCGCGAAAAATATTTCGGCACGGAATTCGACACGTTATCCATGGGAATGACGCACGACTATCCGGTTGCCGTGGAATGCGGCGCGACGATGGTGCGCATAGGCAGCATGATATTCGGAGCGAGATGATGTAAAATCGATAGTTACGAAAACGCTTCCGCACGTCCTCCGGCTCCGACGTACACGATCCTACGATATCCCGAAAACTTAAAAAGCATACGAACCATGACAGATTTATCAGCGGAATACCTCGGACTGAAACTCCGAACGCCCGTCATAGCGAGCAGTTCGCCGCTAACGGCTACGCCCGACAAAATCGCGGAACTCGCCGACCACGGCATAGGCGGCGTAGTATTGAAATCCATATTCGAAGAACAGATCGCAGGCGAAACGGCCATGCTATCCCGTTATCACGACCACCCCGATGCGGACGACTATCTGCACGCTTACATAGGTTCGGATTACATGCGCGGTTTCATAGAACTTATAAGCGAATCCAAAAAGCGCACGGGGCTGCCTATCATAGCGAGCATAAACTGCGCCGAAAAGGGCAAATGGATCGAGTATGCGCGTAAGATAGCCGACGCCGGAGCCGATGCGTTAGAGCTCAACATTTTCTTCCTGCCGAGCGGCGCAGGACAGACTTCATCCGAAATAGAAGCGCGTTATTTCGACATAGTGGGCACCGTCGTGAAGTCCATAGGTATTCCCGTATCGGTCAAACTCAGCATGAGATTCACCAATATAATACATATAGCTCAGGAAATATACAACAGAGGAGCCAAAGGAGCCGTGCTGTACAACCGTTTCTTCGAGCCGGATATAGATATCGAGAATATGGAATACGTGCCGGCCGACGGTCTGAGCGCACGTTCGGAACTTTACAAGTCGTTGCGCTACATAGCCATTGCATCGGCGGCAGTTCCCGGTCTGGACCTGTCGGCATCGACCGGCGTACATACGGGCGAAGATGCGATAAAGGCCATACTCGCCGGAGCCCGTTCCGTCCAGTTATGCAGCACGATCATGATACACGGCATGAAGGTCATCGGCGAGATAAACGGTTTCATTGAAAACTGGATGCAACGCAACAGTTTCAGTCGCATAGACGACTTCCGCGGTCTGATGAACCGGAAAGTCCGTGTAGACCCGTTGCTCGACCGCGTACAATACATGAAAATGTTCCCGCCGGAAATGTAATCATCCGTATAACGCATATTTTACGAAGGGGTTGTGTCAAAACTCGGTATTTTGACGCAACCCCTTTAAGGTATATTTAGGAACGTGAAATGCATGGCCATGAAGTGAGTGCGACAGAAGTTCGATGAATCAAACGACTCGGCCAGAATCACGAAAGAAACGCAACGGATTGCCAGTTACGACACGCGGCCTTACCGCGGCCGCAATCTACCGAACACGCAGTTTACGCCCTTCGCGTATAATGGTGTCTTCGGTTATATTGTTCAGCTGACACAATTTCTTTACGGTAGTCCCGTATTGACGGGCTATCTTGCCGAGATAGTCCCCGCGTTTTATAGTATGATACAACGGATCGGTCTTGGCCTTTTCGCGTTTTATGGCAGCCTGTTCCGAAGCCGTAATATTGTTGACTATCTCTTCCGAAGTCAGCTCCCCGTCGGCATCGGACGTCGCGAGCAACATGCGCTCGTAATCCTCGCCGTCCTCCTCCAATGTTTCCGATGCACGCGAATATATGTTGAGGTAAGACTTTTCGAGAGCGAACGTATGATACCTGAGATCGCCCGTCTCGAAATCTATCAAATGTTCCGGATCGAAGTTCTGGTCGTAATACCTCGTCTCGAAATGCAGGTGAGGCCCTCCGCTGCGCCCGGTAGATCCGCCGAAACCTATGACCGTTCCGGCCGAAACATAGTCGCCCGATTCCACATTGCACCGAGACAAATGAGCATACCATGTCTCCAGTCCGTTTTCATGCCTTATTATGACCAGATTGCCGAATCCGCCGCTGTTGAACCGCGCATAACGCACTCTTCCGGCAAAAGCCGCATAAATGGGTTCGCCTACCTGCAAAGGAATATCGACGCCCTTATGATTTCTCCTGCCGCGACGCCCGTACTTCGAATAGACTTTGCCGACTATGGGCGCATGAAAATCCTCGTAACGCTCTATCAGCTTGAGTTCCATGACCGGCGGAAGATCCTTCAACTGTATGTCCGTATAAGCGAAAACCCTGTCCGTAACCCAATGATCGTGATATACCGACTTGTCCACCCTCCTGTCCAGATCGGTATAATAGTAACTCCACGTGTTATTGGTATAGATGACTATCTTGGTATTCTCATCGTCCGTATCGAGCGTGTCGAGCGCCCTGCGCGGCAAATCCTCCAGATGCGGAACGCTGCGTTGCGCCGACGCCAACCCCGGAAATACCGCCATTGCCGCCAATAATAACGGCGCTGCGATCCTGCAATATCCCATAATTCGACTTTCTACTTAACAAACGGTCAATCACCGCACTCGTCCAAATACTTAGCTGCATCGTCGAGCGCCGCAAAGAAACTCTCTCCGAAACGCCTTTCGATAGGCTCTTTCAACGACCGGTACACACGTATCCCTTTCTTTTCACCCGATTTGCAGGCTTCCCTGCAAATATCCCAACGGTGATACTGCAACCCTTCGCTGCCGTCTCCGAACACCTTGACACGAATCGGATACAGGTGACACGATATCGGTTTACGGAACTCGGTCTCACCGGCACGATACGCCTTTTCGATGGCACACAACGTAACGCCGCCTTCGCGGCATACATACGCACAGTCGGCATCTCCGATCAACGGCGTGGTATAATCTCCGTCCTCATCTACGACGAAAAATCCCTGTTTCTCCACTGCCCGGCGCCCCTCCGGCGTCATATAACCGCTGTAACGGTCATATTCCCTCTCCAGAATTTCCAGTTCGTCCTCCTCCAGCGGCGCGCCGGCATTGCCTTCGACGCAACATATCCCGCGGCAAGCCGCCAGATCGCACGAAAAGTATTCCGTAAGTATATCCGTAGCGACTATCCGTCCGTCTATCTCGATCAATGTCTGCATAGGGTATCGGCGATAATCCTGTCTATGACGTCGCCCAACTCTATACCTGCGCTGCGCAACTGCTTGGGCACGATACTGCCGGCACTCATTCCGGGTATTGAATTGATCTCTATCATGTAAATGTTCTCCGCACCGTCAACTATGAAATCGACACGCACAAGCCCCCTGCAACGACACGCTCTGGCCGCCTTAACCGCGAGCGCCTGCATACGGGTAGCCAGTTCGGACGGAATGTCGGCCGGGGTTATCTCGTCGGACATACCGGCCGTATACTTGGCTTCGTAATCGAAAAACTCCTTATGCGCCACGATTTCGGTAACTGGCAGAGCCTGCGCCTCGGACGAAGTAAGCAATACCCCGCAACCGAACTCGCGTCCCTGTACGAACTCCTCCACGAGCACCGTATCGCTCTCCGTAAAAGCCTTCTCGACGGCAGGCTTCAGTTCGGCCGCCGTCTTCACTTTGGTCACTCCGCAACTGCTGCCGCTGGCATTGGGCTTTACGAACACCGGCAATCCTAACGAAGAGACAACGGCCTCCGTATCTACATCGTCCACAGACCGTATCACGATCTCACGCGCCAGAGACAGTCCCTCTATTTCCGAAACCACACGTTTACACAACGTCTTGTCGAACGTCTCTACAGAAGACACGAAACCGGATGTGGAATACGGAATATCCATCATTTCGAAATATCCCTGCAGCTTCCCGTCCTCTCCGGGAGTTCCGTGTATCATGACGAAGGCGTAATCGAGCACGATTCTGTCATCGCCGGCCGGAATCGAAAAATCAGTCTTATCGACCTCTACTTTACGCCCTCCGGCCCCTTCGCACGACCAGTGACGTCCGTTCACATCGATCATGAACACATTATATTTGTTCCGGTCGAAAGCATCGTATACCAAACGCGCACTGCCCAAGGCCACTTCGCGCTCGGAAGAGTTGCCGCCCGCCATAAGGGCAACATTCAATTTCTTCATTTATTTACCGTAAATTTAAATCGTACACATGCAGGAATATCGGTAGCCGTAATACGGGCCGTACACACTCAGCGCATCACGGATTGTAAATATCCGTATAGCGATATTCGAGTATTTCGTTTATCATCCTGACGTATTGTTTCGCCTCCACGTTTTCGGGCTGAAGCCTCAGACCAGAATTGAAATCGTTCAACGCATGTCCGAAATTGCTCGCTCCGTAATGAAGTCTGCCGCGCTCGAAATACAATGCGGCGTTTTCCGGTTCGGCTTCGATAAGCACACTCAGCCGGGCTATATCGCCTCTATTCTCCATAATTCACCGTTTTTAGGCGAACGCTTACGACTATGCCGCACGCGTCGCCGGTTAAACAAATCTTCCGACACCTCCGACCGGCAATACTTCACGGCATCCAGTCGGCAAGGTTATCCTTAATATAATTGCGTACGCTGCCCGGAATCATCTCCCCTGCCTCCCCGCTGCGCAGGGCGCGACGGACATCGGTCGAAGAATAATCCTCAAACGGCGCTCCCGCAATCATAATAAAACGCGGATCGCATCCGCTACATGTATATCCGCGCCGAGGATATACATAAAATTCGTAATCGGACAGCAACCTGTCCCACTCTTTCCATCTGGTTATCTCGCCGACTATGTCGCTGCCGACAAGCACCGAAAATTTCACATGCGGATAACGCTCCCCCAGTACGCGAAGCGTATCCGCAGTATAGGACGGACGCGGCAGGTCGAACTCTACATCGCAGGCTCGCATCCTGTTCCGATAACGCGACTCGGCTATCGCCAGCCGTACCATGGCCAGACGATGCTCTTCGCCGATCAGCCCGCTCTGCCGTTTAAGCGGATTATGAGGCGAGACGACCAGCCATATCTCATCGCAAATATCCTGCTCCAGAACCCATTCGGCCACAGCCACATGTCCCTTGTGAACAGGATTGAACGACCCGAAATATAGCATTACCGATTTCATACGCTTCATTCCGACGCTCTCTTCCTAACCGGCGATAAACTCCGATACGAGACGTTCAACTTCGGCTATAGCCCGCTCCAGATCGTCATTCACGACTATATGGTCGAACTGCGGCGCGAAAGTTATTTCATACTCGGCCTTGGCCACACGCTTCTCTATGGTCTCCGGCGAATCGGTATTACGCTTTATGAGACGTTCCCGCAAGGTTTCCACCGACGGCGGCATCACGAATACCGACATTGCGCTCTCCCCGAATATGGATTTGAGCCTTATTCCGCCCTTTACATCCACATCGAAGAGTATCACATTTCCCTTACTCCATATGCGCTCCACCTCCGAACGCAACGTTCCGTAACGCGTACCGGCATAAACCTCTTCCCACTCTACGAACTCGCCGCGGTCGCACGCCTTTTGAAATTCGTCGGCCGAAAGGAAATAATAATCCCTTCCGTGCTTCTCCGTGTGACGCGGCGCACGCGAAGTCGCCGAAATGGAAAACTCCAGCTGCGGGAATTTTTCCGCAAGCGCATGGACTATTGTGGTTTTCCCTGCACCCGACGGTGCGGAAAATATTATCAACTTACCCTGCTGTCTGTCTGACATAACAAATCGAAACATCGTGCGGCCGGAACACTGCCGCCGCATATTACAGAATATTGAGCACCTGCTCCTTTATCTTCTCGAGCTCGTCCTTCATCCTGACGACAATCTGCTGCATTTCGCTGTCGTTGGCCTTCGATCCGAGCGTATTGATCTCACGCCCCATTTCCTGCGCTATGAATCCGAGTTTGCGGCCTACATTCTCCTCAGAGGCGGCAACCTCCTTAAAATAACGGCAATGGTTGTCGAGACGCACCTTCTCTTCGGTAACGTCCAGTTTTTCGACGTAAAAGATCATCTCCTGCTCAAGACGGTTCTCATCCACAGGAATGCCGACCGAAGCTATATTCTCGCGTATGCGCGCCTTGATAGTCTCCACACGGCGTTTTTCGAACGGCTCCACTTCCCGACGATACTTCTCGATGAGTTCTATTCTTCTGATCAAATCGTCGATCAACGTTTTGCCCTCCTGTACTCTGAAAGCATCGAAACCCTCCAGCGCACTGACGACGGCCGACATGAGCGCCTGCCGCTCCTCCTCGGAAGCCACCGCGGAATCGCCCGAAACCACCTCCGGCATACGCAACACCGAAGACACCAGCGTAGCATCCATAAATTCGCCGCCCGGCATATCGGATACTATACCCTTCAAAGTCTCGTAATAGGCACTGAACAACTCCCGGTTTATATTGACCGGCATTACGGCTCCGGCAGACTCGGTACTTATATATACATCAGCCTTACCGCGCTGTACGGTCTTTCCGACCATACCTCTTATATCGTATTCGAAAGGTCTGTATATGGCAGGCATACGCACCGCCAAGTCGAGCTGCTTGCTGTTGAGCGAACGCACCTCGACGGTTATTTTCTTGTTACCGGCCGTTATTTCGGCTTTACCGTAGCCGGTCATAGACTTCACCATGTTCAACTCGATTTTAAGCTACAAATATAAACCAAAATAGCGATATCGCGGATAGCGTATTTCCGTGAAATAATTTATTGGCTCAAATCGGTTGTTAAATCGGAAAGTATTAATACCTTTGCAAGTGATAGCGACAAATCGAAATCAAATCAGCACATACAACTAATAATTTAACGATTTAACAGCAATGAAAAAGCACAATTTTAACGCAGGACCCTGCGTATTGCCTAAAGAAGCGATCGAATCCGCTATTGCGGCTATTCGCGATTTCGATAACACCGGCATCGGCATTCTGGAAATCTCGCACCGTACTCCGGGTTGGGAACGCATAATGGCCGAAACGGAACAGCTTTGGAGGGATCTTCTCAACATTCCGGACGACTACGCTATCCTCTTCCTCGGCGGCGGCGCATCGACCCAGTTTTTCGAAGTTCCTGCAAACCTTCTGAAAACCAAAGCCGCATATCTCCAGACCGGCGTTTGGGCAAAGAAAGCTATCAAAGAGGCTAAATTCTACGGAGATGTAGAAGTGGTAGCTTCGTCGGAAGACAAGAACTACACCTACATTCCGAAGGGTTACAAGATCCCGACCGATGTAGACTACTTCCACATCACCACCAACAACACCATTTACGGTACCGAAATCCACGAAGACATGGATTCTCCCGTAACGCTCGTAGCCGACATGTCGTCGGATATCATGAGCCGTCCGGTGGACGTTAAGAAATACGGCCTTATCTACGGTGGCGCTCAAAAGAACGTAGGCCCTGCCGGCGTTACTTTCGTTATCGTCCGCAAAGACCTGCTCGGAAAGGTAGACCGCAAGCTCCAGACCATGGTAGACTACCGCACCCACATAGGCGACGAGCCGAGGAACAACTCCATGTTCAACACTCCTCCCGTATTCTCGATCTTCGTTATGCACGAAACCCTCAAATGGGTTAAGGAACTCGGCGGTGTCGAAGAGATGTACAAACGCAACAAAAAGAAAGCCGAACTCCTCTACAACGAAATCGATCGCAACTCGATGTTCGTAGGTACCGCCGTTAAGGAAGACCGTTCGCTCATGAACGTTTGCTTCGTAATGGCTCCCGGCCACGAAGCTCTCGAAAGCGAGTTCATGAACTTCGCTAAGGAGAAAGGCATGGTAGGTATCAAGGGACACCGTTCGGTAGGCGGCTTCAGGGCTTCCATCTACAACGCATGCCCGCTCGAAAGCGTAGAGGCTCTCGTTGCCTGCATGCAGGAATTTGAAAAGAACCACAAATAATCCGTAACGGGATTTACAGTTAACTACAGATTTTCTATTCCTTAAAAAATAGATTTCAAAATGAAAGTATTGCTCGCGACCGAAAAGCCGTTCGCAAAAGTAGCGGCCGACGGAATCAAAGAGATAGTAGAGAAAGCCGGGTATGAACTCGTAGTTCTCGAAAAATATACCGATAAGAGCGCGCTTCTCGAAGCCGTTGCCGACGTAGACGCCATAATTATCCGCAGCGACAAAATCACTGCCGAGGTTATCGACGCGGCAAAGAACCTGAAGATCGTGGTTCGTGCCGGTGCAGGTTACGACAACGTCGATCTCGCTGCCGCTACGGCTCGCAAGATCGTCGTGATGAACACCCCCGGTCAGAACTCCAACGCCGTTGCCGAACTTGCCATAGGTCTCATGATCTTCATGGCACGTAACCAGTACAATCCCGGCACAGGTTCCGAACTCCACGGCAAACGCCTCGGTATCCACGCTTACGGTAACGTAGGCAAGATCGTGGCACGTTACGGTAAAGGTTTCGGAATGGACGTTTACGCTTTCGACCCGTTCATCACCGATCATGCGGTATACGAAAAAGACGGCGTTAAACCGGTTTCTTCCGTAGAAGAACTCTATTCCAACTCCGACTATGTTTCGATCCACATCCCGGCAACCGAACAGACCAAGAAGTCGATAAATTACGACCTTATCAGCAAAATGCCTCAGGGAGCCACTATCGTCAACACTGCCCGCAAGGAGGTTATCGACGAAGACGGTCTCGCCAAGGTTCTCGCTGAAAGGACAGACCTCAAATACGTTACCGACATCGCTGCAGACATGCAGGTTGTGCTGAACGAGAAATTCGGCAAACGCGTATTCGCAACCCCGAAGAAAATGGGCGCCGAAACTCAGGAAGCTAACGTAAACGCTGCTCTCGCAGCCGCTAACCAGATCGTCGCTTTCTTCACCAAAGGAGAAAACCGTTTCCAGGTTAACAAATGGTAATTGACTGATTCGAAGACCGGCCTCATTGCGACAAACAGTGTGTGCCGGTCTTTGATTGTATAATAGCAGTAACTATTTAAACTTCAATACAATGGTAAAGATAAAACCTTTCAAGGGCACACGTCCCCCGAAACAGTATGCAGCCGAGGTTGCATCGCGTCCTTACGATGTACTCAATTCACAGGAAGCCAAGGAGGAAGCTACAGAACGTTCTTTGCTCCATATCATCAAACCCGAAATAGATTTCGACCCGATAGCCGACGAGCATTCGCAGCAGGTTTACGACAAGGCTGTAGAAAACTTCAAACTCTGGAAAGAAAAAGGCTGGCTGGTACAGGACGGCGAAGAACACTACTATATATATGCACAGACCATGAACGGCAAGACGCAGTACGGTCTGGCTGTAGCTTCGCACTATCAGGACTACATCGACGGTAAGATCAAGAAACACGAACTTACCCGTACCGAGAAGGAAGAAGACCGTATGATACACGTACGCAACCAAAGCGCGAACATCGAACCGGTATTCTTCGCTTATCCGGCAAAGAAGGAGATCGACGAAATCGTGGAAAATATCGTGAAAAATCAGCCGGCAGAGTACGACTTCACCACTTCGGACGACGTACGCCACCAGTTCTGGGTAATCAACGATAAAGCTACCAACGACCGCATCACCAAGATATTCGAGGGTATTCCCGCACTGTATGTAGCTGACGGACACCACCGTACGGCAGCAGCCGCACGTGTAGGCGCAGAGCGCGCAGCCGCCAATCCGCACCACACCGGCAACGAGGAATACAACTACTTCCTCGCCGTACTGTTCCCCGATAACCAGCTCAACATCATCGACTACAACCGTGTAGTGAAAGATCTGAACGGTCTGACCAGCGAACAGTTCATGGAAGCTCTGAAAAAAGATTTCGACGTACAGGAGATCGGCAAGGAAATATACAAACCGAACAAACTCCACAACTTCGGAATGTATCTCGACGGAAAATGGTACAGCCTGACCGCAAAACCGGGTACTTACGACGATAACGATCCTATAGGAGTTCTCGACGTAACGGTACTTTCCAACCTCGTACTCGACAACATACTCGGTATCAAGGACCTGCGCACCTCTAAGAGAATCGACTTCGTAGGCGGTATACGCGGTTTGGGCGAGTTGTCGCGTCGTGTAGACAGCGGGGAAATGAAAGTGGCTTTCGCCCTCTATCCCGTTTCGATGAAACAGCTGATCGACATTGCCGACAGCGGCAAGATCATGCCTCCGAAAACCACTTGGTTCGAGCCTAAACTCCGTTCGGGCGTAGTAATTCACGAATTTTAATATCCGGATTACCGAATAGACAAAAAAAGGGGTTGTGTCAAAACACTGAGTTTTAACGCAACCCCTTTAAGGTGTAAGAATGGGTAAGAGCAAGGCTGTGAGGTCGACAGGAGGTTTACGAAAGGTAAATGACTTAGCCCGAATCACGATATAAACGATACAGAGATTGCCTGTTATGACACATCCGTCTATCTTTTCCAACATTCGACGATATTACATGTAACGATAGCATAGCCTCCCCATAAAACAAAACAGCCGCCAATATATTATCGCATTGACGGCTGTTTTGTTTTAATAAAATACTACATGAATGCCGCGAAAGATGCTGCAGCTATTATGCATATCAGAACACCAAGAATTATCATCAGCACGGTTATCATCGACAATATGCCAGAAATCTTGAAAAAGCGACGCATATTGGTTATTCCGGCCTGCATCAGAAGCTGATCCCCGGTATCCAATGCATTGCGCGACTGATTGGAAAACATTATGACGTAATAGCCGATAAAGAAAAACAACACGGCCATGGCGAGATACAGAATGCCGTAAAACAACACGAAAATAGAAACTCCGCCTATAGAAGCCGAAAGATACGGACTGCCAGAGACCATAAATACTAATATGGCGAGAACAGCCATAAATCCGGCCATGATGAACTGATATATTCCGACCCATTTACTCCATACGACTGTTTTACGGAACTCATCGGCAATATTACTGTCTATGAGGAGGTTTACATATCTCGGAGTCTCCTGCCCCAAATTGTTATCGGATAAAATTTCCATAGTACATAAAATTGATTTAAATGAATAATTCGGTTACTGTCTGATAAAGATAACTATTTTCGAGCCAAATCAACAATATATTACCGTATTTCTTCAACTCCCGATTTGAAGCCCTCTCCAACTTAACACGAACAGAGCTCTACACTTCAGAAAAAATATACGCAATCGTCCGCATGGGATAATTTTCGGCCGACTGAAAAAGCGACGGTTCTGGCATATACAGTATTGTAGCACCCTTTTTCGGCCTACGCGATTTTAGTCCAATAAGAAATGGTACAAGTTTCTCAAGAATTCGTTTTTGTCTTAACCGGCAGCACGCCTTCAATCTTAAATATTACCAGATCGCTGACTGTCCTACCGACACGGAAAATCGAACTTTCAACGCATATAAAAAGTAGCGCAACCATGGTCGGTGCGCTACTTACAAGCTCAAGACTGTCCGTTCCCATTTCATGAATGGCATAATATCTCTTTCAGATATTTGCCAGTATAGCTGTTCTCCACGGCAGCTACCTCTTCGGGCGTTCCGGCAGCTATCACTTGCCCTCCCGCAGCACCGCCTTCAGGCCCGATGTCTATGACATGGTCGGCCACTTTTATGACATCCAAGTTATGTTCTATGACTATCACCGTATTGCCTCGGTCTACGAGTTTGTTGATAACCTCAAGCAACTGCCGCACATCCTCGAAATGCAGCCCGGTGGTAGGCTCGTCGAGTATATACAATGTCCGCCCGGTGTCGCGTTTGGCGAGTTCGCTCGACAACTTTATACGCTGGCTCTCACCGCCGGAGAGCGTAGTGCACGGCTGTCCCAGTTTCAGATATCCCAATCCGACCTCCTGTATCGCCCGCAATTTGGAGTAAATGCTCGGAATATGCTCGAAAAACTCAACCGCCATATTGACCGTCATATCGAGTACGTCGTTTATATTCTTTCCCTTATATTTGACTTCGAGCGTCTCTCGGTTGTAACGTTTGCCTCCGCAAGCCTTGCAGGTAACGTACACGTCCGGCAGAAAATTCATCTCTATGGTCTGCACTCCGGCACCACGACACTCCTCGCACCGCCCTCCTTTGACATTGAAAGAGAACCTGCCGGCCTTGAAACCGCGTGCCTGCGCATCTGGAGTGGCCTCGAACAATTTGCGTATGTCGCCGAACACATTGGAATATGTCGCCGGATTACTCCGCGGAGTACGTCCTATCGGCGACTGATCCACGACCACGAGTTTATCTATTGCGTCCATTCCCTCAATGGCATCGTATTCCAAAGGCTGGTCGTACGAGTTATACAGATGACGGCTGATTACCGGACGCAACGTCTCGTTGACTATAGTAGATTTGCCGCTCCCGCTGACGCCCGTAACGCAAATCAGCTTGCCGAGCGGAAACTCTACCGTCACATTTTTCAAATTGTTGCCACGCGCACCGACCAACATTATCGACTTGCCGTTACCCTTGCGGCGCTCGGACGGAACTTCTATCCTGCGTTCGCCGCTGAGATATTGCGCGGTAATGCTGTCGGACTTCATTATCTCTTCCGGCGTTCCCTGAGCCACCACATAGCCGCCCTTACGACCCGCCAGCGGACCGACGTCTATTATATGGTCGGCACTGCGTATCATCTCTTCGTCGTGCTCCACCACTATGACGGAATTGCCGGCATCGCGCAACTCCTGAAGACTACGAATAAGTTTCCGGTTATCCCTCTGGTGCAACCCTATGCTCGGCTCGTCGAGAATGTACAGAACATTGACCAGTTTGGAGCCTATCTGGGTAGCCAGCCTTATACGCTGGCTCTCACCGCCGGACAACGATCTCGACGAACGCGACAGGGAGAGATAACCCAACCCCACGTCGATAAGAAAACCGAGTCTGTCGCCTATCTCCTTGAGAATCTCACGTGCGATGGTCATTTCACGGTCATCGAGCGACGACGGGACATCCCGTATCCATGCCGCCAGTTCGTCTATGCTCATGGCCGATACCTCGGCTATATTTTTACCGGCTATACGGAAATGAAGCGCTTCGTCGCGCAGGCGCGTACCACCGCAATGCTCGCAGACTTTCCGCACTATGAACTGTCCGACCCATTTGTTGCCTTTGCCGCTCGCGGCATCGTCGTCCTGACGCGACATATACTCTCCTATCCCTTCCCAACTCAACATGCGCGTACCGCCGTACGACGCGAACTCCTGCATGTCGATTCTGAGCGGCTCCGAGTCACCGTTCAGAATAGCGTTGATGCCGGCCTCGGAAATATCCTTTATCGGATCGTCCAACGAAAATTCGTACCTGCGCCCCAGACCGGTAAGTATGGCGAACAACATATTGTTGGCATACTTGCCGAACGGCTCTATACCGCCCGCCCTGATAGATTTGCGCGGATCGGGAATTATCTTGTCGCGGTCGTATACGGCCACCTCCCCCAATCCGCTGCAATAGGGACAGGCACCCTGCGGGGAATTGAACGAAAAAGTATGCGGAGCCGGATCGTTGAAAGCGATACCGCTCGTGGGACACATCAGATGACGGCTGTAGAAACGCGAACTGCCGTCCTCGTAATCGTGCAGCACCATAGTTCCCTTGCCCTGCCGCATGGCTTCCTGCAAACTCTTCTGCAAACGCGGCACGGAACCGTCGCCCACGATAAGCCTGTCTATAACGAGGTCTATATTATGTACCTTGTAACGGTCAAGATGCATTCCTGCGGTCATCTCCCTGATCTGACCGTCTACACGCGCATATATGTATCCCTTTTTGATAAAAGACTCGAACAGTTCGCGATAATGTCCCTTACGTCCTGCCACGACAGGAGCCAGAAGAGCTATCTTCTTTCCGTTATACCCCTCCCGTATGAGTTCCACGATACGCGCATCCGTATAATGCACCATTTCCTCGCCGGTAACGGGAGAATAAGCCCGGCCTATTCTGGCATACAACAGCCTCAGGAAGTCGTTTATCTCGGTCACGGTACCGACCGTAGACCGCGGATTCTTGTTGGTAGTCTTCTGCTCTATTGCCACTACGGGACTCAGTCCCGTAATCTTGTCCACATCCGGACGTTCCATGGCGCCTACGAACTGACGCGCATAGGACGACAGCGTCTCCATATAGCGACGCTGCCCCTCGGCGTATATCGTATCGAAAGCGAGCGACGACTTGCCCGACCCCGACAATCCCGTGATAACCACCAGACTGTCCCGCGGTATTTCTAAGTCTATATTTTTAAGATTGTTGGCTCTCGCGCCAAACACAGAAATCACATTGTTATTTTTCACCACACGCAGATCCTTTCCGACAATATGTCCGACCGCCGTATGTTTACGCGGCCATTACAAAAAACGTTTTACCTGCGCCTCATATTACGTCCGGGAATTTTCACCTGCAACGTAATTCCCGACTTGTTGGCATATTCGTAAGCGCGTATCCACGGATTCAGCAACCTGAGCATCTTATAGTTGGTACCGTACTCACGCGCTATCTCCGACCAATCTATGTTCCTGCCGCTGAAGCTGACATAACGGTAATCGTCCAACGGTTTGAAAAGATCGTCCTCCCCGAACACGAAACCGTAAGCCTCCGGATCGCTGCAAACGATCTTCAGCGACAGTATGCGGAAAACGTACCGCAGCGTCTCCTGCGGCAGAAACGTATCGTAATAATCGTCCGTCCCCTGCACCTCCAGACGACGCGCCACACCGGCATTGCCGGCATTGTATGCGGCTGCGGCCAGCGTCCAGCTACCGAAACGTTCGTATGCATCGAGTATGTAACGACACGCGGCACGGGTCGATTTCTCCACGTTGTAACGCTCGTCTATCTGGGATTCCACTATGAGACCGTATTCCTTGCCCGTCTGTGGCATGAACTGCCACAGGCCGCCGGCGCCGGCATACGAAACGGCTTCAGGATTCAAGCCGCTCTCTGCCATGCAAAGGTATTTGAAATCGTCGGGAATACCGTTTTCGGCGAGTATCGGCTCTATGATACTGAAATATCTCTCCGTATTGAGCAACGTCTGGAACGTTCGCGAATGCATGTAACACGTGACGAGCAACTCTTTCTGAAGGCTCTCGCATACGTCGAAATATTCCAGCGGCACCGCCTCGCCTGCAAAGTCCAGTTTCTGTGGAAGCGCGGGCAACACTATGGCCGAAAACGGTTCGCCGGTAGTGGATGTCCTGACAGGCGTCTGTGCGCAGCCCGTGGCTACAGTAGCTACGGAAGCCGCTATGAAAACCAAAATACGATTCATCGCAATCATTAATTTCAAGTTGTAAAGATAACGTTTTATTACGACGGTCCGTATACGCCGTATCAGACGGATAGATCGAAATCGTCGGCATCGCACCACGCCCTGAATTTGGCACGGTAAGATGCGAGTGCCTCGGTATCAAGTTCCGCATATATCGTACCGATCGCTCCGTCCGCCAAGCCGCCTATCGTGCGACCGTAGAAGTCTACCGCACACGAATGACCGTTATACGCTGCGGTCGGATCGTTTCCTACGCGGTTTACCCCCAGCACATAACACTGATTCTCGATAGCACGCGCCCTTAAAAGCGTATCCCACGCATAGACACGGCTCTCAGGCCATGACGCCACATAAATCGCCGCATCGTAATCGTTCCGATTGCGGCTCCACACCGGGAAACGCAGATCGTAGCAAACCTGCGGCAATATTCTAATCCCACAGTATTCGATAACGCGACGACGTTTCCCGCGCGTATAATACCGGTCCTCGCCGCTGAACGAGAACAGATGCCGCTTGTCATACCACTCTATTCCGCCGTCCGGTCGGACGAAAACGAATCTGTTCGCCGGCAATCCGCCGTCCGCCGGATCTATAATAACACTACCGGCCACGGCACGCCCGGTCTTCGCCGCCGCCACGCGCATCGCAGTTACGACACGCCCGTCCATAGCTTCGGCGGCCGAAACATCCTCTGCCATGAATCCCGTAGCGAACATCTCCGGCAAGACTACCAGATCGGCGCCTGCGGCATTCTCCACAGCCCTGACCGCCCTCTCTATATTCACATCCTTATCGCCCCATACGATATCCATCTGCACGAGCGCCGCCGCAAGTATCATAGTTATCAGAAATTTTACGGTAAAAATAACTCCTGCCGCGCGATTTTCAAAACCGTACAGCATGGTACCGGAGATAAAATAAAGTCTTGCATTATGAATATCGCGCTTTCTGAATTACATTTGTATGATAATTACCTTTGGTAGGCGTATGCCAATGACAGGCAAAGGGCCGGCCAGAGTTCAAAAACAGCACGAACATGTTACAAGCAGGAAATTACTATACATTGACCATTAGCCGCATATCCGATCACGGGATATACCTGACCGACGACGAAGGTCAAGAGGTGCTCCTGCCCAACAGATACGTCTCTTTGGACGACACACCCGGCGACAGCAAGGAAGTGTTCGTATACCACGACTCCGAAGACCGTCTGATAGCCACCACGGAACACCCGGCGGCAACGGCCGGTCAAGCGGCTTTCCTACAGGTGGTGGACAAAAACATTCACGGAGCATTCCTCGACTGGGGCGTAACGGCCAAAGACCTTTTCCTGCCCAACGCCAACCAACAATACCGCGTCGAGCCGCGCCGCAGTTACGTCGTGTATGTATACCGGGACAACATATCCGGACGTGTGGTGGCTACTACACGATTGAACGGCTTCATATCGAACGATACTGTCACGGTACGCAGAAGTCAGGAAGTGGATATACTCGTCGCCCAACGCATCGCCGTCGGATTCAGAGTTATAGTAAACGACCGGCATTGGGGCGTGCTATACGACAACCAGCTGTTCCGCAGAATAGCCATAGGCGACAGGCTGACCGGCTACGTCGACCGAATCACGGAAGACAACCGCATAGACGTCAGCCTGCAAAAACGGGGTTTCGACGAAGTGAAAGAAGCGGCCGCACGCCTCGCTGACATGCTGGAATCAGCCGGAGGACGTCTCAAACTGAACGACAAGAGCTCACCGGAAGAAATAACCGATACGGTAGGAATGAGCAAGAAGACCTTCAAGAAAGCTCTCGGTTATCTTCTGAGCCACTCCGCCGTCGTCGTCGAAGGCGAATATATCGTAAAGCGCAAAAATCTAAAATAGATACTTTTTTATGACCATTCAGAGTGCGGAAAGAGTTTCTCACAGCGACGCGTCGGACAATTACGTTTTCCAACGTTCTCTGCTGGCGTACCAGAAGGCCGCGGAAATAATCGGCGGCAACGTGCTGGAAATAGGCACCGGCAGCGGTTACGGAGTATCCATAATAGCTCCCCATGCGGCGCATTTCACCACCATAGACAAAAGCACTCCCCCCGAAGGCGTACTACCGGAAACCGGCAACGTCTCTTTTCTGAAAATGAAAGTTCCGCCGCTGCAATCCATAAGTTCCGGCTGCATGGATTTCGTGATAATGTTTCAGGTGATAGAACACATCAAAGACGACTTCGGCATGATAGCCGAAATAAAGCGTGTACTCAAACCGGGCGGAAGGCTAATCATCACCACACCGAACAAACTCATGTCGCTTACCCGCAATCCGTGGCATCTGAGAGAATACACCGTAGACGAGTTCAAGGGGCTGATAGGCTGTTATTTCGACAACATAGAGCCTCTCGGCGTGTACGGCAACGGCAAGGTCATGCAATATTACGAGAAAAACAGACGCTCGGTGGAAAAGATACTGAAATACGACTTCCTGAGACTCAACAAACACCTTCCGCGGTGGATGCTTCGCATACCTTACGACTTGATGAACAGACTCAACCGCATATTGCTGTTGAAGAGAAACAGGGAACTCACCGACTCTATATGCACGAGCGACTATTTTCTCAAGAAAGCTGACGAGGAGTGTTTCGACATGTTCTTCATCGCCACGAAATAATATCCGCCCGCAACAATACACCACGGCAAAAAACAAACGTCGCTGCCGACGAAACGGTTATTCGTACCGTTTGACGGGAGGCAGCGGCAACACCGAAACGGCAGAAACGTATAGGAGGCTCACTTCGCTTTCGTCAATCCGTATCCGGCCGCCAGCCGCTCCATCATGGCGTAGGCTTCTGAATAGTCGTTGGCTATACGACCGTCGAGAATGGCTTCTTTGATTTCGTCCTTGATATCCCCCACCACTTTGCTCGGCGGTATGCCGTATGTCTCCATAATAAGCTCTCCGCTGATGGGCGGTTGGAAATTGCGTATCTTGTCTTTCTCCTCTATCTCCTTGAGTTTCCGTCTAACTATGGCGAAGTTCTTCAAGTAACGCTTCACCTTGCGTTCATCGCCGGAAGTTATGTCGGCTTCGCACAAAGTCATAAGGTCGTCTATATCGTCGCCCGCCTCGAACAGCAGTCTCCTCACGGCCGAATCCGTCACTATATCCTCCGAAAGAACAATCGGCCTAAGATGCAGCGTGACGAGTTTACGCACATATTTCATCTTTTCGTTCAGAGGCAGTTTCATGCGTCGGAATATATCCGGCACCATTCGCGCGCCTACGACCTCATGCCCATGGAACGTCCACCCCGCTTTGGGATTGTACGCTTTGGTGGCTGGCTTTCCTATATCGTGCAATATGGCCGCCCAACGCAACCACAGGTTGTCGCTGTTCAGAGCCACATTGTCGAGCACCATCAATGTATGCACGAAATTATCCTTATGACCGTGCATCCCCACCTTTTCCACGCCTTTCAGACGGCTCATCTCAGGAAACACCAGAGGCAACAACCCGGTCATATCGAGCAACTCGAATCCTATAGAAGGCACCGGCGACATTACTATTTTGTTGATTTCCGTAATGATACGCTCCTTGGATACTATCTTGATACGCTCGCAGTTCCGTTCTATGGCCTCGAACGTCTCCGGAGCAATATCGAAGCCGAGCTGTGCGGCGAATCTCACCGCCCTCATCATGCGCAACGGGTCGTCCGAAAAAGTGACATCGGGATCGCACGGAGTACGGATTATGCATCCCTCCAGATCCTCCATGCCGTCGAAAGGATCGACCAGTTCGCCGAACGTGTCGCCGTTTAGCGACCACGCCATAGCGTTTATGGTGAAGTCGCGACGGAGCTGGTCGTCACGCAACGTTCCCTCCTCGACTACAGGCTTGCGCGAATCCTTAGAATAGGACTCCTTACGGGCGCCTACGAACTCGACCTCCATGCCGTCGGCATGCAACATGGCCGTACCGAACGTCTTGAACACCGTAACATTAGTTCCCAATTCGCGTCCGAGCGCCCTTGCCACCTCGACTCCGCTGCCGACTACCACGACGTCTATATCCGTACACCTGCGGCACAGATAATAGTCGCGCACGTAACCGCCTATGACATAGGCGCGCAATCCGAGACTATCGACTATGGAAGATATTTTCCCGAATATCGGCAACGAAAGCGGCGAATCGGCAGTATGGCTCGACATCTGTTGCAAAGCTATCTACTTATTTCAATTTCACACGTTCGAGAAACATCTCCACGGTCTTTTCGAGTCCGTAATAGAGCGCATCGGAAATAAGCGCATGGCCGATAGACACTTCATCGGTAAAAGGAATCCTCGATATGAAATATCGAAGATTATCTAGATTAAGATCGTGCCCGGCGTTAAGTCCGAGACCGAGCCTGTGCGCCTCTTCTGCCGCCCGCACATAACCGGCAATCGCCTTTTCTCGATCATCGGCATACTCCCGCGCATACATCTCCGTATAGAGTTCCACACGATCGGCGCCGCAATCGGCCGCTCCTCGCACCATATCGACATCCGGATTGACGAATACAGAAACCCTTATACCTTTACTGTGAAACAGATCGGCTTTTTCGCGCAGGAAATCGCGATAACGCACAGTATCCCACCCGGCATTGGAAGTTATGGCATCCTTTGCATCGGGTACCAGCGTAACCTGCGTCGGCACCACCTCCATTACGAGATCCACGAACTCTTCGAATGGGTTGCCCTCTATATTCAGTTCGGTAGTCACCACCTTACGCAATTCACGCACATCGGCATAACGTATATGACGTTCGTCCGGACGCGGATGTACGGTTATACCTTCAGCACCGAAACCCTCTATGCGTCGCGCCGCTTCTATGACATCGGGTATATTGCCGCCGCGTGAATTGCGTATTACGGCAATCTTGTTTATATTTACACTCAGTTTGGTCATGGCGAAATACCTTAATGAAAATTAACCGGTAACAGCTCCGGAGGCGTATCCTCCGGCATTTTCGAGACCGTAAAGATACAACAAAAAATTGTCAGATGAATACAATCATTCTGTTCTCAAGGCCCGATCTCGACATAGCACCCGAAGAACTGTACGCAATATTCTCGTCCCTGAACGCATGCCGCCTGAGGTGGCATATCAACAGAGGTTTCGCTGAAACCATACGCAGGAAGACCGACATCACGATTCCTGCGGAAAGGGAATACGATACGCTCGACAACATTCCGTGCGACGATTCGATGATGATAAGTTACGGCGGCGACGGAACTTTTCTCGAAGCCGTAAGGCTCGTTTACGGCCATTGCATACCTATTCTCGGCATCAACCACGGCCACCTCGGTTTTCTGGCCAACACCCCCCGCGGCGAGACAGGCAGACTGTTCGAAAACCTGTGCGCCGGAAAGTACGAAATACAGCCGCGCACACTGCTCGAAATATCCGGAGATTTCCCGTCCCCGGTCGAGCACCCCTACGCGCTCAACGAATTTACAATACACCGTTCGGAGATCAACATGACATATGCCGACGTATTCGTTGACGGAGACAGACTGGCCACATACCGCGGCGACGGAGTGCTTATTTCCACCCCGACAGGCTCTACGGCCTATTCGTTAAGCGTAGGCGGTCCGATAGTAGCCCCCATGTGCGGCTGCTTCGTCGTCGCTCCCATAGCCCCGCACAACCTCACTATGCGTCCCATGGTAATACCCGACAGCTCCGTCGTTCGTGTCCGGGTCAACAGCCGCGCACGATATTCGTCCGTCAGCATAGACAATCGTTCTTTCAAAGTCCTCTGCGGAGCGGAATTCTTTATAAAGAAGGCGGAAAAATCCATTTTTTTGGTAAACCCGCAAAATATATCCTTTTACGACACGTTAAGGAATAAAATGATGTGGGGGCTTGACGGTTGGGACAAACACAGATAACGCATTCGCTCACGACGGCACGATATAAATCGTTATCGTCGCCGTTCATCGTATTCGTTTGTCGCATTTGCCGAAATAACCGAAGCGTATCGCACCGTTCGCAACGAGCCAGATACGACCTAAGTGGAGTATTTCGACTTCTCTGCGCAAGCGTATACATGTCGCGACGATGCCCGCGAATAAACGCGGCTACCTAAAAGTATTCGCATGATTAAAACGTTTATCGGCACATTAATATTATATTTGTAGGCTCATTAGCGCATATTACCATAACGACACAAATGACCGTTCAAGACAAAATACCGGATCACGTAGCCATAATTATGGACGGAAACGGACGCTGGGCCAAGGAAAAAGGCATGGAGCGTTACGAAGGCCACCGACAAGGAGTCGAAAGCGTCAGGACAGTCCTCAAGGCGGCTCACCGTCACGGCATAAAATACCTTACGCTTTACGTTTTCTCAACCGAAAACTGGGGACGTCCTCAGGAAGAGGTCGATATGCTCATGGAACTTCTGTGCAAGAGCATCGTCAACGAAATGGACGAACTCAAAAAGGAAGGTATCCGCGTAAGGGCTTTGGGCGACCGTGCCGGTATGCCGGAAAAAGTAATCGAGCATCTCGACATAATCGAACGAGGTACGGAAAACTGCACGTCACTGAATCTGCAACTCGCCCTCAATTACAGTTCCCGGAGCGAACTGGCCCATGCAGCACGCATGTTGGCCGAAAAGGCGGTAGCCGGTATTCTGACGCCGGATGAAATAGACGCTGCGACCGTTTCACGACATCTGTACACGAACGAAATACCCGATCCGGACCTCATAATACGTACCGGCGGCGAACAACGTCTGAGCAACTTTCTGCTGTGGCAGGGCGCCTACAGCGAACTGTATTTCACAAAAACTTACTGGCCTGATTTCGGCGACGCCGAATTCGATGCGGCACTGGCATCCTATGCCGGAAGGGAACGAAGATTCGGTCTGGTATCCGACTGTCACACGCAAAATTAAATCTGCAAAGCACAATACTGAATAATGAGAAAAGCGATACTGATTCTGTTCTCCATATTGTTGGCAATGCCATTGACGGGAAAGGCGCAAGACATGCAAACAGAGGCGCCGACCGAATCGCAACCGCCCGTCATAGATTACGACAATCCCAAACCGTATACCATAAATGACATCAAGGTATTCGGTGTTAAATATCTAGATCCGGAAATACTCATATCGTCGGCTGGTCTTACAAGAGGCGAAGTAATTTACATACCGGGCAACTACATATCGCAGGCGGTATCGCGCCTGTGGAGCCAACGTTATTTCTCGGACGTACAGGTAATAGCCGAGCTGCTGCCCGACGACAAGGTCAATCTCGAAATATATCTCCAGGAAAGGCCGCGCGTAAACAGCTGGAACTTTACCGGCGTACGTAAAGGCGAAGCTGCAAAACTGCTCGAAGAGCTCAAACTTAAACGCGGTACGGAACTCTCCGATTACATAATCGAGAAAAACGAATTGCTGATCAAACAACATTTCGTAGAAAAAGGCTTCCGCAATGTCGAAGTAAACACCAAAATCGCCAACGATTCATTGGTGAGAAACGCCGTCAACGTAACATTCGCGGTAGATAAAAACGACAGGGTCAGAATCGGCTCCATAACTTTCGACGGCAACGAAGCTCTGAGCGACAAACGGCTGCGCCGCGCGATGAAAAAAACGCATCAGGTCAATCCGAACTTCTTCCAGAAATTCAAACTCAACGAAACGGACTACGAAGCGGACAAAAACAATATCCTCGACCTGTACAACTCGCTCGGATACCGCAATGCCGTGATAGTATCCGACTCCATATATCCAATCAACGACAAGAGAATCGGAATAAACATAAAGCTCGAAGAGGGCAACAAGTTCTATATCCGTAATATAACGTGGGTGGGCAATACGAAATACCCGACCGAGGAGCTGCAATTATTGCTGGGCATCAATCCGGGCGACACATATGATAAGAAGACGATCAACGAACGTCTCGGTTTGGGCAGTTCGGTAGATTTCGACGATCCGTTCCAGATTTCGGCCCTGTATCAGAACAACGGCTACCTGACCTCTACCATAATACCCAACGAAATCGTAGTGGCTCAGGATTCCATAGACCTCGAGATACAGATATTCGAAGGCAAACCGTTCACGATAAACAAAGTAGACATAACCGGCAACCGCCATGTAGACGACGAAGTCATACGCCGCGAACTCTATACCCGTCCGGGCGAATTGTACAACAGAGCGCTGATAATGCAAACCATGCGCCAGCTGGCCAACATGCAGCATTTCGATGCAGCCACTCTGGCTCCGACGATCAATATAGTATCTCCGAACAGCGACCTCGTCGATATAGGCTGGCCTCTGTCGGAAACTTCGAGCGACAAGGGAGAATTGTCTTTCGGTGTCGGAGGCGGCATGTTCGTAGGAGCAATAGGTCTGCAACTCAACAACCTGTCCATACAGGACTTTTTCAAATGGAACAAATGGCGTCCCTACCCGTCCGGTCGCAACCAGCAGCTCATACTGCGTGCGCAATCCAACGGATCGTATTACACATCGGTCATGGGAAGTTTTACCGAACCGTGGCTCGGCGGACGCAAACCAAATTCGCTCACGGTATCCGCCTTCTATTCCAATGAAACTGACTCTTACTATTTCGGAGGCATATTCCGTAAAGGGAAAGCGCACTTCCGCACCATAGGCGCCGCAGTGGGTATCGGCACCCGTCTGTCGAGCCCCGACCCCTACTTCACGCTCTACTACGAACTCGGATACACGGCATACCACCTGAAAGACTGGAACAACTTCTATCTGTTCCGTAACGGTTGGGCAAACATCTTCACACTCACCACAGTATTGTCGCGCAACACGTTGAGCAATCCCATTTATCCGAGCAGCGGTTCCGAGTTCTCGCTTTCGCTGGCACTGACGCCTCCATACTCGCTTTTCGACAAGAAGGACTATAAAAACATGCCCGACGACGATCAGGCGAAATACAAATGGATCGAATACCATAAGTGGATAGCAAAAGTACAGTGGTTCTTCCCGTTGACCGCCGACCAGAAACTCGTCCTCATGGCAAGGGCCGAACTCGGTTACCGCGGATACTACAATAAGTACAAACAGTCGCCGTTCGAAGGATTCGACGTCGGCGGCGACGGCATGACCGGTTACAATATCTACGGCGTGGACGTTATCAGCCTGCGAGGATACTCCAACGGCAGCCTTACGCCATACGATCCGCAGCACCCCAACGTATACACACAAGCCAGCGTATATAACAAATACACTCTGGAGTTAAGGTATCCCATAATCCAACAGGGAGCTACGACCATATATGGCCTGGTATTTGCGGAAGCAGGTAACGGATTCGCATCGTGGCAACAGTTCGATCCGTTCAATGTACACCGCTCGTTGGGCGTCGGAGTAAGAGTATTCCTGCCCATGCTTGGCATGATCGGTCTCGATTGGGGTTACGGTTTCGACGGTACGGCACAATCGACTGCCCCGCATGGCGGACAGCTGCACTTCACGATGGGTATACCGCTCTAACGGATTGGAAAGTATAACAGTTTAAACACCAGCTTTATGAAAAAGTTATGGATATTGGCGATAGCCGTAATGTTCGCAGGCGTCGCATCGGCACAGAATTATATGGTAGTAAATACCGAAACCGTTTTC
Organism: uncultured Tidjanibacter sp.; assembly: GCA_947852905.1. Lineage (GTDB taxonomy): Bacteria > Bacteroidota > Bacteroidia > Bacteroidales > Rikenellaceae > Tidjanibacter. The sequence goes on along the minus strand of CANTVF010000001.1, from coordinate 203,445 downwards.
AAATCCATCGCCGCATACAATGCCGCGGTCGAAGAGATCAACAAGGAAGCGGAACAATATCAGCAGAATATCGACAACGCTTACGCTCAGCTCGAAGAACAATACGAGGCGTACATGTCGCAAAAAGCCTCTCTGTCGCAATACGAAAGACAGCAGTACGAAGCCACAATACTCGCCAACGAACAGAAAATAGCCGAATATCAGGAAAGCATCTTCGGCAACGAAGGCACAATAGCCAAGTTGCAGGAGAGCAAACTCGAACCGCACCGGAAAAAGGTAACCGCAACCATAGAAAAATATGCGGCCGACCACGGTTATTCTCTGGTACTCGACATAGCTACCAACCCGACCGTATTGTACTACGGCAAGGATATAGACAAGACGCAACAAATCATAGAATTAATAAAATAAAACCCTTACGGAAATGAAAAAACTCGTAAAAGCAGTCATCGCGGGCGTTATGATATTCTGCACCGCATCGGCATTCGCTCAACAACCCAAATTCGGATATATCAACATGGAGGAGGTTGTCAGCATAATGCCCGAAAGCGCGGAAGCACAAGCGCAGCTTCAGAAAATGATAGACGATTATTCTACCATGCTCGAATCCATGCAGGTGGAGTTCAACAACAAATATCAGGACTATCAGAAAAATGCCGCCACTTATTCCGATTCGATACGTCAGGTCAAGGAGCGCGAACTTCAGGACATGGATGCCCGCATAAGGCAGATCAACGCTACCGGCGAACAGGAATTGGCCGAATTGCGATACAACCTGCTTACCCCTATTCTGGAGAAGGCTGAAAACGCTGTCAAGAAGGTAGGCCGCGATAACGGATTTACGATCATTTTCGACGAATCGACCCGTCCGATGGTATATTATGACGAAAGTACGTTGACCAACGTCCTGCCCATGGTAAAAAAGGAACTCGGCATTACCGACACTCCCGCAACATCCGCAGCGGCGGCAAATACGACCAAATAAATTATCTGGGAAGTCACGGTACAAGCCTCCTGCGAATGTTGCAGGAGGCTTTTTTATCGTACTAAGCAGCGACAGCAACGCATTGACGCACTTTTCTTCGACTTGCTAAAACGGATACCGAAGTCATACCGCGACCGAATACAGGCTCTCTGAGAACGTTCCATATATGAAATACCGAAACGGAACGAAATATGCGATACTCTCCGCATAGACACAACGATCGCCACACACAAAATCTTATCGACAACATTCATGGAAAACATTACTATCAGAGAATACGACCCGGCGGACAAATCTGCCGTCATGGAACTTATCAGGCTGAATACGCCTGCATATTTCTCTCCGGATGAGGAGGACGACCTGAGCCGTTATCTCGACATGGAAACGGAACTGTATTATGTAATTCTGGTAGACGGAGAGATAAAGGGTTGCGGAGGAATCAATTTTGCCGACAACCTAACTACAGGGAAAATAAGTTGGGATATGATACATCCCGCCTTCCATGGCATGAAACTGGGCTCACGGCTTCTGCGCTACCGGCTCGACAAACTCGAATCCATTCCCGGCATTCGGAAGATAACTGTCAGAACATCGCAAATGGCTTATAAATTCTACGAAAAACACGGTTTCGTACTGCGGGAGATCCGCAATGATTATTGGGCTGCCGGATTCGATATGTACCGCATGGAATACCTACTACATAAGTAATCATCCCGCCACCACTAATGCCGTTCAGGGAGAATTTCGGTGGACATGATTTCCAACCCGTCGAAAAACACTGCACGGACAGGAGACATTTACCCATTCCGCCACATACTTTGCATACCGCAACCACGCGCCGTTGAGACAACCGTTGCAGACCGCTTGGAATCCCATGTAACGTGCCGCGTAATACCACCGCCGCAAGGAACTAATGACATTGCAGTTAACTCGGAATCCCCCGCAACGCACTATCGATGACATCTCATGACAATCATAAAAACTTTCTACCGCACCGTCAAAAACAGTTGCAACACTTAATTTCGCGCTATGTCAAGCCGTAACCGACTATTAGCATCCTCACTCGCAACGACAGCCGACAACCATAACCGGCTATCTACATTTAATTATTGACATTTACTTTTCTGGACTCTTCGAGGCCAACGTTAATTTTACACAGTCCTATTGTCCGCCTTCCGGATATTCGACCGTCGCATACCATTCGCCTATTTGTACCCCGGTTATAACTATCTGATAATCGGGTTGGTTGTCGAGACGTTCGCCGGCGTAGTTTAATACGAAACCTTCTTCGGAAGTGGCGCCGTTGGTATGCGATATTTACATATATAGGGGCATAACGAGTGCGACCTGTTCTACGCGCACCACCTACCGTCAGACGTAATGGCCGGATACAAAAAATTCCCCCAAGCCCATCTCGGGTATGGGGGAACTAACACCCTATCTTTAACCAATAAACCTATTTCGGCTCTACGGCCGGATAGATAACCTAATCTATATTAAAACATGAAAAGTCGGGATTTATAAATTATATATCCACATTCTATTCCAAACTTGTAGGCATAGGAGATGAAGGCTGCCCCTGATACCCTATTTCCAACGGTCCTTCGTATTTTCCCGTTATCTTGAACCCGAGATCATCCTCGAATTCGACGGTCAGAATATAGTCCTCGCCGTTACGTTCAACGATCAATTTACCGGAAGATATCGGAGCCTTGGTGACAACCTCGGCATCTTCGATAACGTAGTACCACGATTCCTGTCTGACACTGGAGTCCCATTCGGCCACTCGGCCGGCACTTATTGTAAAAGCCGACTTATTATTCGTATAACCATCGTAGAAAGTGACAATATACTCACCTTCGGACAAATCGTATTTATTCTCGTCGTTAAAAACAATCTTATCGGCAGACAAAAGAATATTCATGAATTCGCCCGACCCGGAATAAGGCGGCCATTTACCCGAATCATGAGTAACTCCGTCACTCCAGAATCTGATATCGAAAGCGGTCGAAGCATCTTCACTTTCCCAATCATTGAGAGGGTAACACGTTATCTTCGAATTTTTCAGCATCGGAGAAATATCTATATCTTCTGTCAGATCGCTGTAGTGTTCCACAGCAGCATCTTGAGTAACCGTTACCCGAATCGTCTCGACACTCTCGACATCGGCTACGATATCTATGTAAGCCACCCTTTCCACAAGTTCCGTATTGGCATCGACAGTCACATTTATTGTCGATATATCCGGCATCAGATTGGTTACATGTATCCACTCAGGCTTGGCTCCGGCTTCGTCTTTAACGGTAACATCCCAGTTGCAATTTACTGCCGTTACCATAATATTTCCTACGGAAACATCCTTGAACTTGAAATTTAATTCCGTGACATCGACAGATAACGAGGGCGGCAGCACTTTGGGTTTCTGCTTTATAGTCACCTCTTTCGGCTCCACCGACTCGTTGTCGGGCGTTACCACTACGGAACCTATGCGTTCCTTGGTGTCGGGGTTGTCGCCGACCTTTACCGTAAACGAATCCGCTGCGGCAGTCACCGTAACCCAATCGGCGCAACCTTCGGCCGCTTCGGCCTTCCAGCCCATTTCGCCCGATACGGTAACCGTTACCGTCTGCGCCTCGGCACTCTCCGGCTCGAATTCGAGTAACGACGGGGAGAGTTGCAGATCGTAGACCACGGGGTTTTCCGCTCCGGCTTGTACTACGGTAATCTCTTTCTTGCTTACGTCTTCGTTATCGGGGGTTATGATAACGCCGCCGATACGTTGGTCTGCCGTAGTATTGTTTGCCGCCGTAACGGTCACGGTCTTGTCGTCGATCTTTTCGGCTGTCAGCCAGCCGGAACCGGTTTCTGTTACGGATACGCTCCAGCCGGTACCTGTGGCCGTAACTGTAACGTTCGTAGCCGCGGCATTCTCGGCCGTAAATTCTATCCGTGTCGGATTTACCGACAACGAAGCTTCTTCGGGCGTATTTTCCGTGCAGGCCACAGCACATAACGCTGCGGCAGCGGCCAACAAGATTGAAAATATCTTTTTCATAATAATTACTATTTATTAGTGGCATACGGGGGCATGAACACATTTTGTAGCTATACGCTGACCCGTTCCACGTTTTTATAGTTAAATTTTTTTATAAGCCGGCCGCAAACCGTTGCCGATATGCGGCCGACATTACCCCAAATTATCTATTCTGTTATCGGAGGTGCTATGTAATAATTCTGGAACGATACACCCATAGCGGAAGCTGCCGCATACGTTCCGAAGATTACGTCCTTGTCCGCATTCACGAAGTTTATCACTCCCGTGGGAACGTTTATCCCGTAATTGTTGTAAACCCACTCCTCGATAGTACCCAAATGGGTACCCGAATTGAGATCGTAAACGACACCGCTCGAAATTCCCAAAGTACCGAGTCCGATGAAAGCGATTCCGTCGTCGGTAGCACGCATACCGGTCGATTCGCCGTAATCCTTTATGATAGTGGTTGTTTCGGTTTCGGTGTTGTAGAAAGCCGCATGCTGCGTATAGATCAAAGACTGTCTGTTTTCGGCAACTTCTTCGGTACGGTACGATCCGGCAATCCACGTTCCCGACGGACTTATTTGCAACAAGTTGGCAGTACATATCATGCCGTTGGCTATATGGGTGTCGTATTCTGTACCGTCCGACATTTGCATAACAACGGGAGTGACCACATGTACGTCCTCGCCCACATATCTCGCCTTTTCATTGATGTCGGTCCAATATACCATGCCGAAATCGCTGTTATCCCAAGTGGTACCGTATATAATCCTTCCGTCGGCAGACATGCCACGCGCCATGATACCTGTCCAGAACTCTTCATCGCGGAAATTTTTGTCCGGAAACTTGAGCTCGTGTATCTCGCCGTCTATCCATACCAGAGGATAATACATTCTTCCGGTCCAGCTCTTGTCGGACTCTTTCATGGCAAAACCGCACCATTTACGCCCGCCGTCTCCGGTTCCCTGTACCTGAGGCCTGCTAATATATCCTTCAGCCTCCACTACAAAATAATTACCGTCCTTATCGAACACTACATCTCTACCGAACTGACCGTCGTGTATGAACAACAGGCCGTCATCGGACATAACCATAGTCTGATACAGATCGAACTGCGACTGCGGAACATCTACGTTACGATACTCTTCGCCCGTATAAACATCTATTATAACCGGGTGGAAAACATACGAATCGTCTTCGGCGATAGTAGCTTCAAAACCTCCTACATATCGTCCGCTCGGCGATATGGCTGCGCCCAGACCGCTACCAAGGTTAGCCAATGTACGGTAGCGAGGCATGTTGAGATTCAATCCCAACTGCGTAACCGCAACCTCCTGCACGGCCTCGCCCGCAGTAACGGTCACGATAGCACTACGTTCGTAATCCGAGTCGTTGTCGGCGGCCGTAAGCGTCAGCGTAGCGCCGTCACTTCCTTTACCTACCTCGAGCCACGATACGTTCGACTCAGCCTTCCATGCTGCCGGATTGGACTTTATCTTTATCTCCATAGGAGCATTACCGGTACTGTAAAACGAACAGCCCACCTGTTCGAGTTTCACGTACTGTTCATCAAACGTCTCCTTCGCACATGAAACTGCGAATGATGAAACGAGCAAGCTTCCCAGCAAGCCGTAAAGTGTAAGATTGATTTTCATGGAAAAATTGATTTAGGTTAATTATTGTATATAAGCAGTGGTTTTGCTTTACTGCAAGTTATAAATAAATATGCGTCACAAGTATCCCCGATGACAGATATACTGTTGATTAATTTTCAGGAATCTACAGAACGAAGTATTTCCGCACCGAATCGATATATAATTATTCCAATCTGCAAACGGATAAATCGCAATATCGGAAACATGTCCCCGACCAACTCAAAATGCGATACGAATCACCACATTACAACACACGATACCATGCATACGAATGCGGGACATGTGAATAAAAGACAGTATATTCCGGATGCGCCTTTCGGAATCCGGTCAATATCCATATATTTACACGCCGAATATTTCGGCACAACAAACACTTTTAAAACTTTATCTTTTATGAAAAGCACTTCTAAAAGTGGGGTTGTATGTTTCAAACGCTGGAGCCGTAAAGGTTACGGAGCGTTCGCGTCGCTCGGAAAAGTGACGAAAATAGGCGTACTCAGTACGACGATGTCGATACTGACGCTCAACGCCCAGAACGTATCCGCACAGACAGACTCGCTGCATGTAAACCAGCAGATAGAGTCCGTCACGGTGACAGCCGAAAAACTGAATCCCACAAGGGGCGTAGTTTCCCCGAAAGAAGTTTACAGCCGCGACACGGTATCGGCATCGCCGCTGCAAACTATCGAAAGCGTACTCAGACTGAACCCTGCGATCGACCTGCGCGAACGCGGAGGAAAAGGTGTTCAGGCAGACATCTCCCTACGAGGAGGAACTTACGACCAGACAATGGTACTTCTCAACGGCATCGACTTCTCCGATGCACGTACCGGCCACCAGAGCCACAGTCTACCGGTCGATCTCGACATAGTAGGCGCCATAGATCTGATAACGGGGCTACCGGGCATAGGCGCATATTCGGGCGCTATAAACATCGTCACCACCCCACTCAAACCAAATTATCTAAGAGCAGAAACCGCCGCAGGAGCATACGGCTACCTGTATGCCAACGCTTCCGGAGCCGTATCGCGCAATGGACTGACGGTATTGGCTGCGGCCTCGAACCGCCGTTCAGACGGTTACATGGCGAACACCGATTTCAACAATTCCAACATGTTCGCCCGCATAACACACTACTCTTCCCGCACCGGCCTTTTCGACATACAGGGAGGATATCAACGTCGCGGATTCGGTTCCAACGGTTTCTACTCGCTCTCCTTCCCCGATCAATACGAAGAGACCGAAACAGGCCTCGCATCGGTACGCTGGAACAAATCCTTCGGGCGTCTCGCACTGAATGCCAACGTGAGCTACCGCAAAAACAACGACAAGTACGAACTGTACCGCGAAGGGAAAGGCGCACCCGAGGGCTGGAAGCCAAACTACCACACTACGGATAACGTCGGCGCCGAAATAAACGCGAACTACAGATGGATAGCCGGCATAACAACCATAGGAGCTGACTACAAATATCACCACATATACAGCAACGTCTTGGGCGACGATATGGACGAGGCCATAAAAGTACCCGGTCAGGACGCCTACTATACTAAAAGCAAAGACCGCAGCATAATAAACGGCTATCTGAGCCACACGGCCGTTCTTGGCGGCACGACGCTCTCCGGATCGGTCAACATAGCCCACAGTCCGTACGGTACGTTCCCGGCATGGAGTCTTGCGGTCAAACAGTCGTTAGCCGGAAAATGGACCGTAGAAGCAAACGTAACGCGTTCGATGCGTCTACCGACCTTCACGGATCTGTACTACACCAACGCCACGCATATAGGCAATCCCGACCTAAAACCAGAAAAGGCGCTCACGGCAATGATCGGTGCACGTTACGGCTCGGAAAAACTACATGCAGGAGTGACGGGATTCTACCGTTACGGGACCGACATAATAGATTACGCACTCGTGCAGACTCCTGAAGGCGAAAAATGGAAGTCGACGCAGATGACACGCCTGAATACGTTCGGTGCCGAAGCATACGTTTCATACCTCGGCGGCGGAATACTGAGACACGTTACGCTGAGTTACGGCTGGTTATCATCGGACAAGAGCCGGATAGACTACGTATCCAAATATGCTCTCGACTATATGAAAAACAAGGTCGCCATACAATTCGGCATAAACCTGTGGAAAGAACTGTTCCTCGAAATGAGCGCCGGATGGTTCGACCGTAACGCTACCCCTACCGCACCGTACGATCCGTATTGGCTGCTGGATGCGCGACTGAGCTGGGAACGGGGCATACTGACCGTATACGTCGAAGGCACCAATCTGTTGAACACCGCATATTACGATTTCGTGGGACTGCGGCAGGCTCCGCGCTGGATGTCGGCCGGCATAGTCATATCCATATAATCCACTTTTGCAAACACGGGGCGGTACGTTTCTACCGCCCCTACTTTAACGCCGTCCGTCCGGACGTTTTGCACATAACGAAAATATTCTTATATTTGTCGGCGCAAAACCGATTGAGCCATGGTGTAATGGTAACACTGCAGATTTTGGTTCTGTCATTTTGGGTTCGAGTCCCGATGGCTCAACGAAGCACCAGATCCCGACACATGCGAAAGCGTATCGGGATCTGTTTTTAATATGCCGAGAGTATGCCATAAAGGTTTTCAACGAAAAATCGCTATACACTCCACAGCGGCAATTTCTATACAAAATTCGTCTTAATATGAAATTCATAGATTTCCACGAGACCAATCCAGACCTCCGGGAAGCGGTTTGGAAACTGTACGAAGACAGCTTCCCGGAACACGAAAGACGTTCCCGAACGGCCCAAAGCATGGCGTTCGGCAATTCCGGATCGCACGGCAGAATAGCCATCGGCGACGAAGGCGAACTGCTCGCTCTGCTTTTCTACTGGATCGAAGGAGACATTTTATACGTCGAATTCCTCGCCGTCAATCCGCAAATGCGCGGACGTAATCTCGGATCGCGTATAGTCGAACGGTTACTGGAACTATATCCGGACAAACTCGTCATACTCGAAATAGAACCGCCCGAAGACGAAATGACCGTAAGACGCCTTAACTTCTATCGCCGCCTCGGATTTCAGCCGAACGATTACGAATATACTCACCCGTCATATCATACCGGCGAGAAGGCCCACCCGCACCCGCTTACGATCATGAGCCACGGGCGCACGCTCTCGCAGAACGAATTCGACCGTTTCAAAGCTTTCATCGACGGCGTCATATTGTCGTATAAAGACTGAAACGTTCATGCAACTCGGTGACGCCGTTCCAAGACCACAGCGTAACAATCGCAAAGGAGAGCACCCGCACAATGTCAGGCCTGCCGCAACACAAGACCTTGCAGGTTTCCGATTTCGGCGTACGTATACGCAGAACGACGCCGGGACAAATACCTGATCCCGTCCAGTACGCACATCAGGACGACTACTATGTATTCGGGGCGGTATTGAACGGTACATGTCGCGTAAGCATAGATTTCCGGGAATACTCACTGCAAAGCGGCGAAGCCGTATTCGTCCGTCCGGGACAAGTACACCGTTTCATGGAGGCAGACCACCTCGAAGCATTTCTGCTTATAGCAGACTGTTCCGTTCTAAACGACGAAGACAAATACATATTAGACAAATACAGTCTCACATCACAGCCACATCCTATCAGACCGAAAGCTGAACAACTCGACGAACTATTGCGAATAGCCGACATTATCGCCGAAAGACTCGACACAAACTCACAGAACTCGCACACGAGAAACATCATAATCAATCTTTCAGCCGCATTTGCAGGAATATTCGCGGAAGCTATACGGACGAACGATACGGCATCGGCAACCGAAAAAAGAAGCATAGAACTAACCTTGAAATTCCGGAAAATACTCGATGCCGAAATATGCCGTAACCGACAGCCCTCGTATTATGCTTCCCGACTCAACATATCTCCGGCCTATCTCAACGAAGTCGTCAAATCCACCACAGGACTCAGTGTCGGCCAATGCATCCGGAATGAAACAATACTGCGTGCCAAACGGTTACTCATCCACTCGAACTATACTGTACAGGACATCGCCGACATGCTCGGAATGAACGACAGTGCCTATTTTTCAAAACTGTTCACCAAAACTACAAGCATATCGCCGACCCAATTCAGAAAAAGAAACCTCGGATAATACAAGTTTTACCGCATTCCCTTCATTTGTCATAATCCCCGATAGCCATACCTTCGCAAAAAGAAACAGGGAGTACCATAATAAATACGCGATATTCGCATCGACGTCCCGTACAGTTGCATAATGCCAATACCGGAAAGGAACGAATGCCCGCCCTGTCACAGCTATACGGATCGCGTTGCTACCTATAAGACGGCATATCGGCGAAACACGACTAAATGAAAAAATGAAAAAGACAATCATCTCCGACACGGCCTTGATCCTGGCATTCGTATCGTCCGCATATTCCGGAATCGGGCTACATATCGCAGGACATAATGCGAGTCATGAAATATGGCACGACTGGGCTGTGTTCCACGTGCTGGCAAGCATAATATTCCTGTTATTGGGAATATACCACCTTGCGATACACAAAAACTGGTATAAAGGGATATTGAATAAAGGTCTCGGAAAGAAAAGCCGTATCACACTCGCCGTCTCGATATTATTTATTACCGTATCCGTCACAGGAATAATACTTCTCGGTGTAGAAGGCGCCAACTCCGGCATCGGATTGTGGCACTACAAAATAGGACTTCTGGCATCTATTTTTTCCGCAATTCATATAACAAGTCGTAGGAAAATATTATTCAATGCATTATTCCATAATTTACATAAACGATAAACACGAATAGCGTAACGTACATACCAGATAAACGTCCATTAGCCAGTAGAAAAACACCCCTCCAATAATTAATAGTATCGTAAACAATATTCCGAAGACTATACGAGTACCGACCAGACAAAAGTAACGACGACAAACATTCGTTGCCTCCCCGTTGTTTTCACTATTCAACATAACGAAACGTCTTACAACTTAACTGGAACTTAAAACATGACATATCCTATCATTACAACCACAACCTATCAATATCATACATGAAAAACCAAAACTACATACTATCGGCATATATTTCAAATTCAGCCATAACCACTATCGGGCACCAAGTGAGCCTATGACGCAACAGAGCGCCGCAAATGCCGCCGACCCACGCCCACAAAAATGTCAACGAAAAAGCCATATAAATATAAAACCCGCGTATCGACGATACACGGGTTTTATATTTATAACTGTACATAAGGCTAACCGAATATGCCGGCGCCTAAAGCACAGATCTAATTAGTCGTTCAGCGAGAAACGCATGTAAGCGACGATGCGGGCCTCCTTATCTACAGCAAGAATATGCTGCCCCATAGTCTCTTTCGGATTCTTGACGAACTCCTGATTCCAAAGAGTGCTTTCTTTGAAGAATTTCTTGACCTTGCCTTCAGCGATCTTGTCGAGCATATTTTCGGGCTTGCCGTCCAGACGAGCCTGTTCGCGACCTATTTCACGCTCCTTGGCCACTATCTCCGCAGGGCAGTCGTTTTCGTCAATAGATACGGGCGCCATAGCCGTAGCCTGCATGGCAACGTCATGAGCCAATTCGGCCGGTACCTCTTTATTGAATCCGACGAGAGTACCGAGCTTGTTGTTGGTATGAACATACTCTGCGCAATAAGGCGCTTCGATACGGCCGTAGAAAGCCAGTTCCACCTTTTCGCCGGTCTGACCCGACTTTTCGGTAACCATATCGGCTACGGTCAGGTTGCCCTCTTTGGTCTCCAGAAGCGCTGCACGATCGGCAACGTCGTTCTTCACAGCAACTTCGAGTATCTCGTTGGCCGTCTTAGCGAAGCTCTCGTTCTTGGCAACGAAGTCGGTTTCGCAGGAAAGACATACCATATAGGCTTTCTTTCCGTCTACAACACGTGCAACGACAACGCCTTCGGTAGCGGTACGGTCGGCACGTTTGCTCGCCACGAGTTTACCTTTTTCACGGATAATCTCTACGGCGCGTTCCATATCGCCGTTAGCCTCTTCGAGGGCTTTTTTGCAATCCATCATGCCGGCCATAGTCATCTTACGAAGCTGGGCGACATCAGCAAGTTTTATCTCTGCCATAATTAAAGTCTCCTTGTTTACCCATTAAAAACGGATTCGGCATATGTAAAATTATATATCCTGAATATTTCGGGCGTGAAACCAGCCGAACCCACCGCACGACCGCCGAAACCGGCGACAGCGTCGTTCCAACACCCTAAAGCCTTACGCTCCTGACCACGTCCAGCCCTCGCCGGTAACCTTGCTTCTCGAAACAGAACAGGCAACCGCTGTACTACGACCGCTCAACGGTTAGGCATCGCTTTAATCGAACTACGGGAAGATGCCTTGCGGCACTCCCCCGTAGTCAAATATCAGGATCGGAAGAATATCCGCCAGTATGGATTTACTGAGCGTCTTCCTCTTTCTTCTCCTCTTCAGCCTCGGCTTCCGGTTGAGCGGCCTCTTCAGCGAATTCGTCGGTACCGGCTACCTTCACGGACTTGCGAATACGCGGTTTAGCCTCTTTCTCCTTGCCTTCTGCCTGAGCTTCGGCTTCCTTGTCTTTCTCGAGTTTACGTTCGGTCAGACCTTCGGCGATAGCCTGAGTCATGATGTCGATAATCAGAGCGATACTCTTTGTAGCATCGTCGTTCGCCGGTATCACGTAATCAATGTCTGTCGGATCACAACAGGTATCTACCATTGCGAACACCGGAATGCTGAGACGCTTGGCCTCTTTTACCGCATTCTGTTCTTTCTGAACGTCCACTACGAAAAGGGCTGCCGGCAGACGGGTAAGATCGGCGATAGAACCGAGGTTCTTCTCCAACTTGGCCCTCTGGCGGGAAATCTGAAGTTTCTCCCTTTTGGAAAAATTGTCGAAAGTACCGTCGTTGGTCATCTTATCTATAGATGCCATTTTCTTAACGGCCTTGCGTATAGTGGGGAAGTTTGTAAGCATACCGCCCGGCCAACGCTCCGTAACGTACGGCATGTTGACTGCGGCAACTTTTTCGGCGACTACCTCCTTAGCCTGTTTTTTGGTGGCTACGAACAGTATCCTGCGACCGCTTTTGGCGATCTGTTTCAGGGCTGCCGCCGCTTCATCGACCTTTATCGCGGTTTTGTGCAGGTCGATGATATGAATCCCGTTCTTCTCCATGAAGATATACGGAGCCATTTTAGGATTCCATTTTTTCTTAAGGTGACCGAAGTGAACTCCGGCTTCCAATAACTGATTAAAATCTGTTCTTGGCATTACTGTCTGTTTTTCTAATTTTAATTCTCTTTACATCAACCCGAAGGTAGCGCACATGGGCGATCCGTCGGGTTTCCCGCGAAAGGGCAACCGCGAAAGTAATGCCTCGAAGACAGTCTTCCGGGTTTTGAAACCGCTTCCGCACCTTGTCGGGACGCAGATGCTAACGCTTGCTGAACTGGAATTTCCGGCGCGCTCCGGGCTGACCGGGTTTCTTACGTTCAACCTCACGCGAATCGCGGGTGAGGAAACCGTTCTTCTTGAGTACCGAACGCCACTCTGCATTGATTTCGATCAATGCGCGTGCGATACCCAGACGAGCAGCCTCAGCCTGTCCGTGGATACCACCACCGGTAAGGTTGATGGTAATGTCATAGCTTTCCGCGTTTTCGAGCACCAAAAGGGGCTGTTTTACGACATACTGGAAAATTTCCAGCGGAAAGTATGTTTCCAGAGGCTTGTGGTTGACGGTAATAGTCCCTTTACCGGGTTTCACGTAAACGCGTGCAACGGCAGCTTTCCTACGTCCTACGGTGTTTACAACTTCCATAGTTTCTACTTAATCTCGTTTAATTTGATCGTTCTCGGATTCTGCGCAGCGTGCGGGTGTTCTGCACCTGCGTAAATCTTAAGGTTGCGAAGAAGCGCATCTCCAAGACGCGTCTTAGGCAACATGCCCTTCACGGCGTGCTGCAAGAGGAATTCGGGTTTCTTGCGGAGGGTTTCTGCCGGAGTGGTGAAACGCTGTCCGCCGGGATACCCGGTGTGCCTTACGTAGACCTTGTCGGTCATCTTCTTACCCGTAAGCCTTACCTTGTCGGCATTGATAACGATAACGTTATCTCCGCAATCGACGTGGGGAGTAAAGCTGGGTTTGTGTTTACCGCGCAGTATCTTGGCGACCTGCGAGGCAAGACGTCCCAAAACCTCGCCTTCGGCATCTATGACGATCCATTCCTTGTTGACCGTCTGTGCGTTGGCAGAGATTGTTTTGTAACTCTGTGAATCCACTTGTTTTACGTTTTGTTAATACCTGTTATTAAAATAATTTGATCCGTACCCGTATTTTTCGGGCTTGCAAAGATAGTGATTTAAATCCAATAAAAAAAATTTATGCCGTCCACGCATGTCAACACAGCAACGGACGGCCTTATTTTCCCGACAACCGTCGGATACGGAATGCACAATTTACTTTATACGGTACGATATGCCCACGGTAAAATACGCTACTCCGAATCCCAACTCTCCGTATACGGCGAAATCAGGCAACACATAATATCTGGTACCGAGAAATATATCGCCCACGAAACCGCCGTAACCGGGCGGATCATAAGGTTGCGCCCAAACGCCCTCGTTGCGCACATTGGCCATATGTCCGCCGAGCATTATACCACCGTAAGTATCGAGCCTATCCACGAACGTATAATGAAACGCGCCGCGCACCCCTATCACCACGCTGTTGACCCTTTGCAAAAAATAGGGGTTGGCATTCCCGTACGGATACGATCTACCGGCAGCAAAACCTATACAAGCCCCCACTCCTATGGAACTGTGCGCATCGAACAGATTGTCGACAATACCGTACTCCCCGTTGAAAACTATCGGCGGCATTACAGTACGTCCTATATTCAGAGCCGTACCTATTCCTACCCCCGCTCCGAGCACCACCTTATCTTTCGACAGCTCATTTTGGCCGTACATCGAAAATACGACCGCAACGGCAATCGCCAACGACAATATAACTTTTTTCATCATAATCGAAAATACCTCACGATTCTAAAATACACCTGTTTTCAGACATCGGAATCTTCATACGGCCTTCCCCGTAACGGAATGACAAAACCCAGCATCTCGATAACATCATAATCATATACACATTAGGCCGCTTGACGATACAACAGTTTCGCAAATATACTATGATTTCCTATGCGGAAAAACTCGTCGAGGGCGACTCGTTTCGTTACCGACTGTTTTCCGGTTACTTTCAGTTCGGCATCGAATTTCAGACAAAATCAGTTGCGAGCATATATTACCCAGCCTCGCAAACTACGCCGTCCGACATGGCATCGCCACCGCCGCACGACTTTAGACTTCTAACAATCTGTATTCACTCGCCTCTCTTTTCTGTCCGGTATGACATACCGGAACAAAATTAGGAATCGTTATAACCGAATAGAATGACAACGCTTTCGTCTACATCCGCCCAAAGTTCATTATTGCCGAAACATATACTGCCGCAACACCTGTCGCTAATGCAATATTCACGACACGACGGAGACCTCACGAAAGACAGACGTAGCCATAGCAGACCAGTCGATTCCTAATATATTGCTCTGCCGACACAAGATACCGGCGACCGATCCCACCGTCGTATTTCCGAAAACACGCCTTGCCCGCAAAGCATCAAAGTTCGGAAGTGTAAACGTCAGTATAATGCACCACATCATCGAAATAGGAATCTTCGACGACCCCGCCTCTGTAACCGCCAATCAGAAAATCGTATGTTACCTTATTCCCGTCATAGCGATAATTTCCATACCAAATGTATTCCGTTTTATCTCCGGCAACATTATATACTATAGAGGTATTCCCGACTACACGCATCCGTTCGTCGTATTCGATTTGTCCGATTTGCCAGACATACTCCTTCTCGGTTTCGACATGCGTGTAATAATCATAATTGCTATATACGGTTATCTTATCCTGATATTTCAGGTCGGCATCCAGATACTCTCTTACAACTATGTCCGGAACACTGGACAACGCATTATCTTGATAAACGGTCTTCGTCCGCATATCGTAATCGTAAAAGGTCTCGTTGTACAGTTCCGACAATATTTCAGTACGCTCGTGTACGAGCCTGCCCTGTCCGTCATACTCATAAACAGACGTCAAACGTTCCGTACCGTTAAACTTCTGTACAACCTTCTTAAGCCGACCGGCTTCATCATAATCATATGTATACACCAGATAATCTGCATACATCCTGATTTTGGGTTTTGTCATCCCGGCATCGAGATACTCTATCCATTCCACAGCCGAATGGCTGCCATCACCGGCCGTAAACTCATGTACGATATCACACCTTCTATTATCGTAATCATAGGTATACCGCGCCCTTTCTACCAAAGCCCCCCTCAAATATTTGCTTTTAAGCAAAGTATCTCCACGCTCGTTATAGGCATTCTCCATATATAAGATCTTGGTGCCGTCTTCATCTACCGACTCTCTCGTCAACAATTTCGGCGGAAACCCGCTGCCGGAGCCGGTTCCGCTCCCTCCCCCACCGTGCTCCGTACATGACGCCGCTGCCAAAGCGACGAATGCTAAAACAGAAAAAAACAGTCTTCTCATCACGCAAATTTAAAAGTTCAGGTTACACAAATCTACACGTACATTACGTCTATGTAATAACAAATATAAACAATAATATACGGTAGATCAACATTCCGACAAGTCAAATATTATCGACTATCATAATTAAGCGCTACCACGCTGCCGGTTATCGCTGCGTATTTATTACTTTTGCTTCCGCAACACGACAGAACGGTCTGCGGCCGACAGACCTCGAACCTACACAGCAGCAAGATCATGAACCGTCGCATACTCAGACTCGCCATACCAAATATCATATCGAACATAACGATTCCGCTGCTCGGCATGGTGGACATGGCCATCGCCGGACACTACGGCGGAGCATCCGCCATAGGCGCGATAACCATAGGCACGACGATATTCAACATGATATACTGGACGTGCGGTTTTCTGCGCATGGGTACCAGCGGCATCACGGCACAGGCTTACGGCGCACGCGACCTGAAGGAATGCACCGCCATACTCGTACGATCGGCACTGGTGGCACTGGCACTCTCTTCGCTGCTGGTAATATTCCAGAGACCTATCGGCAATATATCGCTCGGCATGATGAACGGTAGCGAGACGGCGCAAAAAATGGCGGCCGATTATTTCTTCGCGCGCATATGGGCTGCACCCGCCTCCATATCGCTGTTCGCCATACACGGTTGGTTCATCGGAATGCAGAACTCCAAAACCCCGATGACGGTCTCCATAATATCCAACATAGTCAACGTCGTATTCAGCGCCCTGTTCGTATTCAAACTGGATATGGGAATAGCGGGAGTCGCTTGGGGTACAGTAGTAGCCCAATATACGGGACTTATCGTATCATGGATATTCTGGGGCGTATACTACGGACGACTGTCACGATATGTGGACATAAAAGGCAGCATACGCCTGAAACCCATGACCCGTTTTTTCCACATCAACAAGGACATATTCCTGCGGACGCTGTGTCTGGTCGCCGCATACACCTTCTTCACGGCCTCTTCGTCGCGTTTCGGCGACACAATACTGGCGACCAACGGACTGCTGATGCAACTGTTCACACTGTTCTCTTACATGTCCGACGGATTCGCCTACGCTGCCGAATCGCTGTCCGGCAGGTATATCGGCGCAAGCAATCCCAAAGCGCTGCGCGAAGCCACGCGGAAACTGTTCGCATGGAGTCTCGGCATGGCGCTATTGTACGTCGCGGTATATCTTTCCGGGTGGAAAGGCATATTGTCGCTGTTCAGCTCATCGCCCGAAATCATAGCGACAGCCGGCCATTATATAGGTTGGGTGATAGCAATACCATTGGTAGGATGTCTGCCGTTCCTGATCGACGGCATAATGCTCGGAGCCACACAAACCAAAATCCTGCGGAACACAATGTTCATAGCCATAGCTATCTATTTCGGACTATACTATGCTACCGTAGGTCTTCTGGGCAACAACGCCATATGGCTGTCGTTCGTGGTATTCATAGCCGTCCGCGGCATACTCCTGCTGATAGCCACACACAATCTCGATCCGGTACGCCTGATAGAAAACAGACGCTGATGCGGTCTCCGTACAATCCATAAAAAAACCGCGCCTTAAAAGGCGCGGCCTATAACTCCCGGAATCTCATTCGGGCATATATCCGAAACGTTTCAACTGCCTGTCGGAATCGCGCCAGTTCTCGTTGACTTTCACATGAAGTTGCAGGAACACTTTCTTGCCTATGAACTTTTCGAGTTCAAGTCTCGCAGCCGTTCCCACCTTCTTCAACATCTCGCCGCGATGTCCTATTATTATCCCCTTCTGCGAATCGCGCACCACATATATAGTCGCCGAAATGCGGTCTATCGTAGGCTCCTCCTTATACTCGTCTATCGCTATCTCGACGCTGTAAGGAATCTCCTTCTGATAATTCAGAAAAATCTTTTCACGTATGATCTCCGATGCGAAGAAACGCATCGTCTTGTCCGTAAGCGTATCTTTCGGATAGAAAGGTTCTCCTTCGGGCAGTTTCTCCAATATGGTATCGAACAGCCCGCCTATATTGAAGTTGTTCAACGCCGAAACAGGCACTATGGCAGCATCCGGAAAACGTCCGCGCCACAGATCCACCAGACTGTCGAGTTTTTCCGCAGTGGTAAGGTCGATCTTGTTGATGACGACGATTACGGGAGTCCCGCACGCGGCTATCTCGCCTATCACGGCCTCCGAAGCCTCGTCGCCGTGTTCTACGGTATCGGTAACGTAAAGTATTACGTCGGCATCCCGAAGCGCACCGGTGACGAAACGCATCATGGACTCCTGCAACCTGTAGTTGGGTTTCAGTATGCCGGGCGTATCGGAATAGACGATCTGGAAATCGTCGCCGTTCACTATACCCATTATTCTGTGGCGCGTAGTCTGCGCCTTGGAGGTTATGATGGACAGTCGCTCGCCCACCAATGCGTTCATCAACGTAGACTTGCCCACGTTGGGATTGCCTATTATATTTACGAATCCCGATCTATGCATATTGCGAATCTTTAGTGCGTATTCCGATGCAAAGGTAAGAATAAATGGACAAAACGCTACCCGCCACCAATCCTCTCCGCACAGTATACATGAATATCCGGTTTGCCCGAATGCTTTATAGTTCGTACCTTTGTACAATGATGCGCAGCGAATGTCCGCGACGCACGATAACGAATGCATAAAACACGCGTATGGCTTCTTCCAACTTCGTAGATTACGTAAAGATATTCGCCCGTTCCGGTGCAGGAGGCAACGGGTCTGCCCATTTCCGCCGCGAAAAATACGTGGCGTTCGGAGGTCCCGACGGCGGCAACGGAGGCCGCGGAGGAAGCGTCATACTGCGAGGCGACAGCCAATATTGGACCCTGATACATCTGAAATACCAGAGACACGTATTCGCTAAAGACGGGGAATCCGGATCCGGAGCACGAAGTACGGGCAAAAGCGGTGAAGACGCCGTCATTCCGGTACCCCTCGGCACCGTAGCCCGCAATGCCGATACGGGTGAAATCGTAGGCGAAGTCACCGAAAACGGACAGGAACTCGTCCTGCTGCAAGGCGGGCGCGGAGGTCTCGGCAACTGGAATTTCAAATCGGCGACCAATCAGGCGCCGCGTTACGCCCAGCCGGGAGGCCCGCGCATCGAAGGTTCGTTCATTCTCGAACTGAAGGTGCTGGCCGACGTCGGGTTGGTTGGATTTCCCAATGCCGGAAAATCTACGCTGTTGTCCGTGGTGTCGGCCGCAAAACCCAAGATAGCCGACTATGCGTTCACCACACTGGAACCCAATCTCGGAATCGTAGAAGTACACGACGGCCACTCGTTCGTCATGGCCGACATACCGGGAATTATCGAAGGTGCCCATGAAGGCAAGGGACTCGGCACAAGATTCCTGCGCCATATAGAACGCAACTCCATACTTCTGTTCATGATTCCGGCCACAAGCGAGGATATACGCGCAGAATACGAAATTCTGCTCAACGAACTGACTCTATACAATCCGGAACTTCTCGACAAGGAACGACTGCTCGCCGTAACGAAATGCGACACTGTCTCTACGGACGAACTGGAGAAACTTAAAACCGCCCTGCCGGAAAACATACGCACCACTTTCATATCTTCCGTAAGCGGATACAACATCCAGTTACTGAAAGAAACCCTTTGGGAATATCTTCAACGCGAGGCACGTTAATTCCACACGGAAAACATCATGAAACTATTGATCGCATGCTGCGGACTGGACTGCGAAAGTTGCGACGCACGTAAAGCCACCCTCGCCAACGACGACACGCTGAGGGAAGAAACCGCCCGCAAGTGGAGCGAAATGAACGATGCCCTGGAAATCACGCCGGAGACCATAAACTGTACCGGATGCCGCACGGAAGGAGCCAAATTCGCATATTGCACTCATCATTGCCCCATACGCAGATGCGTATCCGAAAAGGGTTACGACACATGCGGCGACTGTGACCGTCTGGACGACTGTCCCACCGCAGACGCCGTATTCAGGCACAATCCGCAAGCTAAAGCCAATCTCCTACGACAATAACACCACACTGCTCCGAAGTACGACGCACCACCGTCCACAAAACCTTATGGACAGGATTCGTCTAAGTCTATCCGCTCCGGAATATTTTCCACGACACCCCCGCAGTCAGAAACGCGGAGACGACATATCATCGTACAAACGGTCGGGACGGACGACCCGCAGAACATACCTGCCGTCATAAACCGACAATATTCCCTCGATAGAGCCGCTGCCTGAGGGCAACGCCCACGAGGCGAATTCCGCACGGCGCGAAGTATATACGCCGATCTCATCGCCGAGAGCGGAAACGATCGTGCGGACAGTATCTCGGAATCCCGTAGGATCGTCCTGATCCTCGTCACACCATGCCTCGCCGGAAAACTCCGTGAATTGCACCGACTCTACGGCGACGAGACTACCTAGAAGACTGTCGTCAATATCGGCCACACAAACCTTAACAGGCACTACTTCCGTCTGTTCGCCGGTTATCCTGATTTTCAACGCCATGTCCGCAAAATCTATGTACCCGGTTTCATAACCTCCCGAAGGAGGCGCACCGAGCTGTACCGTTCCGCCGATTCCGCCGACTGTCAACCCGTTGCAATATATCTCCACAGGCGTACCGATATAGTAATACTCGAACAGCCTCTCGCAATCCACCTTGATCTCTATGGCGCCAGAATCGTCGGCCACGGCGAGCGTCTTATAATAATTTCCGGAACGATCCGTGCTGACCACAATACCGCGTATATGGTAATCTTCCGTAAACGTATAAGGATACCCCTTATAACAAGACTTGACAAAAGCTATCGAAACAGGACTCTCCGTACCGCCACCGTCGTTCTCATCCCGCCAGTCATCCGCATTTTCCGGATATGAACATCCGGTCGACAAAGCCACGGCACAAGTCGCGGCAAACACTCTAAAACATCTCCACATCGTCCGTATCCCTCAATTTCACGGCAAAACGTTCCTTCCCTCCGAAGTTGCCGTACATCAATATTCCCGTTATCATCACGCTGTCGCGACACACCTTCTCATCGGCAAAGGAGGCGTAAATGCTCGTAACCACAGCTATCGAATCGTTACCGCGTCCGGCAAAATCCACCTTCCCGTAAGACGAATATCCGTCGCCGGCACCCCATATCGCATCCTCGTCGCCGACTGCCGCCAACGGTCCCATACGCACGAGACGACCGCACATGCTTTCGTCGAGTTCGGCCATGCAAACGGCGACAGGCTCTACCGTACTGAAAACGGTATCGCGCGAGACGTGCCCGTCGAGCAACACACATGTTCCGAACTCCTCGACCCGATAGGCGGCATAATCGTTCACGCATGCGCCGAGCTGCATGACGCCGTTATACATTCCAAGAGCCGCACCGCGGGCATGCACTACCACACGTCTGCCGCGCGGATAAAGCGTATACAAATCGTACAGCCCGGCACGTATCTCCAGCGCTGCCGTACCGTCGTCTATCACGAAACTCCGGAAAAAATTTCCATCGCGGTCGTCCGACACGACATAACCTTCGAATACGAGGTCGTCGGTCAATACTTTGGGCGTTCCATAGTAATGTTCCCTCAACACGGCAAGATCGGCATTCGGCAACGTTCCGTCCGCGGGAAAGTCTTCCTTGCCCATGGCTCCGAAACTACCGTAACCGCATGCTACCGCCACAAACGCCACCAAAGGCAATATTATCAGATTCAACGTCCTCATCAGAAACCCAGAGTTACGGACAGCAACACCGTCCTCGGATAATAATAACTGTAACGCGAAGGAAAAGGCGAATAACCCGACGCACCGCCAGATCCGGCCTCGGCCAGCCGCGTCTGTTCGTATCCCCCGTAAACTATATCTCTGCGGCCGAGCAGATTATTGACCGACAAGTTCACGAAAACGCGCATGCCCCACAGGTCGAAACCTTTGGAAAC
This sequence comes from uncultured Tidjanibacter sp., assembly GCA_947852905.1. GTDB lineage: Bacteria > Bacteroidota > Bacteroidia > Bacteroidales > Rikenellaceae > Tidjanibacter. Next base: position 181,132 of record CANTVF010000001.1, on the reverse strand, counting down.
CCCTATATTCAGCACCGATGCCGCAGGAAGCCGCTCCTGTCGTATACATTCCGCGCGCATCTCCGGCGAAGACATGGCGCCGGCAATCCTCTCCGTGCGCCTCAGCGGGTTCAGAGAGACGTAACGCCTGTCGGCAAACAACCATTCCGCCTCCGCATCGAAACCGCCCGGAGAAAAATAACGCACCGAAACGGCGACAGAGGTCTGCGGCGACTGCGTATGCACGAATCCGTCGAGATATACGCATTCGTTCGTAACCAGCGGATTGCCCGTAGCCTCCTCGTATATGTCGGCCGACGCATCGCCGCTATAAACGTAACTGCCTATACCTACAGCCGCAAGTATATCCACCCGGTCGCCTATGTCGCATTTGACGCCGGCCTCCACACCCCAGTTTCGCTTTCCTATTCCAGTAATCGACGCAACGCTGTAGACATCGTAAAGATCGTCGTAATACTGCAAAATCTCCGTATCGGCCGACGAATGCACCAGATATGCAGACAATTCCAGTTTCAGGAATCCGAACGGCCGGACGGTATAATCCAACTCGACACCGCTCATCCGCACAGCCTCCGCCGCTGCATGCGCATTGGAATAATAAGGCGAATAAAAGAAATCGCCGTAATAAGGCGGCCAAGCTCCCGAAAATGCATTCAGCGACAGATAATGCGATGCCGAAAAACCGTATCTGCCGTAAAGCGACACGTCGTACCTCGGCAGAGCCACCGTCCCTGAACGACCGAACGAATCGCCGCCGAAACAGCGCTCCCTGTCATACATGCCGTACCTGTCGACCCATACCCCGCCAACGCTGCCGTCGACTCCCGCGCTCCACCGTCCGCATCGGTATTCGACACGACCGTATGCCGACACATCGTACCGTGCCATGACATAATCGTAATCGAACGTATCTTCGACGGTCACTATACGCCCCGGCTCATTCATGTCGCATTCCGTTCCTGTATACGGATCGCGATTGAGGATATAACGGCCGCCGAGCATATCCGCCGCGCGACGGAACATACGACTGCGCTCCATACGGAAACGGATTCCGTAATCGTACACGAAACCATCTTCGGCCCGGCTGCGCACCATGAATGCCGCCTGAAAATCGTGCAGCTTTTCTACATGGTCGGCCAGAAGATAAAACGACCGTAACCCTCCGGCGAACAGATTGGACTCGTAAAGCCTACCCCAGTCTACTTGCGTAAAAGCCGGATCGCCCGAACGCCACGCGTCCTCCAGAGCGTCAGCCACATGAGGCTCGCTGCGGTGTCCCGGCAGATTCATGTAATAATCCGGAGCCGGATTAGGCGCATCGAACCATGCCAGCGAGCTACGACTGCGTTCGGAGGTACGGTAGCCGGCAGCGACGGAATAATATGCCGCGTCGGAAGGTATGTCGCAACGCATAACGAACACAGGGCCGGCATCCAGTCTGACACGGGAATTACGCCTACGCCCCTGCTGCACACCCCAGTAAGGATTATACATGTTGTCGCCGGTAAGTTCGAACACCTCCTGTTCGCTCCATCCCCGCAAACCGCGGGCATAATTATATATCGCGGCGAATCCCGACAACGAAACGCCTCCGTCGAATATCTTTTCCAAAGCAGCCGAGAACGCCTCCTCGTCCGAAAACACGCCGCCGATATGGGCATCGTTTCCCCAACGTCCGCGGGCGGCCACGTGATAATACCAACCGCTGCCGATATAACCGGAACTGCGAGCCTTCGCCCCGGTGCGGTAACGTTTGCGGGAATAGGTATAGGTCACATACGTTCCGGGCGAAGCCGAAGAGGCACGTGTATCGAAGAGACGTATAGCGCCGCCGGGCGTCCCTGTGACATAAGTATCCTCGTCTTCCGGCGCCAAGGCCGAAAGGAACGTATACAACGTATAATCCGGATATTCCGAAAGCCCTGCGGATATGTCGAGTCCCGAAAGCGAGAAACCCGAATAACGGTCGTCCATGCCTCTGGCACGATATGAAGTAAATGAAAATCCGTACCGCGACAGCGTTTTGAAAACCGAAACGTCATTGCCCGCCGGCCGATAAAACAGCGTGGTATCCGAAACTATATCCTTAAAATCGGCCTCCGTCTCATCATAATAAGGCCAGTCGTAATCGTCTTCCTGAGCGTAGGCCGCCACATACGGCAAAAGGACGAATAAAATCGCCTGAACGTATTTTGCTATCAAACGGCCGTTTCGCATCATATGCGAAGATAACAATTTTCGTTTCCCGTTATATCGTCAAAGGATTAAGATAAAACCGATAATGCCTCCCGATCGGGCAAAATACGGCACCGGCATGGCACAAATCGTCGTTACGGAATAACTACGACAACTTAACACGAACACACAGCGGGGAGGTCGTGAAACCTCCCCGCACCGATCAGACGTTTTCCAGAACGCCGTTATCGCCGAATACGGACAAAGGTATGTCATGCAGATTGTAGCGTGAAGCCATCGACGCGCCGTATGCTCCGGCTGTCTTTATCGAAATGAGATCGCCGCGCTTCATGGCCGGAATCATCAGGTTGCGGGCGAATATATCCGACGACTCGCATACTGTGCCGCCTATCATATACTCCTCAGGAGCACCGTGTCCGTCGAGGTTTTCTATGGCATGAGCGGAGTTGTACAGAGCGGGACGCAGCAGTTCGGTCATGCTCGCATCTATCAATGCTATCTTACGGCCTTCGCCAGAAACCTTGGTAAACAATACCGTGGAAATCAGTTCTCCGCACTGCGCGACGATCGAACGCCCCAACTCGAAATGCACTCTTACCGAAGCCGGAAGATCGAGCCCCCCGGCGAATACTCCGAAATAGTTCTCGAAATCCGGAATCCGGTTGGAATCCGGATCGTCGTAATCGACGCCCAGACCGCCTCCCACGTTGACATCCGTAATGTTGAATCCCTCCGCGACGAACCAACGGTACATTGCATTGACACTCGAACACAACCGGCCGAAAACCGACATATCCGTTATCTGGGAACCTATATGGAAATGAAGCCCCATGATATTGAGATTCTGCAGATCGCCGGACATATCGACGACTTCCTCGATTTCGCTGAACGCTATCCCGAATTTGTTTTCGGCCTTGCCGGTAGTGATATACTTATGCGTATGCGGATCTATACCCGGATTTATACGCAACGCCACATCGGCCACCACACCCATTCGTCCGGCCAGATCGTCTATAACGGCCAATTCGTTTTTCGATTCGCAGTTGAATGCGAATATTCCCTTTTCGAGCGCATACAGTATCTCCTTGTCTTTCTTGCCCACGCCTGCATAGACTATATGTTCCGGGCGGAATCCGGTCTCTACGGCACGGCGCACCTCGTTACCGCTCACACAATCCGCACCGAGACCATAGGAACTGATAAGCGAAAGTATCCGGGGATCGTTGTTGGCCTTGAGCGCATAGTGCAACAGATATCCGTACCGGTCGGCTTCCCTCAACGCGCCCTCGAGCGTCGCCCTCAACAGACCGAGATCATAGAGGTAAAACGGAGTCTCGTACTCCCTCAACCGTTCTTTGACTTCTCTGCTAAACATGGCCGGCGAATAATTTTTCGTTAAGATTACGCAACAGTTTCACTTTATATCCGGTATCCACCAGCATCACTATGCTGCGGTGACTCGCGCCGTAAGATATCATCTTCAAAGGCACGTCGCCCGCAGCCTCCATTATCTGTACGGCAAGTCCGTGTTCGCCATGATCGAGCCGGCCGACTATGCAGACTATAGAATTGCCGCGTTCCACCTCTATACTGCCCAAAGGCGCGAGTTCACGTAGAATGTCGTCCAGATGACAGTCGCTGTCCACGGTCAGCGAAACGGAGACCTCCGATGTGGTAATCATATCTATAGGTGTACGGTAACGCTCGAATATCTCGAATACGCGCCTCAGAAACCCGTAGGCCATGAGCATGCGTGCCGAATGTATCCTGACGACTATTATGTCATCCTTGGCAGCCACGGCACGATAAACCGGTCCGGCCTGTTCATCGTTGGAAATCCGAGTACCCGCCGCATCGGGATCCATGGTATTCTTCAGCAACACGGCAATCCCCTTGTCCTTGCACGGCTGCACGGTAGACGGGTGAAGTATCTTGGCACCGAAATAAGCCAACTCGGCCGCCTCGTCGAAATGCATGGTACGTATCGGGAAAGTCCCCTCAACGAAACGCGGATCGTTATTGTGCATCCCGTCTATATCAGTCCATATCTGGACCTCTGCGGCACCGGCTGCAGCCCCCATAAGAGCCGCGCTGTAATCGCTGCCGCCACGACCGAGATTGTCGAGCGCACCGGAACTGTCGCTACAGATAAAACCCTGCGTCACATACCGTCTTCCGCCGCCGCAAGACAGTCGCGCCAGTTCCCCGACCATAAGCTGCATGTCGAGCGTATCGTCGTCATGCCTGCGAACGAACGATGGTGCATGCAACAAAACGGCATCCCGCCCCTCGCGACGCAGAAACATAGTAAACAAAGCCGTCGTAAGCAACTCGCCCTGCGCTATCACGGCCTTTTGCGACCGTTCGCCTCCGTAAGCGGCCAATTCATCTGCGATGAACGCGAAAACCTCCGTTATCTTATCCGCGGCTTCGCACATCTCACCGTCAAGCAACTCACGGGCACACTCCGTATATTTATCTTTCAATCCGCCAAGAATACCGGCTATTTCTTCTTCGTGTCCGCCTTGAGAGGCCAGTTGCGCAGCCCTCTGAAGCCCGTCCGTAGTACCGGACATCGCCGAAAGCACCGTCAGATCGGCATCTTCGCGTTCCATTATATCGGCTACACGTCTCATGTTTCGGGCACTGCCCACCGACGTTCCTCCGAATTTCAACACTTTTCTCATCACCTCGATCTTTTTAATTTTCGAGACAAAGATAATAATTTTCAATAAAAGAAAAAATTATTCTTAACAAATTTTGTTTAAATAAACATCAAGTAAAATTATAACTCCGCAAAAATTCTCGTGCCGGAACACATAATAAAAACACCTGCCGACATTACGGTCGGCAGGTGTCATATCCCACTCCCTGACTCCCCGGATCAATATCCGAGTATGCGCATCATGGAGCGATAACTCTGTTCTTTGGCGAACAGACGAGTATAATATTCGTTGGTAGTCTTGTCCCTGTCTATTATAATGTGTTTCGGAGCCGGTATAAGACAATGTTGTATACCGCCGAAACCACCGAGCGATTCCTGATAGGCTCCGGTATGGAAGAATCCTATATACTGAGGCTCGCCGGCTTTGAGTTTGGGCAGGAAAACCGCATTGGAATGCGCCTCGCCGCTGTAATAATCCTCGCTGTCGCACGACAGGCCACCAAGGAATACCCGCTGATACTCACGATCCCAGTTGTTTATGGCGAGCAACGGATAACGCTGATTTATACCCCAGATATCGGGCAACGTCGTCATGAACGAACTGTCGATCATATACCAGCACTCGCGGTCGTTCTGCTGTTTCTGGTTTATGATGGAGAACAGAGCGGCACCGCTCTCGCCCACAGTGAACGACCCGAACTCGGTGAATATGTTAGGCTCCTCGATATTGTTGGCATTGCATACGTTCTTGAGCTGCGCCACTATCTCCTCGGTCATATATTCGTAATCGTAGTCGAAAGCGAGGGAATTCTTTATAGGGAATCCGCCGCCGATATTGAGCGAGTCGAGTTCCGGAGCTATCTTCTTCAGTTCACAGTACATCTGTATGCACTTGTGCAGCTCGTTCCAGTAATAAGCCGTATCCTTGATCCCCGTATTGATGAAGAAATGCAGCATTTTGAGCTTGAACTTCTTATTGTTGCGGATCTTCTCCTTATAGAAAGGAATGATATCGTTATAACGGATACCGAGACGCGAAGTGTAGAAATCGAACTTTGGCTCCTCCTCCGACGCTATACGGATTCCGATCTGACACGGACGGTCCACCGCATCGAACAGATCAAGTTCCTGAAGGTTGTCTATCACAGGAATGGTATTTGTGAATCCGCTGTTTATCAGACCGACTATATTGTCCGCATATTGCGGACGCTTGAATCCGTTGCAGACTATGAACGTATCCTTGTTTATCAGGCCGCCGTCGTACAGGGCATGTATTATCTGTATATCGTATGCCGAAGAGGTTTCGAGATTTATGTCGTTCTTCAACGCCTCCTCCAGAACGAACGAGAAATGGGAACTCTTGGTACAATAGCAATAATTGTACGATCCGCGGTAATCGACCTTGGCCATAGCGACGTTGAACATACGCTTGGCCTTGTTGATCTGGTACGATATCTTCGGCAGGTAAGATATCTTCAACGGAGTACCGTACTGCTTGATGATATCCATAAGCGGCACGTCGTGGAACATGAGTTCATTATCCTCCACGGTAAACTCGTCCTGCGGAAACTCGAACGTCTGTTCGATAAGATCGATGTACTTGTTTTTCATTTTACGACAATTTATTCCCGATAAAACTCCAGATCCGACAGAGCTACATTGAACCTAAAGAGCCAAAGTAGCCGAGACGGATTGCCATATTCCGACCTACAAAGCAAACAATTCTTTTCGAGAATATCAACTATTTTCCCGACGGAAACGGTTTTAGATACCCTCATATTCGATTTTTAATCGAAATTTCCGTATTTTTGGGCAAAACTGTAAGGTTTCGATTATGGTAGAACAAGCTATTTGCCGCATTCTCTCAGGAGATTCGCGCAGAGTCATAATCCCCGGCTGGGGCGCTTTTATAAAAAGGGATTCCGGAGAAACCGTATTTACGGATATACTGCAAACCGACGACGGCATACTGAGACGCACCGTAGCCGAAACATCAGGCACGGGAACGCCGGGCGCTGAAGCGGCCGTAGCACGTTTCGTCGAAAAAGCCAAGAAAGACATATCCCTTTACGGACATACCCATATCGCGGGCGTAGGTACCGTATCGCTCACCCCGGAGGGCAAATACCGTTTCTCGCCGGAACAGATACAAACCAAGACAGACGATCGTACCGATTACAGGACAGTCATGCCTTCAACAGATGCAATACACGGCAACGTGCGGCATGCGGTGACATCGTCCGAACCCGAAAACATATTACACGAAACAATATCGGAAACGACGGTTACGGAAAATAAAGATACGACAAGTGTCAGTCCGACGGAAACCGATAAAGCCGTCGCCGGTGAAAGCAATTCCGTAGAGATATCCGGAAATGTCGCGCATCAACCGTCCATAGAGCCTAAAGCTGCGAACAAAAGCCGTCTGCGCAGCGCATTGTACGGAGACGAACACGATGAAGACGATACACTCTATTGTACGGGAACATCCGGCAAGACAGACACGGCACCGACAATACCGGCATCCATATCGGCCTCCGGCACTAACGGATACGTTGCAACGCCCAAGCCAGAAATACATATCCGCAGACCGGAAAAGCCCCGCAAACGTACCGACGTAGTGATGATAATAGCAGTCATAGCATTGATAATCACGCTCGCCGTTACCATTTACGGCGTACTGACCGAACGCAGCATCAATTCCATGCGCGGCGAAGAGATGCTGATAGAAATCAACGGAGCGGATCAAATGCAGGATAACGGCGACACAGCCCAATAACGAACGATTAATTCAGGAGATAAGATACATGGATTTAGTTGCTGTCAAACAGCGTTTCGGGATAATAGGCACCAGCGAAGCTATGGACAGGGCGCTCGAAATAGCGCTCCGCGTGGCACCCACCGACCTGTCGGTACTCGTAACCGGCGAAAGCGGCGTCGGCAAGGAGTTCTTCCCGCAGGTGATACACGCCTACAGTTCCCGCAAACACAATAAATATATAGCCGTAAATTGCGGCGCCATACCGGAAGGCACAATAGATTCGGAACTTTTCGGACACGAAAAAGGCGCGTTCACGGGAGCCACGGAAGCACGCAAGGGATATTTCGAGGAAGCCGACGGAGGCACCATATTTCTCGACGAAGTGGCCGAACTGCCCCACTCCACTCAGGTACGTCTGCTGCGCGTATTGCAGACGGGAGAGTTTATAAGAGTAGGATCGTCCAAGATACAGAAAACGGACGTGCGTGTGGTGGCCGCGACGAACATAAACCTGCAAACGGCAATCCGCGAAGGACGTTTCCGCGAAGACCTGTACTACCGCCTCAACACGGTCCCCATTTACGTTCCAGCACTCCGGGAGCGCAAGGGAGACATATATACGCTTTTCCGCAAGTTCGCTTCCGACGTGGCGATACAGTACCGCATGCCGCCGGTGTCGCTGGACGCCGCAGCACGGACGATGCTCGAAAACTACTATTGGCGGGGTAACATACGCCAGCTGAAAAACGTGGCCGAACAAATCTCGGCGATAGAGGAGTCCCGCACGATAACACCGGAAATTCTCAGCCGCTATCTTCCCGACGACGGCAGCCAGACCACTGTACCGGTACCGGTGGCCGGAGCCGGCCAACAGAATGCCCAACAGGGCGACTTCGAACGCGAACTGCTCTACAAGGTGCTTTTCGACATGCGTACCGAGATAAGCGACATAAAACGCATGATACAGGAGGGCATCGCAGGACGCCAACAACCGGAACGGACGGAACATATCGCAGGTTATCTGCCTACGGCAGGCATAGTGCAGCCGCATAACGCCGGCATACAGACAGCTTCCTATACCGAAAGCGAGGATGTGACCGAACCGGCCAAGGAACTCACCAAAGAAGAGGTACTGCGCGAAGCCATAATAAAGGCTTTGCGAAAACACAACGGTCGCAGAAAAGAGGCTGCCAAAGATCTGTTCATCTCGGAAAGGACATTATATAGAAAAATAAAAGAACTGGGAATCAATGAATATTAGAAGAATATTGCTCGTATTTGTATGTGCAGCAGCCGGATTGCTTACAGGATGCAAGGTTACCTACTCGCTCTCCGGCGCCTCGATTCCGCCTTCGGCCAAGACGGTAAGCGTGGCCTATTTTCCCAACAATGCCACGCTTGTCTCTCCTACGCTGAGTTCCACGCTGACCGAAGCGCTGCAGGACCGTTTTTCACGACAGACGAAGCTGACACTCGTTCCCGAAGGAGGCGATCTGTCGTTCGAAGGCGAAATCATCGGATACAACGTGACGCCGGCAGCCGTTACGAGCGACGACATGGCGGCCATGAACCGTCTTACCATAACTGTAAGAGTGACTTATAAAAACATAATAGATCCGACCTACGATTTCTCCAACAAGACTTTCAACGCATTTCAGGAATATCCCTCTTCGCAAGACCTGTCGGCAGCAGAAGGTACGCTGATTCCCGAACTGGTAGAGGTACTCGTCGAAGATATATTCAACGCAGCGGTCTCGAACTGGTAACAAAATCGTTTTCATACCCATGTCACGCAACACGCCAGATTTTACGGCAGAATGCTTTGCTAAAAAGTATCCGTGGTTCGATGCTCCGCTCATCGAAAAGGCACGTAACGGTGAGAATGTGCCGCCGCGCATAGAGATTCTTGCAGGAGTACGGCCGGGACTGCTCAACCGTACCGTGCCGGAACCGTCCTGTACTGATTGCAGCTCGACAGCAAACGACACGAAAGAAGATTTCATGTCCATAATAGACGAATTCATCAGCGGCGGCGAACACCGCATAACGGCCGGCGACGATACCCCCGACGAAATAGAAGGAATAGTATCGGAAACGACTGTCGACGACGATATGCTGACCGAAGAGCTGGCCGCCATATACATGGCACAGGGATTAATCGACGAAGCTGTTGAAATATATAAGAGATTAAGCTTGTTAAATCCGGAAAAAAGTGTTTATTTTGCCGAGATTATTGACGCGGCTTACGCCGGGCACGGTTCCGCACAGGATCCGCAAGGAAGAAGGAAAAATAAGAATAACTAAAATAGCTTAAAAATGTACATCTTTTTAATCGTACTCATAATCATTGCGAGTATCCTTTTAGTGCTCGCCGTACTTGCGCAGAACCCCAAGGGTGGTATGGCGGCTAATTTCGGCGCATCGAATCAGGTAATGGGCGTACGCCAGACGGCCGACTTCCTCGAACGTTCGACATGGGCTTTGGCTGTTGCCATGGTCGTACTCAGCCTGCTGGCATCTATCGCCATGTCTTCGCACAGGAAGAATGCAGCCGGCATCAACGACACTCTTCTCGAACAAGTTGTCAACGAGAACGAAATCGCTATTCCCAACACGGTAGCTCCCGTTACCGGCACACAGGAAACTGCTCCTGCCGCCGACGCTACTGCAACCGCAGCAGAAGCCGAATAAACATATATACATCGGATTTCGTTTAGCCGAAGAAGGCTTACTAATCATCCGACCGATAAAATATACGGGCGACTTTCAGAAAGTCGCCCGTATATTTTTACAAGTCTCAAACTTCTCTCCCCCACTGCGACTTAACAATCACAATCCAGACTGGAATCATTTGCCGAAACAGGACTTACGTTTACCAAACTGCCCGACCTGTTATATATAACAATAACCTCGAACGGAACATATTAAGGGAACAATAGACCGTACCGAAAAACGGCATACTGAAATCTTGGGAGCAATGTTCGTGCAGAACGGCCACAATGTATCGGTCATAACGCTCTCTCGACATGTATTCGCCTTTCGGCATGGTGCGTCTGGAGGATAAATGAACCGACCAAACCGGTACGACATGGAGAATCCAACGCCAACAACGACCTTAATAATACGACCGAATACGAATCCGGCATTCATACGTCATAAGAACGTCTGTCACTACGACATCAACATGTTACTGTTACCTACGAAATTTATTGAAACGGTTTCCGAATCGATAACATAACCGTTCGCACAATACACCATAATCCAAATTACAAGCGATCCTAATGCGAACGTCTGCAACCGAAATAAAATGGCATATCGTCCAGCTACGCACAAGAGACAATTCCGACGATAAATACTGCATGATCGTGTGTCCTATTTGCTACTTTATACAGCAGACCTAATACGGAACATCTAGCGACGACTTGCGGCACGTCATAACAATCTGCCGTCGTCGTTCCAATTACCGTACATAACGTTACGCCGGGTATATTCTATGAATTTATCCAACCGGCGACGATACATGACCTCATCGCCGCGTTTCATCCGGATATTTCCTATGCGCACCCGCTTGTAAAGCTCCGGAAACCGTTCGAAATTCGCCGCAACGACAGGGTCTTTCCGCAACTCCATGACGATATCTTCGTCTGCCTCGAAACTCTCCTCACACATATCGCCGGGCAAAACCTTCCTACCCGCATCTGTCATAAGACCGCACCGTTCGAGATACCTGCACCGCTCTTTGTTGAGTTCCGTCCAATTACTACCCGCCCGACGAGGCGTCAGGCGTTGCAGCATTCTGTCTCCTATACGTTTACACGTAGAATCTATCCAACCGAAACACAATGCTTCATAGACCACATCGAAATAAGGCAAACCGCAAGCGGACGCACATTTCGAACGGTTGCATACCACCCAGACTTCGTTACATGTATCGTGATTCGCGATAAACCACTCTCGCAGTTCCTCGCGTGTAGCGACATCGAGTACATAAACGGTTTCCATAGATTACCCACAGCCGCAGCAGCGAAGCATGCGGCGACATATTTTTCACTATTTACATATATCGGAAAACCTGCGCCGCCTCATAACGAAATACCGGAATACCACGGACCCATGAAAAACCCCTTCAGGCTCCGACACCGTTCTGGACGCTATCTCCGCCCTTTTTGGCCTAAGCGCCTTTTCCCAACGGTAAAAATCCATATGGGCTGCAAATACCTGACGGAACAGCCCGCCATGCCCCTGCAACAGAAACATACATGCCGACACTCCGTCCAGTATCATCCTGACAGGTATCACCCACCGTCTACTCCCCGAAGGCAGGTTTTTGTAGAGCATAGCCAGATTATTGCGGAAATTGAGATACACTTTCCGCGGGGAGTTCACAGGCAAGGTACCGCCGCCGAGATGATATACTATGCTCGACGGCTCGACGGCTATCTTCCAACCGAACTTCTGAGCCCGCCAGCACATGTCTATCTCCTCCATATGGGCGAAAAAATCTTCATCTAATCCTCCCACCGTCGTGAACATTTCCCTACGGCAGGCCAGACAAGCTCCCGACGCCCAGAAACAGTAACTGAAGGTATCGTACTGACCGTCGTCCGTCTCGGTAGTCGAAAACACACGACCGCGGCAGAACGGATACCCGAAACGGTCTATAAAGCCTCCGCAGGCACCGGCATATTCGAAACGCGAACGCTCCTGCAACGATCTGATTTTCGGCTGGACGGCTATGATTTCCGGATTATCGTCCAATGCGGCGACGAGCGGCCCGCACCACCCTTCGGCAGGCTCTACGTCCGAGTTGAGCAGAATGAAATAATCTGCCTCCAACGCGGCGACAGCCCTGTTATACCCGCCGGCATATCCGTAATTATCGTCAAGCGACAGTAGTTCCACTTCCGGAAACTCGACTCGGACTACCTCCGCCGAATCGTCCGTAGAGCCGTTGTCCACGACGACGATCCCTATATCGTCAGGAGTAGTGCGAATCACCGACGGCAGAAACCTGCGCAGATGACCGCTACCGTTCCAATTCAGTATTAAAACTTTCGTTACCGGCATCGATTGTTATCGAACGATTGAAAATCATTTTTGCCATTTTCACATACAATTCCACGTCACTCGCCTATAATGACCGTCACTTTACCGGCTTTCAGTCTGGTACGTAACCATTCCGTTATCACCTGTCGGTCTATGGCTTCGGACGGCTCCGCAGGACGTATTACAGCCGTCACGACAGTATCCTGAGGATTTCCGGACGTATCGAAATATATATTCTTCGTAAGTGAAATATCTCCGATATTACCGGCGACGTAAGATATTTCTCTGGAAATATCCGACACGGCTATCGTATCTACGGTCTGCAAACGCGACAAACGCTCTTCAAGACGTGCTATGGTACTGTTCTTCTCATCGATAATATCCGAATAACTTCTTTGTATTGTGGAAAGATCCACACGGTCGGTCTCGTCTGCCTGACGCACTATCAAATCGGTATTATCCAGTCCGTACATAGCCATTTGAGCACTGGCATTGTCTATCACATTCTGGTTCAACGGTTCGCCGACAAGCCTTACTTCCACGGCCGATTTTTTGCCATCGTAATGGTATCGCATTTCGTAATCCACCAACATAGTCTTGTTGAACTGGAATACGCTCGACACGTAACGGTTAACGTTCGACTCGAATTGCGTTCTGCGCAAAATATTGAAAGTCATGATAGTGCTGGGGACAATGACTATCACGGCAAACAGAATCATGTAACGTTTCATGCGTTTGCTCGAAGCCTTATCCAGTACGGTGGTCTTTTCGTATTTCAGAAGCAACACCACCAGATACGACGCCACGGCAATAAACACGGCATTGATGAGGAACAGATACAAGGCACCGAGTATGTAGCGTATCTCGCCGTTGGCTATTCCGAAGCCTACCGTACACAACGGAGGCATCAACGCCGTGGCTATGGCCACTCCGGACACTACGGTACCGGTCCTGTCCTTCCTCGTCTGGGCAAGCATACCGGCAAAACCGCCGAAAAAGGCAATCAGCACGTCGTAACTGGTCGGACTGGTACGCGCCAGCAGTTCGCTCTGCGCGTTACTGTAAGGCGACACCAGAAAATACACCGTCGAAGTCACGGCGCTCACGGCGAACATCCACAAGAAGTTGCGCAACGATTTCTTGAAAAGCTGAAAATCGTTTATACCCAACGAAAGCCCCGTTCCCATAATAGGTCCCATAAGCGGAGATATGAGCATGGCGCCTATTATCACCGCAGTGGAATTGACGTTAAGTCCGAGCGATGCCACGAAAGTCGCACATATGAGCACCCAAATATTCGTTCCGCGGAATTCGACGCTCTTGGTAATGTTGGCCACCACCTCGTCCTGCGTCGCACCGTCTTCGCCGAGATCGAACCGATCTTTTATGTTTCTCAGTATCCTCCAGAAAGTCGTCCTGTACATTCTGCGGGCAGAATCCTTATGCGCATTATCACGATCTGCACCGTTCGTACCGTTTTCCACTACGTCACTCATCGTCTTCTGTATTACCGTTTACTTTGCTTTTAACCGACCGACCGGCCAATACGATCACAAATTCGCCCTTCGGCTCGTGTTCTCTGAAATATTCGACCACGTCAGAAAGCGTTCCGCGCACAGTCTGTTCGAATTTCTTGGTCAACTCACGCGATACTGAAACAGGCCTGTCGCCTCCGAAGACCTCGATAAACTGTTCGAGAGTCCTGACCACCCGGAAAGGCGACTCGTAGAATATCATAGTTCTCGTCTCTTCCGCCAGTTGTCCCATACGTTTGTTACGCCCCTTTTTCTGCGGCAGGAAACCCTCGAAACAAAACCGGTCTACAGGAAATCCGCTCTGCAAAAGCGCCGGCACGAAAGCCGTAGCACCGGGCAGCGTCTCCACCTCTATTCCGTGTTCCAGACATGTCCTGACCATCAGAAAACCGGGATCGGAGATTCCCGGCGTACCAGCATCCGACACCAGAGCCACTGTTTCTCCACCCTCTATACGCGCGGCCAACGACTCGACCGACGAATGCTCGTTGAACTTATGATGGGCGAACATTCTCTTATCAATGCCCAGATGCTTTAGCAGGAACGAAGTCGTGCGAGTATCCTCGGCCAATATAAGATCGGCCTCTTTCAATATACGCACAGCCCTGAGCGTAATATCCTCAAGGTTTCCTATCGGAGTGGGAACTATATAAAGTTTAGACATAAAAAGTCAACCAAAATACCGCATCCGAGATTTATACCAAAGCGAGTTTACGCGACAATAACCCGACGAGCAGCTTCACGGCTTCGCTGTCAGGACCGCACTCATAGTTGTCATTCAGATAAAGCACCGCATCCTCTATATTGTCAAAGCTGTCCAGACACGATATCGCTGCATCGTATCGTTCCGTATCGCCTCCGAAAAGGTCGCGTACTATAAGATACTTGTCGTTCAGACCTATCATCTGCCTGAGCGACGGATGTTCCCCGAAAGCCACGGCCGACGCCAGATCGCCCTTCTGCCTGTCGCACAAGGTGTCTCCTATAGTATGGGGACGTTCGACTGTCTCCGCGAAAACCTTGTGCTGCACGCCTTCGGACATAACGCCATTCGCCTCCGCCCCACTCTGCACAGCGACCGTCCGCACGTTATCCGCATCGTTTACGACATCACGCATCGCGGTATCGCCGGCCTCCGGCGACACTTCAGGCATATCGTTCGCAACTGCCTGTTCGGTCTCGGTCTGCACCTGATTACGTTTCAACGGCCTGCGATACTTATCGAAGAACGAAATATTCTCTACGAAAAACGGCTCCGAAGTACGGCACTGATTGGCATTGTATTCGACGATCCTGCCGTCGGCCTCGTACAAAGCCCGCACCGCACTCTTCTGACGCCGGTGGAAAACGGCCTTCACTTCGTCGGCCTCGGCACCACCGCCGGGCTGAACGGATACTTTGTCCGCGCTTATGTAATCATCGTCATTGTCGGATTCTATAACAAACGACGCTTCGGCAGCCGACGGATTTTGCACTGCGGACACAGCCACGCCGCGCACCTTACCGAACTTCACCCTTTCGTAAAGCGCCTTTATCTTGTCGAGCAACAAATCCTTGTCCAGCTCGGAAAGCTGCCCGCGCTCGTCCATCTCACCGACCAGACGCACGATAATATCGAGATCTTCAGTCATATCCATATTGCTTATAAAATTTCCAACATAACAAACCGACGTCCGGCAAACGGAATAAACATCGCCGTGACGACCTGTCGTTCACACAAAGTCCAAAGATAATCGTTCCCCGCCGATATTACAACTCCACCGGCAAAGATATTGCCCCAATTAAAAGGATAATAGCTATATTTGCGTCTTGAAAAACATGTCTCATAACAGAAAAATCAAGATATGGCATTACAATGCGGAATCGTAGGTCTGCCCAACGTCGGCAAGTCGACCCTGTTCAACTGCCTCTCCAACGCCAAGGCCCAAGCCGCCAATTTCCCGTTCTGCACCATCGAGCCGAACGTAGGCGTAATAACCGTTCCCGATGAAAGGCTCGTGGAACTGGCGCGCATAGACAATCCCAAGAAGGTAATCCCGACCACTATCGAAATAGTAGACATCGCCGGACTGGTGAAAGGCGCTTCCAAAGGCGAAGGTCTCGGAAACAAGTTCCTCGCCAACATCCGCAATACGGATGCCATAATCCACGTGTTGCGCTGTTTCGACAACGGCAACATAACTCATGTGGACGGCACCGTCGATCCGGTACGCGACAAGGAGATCATAGACACGGAACTGATGCTCAAAGACCTTGAGACCATAGACAACCGTCTGTCCAAGATCCAGAAACAGGCGCAGACCGGAGGCGACAAGACGGCAAAACGCCAATACGAAATACTCGTGCAATACAAAGAGGCCCTCGAATCGGGCAAAGCCGCCCGCACAGTGGCGCTCGACAAGGAGGAGAAGAAATTTCTCAGCGACTTCAACCTACTGACCGACAAACCGGTGCTGTACGTATGCAACGTAGACGAGGCGAGCGCCGCCACGGGTAACGCTTATGTAGACGCCGTCCGCGAGGCCATAAAGGACGAAAATGCCGAACTGCTGATCGTGGCTGCGGCGACCGAAGCCGACATAGCCGAACTGGAAAGCTACGAGGAACGCGAAGTATTTCTATCCGACCTCGGCCTTTCGGAATCGGGCGTAAGCCGTCTCATAAAGGCAGCCTACCGCCTGCTCGACCTGCAGACATACTTCACGACCGGACCCGACGAATCGCGGGCATGGACATTCACCAAAGGCATGAAAGCCCCGCAGACTGCCGGAATAATACACACCGACTTCGAACGCGGCTTCATTCGCGCCGAAGTGATAAAATATGCCGACTACGTCTCTCTCGGCTCCGAAAAGGCGTGCCGCGAAGCGGGCAAGATCGCTATCGAAGGCAAGGACTACGTAGTGGAGGACGGCGACATAATGCATTTCCTGTTCAACGTCTGATCCCCGGCACGTACAAATTACCGGCGCAGGAAAACGACGAAAGGAAAAATTGCCTACTTTTATACGCACACACGCCATGCACAGCGTCGTGTGTGTTGTAATGTATAACCTGAAACGATAAAAAGCCATGACCATGAAAATGAACACAGCCATAGTGCTGGCGGCCGCATTGATAATATGCGCTTACATAGCGGGAGACGCTTACAAGTACAAATACAAAGAACAGAACACCATAGTCGTGACAGGCCTCGGCGAGGAGGAATTTACCTCCGATCTGATAGTATGGCGCGGCTGGATAGTAGCAGAAAACCCCTCGATCACCGCAGGCTACGCGGAACTCGAAGAGAGCAAACGCAAGGTACAGCAATTCATAGCCGACAAGGGAATAAATCCGGACGAAGTCGTATTCATGTTCGTCGACGCATACAAAAATACCGAATCGGTATACAACAACGGCAACTACGTCGGCCAGAAATTCATAGGCTACAACCTGCGCCAACAGTTCACCATAGAGAGCACCGATGTACAGGCGGTTGAGGAAATTTCGCGCGAAATCAGCGCTCTGCTCGCACAAGGCGTACAACTGGAATCATCGCAACCCAACTACTACTACAGCAAACTCGACGACCTTAAACTGGAACTCATCGAGAAAGCCACCGCCGACGCCAAAGCCCGTGCGAGCAAAATAGCCGCACAGTCGGGAGTGAAACTGCGCAAACTCAAAAACGGACGCATGGGCGTCTTTCAGATAACCGGAGCAAACACCGACGAGGAATTTTCCGCAGGGGGCAGCTTCAACACTTCGAGCAAGAACAAGAAGGCGCGTATCACCATGCGTCTCGAATATAAGATAAAATAGGCCGCAAAACGCGTTAGCGCATTGCAATGACACCGACAAACGTGAACAGTGCCGACGGCGACCGAAAACCAACAGAAGAAATCAGAAACAAGACTATGAGACGAGTAAGAGTTCGTTTCGCTCCAAGCCCTACGGGGCCGTTGCACATGGGCGGCGTAAGAACAGCCCTATACAATTATCTTTTCGCACGTCAGGCAGGCGGCGACTTCATAATCAGAATAGAAGATACGGACTCCAACCGTTACGTTCCCGGCGCCGAAGAATACATCTTCGATGCACTTGAGTGGTGCGGGATAAAGGCCGACGAGGGTGTAAGGGAAGGCGGTCCGCACGGTCCGTATCGCCAGAGCGAACGCCGCGAAATATATCTCGAATACGCACTGCGCCTCGTAGAATCGGGCAATGCATATTACGCGTTCGATACTCCGGAGGAACTCGACCGTCTGCGTCACGAAACCGAACAGCGCGGAGACACTTTCGCCTACAATTATAAGGTACGCGGCAGTCTCGCCACATCGCTCGCACTTCCGGCCGATGAGGTCGAAAAACGCATCGAACGCGGCGACCAGTGGGTTATCCGCTTCATGATGCCCGAAAACGAAGAGGTACACATGCACGACCTCATTCGCGGCGACGTCACCATAAACACCTCCACTCTCGACGACAAGGTGCTGTATAAATCGGCCGACCAGCTGCCGACCTACCACCTCGCAAATATAGTGGACGACCATCTCATGGAAATATCGCACGTCATCCGCGGCGAAGAGTGGCTTCCGTCGCTGCCGTTGCACTACCTGCTCTATCGGGCATTCGGCTGGACGGACACCCAACCCGAATTCGCACACCTGCCACTGTTGCTGAAACCTACCGGTCAAGGCAAACTTAGCAAACGCGACGGCGACAAACTCGGCTTCCCGGTTTTCCCGCTGCAATGGACATCGCCTGACGGCGAGGTGTCGCACGGCTATCGCGAGGACGGATATTTTCCGGAAGCATTCATCAACATGCTCGCCCTGCTCGGCTGGAATCCGGGTACGGAACAGGAGATATTCTCCATGGAGGAACTCATAGCCCAGTTCTCACTCGACAGGGTCAGCAAATCGGGAGCACGCTTCAATCCGGACAAAGCCCGTTGGTTCAACGCACAATACATGCACGTGCGCGATAACGACGCCCTCGCCGATGCCTACATGCCGCTGCTCAGGGAACACGGCATAGACATACCGCACGAAAAGGCCGCACGCATAGCCGGCTATATCAAGGGACGCGCTACGTTCGTAAGCGACTTTTGGGAACTCTCCTATTTTCTTTTCAAGGCGCCAGTCACATTCGACCAGAAAGTGGTGGACAAATACTGGAAAAACGACAATCCGGAACATATCGCAGGACTGAGGGATGTCCTCGCCGGTATAGACGATTTCTCGAACGCCAACACCGAAACAATCTGTCACGCATGGATCGAAGAACACGGATATAAAATGGGACAGATAATGAATGCATTCCGCCTCGCCATAGTGGGCGAAAGCAAAGGTTTTTCCATGTACGAAATGTGCGAGGTACTCGGCAAGGAAGAGACTCTGCGTCGTCTCGACTACGCCCTCGCAAACATACCGAGAGCATAACCCGCGATCATTTCTCCGGTAAATCCCAAAGACCGATCCGTTGCGATCGGTCTTTTTTATTGTGCAAAAGATTAGGCACGATATACAATAGATTATGTGCAACATAACATTGCGTTTCATCATTTATATAGCTAAATTTGTTCTTGACGACAGTTCCTTCACCGGGCATGTCGCACATTGACGAAAATCCCCCGTTGTCACAAACCGCACGACAGAAACAATATAGACCTAAAACTACACTATCATGAAAAAATCTATAGTGATCTGCCTCCTGCTGACGATGTCGGTTACACAGGATTCTCCCAACAAGCCAACCACAGATATGAAAAAGGATACGGCGGCAACGTCGCTGTAGGCATCGCTGCCGGATATGGGTTCACCGGCATGTTGACCACATCGCACGGTTACAATTTCGGTAACGGAGTATTTCTCGGAGCGGGAACGGGTGTCATGACCAACCTTTACGACGTAATAGAAATTCCACTATTCGCCCACCTCCGTTACAGCTTTATCCCCAAAAAAGTCAGCCCTTTCATAGGAGCAAAAGCCGGCATGACATACTTTTTGGGAAGATTCGGTCTGGGTCTGACACTATCGCCCGAAATAGGCATAAACATAGGTAAAGTATCGCTCGGCTTGGTATATATGTTCGAACGGTTCGACGGAGGCAGCATAAAGATAGATTACGCCGTAGGCTATCCCGTGACGGTAAGAAGCAGATACAATATCCACTGGTTGAATTTCACCGTCTCATACGATTTCTAACTACTACGAAAGTCGATATTCATGACATGACGTATACATAAAGCCGACCACCGGATCCGTAAATCGGCATAGCAATCATTTCATTTACAACGCAGACGATAACAGTCAGAGACGTAACCATATCATATCGCACAACCGCGATACACACAAACAATATATATCATGAAAAAACATATCATTATGTGTTTGCTGCTTACGGTGTCGATAGCGGGATTTTCACAGACGGGCAATCCGATGTATGAAAAAGGGTACAGCGGCAATATCTCCTTTGTAGCCGCCCAAGGTTACAGATTCAAGGCAATGCTCCTCACTTCGCATGGATACAGGTTCGGTAACGGCTGCTTCATAGGCATCGGAACGGGATTCACTTCCGACTTTACCAAAACAATGGAATTACCGCTATTCATTGACATACGTTACAGTTTCTTAAAAAACAGCGACACAAGTCCGTTTTTAGGACTGAAAACAGGCTATGTACTTGAGATGGGATTCTTTCGCAACGGATTCATCGCGTCGCCCGAAATAGGATTCGGAATAGGTAAAATGACTGTCAGCATAGGATATACATTCGAATACTTCCCCGGTTACGACTCCATGGGAAGCGGTTGCTGTCTGTTACCGGTAAGATACAGCCTGCACCAGCTTAATTTCGCCGTAACATACAACTTCTAAGAACAGCGAAGCTCCCCTCTTCTGCAAACCGATGCTACACGCATTCGGATATAAAACATCATGCAAATCGAGAACACATTTTTCCATATCTGTTACAAGCTGTGCCGGGGGTACGGGACCTCCGCACAACAACCCGATATATGAAAAAGGCCGCAGCGCCAATACGACACCGGACATTGCCGACTGCTACAAATTCCGGCGATATTGCCACATTACAATTTCGGTGAAATAGTATAAGAACTTTCAACGAGGCAACCGCAGTGAACACAACCGAAACACGTCGTCACAATATTTCAAATACAATTCCATAAAAAACGGCACAAGTCCGTTCCGGAACAGTCAGTCGGAATGCCGAACGACCTAACGTTATTGAATTGCGGTTTTACCGTATAGACATCGACTCAGGCCGCTCGGCATCGAACTTAATTAAATACAAAATTCTATGACCTCGTAAACCAGAGGACATTCTGAAAACTGTCGCTGCATGGAAACCCGACGAAAGACCGTATGCCACCGGCACAATTTTGTCGGACGCACACATTACGAGATCCGTCAAAGCACGCCAGTCGCCGCCCGCTATGCTGTTAATTGCCTAACAGTAAATATGTAACGAAGACACGCCGGCTGTAAATACGTTGATTTTCAATGCTCACCCGAAACCATGATCCGACGGTTGCCGCAATACCGAAAAATGATTAAAAAAATATACTGCGGTTGTTTCCAACTTAAAAAATTAGTATGTACATTTGTAAGCAAATTAACCGGAGACCTAATAAATCATAATATATTATGGCTAAAATCAAAGGAACTATCATTGTAGACATCGAGCGCTGCAAGGGTTGCGGCGTATGCGTGCCTTCGTGTCCGGCCAACGTGTTAGCCTTGTCGCATCACGTTAACGGCAAAGGGTACAACTATTCCTATATGGCAAACCCCGACGCCTGCATAGGTTGCGCAAGCTGCGCGATCATGTGTCCGGATAGTGTCATTACGGTTTACAGACAAAAATTCGAGTAAGCTATGAAGAAAGAAGTAAGATTGATGAAAGGCAACGAAGTACTCGCCGAAGCGGCGATACGTTGCGGCGCCGACGCCTATTTCGGCTATCCTATCACTCCCCAGTCGGAGGTAATGGAAACCCTCATGGAACTCCAACCGTGGGAAACAACCGGAATGGTCGTTCTTCAGGCTGAAAGTGAAGTTGCGGCAATCAACATGGTATACGGTGCAGCCAGCACCGGCAAAAGGGTACTGACCTCTTCATCGAGCCCCGGCGTCAGCCTCATGAGCGAAGGTTTCAGTTATCTGGCAGGCGCAGAACTTCCCTGCGTCGTTATCAACGTTACCCGTGGAGGTCCCGGTCTGGGTACCATACAGCCGTCGCAGAGCGACTATTTCCAGGCCACCAAAGGCGGCGCACACGGAGACTTCCATCTCATCACCCTCGCACCGAGCTCGGTACAGGAAATGCACGACTTCGTATTCGACGCTTTCGAACTCGCGTTCAAATACCGTAACCCCGTCATGATTCTTTCCGACGGTGTGATCGGTCAGATGATGGAGAAAGTCGTTCTCGCAGACCAACGTCCCCGCAGGACCGAGGCCGAAGTCATAGCCGCCGAGAAAGACTGGGCGCTGACGGGTAAAACCGCAGACCGCGAAGAACACGTAATCACCTCTCTCGAACTCGACCCGTATGCACAGGAAAGGTTCAACGAGAAACTGATCGCAAAATACAACAAGGTTCGCGAGAACGAAGTTCGCTACGAAACCTATAAGACCGAAGACGCTGACTACATTATCGTAGCATTCGGTTCCGCAGCACGTATCTGCACCATGACCGTGGATATGGCGCGCGAAGCAGGTTACAAGGTAGGTCTCATCCGTCCGATCACCCTCTTCCCGTTCCCGACTAAGGCTATCGCAGAAATGGCAGCCAAAGGCGCCAAAGGTTTCCTCTCGGCTGAGTTGAACCACGGGCAAATGGTGGAAGACGTTCGTCTCGCCGTTAACGGCAAAGCGCCGGTTGAACATTACGGCCGCAGCGGTGGTGCCGTATTCTCGCCGGACGAAGTTTACAATGCATTGTTAACGAAAATAATAAAGAAATAAGGATATGGCTGAATTGGAAGTTCAAATAAAGGAAGAGAACCTCGTATACCGTAAATCGCCTTTGCTTACGGACAAGATCATGCACTATTGTCCGGGTTGCAGCCACGGTACGGTTCACAAACTCGTTGCCGAAGTCATCGACGAACTCGGTATTCAGGAAAAGACTATCGGTGTATCTCCCGTAGGTTGCTCGGTATTCGCATACAACTATCTGCATATAGACTGGTCTCAGGCTGCACACGGACGTGCATGCGCCGTGGCTACCGGCATCAAACGTACCAACCCCGACAAAATGGTGTTCACCTATCAGGGCGACGGCGACCTCGCCGCTATCGGTACTGCCGAAACCATTCACGCCTGCAACCGTGGCGAAAACATAGCTGTGATCTTCATCAACAACGCTATCTACGGTATGACGGGCGGCCAGATGGCTCCTACCACACTGATAGGCATGAAGACGGCAACCAGTCCTTACGGCCGTGATCCGAAGATCCACGGATTCCCCTACAAGATCGCCGACATCGTTTCCCAGCTTTCCGGTACTTGTTATGTAACCCGCCAGTCGGTACACACTCCGGCAGCGGTGCGCAAGACCAAAGCAGCCATCAAAAAAGCGTTCGAAAACGCAATGGCAGGCAAGGGACTTTCGTTCGTCGAAGTCGTTTCGACTTGCAACAGCGGTTGGAAAATGTCCCCGGTAGACGCTAACAAATGGATGGAGGAAAATCTCGTTCCGTTCTATCCGCTCGGCGACATCAAAGGTTAATTAATTCAAAATCGAAAGACTACACTATGAAAGAAGAGTTAATTATAGCAGGATTCGGCGGGCAGGGCGTGCTCTCCACAGGTAAGATTCTGGCTTATTCGGGTGTAATGCAGGACTACGAAGTTTCGTGGTTGCCTTCATACGGTCCCGAGATGCGTGGCGGTACGGCCAATGTTACCGTCATAATCAGCGACAAACGAATCAGCTCTCCTACCCTGCAGAAATTCGACACTGCTATTCTGTTGAACCAGCAGAGTATGGACAAGTTCGAAAGTCAGGTAAAACCGGGCGGCGTACTTATTTACGATACTAACGGTATCACCCGTCACCCGGAACGTACCGACATCAAGATCTACACTATCGACGCTGCCGAAGAAGCTGCCAAAAGGGGTAACTCCCGTATCTTCAATACCCTCATATTGGGCGGCTATCTGAAAGTTCGTCCGATAGTAACGCTTGAAAACGTTTTCAAAGGTTTGAAGAAATCGCTTCCCGAACGTGCTTGGAAATCGCTTCCCATGAACGAAGAAGCTATCCGTATCGGTATGGATATAATCAAGGAAGTCCGCTAACGACTTTGTCTTATAACAGAAAACAGAGACCTCTTTCGGGAGGTCTCTGTTTTTCTTTATATACCACGGATCAAATGATACATGCTCCGGAACGCGTATAAAATACAAGACATCTGTATTATCCAACTGCATAATAGATGCAATGTCGCAAGCGGCCACTAAAAAACATGACTCTCGATTAGTATTCTACTACGCAAACACAGGTAATTCTGAGCAAGTATATGATAAGATGTATTAATACTCCGGGCTAGACACACCTCATACATTTGGAAATTCATGAAGTAAAACGACTCGTTGTACGACAAGGTCGTTGTCATGGACGCCGACGATTCACATACACTCCAGTCCGGTATATAATTCGCTCCGTAAGCTGCGCTACGAAAATTCTATCAGCAACTCGTCGATGTGCGCGACATAATTTCGGCTACGTCGAGCCCGATATTACAGGATATCACCATTTAAAACATCATTGCATTGCGGCATCACTTCAAATTTTTGAAAAACGATTGTATCGATGAAACTTAAATCTTGTATGAGAAAAGATAAATGGAACGCGAAATATTATTGTGCAACTCCATTATGATGTCAAAAACTAATCGTCCCCCATTATGCCACAAATGACAAATTACGCGACCATAATCATATACTATCCTATGCAACAGTCTTTCTTTATATGATAAAACTTATTCTCATCCCCCTACGCACCAACACTTCAACCACAAAACTCCGCAAACCAACCATTCATACGGCAGACACAAATTGCATGCTTATAATTATGGACGCATTCAAAATAGTACAACATAAGCCCACAAAGTTACGACCGTGAAGCTAACTGCCAGATACCGGATTATCGGCCTAATATCTATAGAAACATGTAACTGTTGCTCTACAGACCTAAAATATTACTATCTCGACTTCCGCCTTTTCTCAATATCAAATAAAATCATCTTCCGAATACAGACAACCACCAATATCACTATTCAGGATATTAGGCAGCATTGCTAACCATTTAATACCGTTCCCTTTATCAATAAATGGTTCGGTATAATCAATCGTGTCAGCGGCCCCTGCCGAAAGCTAAAGCAAGGCAGAAGACGAGAGCGCTCCTCAGTTCGATCACGATGCTGACGACAAGTAAAAGGACGACGGCAATTCGACCACAACCGACGACAAATGCACAATAAACCCGAACGGAGGCATACCACAGCCAGCCATTCGGGTTACAAGTAGAATTTTCAACCGCACAAAGAGATTGCAAACCGCAATATCTCTATTATTTCGCAGTCGTCTTATGATCGTCTTCCATGGAATCCCAGAAATCCGTATCGAGTTTTTTGATCTCTATAGTTTGTTCCAATTGCATTCCAAGACCGAAATCGTAAATATATTCCGCCAATTTCCGGCCATCCATCAACACTACCGTCGGCGAGCCGTTCAAATTATTCACGAAATTCACAGCTCCGGAACTGAAATAAGAAGTAGTAATAAACACACCTTTACTGGACTGGGCTACAGCCAATGCACCGACAAACTTCTGCACCTCTTCACGCGACACGGCATTATTGAGCGCATACCGCTTCGCCTGTATATATATTTTCCCGAATCCTAATATATCCTCCTTGATGACACCGTCTATTCCGCCGTCGTTCGTAGCTTTGGTCACATATCCGGCATCCTTTATCTCACCGCCGTACCCCATTGTCTGCAACAGTTTAACGACCAGACGTTCGAACTCTCGCGCCTCCTTACTTATAATAGTATTAAGAATTTCCGCGAAAACTGATTTTCTGATATTATCGAAAGAATCGTATAGGCTCTCCTGAGGCGTAAGACCGCTCGAAACGGGCATTTGCAACGACAAAGACGCTCCGGCCTTCTCAGCTTTTTTCGACTTTTGCATGGGACTTCTTGACTGTACGGTCTTTTCGACATAAGCATTGATCTGATCCGGGGTCTTTTCGGCCAACATATTCCTGCCCAAAGCATTGATTCGATATGCGCCACGTTGCGGCTTATCTATCAGTCCGGCCAGATACAAATAACTGAGCGCCCACGATATGCGATCGTAAAATATCGGCCCTTTACCGGAAGGATACATGGCATTGAGTTCATCGTCCGTCAAACCGAAATACTCGGCAAGCGGCACGAGAAAATCCTTCACTCTCAACACTCCGCCCTCATCGAGTACTCTCAACGCCTGAATTCTCAATTCATCGAATTTCGGAATCATAACATATTTACCACTCATCAGTGTCTGTCATTTGCATTGTCGCCCTTGTAACGCCACAGCTGCCAACTGTTCACTATATTTTGCCACACCACGTAAGCCGCAGGACCTACCGAAGAAAGCGGATCGAGCCACGTCTGCGACAACCAGATAGCCAACACCGTATTTTTCTGTCCGAGCGACTGTCCTCCGGCCACCGGATCGCCGTACCTGCGCCCCAGATAACGCCCCACGGAAAACTGCACCAGACACAACACGAGAGCTATCGCAGCGAGCACAATTTCCGTTGCATAGTTCTCGCCGGGCTGTACGACAAGAAACTCGACCGTGCGCCCCATGACTATCGTCAGCGATACCGCCCACAACCAGAACGAAATCTGCTGTCTGTCGCGCACAGCCTTATGAAGCCGGGGCGAAAACTTTTCGAGCAACAACGCCATGACAAAAGGCAAAATCAACAGCGGCACGACCTTTTCCAAAATAACCAACACGGACGCAAAAAACGAAATACCCGGATTGGCTCCTATAGCCGCAAACAATACGGGCGCCGCCACAGCCACTCCCATATTGCTCAAAAGGCAGAACGAAGCCATAGTAGCAACATCGGCTCCCAACATACCGCCGACAGCGGTAGCCGCCATTGCCGTCGGAGCGAACGCGCACATCATGGCACCCTGAGCTATCACGCTACCGGAACGCATCAAAGCCAGATATATCGCGATACCTCCCGCAAGCTGCAACGCCAGCAAAATCCAGTGTAACGGGCCGAAACGTATATCCTTCAACGACACACGACAGAACGTCACGAACAGCATGACGAATATCAAATAAGGAGGCAGAAAACCTATCTTGTTGAAAAAGCCGTGAAATACAGCACCCACGACCATCGCCACGGGCAACGCCAACGTTCTTCTTTTATGAGGGGACATACTTAGACATGTCAATCCGAAAATACGACATCACACTCCGGCCAGCAAATAACAGCATAACCGAACCGGCCAACCGGCTATTTCTGTCTGAAATAAATCTGTATCGGAACGCCTTCAAAGTCCCAATGCTCACGGATCTTGTTTTCCAGAAAACGACGATACGGATCCTTTATATACTGAGGCAGATTGACGAAAAACGCGAATACGGGTGTAGGATTCGGGAGCTGCGTCGCATACTTGATCCGTATGTACTTGCCCTTTATAGACGGAGGAGGAGTCTCCTCTATGATAGGCAACATGTATTCGTTGAATTCCGAAGTCGATATTCTGCGCACCTTGGAATTGTAAACTTTTATGGCAGTCTGCAACACTTCCAATATACGCTGTTTGTCCGGGACGGAAGTGAATATGATAGGCACATCGTTGAACGGAGCCAGTTTGCCCTTTATGGATTCGCGCCACCGTTTCATGGTGTTGTTGTCCTTTTCTATAAGGTCCCACTTGTTCACCACGATGACACACCCCTTCTTATTGCGGACTATCAGATTGAATATGTTCATATCCTGCGACTCCACGCCCTGCGATGCATCCAGCATCAGAATACAGACGTCCGACGCCTCTATTGAGCGAATGGAGCGCATTACCGAATAGAATTCCAGATCTTCCGTCACTTTGCCTTTCTTGCGTAAGCCGGCCGTATCGATCAGATAGAAATCCATACCGTATTTATTATAACGAGTATGTACCGAATCGCGGGTAGTACCCGCTACTGGCGTCACGATATTACGCTCCTGTCCGAGCAAGGCGTTGGTCATGGACGACTTGCCCACATTCGGACGCCCCACTATCGTTATCTTGGGCAACTCCTCGTCGTAATCGCTGCGCGAATCTTCCGGCAGTGAAGCCACTATCTCGTCCATAAGGTCCCCGCTGCCGCTACCGCTCATGGAGCTTATGGCATAAGGCTCGCCCAGACCGAGAGCATAAAACTCATGCGTACCGTAATACAGTTCGTTGTTATCCACCTTGTTCACGACGAGTATCACCTTCTTATCCGTCCGGCGAAGAATGCCGGCCATGAGCATGT
Source organism: uncultured Tidjanibacter sp. (assembly GCA_947852905.1). Taxonomy (GTDB): domain Bacteria; phylum Bacteroidota; class Bacteroidia; order Bacteroidales; family Rikenellaceae; genus Tidjanibacter. Next base: position 152,373 of record CANTVF010000001.1, on the reverse strand, counting down.
CGAGGTCCGTAATACCGGTCCCGACCTCCACCATAAACAGTATGACGTCGGCTTCCTCGATCGCCAACATCACCTGACGCCGTATCTCGTCCTCGAAAACATCTTCGCTGTTGACGGTATAACCGCCGGTATCTATCACGGAAAACTCGCGCCCGTTCCAGTCGGTACGGCCGTAATGACGGTCGCGGGTAGTTCCAGCCGTGGAATCCACGATGGCTTTTCTCATGCCTACCAACCTGTTGAACAATGTACTTTTGCCTACGTTCGGACGGCCTACGATAGCTACTATGCTCATAACGATATAGATATTGTATTTGGCATGATAATTGGCGGGGAAACCGTCGATCATGCATCTAATAAATTGCAAAGATAGTCAGAATATGCGAGATACCCACATCGCTTACCTATTTAGTTTATTACCGGATACGAAGAACTGACGCAAATATTACAAAGACTACCGCCATTGAAGAAAAAAGCATATATTTGTAATCATAGTATCGTCGACAATACGACGCATGCAAAACATTGGAAAAACAGTACCGACCGGCGACCGCAGTTCGCGAAAACCGGTCATACGGATCACAAAACAACGTTAAACCAATACTTTATAATCATGAAAAAAATCAGTGTCCTGATCCTTGCGGTTTTGTTTTCAGCGACCTCGTTCGCCAATACGAACAGTTCGCTTCCGTTCTTCTCGTTCGGTCTCAAGGCCGGTTTCACGACCAATCAGTCGAAAGTAGACCTTTCCGTACTGCAATCCGTATCTTCGATCAAAAGCAATGCGAGCGGTTTCCATGTAGGCGGCGTAGCGAGACTCGATTTTCCGTTGCTCCCTATTTACGTACAGGGCGAATTGCTCTACGACTGGGGCAAATACAAAAGCATAAACATGAAGGACGTATCCAGCTTCTTGCCTGACATACAGAAAGACATTACGGTAAACAACTTCAGCGTCCCCGTTATGGTCGGCGTGGGCATAGGCTCCAGCAATATAGTCAAAATCAGGGCCAACTTGGGACCGGTATTCAACCTCGTGTCAACAGCGTCCATTAAAGATCTCGAAAACGCCGCCGATATAGAAAAAGCGTTTACCCGCCCGACGGTAACATGGACCGCCGGCATAGGCATAGACCTTTTCAACATAATGGTAGACGTCCGCTACAACGGAGTATTCTCCAAAAAGGAGATCAAAAACGTCGGAGAAGGACTCGCCTCGATAAACACGAGACCTACGAGCTGGACGTTCAGCATCGGTTATCTTTTCTAAACTGGAATAGTGTCAATGCCTGAAAGGATCATAGCATTGGAGGGTATAGATCCTCTGGAATTTTACGGGGTCGCAAATTCAAATCTCAACAGGATTTGCGACCTCTTTCCAAAACTCAAAATCGTCGCGCGCGGCTCGACTATCAAGGCTTTAGGCGACGACGCGGAACTCGACCGTTTCGAGGACAAACTGAATGCCCTGCTCGCCTATGCGGCCAAATACGGCCACATATCGCCTGAAGTTGTAGATCAGGTATTCTCCGAAGGGTTGCGCAGCGCTGAAGAGGCGCAGTCGAAAGACATAATAGTATACGGCAACGGCGGACTTATCGTAAAGGCGCGTACCGTAAACCAACAACGGCTCGTCGGCATGTACGACGACAACGATCTTCTGTTCGCAATAGGTCCTGCCGGCAGCGGCAAGACGTACACAGCGATAGCGCTTGCCGTAAGGGCGCTCAAGAACAAGGAGGTCAAACGGATCATACTCACCCGCCCGGCCGTGGAAGCCGGCGAGAAACTCGGCTTTCTGCCGGGAGACATGAAAGAAAAACTCGATCCGTATCTGCAACCGCTTTACGACGCCTTGAACGACATGATTCCGGCTGCGAAGTTGCAGAAATATCTCGATGAAGGCACCGTACAAATAGCTCCTCTCGCGTACATGCGCGGACGGACGTTAGACAATGCTTTCGTCATACTCGACGAAGCACAGAACACCACCCTGTCTCAGTTGAAAATGTTCCTGACGAGAATGGGGCGCAACGCCAAATTCATCGTCACGGGCGATATTACTCAGATAGACCTGCCACGCCGTTCCGATTCCGGACTCGTCCGCGCAATGGAACTGCTGAACGGCATAGACGGTATAGGCATGGTTACGTTCGACAACAGGGACATAATCCGTCACCGTCTGGTAAAACATATAGTCAACGCGTTCGAGAAAGAGCGGCGTGAAGAAAAAGACGCCGCGGATACCGACGACGAAGACGAAAAACGATCCGAATAACGTTTATAGAAAGACAAGCCGCATGCACGCGGCACACTGACACGAAACAAACAACCAAATACATATACGACAATGGATAAAAACCTTAAGAAATTGCAACCCGAACCGCTATGGTCGAGGTTTGCCGAAATCTGTGAAATTCCACGTCCTTCGCATCACGAAGAGAAAATACGCGAATACATACTCCGCTTTGCAAAGGAACACAAGCTGGAACACAGTATAGACGAAGGCCAGAACATACTTATTCGCAAGCCTGCGACACCGGGAATGGAAAATCGCACTCCCATAGTGCTGCAAGCCCACCTCGACATGGTACCGCAGAAAAACTCCGACAAGGAGTTCGACTTCGAGAAAGACAGCATCGAGGCCTATATAGACGGTGACTGGGTTACGGCCAACGGCACGACCCTCGGCGCCGACAACGGCATAGGGGCAGCGACGATACTCGCCATACTCGAATCCAAGGACATCAAACACGGCCCTCTCGAAGGTCTTTTCACAGCCACCGAGGAGACAGGTATGGACGGCGCTTTCGGCCTTAAACCGGGCGTACTCAAAGGCAAGATACTTCTCAACCTCGACTCGGAAACCGAAGGCGAACTCTACGTAGGTTGCGCAGGCGGTCTCGACCTGACGGCAACCATGAAATACGACACCGAAAAGGTCGAAAAGGAAAACTTCACCGGTTACCGTCTGGAAATAAAGGGACTGAAGGGAGGCCACTCAGGTATGGACATAATCGAACAGAGAGGTAACGCCAACCAGCTCCTCGCGCGTTTCATGCGCAACTATCAGGAGAAGCTCGGCATATTGCTCTGTGACATAGACGGCGGCGGCCTGCGCAATGCCATACCGCGCGAAGCATTCGCTACGATAGTAGTTCTCAAACAGAACGAGAAAGCCCTCGTTTCGGCAGTCAAGAAATACGAGCAACTCTACAAGACGGAGTATAAAGGCATAGAAGAAGGATTGTCGTTCAAGGCCGTACCCGTAAAGACACCGTCCAAAGCCATCAACTTCTTCGATCAGGCCAACCTCATCGACGCCGTTTACGCATGTCCCAACGGCGTACAGCGTATGAGCACTTCCATGCCCGGACTGGTACAGACCTCGTCCAACCTCGCACGTGTAGTATCCGAACGCGGTTACTTCAAGATCATGTGTCTGCTTCGCAGCTCCATGAACAGCGAAAAGGACGATCTCGCCATGAAGATACGCACAGTCATGGAATTGGCTGGTGCAAACGTCAAACTTTCCGGAGCTTACGACGGTTGGAACCCCAATATGGATTCACCCATTCTGAAGACCATGAGCGAAAGCTATGAAAAACTGTTCGGCAAGAAACCTGCCGTAATGGCCATACACGCAGGTCTGGAGTGCGGAATCATCGGCGGCAAATACCCCGACATGGATATGATCTCTTGCGGTCCGACTATCCGTTACCCGCACTCGCCCGATGAAAAGGTCAATATCGAATCGGTAGGCAAATTCTGGAAATTCATCTGCTACACGCTCGAGCACGCTCCCATGAAATAAACGCGACAGCACTTATAATGTAAAATAAACCGCACCCGAATAAGGTGCGGTTTATTTTTGTGCGTGATCATATACTTCGTGTACCTCCTTGGTGTAACATCTCAAGTATCTTTCATGTAAAGGTTTAGGGAAATAAGCAGAATTACAGACGCGGCCATGTGCAACAAATAAGCGACAGTTGGATGTTATACAGTAATGATTGTCGGAAACGGTACATTGAAATATGTCACAATTACTCTTTTGTCCGCCGACACTTTCTGTGTACGCAATAACCGTCATGCCTTTATCTACGAATATTCAGCGTTTTTATTCGTTTCCGATGCTAATGACTTCGACTGATTTCCGTTCACTTATAGTTTGTCCCGGAAATAAGCCTTTTCCGACAAGTCTCGCTTAGTTCACTTCACACATAACCCAGAACGCTCACACCCTTTTCAAAGAACAGCAATACTGTTTCTACTCCGAAAATGTCACGAATTCGGCTTGGACGCTGGCCAAGCCGAATTCGTGACGAACAGATAACTGCGTTATGTGTTAATAATATCTCCAGAAACCCGCCAAGGCAGTAGCATATCGCCTTTTTTACAGAACGCAAAACGTAAAATGCCAATCAGATAAAGCACTAAACCCCAAGTGCCAAGCTCAAGGACAATACCGAGAACTCACCATATTGTATGAGCTAACTCATTGACCATAGCTGCTAGTTACATCAAGAACATGGTACAAAATTCTGCATGGCTAATATTTTCCATATCGCAGGCAATTATGCCGTCCAATCGAATGTATATGCGTAAGGACGAAAAGGATACGATATCGCATGCATCCATACGTCAATACAGTCAGCCACGCTACTTCCTGCGGCGAGACTTGTCGCTGCGAACGTCCCGGTATTCCAATCCTTCGTTATATACATGCATGGCCTGCATGCTCATGCCCATACTCGAATAGCCGCCGTCATGATAAAGATTCTGCATCGTGACCTTACGCGTAAGATCCGAGAAAAGCGTGATTATATAATCGGCGCATTCGGCTGCCGTAGCGTTGCCGAGCGGAGACATACGCTCGGCGAAATCCATAAGGTTGTCCAGCCCCATAACTCCGCTGCCGGCCGTCGTAGCCGTAGGCGATTGTGAAACGGTATTGATTCGTATATTCTTCTCACGCCCGTATATGTATCCGAAGCTGCGTGCTATGGATTCCAGCATAGCTTTCGCGTCGGCCATATCGTTGTATCCGTACAACGTACGCTGGGCGGCGATATAAGTGAGCGCTACGACCGATCCCCAATCCTCTATAGCATCGAGTTTGCGGCACGTCTGTATTACCTTGTGAAACGACATGGCCGATATATCTATCGTCTTGTGATAATAGTCGTAATCGAGATCGTCGTATGTACGTCCCTTGCGCACGTTGGGCGACATACCGATCGAGTGCAATACGAAATCGAACTTGCCGCCGATATGCTCCATGCCTTTCGTAACGAGATTCTCCAGATCCTGCACATTGGTGGCGTCGGCGGGAATGACTATCGTGCCGCACTTCTCTGCCAGCGATTCTATATCGCCCATGCGCATGGACACGGGCGTATTGGTAAGAACGAATGTAGCGCCCTCCTCGTAAGCCCTTTCGGCCACTTTCCACGCAATGGATTTATCGTTGAGCGCCCCGAATATGAGGCCTCGTTTACCTTTCAAAAGATTGTAGGACATAAGTAAAGTAAAATTTTAGATATTATTCGAATCTGCGGACAACAATCGGGCCGCAATCCATCGCAGCCACAGTTTCGTCGCAATCCCGTTCGACCGGAATCCGCCGCAAATATAATCACAAAAAGCGCTGCCGCGGAATCTCTCCGGCAGCAGCGCTTTCAGACAGACTGAGACAAGGCATATCAATACTGATGCTCCCCGTCGTTTTCGATTTCCCTGCGCGTGATTCGTTTACGGTTTATGGAACGCCATGCATACCATATGTATGCCACGACGAACGGAATCAACAGCGACACTATGCTCATCACTTGCAATGTAAATTCGCTCGACGAACTGTTGTATATGGTGAGCGAACTCTGCAAATCGGCGTTGGAGGGATAATATGCGGTACCGTTCCAACCGGCAAGCAACAAAAGCGACAAGACGGTCAACACGGTGCCGATACCGCTCCACCATATCGCCTTGCGAGACGAACGGAAATATCCAGTTATCATACCTGTCAGCACGGCGAGAACGCCCGCCGCCATAACCACTGCCACAACAGGCATCTGTACCAGATTATGCCAATATTTGTAAGGCTCGTAATACATGACACCAGAAGGATCCGCGGCTACTCCGTCCGACAGGAACAGCGCCGCGAGAAACGGCAGGAAGCACACCAGAAACAACACGGAATACAACCCCATGCGCCGACGTGAACGGCCGAATATGGTATCGTCGTCTATATTATTCATGAAATACTGGCAAGCCAGCACTCTCGAAAGGAAGAGTACAGACAATCCGAGAGCCACATTGCGCCAATCGGCCACGGCTTCCAGACCGCGCCACGGCGTCGTCCATTGCGATATGGCGGTATGACCGCCTACAGCCGTAATATTGATTCTGTCTACCGCAAAGTTAGCACCGGTGAAGAATGTACCGACAGCTATACCAAGAAGAAGCGGACCGGCGACGCCGTTCACCATAAGAAATGCATCGTAAGTTTTTTCTCCGAGAAAATTATCTGGCTTGCGGCGAAATTCGTATGCTACGGCCTGTATGACGAAAACCAGCAATATCAGCATCCATACGTAGAATGCACCGCCGAAAGAGGTGGAATAGAAAAGCGGAAATGATGCGAAAAAAGCGCCGCCGAACGTTACCAGAGTCGTAAATGTAAATTCCCACTTGCGACCGAGCGAATTGACGAGCATGTTGCGCTCCACGTCGCTGCGCCCTATCTCGCGCAGCATACCCTGCCCGCCCTGCACGAACAACAGGAAAACCAGCAAGGCTCCCAACAGTGATATGATGAACCACCAGTATTGCTGTAAAAATATGTATGTTATCTGCATGGCAATTATTCGTTTTTAGGTCCTATACTGATTTGTTTGGTCATGATCTTAATCTCCGCTATGAGCAGCGCGGTGAACAGAAGCGCGAAAATGAAAAATGTCACCATCACCGACGTAGCGTCTATCCGCGACACGGCAGCCACGGTGGGTAGCAAATCCTGTATGGTCCACGGCTGACGCCCTACCTCGGCCACTACCCATCCGGCCATGGAAGCTATGTAAGCGAACGGTATAGCCCAAAGCATGACATACTGCAACCACCGGGTACGTTCGAGACTCTTACGGTAACCAGTCCAAAGCACAACGGCAAACAACAGTATGAACAGACAGCCTATGCCTACCATCACACGGAAAGCATAGAACGTAAGAGGAACATTCGGCACTATATCCTCCGGAGACTGAAGGTACCCGTAACCGAAATAAGCGAAGTATTCGCTAAGGAACTCCTTACCTTCGTCAGTCTGCGGATCGAACTTACGCGCTATGGCCTGCATAGTCTCGCTGTCACCGTTCTCCATGGCTTCACGGTAACGCGCCAGTTCGTCTATGGCCACGCGACCGCGCTCCATTTTCTCGCTCGCCGACAGAATCCCCCTTTCCGGATTACCGTACACCAGATCGTTTATACCGGCCACATAAGCATCCACATCATGGGCGCTCATAATCGACAACAGCTTCGGAATCTCGATCTTGAAATAAAAAGCGTCTTCGTTGGAGGTACGCTCGGCTTCTGGTTTGAGAATGCCCACCGCCACCAGCGGAGCTCCTTCGCTGCCGTCGTAATGCGCCTCCATGGCCGCCAGTTTCATCGGCTGGGTACGACTCACCCATACGCCGGAACCGTCTCCCGTGAAGACACACAGCAATATGCTCGCCATACCGAACACGGAAGCTATCTTGATACTGCGCAACGCCATTTGATTCTCGCGACGGCGCAACAGGAACCATGCCGAAACTCCGACGACGAATACCGCGGCAAGCACGTATCCCGAAGAAACGGTATGGAAAAACTTGTTCATCGCGACGGGGGAAAACAACACGTCGAAGAATGAAACCATTTCATTGCGTGCCGTTTCCGGATTGAACTGCATGCCTACAGGATACTGCATCCATCCGTTGGCCACCAGAATCCAGAGAGCCGACAGATTGGCGCCTATGGCCGTAAGCCACGTAGCTGTCAGATGAAATCCTTTGGAAACCTTGTTCCAACCGAAAAACATGACGGCAATGAACGTACTTTCGAGGAAAAAGGCCATTATGCCTTCTATCGCGAGCGGTGCACCGAAAATGTCGCCCACGAAATAGGAATAGTTCGACCAGTTGGTACCGAACTCGAATTCGAGTATTATACCCGTAGCCACTCCTATGGCGAAATTGATACCGAACAACCGCATCCAGAATTTGGTAGTCCTTTTCCAGAACGCATCGCCGGTCTTGTAGTAGAACGTCTCCATTATGGCCACGATGAAACCGAGTCCCAATGTGAGAGGTACGAAAATCCAATGGTAAATGGCCGTCATAGCGAACTGCGCGCGCGACCAATCCACCACCTGCATAAGTTCGGAAATACTTTGCATAAGCGATATTATTAAAAAGAGTTACACTCCAATTATATCTTAGTCAGGTCATCTGTCGACAATATACCGTTATCTCCGTATCGCATACAGTATATTGCACTATTCCGCGCCAAGACCGGCTGACGGCAGCGTCGTCAAATTCTCGATTATCGTCGCAGCCTTCTCCCTTTCGCTCTTGCCGGCCAGCAGATCGGGGAAAAATATCAATCTGAGAATCGCGAACATGATGAACAGCTTGATACCTATCAGCAACAGCAAACGTCTGAAAAGCCGCGAGTCCTGAAACCCGAAACGATATATATCTATGAGTTTTACAAAAGCGTTCGCCATAATCCCGAAAATAAAATCCGTCGTTAAACGCTACAATTACCCGACATAGCCACACGCCTTCTGCCGGCGGATACTCCCACCTAACCCGACTCAAATAATCCGCACATATCGGGAGAGTACCCCGTCTGGAACAAAACTACGGAATAAACTCGTTCGTTAGTCTATAAAATTAATAAAAATGTACGATAATCATCCACACTACCGGTTACGACAATCACATTTATTTAACAAATCCACACGATTATTTTAAATACAATCAGTTACAACGGAGTGTTCCGATAAATTCGCCCACTATTCAAAACATCCTCTTTTCTGATCTCGATCGAAATCAGCACACAGGATCCGACATTGTTGCAACGCCAGAAATTACCAAATATCGCGCCGACAGTTTTAAAATCTCATCCGTTTTCAATACATCGCTATAATCTGCAAAAGACTCGATTAGAAATCAAAAACTTGCATCACACACGATAAATAACGACAGTGCAATGCACTTTGTCAACGCCACAAAGATTGAACAGCCAGAAAAAATCTTTCAAAGTCCATTCACACACTCTTTTCGGGCAATACCACTATTACCTACAACTTCTCTTATCCGATTCATACAACGCTTTTTAGCTAACAAGTGTAAAAATATAAATCCGTTCTGCAAACAGCATACTTTGCAGAAGGACAATACGACTATTATTCACACAAGCTTCAGCCCGCATGTCATAACTGCAAAAATATTCAATGCCACACGGCACGATAACAACCGACCCACGTTTTAGCTATCTTTGCGCGATAAAAAACAACTACCGGCATGCACTCTGAAATCCGACCGACTAAAGAAAAACTGTGGACCAAGGATTACATATTCGTATGTATCGCGTCGTTCCTCATGTCCTTTTCATTCTTTCTGCTCGTACCCACCCTGCCGTTCTACCTAAGGGAGACATTCGGAATAGGACACACTATGATAGGCGTGGTACTCTCCTGCTACGTCATAGCTGTGTTGAGCGTCAGACCGCTCGCCGGCTTCACGGCCGACACATTTCCACGCAAGAGGGTATATATCATAGCCTACGCTCTGTTCGCCCTGTCGTTTCTCGGTTATTTCTGGATAACATCGACGTTGGGTATGTTCATATTCCTACGGATATTCCACGGCTTCACGTTCGGAACGCTCTCCACCACGGGCAACACCCTCGTGATAGACGTCATGCCGTCGTCACGGCGCGGCGAGGGACTTGGGTATTTCGGCGTAATGGGTAACATGGCCATGGCATTCGGACCCATGACAGGACTTTTCATCATATCGTCGGGCAATTTCATGACGCTGTTTTTTACATCGCTGGCAACGGCATTGCTCGGACTCGTATTCGGCGCCTTGGTACATGCCCCCAAAAAAGCTCCGGCCGAGAACCCCAACAGCCCAATATCAATAGACCGTTTCTTCCTTGTGGAAGGTATTCCGGCCTGCATATCGCTTTTCATGCTCGCCATACCATACGGTATGACCACGAGTTACATGGCACTGTATGCCATAGAATCGGGCATCACGTCGAGTTCCGGTCTGTTTTTTACGGTAATGGCAGCAGGCCTTATAACGTCGCGACTTAGTTCCGGCAAACGGGTGGACAAGGGTTTCGTCACCGAAACCATCCGTCAAGGCATATTCATAGCTATGTTCGGCATACTCGGCGAAGCGTTGCTGTCCACCGTGTCCGGCTGGAACATAACCGCCGGCTACATACTCTATTTCTCTTCGGCAGCCCTCATCGGTTACGGATTCGGAACGATGTTCCCAGCATTCAACACCCTGTTCATAAACCTCGCCCCCAATTCGCGCCGTGCGACGGCCAACGCCACGTATCTGACGGGCTGGGACGTAGGCATAGGTTGCGGAATGCTGTTGGGCGGTTTTCTCTCGGAATGGACTTATGCGTTATGCTATATAGTCGGCGTCGGGCTGGTGGTCGTCTCGTTCACGCTGTTCATAAAATACGTGACGCCGCATTTCCATGCCCACAAACTGAGGTGATTCTCCTTACCGGAGACTTCCCAGAAATTCAAAAACCCGCAGAGATTCGTAAAAACAATCCCTGCGGGTTTTCGTTTCCGGAACTTCCGCACAACTGGTACGAATTTCACGACACAAAAGCGTTCTCGACAACACAAAACAGAAAAGTCCCGCTAAGGCGCAGGACTTTTCTTATTTCGGAAACGCTACAATTCAATCGTCAGGGCCGTTCTTATGACAGCCGTCACGGATAACTTTGGACTTGTTGCACTCGCACCCGTGAGGACAGTTGTGGCATACATGCTTGTATCCCTTCTTAAAAAACATCTTATATAGCTTCCAAAGCAAATACGCCAATAACACTATGCCAATGGCGCATACGATAATCATCTGATCCATCGTCTCGACTAAATAAACAACAGGGCTATCCTATATACTATGAACGATACGATCCATGCGACCATTGTGTTGTACAGGAACGAGAACGCCGCCCAGCGCCACCCTCCGGCCTCCTGCTTGATAGCCACCAGCGTGGCTATACAAGGGACGTACAACAGCACGAACACGAGAAAGGCGAGAGCGTTGGCTTTATTGAAATCGGGCACTCCAGTAGCCGGATTGACTTCGGTAAGCCTCTGCGAAAGCACTGCGGAATCGTCCTCCACGTCAGCACTTCCGGCATACAGCACCCCGAGCGTACTCACCGTAACCTCCTTGGCTACCGTACCGGTAAGAAATGCGACGCTCGCTTTCCAGTTAAGTCCCAACGGCTCCACGACCGGTTCTATGAAATGGCCGATCTGACCGATATACGACTTCTCCTCCTGCACGACAGGATCGTCGTGACGCGGGAAATAACTCAGGAACCATACGCACACCGAAGCAACCAGAATGAGGCCGCCCATTTTCTTAAGGTACATGGCAGCCCGTTCCCACATATGACGGAGCACGCTTTTCGTGGTCGGCACCCTGTACGGAGGCAACTCCATGACAAACGGGGTTTCGTCCTTACGGAACATGAAGCGGCGCAGCAATTTGGCCGTTACGACTGCCACGACTATTCCCAACATATACAGGAAGAAGAGCACCGTTCCGGCATTGCGCGGATAGAAGATACCCGCCATGAGCAGAAATACCGGCAGACGCGCCCCGCACGACATGAACGGGTTTATCAGAATCGTTATCAGCCGGCTGCTGCGGCTCTCGATAGTTCTCGTCGCGATTATGGCCGGCACGTTGCAACCGAATCCCATGATAAGCGGAATGAACGATTTGCCGTGCAGACCTATCTTGTGCATCACCTTGTCCATTATGAACGCCGCACGAGCCATATAGCCGGAATCCTCCATGAGCGCAATGAAAAGATACAGTATGACTATATTGGGCAGGAAAACGATGACGCCTCCCACGCCGCCTATCACACCGTCTATTACGAGGTCTTTCAACGGCCCCTCGTTCATGATGCCGCCCAACCACTCCGACAACGCCCCGACGCCGTTTTCTATCCATTCCATAGGATAGGCCCCCAGCACGAAAGTAGCCTCGAACATGAGCCACATCAGGAACAGGAATATGGGATATCCCCAAACCTTGTGCGTCACTATCGTATCTATGATATTAGCCGTACGCTCCTTCTCGTGGCGTCCCGGCACATATGTCTCTTTCAGAGCGCCGGCAATGAATCCGTACTTTTCGTTAGCGACGGCAGTCTCTATATCCTCGCCCAGCTCCTTCTCTATCCGTGCCACCTCCCTGTCGCGGACAGCTTTCCACTCTTCGAATCCGGCACAATGCTTCAATATGCGCTCCACCTCGCCGTCCCCTTCGAGCAGCTTGAGAGCGAGATAACGCGTATGGTACTTATCGAGCGTATTGTCTTTTTTCAGTTCCGCCACGAGTTTTTCCACACTCTCCTCTATGCATTTCCCGTGGTTAATATGTATATGGCGCGCGCATGTCTCCGCTTCGTCCTCGTACAGCTGTATGACGGTATCGAAAAGCTTGTCCAGCCCATGTCCGGATCGCGATACGGTAGGTACCATAGGCACGCCGAACAATTCGCCCAGCAACTTGTAATCGAGCTGCGCTCCGTCCTGTTCGAGTTCGTCGTACATATTGAGCGCCACGACCATACGTAGGTTTATGTCGATCAGTTCCGTAGTAAGGTAAAGATTCCTCTCAAGATTTGAGGCAGTCACCACGTTGATTACCACATCGGGCGTATGTTCGAACAACTGACGGCGCACATACACCTCCTCCGGAGTATATGCCGAAAGAGCGTACGTACCGGGCAGGTCGTATATGTCGAACTCGTAACCCTTGTAGCGCATGTGCCCGTATTTAGCGTCTACGGTCACGCCGCTATAATTGCCGACATGTTCGTGACTGCCGGACGCCGCATTGAACAGCGACGTCTTTCCGCTGTTGGGATTGCCGACCAGCGCTATGTTTATACGTTTCTTGGAACGGTCTATCTCGCCTGCGATCACTGCCGCATCGTTAGCCGAAGTCCCGTACGACAGACCTTCCGATATGGCTCTGCTACGCGCTTCCTCTTCGGTTATCACCTCTATCATCCCGGCCTCGCTGCGTCGCAGCGAAACCTCGTAACCCATAATCTTGTATTTGATAGGATCCTTGAGCGGAGCATTCTGCAACACCTCCACCCTCTTGCCGCGGACAAAGCCCATCTCCATGATACGCCGTCGGAACCCGCCATGCCCCAGCACTTTGAGAATTACGGCGCTATGACCTGTCTGCAAATCGGAAAGACGCATAAGCCAATCTGTTTTTTACCGGCACAAAATTGAGAAAAATACTCCACAGGAACAATAACAAATTTTAGGTAGCGTTGCAAAATACCCGTCGCAACAAATTATGACGCCGAGTAACTTATCCGGAAACATTCTCCGCAACGCACACGGCCATACGAACGGCCTGTATCGGTCTCATCATAGAACAATCCTAATGCGCCATCGAAATACCCCGTTACAAAAAACACTCAGGACGGGAATCACCCACATACGCTTACGATACCCGGCATCAGTTACGGCGACATATAACGGCGAAATCGCAGTACGCACACGGCTTGGTATCCTCGCACTGGACGAAAGGCGCTCCGCCGTCGAACAATTCGCCGAGCAACCTGCCGAGCCCCTCTTCGAAGTCCTCGCGGTATGGTTCGTAATCCGAAACGACACTACCGCCCTTCTCTTTCAATACGGGCGAATAATCTGGTCTGTTCATCAGCCTTACATAGTACAGCACCGGACATACGCCGTGCCCCGGCATACCGCCGGACTCCTGCATACGCGTAACGATCATGGAATATAGCAATGTCTGCAACACGGCCGGATTCCTGCCTTTGTCGTCCCTGTCGAACAAAGCCCCCACCCCGGCGAAATCGGCATGCGGCGAGCCGGTTTTGTAATCGACGATACGGACGCTGCCGTCCGAAAGCATATCGACCCTGTCGGCCATACCGCCGAAAACTATGGAATGCCGCCCGTCTTTAGTCTCGAACCCGAACTCCGCATCCAGATCGTACTCGAGAGCCTCTACGGTAAACCCTTCGAGGCGGCTGTCGAACGGCAAAATATTACGGTTTATGTATCGTATCACTATGTCGCGCACCATTAGCAGCCCGCCTTCGCAGTCGTCAGCCGAGAACTTCTCCCCGTGATAGAACGCCTCCCCGATAGCATCGTCGACAGCAGCGGTAACGGCCTCGCTCCCTATCAGCGACCTTATGGCTGCAGACGGATCGCGACGCCCTACCAACGGACGGTACAACAGTTCCATGGCCTTGTGCAGAATGGTCCCGAACATCGGCATGTCGATATCTTCGTTCACCTCGTCATCCGGCTTCAACCGCGCCACATAACGGAAATAAAACTTCAAAGGACAATCCAGATAGGCGTTCAATGCCGTCGGCGACATGGTACGTCCCCCGCCGTCGAGATACTCCGCGAGCGCTGTCATAACAGCGGTGTCCTTACCCACGACGATGGGCTGCTCCGGTGAAATGCCGACATCGAGACCGAAATCGACGCGCTCCACATCGTGCGACGATTCGTATTCAAGCTGATATATATAACGGCTCTGTTCGCCGCTGCTGTTCTCGTCGCTCCGCGAACAGTAGACCATATCGACGAGCGACGCCCGCTGCAACAGACGGTAAAAATAGTAGGCGTATACGCCGTCATGGTGCTGCGGCGTAGGCAGGCCGTAACCGAAACGCAGATTGTACGGAATGAACGAAGAGGTCGCCGCCGGATTACCCGGAAAGTTATCGTCGTTCATCGACATTATCATGACGTTATCGAAATCCAGATTGCGCGTTTCGAGTATACCCATGATCTGAATACCTCGCAACGGCTCCCCCTCATACGGCACGCGTACATTCTGCAATACCCGGCGTACCAGCGATGAGAACATCATCACATTCATATCCACTTCACACTCTGAAAGCGAATTGGAAAGCCGCCTGACGGTGTCGGCTATTATGCCGGCATACTCGCGCCGGAAACGTATCTCATCGCCTGCCGATTCTGTGCTCACCGCTGCGACGGGTACGGTCGTCACGGCCGACAATATCTCCACGAGCCAGTCGGCCACTCCGCGCCAATCCTCCTGCTTACGGAAAATAGCCTCGACGACTCCGCCGGTACGGAAAGCCGACTCACTGACGTATATCCGCGACTTCGATATTATATCGGCACGTATGGCCGACGCTTTTTCCCCTTCGAGCCCCGCGACAAACGGATGCGATAGAATACCTGTCGCGTCCGCATGATAAAACGCTGTCTGGCCGCCTTTACCGCGAGTATGCACCTGCAAACGCAACAGACGTTCGGCGAAACTGTAAGCGAGCGTTTGACGCAACGGATAACCCATTGTAACGTTCAGTTCACCTATCTCCTTCGGAATGGAATACAGCAACGGCAGCAAAAGATTCTCATCCGTAAGCACTATCGCAGTCTCCTTTCCGGGCACCCTGCCATCCAGCATACCTGCGGCCACATCGCGCAGAAAATCGGCCGCATACTTGCATTGTATCGCTCCGGAAGGCACCGACACCGCACGAACCTTCTTGGGTCCCGAAAAATTGTCCGTACGATTCACGAATCCGGCAGGCTGCGGATAACGCGCGAGATTTCCGCGGACGAACAGCCCTGCCTCCTGATGCCTGTCCAACAAATAATAATCGTCGTAATCCCAGAAAAACTCCGCATCGCAGACGTTCTTCAAATGGTCGAACAACACCTTCTCGCACTCGGACAATGCATTGAATCCCACCACAGCCACAGGATAATTCCATTCTGCGGACACCTCTCCGCGCTTTATCTTGGAGGCGGCTTCACGGTGCATCATACCAGTATAAGCCACTCCCGATGCCGCCAGACGATTCCGGAATTCATGGTATATCGCGCCCAGCGAACGCCATATGGACAAGAAGTCGCGTTTCTCGGACGAAAGTCCGTCTTCCCTGCCGAAAGCGTCCCAGAAACGGCGCACGACTTCGAGCTGATCCGAATTGAAATAGGAGGTCCCGAAGTCTATATCCTTGAGATCGTATATGTTGGAGAAAAGCATCTCGGCATCGACCATATACTTGTCAACCTGATCGAAATCGTTCAGCAGCATTTCGCCCCAAAAATAGAACGAATCGAAACTCTCCTTATGGTACCGGGAATATACGCCGTACAACTCCACTACGGCACGCACACGATCCACGGGAGCCAACCCGGACACCTCGCGCATCAGGTCGTCTATAGTCACGTAATGAGGCTGCCACACTGGACGGTCTATCATGCCGCCGAGCGCATCCATGAAAAACAGCTTGGAACGCGTATTGGGCAGCACTATCCTCACATCGGATATGCCGCTGCCGTAACGGTCGTAAAGATATTCGGCTACATTGCCTAAAAAAGTATTCACGCAGATGAAAACGATTAATATCCACACGCCACCGACTTGCAGCCGGACGGCGCTATTCGTAAGGCCAAGGTAGCGTTTTCAGCGTGAAAATGCAATGCGTAAACGAAGGCTTTCGACTATTTTCATTACTTTTAGCTTGTCAATCACAGTCTGCAAATGGGTAACGTAAAAATAGTCAGCGCATCGGCCGGATCGGGCAAGACCTACAACCTCGCATACGAATACGTGCGCAACGTCATATCCGACCCGACACTTTACAGCCACATACTCGCCGTCACATTCACGAATAAAGCTACGGAAGAGATGAAAGGCCGTATACTATCCAAAATCAACGACATTGCTAAAGACAAAGAAAAGGAATACACTCCCCGTCTTCAGAAAGAACTCGGTCTGCCGTCGGAAGAGATAACCGCGCGCGCCCGAACGGTACGGAGCCTGATACTGCACGACTACAACCATTTCGCGGTGGTCACCATAGACAAATTCTTCCAGCGGATCATCCGTTCGTTCATCAAGGAACTCGGCATCGACCTCAACTTCAACCTCGAACTACCGGTCGAGAGCCTGCTGGACAGCGCCGCCGACCGCATGATAGACCAGATCTCTTCCGACGATACACTGCGCCGCTGGATAGAGGCATTCGTGGACGACAAGATCGAGGAGGGCAAGCAATGGAACATACGCGGCGAACTCCAGAATCTCGGCCGCGAGCTATTCAAGGAGGACTACAAGAAACACGTATCCGAACGTCAACCCGACAAGAAAGAACTTCAGAAAATAATAGCTCTGGCTACGGCCGCCGCCGAAAAAGCCACTGAAGCAATAACGGCTCCGGCTAAAGAGTTCATGAAATTAGCCGCAGATAACAATCTGAATATCAGCGACTTCAATTACAACAAAAGCGGTGCGGCAGGATATGTGGCCAAAACAGCCGAAGGCACTCTGTCGCAATACGGCAAACGTGTACTCGACATGCTCGATAGTGGGAAATGGGCGTCGGCAAAATCGCCGCGCAAAGCTGTCGTGGAATCGCTGTCGCCGCAACTGACCGCCCTGCTACAAGCAATAGTCTCAGCATACGATACGGGCATTGAGGCCATAAACAGCGCCTCCCTGCTTAGAGAAAACTACCGCAATTTCGCCCTGCTCGGCGATCTGAGACAGAAAATATCGGAGGTATCTCGTGAGGAAAATATCGTACACATATCCGAGATAAACGACATGTTGTCTAAACTCATTTCGGGCAACGACACTCCCTTCATCTTCGAGAAAGCGGGCAACTACTTTTCCCATTTCATGATAGACGAATTTCAGGACACGTCGGCCATGCAATGGGAAAACTTCCTGCCCTTGCTCAAAAACGCCGTTTCGCAATCGGAGGATACGCCCGTACTGCTGGTAGGCGACGTCAAACAATCCATATACCGTTGGCGCGGCGGCGACTGGGGCATACTCGCCGATCGTGCCGGAACAGAGTTCGACAATGCGGTACGCATTCCACTCCAGACCAACTACCGTAGCCGCAAAACGGTAGTCGAATTCATCAACGCCGCCATAGGCGATTCGGTACGTACCGTAGGCGGCAGAATAAACGGCGCCCTCGACGAAGCTTTGGCCGCCGGACGCATAGACAAATCGCTGCACGACGAACTTTACGACACGGCAAGCAAGGCATACGCAGACTACATGCAGTATCCGGCCGACGACAGCGACGAAGGGTATGTCTCCGTTACTTACTACGGCGAGACCGTACAACCGGCCGTTCCGCCAGTCATAGAAACGGTAGAAGACCTGCAATCGCGCGGCTACCGCGCAGGCGAGATAGCCATACTCGTCCGTACCAACTCGCAGGCATCAGCAGTAGCCTCCATGCTGCTCGCCCGCAAAAGCGAATATCCCGATTCACCGTACTGTTACGACATTATAACTCAGGACGCGCTACAAATCGGCAGATCGGCGGCAGTCAACTTCATAGTCACCTGCATGAGCCTCTCCTCCGGCGAAAACAGCATATACCGCGCGGTATACAACCGTTTTCTCGGAAGGGCGTTTCCGGAAGAGTTGCCGCCGGAAGAAAAAGAATTCCTGCACGGCATAGGACTCATGCCGCCGGAAGAGGCGTTCGAAAACATCGTCATGAAATACGGTCTCGGCAGAACTGACGAAGATATTTCGTATATACAGGCGTTGCACGAACAGATCAACGCCTTCACACGCAGCAACGTGGCCGACATTCCGCTGTTCCTGAAATGGTGGAACGAAAACGGCTGCACGAAATCCATTCCGATGCCATCGGAAGGCAACGCCATAACGATAGACACCATACACCGCAGTAAAGGATTGGGTTACAAAGCCGTCATAATACCGTACTGCAACTGGAGCATGACGACCAAAACGGGATCGGTGATATGGTCGGAAGGCGCCGAAGGCACTCCTGCCGCGAAAGCCGGACGCTTTCCAGTAAAATACAAAAACGCGATGGGCTGTTCGCATTTCGCCGCCGACTTTTACCGGGAATACGTAATGTCGCAGATAGACAACCTCAACCTGCTGTACGTAGCCCTCACCCGTGCCCGCGAAGAGCTGCACATCATGATGCCGTGTACCGGCAAGGCAGAGAGCGAGAACGTCGGCGCGATGCTCGACAAAGCCATTGTGCGCAACGGTACGGAAGCCGGCATAGGCCTGCTCAAAGGCGAAACCGCAGTAACTGACGACGGATGCGAGGTACGCTTCGGAACGGCCGGTACTAACTGTTCCGCTGACGCACAAAAACCTCCGCGGCTGCCCGGCTACCTGACGGTAGACACCGCCGGCCGCATGGCCGTCAGGCTGCATTCGCAACGTTATACCGAAGACAGCGCCAACGACGGACGTCTCTCCCCGCGCGACTACGGCGTACTGCTGCACTCCATTTTCGCAGAATCGGCCACGCTCGACGAGATAACCCGTAACATCGTCCAGCTCAGGGAAAACGGAGCCGTATCCGCGGAAGAAGCCGATAAACTAAACGCCAATCTCGAAAATATAATAGCAAACCCTACCGTAAGAGAATGGTTCGACGGATCATGGGACGACGTGCGCAACGAAAACGACATAATAGTGCCCGGCGGAAAGGGATATCGCCCCGACAGGGTGATGACAAAAGGCTCGAAAGCCGTCGTGATAGACTACAAGTTCGGCCTTGCACGCCGCACGGAATACGACGGTCAGGTACGCCGATACGGCGACCTGCTGAAAGAAATGGGCTACACGGAGGTATCGGGTTACGTCTGGTACGTCAATCTCGGAGAGATAGAGCCGGCAATGTAATCCGCAGGTTTCGCAGTTTCCGATTATATCGACGTTACCGCCCCCCGACCGCTCTCCTGTTAGGAACTTATAGTTAACGGGCGCATGCGCATTATTCATATCACATGCGCCCGACTCTTATGTATACCGACATGCGACAAATCGGATTACCTGCATGTCGAGCCGCACAGAAAAATAAAAAAATGCGGCAAACACGCAGTGCGACACCGCCCGTTACCGTTCGGACGTTACGGGTACCGTTTCCCAATAGCCTACGCCATCGCATTCGCTGCGCTGTCGTTTTATAATACGCTCCGCACTCACGCCTTTAGCCGTCGCACTGCGCTCGTTCTCCTCCCCAGTTGCGGACATATCCCCGACCATTGCAACGATATCATAGAAAAACGGAACCGTGAAATTTGCTGCACGGGATGCTGTCGATTGCCGCCGAACAGAAAGTTACTATCAGGGCAATATAAAGACAGTTTCTTTCCCATTCTTGTCGGCATTTCCACTGCTCATTTCCCTCGAACGGCTTTTCTGGTTACTCCGTCCGTACCTTGATCCACATGAAATACGCACATAGAAAACGCTGTACTTTCAGTTTATTCCTATTCAGAGGTGTTTGGCGTAACCTACCGGCAGAATAACCAAAAGCCCGCGCAACTTCAGCGCGAGCATTTTGCCATATTTTTAACGGTATCCGTCGAGTCGCTAAACTTTCTGAATAGTAAATAAAACTGAAACGCTTTCCGAATGTATATGAATGGGCGCATCGAATCACGTACATTTCGACATAGGCAAAAAGTCATATCATTTATGAAAATGATATGACTTTTTCAAAACCGGCAACGCACCGACAAGCGTATGTCTGTCAATCAGCTGTAATCGCGCATATCTTATCACCGTAACACTAATGCATAACATACGCACCTATTTTCACTCCGCTCGACAGGAATGCCGCAGCCGCGAGAGCAGTTCAGTCAACCGAAAGATCTTTACAACAACTGTTTACCATTCCACGTCACCGCACTTTACAATATACCGCACCCGTACGGCAGACATTGTATACGCGGATATAGTGTTTCGTATCGCCGTTCCCGTCTTTCGCCGTAAAACTCCTGTGCAGCACGGAAAGATCGTTACGTCCCTGCCCGCCGAAACGCTCATCGTCCGTGGAGAACGTTATGCGGTAATCGCCCGGCTCCGGTACCGGTACCATGTAATCGGCCTTGCTCAGCGAAGGATGCCAGTTTAGAACGAACACTACGGTTCCGTGACAATAAGCCATGGTTTTCGTCCCCTCGTCCATAAGCAGATTATAGGCATATCCGTCGCGCATGATGCCACGCCGCTCGACGAAATCGAGCATGGCACTGTCGAAAGCGCCCAACTGCGAATAACGCAACGACGCATCGTCGGCCAACGACCATTGTCTGCGGGCATAACGGTAACTCCAGCCGTTACCCTCGCGCGGAAAATCTATCCACTCAGGATGCCCGAATTCATTGCCCATGAAGTTCAGATACGCCTGACCACCGAGCGACACCGTAGCCAGACGTATCATTTTATGGAGCGCCATTCCGCGTTCCACGACCAGATTACGGCTGTCCCTGCGCATTCCGTTATACATCTCCTTATCCATAAGACGGAATGCGAGCGTCTTGTCGCCTACCATGGCCTGATCGTGGGACTCGGTATATGCGACCGTACCCACTCCGGGCAGACGGTCGGTCAGCACATTCCATATGTCCCATATGTTCCACTGTTCGTCGGGTACGTCCTTGACCATCCTGATCCAGAAATCAGGTATGGCCATGGCGAGACGGTAGTCGAAGCCCACACCGCCCTCGTCCGCCGGACGACACATTCCCGGCATACCGCTCACATCTTCGGCTATGGTAACGGCAGACGGCCGCAAGTCGTGAACGAGCCGGTTGGCGAGCGTCAGATATGTAAGCGCGGGACGGTTGACGTCGTCGCCGAAATATTTGTCGCGGCTGTCGAACTCAGTATAACCGTGATGCGTATAAATCATGGAAGTGACACCGTCGAAACGGTAGCCGTCGAAACGGAACTCGTCGAGCCAGTAACGCACGTTGGACAACAGGAAGTGGCGCACCTGAGGCTTTGCATAGTCGAACAGCATCGAATCCCAATAGGGTTGCCTTCCGGCCTCGCCCGGCGGCGAATAGAGACAATCCGTTCCGTCCAACCGGTTGAGTCCCTCGTTCAGATTTTTCACATAATGGGCATGCACGAGATCCATTATCACCCCCATTCCCATTTCGTGAGCACGGCGTACCAAACCCTTCAACTCCTCCGGTGTACCGAAACGCGACGACGGTGCGAAGAAACTCGATACATGATAACCGAAACTGCCGTAATAAGGATGCTCGGCGACGGCCATAAGCTGCACCGTGTTGTACCCCTCGCGCCTTATGCGCGGCAACACATTTTCGGCAAACTCCGCGTAACCGCCCACACGTTCCTCTTCTGTAGCCATACCCACATGGCACTCGTATATATACAGAGTCCGCAACGATCCGATATCGAAACAATCACCGTCCCAATTGAACGGCTCCGGACACCACAACTGAGCCGTAAAATCCTTTGTCTCATCGTCCTGCACCACCCTGCGGGCATACGCCGGAATCCTGTCGTGCCAACCGTTCTCACCGTGTACCGATATTTTGTACAGCGATCCGTGCCTAAGCCCGGCACCGTAATCGCCGTCGTACAGAAAAATACTCCATACCCCGTCACGCCCTTTGGTCAACGGAAGGCTGCGCCGGTTCCAACCGTTGAAATCGCCGAAAAGATAAACTTCGTAAGCTCCGGGCAGCCACTCCCGGAACCACCAGCCACGCGCCGCCTCGTCACGCTGGAAACCAAAATACCGATATCCGAGCGCATAATCCGATATGCTACCCGCCGCGGCTTCTATGGCGGAAAGTTCGTCGAGGTAAAGCCTGTGTCGATATTCTATCTCTCCGGCCACCGGCCTCAGCCACGGATCATCCTCTATAATCTTCAGGTTCTGTGCCATACGCCACACATCATTTGTATTTGCCATACGAGCCGCCCCGACTTTCCGCAGTGTCCCGACTCAGGAAGCCGAGGCCGTATCTCAGGTTAAAGTTACTATTTTTTACCCCTCGATTGGCAAATTACACTTATTTTTAATACATTTGTGAGTTACCGAAATATGTTAAACGGAATTATCGAAATAAATTATCGCATATATTTTACTAATTCTTAAACACTATTTTTATGTTCAAAGGACATCCTAAAGGTCTGTTTGCCTTGGCACTGGCCAATACCGGCGAGCGTTTCGGCTATTATACGATGCTCGCCATTTTTGTGCTGTTCCTTCAGGCAAAATTCGGCTTTACGGCCCAGACGGCAGGTCAGTTCTACGGCGTCTTCCTCGCCGGAGTTTACTTCATGCCGTTCATCGGAGGTATCCTCGCCGACAAATTCGGCTACGGCAAGATGGTCACGCTCGGTATCGTGGTCATGTTCCTCGGATACCTGCTCATGTCGATTCCAGTTACCGGAACGGTAGCCATGGTATCGCTCATCGGAGCATTGGTACTCATCGCCGTAGGTACCGGCCTTTTCAAAGGCAATCTGCAGGTCATGGTCGGCAACCTCTACGACGACCCCAAGTACAGTTCGCTCCGCGACAGCGCATTCAGCATTTTCTACATGGCCATCAACATAGGTGCCATGTTCGCTCCGTCGGCCGCGACCGCAATCGTCAACTGGCAGCTCAGCAAGCACGGCTTCTTCTACGACGCCAACATTCCTTCGCTCGCCAACGAATATCTGGCCAAAGGTGCGGAAATGAGCGCCGAAAACATCGACAAGCTCACCAACCTCGCCTCTGCACAAAATTTCGCACTCAACACTCCCGACGCACTCGGCACTTTCGCCCAGACCTACGTGGACTCGCTCGCAAGCTCCTATCACATGGGCTTCGCAGTAGCTTGTTTCTCGCTGGTAGTATCAATCGCGATATATCTCGGATTCAAGAAGACCTTCAAACATGCCGACGTCACTTCCGCCCAGCAGGCTCAGCAGCAGGCTGCCAAAGGCGAGAAAGTCGCAGAGCTCACTCCCGAACAGACAAAGTCGCGCATCACGGCTCTGGTTCTCGTATTCATCGTGGTTATCTTCTTCTGGATGTCGTTCCACCAGAACGGACTTACGCTCACTTGGTTCGCCCGTGACTACACATCGAGCGAAGCAGTCGGTCTCACCCGTATAGGATTCAACATCCCGATCCTCGTCTGCATAATCATAGGCGTATACAGCCTCTTCAGCGTATTCCAGTCCAAGGAAGCGAAAGCCAAGATAATTTCGGCGGTCATACTTCTGGCCGCAGTGGTAGCCGGCGTACTTCTGTACAACAACCTCGCTCCGATGACCAAGGTAGAACCCCAGCTGTTCCAGCACTTCAACCCGTTCTTCGTCGTAGTGCTGACACCTGTATCCATGGCGATATTCGGCGCTCTGGCAAAACGTGGCAAAGAGCCCTCTACTCCCAAGAAAATCGGTACGGGTATGTTGATCGCAGCATGCGGATTCCTCGTAATGGTACTCGCTTCGCGCGGTCTGGCCAACCCGACGCAGATCAACGGAACGAGCGACATACTCGTTTCCCAGAACTGGCTGATCGGTACCTACCTCGTCCTCACGTTCGGCGAGTTGCTCCTCAGCCCGATGGGTATCTCGTTCGTATCGAAAGTGGCTCCTCCCAAATATAAAGGCGCCATGATGGGCTTATGGTTTGTCGCTACGGCGATAGGCAACTACCTCACCAGTGTGATCGCAAACATATGGGAAAGCGGCATGGCGCTTTGGGCTATCTGGTGCGTGCTCATCGCAGTCTGCGTCATCTCCGCAATATTCATCTTCTCGATACTCAAACGCCTCGAAAGGGCTACTTCGGACTGCTGATCCGCAGCAAAACACACATAATCTTCCCTGCCCGCAATCACGCACGGGCAGGGATTTTTTTATTGCCGACAACGGGAAATTTGTTACTTTTGAAATCCGTATCCGCCGGACACCCACGACTGTCGGCAAATCACGACAGGCAGGTTTCCACAGATACGGATGAAAGCAAGAACAGTTATGCTAAGACTTACATTCCTCGGAACGGGTACGTCGCAGGGAGTTCCCATGATAGGCTGCCACTGCGCGGTATGCTCATCGACCGACAGCCGCGACAAACGACTGCGGTCCTCGGTAATGATCGAACAATGCGACACGCCGGAATCGCCGGTACGATCCAGAATAGTCATAGACGCAGGCCCCGACTTCCGTTATCAGATGCTGCGCGAACACATAGACCGGCTCGACGCCATACTGCTGACACATGAACATAAGGACCATATAGCCGGCATAGACGATGTGCGAGCATACAATTACTTCCAGCACAAGGCCATTCAAATATACGCCACGGAACGTGTGGGACGCATCGTGCGCAAGGATTTCGACTACGCCTTCTCGGAACAGAAATACCCCGGCGTACCGGAAATAGACCTACGGACAATAGACCCGTCGGAGTCTTTCGACGCAGCAGGAATGCACGTCATACCTGTTGCAGGACGTCACTACACTCTGCCCGTCACAGGCTACAGGATAGGCCCGGTGGCATATCTGACCGACTTCAACAGCATAAGCGACAAAGAACTGGAAAAATTGCGAGGAGTGGACGTACTGGTCATAAACGCACTGCGTTACGAGCCGCACATATCGCATTTCACCGTAAGCCAAGCGACGGATATATGCCGCAGGGTCGGCGCCAGAAGAAGTTTTCTCACCCATATGTCGCACCAAATAGGACTGTATTCCGAGATATGCGACAAACTGCCGGAAGGAATCGGTTTCGCATACGACGGACTGAAAGTATACATAGACGATAGCAAACTATAACAATGGGAAAAATATTGCTGATAACGCCGCCGTTCCTGCAACCGAACGCGCCGTATCCGGCTACGGCATATCTGAAAAGCTACCTCGAACGCAAGGGACACGAAGCCGTGCAATGCGACCTGTCGGTAGAGTTGCTCGGCGAAATATTCAGCCGACGGTTTCTCGATCGCATATTCTATATGTACGGACACACATCCGTTGTCGGCGATTCGGAAAATTGGGACGAAGAAGCGCATCGTAGATCCAACACCGACCGCATCTATGCGCTCAGACGGGAATACCTGAACACTATCGACAGCGTCATGGCATTCCTGCGAGGAGAAGACCCGACGTTCGCCCATACCGTATGCCGCGGCGACGCACTGCCGCAGGCAGGACGTTTCGACGCCATGGCCTCTCCGGAAGAGGAGTTCGGCTGGCTCGGAACGCAGGATTGCGCCAAATATATCTGCACGCTGTATTTACAGGACATCAGCGATTTCATACGAGCTACCGTAACGGAACATTTCGAGATAGTCAAATACGCCGAACAGATTGCCGTTTCACTACCGGAATTTTCCGCTCTCGAAATGGAACTGCGCAAACCGATGAACATAATCGAGAAACGCATGACGGAGCTGCTCGACGCGCACATATCGACCGTCCGCCCGCAATTCGTATCCTTCACGGTACCCTTCCCCGGCAACCTGCTCCCGACACTTCGGTGCGGACAATATATTAAGGAGCGTTATCCGGATATAAAGATAGTCATGGGCGGCGGCTACCCCACTACCGAGTTGCGCAACATGACCGACAAATCCATATTCGGTTATGTGGACTATATAATTTTGGACGACGGCGAAACGACGCTCGACACCATAGTGTCGGGCACAGGCGACGGAGGAGCGCTGACCGCATCGTCGGAAGGTTATCGTGCAGACCGCATCAGCCACCGGGAACGCGGATGTCCCGATTTTTCCGGTTTGCCTTTCGGACGTTACTTCTCCCTGTGCGAAGTGACGAATCCGATGCACCGCCTGTGGAGCGACGGACGCTGGAACAAAATGATGATAGCCCATGGCTGCTACTGGGCCAAGTGCGCATTCTGCGACACCACGCTCGACTACATAAAATGTTATGACGGGGTATCGGCCACGGAATTCGTGGACTGGATGCAGACCGTCGCCGCACAAACCGGCTCCACGGGATTTCATTTCGTGGACGAAGCCGCCCCGCCCCGCCTGTTGCGCGACATATCGCTCGAACTGCTGCGCCGAGGCCTGAAATATACGTGGTGGACCAACATACGATTCGAAAAGGCGTTTACGGGCGACCTGTGCAGTCTCATGGCTGCGGCCGGCTGCATCGCCGTATCGGGCGGACTGGAGGTAGCATCCGACCGTCTTCTGGGAATGATCGGCAAGGGAATCACCGTGGAACAGGCCACCATAGCCATGCGCAATTTCTACTACGCAGGCATCATGGTACACGCCTACCTTATGTACGGACTGCCTACAGAAACATTGCAGGAGAGCATCGATGCCCTCGAAGTGGTAAGGCAGATGTTCCGCGCAGAACTGATAGGCTCGGCGTTCTGGCACCGCTACGCCATGACTTTGCACAGCCCTTCGGGACAAAATCCGGAAGCATTCGGCGTAAAACGCAAAGGGCATATGCCCAACCCCTTCGCCAACAACGAAATATTCTTCTCCGACAACCGGGGCTACAATATAAACATGGTCGGCGAAGCATTGCGCACGTCACTGGCAAACTATATGGTCGGTTGCGGAATCGACAGACCGGTACACAAATGGTTCGACGGCAAGGTTCCCCCGACGACCGTAGAGGATTCGCTTATAACAGACCACTTAATAAAACCGGACGCCAGCCGCATATTCGACGAAAAAGCACGGCTCGTATGGATCGGATGCTCTCTGGAACGCGACGAGGAAGGTATCGTAATCCGTAGCCTTTCGGAAGACAGACGAATCAAGATGAAGGAATGCGACGCCGATTTCATGATACGCATATCCCGACTGTGCGGCGATCTGTCGCAAGAGGTTACTTTCGCCGAAGTCAGAAAAATCTACGGTGAGTATTCCGAAGAGCCTTTCGCCATACTGTACCACTCGAAAAAATGGGACCAGCTTCGCGAATACGGCCTTTTGCAGATATAAAAAAACACGTAAACTGATAACACATATGAAATACGGACAATATTTCCGGAACAAAAGCGTAGTGATTACGGGAGCATCGTCGGGCATAGGCAAGGCGCTCGCATACGAATTCGCCTCCCTCGGCGCCAACGTAACGCTCGGCGCCCGCCAGAGCGACAAGCTCGCCGCCATAGCAGAAGACCTCGAAAAACACGGATACAAAGCGGCGTGGTGCGCTACGGACGTCACCCAAGCCGAAGATTGCCGACGGCTGATAGAAACTGCCGTGGATAAGTTCGGCGGAATCGACATACTCATCTGCAATGCAGGCATATCCATGCGAGCCTTGTTCGACGACGTCGATCTGGAAGTGCTGCACCGCCTAATGGACGTCAATTTCTGGGGCACGGTCTACTGTACGAAATACGCGCTGCGATACATACAGGCTTCGCGAGGCTCTATCGTCGGTGTGTCGTCGGTCGCAGGTCTGCACGGTCTTCCGGGACGCACGGGCTACTCCGCCTCGAAATACGCCATGACCGGATTTCTCGATACCGTGAGGGTGGAAAACATAAAGAAAGGGGTACACGTGATGATAGCATGTCCGGGCTTCACGGCGACCAACGTCCGATACTCGGCACTCACCGCCGACGGCTCACGTCAGGGTGAAACGCCGCGCAAGGAGGAGAAGATGATGACTGCCGAAGAGGTGGCCGGACGCATAGCACGCGGAATAAAACACCGCCGCAGACTAGTGCTTATGGAATTCGAAGGCCGTGCGACACACTTCATCAAAAAATTCTCGCCGCGTTTCCTCGACAAGATGTTCTATAAGGTAATGGCCAAAGAGCCGAACTCACCTTTCAAATAGAAAACATTACAAACGGGAAAACCGTTAATGACTATTACAGACAAATAACATACTATGTCAACATAATTCATAAATCCAGAAAACTTCGCACAACAATATCACATGTTTTGCGTTATACGAATAAAAAATATTTTCTCAGTTACATGTACAACACCACGACAATCGCAGTATATTTGCCTGAAAATTAATCATACATAAACGAACTAAAAATGAAAAAGTTTACAAAATTTATCCCGCTGCTGCTTATTGCGGGATTCGCATTTACCTCTTGCGATCCTAACAATTCGGAGGAGATAGTTTATCCCTCTTTCGAGAAAGTCACTCTCGAAGAAAAAGCGGACGGCACATTCTTCGGTCGTTTCGACGTCACCTGCGCCGAGACTTCATCATTGAAAGAAGTCTCCGCCAGCTACACATACGGTGCGACGACCATAACCATACCCGAAAAGGATCTGGATGTAACCGAAGGTAAAAAATACGAGTGGACGGTCAAATTATCCGTTCCCGTAGAAGTGGAAGGCACGAGAGTAAGTAAAATCACTTTATCGGCTACCGTAAAAGGTACTAACGGCGGCAGCAAAAGCGTCTCTTTCGATACTCCCGCCGCAAATACCCCCGATCCGGAGCCCGGTGAAACGGCACTCTCCGAAGCCGCTGCTTTCTCCTTTAAAAGAGTCGGCGGTCAGGAAGCTACCGGCGACCTCGCAAAATTCGGACTCAAATGGCCTGCCAATGTAATGGCCGCCACCAACGTATCATTGCAGAAAGACGGAGCCTCAAAATTCGTAGAACTCTCAGCGGCAGACTGGAAAGGCATCACCACCAAAGAAGCTCTGAAAGAAGCCATAGACAAAGCCTCCGACATGACATCGTACACCGGCATCAACGCCGACAAGGGACAGGATTACGACATAGTCCTTGGAACGATCAACAAAGACGTATATTATATCCTTCATGTAACCAAGACTACGTTATCGACCGACACGACGATAGGAACGACTATCGAAATCATCGGCGAATACAAAAATTAATTCCCTACACCAACAACAGAAAGGGCACGTATTCTTTTGAATACGTGCCCTTTCTTATTACCGTCCAAACGGATACCGTCCCGCAAATACATACGGCATTCCGACTATCTCAGCGACGCGGTATCTATCATATATATTTCGCAGGCATCGCGGCGGTCTGTACCGGGAATCGTCTTTTCCACCACTCGCCCGTCGGAAATTTTATGCGACGCTATTCCGAAATCGTCGTCGTTGACGATACACAACCGGCCTTCTGCAATGCACATTCCTTCCGGTTTGTCATGAGGATAGCCGGGTGCCGATTCGAGAATATCGCAATACAGCTCTTTCGTGGCCGTTTGTACCTGCATTCCGGCAAGATCCTCATCCGAAAGCATTTCGGGCACCACGCCTTCGGTGTCCAACTGCGATATCTCCGTAGCGTCCGTCAGATCTGTCAGATAAACCCTTTTGAATCCCTCTCCGCCTTTCGGAAAAGCGCCGTCACGTTCCAGCATAAGAAACCGGCCATCGTTCATCGCCATAATATCGCTGACCACGTTACGCGGATTCTCGAGCCGATAAAGATATTGCGTCGTCATGCCGTTCTCCAAGTCTATACCGATTATACGGCACAATGACGAGACATCTCCGGTAGAAGAATCAGGATTATACAGCGGAGACTGCATGATACCGTACAGGGTATTGTTTTCCGCCGAATATGTAAGCCCCTCCATTCCCCTGTTCGGACGCCGGAGAGCAAGTATCCGAGGCAGGCCGCCGTTGAAAGGAGTGTACTCTTCGATCAATCTGCCGTCCGCATCGAAATGCATGACGTAAGGACCGTATTCGTCGCTCACCCAGAAAGTACCGTCTCCGACAAGCGCCAGTCCTTCGGTATCTATACCGCGGTGCAATGTATCGCATATCACCTCCGAACGAATGTCATAACCTATTTCGCCCGTTCCGCCGTCACCCTCGTATACGGGAAGCCCGCTGAACGGGTTTCCGTCGACATCGGTAAGGAGTATATCTCCGACCTTAACAAGTTTGCCACCGTCGAGTCTGAAACGGCCTACTCTCGGCACGAACCCCTCGCAGGCGAAAACCTTACTTTCGGGGACAGGACCGTCCACGTTTGGACCGCGGTCGGTCAAAAGCCAGAAGCACGAATCTGCCTCGTTGTAACACATGGACGAGCCGTAACCTCCCATTACGACGTCCGCACCGCTGCCGGACACCGCTATCGACACGGACGGTACAGGTACGACCCGAACATCGCCACGATCCGTACCGCAGCTGCAACCTATATTCGCCGCAGCGCAAACAGCCAGAAACCCCGCCGCTAAAATTATATATCTTGTTTTCATAAAATATGGACTGCCAAAAGACAGACAGCTCCTCACGAATGTGCCTGCCCCAATAACCAACACTAACTAAATATTCCAAAACCGATTCGTATATGAAATCCGTCCGGCACGGCAACGAATACACATGCCGGACAGAACGCTTATTTACTCCCTGACCGTCCCGGCCGCATTCGATCCGCCGCGGGTAGATGTCGTAAACACCACCCATTCGGCCGAGGCATCGGTACGGCGACCGTAAGTCTCGTCATCGTCGAGTGCAGGAATCTCGACCTCGTCTACCATTCTGCCATCACGGTCGATCAAATGCAGTTCGTCGCCCTTTTTGCCAAGACCGAACTGGAACGAACCCTCTTCTCCGGTAGTCAGCACCAGATAACCGCCGGCGGCCACCACACTTCCATCCGGGAAGGTAAAAGCATCCTTATCATCCTTGCCGGCATCATCGTAAAGCATATAACCCGACAAATCGAACTCTTTCGTACCGCTATTGTAAAACTCTACCCAATCCTCGTCTTCCGATCCGTTGGTAAGCACTTCATTTATCCAGATACCGTTCTGCACAGAATTTCCACCATTACCTGCATTGCTCGCATTCTTAGTCACTTCCATCTTTACGAGCTCATCGCCGCCATCGGTCTTGCGACCGTAGGAAAGTATCTCGTCATCCTCGAAAGCGGGTATCTCAAGTTCGGCCACGAGGGTACCGTCCGGTGAGTAAACGAATACCCAGTCGCCGCTCTTGCCCAGACCGAAAGAGGGACCCGAAGGATCGTTCTTCACCACATCGTAAGTCAGAAACCCTTTGGAAGGAATTACCGTACCGTCCGGAACTGTAAACGACTCGTCGTCGGCACCTTTGTCGTCCTTGATCACATATCCTCCGAAATCTATGTCGCTATCCGCAGAGTTGTAGAACTCTATGAAATCCACGGATTCATTCCAAGGCAAATTTTCGGTATCCTGATTGTTGGTAAACACTTCATTGATCCACAATCCGATATCGTTGGTAACCGGCTGACGTGCAGGTCCCATGTTGGTCTCCCCTTTGGTACATGCCGCAAAAATCTGCCACTGCGAATCGCCGTCGGTAACACGACCGTAACTCTCGCCCCTTTTCATGCTCGGACACTCCACACGATCGATCTCCGCCATATCTGCATCTGCCAAAGCTATGTATTCGTCAGGACCTTTGCTGAGTCCCCATGCCGGATAATTTTCCGGATCGCCGAACAGGGCATTATCCTTGTCGCATTCTATCACGAAATAACCGCCGGCCTCTATGCTGCATCCCTGCGGAACGGTCCACGCTTCGGCCTGACCGCCGCTTTCCCACAGCACAAGTCCCGAAAGGTCTATCGTCTGGTCGCCAGCATTGTACAGTTCTATAAAATCGAGATCGTCCGGATCGCTTCCGTCAGCATAAGTATATACTTCGTTTATCATCAATATACCCTTCAGCGTCGTCTGAGGCGCACCGCCGTTCGACCCGCCTTTAGTAGGCGTATCGGTCACGCTCCACTCGCCGGCACCGTCTACGGTACGCGCGTAAGACTGGCCTTTGGTATCGCCGTAATCGGGCGTATCGACCTTGTCGACCACATTACGGTCGGCATCGAGAAAAATAACCTCGTCCCCCTTGGAACTGA
This sequence comes from uncultured Tidjanibacter sp., assembly GCA_947852905.1. Taxonomy (GTDB): domain Bacteria; phylum Bacteroidota; class Bacteroidia; order Bacteroidales; family Rikenellaceae; genus Tidjanibacter. The sequence goes on along the minus strand of CANTVF010000001.1, from coordinate 119,398 downwards.
GCCCGAACGTGAAACTGTCTCCTTCGCCGGGCGACACCTGCTCGAATACCACGAATCCGCCGGCAGCTATTACCGTACCTTGCGGAATCACGAACTCTTCGGCGGCACCCTTGTCATCCTGAAGAATGAATCCGCCGAGATCGACTTCACTATTTTCCGCATTGTATATCTCGATGAAATCCATATCGTCACCAGCAGGTGCCGACATTATTTCGTTAAGGAACACCTTAACTGTACTCTCTCCGGGAGTATCGTCGCTGCCGCCGCCGGAATTGCCCGTCCCTTTGGTAGGCGACGTCATTACCCCCCATTCGCCGCCGTCCGGCTTGCGACCATACGAAGTTCCGTCTTCCATGACGGGTATCGAAACCGCATCCACTTCATTGCGCGAAGCATCGAGCAATACGACCCGATCCCCTTTGGACGAACTTATACCGAACGTAAAGTCCTCCACGACGAGAAACTCGCCCGCACCGATCACCGTACCACGCTCGAATACATACTCCTCTTCGGCACCTTTGTCGTCCTGAAGAATGAATCCGTCGAGTTCTATGTCTTCGTCACTACTGTTGTAGAGTTCCACCCAATCCGGGTTACACGAATATATCTCGTTGATGAACAATCCCGAAACATCGGAATCGCCGGGACGTATATCGTCTTCCGTATCGGTCTTACAAGATAACATGACGGTTGCCGAAAGCGCAAGCGCCGCTAAAAAAATCCTTTTCATTTTCATACAAATATTTTCTCCGTTGATATCGTTTAACAATTTCAGAAAGACAACAGCAGACGCAACTGTATTATGTGGAAGTCGAGACCTCCCGGCAGACTTTCGCTGAGCGCCTTTCCGCTCACGGTAACATGCCCCTTGTCGTCGGCATACTTGTCATTGTCCATGAACACATAATTCAGTCCGATCAGTACGTTACGGTTAGGATACCAGTTCAGCGAAGCCGAATAGCTCGTCGCGCTGCCGCCTGTAATCACGGCTCTGGCATCGTGAAAATCGTTCATGTTTATATTACTTATACGACATGCTATTTCGAGATTGCCGCCACGGCGACGCACCTTCATGGGACCGAACTCGGCATCTTCCGGCGAATAGGTGCGCTGATCTCCGACAAGCATGTACGAAGCCGTGGCATACCAGCCGTTGAAAGTGGCATTCCTCAACCCGATAATTTGGTCACCCGACTTGCCGTAGCGGGAAAGTTCCGTAAAAATATACTCTCCGTAGACCAGCAGGTCGCCCCACTTTACAGCGGCTTCGAGTCCTACGGTATAATAATTATTGACGTTGAATATCTCAGCACGCACGAATCGGCGCCTGTCGACGCGACTCTCCGGAAAAGTGCGGAATTCCACGAAACGGTCGCCGTCACCGCTCATCTCCGGTTTACGGTAAGTTCCGTAACCACCGATATGCAGCGTGAGGTCTTCACTATTCAATGGAGACCAAGCCGCACGGGCTGTGAAACCGTAACCGTCGTCGCCTCGATTTTTCTCCTTTTGAAGTATACTCACCTCGCGACCGAAAACGCCTCCGGAAACCCACCAATGATTGCCCCATGCCGTAGCCGCCACACCGAGCCGGCGTCCTCCGGCAAAAGCCTCGACAGCCATAGGCCGCTCCATATTTATAAGGTATTTGGAACTCGTCAGCCGCTCCATGCTCATCGGCTCCTTGAAATTACCGGCCTTCAGAGAAACCCTGTCCGAGAATCTGTATCCTATGAACATGTCTTTCATCTCGACTTCATTGTAGGCGAAATCGAGATCGAGTTCACCGAACCATTTCTCATACAGCGTGGCTTTCACGGCGAATCGCGCACGACGCACGGCTATACCGTTACTGAAACGGAACGTTCCGTCGTCGTATTCGAGGTCTTTATTGGGTTTCGACAACAGCTCCGAAACGTCTTCGGTCGGTATATATCCGGCCGCATCTATATACACACGATTGTCCAGCCAAAGCCTGAAAGCCCTGTCATCGGATTCGAAAGTCAGTTTTCCCTTGTCGAAAAACACATTGGCCGGAGTTCTGTCCTGCGCCCAACCTACCGAAACGGCTGCCAGCAGGACCAATACGGATAACGTAAATTTTTTCATTAAATAACCATTAATACACGCCGCAAAAGAACCTCAGCGATATTAACATACGTTTACCCGGATATTAAAATATAGTTACACGACTTGAGACCGCATATATTAATAGGTATATATTCACTGCCGTACGAATCAACCGTTTCGTACGGCAAACCGATACGACAGCAAATTAGCCCCAAACCGTCTATGGAAAGGCATTAGAAAAATTTTGGGGGCGAAATAAAAAAAACTGTTTACCATCGAATTTTTATTCAAAAAAAATCGTATATTTGTATTGCATGCATGAGAAAGTCATTAATGACTAAAAATTGGAAAAACGAATTTATTAACCTTTACACACACTAAAGACCAATTATGAAAAGTAAGTTACTTGTCATAGGCGCATCCATGCTGGCTGCCGCTGCCGTAATCACGGGTTGCAGTCAGGATCCCACAACAGAATACCAGTACGTAAGCCTCAGCGAGGCGGTATGTTCATTTCTCGGAACGGGTAACCAGCCGCTTGTCATAACCGTCGACGCCTCGCCTGCCGAGTGGACTGCCGAGCCTAATTCCTCGTGGGTCAAAGCCGAAAAGGGCGAAGACGGCACGACACTGACGATCACCGTAACCGACAACGATTCCGATACAGAACGCAACGCTACCATAACCGTGACCGCCGCGAGTGCGTCGCAGGATATTACCGTCTACCAACTACCCATAGACTACACTATGAACCATTATAACAAGCCTCGCAAATGGATTAACGGCAGCGTCGCTTCCCCGAGCGGAAAATATATAGCGGGATTCTTTAATGAAGTTGTCGGCGGAGATGAATTCCACTATTTTCCCGTATTCATCAATACCGAAACGGGTGAAGAAATTGTCACAGGCCCATTTTCTAGCACGTTATTCAAATGCCACCAGCCGTGGGCAGTCAGCGATAGCGGTATATTGTATGTAACCGATAACGAACACGGCGGTAACGTCATATTCGACATAGACGGCAACTTCACCACCTCCGATCCTATGGATCTGGAAGGTTACGGTGGCAAGAAACCTAACGTAACAGGCATTTCGGCCGACGGGACCATCATGGTAGGCTGGGCTTTCAAAAAGGACGGTTCCGGAACGCTCGGCAAAGGCCTTTACCGTCCGCTTATCTGGGAGAACGGCGTTTGTCGGGAACTTCCGATGCCTGAAAAAGATTTCGACGGAAATGATTACTCCGTAGGCATAATGGTTCGTGGCTGCTCCGCAGACGGCAATGTGATATACGGCACCACTTGGGACAACTCCAGAGGAGGCATGGTATATTGGAAAAACGGAGAGGTGAAATACGTAGGCGAAGACGTCCGTTCGATAGACACCAAAACCATCGACGGGGTGACATACTCTATCGGCAGCGGTTTCATATGTCAAGCCGATAAATACAAAATCAGTCCCTCCGGCAAATACATATGCGGCAAATACAACAAAAATACGCTCAATGAGGTAGGAAGCGTAGTTACCGAATCTTACCCGGCCGTATTCGACACAGAGACCGAAACGTCCATAATCATCGATGAATTGGCCGGTCAGTGCGACCATGTAACCGACGACGGCATAGCATTCATCACCAATATGCGCAGTTGTACGGTATACGATCTCAACAGCCGCACGGTAATAGGCGATATGCCCACATATGTCAAGGACACATACGGTCTTACAGTAGAAAACATGATCGTGAACTACGTTTCTCCGGACGGCAAGGTAATCATGGGTACAGGTATCGAAGACCTCGTAACGGGCGGCGGACGTATCGTACCGTGGTTTATCATCCCTCCCGTATTGTAGTCTTTACTCTACGCACGACTAACGAACTTTTTCATGTTATTAGGTTAATTGGCAGGATGCCTGTCCGTCTTCTTCGTTCCCTGTACCGGTATGCATGACGGTACAGGGTGCGGGCGGACACCGGCTCTGTCGCAACAAAACCGATGTATCGAGATACTATCGGACAGGGTTCATATTATACCATAAAAACAAACCGAAAATGAAAACCAAACTTTTAATTCTGGCAGCGGCATGTCTGGCTGCCGTATCCTGCAAACCGGAAGAACCGGAGCAAAAACCATCTTTGGAAGTTTCGCCGCTCGACCTAACATTCGAGGCTAAGGAAGCGGCGCCTCAGACGGTAACCGTCGAAGCCGTAAACGTGGAATGGAAATACACGCTCGCAGGCGACGCGTCGCAATGGGTGACCGTCACGGACAACGAAGACGGCACGCTTACCGTTTCGGTAAACGACAATCCCGACACGCAGCAACGTACAGCATCGCTCAACATAGAGGTCACCGACGGCAGCAAGGTCAAGGGTAAAGGCGTGACAATAATACAGGCCGGAGCCGAAACCCCTGCGGTATACGAAATATCGGTAGACAAGACCGACCTGACATTCGAAGCCACAGCCGCAAAGGCACAGGAAGTCAAAGTAACTACCGAGGGCGAAGGACTGACATGGAGCATCGAAATGGAGGAAGCTGATAAAACATGGGTGACTGTAACCGAAGGCGAAGGTAAATTCACAGTAGAAGTGGCCGACAATCCCGAAGAAAAAGACCGCACAGCGGTCCTTATAGTGAAACCCAACATAGATAAGGCAGAAGAGAAAATTGTGCGCGTAAAACAGGTAGCACTCGTGATACCGCCCTCAATGGAGATATCGTTGTCCAACGGCGCCACGCCAGAGGAGGGTTTCGTATTCAACTACGCCGGCGAACGCCTCGACAACCAGCCTGATTACCAAATCATAATAGACGCGGTACACATAGAAGAAGAGGAATGGGATGCAACGGTAGAATATCCTGAAGGCGAACAGCATGACTGGGTGAATTTGTTAATTAACAAATTCGACAATAATAATTTGGTAACTGTTGCACTAAAAGACAAACAAATTTATGAATCGAAAGATCCGCGTACCGCGACTATTATCATAAGCTCAAGCGTCGAAGGTATCGGTCCATTCAGAGTAAACGTAACCCAACAGGGCAAACCCGACTTCTTAAGCGATATTCTGGAGAATGTCGAAATGAAACCCATGATCGGCTACGACCTTATACTCAACACGGACAACGATACAAGAAACTGGGGATACTCTACGTGGGAACTTAAATTATGGAGCGAAGGCGTAGAATTCAAGGCAAGCACAGCCCAATTCTCAGGCACTGGCGAGAGAATATCCATAAAATTCGCGTCAGAATCCATTTTCAAAAACGACGAAGGCGTATACTACATTCCAGACGGAACTTACAATGTAGTGCTCAACTACGACGACAATCCCGAGGTGATCGCACCTCTCACCGTAAGCACAGGCAAGCGTGCGTTATGGGGGCACCCGAAAAGCACCAACGGAACTTGGTTCCTGCGAATGGATGCCAACAATTACGTAGGACAGGCTTGCATCTCGGCAGGCAGCATGACGGTGGAACGCACCGGCGAAACATACAAATTGACCTTTAATTTCGAGAGCGACGCCCAGTTCGACGTAACAGGCACCTATGAGGGAGAGTTGACGCCGACGAGCGTACTTTAAGCCAAATCACTTGCCGTGATGTGCGGCAACATTCCAAGTAAATTTTCATAGTTGGAGCAGGCGGAACATAAAGTTCCGCCTGCTTTGTTTCCATATTCATTCCGACTCGACAATCCACCCGGCCGAATACGCGCACATGGAATGCTATTTGCAATGAGATAGCATGAACAACCAGAAAAAATACATGAATATGAAAAAGATATTGATAACGGCAGGTATACTGCTCGCCGCAGTGGTAATAACGTTGGCCATACGCACCGTAACTTACGGATTCGGATCCGAAAGAAAGAATACCGCGGCCGCACCGGCAATAACGGCACGACCGTCCGACGCGGCATTGGAACGATTCGCTGGCGGACTTCGGATTCCTACGGTAAGTTCGCAGGACTACGACGACACCGACTTCCGCCCGTTCGACGAATTCATCGTCTACCTGCACGAATCCTACCCGCGGATATATGAAAATATGGAAACCTCCACAGTGGGTAAATACGGCCTCCTGTTCCGCTGGAAAGGACGCGACGACTCGTTGCAACCGGTACTGTTCCTGTCGCATTACGATGTAGTTCCGGTAACCGGTTACGATCCCTCGACCGACACCGGCAAAGAAACCGTATTCCGGCCGGACGACACTCCGCTGCCGCCCATAAGTGCAGTGGCCGAGACATGGGACTACCCGCCGTTCTCCGGTGCTGTAGCTGAAGGACGCATATACGGACGCGGATCGCTCGACATGAAATGCATGCTGTTCGCACTGCTCGAAAGCGCCGACTCGCTCATATCCGAAGGATTCCGCCCGGAAAGGGACATATGGTTCGCTTTCGGGCATGACGAGGAGGTCAGCGGGCGAAACGGCGCTCTCCGTATGGCCGAATATTTCAAAGACCGCGGCATCAGATTCGATGCCGTATACGACGAGGGCGGAATAATAGCCGCACCCGGATCGGCAATGGAAAGCATAGACAGCCCCCTCGCACTCGTCGGCACCGGCGAAAAGGGATTCCTGACTCTGGAGATAGAGGTCAAAGGTCTGGGAGGCCACTCCTCTATGCCTCCGGCCAAAAGTTCGCTCGTGTATGCCGCGGAAATAATAGAAAAACTCAACTCAAACCAAATGAAGGCGCGGATCATTCCTCCCGTAGCATCGTTCCTTAAAAACATAGGAGGCGAAACCGGTCTCGTCTCGCGGACGGCAATAGCCAACAGATGGCTGCTCGGCGGTATCCTGAAACAGACCTTGTCCAAGTCGCCCGCTTCCAATGCCCTGATACGCACCACGACGGCCATAACCATGGCAAAAGGCAGCGATGCCGCAAACGTACTCTCTTCGTCGGCCGTCGTCACCGTAAACTTCCGCATACTGCCCGGCGACACCGTTGCCGACGTCATGGAACACGTCCGCGAAATATGCGCAGGATACGACACGGAAATTACCGTCGTATCGCAACGCGAAGCATCGGCCGTGTCACCGGAAAACACGATCGGATTCGAAATGATACGCGAATGCTTGACTACTCTTTATCCGGACGTCATAACGACGTCATACATCACCGTCGGCGGTACGGATGCCTACAAATACCAGAACGTCAGCGACAACATATACCGCTTCATGCCCATAGAGCTGAACGGGTACGAACAGCGCGCCATACACAGCGAGAACGAATACATTTCGATAGAAAACTACGGCCGTATGATCGACTATTTCACCGATATGATGAGCCGCTACTGACCGCGCCGTCCCCCCCTGCCGATCACATGTAAAGAGGTCCCGCGCCAGCTATCAATTCTAAAGGATCGTAAAGCTTTACGATCCTTTAGAATTATACGCCCTCCCTCCACCGGGCAAATTACAAATGCAGCACTGAAATTTACAGGCCGAGGTACAATTGCGGGCACTTTTTCCTACTCTCAAAAATCGCAATTCGACATGAGATAAAAGTAAAAGCAAAAACGCGTCCATCAAACCATGCGGTAACGACAGCTCCGCACCTACAATACAACAAATTCAATATTTTCTCTCGCAGGATAACACTATTCGGGGAAAATACTCTCGAAAAACTCCCCAAGCAATTTTCCTCAATACTTAGAAGAAAGCATCGTGTCAACGGAAATATTATCCAACGAAGCGTCATCTCACAGCATGCAGCACGACAATGTACAAGCACCGTTTTACAAAAACAGTCCGTTGCAGACAAACACTACAACAGACTGTCTATAAGCAGCATCCCAAACGGCTTCATAAGTGAAGCCTGACAGAATCCGTACTGCATTTATCGTTCAAGCACTTTTCCCGCAATGCCGGGCGACAAAGCATCTATGTCATCGCCGAAGACAACAACACGTCGCTCCGTCATGTCAATCCATTTTGAGGACTGCAAGGAAAGCCGACTGAGGCACTTCGACATTACCTATCTGACGCATGCGTTTCTTGCCCTTCTTCTGTTTCTCGAGCAACTTGCGCTTACGCGATATATCGCCACCGTAACATTTGGCCGTAACGTCCTTTCGCACGGCTTTAACGGTCTCACGGGCGATAATCTTAGCGCCTATGGCCGCCTGTATGGCGATGTCGAACTGCTGGCGCGGAATAAGCTCTTTCAGCTTCTCGCACATGCGCCGCCCGAAATCGTAGGCATGATCCTGAAAAATGAGCGACGACAGCGCATCGACCGGTTCCCCGTTCAGCAATATGTCGAGCTTGGCCAAACGGCTCGCCCTGTAGCCGGTCTGGTGGTAATCGAACGACGCATAACCGCGCGATATGCTCTTCAGCTTGTCATAGAAATCGAACACTATTTCCGACAGCGGCATATCGAACGTCACCTCTACACGATCATGAGCTATGAACACCTGATTTTTAAGCACTCCACGTTTGTCTATGCACAGTTTTATGACGTTGCCCAGATAATCGCTCTTCGTAATGATCTGCGCCTCTATATACGGCTCCTCTATCGTATCGACCATGGTAGGCTCCGGCAATCCGGAAGGATTGTGTACATAGATGACCTCGCCTTTTTTCGTCGTCACACGGTAAGACACGTTCGGCACGGTAGTGATAACGTCCATATCGAACTCCCTGTACAGACGTTCCTGCACTATCTCCATATGCAACAGTCCGAGGAATCCGCACCTGAATCCGAAACCGAGGGCCAGCGAGCTTTCCGGCTCGAAGGTGAGCGATGCGTCGTTGAGCTGAAGTTTTTCGAGCGACGCCCTGAGATCCTCGTACTGATCGGCCTCCACGGGATAAACGCCCGCGAATACCATGGGCTTTACGTCTTCGAAACCGGCAATGGCCTCATCGCTCGGATTCTCCACGTGGGTGATGGTATCGCCGACTTTCACCTCGCGCGAATTTTTGATGCCCGATATGATATATCCCACGTCGCCGGCACGTATCTCGTCCCGCGGCGAAAGCTTGAGTTTCAATACACCTATCTCATCGGCATCGTACTCGAGACCGGTATTTATGAACTTCACCGCATCGCCCGTTCTCAAAGTGCCGTTAAACACCCTGAAATAGGCTATGATTCCGCGAAACGGATTGAATACCGAGTCGAAGATAAGAGCCTGCAACGGAGCGTCGTCGGAACCTTTCGGCGCTGGTATACGCTCCACGATAGCCTCCAGTATCTCGTCCACGCCCTGCCCGGTACGTCCGGACGCGGCGATTATCTCGTCATGTTTGCAACCTATGAGATCCACGATCTGATCTTTCACATCGTCCACCATAGCTGCCTCCATATCTATCTTGTTTACCACGGGAATGATCTCAAGATCGTTTCCGAGAGCGAGATACAGATTGGATATGGTTTGCGCCTGAATGCCCTGAGTCGCGTCCACAACCAACAGCGCACCTTCGCACGAGGCTATGGCCCGCGACACCTCGTATGAGAAATCGACGTGTCCGGGAGTATCTATGAGATTAAGTACGTAACGCTCCCCATTATGAACGTACTCCATTTGTATGGCATGACTCTTTATCGTGATACCCTTCTCCCGTTCCAGATCCATGTCGTCGAGTACCTGAGCCTGCAACTCGCGCTGCGACACTGTATCGGTCCTTTCGAGCAACCTGTCGGCAAGCGTACTTTTGCCGTGGTCTATATGGGCTATGATGCAGAAATTCCTTATGTGTTTCATACGGCAGTTTCATGAGCGGCGATCCGTCCGGCAAGTCCGGAGACTGAAAATAACGGATAATACCGCATAATAATATTCAAAGCGGACAAAGTTAACTATTTTTGCACGATTAATAAAACGCAACGGCCGCACGACAATCCCGACCGCACATTTTACCGGCAGGACTGGAAAGAATCGGTCGCAACAAGATACAAAACACCCGAATCATGGAAAACGCAATCGCCCGCTACGCTTCTCTCGTCAAGTTCTCGCATACCATATTCGCCATGCCTTTCGCACTGCTGGCATACGTATACGCACTTACGAGCAACTCCATTCCCTTCGAATGGCTTCTTCTGGTAAAGATACTGTTGTGCATGGTATTCGCCCGAAACGCGGCAATGGGATTCAACCGCTGGGCCGACCGCGATATAGATGCGGCCAATCCGCGTACCGCAGGCCGAGAAATACCCTCCGGCAAAATATCGCCGCGCGCAGCGCTCGTATTCGTCATAGTCAACAGCCTGCTGTTCGTAGCCGTGGCATGGTGGATCAACACACTCGCCGGAGCATTGTCGCCGCTGGCGCTCGCAGTCCTGCTCGGCTACAGCTGCATGAAACGTTTCTCTTCGTGGCCGCATCTCGTTCTCGGTCTGGCTCTCGGCATAGCGCCTGTCGGCGCCTACATAGCCGTAACGGGAACTTTCGCACTGTTTCCCATAATACTCGCAGTAACGGTACTTACTTGGACGGGAGGTTTCGATATACTGTACGCCTTACAGGATGCCGACTTCGACCGTACGCACGGCGTACACTCCGTTCCAGCACGTTTCTCGACCATGCAGTCCACATATATAAGCATCGGATTGCACATCGTATCGGTTGCCGGCGTCATAGTAATAGGCACACGCTTCGGGCTGCATTGGCTCTACTGGACAGGCACGGCACTGTTCACCGCCATACTCGTCATGCAGCACATATTATACCGCCCCTCGCGCATAGACCGGATAGGAGCGACGTTCGGACTCGTCAACGGTCTGGCGAGCGTAACATATTCGGCATTCGCCATAGCGGATATCCTGATATTTTGATACTACCGAGATTACGAAATTAAATACGGCTTTCCGTACTCCGGAAAGCCGTATTTAATTGATCGCTGTTTACCGCCGTTACGAGTTGGTAACGTTGCGTTTAGCTTCCATGAGGATAGTGAACGCACGGTGTATATCCTGATCGCCCACCACAATGGTAAATTCGTTGGCGGTACTGATAACTTCTACTATATTGATATTGTCCCATGCGAGTTCCTTGAACAGGTAATAATATACTCCGGGGCATGCCGTATTCTCCGATGGGAGACGCACAGTTATCAACGACAGGTTATTGTTGTTGCCTATAACCTTCTCCTCGGCGAATATCTCCTTTACCAGAGGTACTATAGAATCGCTTACCACCAAGGTAGTCTCGTAAATACCCTGCGAGAACGTACAGAATACGTTTTTCAACGAATGTACTTCGCTCAAAAGCTTCGACTGCAAACCGTACAGCGAAGCAGTATTGATAAACGTGAAATCGGACAAGTTGGAACGAACAACGATGTCGCCCATATTCTCCACAACACTACGTACCTTCATGGCGGACATGAGTTCCAGACGGGGAACGAGACGGTTGAGCGCCATTATCACAGCACTGTCATTCACTTTTTTGCCGATTCTCTCCTCCACTTCGGGTTTGATCTGACGCGCAAGCGCAGAAAGATTGATCAGTCCGTCTACCAAAGCGCCTTCCAGAAACGGTTTCTTCTTGATTACCTCTTCGACTGCTACAGGTATCGATATCATAATTATATAATATATTAAGATTAGAAAATCATATTTACGAACGTTACGGTGTCCGTTAAATATTCAATTGTGCAAAAATTCTTACTACAAACTTTTCGATGCAAAAAAAGGAAATTTTCAGCTCAATTCCAAATATCTACATGATTAAGTATCTATAATTTTATTTTAAACATAAAGCTGTTATAAATAGATACTTAAAATCAAACAGACAGTTCCGCCAATCTACATTAACGCTATTTACTGCAGTCTACGTTCAAATCAACGAAAACACATTCATTTTAGTATTACATCGCCCAACAAAATCAGACACAATATAAGCCCATACCTTCCCCTGACACGCCCACACTAAACACATGCAGACACAAAATATTAGTAACCAACACATTAATCATAAAGATAATTTACAACACCCACGATAACATTTTACACATCCGAATACCTAAAAAAGTATTATAAATTACGTATATCAACTGTAAACTATCCGTACAAGCCGCAATAAAAACCACGCAAACAGCAGACATATCTAACTGACGAGGGACTGCAAGGCAAACTGGGCGACACAAATCTCCATACAAACGAGACGATAATTTTTCGTACACCGACATACATGGGAATCACTACAGGTTACCGAAACGTAACCGACCGACCGCTATTGCATTTATTGACATGATCGATTTTTTCGTCTATATTTGTAACACAACGGCAAGCGATTTACCCCATAACATATTATTAACATAAAAAATTACCACCATGGCAAAACGAGTAGCGGTACTGGCCGTCGATCCGGTAAACGGCGCCGGTTTGTTCCAATATCTGGAAGCATTTTTTGAAAATGGTATAAGATATAAGGTGTTCGCCGTAGCCGACACCAATAACATAAAGACCAACTCCGGCATAGAACTGAAAACGGACGACACGGTCGCACACCTGCAAGGGCATGCTGATGACTTCGATGCACTCGTTTTCTCGTGCGGAGATGCTGTGCCAGTATTCGGACAACATGAGTCCGAACGGTACAACATCGCGTTACTGAACGTAATACGCGAATTCGCAGACAAAGACAAGTTAATGATCGGCCACTGTGCCGCAGCGCTAATATTCGAACTCGCCGGTGTCGGCAAAGGGAAAAGACTAGCGGTACACCCGCTGGCAAAACCGGCTATACGGGAAGGCGTGCCGACCGACGCCCCGCTTGAAACGGACGGCAACTACTACACGGCGCAATCCGAACACACTATTCCCGCCATGATGCCCGAACTACTGAAAGCGCTTAAATAACGCTCTCTGAATCAGATCATCGGCTCATGCTGCGCCTCAATGCCGTACCGAACGCATTCGGTACGGCATCTTTATATGTAAACGACTGTTCGCAATATTTCGGACAAAATACCCGAAATACCGCATGTCCGGCATATGCCGGTAATCTGATTTATAATAATAATGAAACGTTTCAAGAGCTACGAATCGCATTTTTCGGATAATCTTAGTATCTTTAGCCTGTTTTACGAAAAGCGAAATAAGCGATGAAGATTTCTTACGAATGGCTTAAAAATTATATCGAATCCGATTTGTCTATAGAAGAGACGACTCGGATACTTACCGACATAGGTCTGGAGGTAGACGGCGTGGAACGCATCGAAAGCGTCCGCGGCGGACTGGCAGGCGTAGTCGTCGGCCACGTGCTCACATGCACCGATCATCCGGACTCGGACCACCTGCACATAACCACCGTAGACATAGGCACCGGCGAACCGCTCGGCATAGTATGCGGCGCACCCAATGTAGCGCAAGGACAGAAAGTGCTGGTCGCTACCATAGGCACGACACTCTATCCTACAGGATCTGAAGAGGGATTCAAAATCAAGAAAAGCAAGATACGCGGCGTAGAGTCGTTCGGCATGATATGCGCCGAAGACGAAATAGGTACCGGCTCGGCGCATGACGGGATCATGGTGCTGGCGGAAGATGCCATTCCCGGTACACCGGCGGCGGAATACCTGAATCTGCGCGGCGACTACGCAATAGAAATAGGTCTGACGCCTAATCGCGCCGACGCCATGTCGCATTACGGCGTGGCTCGCGATCTGGCCGCATACCTGCATGCCCACGGCAGAAAAGCGGAACTCGTGCTGCCGGACGTAAGCGGATTCCGCGAAGGCGACGAACGCAAGGCCGAAGTCAGCGTTGAGAACCATGAGGCGGCACCGCGCTACGCCGGAGTGCTGATAAGCGGCGTAAAGATAGCGCCGTCGCCGGAATGGTTGCAGGCCGACCTCAGGGCTATAGGGTTGAATCCCAAGAACAACGTCGTGGATATCACGAACTTCGTGCTCCACGAAGTGGGACAGCCGTTGCATGCTTTCGATGCAGGACGTATAGAAGGCGGCCGCATAATCGTCCGCACATGCCCGCAGGGTATCAAATTCACTACCCTCGACGGCGTGGAACGTACCCTGTCGGATCGCGACCTCATGATATGCGACGCTGTAAAACCGATGTGCATAGCCGGAGTAATGGGCGGCGAATTTTCAGGAGTATCCGAAAACACGACCGACATATTCCTCGAAAGCGCCTATTTCAATCCGGTATGGATCAGGAAAAGCGCCCGCAGACACGGCATCAATTCCGACGCATCGTTCCGTTTCGAGCGAGGCATAGATCCCAACATCACCATTTACGCCCTCAAACGTGCGGCGACGCTGATAACCGAACTCGCCGGAGGAAAGATAGTATCCGGAATAACCGATATAATCTCCGACCCGAAGCTGACCGAGCCTTTCCGCTTCGACATATCCTTCGACCGCATCAACCATCTGACAGGCAAGATAATCCCGGAAGAGACGGTCAGAAACATACTCGCAGCGCTGGACGTCAAAGTGGAATCGGAAAAAGACGGCGTTCTGTCAGTAGCCGTGCCGCCCTATCGTGTTGACGTTCGCCGCGAAGCCGACCTTCTGGAAGACATCCTACGCATATACGGTTACAACAACATAGAGGTACCCTCGCGCGTAACGGCTTCCGTATCGACAGACCGCCGTCCCGGCAAAGAACAGATACTCGGTGCCGTAGCCGACTACCTGACTGCCAACGGATTTACCGAAATCATGAGTAACTCGCTGACGCGGGCGGCCTACTACGAGAATTTGTCATCGTATCCGGCGGAGAACTGCGTGAGAATACTCAATCCGCTAAGCGCGGACCTCAACGTCATGCGACAGACATTGCTGTTCAACTCGCTCGAAGCAATAGCGCTCAACAGCAATCACCGCAATCCCAACCTGAAACTCTACGAGTTCGGAAACGTCTACCGTTACGATCCGGCCAAAGCCGGTGAGGGCGGCCTTGCCCCCTACTCCGAAAACTACAGGCTGGCTATAGCCATGACCGGACTGGACGTACTGCCGTCATGGAACCGTAAAGCAGTACAAAGCGACTTCTTCAGCTTGCGGGCTACGGCCGAAAACATACTGCGCCGTTTCGGACTCGACATATACAAGTTGCAGAACGAGCCGGTACGAAACGACCTGTTCGCCGAAGGATTGACGATAATCATGAACGGCAAGGAACTGTTCACGATAGGCGTGGTCGCAGGCAAGATCAGAAAGACGTTCGACATAAAGGCCGAAGTATACTACATGGAAATGAATTTCGACCTTTTCGTAAAAACAGTCCGCAAACACACGGTTGCGGCCAAAGAACTGGCACGTTTCCCGGAAGTCCGCCGCGACCTCGCGCTGCTCGTAGACAAAAACGTTTCGTTCGCACAGTTGCGTAACATAGCTTTCGCGACGGAACGTAAACTGCTGCGAAACGTCACTTTGTTCGACGTATACGAAGGCGACAAACTGCCCGAAGGCAAAAAGTCGTACGCTCTGGGATTCGTATTGCAGGACAGCGAACGCACGCTGACAGACCAGATAATAGACAAGATAATGAGCAACTTCATATCCCAATTCGAACGTCAAGCAGGCGCCACAGTAAGAGCGTAATGCCTATTCGAGAAGCATAGGGACAAACGTACACAGGCTGCCATAGGCAAGTCCCGCTTTGAAAAGATTTCGCTCCCTCTTGAGGTTTATATCTCAGGAGGGAGCGATTTTTAATTAAGATACCAATATACACATCTACACTATGGCAGTTTAAAGAAAAGTGGAATTTAAGAACTAAGATGCAAGTATTCTATTTCACAAATAAACCAACAAATAAATTAATAAATAAGTCAACAAATATTCACAACACACACAAACAAAAGTCAAAGCGCACGATTACATATTAATTTTGCATTTAAATTTCAATAAAAATATTTGCACGCAAACACCAATTGATGTATATTTGCAGTGAAATAAAAATGCAAAGTGCAATGGAATTTGAATTCTTTAAATCCAAAACACCTGAGAGGGGTGCAAAACTAACAGTCCATAAAAACGGGAAAGCAGGATTTTCTGCATCAGCTGACGAATTAATGAAATTATCGGAATGGAGTTGGTGTGCATTTGCAAAGGACAAAAGTTCGACAACAGACAAGCATATTTACATGATTAAAATGTCTGAGCCGAGTGATGTAACCTTTAATATAGCAAAGGCTGGCAATTATTACTATGTTAAAATAACAAGCCTTTTAGATGATTTAGGAATAGATTACAATGATGATTATAAAAGAACTATATTTGACATCACACCAATTCAAAACGGCGAGCAGACTATATACAAGCTAACGCGAAGAGATATAAAGAAAAGAAATAAAAAAGCCGAATAGCGATTATGGAGAATGCTACACGGCCCGGGCTTAAATAATACTTTTACTATTTAACGTCCACACAGCGCAAAAATACTAAAATATTTTTAAACCGGCGGGAAACTCTCCTATAACTTTTCATATTATAAATTATGAAAATAATCAGAACGACAGTGCGAACTACTGCTACTGCCACCAATAATGGTGTACATATTCGCACAATTGTTTCTAGACCGGGAAAAACGGTAACAAAAACCAAGTTCATCCCGATACGTCGAGGTTAATTAATTGTTTGGGACGCACACATGCGTCCCAAATTTTATAGTATTTATAACATTTCTATTTGCACTAGAAAAAATAAGATACCACCCGACATTGTTTTCGTATTGCCGGTTTCTATAACGTAACCCGCGACTTTCCGGAAAAGATGTAATTCAATTTCATATAGAAATGAAGACATATCGACTTCCGACATCTACTTACGTACAGACATTTCCGGCAACCGCAATATCGTCACAAACTTGCGTATCGGCATTTAACCCTCTCGGCCATATCAAAGCAGTATCATCCAAAACTTAATGGCATCTCTTTCACATTACGGATTCCGATGCAAGTTCAAATTGCGGAAATCATAAAGTATTCTCCATGCGGAGACCTCGCTCCGTCCGTCGCTTACAACCATCGGAATCCCACCCGCTGAACGCAACATCCGAAAATTTGCCTCTTCCGATCTCCTTGCCCGAACAGCATTCGTCCGGCGACAACCCTAATTCCGTCTCGCTACATTACCATAACCGGACAATCGTGACAGTGTTATACGCAGTTTTTCCACAACGTAATGAACTCTCCGCGCAGGATCACCGCCCGTCACTATAATGAACTCCACTCCCAAATCAATGCAGTAAATACAACGACAATTAGCACAAACAACGAATCTTCGAATGGTCTATTCACGTTCGCAAAATCAATCTCATTTTCGACAACCGTTATCCGATAACGCTCCGAATTTTATTATCGCCGATATAGACGGGAATCGTCTACAAACCTTTACAACTGTCTACAAATTTCAAAGGCACATCCATGCGCTCGGCAACTTGTTCCGACGTCATTCCGCTATCCAAGAAACGCTTACAGACTGTCTTCATATTTTCACCGACCTCAATAATATGTTTGTCGGGATCATAGAAACGGACTACACGTTGTCCCCATGAATGTTCTTTTACAGGGTGGACATATTCGACATCATAATCTTCCAGTTTACTCGTGAAACCGTCAAAATCATCTTCTTCAAAGTAAATTTCAAAATTATTGCCCCCAAAAGCGATTTCGCTTGTTCCTATAAATTCCCTGTACGTTTCGACGGTCTGTAAAGCCAAGCCACCGGTCAAAGTTTTGTTCGCTCCAAAATCCATAACGACACGGAGTCCGAAAACTTTTTTATAAAAGTCGACCGATTTATCCATATCGGTTACTACCAACATGGTATTTTTTAATCCCCTACTCATCATCCTCTCAATTCAGATTCGCCGATTTTTCAAACACATACGTATACACTGCATCTCCCGACACAATACCGTACTAAAACAAGACAGTTCTCCATGGGCACCATATCCCGTCAAATATATGAATCCGCTCCGTATGCCGAAAATCCAAATCCATGCGACATCCGCGACACCATATAAATGAGCAGCCTGTCACAACTCAGCGGGCCACTATCTTCAGAGGTTGGAATATCACGCTTTCGTCGCCGGTAGGAGTACCTGTACTGACGATCCTGACCGCAACGATCGGAACGGCCGGCCGAATCGTTATACGACCGTTTTCCAATTCGCCTATCCGGACGAAACGGTCCGGTTCATGCTCGTAAGCCACCTCCGCATACCCCTCCACGAACAAACAGCGCGGCAGGTCGCTGAATCCGGTTACTATCTCGATGCTCCTGCAATCGACCGGCGCAGCGAACACGAACAAAACGTAATCCCCCGGACGGGCTCCGCGCGTAGTACGTGCCTGACGCCCCCAACGGTAATCCGTCAGAATAGAGAAAGGGTTGGCGGTACGTGCCCTCAATGAACTTTCGACCGCAAACTCAGGCGTTATATAGACCTCGACTTGCGTCTCCTGTACGGCAGGCTCTATGCGGTATCGTATCCCCATGCGGCTCAGACGCGCATAATGCGTTCGTTCCATGCGGCATTCGAAATCAACCCAGTCGCGTTGCTCCTGCGGTGTCCACGCCACCTCTGCCAATGCGCACACACGCGGATAGGACTGACGGTCTATATACGTAGCCCCGCCCAGAAGTCCGAGTTCATGCCACAGAGCGCCCTCCACACCGACCACATTCCGCATTTCCTCGGTCGACAGTCCCGACTGCCGCGGATCGAAAGAATATACCTTTTCCGTCGGCACCAATCCGGCCCAGCGCAATCCCGGTTCCGCAGCCGTATACTTCATATCGAAATAAAACCACGATGAAGGCATGACCACTGTAGCGTATCCGGCACGGGCTGCACGACAGGCTGCATCCACACTTTCCCAACCGTGCACACGCACATCGGACGGCAATCGTCCCGCCTCCGCAGCCTCGTTCCATACGGCAGCGCATTTACCGTACCGTGCCAATATATCGCACACACGCTCCACGAACAACGCCTCCAACTGCTCCGGTTCCGAAAAACCGCAAGACGCCATAAGTTCCCGGCAATGAGGACAACGCCGCCACTGGCCATAATCGACTTCATCGCCACCTATATGGATATATCGCGAAGGAAACAACGCGGATATTTCCGACAGTATATCGTCCAACAGTTCGTAATTCTCCTCACGCGACACGCACCATACGTTACGGGCGTCGTAACCGTTCGTTGCGACAGTATCCGCCTCTCCGTCACACAATATATCGGGCACGACACGCGCAACGGCACGGCTGTGTCCCGGCAAATCTATCTCCGGAATAATCTCGACATTCCGGACTGCGGCATAAGCGACTATTTCACGGATATCCTCCTGCGTATAATACCCGCCGTACTTCTCTTTCCATGCACCGTATACGGGTCTGATCGGCGAATCTCCGCCCCGGAAACCGCCGACCTCAGCCAGTTCGGGATGGCTCTTTATCTCTATGCGCCACCCCTCGTCATTGGCCAGATGCCAGTGAAACCGATTGATCTTATGCCGGGACAAATTGTCTATATAACGCATGACGGTCTCTTTCGGAACGAACGTCCGCGCCACATCCAGCATCATGCCGCGATACTCAAAACGCGGATAGTCGGTTATATTTATACATTTTACGGGAATATCGACGCTCTTGCAGTCGTCGCAGAACGGTGGAGCATCGGGGAGCATCTGCAACAACGTCTGTATACCGTTGAACACTCCGCCGTAATCCGCTCCGGCGATCAGTATATCGCGGCCGGAGACATTCAGCCAATACCCCTCGGCCGGCAATCCCGATTCGGAATCGACATATATCTGTATTATTCCTTTGGTATCGGAAGGCAACCTGTCGCTCTCGGTCTTGCGCACCGCATCGAAACGGTACGAACGTCGGAGTTCCGCCTCCAGATAATCAGCGAGAGGCGCGACCTGCGGCGAATAATATATACGCAGAATGGTCGGCAGACGGAAAAAACCTTCACGCTCCTCGACACTCACGGGGCGTGGCACGAAATCCTGTCCGCACAACTGCGACGAAAAGGTACAAACCGACAAGACCAACGCCAAAGCTATTCTTTTCATATATTTGAAAAATCAAAAAACGACATTCAGTTACTCCGAAATCCGATATCGCCTCACACGAAAACGCACATCGATTTTCAAAGTTACCGTTTTTACAGACACGTGCAAAACGATGCCTAGGTTTAACATACTCCGACAGCAACACGCCTCCGTCGCCACTATTCACATCTTCATGGCTACGATCAAATAAGCATACCCGCGTGACGAAGCGACAACAAAAAAATGGCTATATTTGCGCATCTGAAAAATTGTGAAGAAATGGCTTGTAATATCTCCAAAACAGAACGTCAGTCTATCATAGACCTCATCAACAGGGAGGTAGTTCCGGCAATAGGTTGCACGGAGCCTATCGCGGTATCGCTCTGTACGGCACGTGCAGCGGAAACGCTCGGCCGTCGTCCCGAACGCATAACGGTATCCCTGAGCGCGAACATATTGAAAAACGCCATGGGCGTAGGTATTCCCGGCACGGGCGGCATGATAGGTCTGCCGATAGCCATAGCGCTCGGCGGACTGTTCGGCAAGTCGGAATACGGACTGGAAGTGCTGCGCGACGTGAAGCCGGCCGATGTGGAGGAAGGGCGCCGCTACATGGATACGGGAGCCATTTCGATAGGATTGAAAAAAGGCAACTGCGACATCCTCTATATAGAAGTGGAAGCTACCGCCGGCGACGATAAGGCGGTTACAGTAATAGAAGGCAGCCATACGCACTTCACACGCATAGAGCGCAACGGAGAAGTGATAATGGAAGCCGGCAAGCAGGGCGGAGCATCGGGTGCTGGAGACGACTGTCCGTTATCGCTGCGCCGGGTGTTCGACTTCGCTACCACGGCACCCATAGAGGAACTGGAGTTTATCCTCAAGGCCGCCGAGATGAACAAGAACGCTGCCGAAATGTCGTTCAAGGGCGACTTCGGCCATTCGCTCGGCCGGGTACTGCAAGGCGAAGCGGAGCGCAAGGTAATGGGTGACGGAATACTGTCGCGCATATTGTCCTACACTTCCGGTGCATGCGACGCACGCATGAGCGGTGCAATGATTCCCGTGATGAGCAACTCCGGCAGCGGTAACCAAGGCATATCGTCGACCGTACCGGTAGTCGTATATGCCGAACAGACGGGCGCTTCACGAGAACAAACCGTCCGTGCGCTCATACTCAGCAGTCTGACAGTCATATACATAAAACAGAGTCTCGGTCGTCTTTCCGCACTCTGCGGTTGCGTCGTTGCCGCTACGGGATCGAGCTGCGGCATCACCTACCTCATGGGCGGCGGATACGAGGAAGTAACGTTCGCCGTGAAAAACATGATAGCCAACATTACGGGTATAATATGCGACGGTGCCAAACCGAGTTGTTCGCTCAAGGTTTCGAGCGGCATATCTACGGCAGTACTGTCTGCCCTGCTCGCCATGGAACACAAATGCGTTACGGCAGCCGAGGGCATAATTGACGAAGACGTCGACCGCTCAATACTCAACCTCACACGCATCGGCCGCGAAGGTATGACCCAAACGGACAAACTCATACTCGACATAATGACCTCTAAAGGGGCATAACCATCCCGCACAATGCATTCACATAGAAAACACCCCGGAAACATTGCGGTTCCGGGGTGTTTTTTCGGACGAATATCTCGGTATTGCGAGCAGCCCTATTCCAATCGGGGATACAATACCGTAATATATTATTTACTTTTCATGTGCAAAACGTGAAGGAGGCAATTCTCCAACACATAGCATATCTTTCAACACGACATCGTTGCGGTTGCAAAGAGGCTGATCGTCAATCCGCCGTTACAAACTCCTTGATCCTGTCAGCGACCAGTCTGATCTGTTCATCGGACAAAGACGATCCCGAAGGCAGACATAATCCTCGATTAAAGGCTGTTTCAGCGACATCTTGGCCATAATACGGATTGGACGCATACACCGGTTGCATATGCATCGGACGCCATAACAATCGCGACTCTATATTCTGAGATTCAAGATAAACCCGTATATCGTCCGCACTCTTGCCGCACACCCGCGGATCGACCTCTATGCATGTCAACCAGTAATTGGAGTCGAAATCCGCCGAAGGGGCCGATTTCACGCTTATACCGGCCATACCGCCGAACAATTCTTTATACAATGAATGTATAGCCCTGCGACGCTCTACATGCTCCTGCAATACGAGCATCTGCCCGCGGCCTATACCGGCACATATGTTAGACATACGGTAATTATATCCGATATGTTCATGATAGTAATACGGACGATTCTCACGTGCCTGCGTAGCATAGAACACGGTACGCTTGGCCTCCTCTTCGGTACGGCATACCAACGCGCCTCCACCGGAAGTGGTTATCATCTTGTTACCGTTGAAACTCAACACACCGAACTCGCCGAAAGTTCCGCATTTACGTCCCTTATACTCCGACCCTATGGCCTCGGCCGCATCTTCCAGAACAGGAATAGCGTATTTGGCTGCAATAGCGCAAATTTCATCCATCTTAGCCGGCATTCCGTAAAGGTGAACGGGAATTATAGCCTTAGGATATTTACCTGTTCGGGCTTTACGGTCCAAAATAGCCTTTTCGAGAAATTCCGGCGACATATTCCACGTATCAGGCTCGCTGTCAACGAAAACAGGTACTCCGCCGAGATAAGTTACCGGATTGGCAGACGCCGCGAAAGTAAACGACTGGCAAATCACCTCGTCTCCGGGCTGCACCCCGAGCTGCAACAAACCCAAATGAACGGCCGCAGTACCGGCTGACAATGCCACCACATGACGTCCCTCGCCTACATACTCGGCGAGCGCCTGCTCGAAAGCATTCACATTCGGTCCCAACGGCACCACCCAATTAGTATCGAAAGCCTCCTTTATAAATTCCTGTTCCCGTCCCCCCATATGGGCCAGCGAAAGGTAAATTCTGTCATTCATAAAAATATCATAAAATTAAATTACATCTTAATCAAGATACCCCAATATACCTTCAATCGAATCCAACCAATATCGAGGTCTAAAATCCACGTCTACCGGCTCCGCCTGAGAATGAATATTACGTCCTGTATCTTTCAACCCAAAAGTTTTCCATTCCAGTCGATTGGCCACAACAAAATCTTTGCACGGATTATCACCGACATAAATATAATCGAACGTTGGATAACGGTTCATAAAAATAAGAAAATTAAACGGCTCTAATTTCGAGCGACCTGTTTCCTCGGAAATTATCAAATTATGTTCCGGTATATATTCATATAATCCCAATGCGAGATATTTGTTACGTTGAGTTACGGAACGACCGTCTGTAATTATTCCCATAGGTATCTCCCGCTGACGCAAATCCGATAAAACCATTTTTGCGGTTTCCGATAAAACGATAGTAGGTTTATGACTTCTGTACATAGACAATAAAGACGGCTTTGTAGCAACATGAGGATACAAATTTTCCAAATTCAGAAATACATCATCGCCCTTACGCCACATTTCCAACATCATTCCCAACAACGACTCCCAATGCGACACGTCTATACTTTTTGCTATTTCTTCGTATGCAGAATAAAGAAAATCCACTTCGTTATATAACGTATCATCCAAATCGAATACTATCAATTTATTATTCCGCATACACTATAACCTCCGCATCGTAACGCAACATTAATGTATTATCCAGCCATGAATCCGAATACTCCAAGGATTCTCCCAAAATATACTCTTTAATAATATTGCTGATATAATCTGCTTTTGCATAATAAGATAACGGGTATCCACCTCCGAAACGAGGATTTATCTCAATACCTATAACATCATTATCAGATTCCCTATAAAACAACTGAATACAAATACATCCCACTACCCCTTGCAGATATTCGAGTCGATTCTTCAAAAAAGAGACCAAATAATTCTTACGGGTAATTCCCTTATTTATTTCTCCCGCACGAATCTCTATACGTTCTCTCGGAACAATCGCTTTGACCTTATTATCTTTCCCATAATATAAATCGACCGTAAATTCTTTATATTCGGACTTATCTATATACTCCATGAAAATCAACTTCGGATCATCAAGAATTTCCGGAGTCAACTCTTCCCTGCAACGGATCACATGCAGATTCTGACTCAGCGATCCATCATAAGGTTTTGCGAACATAGGAAAAGAAGGATTATACTTGTCTATAGATGCCGGAACCTTAATATCATGAGATAGTAAAAAATCGCTCGTAAAACGTTTATCCCGACACAATGTTATGAATGAAATATCAGACACAACAATATTTATCCCTTTATCAAGGAACAACTGCTTATTAGCTGCCAATACGGACAATTCCGTATCTATGGTAGGTATGACAATTTTTATTTTACTTCTAATGCAAATATCCAATAATTCATTGATATAACCCGGAGCGGTAACGCGTGACACCTTAAAGCAACCATCAGATTTAATGCACGCAGGAGCCATATCTGGATTCATGTCCGTAGTATACACTCTCGCCTCGGGAACAATCGATCTCAATACAGCGATAAACTGTTCGACCAATGATACGCGTTTACCAGCCGACGTTATCAATATATTATTAAAATTCGCAACCATATCCTCTCAATTATCTCCTGTAAAAAATTCCATCGTAGCACACCCCTCTTGCGAAATATCCTCTCGTTTTATAACCTTCTTTATCGTAAGAAAAATAACCTTTAAATCTGTTTTAAGAGAAACATGATCGACATACCATACATCGTACTCAAATTTCTGTTTCCACGATATCGCATTCCTACCATTGACCTGCGCCCAGCCGGTAACCCCCGGACGGACTTCATGACGACGCGCTTGCCGTTCGGTATATAAAGGCAAATATTGAACGAGTAACGGCCTCGGCCCAACTATAGCCATATCGCCTTTAAGCACGTTGATGAGTTGCGGCAACTCGTCGATAGAAGTGGATCTCACGAAACGCCCAGCTCTGGTCAATCGCTCGGCATCGGACAATAATTCACCGTCGCTGCCGCGCTCATCGGTCATGGATTTGAATTTGATAACTTTGAATATCCTGCCGTTTCGTCCCGGACGAGGTTGCAGGAAAAAAGCCCCCGCACCCTTATTGGCCACAGTCAACCAAACGGTAACCGCCAATAGCAACGGACTCAAACACACCAATGCTATCAACGATATCCAGAAATCGAAAAAACGTTTGAAGAAATGTTTGTACATCTGCTTATAGTTCAATTACAGGCCGACTACCCCAATCTATAATACTATTGGCCTCCGCCAGATTACAATAGGCATGACTATGCAATAACCGTCCCAACTTGTCCATTGCTCCGCGAGTACCCGTATTGGCTTTAAAATATCTGACTGCCCTGTTTTTAAATGAGCCGTTTTCCTTAAAATATTCCTCGTATTCCGTACGACTCATAAAACTCTTAGTTTCATCCGACAAATCGCCGATATGAAAATATAACATGACATAATCCATTCTCCGCATGAACCTGTTTATAATGCCCAACGGAAACAACCGAAAATATCCGCCTCCGGAAAACGCGATTTTTTTACCGATCACATCAGCAGGACTAATCGGAAATTCCCTGATCGTAAATCCGCCTGTATTTATTGTAACAGGTTCGTTATATGCAAAATCAGGAAATCCGCCGAAGTCTCTCGCCGCTGGAAATATGGAAGCATCGTTCCGGATACCGCAACTTGCCAAAACCTCCAGTGCCCATGCGTTATCCTTGCAGACAGAAAATGCCGGTGCCCGATAGCTCACGACCTTACGTCCTGTCAGATCTTCCAAAGCGCATATCGCCGCTTCTGTATCTGCCGCCAATTCCGCTCTGGACAATTTCGTAAGCCAGTCGTGTCTATTGGAATGACACCCGATTTCATGCCCTCGATCGTTTATTCTGGAAACCACCGCGGGAAAATATCTGGCCATTTCTCCAAGACAGAAAAACGTAGCCTTTATCCCCAGCTCATCCAGTTCATCGAGAAGCCTATCTAAAAGCGAATCGAATTTACGATACTGTTCGATTCTATCTCCATGATATTCTCTCTCTATGTACCACTCTTCGATATCAAATGTCAGTACGTTCATAGTTCTCTCTGTTCGGAATTTTTTTCACCACTTTAGCCGGACGACCGGTAGCAATGGTCCATGCCGGAATATCTTTGGTCACCAACGATCCCGCACCAACGATAGCCCCTTCACCGATAGTCACTCCCGGCATTATCAAAGTAGCAGTCCCGGTAGAACATCCTTTACACAAATGTATTTCTCCGGTTTTATAAGCTAACGCTGCATAATCGTCCCCGACACAATAGTCTGTCAAATCCCTTTTGTGACACAACAATACCGTGCGAGCCGTTACATGCGCATGATCTTCTATATATATCAGGTCAGCATGCCCCGAATCCACATAAATCTCGGCACCTATAAACACATCCTTACCTACATGGCAACCTATTTTTCTCAGAACCCATGGTCTTATCTTCCTCGGCAACAACGGAGACAATAACGCTGAATTCATTATATGACGCAACAGAAAAGCATCCCTGTATGTTTTAAACGTCTTTTTAAAGATTTGGCCAAAAGAGACATGCCCATACTCCTGTTCCGGATAATTCAGCCCTATTTTTTTCAAGAACCGATACGCCGAACTAAATTGCCGATCCCCCATATATCTGTTCCATTATCGTTGAATACGCATTCAAAGACGTCAGATTATTACTGTAGAACGCATAACCGCATTCTCCCATAGTCTTTCTAAGATTCTTATCCGCGTATATGGCATCGAATTTTCTGAAATCTATGGCATCTCCGCCTACCGTCCAATATCCTGCCCCGGCCTTTTCGATCATATCGCCATAGTCGCTGCCCGGATTTATCATGGCAAAAATAGGAATTTTCAAAGCCATATAGGATACGGCCTTAGAAGGACACGTAGGGACCTTGTAATTCTCATTGATAGATATCAATCCCATATCCACAGACCTCACGAAATCGAGATATTCGTTTCTGGGCAGGAAATTGATAAACCTTATATTTTCCAGCCCACTCTCCGCCGCCAAGCGTTCCAAACGATCCTTTTGCACTCCCTTGCCTATGATAACGAAAACGATATCTTCATGATCGCGATAATGCCTTGCAAGAGAAATTATATTTTCTATACGCTGTCCCAGACCTATAGTACCCCCGAAAAGGACCAGAAACCGATCAGAAAGCCCATATTTGTCCCTTATATCGGTAACAGCCGTATCAGGCGTACCGGTATCTTTCTGCCAATTCAACAAAATAACCAGTTTACTGCGATCCAACTGCGGATAAGTACGGGCAACAAAATCTATATTCCCTTGCGACATACACCCGATACGATCCGCGATTGCATACCCTTTCCGAGCACGTTTGTCAAGATAATCATACATCCAACGATATTTGATCAACCCGATACTCGCAGCGCTCTGAGGATGTATATCGCGCAATATCAAATAAAATTTCGCATGCGTCCTACTTTTCACAAAAGAGACAAAATCTATCAAGGTTATCGGAGGCGTAGGCATGAAAATCCAATCGAATTTCTCATTTGCCAGAAACCTGTCATATGCCTTTCTGAAATAGTAAGGCAACAATGCCAAGGCGATACCTTTCTTGAACATATTCTTGACGCCTTGCGTCTGTTTTGCACGAACGCGTACGACTTTCATTCCACGTTCGTTTACAACCACAGTATCCTTATCCGGTATCGTATGCGGTGCCATAATAGTGACATTATGTCCATGGTCGCGGAATTCTTCCGCCAAATCCACATACATATCCGATGAAGCGCCCTCAGGCATGCTAAGCATCAAAAACAATATATCCATAATATAATGCTATTATTTAAATGTGCATCCACACATCAAACATCTTTTCGCCACACCATTCTGTTGACTATACCGGTGTATGACTGTATAAGTTTCACTACCTTGACGGAAACGTTCTCATCCGTATAATCAGGCACCGGGATACCGTATGCACCATCGCGATTCATCGACACGGCCGTATCCACGGCCTGCAACACCTCTTTTTCCGTAATTCCGGCAAGAATGAAATCGCCTTTGTCCAATGCTTCAGGACGCTCCGTAGAGGTCCTTATGCAGACAGCCGGAAACGGTTTCCCTATCGACTGGAAAAAACTGCTCTCCTCGGGCAATGTACCGGAATCGGACACTACCGCAAAAGCGTTCATCTGAAGATTGTTGTAGTCGTGGAATCCCATAGGATCGTGCCGTATCACACGACTGTCGAAACGGAATCCCCTCTGTTCGATAAATTTACGCGACCGCGGATGACACGAATACAGGATAGGCATGTCATACTTCTGTGCCATCGCATTGACAGCATTCATAAGACTGAAGAAATTGCGCTCGGTATCTATATTCTCCTCCCTGTGAGCCGACAACAATATATAACCTCCGCGTACCAGACCCAGTCTGGCCAGAATATCGCTCTCTTCTATTTGCTTCAGATTGGCGTGCAAAACCTCGGCCATAGGCGACCCGACCACATAGGTCCTTTCCCGCGGTGTTCCGGCCGCATTCAGATAACGGCGGGCATGTTCCGAATAGCACATATTCACGTCGGCCGTCACATCGACTATCCGGCGGTTGGTCTCCTCCGGCAGACACTCGTCAAAACAACGGTTACCGGCCTCCATATGGAAAATAGGAATATGCAGGCGTTTGGCGCCTATCACGCTCAAGCAAGAATTGGTATCCCCGAGAACAAGCACGGCATCCGGTTTAAGATCTGCCATAAGAGCATAAGACTTGGATATTATGTTCCCTATGGTTTCACCGAGATTACCGCCCACGGCATCGAGATAATAATCCGGCTGCCGCAGCGACAGATCGCGGAAAAAGACTTCGTTCAGGTTATAGTCCCAATTCTGTCCCGTATGTACAAGTATCTGATCGAAATACCTGTCGCACCTTTTTATAGTCTCCGACAAACGGATAATCTCCGGACGGGTGCCCACTATCGTCATCAGACGTAATCTGCTCATTTTATATTAAATCTAATTTTTGCAACTGCGAAATAAATAATTCCGTATAATATCGCGCGCCCGTCCTATTCATATGCCACGCATCGTTGAACCACTCCGTATGCATACGAAATTCTGAAAGCGCAGAATTATCAATAAACGGCACACCATATATACTACAATACTCCTCGACCGGAGAACTCTCGACACGTTCGAACAATTCTGGCGATATTGCCACAACCAACTCGGTACCATGTTCTTCAGCCAACTCGACGATTTGTTCCAAACAGGACAAAGCTACAGGATCAACCCTATCGTCCAATGTTTGCGGCGTAACTGCCAGATTTTCGTCATATACGGCATCCAGAGGCGCATACCCATCATCGGCATTGGTATATGGAAACATATACTCCTCTACCGCCTTCAGCAACTCCGAATTATACCGATACAATGAAAAGTACGTCAAAAGCTTATTTGAATTGTCTACCATATCCATTACAGACCGTACCTCATCGTTTACCCGATAATACCGCTTCAAAAGATCAACCCGATTATTAAGGGTACCGGAAAGATCGTCAGGCAACAGTTCCAAAACTACGATACGCGGAGTTGCATTTTCATATATCGCCTGCAACAGACACAAATGCGCGGTCAACCCACGTCCGTCAAACCCGGCATTGAATGCCTGTATATGCAGACTGTCTGTAATAAACTTAGTGTCATAATGATGGTGCGCTCTGGAAGAACCCAGCACGACCAAATCCGCATCTACCCCTCCGGACATACAATATTCCACTTTCGACCCTCTGCTTCCGATAAAGAAATGGTCGGCCACACGTCCGAAAACCCAGTCAATTCCCATCAACATTATGCCGATGATAAAGATACTGCCCAATATCTTGCTTATCTCAGATTTCATAATCAAAATTGGAAATATATAAATTGGCCACCGTCAAGTACTCCGAACAACAAAATATATGCAGTCAATGCTACTACGGAAATATTATTCATCATGAAACCAGACGGGGTCAACAATTTTCGTCCCCATCCATACTCATCACGCAAATCCTTTATTACAAGCAGTAACAACGAAAATCCTCCCATAATAAACACAGACATATTGACAAACGGCATACCGAACGAAGTAAATATACTTTTAATCGCAGTCCATGCTGTAGACAATTCCGGAATCCGGAAAAAAATCCATGCAAAGCTCACACAAACGAATGTCACAAAAATATTTACAATATCAGGCGCATGCCACACCTTAACCAATGGTTTATATTTCCGCCATAACGCATTGACAATCAAGAATACTCCGTGCACCCCCCCCATAAAATAAAGTTCCATTCGGCGCCATGCCACAAACCGCTCAACAGGAAAGTAATCATCAAATTAGACAAATGCCGTCCCAATGAAACCCGATTACCTCCTAAGGGAATATACACATAATCCCGAAACCAATGAGATAACGTTATGTGCCAACGTCCCCAAAACTCTTTTATGTTCTTGGAAAAGTATGGTCGTCTGAAATTCTCCGCCAATCGTATGCCCATGATTCGCGCAGCACCTATCGCAATAAGCGAATAACCGGCAAAATCCGCATAAATCTGAAACGTATACAACAATGACGCAAGTAAGATACTCGTTCCATTATGATGTGCAATATTGCCATATACCGCATCCACGTATATAGCCAACCTGTCGGACACGCATAACTTCATGAAATACCCCCACAGCATCTGTTTCAGGCCACAAATAACATTGTCGTATTTCAAATATTGCGGACTTTTCAACTGAGGTATAAGCTCTCCCGCCCGTCCTATAGGGCCGGAAGTAACCTGCGGGAAAAAAGACACGAACAATGCGTACAACCCCAAAGACTTTTCCGCCTTTACAGTTCCTCTATATACGTCAACCACGTATCCTACCGCCATAAACGTATAAAATGAGATTCCTATAGGCAAAAGAAGTCTCATTTCCGGCAAAGGCCATCTGACCCCCACATTATCGAGCACATCGAAAATAGTTCGTGTCAGAAAATCATAATACTTGAAGACGAATAGGAATCCCAGCGGTATTATACACCCGACAGCCAATACGGCTTTTCGTCCTACAGAGGATAATTGTCTTTCACCCAAGACTCTTCCGCACACATACGTTACACCGGTAGTAACAAGAAGAATCAATGCATAAACAGGTTGCCAATTTATATAAAAATAATAGCTGGCCAACAACAGGAAAATCCATCTGACCTTATGCGGCATGCAATAATACAGAATACATACCGTAGGGAAAAAAAGCAAAAATGACAGTGATGTAAACAGCATAATCTATATTTTGACTATATAGTTTTCCATCGGATCCACTGGTTCGAAATAAGTATCTCCGTCAGCGGGATCGTACCATTCGTTGATCCAGAACTGGGTATACAGTTCTTCGTCGCCCACATTGGTGATATTATGCGTATACCATACAGGCATATCGACATACGAAGGCTCCTGCCCGTCGAGATAAAAATTCAGTACCTCTTCCGTTCCTATACGTCGAAGCTGTATGCGTGCCTTGCCGCGGATTACGGTAAACCGTTCTATCTTGCGAGTATGGTAATGGTTGCCGCGCGTTATTCCCGGCACCGTCGTCGAAAAGCTCACCTGCCCTCCTACGCCGAGACGAACGGTCTCCACGAATACCCCTCTCGAATCGGCATGCTTCGTCAACGCCACCGGAAAACGCGAAGACGGCTCTATATAACTCCGGAAAGTATTGAACAGATTGATTTCGTTACGATCCTTCAAGCAAGGTATTATCCCCTGCTCCAGATACAGCTCCCTGAAATTCTCGAAAAGTTTCAGAATATCGCTTACGGTACGTTCGAAATCGTAAGGCACCTCGTCACGGACTATTCGCGTACAGCCGGCGGCGGCAACGAAATCTATCGTTTCGAGAATATGTCCGACCAACGATCCGACATATATGAGCCTTACGGCCGAATCCTGCAAGATTTCAGGACGCTCCCCGTGTGTCAGACGATTGGCAAACGTAGCAATGAACGAATTATACTCAGGACGGCCGAACGGCCCGTAAACGTTCGGAACCACCATACCCGTGAAAGCGGCGCCAACACGCTGTGCCCACTCCTCGAACATGGCACGTCCCTCGCGTTTGCTGCGTCCGTAATCGTTATCCCTCTCCTCCTGAGTAGAGGACGAGAATAACACGTGCGGCCGTACATCTTCGACCTCCATGGCTGCAATCAAATCGCGCACGAGACGAATATTCGTATCATACAGCACCTTAGCGTCCGGATGACGGTTGACTGCCGCAAGATGCACTATAACGTCGCACTCCCTCACAAACGCCCTCAACCTGTCGGCCGAATCATAAAACGAATCCTCGAACGGAACACGCACATACTTATCCGGATACAGTCCGAGAGTATTATACAGGTGTGTTCCCACAAAACCGGCCTGACCGGTAATACCTACGCGTAACATAACACTATTCCCAATCTATCAATTTTTACAATAGTCATCATGCGACAGGCTCTGAACCATACGGCCCGACAACCTAACTCACACAACCGCAAGACCGAGCGACGCCACATCATCGTATGCATGCCGACCTTTGTATTCCATCGCAGCCGCTCGCATGAATACTACAGCCGACAGTACCGAACACATGCTCCGATCGCTACGACTTTTCACACTTTATTCGCACTTGATTTCGGACGCCACCTCTACAGATTGCAGTCCGAGGTCTTCACGGATGAAACGCAGCCTCAACAGCAACTCCTTCATGCCTGCGACATCGAGCCTGCGCGTATTATGCGAATGATAATCTTCTATGCGGGAAATCTCCTCGTTGCCTTCGATGAAATACTTGTCGTAATTCAAATCTCGCGTATCGCACGGGATACGGTAATAATCCCCCATATCCTGCGCTTTGGCCATCTCCTCACGCGTTACGAGCGTCTCGTAGAGTTTCTCGCCATGACGAGTTCCGATAACCTTGACCTCGGCTTCGGAACGGTACAACTCTTTCAAGGCATCGGCCAATACCGACAGAGTGGCTGCCGGAGCTTTCTGCACGAAAAGATCGCCGTTACGACCGTGCTGGAATGCATAGAGCACCAAATCGACGGCATCGTCGAGCGTCATCATAAAACGCGTCATATGCGGATCGGTGACAGTTACCGGTCCTCCGGCCTTTATCTGCTCCACCCACAACGGAATAACACTGCCGCGGCTCGCCATGACATTGCCGTAACGGGTACAACATATCGTCGTCGTCCCCTTGTCACCCAACGCACGGCCTTTCGCTATAGCCACTTTTTCCATCATGGCCTTCGAAATTCCCATTGCGTTGATAGGATACGCAGCCTTGTCCGTAGACAACACGACCACATTTTTCACCCCATGTTCTATAGCCGAGTCGAGAACGTTCTCGGTACCGAGCACATTGGTACGGACAGCCTGCATCGGAAAAAATTCACAAGAAGGCACCTGTTTCAATGCCGCCGCGTGAAAGACATAATCCACCCCCTGCATAGCTCCGTCTACAGAACGTTTATCCCGCACGTCTCCTATATAGAATTTCACCTTTGGGCTCTGCAACCTGTGACGCATATCGTCCTGCTTTTTCTCGTCCCTGCTGAAGATTCTGATCTCGGCTATATCGCTGTCCAGAAAACGCCTCAACACGGCATTTCCGAACGACCCCGTACCTCCGGTCAACAGCAATACCTTATCTTTAAAGATACTCATAAAATCAATTATTTACGAATTAATTTATATATACCCAATCTATACAATACTTTAGATCCGACATTGAACAGATGTTCCGAATTCTTATAGTCTTTATAGCTTTTCAACGGAAGCTGCATATAACCTCTCAATTCGTCCGGAGTTATCTCCAACATCGAGGCAACCTGATCGAACAACAGCTGCGCTTCGGCTTCGGGAATCGCAGGTTGGCTCAATCTTTCCAGCGCTTCCTCACGACTCATTTGTCCGGTCAGAATCAAACTGGAAAATTGCGGTCGCCTTATATCGAAACCAAATCTTGTCGGCAACCAATACCCTTCAAGAAATTTTGTCATTATGGATTCGAAATGTTTTTGAGGATAAGGCTGCCAATCATATTCCTCCATTAAAAGCCTTTCCGCATCAGCCTTAATATAAGGAATATAATTCAACAGTTTCACAACCTTAACACCTGCAATATAAGGCATATATATCTTACGTTTCAGAATCCCTGTAAAAGGATACGATTTCATATCTACAGTACCGAAGCGTTTGATTATATCCTTATTATGTCTGCTATCGGTTCCCCAATATCCCCAACAATTCGGACTGACTATAACCTCGGTCGAAATATTTCCTCCATTCAGAATATATTTAATTCCATACTTACGGGCATACTTATCAAGTACCGATACGAAAGCATTATCCTGAGGAATATCCAGATGAGGTACTCCGGACTTAAAGAAGGCCAACTGGAAATCACGGACTTCATCCCATGCGATTTTCTCCACCTTCAAATCCACGCCCAGTTTAGAAACCATCTTCTGAATATTCTCAACGGCAAAAGGCGTATTCCAACCCGCATCTACATGAAATACCAAAGGACGCAACCCCAATTCTTTAATCGCGAAGTGCAACATATAAGAGCTGTCGAACCCGCCGCTAAGTCCCAAAATACAATCATAAGGTTTCCCTTTGCCATGATCCTTTATCTTGGCGACAATCTCTTCGAGTTCCTTTTCATGGTTTAATCCGTAATTCCATTTCGGCAATATATCGGTTTCAAACTGGTTGCACCTGTCACAAACGCCATGTTCATCGAAATGGATATTTACATCAGATGTATCCATTACACATCTGGTACATACTTGATAAGGACGTGATTCCATAATCATATTATCGTTAAACGTTTTAAATTCGAATAAAATTCATCTCTCCGTTTTTGTAATATAGACCGTTCGTATTTCAGACTGTTCGCGAAATTATAATTACTTGCTTCTTCATACGCCTGAGCATCGGTTATAAATGTTTTAATAGTATCCGCCAGCCCTCGTATATCATCATAATCCAACAAATACTGAGATTGCAACAATTCGGGATTTCCGGAAACACGAGTTGATATACATGGCAATCCGACGGCCATCGCCTCTATAATAGCACGAGGAAGTCCTTCCGCTCTGGTCGGCATGACATATAAATCCGACTCCAGAAGCAACTTTCTTAATTCTTGTTTTGGAAGTAATCCCACAAACTCCACTCTATCGGCAACCCCCAACCTTTCCGCAAGATTTCTCAAATGCAGCAATTCCTCCGGATTACCATGTCCGGCAAACCTTACACGCACATTATATTCCTCCTGTTTCAGTAAAGCCAATGCTTTTATAACTTCGACATGACCTTTTCTGCCATTAGTAACCACAATAGGCTGGGCTATATGCGCTATGGTATAAACCTCCTTTGCAACCCAATTACGCGGTGCGCTATAAAACGATTTGTCTAGAAAAATGGATGAATAATGAGAAGCAAAACCGGTAGACTTCTTGGTATAATAATATTTTTGAAGATAACGCTCCGTAACGCATGCGACTCCATCTGCACCGAAACAGGTCCTTTGCAGATTTTTATGAATCACCATACCAAGAATACGATATAACCCAGTTTGATAATGGTATCCTCCATAAGAATCGTATACTACTTCGACGGCGTACGGTATCTTTGCCGCCACAACTCTTTTCCATACCAAATGTCCGAGATTGGAAGGCATACGCAACACACACGCATCACACCCGTCGGTTACGTTTCTCAATCTTTTCTTTATTATCGGAAAACTGGACACATACTGCTTTATACCTTTGAATAATGGAACTTCATAGACTTCCAAACATTTGTCATCAATAAGTATTGCATTATCGGATAACTCATCGCTATCTACTATACGCGCAACAACACGGACCTGTTCAAAAACTCTTCCATAACGAGACAACAAATCTGCGACATCAACGCTTTTTACATAATATATTCCATTGTGTTTAAAGACACAATCATCTATTGATAACAATAATTTGCTCATATAAGTAGAAATATTACAGCCATTCTCCTTGTCTCTTTCGTCCGATCATATTACCCATATACTCAATCAACGACTCCACATAAGTATCCGCATTGAAAACAGTACTTACCAAATCCCTTGCATTGGCCGCCAAATTTTCCGCCATTATCGGATCGGATTGCAATTGATAAATATATTCTGCCAATGTTTGATAATCTTTAGGCTTCGCCATTAAAACATGCACTCCGTGTTCCAAATACATAGGAATTTCTCCTGCCGCCGTTGCGACTATAGGCACTCCCGACAACATGTATTCACCCAATTTGGTTGGAAACCCTCCGGAAACATATTCGTTCGGCGTAGTCAGCAGACATGAGGCATTGAACAATATCTGAGGCACTTCATCTATAGGTAAAAGACCTCTGATGTCCACGAAATCGGCCAATCCATTTTCTTCGATATACGCGTCGAGCTCTTTCCTGACAGGTAATTTATCATAATCGCCGATAAGCACCAATCTATAAGCCTCGCCTTCCCCTACCAACTTTCTGTAATGATTATACGTAACCAGACTCTCATATAATCCGTCACGATTATGGGTTCCGAAAACCACTGCTATATATTTATGTTCAGGAATACATTTCCTTACATTCATATATCTATCCTGATTTATGGTCATCGGAAGAAAAAAGGTGGTTGCCGACTTGGCTTTCACGCCGGCATAAAACTTCTCAAGAGCCTTAGTCATCACTATAAATCCATCGAAAACTTTTAACTGCCACCGATGAAATTTTTGCCGCATCGACGACATCTTGTAGTATCCATACGGCAACTCGCTCTTATCGGTAAGATACGCTACTGCAAAGATTTTACAAAACAACCAATACGCAAGATAAGCGAATGTATCCTGATGATATAAGATAATACAATTTATCTTATACTTCCGCAGGTAATGCATAGACTTGAATATGCCGCACACATAATACGCCAACTTTACGACTATATTCGGATTCGCATTATTTCTCCATGTAATCCGAGTCATATATTTATAGTGCATATTATCATGAACACCCTCAACGCTATGGTTAACGGCAGCCATTTTTGTCGGAGAGACTATAAAAATATGCACATCTGCACCCGCTTCAGCAACAAGGCGAAGATAACTTGAAAATCTGATAGTGGAAACATTTCCTTTCGGAAACGGCGCCATAGTAATCAATGCGCATCTGATACGATTCTCTCTCATACTCATACCAACTCCGGAATATAAAACTCATTACCCCATATAAGATTACATTTATATAAAGGTATTACCGTATACTCTACAGTAGATATACTCAAGAACAACCCGATAATCAATATCAATCCGATCAGAGATATGACAGCATATCTACGCTGTACCCCTTTGGCGGCATAAAATGCCGCTATGATAAAGAAAATCATATCTATAATGAAAAGATACCTTAAAAATCTATTGGCGTAATACGGTACGTAAGCAAATACCACTATCAATAGCAAGGACAAAATATTTATATTATAAATGACATTGACCGCTAATTTATGTTTATACGGAATATCAACCGTTTTAGACTTGAAAACCTTGCTGTAAACCACAATCACCATGATAATGATAAACAACAACAATAGGGCCGAGTTGGTAATAGTACGTTCTTCCGCCGCATATCGAGAAAGTTTATACAAAATATACGAGTTTAAAAACAACTCCGAGAAATTCATCACGACAAGAACAACCAACGCTGCCGGAATCAAATATTTGGCCGACTTCCTTAACGAAAGGACACCGCCCCTGAATGCAGGCACAAACATCAAGTAGATCAATGCGGCATAATGAATTGTAACAGCAAGTAAAACAACGCCTATATACCAACTCTTTTTGTTCCGATGCGTTATCCCGGCATATATAGCCAACACAGCCAAAGAGTTAGCCAATGCATAACGTACATAGACAAACTCCTGCAAAAATATCAACAAATAAACTGATGCGGCAAATGCCGGCCAGGGAACATATTTAAAAACAATATACGCTATAATGCCGAGTACGATAAACGAATAAGCTATAAGAAACTCCTGAAAAGACAATCCTAAAAGATTGCCTATATTACATAAGGTCTTATACCCTATTTCATAGCCGGCATATTGAATATTTTGATAACTGCTGGCATATGCGTCATAATCCCCGTTCCAGGTATTCCATCCCCATAATGTCCACATCAAAACGAACAATGCAAACGCGATGAATTTGGATTTTCTAAATATCAATCCCGCTACAAAAAGGACTATGGTAAGAATAAACTCCATTTCACGAACCCATTATAATGCTTTTCCCTTATTGTCCGAAACGATACGCATATAGTAAAACCAAATTACCAACACATATACCGTCCCCGAAATAATACGCGCACAAGCTGCACCAGAAACACCGAAATATTTGGTCAACAATACACCGCTTATCAATAAACACGAACCTACGCAAAAAGAGGCATTCCGCAACTGTTTCCCCTGTCCCTTAGATAACAAAAACCTATTGTAAAAATCCGCTATACCATATAACACCGCCCCTATAGAGAGGTATTTTACCAAAGGTATCGCACCCAGATAATCCTCACCATAAACTATTCTGACAAACGGGCCGGCAATAACCGAAATGAAAACGAACGCGCATGCAGATATTCCCAACATCGACAATACGACATTCTTGGCTATTTTAGACGAATTTGCGAATTGCTTGAACATGACCGTAGCAACTATATTCGGAATCAGACTCAATGGTGCGGATATCTGTAATGCCATATTATACAACCCGACCGGAGTATTATCGCTTTCAAAATACGAAATCAAAACGCCCATCAAATTACTTGCCCCGACAGCAAATAACGCCCCTATGTATATGTGAAATCCATACTGTTTATTTGCAGTCCATATCTCCGATAACTGCTCCTTCACACCAGAGAAATCTGGTTTCAGTTTAAAGAATATATATAAATGAGTAACTGCGAAAGAAGCGAGATAAAGCACACAAATTACATTGAACCCGATGCCGTTCCGATTGAATAGAAAAATCGCTCCTAATATGATTAAATAAACAATATACGGAACCAATCGCATGCGGGCCAATAAATTTATCTGGCCGGCCCCTTGCAAAATCTGTTCATAGAAATTTATCAGCAAATACACCCACCCCAAAGGCAACATGCACATGAGCGGAATCGTAAGCCCCCGGCTGACAACATTGTTCGAAAAAAAAGCATATAAGCTCAAACAGACAAACATTACAATGTATATCAACAGGACGATGATAAATCCAGCTCCATAATATTTCCTATACTCTTTCGGATCATTCTTGATTGCAATAATACGTCCTGCCGATTGGAAAAAACCGAAATTAAATACCAGCTGCGACAGGACAAATAAATTAATCAAGAAAGAGTAATTTCCGAATTGTAACGGAGTGAAAATCTTGGTCAGAAAGTAATTTATACACACCAAGGCGACCATGCTGCAACCAGTCGCCCCCAACAAAATTACGGTTCGACGCACATTCTGATTTTTAAATATGCGATATACACTAACCATAATACTCTCTATACCATTTTGCAAATTCTGCTATACCTTCTTCCAGTGAAATATGCGGTTTGTAACCAAAATCTCGTTCAAGATGAGTCGTGTCGGCAAATGTACGCGGCACATCGCCTTTCTGCATGGGTAACATCTCGAGTTCGGCCTTTCTACCGAAAGCAGATTCCATGGTAGCGATAAAATCCATCAGCCTTACCGGACTACCGCAACCTATATTATAAACCAGAGCTGACACTGCCGGTTCTTCGCAAGCAACCAGTATCCTGACGACCCCTTCTACAATATCGTCTATATACGTAAAATCTCTGGACATATCGCCGCCGTTAAATACTTTAATCGGTTTGCCTGACATTATCGCATCAGCAAAAAGTACGGGCGACATATCAGGCCGCCCCCACGGCCCATAAACGGTAAAAAAACGCAATCCAGTAACAGGTATGGCGTACAATTTAGAATAAGCGGCAGCCATCAGTTCGTTAGCCTTTTTAGTGGCTGCATAAAGGCTCACAGGTTCATCGACTTTATCGTCTTCCGAAAAAGGGACCTTTTCGTTAGCCCCGTAAACACTGCTGCTGCTTGCATATACCAAATGTTTAATGCCGTTATGCCGGCAACATTCCAATATATTGGCAAACCCTACAAGGTTGCTGTCCACATAAGCCCATGGATTTTCGATAGAATACCTCACTCCTGCCTGAGCGGCCAAATTACACACCTTATCGAACCGTTCCGCAGCAAAAAGTCTCGGCAAACCAGTCTTGTCCGAAAGATCAAGTTTTACAAACCTGTATCCGGGATACGACGTACTCTGTACAATCTCGCCATATACGATTTCATCCCTTGCGATTCCGCATTCGTGCAAACGGCTGTACTTAAGATTGATATCATAATAATCGTTGATATTATCAAGCCCAACTACATTATGACCGCACCCAAGCAGACTCCGTACGAGATGATAGCCGATAAACCCGGCCGCACCTGTAACCAATATCTTCATAATCAATAGTTATTTCCCTATCGCGTAATACTCGAAACCTTCGGACAACACTTCGCCCTTGTCGTAAATGTTACGTCCGTCGACAACTTTAGCAGACTTCATCACCTTACGCAATACGGACCACGACGGCACCCGGAACTCCTTCCATTCGGTAACAAGAGCCAAAGCATCGGCATCGACAACGGCATCGTACATATCGTTGCAATACGTAACGACATCTCCTATCCTACGTCGGCATTCGGGCATCGCCACCGGATCGTAAACCCTGACCGCAGCACCGGCAGACAACAACGACGATATTATTACCAGAGCCGGAGCCTCTCGCATATCGTCGGTCTCAGGCTTGAACGACAAACCCCACAACGCAACGGTACGACCTTGAAGATCGCCCAAAGCATTGCGCAATTTATCGACGACTATACTCTTCTGACGCTCGTTGACCTCTTCGACTGCCTCTATGACGCGCATACGGTAACCGTGATCCAGACCGGTGCGAACCAGAGCCTTGACATCCTTCGGGAAACAGGACCCCCCGTAACCGCAACCCGGGTAAAGGAACTTGGAACCTATACGGGCATCTGTACCTATACCCTTGCGCACCATATCCACATTGGCCCCGACCAAATCGCACAGATTCGCTATATCGTTCATGAACGATATACGGGTGGCAAGCATCGCATTGGCAGCATACTTTGTCATCTCGGCGGACGGTATATCCATGAAGTATACTCGGAAATTGTTCATCAAAAAAGGTCGGTACAATTTGGTCATGACCTCCTTCGCTCGATCGCTCTCAACGCCGACCACAACACGGTCGGGAGACATGAAGTCCTTGATCGCGGCACCCTCCTTCAGAAACTCCGGATTGGACGCCACTTCAAACTCGATATCCTCTCCACGCAAGCGAAGTTCCTCTTCGATGACCTCCCTGACCTTGCGGGAAGTACCGACCGGAACGGTAGACTTGGTGACGAGTATGGTATATTTCTTTATATGACGTCCGAAAGTACGTGCCACGGACAAAACGTATTGAAGATCGGCAGAGCCGTCCTCATCGGGAGGGGTTCCTACAGCCGAGAATACGACCTCTACATCGTCTATGCAACTGGCCAGATCTGTCGTGAAATGAAGACGACCGGCTTCTGCATTACGGCGAACCAACTCCTCAAGACCGGGTTCGTAGATAGGAATCTCTCCCCGACGCAAACCATCTATCTTACCCGCATCTATATCGACGCACGTAACATCTATACCCATCTCCGAAAAACATGCTCCGGAAACCAATCCCACGTAACCTGTGCCTACTATCGCTATATGCATAAAATATCAAATATTTTGAAGTTCATAATCAGAAACCCATGCAAATGCATAACCCGGATCAAAGTATTTTAAAAATAATCAACCAATCGTATCCGTATCTTGTCCCAATGATCCGTACACGTGAAGCGTCTGTTCAACCCTATATTTCCGACGGAATACCTGAAAACATCCGTTATTCCGATTTAAACACGACACGACTCACAATCACCGACTTACGACAATCAAATCCTATTTCTAAAGTCTGTTCGGACAGTTTACGGTAAAATCACACGAAGGTACGGATTATAATTTAATTGGCAATACAAAACAATGGATTTAGCATCAGCCGTTTAAACGTATGAATCAGCCGACAGGGCAAGCAATCGGAACACATGAATCGAGCGATTCGCCCACCTGCTCCGTTCCTGCTCCACATAAATTACACACCCTTCGTGTCATGCCGCGCCAAACCAAAAACCGTGCCCCGGACATCATTGCAACGTCCTACATACCATACGTCCATGCGATACTGTAACAATTACAGCACAAGCCCATGACCAAATTACGCAAAGACTCATGCAACGAAACATGAAAACTACACGCTTCCCAACACAATCGCATCTTTACATTACTGCGTAGGCTGTACACTCGCAGCAAATAGGCAACGCCCGTTACACGCTTTAGAATATTACTATCTCGTTTTTTTCAGTAATTTTGCAGTGTGTCTTTATATGCTCATAAACAGACACACAGATAAATGTAGAAACGATGTACGAAAAACAACTCGCAGCGCTCGGCAGGCTTCTGGAAGTCATGGACCGATTGCGCGAAGAATGCCCGTGGGACAGGGAACAGACATTCCAGTCACTGCGCAACAACACCATAGAAGAGACATTCGAACTCACCGACGCCATAACCGACGGCGACATGGACGGTATCCGCGAAGAACTCGGAGATCTGTTGCTGCACATAGTATTCTACTCAAGAATGGGTGCAGAACAGGGACGTTTCGACATAGGCGACGTAGCCAACGGCCTATGCGACAAACTCATCTACCGCCATCCGCACGTATACGGCAACGTAGAGGCCGACAGCGCCGGAGAGGTCATACACAACTGGGAAGAACTGAAACTCGCCGAGAAACGCAAGAAAGACCGCAAGGCGAGCCGCGGTGTGCTTTCCGGCGTACCGCGCAGTCTTCCGGCAATGGTCAAAGCGTTTCGGATAAGCCAGAAAGCCGCTGCGGCAGGTTTCGACTGGACTTCGCGCGAAGACGTCTGGGAGAAAGTGAAGGAAGAGACCGCCGAAGTGGAACAGGAGATAGCATCCATGAACCACGACCGCATGGAAGAGGAGATCGGCGACCTGTTTTTCGCTCTCGTCAACATGTCCCGTCTCTACGGCATAGATCCTGAAAACGCCCTCGAAAGGAGCAACAAAAAATTCATCCGCCGATTCGAACACATCGAAGCGCGTGCCGAAGAACAGGGTAAGGAACTGACCAAGATGCCCGCAGCGGAAATGGAACTTTACTGGCAGGAAGCCAAACGTAAAGAACGGGAATAATCAGCAGTCGTAGAAGTTTCGTCGGCACATATTTTGCTGCCGGACAGAAAATTCAAGACGGCACACTCGCAACGACAAAAACAGAACACCATGGCTATCATCAGAAAGGTCAGGGGGAAAGCCCCCGAAATAGGCGAAAATACGTTTCTGGCCGAGACGGCGACAGTGCTGGGCGACGTCACCATAGGCAAAGACTGTTCGATATGGTATAACGCCGTACTGCGCGGCGACGTCAACAGCATCACCGTCGGAGACCGCACCAACATACAGGACGGCGCAGTCATACACACGCTTTACGACGGATCCGCCCACCCTTCGCAGGCACACATAGGAAACGACTGCTCCATAGGCCATAATGCCATAATACACGGCGGCATTATAAAAGACGGCTGTCTCATCGGCATGGGAGCCATAATACTCGACAACGCAGTGGTCGGCGAAGGATGTATAATAGCCGCCGGAGCGCTGGTACTTTCCGGCAGCCGGCTCGAACCGGGCGGAGTATATGCAGGCATACCGGCAAAACGAGTAAAAGAAGTAACTCCGGAACAACGCGAAGAGATAATCGCACGTACCGCCAGAGACTACATG
Organism: uncultured Tidjanibacter sp.; assembly: GCA_947852905.1. GTDB lineage: Bacteria > Bacteroidota > Bacteroidia > Bacteroidales > Rikenellaceae > Tidjanibacter. The sequence goes on along the minus strand of CANTVF010000001.1, from coordinate 75,169 downwards.
CTTTATGCATCATGGTACAAGGAAGAGAACGACTCCGAACGGTAACCGGTATCACTGCGCCGAAATGCCGCACTTCCACTTCTGTTCCGGATGCCGCGTGAAAGAATATTTCCGCATACTCCTGCTGCCAGATAATACGGAATGCCGATAACCTAACGTACAGACGGCAATCCCAGTCCGACAACTCAACCTGACACTGTCCACAATAAAACCGACGGAACGTTTCACCCGCCGGTTTTTCCGTTTCACAGTCGCAGCGGGACAGACTACCGAATGCTGAATTACCTTTGTTTTCGGATATAATCGATTTCCCATATCAACGGCCCCTACATGAAACACAGCAGACTAAAAACCGGAAGCGTAGTAATCAACATTCTGATAGCGACAGTAATCAGTCTGATCGTCAACTTCTCCTATTTCGTACTGTTCATACTCTCAACGACATCGGCACAGTCGCGCAGGCCGGCTCCGCCCGACAGCAGTCCGTGGTTCATGGCCATCGAGGTGATATTCTACATTCTGTTCGCCTTCGTACTACTTACAATATTCACACACCGCATCGACCGTTTGCAACTCGGCAAGAAAAATTTCCCGTTACGGTTGCTTCTGGCGGTCATCATCACCTTGTGCGTATACTTTTTCATTCCATACGTCGGCTGGCACGGCGAGTTGCATTTCGTCATGACGGACCGAAGGATATTCAACCCCATGGTGGTACTGAAATGTTCGTTCACTCTGGTAGTGGTCGCGCTCTACGGAAAAATCTACGAACTCCTCGGCCAACAGCAAAAATTCATGATAGAATACGAACGCCTGAAAACCGAAAACCTGCGTTCGCGCTACGACGTACTTATAAACCAGATGAATCCGCACTTTTTCTTCAACTCGCTCAACTCGCTGTCCATGCTCGTGCGCGAAAACAAGAACGAAGACGCACTGAACTATATAGATCGTCTCTCGGACACGTTCCGTTACATAATACAGTCCGGACAGAGCAGCATGACAACGCTGCGCGAAGAGATCACGTTTCTGGATTCTTACAAATATCTTCTCGAAATACGTTACGCCGGCAAACTCTTCATCGACGTGGACATCCCTACGGAATACATGGATATGACGCTGCCGTCGCTCACCCTGCAACCGCTGGTGGAAAACGCCGTCAAACACAACATCATCACCAAATCCATGCCCCTGCACGTCACGATAACCGTCAGCGGCAACAACCTGCTCGTCAGCAATCCCTATCAACCCAAGATCGACGCATCGACCAACGGTACGGGTATCGGGCTGAAAAACATTGCAAGCCGGTACAAGCTACTCACAGACAAAGATATAAGTGTGATAGACGATCACAAGACGTTTTCCGTCAAACTTCCGTTGAGTCCAGCCCGAAACTGATTCGAAAAAAGAAATAAGAAACAGAAAAATAAGGCCAGCAGGCCGACGACACAAAAATAAAACGTACCAGTCAACGTTCCGAATACGGTTATGAAAACCCTTATCATAGAAGACGAAACCGCCGCAGCGGTAAACCTCACATCGCTTCTGGCGCACACGTTTCCGCACATGGAAATCCTCGCCACGCTGGAGAGTATCATAGAGACGGTGGAATGGTTTCAGAACAACGAAACGCCGGATCTGGTTTTCATGGACATACACCTCGCCGACGGCTCGGCATTCTCGATATTCGAAAAAGTCGAAATATCGTGTCCGGTGATATTCACCACAGCATACGACCAATACGCCCTGGAAGCCTTCAAGGTCAACAGCATAGACTACCTGCTCAAACCGATAAAGGAGGCAGACCTGAGGCGTGCCGTGGAGAAGCTCGAAACGCTTACGCGCGCAAGCGTCAACGACTATTCGCGGAGAATAGAGGATATGATACAATCGCGCGCCGGAGCACAATCCATATTGGTTTACATCCGTGACCGGATAATTCCCGTAAGGACGCAGGACGTTGCATACTGCTACTCGAGCAACGAGCAGTCCGTCATATGCACCATGCAGGGAACGGTCTACCCGCTCGACCGCACGCTCGACACCCTAATGGCCGGACTGCCCGAATCGGGTTTCTACCGTGCGAACCGGCAGTTCGTCATCTCCCGCGAAGCCATAAAAGACATAACGGTCTGGTTCGGCAACCGCCTCTCGGTCAACCTGACCGTCGAGGCACCCGAAAAGATCATCATAAGCAAGGCGCGGGTACCGGACTTCAAACGCTGGATAGCCGGTTGCCGATAGGACAGCAAACACACGAAACAGAATAACGGAAAAGGATAAATGGATAACAGGATCAGAAAATTCACGGGGCTGCTCTGCTGCATTATACTCTTTGCAGCGACGGCTTACGCCGCACCGACCGGCGGCATCAAAGGCAACATAATCGACGGTACCGACTCTTCGCCTTTAGTCGGCGCACTGGTGGAGGTCGAAGATCTCTCAGGCGATGACGACAGGCAATTCATGGCCGAACGTGAAGGGCGCTTCCATTTCACAGGACTTGCGGCCGGCAAATACCGGATAAAAATATCGTACCTCGGTTTCGAGGATTACACTAAGGAAGTAAACGTCGGTAACCAGACTGTAGACCTCGGAACTATACGTATGGAACAGGCTACCGAAGCAATAGAACAGGTGGTATTCGAAGTCCCTGCCATGCGTACATCGCAGCGCGGCGACACTGTAGCCTACAATGCGGCGGCATTCAAGGTAGCGGCCGACTCCGATACGGAAAACCTGTTGGCCAAGATGCCCGGCATAATCATCTCGTCTGACGGCAGCGTAGAGGCGCAGGGCGAAGAGGTGCAAAAGATATTCGTGGACGGCAAGGAGTTCTTCGGCGACGACGTCAGCACGGCCATCAAGAATCTGCCTGCCGAAGTGGTCGAGAGCGTCGAGGTATTCAACAAGCTCAGCGATCAGGCGGAATTTACGGGATTAGACGACGGCGAAGGCTACAAGGCCATAAACATCGTCACCTCACAGGATAAACGCCGCGGCGTATTCGGCAAGCTGTATGCGGCATACGGTTATCCGGAGTACTACACCGGCGGCGGCAATGTCAACATATTCAACGGCGACAGCCGCATCTCGATAATCGGCATGGCCAACAACCTCAACCAGCAGAACTTCTCGTTCGAAGACATACTCGGCGTCGTAGATACCGGAGGCAGCTCGTCGGGCGGAGGCAGTATGGGAAGGCACGGCGGCCGGGGAGTAGGCGGTTTCCTCGTGCGGCCTATGGACGGAATCTCCACCGTACAGGCCATAGGCACCAACTATAGCGATACGTGGGGTAAACGCGACAATGTTGAAGTTACGGCAAGTTATTTCTTCAACCACAGCCGCAACCGCAACGTATACACCAACGAAGTCTGGCAGGAGGATTCGCAGCTCGACGCCACGCAGTACGAATACGTGACTGGAAAATCGAACGCAGACAATTACAACCACCGTTTCAATGCCCGCCTCGACTATAAGATAAGCGACGCGCAGAATCTCATGCTCAGGGCATGGTTCAGCCAACAGGACTACTCCGAAACAGACTCGTATCGCACGGACATAGATTCGATACGCAACACACAGTCGACCGACATAAAAAGCATACTCAACAGCGAGGATAGCAAACGCACCGGTTACAATACCGGCCTGTTCGCCCTTTACCGGGTAAGACTCGGCAAACCGGGACGAACGCTGACCGTAAACATGAACGGCAATTACAGCAAAAACAACTCTACACGGCTCATAGAGGAATACACATACCTGAAACAGTATATCGAGGGCAACGATCCCGACGAAATAGGCAACCAGAACATATTCGGCGACACGTACAGTTACCGCATAGGCGGAGGCGTCACATATACCGAGCCAATCAACCAAAAGTCGCAACTCAATCTTGAATACAGGGTAAACTACAATTACTCCGACGCGCAATCGCTCACCTACCTATACGATCCGCTTCTCGAAATCATTAATCCGGAACTCAGCGAAGAGCTTTCGACGATCAACAACAGCGGCTATCTGACACAAAGCGTAGGTCCCGGCTACCGCTTCTCTAACGGCAAGACCAACCTGTCAGCCTCGCTCATGTACCAGTATTCACTGCTGGACAATGTCACGGAACTTCCCGTCAGGGAACAGCCCGACGTAAAATACAGGTTCAACAACCTCGTGTACTCCGTAATGGGCAACTTCAATTTCAATCCTCAAAACACGCTGCGAATCCATGCCCGTTCCTACACGCGCAATCCGTCGATCACCCAACTGCAGGACGTACCGGACATGTCCGACGCCACTGATATACAGGGTGGCAATCCGGCGTTGCGTCCAGCCTACAACCACAACATAAACGCACATTTCATAAACTCGAACACGACCAAAGGCCAGACATTCACGATAATGCTCGGTGCTCAGTATACCACCGACTACATAGGCGACTCGATAGTGACATACAACGCATCACGGCCTTTCATAATACCCGGAACGCAGGAAGAACTGCAACCCGCGCAACGTTACACCCGATACGCCAACATAGGAAACAGCTGGATGGTCAGGGCGGGACTCAGCTACGGACTTCCGATCAGATTTCTCGCCAGCAACCTCACGTTCAACGTAGGAGCATCGTTCGCACAGACCCCCAACATAATGGACGGAGCCAAGTTCACCATGAACGAAAGCTACTACAACGGAGGCATACAACTCAGCAGCAACATAAGCGAAAACATAGATTTCACCATATCCTACAACGGCAGCTACAACATAGCCAAAGGATTGTCCAACGGTCGTTCCACAGACAACCGTTTCATTGAACAATACGCTGCGGCCGACTTGAAATGGGTATTCTGGAAAGGGTTTACGCTCACGGCCAGCGCATCTTACAACCAATATCGCGGCATCACGAATTCATATAACGAGGAATACGTTCTCTGCAACCTCTACATAGGCAAGAAACTGTTCCGGAACCAGCTCGGCGAAATAAGTATAGGCGTCAACGACCTTCTCGACCAGAACAAAAGTTTCCGCCGCACGGTACGCAATTCGTATATAGAGAATACCACCAGCCTCGCCATAGGCCGTTACGTTGCGGTACAATTCGTATACAACCTGCGCAGCTTCAAGAACAGCGCGTCCAAAGCGGCGTCCGGATACGACAACTTCGACAAGCCGGGCAACGTCGGCGTACAAAGCGGCAACCGTCGTCCCGGCCCCGGAATGCCGCCGCCACCTCACAGATAAACACTCGCCGCTGAGACATCACGCTCTCCGCGACCATTCCGACAAGACACGACAAAGCCCAATATCCGGCTACACGAAAATAAAAACCGATCACCCCGACGAAGCTGTTTCGTCGGGGTGATCGGCATATTTACGGTCGCCCGTCGTTATGGTAATACGCGTCCCTTTCGGACGCAATTCGGCAACCGGCTACTCGGCAGCCACCGTTTCATCATCAGCCGGCGCCTTCGTATCCTCTTCTTTCTCTATGCGAAAATCCGACATACCGGCATCGACGAGGATGTTGAACCATGCTACCACCTTTTTCATATCCGAAACGTGCACCCTATCGCGATCGTAATCGGGCAACACCTCGGCGAAAGTCTTCTTCAGCAACGCCGGATCGGACTTGGGATCTATCGAGCGAGCACCGCCCGTATGAGCATAAAATTTCTCGAACACCTGCCACAAAGGCACCTCTTCGTTCTCAGTATATATGGCTATTTCGGCCAAGGCGCTTATCTTCGCCGTTCCCGACGAATTGATCCTTTTACCGTCGAGCAACGACTCGACTATCACACCGTTAGTACTGCGGGCGATATAGCGGTACAGACCCGGCTGCCCCGAAATGGCAAGAATATCTCTCAGTTCCATAAAATTTCGATAGTTTAAGATTTTTCGCGAGCACAAATATAAAATAATACTCCTACCTATCCAACACCGCGACAGTCTTTATTAAACGCCCCCTAACGCCGGCTACCGCATACCTCAACGACAACTCATATCCTCGATCTCCTGAATACCGTTGCGGTTGACCACCAGCCGGAAACGTCTGTATTCCGTAGTATCGCCGTAACGGAACTGCATCAAGATATTGATATAGTATATCTTGTCCGTATATACCACTTTGGTCGTACCGTCGTCGCACGCCATACGCAAAGCCACCTGCGGATCGTCCATCTTCAGGGTAAAGCGGTTTATGTTGATACGCAGAATATCGTTTATACCGTCTATACGGTACTCGTTGTAACGAGCGAGTTCCTCTCCGTCGATATACACCAGTTTACGGTAAAGGATAATTTTCTCATCGAAAAAACGGTTTTCGGCAGCCACGAGCGGTATGCGCCCGCGCAATTCCGCTATCTCGGCAGGAAGATGCTCTTCCGAAATGAAGTCCATGGCCTCCTTAAGCCATCCCACCTGATATTCCTTGATATTGATAGCCGCCTTATGATCGAAATACTTGCGTCCCAGCCGGTGCGCGAAATAGTAACGCATCAAGTCTTTGATACGGTCCTTGAGCATATAGCTTACGACAAGAGCCACGAACAGCGGTCCGGAGAAATTGCCGAACTTACGCTGGAACGAGAACGCTATGACCGTAGCGAATATCATGGCTACACCGGCAGCTATGCTGTAATACAACTGCCGTACCGCTCGACCGTCCTCCTTCTTGTCGAGCCGTATGTACAGGTCGCTGCTGATATACTTTTTAAGGACATTGTGCCGGTAAACGAGACGACGGTTACCGGCAGGATCGTCACCCGAAACCGTAACGTACCCGCGCCGGCGCTTGTAGGCCGTCTCTGCGCGTATCAGATCGAATACCCTGCCGCGCACAGCGGCCTGCCTGTCCGACACCGGTAACGCATCCAGACGCGCAAGTATACGGAAAGCGTAACTGCTGATAAGATGACTTATGAATTCGTCGCCGAACGAAAAGAAATCCCCTGCCCCGACCGCCTCTGCATCGTCCGCCATGCCACGATAAGAAACAGTAATAAGATGCACGCTGTCTACGAATCCGTCGCCGAGCGCCATAGCATCCTCGGCGACGGTACAATCCTCCACCATATAGGTTTCGTCTCGAAGCGCGCTTTTGGTGATCGCCGCGAACATCTTCACATGATACTCGTAATCGGCCGACCTCTCTTTCGTATTGTCGGCCTTCAGCGCATCGAGCGACTGCCGCAACAGTTTAACGGGAACGGCATCTCCGCCGGCTACGTCGCGCAACGAAAACACCGGAGTTATCATACGCACGTTCGACTTCACATCCCGGTAGAAATCCTCCTTGCCGTAGGTCGCTGGATTTATATCCAGACTGTTGGGAACGAATATCCACGTATTTATGGCGAACGTATTGTCTCTCCGACCGCTGCCGTCGGCAACAAAGCCGACCTTGAACTCCACAGCGAACTTATCGTGCACCTTAGCTTTAATCTCTATCATAACGACAATACTTATAATAATATCCCTTACCGGCCTAATATGCGCCGGTACAAGCAGCTACGCAAGCGATACAACATGCCAATGCATCATGCGAACAAAAATATCCCCGCCGGAGACAAGTCCGCGCAGGGATACGCTTCGACGACGGTTATATATGCCCAGCGTCGCTACTTATCGTCGGAACTTTTGTCCATAATATCCGCAAGCGCCTTTGCGGCCGAATCAGGCGTATTGATAGTAATATCCATCTGCCGGAACGGAATCGTAAGGCCGTACTTGGGAAATTCCTTGTAAACCTTTTCGTTCATATCGAAGAACACGCTCCAGAAATCATCCGATTTGGTCCATGCCCGTACCGTTATCAACACCGCGCTGTCCGCCAGTTCGCTCAACGCGATAAAATACGCGGGATCGGTAAATATCCTCTTATCCTCTTCCAACAACTTTCCGAGCACACGACGTGCCATATCGTAATCGTCGCCGTAAGATATGCCGAACTTCCATTCCACACGGCGCGTACCGGAAGCCGATACGTTATTGATTATGCTGGTCGACATTCCTCCGTTGGGCACTATTATCGTCTTGTTGTCTGCCGTAACCAATACGGTATTGAAAAGGTTGATCTCTTTCACGGTACCTTCGTTACCCTGCGCCACAATATAATCGCCCGTACGGAAAGGTTTCAACAACAGAATCAGCACGCCGCCCGCGAAGTTCTGCAACGTGCCGCTCAAAGCCATACCTATGGCGAAACCGGCAGACGCGAAGATGGCGAGGAACGAAGTGGTCTTTATTCCGAGTATGCTCACTATCGACATGATCAGGAACAGCCATGCCGTAATACGCAATATGCTTCGGATAAAAGAGTTGAGTGACCGGTCTATACTACGCCGTTCGAACACCTTGTTAAAGAATGCATCTATTCTGCGTATCAGCCAACGTCCGACGAAAAACAGCGCCACGGCAATCAGCAACCGGCCTCCGAAATGAAGTAGCGAATTGCCGAAATCGTCCCACGTCATGTTCTTAACACGCTCGACCGTAGTTTCCAGTTTGTTGACCAAAACACTGTCCGCCGGCACATCGGCAGCCTTGGGTAATTGTAGAAAAATCATATCATATGTTATTTGGTTAATTTTGTAAAGTTACGGTTTTTCAATCACAATGCAGTCATTCGCAGACGGAAATCCTACCGATCTTATCAACATGTCGCTCCGTATTACCGATCGGCATATATTGCAAGTATCTCAATTCATAGGCCATTATGGTGCGGCGGAGTGCTTTGTTTCTGAAAAATATGCGTATATTTGTGCCGCTTTACCGACTGCTCGGATGGTGGAATAGGTAGACACGCGGGACTTAAAATCCCGTGGGCAGAGATGTCCGTACGGGTTCGATTCCCGTTCCGAGTACTTTTATGGCATAAAGTCAAATTATTACGACTGTCGTACAAATCGAATGTACATTATATTTTAGAGGATAGACCCGCAAATCTATCCTCTTTTTTGTCGTCACTCCACAATGCGACTTTCACGACGCAACCTTTGTCATAAGACCGTTGCCCCATATGACGGCATCCGCACACGATTTCTCCTCCGCCGGCTTCGCGCTACGAATAGCCACACATCCCGACCGGAGCGGGTCGGTTCATGTCGGTTATGCCGTACAGGTACGTCACACATATCATCCGTGCCCACATTTCCCGTCCACTGAACAGCCGAATACAGCGGCAGGAAAGCATGCATGCTTTCCTGCCATACGAGTACGTTCGATTTACCCGATGAACGAAGTCATTTAAACGTATAGTCTACCGTCCCTTCGAGTACCTCTCCGTCCACAGTAAACAACCGTATGCACAATCTGTGAGTTCCGGCAACCTCAGGCTGTACGGAGGGTACAAGCCAGCCGATTCGCATATCGTAATTGTCATGCCCTCCGAGCAGGATCAAATCGGCCGGATCAAGTTCCGAGACGATTCCGTACACAGGATGATAATATTCGCGTTCCGGATCATAGCCTAAGAATGCGCACGCGTTTTCTGGAGCATCGCTCCAGTCCGCTTTATCGGTATAACCGCTGCGAATGAAACGTATGGGCGAAACGGATACGAAAACAAACACGTCGGCCAGCGACGTTCCTGCCTCGTGCGCAGCATCGAAATCCTTATCGCTCGTTATCTCGATACGCTGGAATTCATAATCCTGAAATGCGTGCATCCACCTGTCCGTCGGACTGTACCTGAAATTGTAATCGAACCCGAAATCGCCGTAGCGTTCGCATTTCTCCCTGTACCGCGCCTTGTCGGCCTTGTCTTTGCTGTAAAAGCCGTACTCCTCGGTAGTTTCGCGGTTGAAGCCGAGTAAGATAAAACCGTCGTTGGCTCTCGGATTAAAATTCTCAGGATGAAAATATGTCAGGACAAACGATTCCGAATGACCTTTCTTGTAAACGTCGCCTATCAACAGCCCTTCCCCTTTGCACCCGCACAATACCGCGGCCGCGGCAACCGACAATATCACACACTTGAATTTCATAACTGGCAATAATAGATTTATGAATACAATATACACAAAATATTTATTCCCCCCAAAATCGGCCGGCACAATTTATTATTTCCGTTACACTACCATGCTTCTCTACTCCCGACTACATTAAAAACTTCTGTTCGACGCTACATATTCGTCGGCGAATGGTTACATTTGAATCGTCTTAACGGACAGAGCAAATCATGGAGAAAAGCAACATGTGGCAATACTACGCTATTCTGTCGGCCGTTTTCGCAGCTCTTACAGCCATATTCGCCAAGATAGGCATAAAAGACGTCGATTCAGACCTCGCGACCGCCATACGCACAGTGGTCATTCTGCTTATAACATGGGGAATAGTCGTTGTAGGAGGACATGCCGGCGGAATAAAATCGCTTACCGCTGTCAACTGGATATTCATAATACTGTCAGGAGTGGCGACCGGACTGTCTTGGCTGTTTTATTTCAAAGCGCTGCAACTCGGCAATGCATCGCAAGTAGCCCCTGTGGATAAACTCAGCGTGGTATTCACCATAATATTGTCGCTGCTGATATTGCGAGAGCCTGTCAACTGGCGCGTCATAGTCGGCGGCTGTCTAATAACGGCCGGATCTATAGTGATGCTGACCGGAAAATAACCTCCCCTACTACGCGATACAACAACACAGCAACATGAAAACATACACGATAACACGACGTCAGAATCTGACCGCCACACGCTGGAGCGGAGGCACTACGACACAACTGGCCATATGGCCTGCCGACGGAGACTATGCCTCGCGCCGTTTCTCGTGGCGCGTAAGCTCCGCCGTAGTGGAAGACGAAGAGTCCACATTCACCTCACTGCCGGGCGTGGAACGGACGCTTATGATACTCGAAGGTTCGCTGCAACTCGAACACGAGGGGCATTATTCGACCGTACTGGAACAGTTCGATCAGGACAATTTCAGCGGAAGCTGGACTACACATAGCCGAGGACGCGTAACCGACTTCAATCTCATGGTATCATCCGGCGAAGGCCGAGTACAGGTAACGGAAGTACCCGCAGGAGGAATGCTGACCGTAGCGCTACAATCCGCCACGGAACGGTGGAATGCCGTCAGCGAGGTATTCTACTGTCTCTCCGACAACGTACATGTCGTATTTCCGGCCGGAAACGAGACCGTCCTCAATCGCGGCGATGTACTGACCGTATATTCAGACATGCGCGACAACACGTCCCCTTCTACGACATGCGCGACGACGCACAATACTGCGTCAGCCGCAACCGGCATCCCCGTGACCGCCCCTTCTGCCGGCGGTATACGCGGCAACAGATATCGTACCGCTCCCGGCACACACGCCACAACAGATGTTTCCGGAGCCGTTTCCGGCGACGGACTTCTCCGCCTGCACAGCCCGGAAACGACGGCGACGCTGATCCGTGCTATCGTATTCCACGACTGATCTACTAACACAGACAATACACATCCGCGCATAACCTGTCCCGATAAACGGCCGGTTATGCGCGGATTATTTTAAGACAGTTATATTGCAATATTCCATTATCCGACAATCACATCACCGAGTCCCACTATCGCTGCTTGTGCCCTATGATTGCGTCTGTAATTCTGACCGCACCTAAATCCTCAATACGAATGCTTCCCGTTCCTCGGAAGTAACTTGGGCGTTACGCTCCCAAAGAGGCACACTAAAATATATTTAATATACTCCATCCCGATATGCGACAAGACACACTATCGGGCACATATCCCTGCGGGATTCTCCACGCCGACTCCAAATGTCATATAAAAAGAAAGACAGTGCAGGCTCATAGGCCTGCACTGTCAAAACATTTATGATAATGACACCCTACTTTTTAGGATCTTCCATCTGACCTACTATATTAAGGGTAACATCGCCTGTCCAGTTACACTTAATACTGAAGCCCAAGTCGTCTTTAGCATCGACCGCGAAAGTATAGTTATCATTTCCATTATGTGTCACGGTAACGGTACCCTCTACGAGCGGAGCCATGTTGACCATCTTGCCATCAGCATATTCTACTACATAAGCTCCCGGATATTTTTGGAAATAACTCGTCTGTTCCGAGCCCTGCTCTACCGTGTACTCCTCTGGAGCGACACCCGGTTCCACGCCTTCAACTATCGTATACGGTTTCTCGGTCGGAATATAGAATATCCCTTCCGTATTCCATTCGATTCTCGGAGAATCGAGATTAAACTTCAACCTCCAACCAGTACCGACATAACCTTCGCCGGATTCATATGTAGTAAAAGTGTCATTCATGAGATAAATCTCCCAATCGCTGCGTTCAGTGGTATTGGGATCGAAAGTAGGATCATAAGAGGGACTGTTCTCGTCCGTAAATTCTTCTCCGGTATCCCATATCTGCCACGGAGTGGTGCTTACCCTTACGAAATTAATATCATCGGATATATCTATGCTTTCGGTAAGAGTGGATATATGATCGGGAGCACCTTCCTGCTCAACTTCGATACGTACTTCGGGTTTTTCCTCCCAGTCCGTAGTAATCACCACCCAAGCCTTACGAGCCTCGGCTCCGGTATTGGTCGAAAATACGACATTCACATAGGTAGTAGTTATACCGAGAGTCAACCACGTAACTTCGCTGCCGTTCTCATCTACCACCTTCGCTTCCCATTTGACGTTGGTAGCGGTAACGTCTATCCGACGCGACGAATCGGTAATAGCGTTATAACCGAACGTAATCTTCTCCTCGCTGCTCAGCGTAAACACCTTCTTACCGTCCTGAACAACGCGCACAGTAGCCGGATCGATCTCCGGATCGCTCGGCGTTACGGTAATCGTACCCTCGCGCTGCTTGCCGTCGGGATTGTCGGTAACGGATACGCTGAACTTACCTTCCGCAGGGGTAAGCGTAATCCAATCGACATCGGCGGTAGCCTCCCAAGTCATGCCCCCGGTAACCGTTACCGTAACGTCCTGAGCCGGTGCTTCGGTACCGACGAAAGGCAGGTAGGCCGGCTCTGCGCTTATCGATAACTCAACGGGATTAGGATTGGCTTTCTGGACAATGTCGATAGTGCGATCCTTGACTTCGCTGTTATTGGTAGCCTTAACGGTAACCATGACGGCACGCTGGTCGCCTTTGAGATTATCTGTGACAGATACTGTCAGTACATCGCCTTCGCGGCTCACAGTAAGCCACTCCTTGGCAATCTCAGGAACTTCGTGTTCCCATTCGACTCCGCCCGTAGCCGTAACTTTTACCGTCTGTGCTGCGGCGCCCGTAGCCTCGAACGACAATGAGGAGGGATCCAAACTCAACGATGCTGCTTTTTCCGTCTCTTTCGGTCCGCACGACACTGCCAGCGCCATGACAGCTACCGCAGAAACGATAGACAAAATTCTTTTCATGTGTTTACTTTTTATTAGGTTAATGATAATGGATAAATAGTCAATTAGGTACATCTACTTTAACAAACCGCTTGTCTCAGCGGCATATTTCAGACTTATCGGCCTGTTATAACACAAATATATAAACAATACTTCGAGAAAACAATAGTCGCCACCTTCTACTATATTTTTTATTGTTACACGCAGCAATAAAGAAGAGGACGCCGTACATGCGGCGTCCTCTTCTTTATAAAATTGAATCTTTCCCTTATTATTCCTCCATTTGGCCGTTCAAAGTCCATTTGATATCGCCGGTCCAGTCGATCTTGAACACGTTGCCTAAGTCGTCTGTCGCATCCAATACAAAAGTATAGTTATTACCGTCATTATGGGTAACCGTAAGAGTACCGTCTACGAGCGGCGCTTTATTTACCATAACCTTGTTTTCATACTCTATCACATAGGCCCCGGGATATTTGTTATATATGTTTTTCATATCCTTGCCTATATCTATCGTAAACTTGTCCTGCAAAGTATTATTGCCTTTGTCATCAAAAGGCTGAGGAATATATTCGCGGATTTCATAAGGCTGGTCATCGGCTATCTCGAAATAATTCTCCTTGTTCCACTCTATTCTCGGAGTAACCAGAATCATTTTGACCATAAATCCGTCTCCAGCTTCACCCCTTTCATTCATATCGTAAGCGAATGTCTCGTTCTTAAACGACAAATCCACATTGTTCTGCTGAGCCACCAATTTCATATATTCATTTTCAGGATCCCACGGATCTTCACCGATATCACCGATTTGCCAAGGAGTCGTCTCGGCCTCCACTACCGAAAAATCTCCTGTAGAGAACTCCTTACCTTCGACGAATGTGGAAACATGGTCGGGAGCTCCGCCCTGTTCTATCTCAATACGCACTTCAGGACATTCGTCCCAATCGGTTGTAATAACCAGCCATGCGGTACGTGACTCGGCTCCGGTATTAGTCACCGGTATTATGTTGACATAAGCCGTCGATATTCCGAGACCGACCCAATCTACTCCGTTACCTTCGACATTCACGATCTTAGCTTCCCACGCAACATTGGTAGCAACTATATCAATTTGAACGGACGGAACGCCGGTGGCATTATACGGGAAAACTATCTTCTCCTCGCTGCTCAGCTTAAACTCCTTCTTCCCTGCCTGCACTACACGCACGGTAGCCGGATCGACTTCCGGATCGCTCGGCGTTACGGTAATCGTACCCTCGCGCTGCTTGCCGTCGGGATTATCGGTAACAGATACACCGAACTTACCTTCCGCCGGGGTAATCGTAATCCAATCGACATCGGTAGTGGCCTCCCAAGTCATACCGCCTGTCACCTTCACCGTAACATCCTGAGCAGGTGCTTCGGTACCAACGAACGACATATAAGCCGGCTCTACGCTTATCGAAAACTCAACCGGATTAGGATTGGCTTCCTGAGATACGCTGATAGTACGCTCTTTGATATCACCGTTATTAGTGGCTCGGAGCGTTACTATTGCGTTACGCTGTTCGCCCTTGAGGTTATCGGTCACCGATGCCGTCAGAACATCGCCATCACGGCTCACCGTAAGCCACTCCTTGACAATCTGAGGAACTTCGTATTCCCACTCGACTCCGCCCGTAGCCGTAACTTTTACCGTCTGTGCTGCGGCACCCGTAGCCTCGAATGACAATGCCGAAGGCTCGGCAGTCAGGGAAGCCTTACCGCTTTCCTCTCCGCCTTCTGTACATGACGCAACGAACGCCATCGTCGCTGCAGCCATCATAAATGCAAAAATCCTTTTCATGATAATTTTATTTGGTTAGTTAATAAGGTGCAATCCATAACATTGCCGGCACACATATCCCTTTTCTAAACCCGATTCGATTTCAGAAATACAATAATCGGCATTACCGACAATCCGTAATACAATTATACGATAAATATTTCAAACCGACAACACAAAATGAAAATAAATTCACCGCAGCATAGTTTAACCACAATCGATTATTATAATAATATACGATATAAAACGCTGTGTAACATCCGTTTATTATGACATAATCATAAATAATGAAATTCCCCTCGGCCACTTATGTAGCAATACAACGATGTAAAATAAATATCTGCACATGACAAGTTATGTCGACACTTTCCATACCGGATATCAATACGATAACGACTCCCGTAAAAATGCGATATACCCGACGTCATCGTTCCGATGCTAAATTTCCGAATGCCGGACAAATATGCCTGCAGGAAACCGTCACAACCGCTCCGAACCGGAAAATCCGAACATGCAACAACATAAACAAAGCGATCCGCCAATACTGGCGGATCGCTCGCAACTGGATAAGGTATGTATTCCGATGTCTTACCGACGTTTTTTGGGCGGCTGATTTTTGGTACTCTGAGGTTTCGCCGTATGCGCTTTCTGATGACCGCCGTAAGCCTGCTGTTGCTGCTGGCGCTGCATCTGCTGTTGCTGGCGCAGAGCCTCTTCATAGCGCATCTGCCATTTGCTCTTTTTCTTGGTCGCAGCGTTACGCGTCGATTTTTCGGCATTGCTCTGCAACTTGGCGAGCAGCTTCTCCTCGTTCACCGAATAACGTATCGTCGTCATTATAATAATGGTAAATATCTGCGACAACATATAATAGTATGTCAGACCGCTGGCGTAGCTGTTGAACCAGAAGAGCATCATGATAGGCATTAGATACACCGTCATGAACTTCATGCCAGCCATCTGAGGACCGGCAGCCTCGGTCTGCTTATACGTTATCTTGGAGTAGAAGAACAGCGCTACGACCATCAGCAAGGTGAACAGGCTGACATGGTCGCCGTAGAACGGTATGTTGAAAGGCAGATTCAGCACGCTGTCGTACGACGAAAGGTCGTCCGCCCATAGGAACTTCTCGCCGCGCAACTCTATCGAGGAGGGGAAGAAACGGAACATGGCTATAAGGATAGGCATCTGTATGAGCATCGGCAGACAGCCCCCCATAGGACTGACACCGCAACGCTTGTAGAGCGCCATAACCTCCTGCTGTTTTTTGAGAGCATCTTCCTGACGCGGATACTGTTCGTTTATGGCGTCGAGCTGCGGTTTCAACACACGCATCTTGGCACTCGACATATATGATTTATATGTCAGCGGCAATATGATGATCTTTATCATCACCGTGAGCAACAGTATTATTATACCGTAGCTACCGATGAATTTGCTGAGCCAGTTGAACACCGGAATGGTGAAACCGGTATTGATCCAGCTTATCAGTTTTCCGCCCAACGGAATCACTTTTTCGAGTTTCAGGTCGTAAGGACGGAGTATGGAGTATTTGTTCGGTCCGAAATAGAACTGGAAGTTATAGCTTTCCTTATCCGGATCGTAAGGCACTGTGAAAGTCGCCGTATAATCCTTTATGGTACCCGCCCCCGGCTTATAAGTATCGAAACCGAACTCGGCCTCGTCGAAATTATCCTTGGCGATGAACACCGACGAAAAGAACTGCTGCTTGAAGCTGACCCAGTTCACTTTAGTCTTTATCTTGTCGCTGCGGCTGCCGTCCGAAGCACCGAGCTGCTGTATCTTCTTCGCGTCAGGATAACGGTAAGCGAGCGTAGTATACATGTTCTCGTTCTTGAACCCCTTCTCGTTCTGCATGGTGGTCACCCCCCAGTCGAAGTTGAAGAACGTCAGATTCGACGTATATTCCTTCATGCCGATGAAGTTCACGTCGAAATCCACCATATATTCGTTCGGATAGAGCGTATAGACATACTCTATAGCCGCACCCGACTCTACGTCGAACGGCAGCCTCAGATGCAGACTCCGGGCAATGCCTCCGTCGGGCAACACCTCTTCGACCTCCCGTACATCGGTAAACACATACTCCTCGGTATTTATCTGTGCGGAATTATAGGAACGCTTTACGAACAGCTCCATATCGAACTTGGCCGATCCCTCCTTGAAAAGCATCAGCTTGTCGCCGCCGTAACGTTTGTAATCTTTCAGTTCCACATTCTCCACCTCGGCGCCCTTGGTGGAGACATACATCTTGATAACCTCGTTCTCCAACACATATGTCGTCGCCTCGGCTTTGGAAGCATCCACCAGCGACTGTCCGAGATTGGCTATAAGCGCCTCCTGTTTCGCATTCTCTGCAGCGAGCATGCGCTCCTGCTGCGCGAGCCTCAACGAGTCGTCCTCGTGCGAAAGCGGCACACGCTCGATTTCATACTTCTCCGGGTGTTCGGCCCGGTCGATAGAATCGGCTATATATGCCTGACGCTGCATCTTGGCCGCCTGTTTGGTATTGTAAACCGAATACCCCACCAGTATGGCGCCCATAAGCACTATAGCGATAACTGTCTTTTTATCCATTCCCTGAAAATCAATTATGTTTTATATTGTCTCTGTATAGCGGAACTCCTCCGCCATGAATTTCCGTTTTCTACGCTTCGCGGACATAACCCGTGCGCCGCAGATTTATATTACGCCGACAATCCGGCTGTAATGCGGTCGCAACTCCGGTTCCGCATCTTCCCGACACACGCATGCGCACCCAAGTTACGGCACCTGTCGCGCAAACCGCATGCAGGGCGCGCCCCACGGAGCTGCACCCTGCGTTTTGCGATTATCTATTCCGCGTAATGCGACATCATCTGGACTTATCGTCATATGCCACTGCCGCAGCAACGAAAGCCTTGAACAGCGGATGCGGACGACTTACCGTACTCTTGTATTCCGGATGATACTGCACACCCACGAACCACGGATGGCCCTCGAGTTCCACAGCCTCCACGAGATTGGTATCCGGATTGACTCCCACGGGTTTCATGCCGGCACGCTCGAAATCGGCCAGATACTCGTTATTGAACTCATAACGGTGACGGTGACGTTCGTGAATCAGTTCCTCCCCGTAGGCATCGAACAGTCTGGAAGGCTTCACTATGTGGCAAGGGTATGCGCCGAGCCTCATAGTCCCGCCCTTCTCGGTAACGTTTTTCTGCTCCTCCATAAGGTCTATAACCGGATGAGAGGTCTTGCCCATCTCGGCCGAATCGGCATCTGCAAACCCTATCACATTGCGTGCGAACTCTATCACAGCACACTGCATTCCCAGACATATACCGAGGAAAGGAACGTTATTCTCCCTCGCATAACGCACCGCCGTGATCTTACCCTCTATGCCTCGGTTGCCGAATCCCGGTGCAACGAGTATACCGCTCATATCGGCGAGCGTCTGGGCTACATTTTCCGGCGTCAACATCTCCGAATTCACATACGTGAGATTCACATGCACGTGGTTTGCAGCACCGGCATGCACGAACGATTCCACGATGGACTTGTAGGCATCCGGAAGTTCGGTATATTTCCCGACCAGAGCTATCTTCACCGTCCTGTCGTAATTCTTCACCTTGTTCACGAACTCTTCCCACTCCTTCAGGTCTGGCTCGCGATCGAAAGGCAGATCGAGTTTTTCGAGTATCGTCTCGTCCAGATGCTGCGCATGCATCCTCAGCGGCACTTCGTAGATAGTAGGCACGTCTATCGACTCAACGACGGCTTTCGGCTCCACATTGCAGAACAAGGCCACCTTACGCCTTATATCCTGACTCAGCTCCTTTTCGGTACGCAATACGAGTATGTCGGGCTGTAATCCGTTTTCGAGCATCATCTTCACCGAATGCTGCGTCGGCTTGGTCTTGAGTTCGCCCGATGCCGACATGTACGGCACGAGCGTAAGATGCACGACGGCCGAATTTTTCAATCCCAGCTCGTACCTCAACTGACGCACGGCCTCTATGTACGGCAACGACTCTATATCGCCCACCGTACCGCCTACTTCGGTAATCACCACATCGTATTCCTTCTTGCTGCCCAACAGCTTGATGCGCCTCTTGATCTCGTCGGTTATATGCGGCACGACCTGTACCGTTTTGCCGAGAAAATCGCCGCGACGCTCCTTGTTGATCACCGTCTGGTAAATCTTACCGGTGGTGACGTTGTTGGCATGCGACGTCGTAATGGACGTGAAACGTTCGTAGTGTCCCAGATCGAGGTCGGTCTCCGCACCGTCCTCCGTCACATAACACTCTCCGTGCTCATACGGATTGAGCGTTCCCGGATCGACATTTATATAAGGGTCGAGTTTCTGAATCGTCACCGAATATCCCCTCGCCTGCAACAAACGGGCTATAGACGACGAGATTATACCTTTACCAAGCGACGAGGCAACGCCTCCGGTCACGAAAATATACTTGGTACTGACACTGTTGTCTGCCATAACTGTTATTTGTCCCCCTGTTCCTGTTGTGAATCTATTAACTTTATCTTCTCGATAGTATCGGCCATATCCTGTTTGGCCTTTGCTATCTTGACCTCCACTTCGCGTATCATGGCTTCGGCGTTCTTGCTACGCGAGAAGAAACCTATGTTGTTCTCAAGCGTGGCTATATCGCCTTCGAGCTGTTTCACTTTATTATATAGTCTGTCCCGTTCAAAACGAAGACGTTTGTCGCCGCTGCTCTTCATATCCGAGACCTTTGAACGGAAACGATCCATGTTGCGTTCGCGTTCGCCACCGCGCAATGTCGCGAACATGGCGTCCACTGCAGCTTTGTAACGCTTCTGCACTTCGTCTTTCTGCTTTATCGGCACGAATCCTATCTCGTTCCAGCGACGCTGGAAATCCTTTATCATATCGAAACCGCCTCCGTTTATATCGGCCGCCTCCATTTCCGCGAGCAATGCGAGTTTTTTCTGAAGATTTTCGTCATGCTGCGCATCCACTCCTGAGAAATGCGCCGACTTACGTTCGAAGAATCTGTCGCAAGCCGCACGGAAACGTTTCCATATAGCATCCGAATAACGACGCGGCACCGGACCGATCTCTTTCCAACGTTTCTGCAACGCGATAAGTTCGTCGGTGGTCTTCTTCCACTGCTCGCTCTCCTGCAAAGACTCGGCCTGTTCGCATATCTCTGTCTTGAGTTGCAGGTTGGTATCCATTTCGGACTTCAACTGTTCGTAAAACTCGCGCTTCTGGTCGAAGAACTTGTCGCACGCATTGCGGAAACGCTCGTATATGCGGGCGTTGTCCTTCTGCGGAGCGAAACCTATAGTCTTCCACACTTTCTGTATCTCTATCAGCTTTTCCGACGCCTTGTTCCATTCGCGGCGCGTGGTGAGTATCTCGCCCGTAAGCTCCTCCACCTTGACGCAAAGCTCGGTCTTGAGTTCGAGGTTGCGTTTCTGCTCCTCCTTAAGTCCTTCGAAATACTCCTGATGCTGTTTGTTTATACGCGTGCTGGCCTCCTTGAATCTTTCCCAAAGCGCCTCTTTGTATTCGTTAGCCACAGGACCTGTCTCACGCCACTTCTCGTGCAGATCCTGCAATTTGCGGAAAGCCGCGACTACCGAAGGCTCCAGCACGAGAGCCTCGGCCGCCTCGCAAAGCTGCACCTTGGCTTCGTAGTTGCGTTTGAGATCCAGATCGCGCAGCTCCTTGTTTATCTTTATATAATTATAGAAATTCTCGACATGCAGATTGTAGGTCTCCCACAACTCCTTGACATTGGCCTGCGGAACGATGCCGGTATCGCGCCAGCGCTGCTGCAATTCACGGAACGCATTGAAAGTGCTGTTCATGGTCTCGCTGCCGTTCACCAGTTCTTTAAGTTCCTCTATTATCTGGAGTTTCTTCTTCAGGTTTTCTTCCTTGCTGCGCTCCAGATTGGCCAGATATTCGGCCCTGCGGCGACGGTATTCCGCAAACAGCTCTTTCAGGCGAGCCTCGTCCGGATCGGGCTGCGGAACGAAATCTTCCGGAGAGCCTCCTCCCTCGACGAACTCCCTGCGACGCTGCTCGTACTCTGCGCGGTGACGTTTGTAGAATGCGACCTTTATCGCTTCTGCCTCACGGCGTATCTGCTGCACCGGCTTGGACTCCAGCAACGACGCGAACAATTCCACCAGACGCGTCTTGTCCAGACCGGAGATATCCTCCAGATTACGCGCAGTCTCCTCGGTGGTCGTCTCAGCCTCTGCACGCTCTTCGTCCGTATCTTCGCCCATGTCGAGTTCAGGCGCACTGGCCGCAAGCGCGGCGTCTTCGTCGGCGAAACTTACCGTTTCGTCATGTTCCATATCCGCCGCAGCATCGGCCGCTGCGACAGATTCGGCGGGAGCGGATTTCTCCTCCGCCACTACGGGAGCCGGCGCATTTTCTGCGTCCGCAGTACGCTCCCCACTCTCAGTTACATTCTTCACATCTTCGGCATTGCCGACTTGTTCCTCAGGAACAGTGCTGTTGTTTTTCTCGGTAGCCATTTTTAACATATATTTATGTTATACAAAGCGCAGAAATACGTCCCACCACCCAACGGGCAGGAACTACGAAAGACAAATCCACGCGGCGGTCAACTTACTGTCATCGCAGACATTACCGCCTCCGTACCGGCGTCGCGCCACATTCGCATGCGACAACTCTGACCGGCAACTTACAAAAGTACGCTCTTTTTTCTGAAAAATGCCAATTTACAGGATTAATTCACCGAAAACGCCACATGTTTTAACACACCCGCATTCAAAGATGCGACACCGGCCATGCCACGCCATTCGAGCGAACGGTGAGACTACAACAGCACCAACCTCTATATCACTACGCACACCGTAGCAAATTACGCATAGACCGCATTTGCCGTACACCATACGCATTTCGGTCGTTTAAATATGCTGACATATAGGTTATACATAAGAATTTTACTACCTTTGTGACGTCGCGGAAAGCGATGCTACCCACACAAAGACGTTATGATCAAGGAGATAGTTGCGGCTGGCGCCGGCGGATTCATAGGCAGCGCCGTCCGTTACGCGGTATGTGCGGCCATGGCCTCGGTGTCGTTGAAAAGCGGATTTCCCGTAGGAACATTGCTCGTGAATATGCTCGGATCGTTCCTGATAGGCGTATTTTGGGGTATGGCACCGCAAGGCTGTTGGAGTTCATTCCTGATAGCCGGCATCTGCGGCGGATTTACCACGTTTTCCGCCTTTTCACTGGAAACGCTCAGGATGTTGAAGGCAGGCACACCGTTTTCCGCCCTCGCCTACATAGTCGTGAGCGTATTGTCGTGCATGCTGTTCGCATGGCTCGGCATGCTCGCCGCAACAGGGAAAACCGCCCGTTGACCGCCGGAGGCAAGGACCCGAAAACACGACACGCGGGACACGCGGCCATACGACCGCTGTCCGGGACGATTGACGTAACCAAATAACTTTTTAGATAAACGAAATCTGAAATCCGAAAAAGTATGATCATTCTCGTATTGAACTGCGGCAGTTCATCGATCAAGTATCAAGTGATCGACATGATCTCTCCCAAGGAAAACAAACTCCTTGCAAAAGGCCTCGTGGAAAGAATAGGCATAGAAGGCGGTACCATAACCCACCGTCCGACCGACAAGCCCCGCATGGAGCTGGTTACCGACATTCCCAATCACACGAAAGGTATAGACCTCATCATAAAAGCCATAACCGACCCGCAGTCGGGTGTCATTTCCTCGCTCGATGAAATACGCGCCGTAGGTCACCGCGTGGCTCATGGCGGCGACATATTCGCTGAAAGCGTACTCGTGGACGACAAGGCGATAGAACAGATCGAAAGACTGGCCGAAATAGCGCCACTTCACAATCCGGCAAACCTCAAAGGCATATACGCCGTAAAGGAACTCTGCCCCTCGATACCGCAGGTGGCATGTTTCGACACATCCTTCCACCAGTCTATGCCGCCGCGCAGCTACATGTACGGTCTTCCCTATGAATATTACGAGAAATACCGCGTGCGCCGCTACGGTTTCCACGGCACGAGCCACAAATACGTCGCTCAGATAGGTTGCGAACTCGCCGGACTGGATTTCAATACGGCCAAAGTAGTCACCTGCCACATAGGAAACGGCGCCTCGGTAGCCGCTGTAGACGGCGGACGCAGCATAGACACCTCCATGGGCTTCACTCCGGCCGACGGTCTTCTCATGGGTACCCGTTGCGGCGAAGTCGATCCGGGAGCGCTCAACTACATAGCCGAGAAGGAACATCTCGACATGGGACAGGTTTGGAACATAGTCAACAAAAAATCCGGCGTACTCGGCCTGACCGGTCTGTCGTCAGACATGCGCGATGTGGAGAACGCTGCCGCCGAAGGTAACGAACGTGCAAAAATGGCCCTGGACGTTTACTACTACCGTATAAAGAAGTACGTAGGCGCATATGCGGCAGCCATGGGTGGAATAGACTTGGTGGTATTCACCGGCGGCGTCGGCGAGAACGACCCCGTGATGCGTGAGACCGTGTGCAGCAATATGGAGTTCCTCGGTCTGGAATTCGACCCGGAAGTGAACCGGGGTCTGCGCGGCAAAAACACCATTATCTCAAAACCGGGCTCCAAAGTGAAGGCGGCACTTATCGCCACCAACGAAGAACTCGTCATAGCGACGGACACGTTCAACATAGTGGAGAAGCGGAAATAGGAACAGCGATACGGCCGCCATTTTCGGAAAATGGCGGCTTTAAATTAATATTTTAGGTATCGGGGCCGCAACGTCCCGAACAAACATGCAGAAAAAATCATTCAACAATAATCAATCACACAATTCTATCATGATCAAAAACTTAGATGAACTCGTAGGCAAAGCGAAATCGAGAGGTACTCGCCGCCTTATCGTAGCGTACGGACAGGATTCCCACACGCTCGAAGCCGTAAACGACGCCATTGAAGCCGGCATAGTCGAGGCTACCGTTATCGGAGACAAGGAAACGATAGAGAAAGTCTGCAAGGAAGAAGGAATAGACTCGTCGCGTCTTACCATAGTCCACGAAACGGTAGACGTCAACTGCGTCCGCATGGCCGTGCAGATGATCAGCGAAGGCAAAGGCGACGTTCTCATGAAAGGACTCGTCTCGACCGACAAATATATGCGCGGCATACTCAACAAGGAGTTCGGCCTCGTACCGCCCAAAGGCGTACTGAGCCATGTCAGCGTATTCCAGATACCGGCTTACCACAAGCTTCTGACCGTAGGCGACGTAGCCGTAATCCCCTACCCGGATTTCGCACAGAAGACGGCTATCGCCAAATACATTCTCCAGACCGCAAAGAAACTCGACATAGAAGTTCCCAAAATGGCCTGCATCGCTCCGAGCGAACAGTTGCTCCCGAACGTACAGTCGTCTACCGACGCCTGCCTCATAGCCAAAATGGGCGAACGCGGACAGCTCGGCTGCAAAGTGGACATAGACGGCCCTCTCGCACTGGACGTAGCTATCAACAAGGAAGCCGCTGCGACAAAGAAACTCAACAGCCCTGTTGCTGGCGATGCAGACTGTCTCTTGTTCCCGAATATCGACACCGGTAACGTATTCTTCAAGGCCTGCACGAAATTCGGCGGAGCCGAACTCGCCGCAATGGTCGTAGGTGCAAAAGTTCCGTGCGTTCTCACTTCGCGCGGCGACTCACGTAAAACCAAGATGTATTCGATAGCACTGGCTTGTCTTTCGGCCAAATAGCATTAAAGGACGATGTATACCATATTAGCGATAAACCCCGGGTCGACTTCGACCAAAGTTGCCATATATCAGGACACCAAGGCCGTGCGTGAGATAACCCTGCGCCACAGCACCGAGGAACTCGCCGCCTTCGCCGGAATTCTCGACCAGTTCGACTTCCGCAAGAACATTATCCTCGACGCCATGCGTGAGGCCGGCATAGAACTCTCCGACATAGACGCCGTAATAGGTCGCGGAGGTTTGATAAAGCCTGTCAAATCGGGCGTATACGAAGTCAACGAAGCCATGATCGACGACATATACAACCGTCCTCTCGGTCACCACGCTTCCAACCTCGGCGCACTCCTCGCATACGACATAGCCAAAGCGGCAGGAGCGAAAGCATACATGGCCGACCCGGTCGTTGTGGACGAACTTCAGGACGTAGCCCGTATCACCGGTCATCCGGATATAGAGCGTGTATCCATTTTCCATGCTCTCAACCAAAAGGCTATGGCCCGCGCATATGCCGACAAGCAGGGCAAGCGATACGAAGACCTCAATCTCATCGTCGTACACCTCGGCGGCGGCATATCGGTGGGCGCACACTGCAAAGGCGAAGTCATCGACGTGAACAACGCCCTCGAAGGCGAAGGTCCGTTCTCGCCGGAACGCGCCGGAGGTCTGCCCGCTTACGCCGTTGCAAAATGGGCGCTCAGCGGCAACTACACGCTCCAGCAGATCAACAAATTCATAACGAGCCGCGGAGGTTTCGTTGCCCATTTCGGCACCAACAGCGCAATGGAGGTGGCCAACCGTGCCGAAGCGGGAGACAAACGCGCCATACTCGTTCAGGACGCCATGTGCTACAACATCGGCAAGGAAGTCGGTAAAATGGCCGCCGTACTGAAAGGTAAGGTGGATGCAATTATACTGACAGGCGGTATAGCACACGACAAATACGTATGCCAGTACATTTCGGAAATGGTTTCGTTCATCGCACCGGTAGTCGTAATGCCGGGTGAAAACGAACTCGAAGCCCTTGCAGGAAATGCTCTCCGCGTACTGGAAGGCACGCTCACGCCGAAGATTTACAAATAGCCTACCTCGGTACAACCGTACCGACAATTCACAAACCGAAAGGAGACTCCTTGTATGAGTCTCCTTTCGGTATTTTTATACCTCAATCCGGCAAACACTCAGGCCCGGACTTTCACGGATTTCCAGATACCGCAAAATGGCTGTCTATCCACATGCAGCCATATCCGCCATACATCAAAAACTTCTTCTTCTTCTTCTTCTTCTTCTTCTTCTTCTTCTTCTTCTTCTTCTGCTGCTGCTGCTGCTGCTGCTGCTGATGATGATGATGATGATGATGATGATGATGATGATGATTATGATTATGATGATGATGATACTTCTGTTGCTGCTGCATAACCTGTTCTAATCATCAATCCAACTACGGAACACACCGCAACTTCTGATCGACCCTCTCCGCATCCGACAATAAAGATATATTCTGACTGAATGCTAACGCCGATAGTGTACCGACCTATAAACCCGACAACAAGAAACCATGCAACTTCTGATCGACCCTATCCGCATCCGACAATATAGATATATTCTGACTGAATGCTAACACCGATAGTGTACCGACCTATAAACCAGACGGCAAGAAACCATGCAACTTCTGATAGACGCAGTGCGTATTCATCATTATATAATGATTACGTCAATCGGATGCATCAGTTCATGAAACCCACGGCATACCTCAATGAATCCCCGGAATCGCCATACGCATATAACAACATTCCGCACCCATACAAAAAATCCGTGGATACACTTACACGCAAGTAATCCACGGATTCATATTAAAATATGCCGACAGCCCTAAGGCCGTGTCACAATTAGTTATTCGGACACTATCCTACGCTATTTGTTTACAGTTCGGCCCGGATATACTTCGAGAGCCTTTTCAAGAACGATGAGCGCACGTTGCAAGTCCTCCTTTTTCAACACATAAGCCATACGCACCTGATTGCGTCCGTCTTCCGGATCGGTATAAAATCCCGCACCCGGCGCAAACATCACAGTCTCGCCCTCATACGAGAAATCTTTCAATAACCATTCGCAGAATTTGTCGCTGCTGTCGATCGGAAGACTGGCCATAGTATAGAACGCACCGTTGGGCATCGGAGAATACACTCCGGGAATCCTGTTAAGGCCGTTGACCAACAGATTGCGACGCTCTATGTACTCTTCGTAGATACCGTCCAGATATGACTGCGGAGCATCTATGGATGCTTCGGCAACTATCTGTCCCAAAAGGGGCGGACTGAGACGTGCCTGCGCGAATTTCATCACGGCATTGCGCAACTCCATGTTACGGGTGATAAATGCGCCGATACGTATACCGCATTCCGAATAACGTTTCGATACGGAGTCGATCAACACGACGTTATCCTCGACACCTTCCAGATGCATGGCCGATACGTAAGGTGCATCGGTATAACGGAATTCGCGGTAAACTTCATCGGAAATCAGGAAAAGATTGTGCTTGCTGATGATCTCGCGGATACGCATCATCTCCTCGGCCGTATAGAAATAACCGGTCGGGTTATTGGGATTACAGAGCAATATAGCCTTCGTGCGCTCGTTGATAAGCGCTTCGAACTCCTCTATCGACGGAAGCGCGAAACCGTTCTCGATATGCGTCTTGATAGGACGCACCACGATACCTGCCTGCAATGCGAACGATATGTAGTTGGCATAGGTCGGCTCGGTGACGATGATTTCGTCACCGGGATTGAAGCAAGCCGCGAACGCAAGCTGAAGCGCTTCGGAACCTCCGGTAGTAACTATGATATTGTCGGGACGGATATTGATATCGAACTTGGCATAATACTCCACGAGTTTCTTCCTGTACGATGCGATACCGTCGCTCGGACTGTATTCGAGCACCTTGCGGTCTATATGCTTCAAGGCATCGAGACCCACCTGCGGAGTTTCGATATCGGGCTGACCGATATTGAGATGATAAATTTTGATCCCTTTGGCTTTTGCCTGATCGGCGAACGGGACGAGCTTTCTGATCGGCGATGCGGGTATAACGCGCGCACGCTCGGAAATTTTGGGCATAAAAATAGACTGTTTTAAAAGTAATGCGGGTACGGCTTCAAATATCTTTCACTGCAAGTTTTTCAAGTAAAAATCCGCCGAACCCGCCGTATCGGTGCTAAGCACCGGATTCATACCAGAAAACACTCTTGCCGCCTTTCGTATGGCGACAACCGGAAAAAGGTCGTAATTCCGCATGTTTCCGACAGTTACGACAAATAAGAATATGCCGGCGAAGGAAATCATGCAAACCATACAAAATTAATCACATTCCGCAATTATTCAAATTACGACATGAAAAAATATTATTACGGCATATATTCCGACGCCGCAAGGTCCGCTTTCATCTATCGCTGTTTCCTCCGAAACTATAACCATTACACGACGATACGTAACAGGCCTTAGACGGGAGTAACCGTCTAAGGCCTGAATAAATTCCTTCGCACCGACGTATCAGTCGAAAGAGCGTATACTATCCTCTATTATACGGCAAGCGTCGAGCAGTTCCTCTTCGGATATTATAAGAGGCGGCGCAAACCGGATTATATGTCCGTGGGTAGGTTTCGCAAGTACGCCCCGGTCACGCATCGCCAGACACACATCCCACGCCTCCTTGCCGTTTCTGGGACGCACGACCACAGCATTGAGCAACCCCTTGCCGCGCACCAGTTCTATCATATCGGAACGTATTCCGCGCATTCTTTCGCGGAACACATGCCCAAGCCTTTCGGCGTTTTCCACCAGCCCTTCGTCGCGCACCACTTCAAGCGCCGCCACGGAAGCCCTGCACGCCACAGGATTGCCTCCGAACGTGGAACCGTGTTCGCCCGGTTTTATACACAACATTATGTCGTCATCGGCCAGAACGGCCGAAATAGGCACCACTCCGCCGCCGAGCGCCTTGCCGAGAATAAGTATGTCGGGGCGGACGTCTTCATGATCGCAGGCAAGCATACGTCCAGTACGACCGATACCCGTCTGCACCTCGTCGGCCATAAAAAGCACGTTATGCTTCCGGCACAGCTCGTAAGCCCTTCGCAGGTACCCCTCGTCGGGCACGTAAACCCCGGCTTCTCCCTGTATCGGCTCGACAAGAAAACCGGCCACAGTCGGATCGTTCAGAGCGGATTCCAGTTCTGCGAGATCGTTGTAACGAATCTTCACGAAACCGGGCGTGAAAGGCCCGTAACCGCCGAAAGCGTCCGGATCTGTGGACATGGAAACTATCGTTATAGTCCGGCCGTGGAAATTGCCGTCGCAAACGATTATCTTGGCTTCGCCCTCCGGTACGCCCTTCTTCATGTAAGCCCACTTTCGGCACAGTTTGAGCGCCGTCTCGTCCGCCTCGGCACCGGTATTCATCGGCAAAACCTTGTCATAACCGAAAAACCGTGTCACGAACTCCTCCCATTCGCCGAGCACGTCATTGTAGAAAGCTCTGGAAGTCAATGCCAGCCGTGAAGCCTGTTCGCACACGGCACCGACAATCCTGTGGTGGCAATGTCCCTGATTGACGGCCGAATATGCCGACAGGAAATCGTAATATTTGCGCCCGTCGGTATCCCATACGAAAATACCTTTGCCGCGTTGCAATACGACGGGCAGAGGATGATAGTTGTGAGCGCCGTAACGCTCTTCCCTTGCGATGTAATCTTCTCGGTTCATGACAATGAAGTTTTAGGTTTAAGGATTTCGAGCGACCATTTCCGCACCGGATTCGGCCGGCCGGAGGCAGTCTTTTCAAAGATACCCATTAACATCGGGAAATGCAATTATTACGGCCGATTATCGCCGGTTACAGCCGATGATTTCTTCACGACGCACCGCACAGCCGCGGGCATGCGGCATACACTACGAACAACTATAGAGAATACATTCCGTTTTTGAATGTTTTTTTATTGAAATTCATTCCATTAATCGTATCTTTGCACGTCATTTCCATTGGGAAATTCTACAAATAAAGTCTAACTGTTTAATTGAAAAACATTTAAACG
Organism: uncultured Tidjanibacter sp.; assembly: GCA_947852905.1. GTDB lineage: Bacteria > Bacteroidota > Bacteroidia > Bacteroidales > Rikenellaceae > Tidjanibacter. The sequence goes on along the minus strand of CANTVF010000001.1, from coordinate 45,140 downwards.
AAAACATGGAAGAAAACAAAGTTATGGAGGAAGCCGCTCCGGAAGTAAAGCCGGTGGAAACTCCCAAGAAAAAAGTCGCCAACGAAGATTTCAACTGGGACGCATTCGAGAACGACCTCGACGTATACGGCGGAAGCAAGGAAGCCGTAGAGCAGAAGTATAACGAATCGCTTTCCAACGTACAGGTCGGCGAAGTGGTGGAAGGTACCGTAGTGGGTATAACCAAACGCGAAGTTATCGTCAACATAGGCTACAAATCGGAAGGTATCATACCGATAGCCGAGTTCCGCTATAACCCCGAACTCGCCGTAGGCGAAAAAGTGGAGGTTTACGTGGAGAGCGCCGAAGACAAGAAAGGCCAGCTCGTACTTTCGCACAAGAACGCACGCCAGCTCAAATCTTGGGACAGGGTAAATCAGGCACTCGAAAACGACGAAATAATAAAGGGTTACATCAAATGCCGCACCAAGGGCGGTATGATCGTGGACGTATTCGGCATCGAAGCGTTCCTGCCCGGCTCGCAGATCGACGTGAAACCGATCCGCGACTACGACATGTATGTGGACAAGACCATGGAATTCAAGGTCGTGAAGATCAATCAGGAATTCCGCAACGTCGTAGTGTCGCATAAGGCCCTCATCGAAGAGGAACTCGAAGCACAGAAGAAAGAGATCATGTCCAAACTCGAAAAGGGACAGATTCTCGAAGGTACCGTCAAGAATATCACCTCCTACGGCGTATTCATCGACCTCGGCGGCGTAGACGGTCTGATCCATATCACCGACCTCAGCTGGGGACGTGTCAACAAACCGGAAGATATCGTACAGCTCGACCAGAAGCTCAACGTCGTTATCCTCGACTTCGACGATACCAAGAAACGTATCGCACTCGGTCTGAAACAGCTCGAACCGCACCCGTGGGAAGCTCTCGACCCGAACCTCAAGGTAGGCGACAAGGTGAAGGGCAAAGTAGTCATGATGTACGACTACGGCGCATTCATCGAAATAGCTCCCGGCGTGGAAGGTCTCATCCACGTATCGGAAATGTCTTGGAACCAGCACCTGCGTTCAGCACAGGACTTCATGAAGATAGGCGACGAAGTGGAAGCCGTTATCCTCACTCTCGACCGCGAAGAAAGGAAAATGTCGCTCGGCATCAAACAGCTCACTTCCGACCCGTGGGAAGGCATCGAGGAACGCTATCCGATCGGCTCGCGCCACACTGCAAAAGTGCGTAACTTCACCAACTTCGGCATATTCGTAGAGATCGCCGACGGTATCGACGGCCTGATCCACATTTCAGACCTCAGCTGGACCAAGAAGATCAAACATCCGGCAGAGATCACCCAGATCGGCGCCGATATAGACGTGGTAGTTCTCGGCATCGACAAGGAAAACCGTCGTCTGAGCCTCGGTCACAAACAGTTGGAGGAAAATCCGTGGAACGAGTTCGAAAGCAAATTCCCGATAGATTCCGTTCATGAAGGTACCATTACGGAGATCAACGACCGCGGTGCAGTGGTATCGCTCGGCGAAAATATAGAGGGCTTCGCTCCGGCTCGTCAGCTCGTCAAGGAAGACGGCACTACCGCCAAGATAGGCGAAACGCTCCCCTTCAAGGTTACCGAATTCTCCAAAATGACCCGTCATATCACCTTGTCGCACACACGTACTTTCGAAGAAGCCCGTCGTGCCGAGGAGAAAGCGGCCAAAGAGGAGAAACGCGCTGCCGCAGACGCAACCAAAGCAAATGTCAAGAAGATCAACGCTTCGGTAGAGAAGACCACCCTCGGTGATATCACCGGTCTGGCCGAACTTAAGGCTCGTCTGGAAGAGGCTGAAAAATAAGCCTAAGGCTTTACAATAACGAAAGGGGTTGTGTCGAAACTCAGTGTTTTGACACAACCCCTTTAAAATTTATAAGAACGGGTAAGATGCAAGGTTTTGATTATGGAGACGGCAAGAATTTACGGAAAGGAATGGCCTAACCCGAATCACGATAGCAACGAAGCAGATCGCCCGTTTCCGAACTACCACCAAAAAGTTTTTTGTCCAATTTTGGGGGGCAGTTCAATTTGTGATGCAGTTCATTTCCGACACGCTGCCTTTTTTCGCATCGGCATTTTACATTGTCAGAACTGTATTGCCGGTAACAGATACCCGTCACCGACATGACCGTCTCCAATACATTCCGGTCACATCCGATTCGGAGCTAAACGAAAAATTGATGCAACGCAGAAACGTATCTTACCAACGGAACGAAAGAGCGTTGCTCCGCCGATATCGTCCCTGCGGACGACTTCGCCTACCACCGAATCGAAAAATGCAAGGAAAACCTATCACCCACTACACGACCGCTCCTCTGCTCTGCCTCTGACAAGATGCCTAACCGAATACACGATTTATCCGGAACTATTGACGGTTACGCCTATTTTGGATAACTTTGTAAAGTGCGGTGTAAATGCCGCAAATCGGAAAAACGGAATAAGATGACATTCAAAGTAACCGTACTCGGCACAGGTTCGGCAAGACCGACCGTCTCCCGCCGCCACTCAGCACAAGTACTGAACATACACGAACAGTTCTATCTCGTGGACTGCGGCGAAGGCACGCAGATACGGCTGCTCGAATGCGGCATTCCGCTGCTCAGACTGAACGCCGCATTCATTTCGCACCTGCATGGCGACCATGTATACGGACTGTTCCCTCTGATATCGTCAATGGGCATTATGGGACGCAAAACGCCGTTCACCGTATTCGCTCCCGCACCGTTCGGTGAGGTCATAGCCTGCCATTACCGTTATTTCGATACCAACCTGCCTTTCGAGGTGATATACCGCGAGGTAGATACCAGAAGCAACGAGATGATCTACGAAAACAACGTCATGCAGGTGTGGAGTATACCGCTGCGTCACAGGGTACCGGCGAGCGGATACCTGTTCCGCGAAAAGACACCTCCGCTGAACGTGCGCAAAGATGCCATAGAACGTTTCGGACTCGGCATAGCCCAGATAACGGCAGCCAAACGCGGCGAAGACATAGTCTCGAACGACGGCACTCCGATAGCCTCCAACGCCGAGATAACCTACACGCCCTACTCGCCGCGCAGCTACGCCTATTGCAGCGATACGCAATCCTCCGGCAAAGTCGCTTCTATAGTCTCCGGCGTCGATCTGCTGTACCATGAAGCCACCTTCGCCGACGAAGACAGGGCGCTGGCCAAAGAGACCGGACACAGCACCGCATCCCAAGCCGCCCGGATAGCGCTGCAGGCCGGTGCAGGCAAACTTCTAATAGGACATTTCTCGTCCCGTTACAAAGACGACACTCTGCTGCTCGACGAAGCGCGCGCCATATTCGCCGATACGGAACTGGCCGAAGAGAAAACGACTTATGAAATACCGGTCGTCAAGAACGCCTGAGCATATATTGCGGACAACTGCCGACGCCGAAAGGTAACTCCGTCTGCCAAATAACACGACATGGAAAAAATCTACAGACACACTGCCGACGGAAAGCCGTCAGACAAAGCACGCACGAGTTTCGGTTTCCGTGACGAAGACACGCTGACGGCGCAATCGTTGCGCGACATACTGTCTGTCCGTATCTGTGCGAAACTCAACGTAACGGCCGGCACGCTCATAATCGAAGAAGACATGTGGGACGACGCTATGGCGCTCGCAGGCGATCCAGATCCGCAGGTAGCTTTCCGTGCATCTTGGGCATTGGAATATGCCTATACTGTAAAGCCCGGCGAAGTGGAACGACGTTTCGACCGTTTCTTCGCCGACTTCATCTCCTCCGACAGCGAAAGCGTGCAGAGGGTATACTCAAAGATGCTCTGCGACATGCTCCGCCGCGGCGACGTGCATCTTACCGAAGTTCAGTCAGAACAGGCCGTAGAACGCTGTTTCGACCTGCTCTCGTCGCCCGACACGCCCATAGCCGTAGCCGTATGGCAGATAGAACTGCTGTACGACCTGCGCCACCGTTTCGACTGGATCGAAGAAAACCTTACGGAAACAGTCCGCAGGATATCCGAATCGCCGGAATGTACTCCGGGCATGGCCGCAACCGCACGCAGGTATTTCCGACGCTTAGGAAAAAACGCCGCGAACGCGGACCGCACATGCAGCGTTCGCAAATCGCGAAACCTCTAACAAAACCCTTTGTTCAAAATGAATGTGGAAGAATTCAGAAACTTTTGTCTGTCCCTGCCCGGCGTTACGGAAAAAATGCCGTTCACGACAATGAACGATCCGTACAGCCGCGAACTACTGTGTTTCTACATAGGCGACAAGTGGTTCTGCTTCGTAAATATAGCTGTCTTCGACCGCTGTTGCGTCAAATCATCCCCGGAAGAAGCCGACCGGCTACGCGAAATGTACGAAGGCATACGCCCGGCATGGCACATGAACAAACGGCAGTGGAACGACATATATTTCGACAGCGACGTACCCGATGACGAAATCCGCCGACTCGTCGGAATATCCTACAGGCTCGTAGTACAGTCTCTCCCTGCCGGAAAACGCAAAGCCCTACTCGGCGAATGATACCCTTCACAGTCTGTCCCCATTCAATGCTCCGGAGATATTGCAGTACCGCTTCGACCATAAACCGACATGCATATCTCCGCATCCCTTCAACAATCACACAAGAATCAATTTCGACGCACGGAACGATACGCCGCTCCGACACGACGGACGACATCACCGCCTAACAATCCGCGGCATACATCCGCCCTGTCGATATTATTAATTCACGCATAACCGCCGTAAACATCCCGCCCGAAACAACAGGTCGGAGAAACGACAACACGCTCCCCGACCGACATTATAGAATAACGCACCCGAATTCACGTCATACGACACGGACTGAAAATACGTACAGGCTATTCCTACCAGAAAAAATCATCGCCGAAAGTGAACCGAGCTTCCAGTTCGTCATCGTCCTCGTGCAACAACTCGTAGTAACGGGTATCGAAAAAGAAACCGTTCGCACCGTTACGATAACAGACTACACGCCGCTGGCCGTTGCTTATCTCCACACGATCTATACGATCCGCCTCGAAAGGACGCATAGGACCTGCACCTACATATATACGTTCATACTCCGACCTCGGTGCTATCACAACAGTAGAAACCCGACCGCCGGAATAACAATCCATCGTAATGTTGCGCGAAGTCGAATTGCGATATATGTACGTCGTCTCATAATCGTCGTAACCGTACTCTATCCTGACCGTACATTGCGTAAACATCATTACCGCGGCAAAACATACCGCCAACAACTTTCCCGTATTCATGATATAAAATTTACATTTACCACGTCCGGCTGCAATGCGGACAGCACAAATATATATAAATCGAACCGGCTGCCAAATAAAACCGCCCATAACCGATTCTATCTACCGCTTTTTCCACGCGGCGGCATGGGACAACGACGACACCGCTGCCGCAATATTCTCGCGCAACGGCAAAAATACGGGCGGTATCACCGAAGACACCGCCCGCAATATTCAATACGTTTCCCGACCGTTACGCCTTGCCTGCGCTACCGAGAACGTTTTCGCATTTATGTTTGTAGAGTTCCTTCAACCAGTCACGCGCAGGACCGAGATACTTGCGGGGGTCGAATTCGGCCGGTTTGGTGCTGAGGATCTCACGCACGGCGGCCGTCATGGCCAGACGACCGTCACTGTCGATATTGATCTTGCAGACGGCGCTGGTAGCGGCTTTGCGGAGCTGGTCTTCGGGAATACCTATGGCGTCTTTCAGGGCACCTCCGTACTTGTTGATGATCTCGACGTATTTCTGCGGTACGGAAGAGGAGCCGTGAAGCACTATCGGGAAGCCTGGAATACGTTTCTCTATCTCCTCCAGAATATCGAACCTCAAGGGCGGCGGCACGAGTACGCCGTCGGCATTGCGCGTACACTGCTCCGGACGGAACTTATTCGCTCCGTGCGAAGTGCCTATCGAAATGGCCAGAGAATCGACACCCGTTTTCGTAACGAAGTCGATTACCTGATCGGGCTGAGTATAGGTATGATGTTCGGCGGAAACCTCATCCTCCACGCCTGCCAACACACCGAGTTCGCCCTCTACCGTAACATCGAACTGATGGGCGTATTCAACCACCTTACGCGTCAGCGCCACGTTCTCCTCGTAAGGAAGATGGCTGCCGTCGATCATCACGGACGAGAAGCCCATTTCGATACACGACTTGCAAAGCTCGAACGTATCGCCGTGGTCGAGATGAAGCGCGATGGGAATGTTCTTGCCCAGCTCCTTGGCATATTCCACCGCCCCCTGAGCCATATAACGCAATATGGTCTGGTTGGCATACTTGCGCGCACCGCTCGACACCTGAAGTATCACCGGCGACGACGTCTCTACGCAAGCCTGCACTATAGCCTGCATCTGTTCCATGTTGTTGAAGTTGAAAGCCGGAATAGCGTACTTGCCGGCCATGGCTTTTTCGAACATCTCCCTTGTGTTTACCAAGCCGAGATCCTTGTAAGATACCATAAATAATGATTGTTTTAAGGTTTTGCACATACCGACCGACAAACAGCGGATACCCCTCGTCATCAGCAACGCTGCGGACAGCCTGACGAAATGCGGCCGCCCCTTTCCCTGCACGCTGTTATTTTGATAACGCAAACGGCAGGATATTCGGGCTAAATTCCTATATTTGCCGAACGGTATTCCAAAGGTAAGCAAAATACTCCAAGACGGACAACCGGTACGCATTATTTTTGCGTCCGAATAGAGAAATGGCTGAAAATCGGTATGTGCGTCATGGAAAAATACCGAAAAACGCCTTACGGAGCATGGCAAACAGCCGTCTGTTAGTCACTTAACAGACATAACCGTGCTGCTCCGAGAAACGAAGGCGGGCGTAAACACTGCTCAGGCTGGAAATCGGCGTCGCCGAAAACGACGCCAAAACTAAGAGTCCGACGGATTTTAGCTTGAACACGCCCAGACGCCTTACATTCAAAACATGTCGCACTTCTCGCCGGACTCCGAAAAACAGAACGCTATGTCAGAATTCAAGTATCAGGAGCCGTTCCCGCTGGGAAAGGACGAAACCAAGTACAGACTTCTCACCAAAGATTACGTAAGCGTGGAGGAGTGTTGCGGCCGACGTATCCTAAAAGTGGATCCGCGCGGACTGGAACTGTTGTCAAAAGAGGCTTTCGCCGACGTATCCTTCTATCTCAGGGCATCGCATCTTCAAAAGGTTGCGGACATACTGAAGGACCCGGAAGCCACGGACAACGACAAATTCGTGGCATACACCATGCTGCTCAATCAGGTCGTAGCCGCCGAGGGCGAGCTGCCTACCTGTCAGGATACCGGCACAGCGATAGCGATATGCAAGAAAGGCGAGGACGTCTACACCGGCGCCAACGATGCCGAAGCCATTACCAAAGGCGTATACGAAACGTACCGCGACCGCAACCTGCGTTACTCCATGGTCGTGCCGTTCACCATGACCGAAGAGAAAAACAGCGGCAACAACCTGCCCGCCCAGATAGACATCTACTCCGAGCCGGGTAACCAATACAAGTTCCTTTTCATAACCAAGGGCGGCGGCTCGGCCAACAAGACATTCCTCTACCAACAGACCAAGGCACTGCTCAACGAAGCGTCGCTCACCAAATTCATAAAGGAGAAGATCAAGGATCTCGGCACGGCGGCATGCCCCCCCTACCATCTCGCGGTAGTCATCGGCGGCACCTCGGCGGAGGCCAACCTTACGGCCGTCAAGAAAGCCTCGGCCGGTTATTACGACTCTCTGCCCACGAGCGGCAACGAAGGCGGCCGCGCTTTCCGCGATCTGGAATGGGAACGTAAAATCCTCGACATATGTCGCGAAAGCGGTATCGGCGCCCAGTTCGGCGGCAAATACCTCGTACACGACGTCCGTGTAATCCGCATGCCGCGACACGCAGCATCCTGCCCGGTGGGCATAGGCGTGAGCTGTTCGGCAGACCGTAACATAAAGGCCAAGATCACCGAAGAGGGCATCTTTCTGGAAGAACTCGAAAAGAATCCGGCACGTTTCCTGCCCGCAGTTCCACCTGCCATGAAACCCGCCGTGGAAATAGACCTCGACGAAGGCATGGACAAAGTGCTGAAAACGCTCTCGCAATATCCCATCAAAACGCGTCTTAATATAAAAGGTACGCTTATCGTGGCGCGGGACATAGCCCATGCACGCATCAAACAGATGATAGACGAAGGCAAACCCATGCCCGAATACATGAAAAAACATCCGGTGTACTATGCGGGCCCGGCCAAAACGCCGCAGGGCATGGCATCCGGCAGCTTCGGTCCGACGACCGCAGGCCGTATGGACCCCTATGTAGACCTGTTCCAAAGCATGGGCGGCTCCATGATAATGGTAGCCAAGGGCAACCGTTCGCAGGAGGTCACCGACGCATGCCGCAAACACGGAGGTTTCTATCTCGGCTCGATAGGCGGTCCGGCGGCCGTACTGGCCAAGAACAGCATCAAGAGCGTCGAAGTGGTGGATTTCCCGGAACTGGGTATGGAAGCCGTGCGCAAAATCTACGTGGAAAACTTCCCCGCGTTCATAATCGTGGACGACAAGGGCAACGACTTCTTCGCCGATTTCAAACATTAGCACCGCCGCCGGGCATCGATATGCCGGCAAAACGATAATCGAGAGGCGTACCGGAATAATCCGGTATGCCTTTTATTTGTTCCGAGAACACCGATTTATACATCCGATACCGCACAGGTCTTGTCTATTCGGAGCATATGTGTTATCTTAGTGCCTGCCATGAAGATGCATGGCCGAATATATTGCATGCCGACGTAATAAACAAGGCCACGGTTACGTTATAGCAAACAGGTGCCGACGGAGTAACGATGCCGCACGGTAAATGCAACGCATAACGCTCCGTAGCGGAACGGCGGGCGTATATGATGTACACACGGCAACATGACGGAACCCGATCATAATGCCGCTGCATAAACGCAGAAAGCCGCGACTCCAGCAAACCGGAAAAATTCCACAATCCGCTTACGGTGAAACGGATAATGAAAGTCCGGGACTGTTCCAACCGCACATGGAAGTCTGAGGAATTGTTGCGTCCGCACGAAGAACAGGAATGTATATTTTGCTTTTACGATGATAAACGTCAGAAAAATTCTGCTGCTGTTTTCAATATCAGTATTATGCCCGTTGGCTGCGTGGGCGCAAAAAGTCACGTTCGAAGTGAATGCCCCCAAAGTGGTGGCCGTCGGCGAAATTTTCAGAATAGAGTACGTTACCAATTCCAAACCGCAGGACTTCACCGGCCCCCAGCTTACCGACGTTGACGTAATAGCGGGTCCGTCGCTCGCCACGAGTCAGTCGGTCACCATAGTCAACGGCAACATGACCAAGGATACGCGATATACGTATACCTATGTACTGCAATGCAACTCGGAAAGGTCGTTCGAAATTCCGGAAGCTACGCTCAAGACAGGCGGTAAGACCTATACCGCAGCACCGTTCAAGATACAAGCCATAAACGAAAATACCGATGCCTCTGTACTCGGCGGCAACCAGACGTCGCGCACCGTGGGAGAGAACAAACCGATACTCGCCCCGGACGATATTCTGTTACGCGCCATAGTGGACAAGAACGACGTATATAAAAGCGAGCCGGTCAAAGTAACATACAAACTGTACCGGCGCGTACCGCTGAATCTCGAAAGCGCGCGCTTCCCGTCCTACGACGGATTCTGGGCCCAGCAACTCGACGTAGACGGTTACCCCATGCAGCGCGAGGCTTATAACGACAAGATATACGACACACATATCATTCGCGAGGACCTGCTGTTCCCGCAACAGGCCGGCAAGTTGACTATAGACCCTCTGGAACTGAATATCGTAGCGCAAATCGTCATAGAGCCCAGACGGCAATCCATAATAGACGACTTCTTCAACGGTCCCAACGTACAGGAGGTACGCCGTAAAATATCCTCCGCACCGGTAACCGTAAACGTGCGCGAACTGCCGGCCGGCGCCCCCTCGAGTTTCAACGGCGCGGTAGGCGAATTCAGGATGAATACGGAGCTTCCCAAATCGGAAGTGGCCGCCAATTCCGCATTCACCTACAGCATACGCATAACAGGCAGCGGCAACCTGCCTCAAATACAGGCTCCGAAACTTTCCCTGCCCGGATCGTTCGAGCAATACAATGTCAAGACGACAGAGAGCCTCAACAACACGGCCGACGGAATATACGGCTACCGCCAATTCGAATACCCGGTGATAGCCCGAGTAGCAGGAGAATACGACATAGAGCCAGTCCAGTTCACATACTTCAATCCGCGTCTGAAAGCGTACCAGACACTCTCGTCGCCTGCTATGAAAGTGCGTGTACTGCCCGACTCGACGAGTACGGTCGCATCCGGCGGAAGCATGATTAGCGGCCTGTCGAAAGAGGACATAAAGATACTCGGCCACGATATCAGATTCATCAAACTCGGCTCTCCGAGGCTTTCCGAACGAGGTTCACTGTTCATCACGAGCTGGTGGTATTTCCTGTGCGTAATCGTCATAGCGGCAGCTTTCGCGACAGCGCTCGTCCTGCTGCGCAAAATGATGCGTGAAAGACGCAACAGCGCGGTACTCAAGGGCAAACGCGCCAACCGTGTTGCGCTCCAGCGTTTCCGCGCCGCCGAAGGACATATGAAAGACGATAATCCCCGCGGCTTCTATGAAGAGATGTTGCGCGCTCTGTGGGGATACATGGGAGACAAATTGAATATTCCGGCATCGCTGCTCACCAAGGAAAACGTCCGCGAAGAGTTGCTCAAACGCGGAATAGCCGCAGATACCATACAAAAGTACATAGATATAATCGCAGAATGCGAATATGCACAGTACGCCCCTGCCGCTACGGGCAGAATGAACGAAGTATACGCGGCAGGAGTGGACATCGTATCTAAACTGGAAAACATTATCGGCAAATAGCGTATCGCTGAATATGAAGAAGTTATTAGCAATCATAGGTTTCATCGCCTTATCGGCTGCCACGGCACTCGCCACCGACACCGAGACCGACTCATTGGACAATGCGTCCGCAACGGCACCGGTGCAGACGAAAGAATCATTGTGGGAACAGGCGAATACCGCATATATCAACGGCGACTATGCAGGCGCCGCTGCCATGTACGAACAGATCGTAAGCGACGGCTACGTGGGCGCCCCGCTGTTCTACAATCTCGGCAACGCATATTTCAAGGCCGGCGAACTCGGTCGTTCGATACTCAATTACAACAAGGCATTGCGCCTGTCCCCCTACGACAAGGATACGGAATACAACCTGTCCGTAGCCAACTCCTATATAAAAGACCGTATCGAACAGGTCCCGGAATTTTTCCTGTCACGCTGGCTGCATTCGTGGCGTTCGACGCTCGACAGCAACGCATGGGCTTTATGTTCGCTGATACTGCTCGCCGTAACGCTCGGCGGCGTATTGCTGTTCCTCGTGGCCGAAAGGAAAGCCCTGCGCAAGACCGGCTTTTTCACGGGTATCGTGGCGGCCATACTGTTCGTATTCGCCACATCATTCTCCATCATCGAAGGCAATGAACTTAAAGACGCCACGGAAGCGATAGTCATCGCCCAATCGGCAGCGGTAAAAAGCTCACCCGACAGCACCGGAAGCGACCTGTTCATCATACACGAAGGGACCAAGGTGGAAGTACTCTCCTCGTTCGACGGCTGGACGGAAATCATGATAGCCGACGGCAACAAAGGCTGGGTCATCGACGAGGCCGTGGAGAGGATAATATACTGACATCGCAGGTACCACAACCATAACCCGAACGAAACCACCCGTACACGACATGTCTAAATTATTGGACGACGCCATAGGCGAACTCTCCCGGCTGCCCGGCATAGGACGCCGGACGGCATTGAGGCTCGCCATGCACATGCTCCGCATGGAACAGGAAGACGTGGCGCGCATGACCGCCGCCATAAGCCGTTTCCGCAACGAAATCAAATATTGCAAACACTGCAACAACCTTTCCGATACGGACATATGCGACATATGTTCCGATCCTTCGCGCGACAAGTCGGTAGTATGCGTCGTGGAACAAGTCGGCGATGTGCTTTCCATAGAAAACACACGCCAGTACAACGGTCTTTACCACGTATTGGGAGGCGTCATCTCTCCGATGCAGGGCATAGCCCCATCGGACCTCAAAATAGATCTGCTGCTCGACAACATCGCCTCTGGCGGCATCCGCGAAGTGATACTGGCTATCAGCACGACGGTAGAAGGGGAAACCACGCTTTTCTATCTCACGCGCCGATTGGAACGGTTTCCCGATCTGAAAGTTACGACCATAGCGCGCGGCATAGGTTTCGGAGACGAAATAGAATACGCCGACGAACTTACAATAGCCCATGCACTGCACAACCGCATGCCTGTCAACCGACAATAATTAGCCGATTGCAGTATGACCGGACAACGATACGCAGCATAAATTTAGCCTCAACTACATTTTATCGAAAATTTTCAGAGCTCGAAAATATACGGTGCAGGGCTTGCCATACGTCTGAATCGCATCAAAAACAAAGAGTCAGCCACAAAGCGATACGCAAGCCGTCGTCTTGCAAACGATACCGCAACGCCCGACAGAAAGAATGCCGACACAAAATATCGCCATTCCCAATATGCAATTCTCGGCAAACCTTCCATGTATCAGATCGCAACGGATGATACGAAGGACAACACGCCTATCCCATAAAATTTCCCGACAATAAAGCGCCCCCATTAATCGCAATACTCAGACTGGCATCCGACGCACAGCAGCCCAGCCCCAAATCCCCGATCCGCCACTACAATAGCAGCGGACAGTTCTCTCCACCGGCAGGCACATACTACAAACATAAAGTACCCGGCCGCAAAACGGCCGGGTACTTTATATCGTTTTCACCGATTTACGCGGCTGACCGCAACAAATCGGCTCGAAACTCGGATGCACACATCAGGTGTTCATCGCGCCGTCTACCTGTATTACCTGTCCGCTGACATAGCTCGACAGATCGCTCGCCAAAAACAGAGCCACCTTCGCGACCTCTTCCGGACTGCCGCCGCGACGCAACGGTATCTTCTTATTCCAGTCCTCCTTGACGGCATCGGGCAACTGAGCGGTCATCTCGGTCATTATGAAACCGGGGGCTATTGCGTTGGCACGTACGCCGCGCGAGCCGAGTTCCTGTGCAATAGATTTGGCAAGCCCTATCATACCGGCTTTGGACGCCGAATAGTTGGCCTGACTGGCATTGCCGTGTACACCGACTACAGAAGACATGTTGATGATGCTGCCGCCCCTCTGACGCATCATGATAGGGGTCACAGCATGCACGAAATTGAACGCCGATTTCAGATTGACGTTTATCACCATATCCCACTGCTTCTCGTCCATCTTGAGCATCAGCCCGTCACGCGTAATACCGGCATTGTTGACGAGAATGTCGATACGGCCGAAATCCTGCATGATAGCCGCCACCACATCGTGGGTCTGCTGGAAATCCGCGGCATTCGACGCATAAGCCTTCGCGCGGACACCGCAGGCAAGCAACTCCTGCTCAGTAGCCTTGGCATTGTCATCGACAGCCAGATCGGTAAAGGCCACGTCGGCGCCGTTCTGTGTGAAACACAGAGCTACGGCCTTGCCTATACCCCTCGCAGCGCCGGTAACGACAGCCACTTTTCCTTCGAGTAATTTCATTATCAAAATATAAGTTTAGGTAAAACGTAAATTTCAATGCAATACTATGCGCCGGAACCGTACTTCGCGGCTCTCCGCCACTGAGAAACCCTAAATCTCCCGCAAAAAGCCGCCACGCAGCAATCCGCGCCCGCTACCGACGGTATGCGACACGCGACGCACCGTTTGCGGCACCCCGCATAACCGACGCTATTCAACACAAAGGTAGCATTTTGTCCGTTGAAACCATTTACAATACCGGATATTTTATTAATTTTGATAAACACAACACGGCGACAGCGCCGTATAAACTAACCGAAAACAACTACTATATGAAAAAAACGATCTTTCTGGCGCTTTTATCGGCAATGACGCTACTCGGCGGACAATGTCTGGCCGACAACCCTTTCGTTCCGACCACCGAAGGAATGGTTCTGAAAACCGTCGAAAAAGACAAAAAGGGCAAAACGACCGCATACACCACCACTGTAGTAGCGGAAGTACGACAGACACCGGAGGGCATGCAGGTCACTACGATGAACACCGTCTACAATGCCGACGGAAAGGCGGTATCCGCCCAAATCGCATCGGATATGGAAGGAGGAGAATCCATAGACCAGAAAACTGCCGATATGCTTAACGAGCAGATAGAAAAATTCAGTACACTACAGACACTCGTCACAGACACGGAAGTCATAATCCCGATGACCGCCTTAAAGGATCTCATGGAAGATATGACTATGGAGGGCTACAAATTAAATATAAACATGGACGACAACGCCACATATCCGGTATCACCGAAAGCCGGACAAACGATGCCGCCCGTCGAACTATCGCTCTCCATTACGGTAGATTCCAAGGAAATGGAAATAATGTCCGTCATCATCCGAGACAGACATATCGTCGGCAAGGAAACCATAAGCGTCCCGGCCGGGACGTTCGAATGCTGGAAAGTTTCCGAAACGACCGACATGAAAACGGTGATGGGTACCATGACTATGCTTTCCGAAACATGGTATGCCGACGGCATCGGAGAGGTCAAAAGCGTGGAGCTGAATAAAAAAGGCAAGATCGAATCATCCTCCGAACTGTTGTCCGTCACCAAACCGTAACGATACTGTCAGCAGACTCACGACAAGTGTTTCAATCCCCCGTTTCGGCGACTCACGATCGTGATCGTGAGTCGCCGAAACGTATTACTACATATTTTACAGCAATCCGATACGGGGCGAATTATCGGCCGTTTTTATTTGTTTCATGGGAAAAAGATTTAACTTTGCAGAGATAGTCCGAATGACGACTAAAGTCATATCAAAAAATATAAACTTAAACGATTTCATGAAAAAGGATAATCAGGTCTTCGACCTTATCGAACAGGAAAGACAGCGCCAGCTCCACGGCATCGAATTGATCGCGTCTGAAAACTTCGTCAGCGAACAGGTAATGCAGGCTATGGGTTCGGTGTTGACCAACAAATACGCCGAGGGTTATCCCGGCGCACGTTACTACGGAGGCTGCCAGGTGGTAGACCAAGTGGAACAACTCGCTATCGACCGTGTTTGCAAACTCTACGGCGCCGAGTACGCCAATGTACAGCCCCACTCCGGCGCACAGGCCAACATGGCAGTATTCATGGCCGTCCTCAAACCGGGCGACACTTTCATGGGTCTCGACCTCGCCCACGGCGGTCACCTTTCGCACGGATCGCCCGTCAACATGTCCGGTATCCTCTACAAGGCCGTAGGCTATCAGGTAAGCGAGGAGACCGGCACCATCGACTACGACGCCATGGAAGCTCTGGCAATGGAGCATAAACCGAAACTCATCGTCGGCGGCGCTTCGGCTTACTGCCGCGAATGGGACTACGAACGCATGCGCAAGATCGCCGATAAAGTCGGTGCCCTGCTCATGATCGACATGGCCCACACCGCAGGCCTCATCGCTGCCGGACTGCTCAAAAACCCGGTACAGTACGCTCACATCGTAACATCCACCACCCACAAGACGCTCCGCGGTCCGCGCGGCGGTATCATTCTCATGGGCAAGGACTTCGATAACCCGTGGGGCATCAAGACTCCCAAAGGCGAAATCAAGAAGATGTCCGCCGTACTCAATTCGTCGGTATTCCCCGGCATACAGGGAGGTCCGCTCGAACACGTCATCGCAGCCAAAGCTGTGGCGTTCGGCGAAGCGCTCGAACCCTCCTACAAGGAATATCAGACTCAGGTGAAGAAAAACGCCGCAGCTATGGCGGAAGCATTCATCAAACGCGGTTACAAACTCGTTTCCAACGGTACCGACAACCACCTGATGCTTATCGACCTTCGCACCAAATTCCCGGATATCTCCGGCAAGAAGGCCGAGCGCACTCTCGTAGAGGCCGACATCACCACCAACAAGAACATGGTACCGTTCGACAGCCGTTCGCCGTTCCTTACTTCCGGTATCCGTATCGGTACTCCGGCGATCACGACCCGCGGTCTCAAGGAAGACAAGATGGACTATATAGTAAGCCTCATCGACCGTGTACTTTCGGACATCGACAATCCGGAAACCATCAACGCTGTCAAGGCTGAAGTTCATAAACTCATGGCCGACTACCCGCTGTTCGCATGGTAGTCGAAGCCGGAGGTGCACCTGCGACGTTGATTCGAACGCCACGGTGGACGCTATTGAAAAAACGGGAAAGACTTTGAGGTCTTTCCCGTTTTCAATTTCGTGTCCCGACGACATCAAAATACGACGCAACAGAAATTCATGTACGATTCAAATCGCCGATAACTCCAATTACCGTTCTCGAAAAAATCATCGGTGAAAATATATACATATTTCCGATACCAATCGGTTTCTTCAACTAATTCGTAATTATTCTCATCGAACAACCCAATATGACTATCATTGAAGTAACTGTCTTCTTGGATTATTTCAATATCTCCATTAGTGATGATTAATCGTTGATATCCCCTCATCGGATAGTCGGGGAAACCTCCTTCCATATGGTATTGTTTGGTGTATTCCTCATGAGCCGGAATTTCCATAACAGCACGATGTGTTCCATAATCATAACAGATGATCGTTATTTTATCATCGGTATGGTTTTTATAGAGATAATCTACTATATAAACAGGGCGATAAGTATCTACTACTTTATTGTCACAAAAAGTAAACGAAGTCAGTATAAATACGCCGACTCCAATTAGAGTAAAAAATCTTTTCATGACTCTAAAGTTTTTAGGTTATCCAATCCGGTTATCTGTTTTCTTTCAAAATACGGCAAACTCCGTTTTTCACTTATATGGAAACAAAGTTAAAAGTTCCGACTATACGGATACTCGGAAACAGTTTAATTTCAATACTCCCGAAACGAATCATATCGTGATACGGCAAGGACTATACCCTCCGCCCTCGAATTGCGGATATCAATGATATGTAAAAGAATCAAAAACAGATTTTTGCAAAACCGCCGGTTACCTGTACAGCGAACTTTCACAACAACATTCCCAGACGCACCATATCCCTGCAAAGTTCGCCGTTCTCGTATACAGGCTTATTATAGTGCAACAGGAAAAAGTCCTTGTCCACCCATTCGCGACGAAACCCGAAACGTTCATATAGGGCGAGCTGCCGTACACTCGTATCGGCCGTACCTATTTCGAGCTTCCGGAAACCGACTCTACGCGCCGTCTCAACGGCATGTCCGAGCAGTCTGGTACCGACGCCTCTACCCTGCCAATCCGGCGCAACGGCAAAATTGACTATCTCAGCGGTAAACGGCCTCGTACGGATCAGAACATATTCGCCTACGACGATCTCTCCGTACAACGCTCCGTAACACTTTCCGCGCCACAGATAGTCCTCCACCGCCTCGCGCGACTCGTCCGCAAGCAACAACAAATCGTAAGGCACCTTCTCGGCAGGAAGCTCCGCTATCGCCATATTGTCCGACAAACCCATAGTAACCGATATTCCTGTGGCGGCAATCAAAATTCAGACATCCGTGCCAATACACGCCAAACCCGTACCGGGAAAAAAGCGATTCTGTAGCACATTAAAATATACAGCCGGCATGTAAGAAAATTTCCGGCCGACCTTTCAGACCCCGTTATGCTTCCGACGCATTATTATCTCTCCGGTCACCGACAGACTGTTCCTGCGACCTTTCGCGTTCCTTCTCCGACGCTATCTTTTTGCTGACCAACATATAGATGACACCTATCAGAACGGCGCAGATAACCAGCCAGCCCACCAGCAACGAAATCAGCGCACGCGGCGGAAGCGTCCAACCGTTCTTCATCATTATCAACACCGCAAGCAATGCGAACAACACTCCGCATGCCGTGAAATACATTTTCTTGATCTTTCCGTAAGGTATCATGACATTACCGCTTTTAAGGCAAATATAAGCAATTTCGCAGCGCCTGACAACGCCAGTAACATCACGGATGCCGGAATCGCAAATAAAATCGTACTACGGGGACAAATCTCCGGTGAAAACGCTACTTTTGCCGCGATTTCCGTAGGCAGTTCCACTACGGACACCGAATCCGTTACACGAATGTTGACCGGCATATTCATCATACTGCTCTTCTTCGCTCTCGGCGAAGCGCTGGCATGGCTAACCGGCGGCTTCATTCCGGGCAGCGTTCTGGGAATGATACTACTGTTCGCAGCCCTCTGCATGAAAATAGTCAAACCGGAACAGGTCAAACCCGTGGCGCGTTTCCTGTGCGACAATATGGCGCTGTTCTTCGTTCCGGCCGGTGTGGGCATTATCAACGCACTCGACATACTTTCACGCTACTGGCAAGCCGTGCTCGTCTCGTGCGCCGTCAGTACCGTTCTCGTAATAATCGTCGTGGCCGGACTTCAGCAATGGCAGGAGAACAGGAAAGAGGCCAAAACCACCGCATCGACGACAGATGCCGGTACCGGAAACAAAGAAGCGATACCGGAACGACCGGAAACCGTTTCCTGCCGCGCAGAAAACAATACCGCATCAGACCTCTAACACAAACCTCTGTAACGCATGGACACACTGCTACGCTCGGAAATATTCATCATGACGCTCGTCATAGGAGTCTACATGGCTTGCGTGTGGCTCTATCGCAAGACCCGTCTGGGCCTGCTTCACCCGCTGCTGTTGTCCATACCGCTGCTCGCCGTCATAATCCGCCTGCTCGACATCCCATACGAAGACTTCGAACGCGGCAGCCGGATCATAAACTTCATGCTCGGCCCGACCGTAGTCTCCCTCGGTTATCTGCTATACGAACAGAAGGAACACCTCAAAGCCAACGGCGTCTCGATAATCACATCGGTAATAGTAGGCAGCGTGGTCGGAATACTCAGCGTCGTACTAATAGCCAGACTGATGGGTGCCGACCGAACGCTCATAGCCACATTACAACCCAAATCGGTAACTACGCCAATAGCCATGAGCATAGCCGAACGTTCCGGAGGCATTCCCTCCATAGCCGCCGTAGTGGTTATCCTCGTCGGCATATTCGGAGGTATCGTCGGCCCGTTCATTCTCGACAAGATGGGGATCGAGAGCAAGATCGCCCGCGGTTTGGCCTTAGGCTCGGCAGCCCACGGCCTCGGCACCGCCCGCGCCATGGAACTCGGAGCCTTAGAAGGAGCTATCAGCGGACTCGCTATCGGAGTAATGGGTATAGCGACGGCCATTTTAGTCCCCATAATAGAATTGTTCGTCTGAATGACGATAATATGCATAATGCCGTAGATCGCAATGATCTACGGCATTATGCCTTCCGCCCGAAATGCCGGCGGCTCTTATTCTACTGCGTCAGTTATTGAACAGCACGAATCCGTTCAGATAAGTCGCGAAAACCAACCACAGCATGTACGGGATGAACAAGGCTCCCGCCGCACGGTTGACCGGCCATGCTTTCACGATGTACCACAACACCAATACGTCGAGAACGATAATGTCGATGAATCCCAGCAACGGGTTCTGAAGCGCGAAAAACAAGACGCTCCACAAGAAGTTGAAAAGCAACTGTACTCCCCACAGAATAGCGACGTTGCGACGCTGCGGCGACGGAGAGTTCCAAATCAGACCGAACGAAATACCCGACAAAAGGTATATCACGCCCCATGCTATCGGGAAAACTACGTTTGGCGGCGTAAGTGCCGGCTTGGCGAGATAAGGATACCAGTTCTCTATGGCATACGCTTGAAGACGGCTAGCGATGAATCCGAGCAGGAAACATACGGCTACGGCACAAATGTACGGTAATGCTTTTTTCATAATCTTAAATTTTTATTGTTGGATACTTTATCGGACAGCAACTCCCGTGCCGCACCGCACGTTAAGGCAGGCAAAATCAGCCACCCTTCGCCACAACGTCGAGCCGCTCAGAAAAATAAAAAACGCGTGCCGACACGCAACTCAATCGGCGTAAAAGATATCGGTAGTATCCCGTTCGCCGCAAAAAACAAAAAAGTGCGCGGCTCGTTACGAAACCGCGCACATTGTCACAACCGGAGCGTTCCGGCCGATAGTCAGAGAATCAATAGTTCTGTTTCTCCTCTTCGAAGTAAGCCTGCGGATGCTGACAAACCGGACAAACGGTCGGAGCCGTCTTTCCGCGGTGTACGTGACCGCAGTTGCGGCACTGCCAAACCACCTCTTCGCCGCGCTGGAAAACCTCGCCGTTCTCGACACGCTCCAGCAGACGACGGTAACGTTTCTCATGCTCGATCTCCACGCCAGCTACCGCACGGAAAGTGTATGCGATCTGAGCGAAACCCTCCTCCTCGGCGATCTTCGCAAATTCGGGATAGAGTTCGCCCCACTCCTCCTTTTCGCCTTCGGCTGCCGCACGCAGGTTTTCCGACGTGGTACCGATTACGCCGGCGGGATAGGAAGCGGTGATCTCTACCATGCCTCCTTCGAGGAACTGGAAAAATTTCTTAGCATGTTCCTTTTCCTGTTCCGCAGTCTCCATGAAGATAGCCGCTATCTGTTCAAATCCTTCTTTCTTAGCCTGACTTGCGAAGAAAGTGTAACGAGTACGCGCCTGCGATTCGCCGGCAAACGCCTTGAGCAGATTCTGCTCCGTCCTTGTTCCCTTAATAGATTTCATAGCCATTTCTTTAAAGTTTCCCATTAACACCGGAGGCAATACCGCATCGACCGTGTTCCTGCCGGACAAGATCTACGCGCGGATGCCTATTCCGGAATACGATAACAAAGTTATGAATAAACAGCGAAACGGCCTAATTTTAAAACCACAAGTTGCATAATATCTTTTTATGATACATTCGGATAAACTTATAATATTAAACTTTGTCCGACCATATACGTACGCGACAGCGTGACCGAAAACCGGTGAGACCGCACCTTATCATACCGGCACCTCAAAAGACGACGACATCTCCAGACGCATGAAGTCATGAGTCCCGCAGGAAAATAGACCGTCGGCGATTGCTATAATCAGCAGGTTTGAACTATCTTTGCAATCCGGCTGCGACATCACACCGTATCAAAACGAGCCGCCTCCGGCAACCGTAACGAACAATAACAAAAGAAATAATACATACACATGGCAGACGAAAAGATCATCTTCTCGATGGTTGGCGTGAGCAAGACGTTCAACAACCAGAAAAAGGTACTCAACAACATCTACCTGTCGTTCTTCTACGGCGCAAAGATCGGCATCATAGGTCTCAACGGTTCGGGTAAATCGACCCTCATGAAGATCATCGCCGGAATAGACAAGAACTATCAGGGCGAAGTGGTCTTTTCACCGGGATACAGCGTAGGCTACCTCGAACAGGAGCCCAAGCTGGACAACGACAAGACCGTCAAGGAGGTCGTACAGGAAGGATGCGCTGCCACGGTAGCCCTACTGAAAGAATACGAAGAGGTGAACGCACGTTTCATGGAGCCGATGAGCGACGAAGAAATGGCGAAGCTGATAGAGAAGCAGGGCGAGCTCACCGAAGCCATAGACCATGTGAACGGATGGGAACTCGACAGCGTTCTCGAAAGGGCCATGGACGCCTTGCGCTGCCCCGATCCGGACGAACCGGTGGCGCACCTTTCGGGAGGCGAACGCCGCCGCGTAGCGCTGTGCCGACTGCTGCTGCAACAGCCCGACGTACTGTTGCTCGACGAGCCGACCAACCACCTCGACGCAGAAAGCATCGACTGGCTGGAACAGCACCTGCAACAGTATCCCGGTACGGTCATCGCCGTAACGCACGACCGTTACTTCCTCGACAACGTAGCCGGCTGGATACTCGAACTCGACCGCGGCGAAGGCATCCCGTGGAAAGGAAACTATTCGAGCTGGTTGGAACAGAAATCCAAACGCCTCGAACAGGAGGAAAAACAGGAGAGCAAACGCCGCAAAACCCTCGAACGGGAATTGGAGTGGGTACGGATGAGCCCCAAGGCGCGTCACGCCAAGAGCAAAGCCCGTCTGTCGGCTTACGACAAGATGCTCAACGAGGACTCCAAACAGAAAGAGGAAAAACTCGAAATATACATCCCCAACGGTCCGCGTCTGGGCAACGTGGTAATAGAAGCCAAGGACGTCAGCAAGGCTTTCGGAGACAGGATACTTTACGAACATCTCAACTTCTCGCTGCCGCCGGCCGGCATAGTGGGAGTCATAGGTCCCAACGGTACGGGCAAGACGACACTGTTCCGGATGATAATGGGACTCGACAAACCCACTTCGGGTGAGTTCCGTGTAGGCGAAACCGTAAAACTCGCCTACGTAGACCAGCAGCACGCCGACATAGATCCCGAAAAAACCGTTTACGAAGTCATTTCGCAGAACAGCGACATCATACAGCTGGGCAACCGCAGCGTCAATGCGCGTGCCTACGTCGCCCGCTTCAACTTCACCGGCGCGGATCAGGAGAAGAAAGTGGGAGTGCTCTCCGGCGGCGAGCGCAACCGTCTGCATCTGGCCATGGCCCTCAAGGAGGAAGGCAACGTGCTGTTGCTCGACGAGCCGACCAACGATATCGACGTCAACACGCTGCGGGCATTGGAGGAGGGTCTCGAGAACTTCGCCGGCTGCGCCGTGGTCATCTCGCACGACCGTTGGTTCCTCGACCGAATAGCAACGCACATACTCTCTTTCGAAGGTGACTCGCAAGTGGTCTTCTTCGAGGGCGGCTACAGCGAATACGAAGAACACAAACGCCTTTCGGGCGAAGACACTACTCCGAAACGTGTCAAATACCGCAAACTCATGGAATAACCGACTATGGCACAGAAACCCTCCATACCCAAAGGTACGCGCGACTTCTCCCCGCTGGAGATGACGCGCCGCACGTACATGTTCGACACCATAAAGCGGGCGTTCCGTGCATACGGTTACGCGCCGCTCGAAACTCCGGCTATGGAAAACCTTTCGTCGCTCATGGGAAAATACGGCGACGAAGGCGATAAGCTGCTGTTCAAGATACTGAACTCCGGAGACTTCACGCGCGGTTTCTCCGACGCCGACCTGGCTGCTATAGAGGCAGCGCGACGCAACGATAACGGAAACGGAGAGGTAACGGCGGCGGCGCTCGCATCACGGATATGCGAGAAGGGGTTACGCTACGACCTTACGGTACCTCTGGCTCGTTACGTCGTGCAACACCAGAGCGAAATAACATTCCCGTTCCGCCGTTATCAGGTACAACCCGTATGGCGTGCCGACCGACCGCAGAAAGGTCGCTACCGTGAATTCTACCAGTGCGACGTAGATGTCATCGGCAGCCGCAGCCTGCTGTGCGAACTGGAACTCGTCAAGATCGTGGAACGCGTTTTCGGCGATCTGGGCATAGCCGTGACACTCAAGATCAACAACCGCAAGGTGCTCTTCGGCATAGCCGAAACCATAGGCCATGCCGACAAGATGATCGACATAACGACGGCTATCGATAAACTCGACAAGATAGGGCTCGAAAACGTCGAGGCCGAACTGGCTGCCAAAGGCATCGGGAACGAATCCATAGAAAAGCTCCGCCCCATATTGACGCTTTCGGGAGACAACGCCGCCAAACTGGCGAGCATAAAGGAAGTGCTGGCAGGCTCGGAAACAGGTATGAAAGGCATAGCCGAACTCGAAGAGGTACTATCGTACGTATCCTGTACGGGAACGGCTCTCGACATCGAACTCGACCTGTCGCTCGCCCGCGGCCTGAACTACTACACAGGAGCCATATTCGAAGTCAAGGCCAAAGACTTCGCCATAGGGAGCATCTGCGGCGGAGGCCGTTACGACGACCTCACAGGCATCTTCGGCATGCCCGACACCTCCGGCGTGGGCATCTCGTTCGGTGCCGACCGGATATACGACGTCATGCTCGGACTGGGACTTTTCCCGGAGGAAGCCAACATAACCACGAAAGTGCTGTTCGTCAACTTCGGCCGCACGGAAGAACGCTCCGTACTGCCTCTTCTGGGAGCGTTGCGCAATGCAGATATTCCGTCGGAAATATATCCCGAAGCGGCGAAAATGAAAAAACAGATGGACTATGCCAACCGTCGCGCAATACCGTATGTAGTCATGATAGGCGAAACGGAAATAGCGACGCAAACCGCAACGGTAAAAGACATGCGTTCCGGAGAACAGAGGCAGATTCCTTTCGCGGAACTCGTATCTTGCTTCGCCTGAACCGTAACATAAAACAAAACGGTAACGCCGGAACGCGACGCCCCCCAACGGCCGAATGCGTCCCGGCGTTGCCGTTGAACATTCCGGAAAGCCACAATAACCGCAGTCGTGGCACGTTATGTGCGTGTCGAATAAACCGCACGTCGGACATCGACACCGCACGAAAAAAGACATACCGCATATGATGAAAAAAATCTCGATACTGCTGCTTGCAACAGTCATGACCGCAGGTTTACAGGCTCAACCGCCCATAAACCGCGAAACGGAATTTCAGACAATAAAGTTCGAACAGTTCTTCAACACGCTCAACGCGCTGTACGTCGATACGCTCGATAACGACGCTCTGATCGAGACCGCCATAAGGAGTATGCTTTCGGAACTCGATCCCCACTCGTCGTACTCTTCAGCCGAAGAGATGAAAGCCATAGCCGAATCTTTCGAAGGCAGCTTCAGCGGCATCGGAGTAGAATTCGACGTCATACGCGACACCATAGTGGTTGTCAACACCATATCGGGCGGACCGGCCGAAAGCGTCGGTATGATGCCCAACGACAGGATAGTCGCCGTGGACGGAGACGACGTAACCGGCATAAGCCGCGCCGACGTACCCAAACGGCTGCGCGGTCCCAAAGGCAGCAAACTCGACGTCACGGTACTAAGACGCGGCACAGCGCAGCCGCTGAATTTCCGTCTCATGCGGGACGACATTCCTATCCATACCGTAGATGCCGCATACATGGCAGCACCGGGAATAGCCTACATCAAAGTCAACCGTTTCGCAGAAACCACTATGAAGGAATTCACCGAAGCGGCGGCATCGCTCGCCCCTTTCGACTCGATGATACTCGACCTGCGCGGCAACGGAGGCGGACTTCTGGATCAGGCTATCGAAATGAGCGAATATTTCCTGCCTAAAGGTTCCATAATAGTATCCACCGAAGGCCGCGCGGTACGCAGCACTACATACAAGTCGCCCAGATCGGGAGCTTTCACTCAAGGCAAACTCGCGATACTGATCGACTCTTCGTCTGCATCCGGAAGCGAAATAGTGGCCGGAGCCGTTCAGGACTGGGACCGCGGCATAATAATCGGCCAGCAGAGCTTCGGCAAGGGACTTGTACAACGTCAGATTCCGCTGCTCGACGGCTCGGCGGTAAGGATTACAGTAGCACGCTACCACACGCCGTCCGGCCGCGTCATACAACGACCTTTCACTCCGGGCGATATGGAGGGATACTATATAGACCACCTGAAACGGTCGATAGACAGTTCGTATGCCGACTCCGTAGATACCGACACTCCCGAATACAAAACCTTGCGCACAGGCCGCACGGTACGCGGCGGTGGAGGCATACGTCCCGACATAACCGTACAGCTCGACACCACGCGCAACTACGGCTTCTGGAACAGGCTCGTCGCCGAGGGCATAATCAACGAATACCTGAACACATATCTCGAAAGGGAGCGGACCAATCTCCGGAACGAATATCCTGATTTTCGGGATTTCGAGCAATCGTTCCACATAAACGACGACATGATAGCCGATCTCACGACTATGGCCGTCGAACGCGGCATAACTCCTACCGAAGAACAGCGTCTCGATAATCTGCCCGACACGCGCACCAACCTCAAGGCTCTCTTGGCGCGCAAGATGTGGGACATGAACGAATACTTCCGCATCATAAACACAGGCGACGAAGCGTTCGACAAGGCCGTAAATATACTTAACGACAGCCACGAATACGAACGTATCCTGAAACCGTGACGTAATATCGCGACTCGCCGTACATATCTACAGACAAGTCCGAAATACCGTTGTGACAAACAGGTCTATCTCAGCGATTGCAAAAAAATACCATATCGCGAGCAGATAGGCCGAAAGATATTTACGTTTCCGGTGCAGCGTTTTGCTCCTGAGCACTCAAGTTTTTATACGAAATTCTTAACTTTGCGACGCTATCGTTCTCGGAGGCGAAACGCATCGTAACAGTACAATAATTTCAATATGCCCGCTGCATGGGCAAACCGTACGCAAGCATGGAAAACGGATCGACAGGAACTGCCGCAGTCAAGAAACCAAACGTCATCAAACGCGTTTACGATTGGGTACTGGGTTGGGCCGACAGCCCGTGGGGCCCGGTCGCATTGTTCATTCTGGCCCTTGCCGAAGCGAGTTTCTTTCCCATACCGCCCGACGTACTTCTCATAGCGCTCTGTCTGGGCTGCCCGAAAAAATCGTTCCGCTACTCGGCAATATGCCTCGCAGGTACCCTGACGGGGGCTGCCATAGCTTATGCCTTGGGCTTGTGGGCATGGGACATGGTAGACCACTGGTTCATTCCGGGCATATTCACGCAGGAGGCATTCGACAAAGTCGGTGCCATGTACGACGAACTGAATTTCTGGGCTGTATTCACGGCCGGATTCACCCCGATACCATACAAGATCTTCACCATAGCCGCCGGCGTATTCCAGATCAATTTCGGAATGTTCATGTTCGCTTCGCTGGTAGGCCGCGCCATGCGTTTCTTTCTGGTAGGCTGGTTGATATGGAAATTCGGAGCGCCCATAAAAGGATTCATAGACAAATATTTCAACTGGCTTGTCATCGCATTCACGGTCCTATTGATAGGCAGTTTCGTCCTGATCAAATACGCTTTCTGATCGTGCACCGAATATAACGCCGGACCATGACGCGACAGATGGGCTGTCGTTTTCGGTCGCAAGCGACGAAAAAAGACCGTCCTATCTATGCGTCCCAAAATCTCACAACCGGATATGGAACAAACCGACAAAAAAAGACTTTTCGGTCTCATCGGGTATCCGCTCGAACACTCGTTCTCGTACAGGTGGTTCGCCGACACGTTTTCCCGTGAAGGCATTGCCGATTCCGAATACAGGAACTTTCCTCTGCCCGCTATAGACATGCTGCCGGAACTCATGCGTACTCCGGAACTGGCCGGTTTCAACGTCACGGCGCCATACAAAAAGGAGGTAATCCGCTACATCGACACTTTGGACGAAACCGCCGCAACGATAGGTGCCGTGAATTGCGTAACGCGCAACAACGGGAAATGGACAGGCCATAACGTAGACTGCATCGGTTTCGCCGCTTCGCTACGCGAATTCATCGGCAAAACCATACCGCAAGGCGCGCTGATACTCGGCAGCGGTGGCGCATCGCAGGCAGCCGCCTACGCATTGCACCGCATGGATATCCGCCACATAGTAGTATCCCGTTCTCTCCGCGGCGACGGTTACGCTTCATACACAGACATCGACGACAGCATGCTCGCCGAATATCCCTTGCTGATAAACGCTACCCCGCTGGGAACGTGGCCGAACACGGAAAGCGCGCCGCCTATTCCATACGAAAGGCTGGCTAAGGACAACATGCTGTACGATATGGTATACAATCCGCCCTTGACCAGATTCATGACTCTCGGCCGACAGGCAGGAGCCAGAGTAACGAACGGTCGCCGCATGCTCGAACTTCAGGCCGAAGCCTCGTGGGAGCTATTCCGCGAAGCCGACACCGAATAACTTTACACGGCATATCCGATTAACGGCATACCGTCGTCAACGCCGGCCGGCATCCGCATTATCATCGTCTCGCCATATGTCAACACCCGGCCGTCACCACATAATGCCATTACCGCACGTTACGATAATACGATACGTTTAGCTGGGGCGACATCCGCATACCGGCATACCCATATCGAGACGACACCACCCTTTTCCGCATTTCTCCGGCGACACATTTACCGCAAAAGCTATACAGCAAAAAGGATACATATTCACGTAGCTCCGACAGACACCCGATTAACCGTCGGCCTGTAACGGCGGATACGAAATATCACGTACGGCGCAGAATATACTGTACTACGCCGCACGTGTAAAGCACAACCACATATGCGAAAGGCGCCTATGCGTCTTTCCACTCTGTCTTGAAGCTCTCCTCGTCGAATTTGGCCTTCATGATTTCGCGTGCCTTGGCGTAATCGGCCCTGTTCACTATTATCTTTATATCCCGTTCGAGCATCGGCAGGACGTCGGCGGAGATATCGTTGACGAGTTGGTTCTCGATTCCCATGGCATCGAGCATGGCTTTAACCACCTGTGCCTGTTCCATGGAAGAGAATCTCGCCAGAGTCGAAAATTCCCTGTCGTTTTTCATAATTCCTCTGTTTTAAAAAATAAATGTCGGCAGTCTGTTCGGTAAAGACCGCTTCGTATTCTTTAATGGAGCAAATACCGTACCTCCGCAGACGGTTGCGAAATAAAAACGAAGCGTCCCCGTTATTTTGGAACGCATATTGTATTAGTAATTCAAAACTTTAAAAACTGATATTATGAAAAAACTTATTTTTATCGCATTGTTCCTCGCACCGTGGATAGTGTCGGCTCAACCGACAGACCGTAACGTAAAGCTCACTATAGAAAGCTCAAACGGTACCATACCTCACGAACATATCGCCGCATTCATAAAAGGCGAAAATCCTGCACCGCAATCTCTCGACCGCAACGGACAGACGGTATTCACCGGTGTATCCGGTACAGATACGATGGCCGTAATCGTCAAACACCGCATTTATGAAATTCCGTTGACCGGCGTCAAGGACATTACCGTAGAACTCAACAAGCGCAGCAAGGTGACCGGAATACTGCGCAACGGCGAACAGATGCCGCGCAAGGCCTACAACGTGATTCCGCTTTCGCAGTCGCAGCCCAATGTAAACGTAAGTGCATCCGACGATCCGTCGCAATACATGGATTTGGCAGACTATCTGTCCGGCCGCATAGCGGGTCTTTCCATAGAGGGCGGTCCCGGCAACTATCAGGCCTACCTCAACGGAGCGGTACCCCTGTTCGTGGTGGACGGCCAGCGTGTGAATAGTTTCAATGCCGCCAACGCGCTCGTCAATCCCAATGACATAGCCTCGGTCAGCGTAGACCGCAACGGAGTGATCTACGGTATGGACGGCATGAACGGCGTAATTACCATAACGACCAAAAGATAAATGCATCCTACAGAACACGCGCTGCGGAAGACTGCCGGGCGACTGCAGTAAGTACGGTGCCCGACAATAGAAGCAATAAGAGTGTTCCGACAGCAACGGCTTTGGGTACGGACGGACGACCGTAATCCCGTTCGATGTCGACGACTCCGGATATTCCGGAACGCGTAATATAAAACCGCCTGAGGAAAACGTTTTCCTCAGGCGGTTTTTACGCTACGATGTACAAGGACTCCATACTACTCCATGTACCGGAATTTGGCTTTAATATCATCCATGGACATCAGTGTCCCGAAATCCGTTCCGTCGCATATCCATATGATACTCGTCGTCAGATTATCGGCTCCGGCACCTTTTACCACATTGTTTTCTATGGTCATATTCTCGAACGAAAAACCGAGAACGGTGATCGCGCTGTCGGAACAGTAATCCGTCGAAACGTTCTCGAACGTACACCCCGTTATGGCAAGTTTCGCATCTGGATTGGCCGTGTAGTTACCGCCGTCCCGAAGTTCGAGATGAATGTAACGTGTACCTTTCTTGGTATTCCTGAAAATGCAGTTTATGATGTTTACCGATTCTATATCCTTGTCGGTCAACTGTATCGCATCCCATGCGGCATCGGTGAACTCGCAACCCTCGAACGTTATGTTCTTACAGGTGTCGCCATTAACATAGACAGCCGATTCATTGCCTTCCGTTCCGTTATCGAAGCGGACACCGCTGACCGTAATGTTTTCACCGGCAAAATAGACCGGCTTTCCGGATACGGTCATGTTTCGGAGCGTCACATTGTCGGCCGATACGGTGGTAGCCTTGTTCAATACGAGTACAGTTCCGCCGTCCGCTGCACCGGAAATTGTCATGCCGTCCTCTATAACGGCGGGCAACTCGAACTCATCGACATTGTACGTTACCGTCACACCCGAAGAAACATTGTCAGCAATATTCTGACCGCTGAGATTACGGCCTACTACGGCGGCAGCATTGGCATCTTTCGGACCATAGGAATTAGTCGTCTGATCCACCGTCATATCCACATCCGTTACCGTATTGCCCGCCACCGCGATGTTGCTGCAACCGACGATACCGCCGAGATCGCGATAACCCTTGATTACGGCACCCGTAACGCTATTGCCCGTAACCGCATATCCGCCTTCGCCGACATAACCGGCGATACCGCCGACTTTGTCGCCGTTATCGTAACTGCCGGTCAGTTTATCCGGCACCGCTTCGAGGGTTATGCCGCTAACAGAACAATTCTTCACCGATCCGTAAGCGTACCCGGCTAT
The DNA here is from genome assembly GCA_947852905.1 of uncultured Tidjanibacter sp. Taxonomy (GTDB): domain Bacteria; phylum Bacteroidota; class Bacteroidia; order Bacteroidales; family Rikenellaceae; genus Tidjanibacter. Next base: position 14,425 of record CANTVF010000001.1, on the reverse strand, counting down.
CCCGCCGAGATAACGGTTACCGTAAACCTCAGCGCCATTCACCTTTACATTCTCGACCAGACCGGTATTGTATATCGATCCGGCCACCACGGCAGTACCGTTCGATGTCGAGCTGCTCGCACCGCCTGCGGAAACGCTTTTTATCACGGCATTTTCTATCGTCAGATCTTTCACGGTACCGTTCAACGCCCCGAACAGTCCCGCCGCATGATAACCGGCACTCTGACTTACACGAAGATTCCTGACAGTCTTGCCGTTGCCGTCGAACGTTCCTTGGAATCTGGCCGTTGCATTGTCCGCACTCGTGCCTATCGGCGTCCATGCGGCGCATGCGAGATCAATGTCGTTCATCAGTCTCACGGTCTTGCCGCTGAAAGTATTGTTTCCGGCATTGACTTCGGCAGCTATCCATGCGAGCTGGGCGGGTGCAGTCACCTCATAAACGCCGGAATCATCCGGCACCACCGCAGCAGTCGTCTTTCCGTCCCATACTTCCGACGGATGTTCCCCTTCGAAACCCGGACCTATAGTCACGTCGAAGTCGGACGAATGGGTAAGTAACGAGCCGAAAATATTGGTGCGGTAGTTACGCTGCACGGGTACTCCGGTAACGGACAGCGTTCTGATCGGCGTACCTGACGCGTCGTTTACGGTAAATTCGCAATCGACAAGCTCCTTGTCGCCCGCCATGAGCAGATAGTTCATGGCGAGATAGTCGTACTCGCCCCTGCCCTCTACCGTAAATTCCGACGGATCCGAAGGAAGGGCCGCGAAATCATATGTAACGTCGGTCAGGCCGCTCGCAACTCCGGTAAACAGATCGAGTTCGGAATAAACCTTGACCTTTACCTGCGTTTCGGCCGCTACGACACCGGTAGCCGCAGCTTCACCGGTGTCGTCCGTACCTATATTGAGTTGTGCGAACGGCCTCGTAAGTTTGATATCCTTGCTTACTGCGCCATCGACCTTCAAACCTTTTTCGGCATGGAAGAAAGCGTCGCGCGCCTCGTCGTTGGACAATGCTCCGTTATAATCGACGCTGACAGTACGAGCATCGAAATCCACCGTATACGGCGCTCCCGGAGCGTCTGCCCAGAAAAGTATATCGTAAGTCTTACCGACTACAAGACGCAACGTAACGGTGGCCGACAGCCCCGTGAAATTGTCTTTATCTTCGCTTACTATGAGCGGTGCGGTCTCGCCCTCGGCATACACGGCATAAGACAGCGTCGTGGCCGTCGTTCCGTCGCCTATCGCACGAGTATCCAGTCCGCCGGGCAATTGTGCGTTGAAAGTGACAACGCCTGCGCTCCCGGACTGTGTTCCGGCAACTTCCTCCTTAGCGCACGATGCCAGCAGGACAACGCCTGCGACGAGTGCAAATAAGAATACTTTTTTCATAATAGACTGATTTAGATGTAAAAATGATTTTGCTGTTTTTATCGTATTTCTACTTCACCTCGTAGTTCCACTCCCCGTCGAAACCGGGATCTATGCCGACACTGCCCGAAGCGTCCGACGTGAGGAAGTTACCGCGCACGGTAGTGTACTTGCTGCGCACTACAGGCACGTCCACCGGATCGGCACTCGAAATCAGAGTTCCGTCCTTGTCGTATATCTCTACGGCGACCGGTATCTTGGATTCGCTGCCGTTGACGAACACGTAATCGAAGCCGAGCTCGACGTCCGAATCGTTGATCCGGGACAACGTACTCTCGAACTTGACACCCGTAGCGGCGTCGGAAGGTTTGTTGGTAAACGGATTGAATGACGACGGCATGAAACCGGTATACTTGAACACTACCTTGAAATCATCGAGGTTCACGGCTCTCGTACCCTCGTCGTCTACCGATGCCGGATCGCCTCCCTCCAGAGCCGCTTTTTCGGCACGCATCTGCAATACGCGGGTAATGAACTCACCCAGATCGTTGGATACGAAGTTGTAACGCGCCATGGGACGCTCCATGGTCACTTGCGTTTCCGTATTATCAGCCGACACCTCGGCATCTGCCGTCCCGTAGAAAGCATCGCGGAACTCCGTACAGCCGCAATGTTCGCCCAGAAGACATATCTCCTCGAAATTGCTCGTATCGTAATACTTATCGTCAACACAACCGTCGTCCACATAATCCACCCACACGATGAAGTGATATACGCCCGGAGCAAGTTCCAATTCGAGCGTATGGTCGAGTTCATCAATTTCGTCCTTGGTCACGGTAAAACAGTAGTCCGACTCGCGGTCGTAATTCATCTCCTCGTCGCAACAATAGGCATTGACCGTATAGCGTATGTCGTACAGTTCCGCAGGATCAGAAGCGCGCGTGGAATAATCCACCACCTGATGAAGAGGCATATCCGTCATACATCCCAGACGCAACGTAAACGTCACCGTCTCCTCGCCAGCCGTTTCCGGAAACTCGTGAATATCGCACGCATATGCGGCGGTCAGGAAAAACAGGCAGAACAATAATCTATTAATCTCCGTCCTCATCATTTACGTTTATTTTTAATGTCAAACATATAGGAGAACGATACGGCAAAACTGTCGATTCCGAAGAACGTCTTCTTCACGCTCGAAGCATACGCGCCGTTGTATCCGTTGTGAAACTTATCGTAATGCACGTCGTATACCCCCGCACCGAGAGAAAACTCGACGTTCCAACGCTTATCGCAACTCAAGGGCAGACGGTACCCGACATTCACGCCGCCGCCCCACGCAGGGGTCCTGCCGTCATGATCCTGAATACGCCACGGCCCGCCGAACGCGAAATTGTAATAAGCCACGCCGAAATGGAGCCCCACGAAAAACTTCCGTTCAGCCAACGGCCACACGCGCAGTTCGGGCTGAAAACCCAGCATACGGAACTTCACGTCATCGGTAAAATAATCGCATGCGGAATAATAGACGGGCAGATTAAGAGACAACCGTTGCGACAGATCTATTTCCACGGCCGCATTCAGCAACAGCATCCCCAACCCCACGGCATTGGTCTTCACCGACAACATCGGCCGCCATTCAGGGACGGGTACCGGGACGGGCCCCATTTCCGTCACAGGCTTCGACACGATCTCCGCTACCGGCTCGACCTCTGGTCCGAAAATCGGTTCGGGCTCTGGAAGCGGTACTACGACCGTAGTATCGGCAACACCGGCCGACGGCTTGATATAGAGAGTGGCGCACACACTGCTGCGCAAATCGGGGAAAAACACCTCCAACATATATTTATAGGGCCGTCCGCCGCGAAGATCCATAAGCCGTTTCTTGCGGCCGTCCACCACTCTGTCACGTTCGTCGAACACGAATACCGGAGTGTTATCGATAATGTCGAGTACCTCATCGCGATACTCCATATCCGAAGCGGCCACCTGCCTGCGCAACATGTCCCAGGCAATGCCGATCGCATGTTTCTCTATCAGCACCTCCGGTACCGAGCCGTGGCGCGCTATGTAAGCGGCCAGAGAATCCGCACGTCGCATGGCGAGACGTTCGTTCGCCTTGTTATAACCGTCAGGTGACGCGCTCGAACATATTGTGATACGTTCTATAGTCTCCTCACGCACGGCAACACGAACAGCCCTGAGAAACCGATCGAGTTCCGCACCGTTGTCACGAAAAGACGGATCGACCTCCCTATGCCCGACGACGTAATAAATACGCATCGAATCCACTGCATCCTGCGCTTTGCCCGGCAAAAACCACAAGATGCCAAAAACGATCAATAGCAGGCGTTTATTCATTCGTCACTCATTTATTTCATACGCGAAAACCACCGATCAACGCCACACGAACCCCATTAAAGGACCCGTCTGTTTAATCGTTCGTATTTTGCTCATAGACGAATAAGAACCGGTATAAACAGATGCCACTACCCCAAACAGGGACTTTAAATATTTAAGCATAAAAATTTTCCGCCTACCGATATTACATTGTCCGCTTTTTTCGTACCTTTGCTGTTAGTAACCAAGAATTTAACCAACGTATAAGCTGAGAAAACCACCGCTTATATTATAATAGGTATACCTGCCTAATACGAAAAACCGACCGTCACGCCGCTCAACGACAACGATAGAAAAATCATGGTACGGCGTGAAAATGTACCAGCCATCACATACGCCAAATACTTCAGCCAACCATATGTGGCCGTATACATTCATTGTTTTTACCTCTGGCGATATAAAAATTTCCGATAGCCGAAAAGCGTGCGACATCCAAAAAGGCGAGAGAAAATCGCCCGGATCCGGATTATAATCCCTATCTTTGTTAGACTTATTGAAAGACTCTTCGAGCGATGCCGCAATTTACTCACTTACACGTACATACGCAGTACTCCATATTGGACGGCGCCGCCTCCATACCTTCCCTGATAAAGAAGGCCAAGGAGTTCGGCATGACGGCCGTCGCTATCACCGACCACGGTAACATGTTCGGTGTAAAGGAATTCTACGACACGGCAAACAGCGCCGGAATAAAACCGATACTCGGCTGCGAGGTATACGTCGTAAAAGACCACCTCGCCCGCGACAAGGACGAGAAAAGCGGCGATCACCTGATCCTGCTCGCCAAGAACATGACCGGGTACCACAATCTCATAAAACTCGTATCGTACTCGTGGACCGAAGGCTTCTACTACAAGCCGCGTATCGACAAAAAAATGTTGCGCGAATTTCACGAAGGACTGATATGCAGTTCGGCGTGTCTGGGCGGAGAACTCCCGCAGGCTATCATGCACAACGACATAAAAGGCGCCGAGGCGATAGTCGAGGAATTCAAGGAGATATTCGGCGATGATTACTATATAGAACTTCAGTTGCACCGCTCGCTGTCCGGCGCCCCCGATACCGAGACATGCCGCCAGCAGGAAAAGGTCAACAAGGTACTCGTCGAACTGTCCGAGAAATTCGGCGTCAAACTGATAGCCACCAACGACGTACACTTCACGCTCGAAGACGATGCCGAGGCGCACGACCATCTTATATGCCTCAACACAGGGCGCGATCTGGACGATCCCAACCGTATGAGGTACACCGGTCAGGAATTTTTCAAAAGCCCTGACGAAATGGCCGCACTGTTCGCCGACCACCCCGAAGCGCTGGCCAACACAATGGAGATAGCCGACAAGGTGGAGCATTATCCGCTGGAACACAAGCCTCTGATGCCGAACTTCCTGTTGCCGGATGACTTCGAGATAAATCGGGAAGAACTGCGCAAAATATTTCTACGACGTTTCGACAATTACATAAGCGGTCTGAACAAGAAACTGGGCGATGCCGACGAAGCCGGACAAGCCGCCATAAACGGCGAAATAGAAGAGATGCGACGCCGGCAAGAAGAGGCATCCACTGCCCCCGCGCTCGAAGAGTTCGCCGCAGGAAACGAAATGTTCGAGGAGTGGCTCACGGTTTCCAAACAATACATGTACCTCACGGCGCTTACCATGAAAGGCGCCGAGGAGCGCTACGGTGCGCCGCTCGACGAAAAGACTCTCGAACGTATCAACTACGAACTGCGCACGATAGAATGGATGGGATTTCCGGGTTACTTCCTAATAGTATGGGACTTCATCCGTGCCGCACGCGAGATGGGCGTATCGGTCGGTCCCGGCCGAGGATCCGCCGCGGGATCGGTAGTTGCCTACTCGCTCAAAATCACCAATATAGATCCGCTGAAATACGACCTGCTGTTCGAGCGTTTCCTCAACCCAGACCGTATATCGTTGCCCGATGTCGATGTGGATTTCGACGAAGACGGACGTGCGGACGTGTTGCATTACGTAATCGAGAAGTACGGCAAGAAACGCGTAGCGCAGATTGTCACGTTCGGTACCATGGCTCCCAAAATGGCCATTAAGGACGTCGCCCGCGTACAGAAACTTCCGCTGCCGGAAAGCGACCGTCTGTCCAAACTCGTTCCGGACAAGCTGGCGGTCGAAAAAGGGGAAACCCCGTTCGAGAGGGCTTACAAAGACTCGCCCGAATTGGCACGCGAACGCGAATCGGATAATCCGACGATACGCAAGACTCTCAAATACGCCGAAAAACTGGAAGGCTCGGTACGCCAGACGGGAGTACACGCCTGCGGCGTCATAATCGGAAAGGACGATCTCGAAAAATTCGCTCCCGTAGCGACGGCCAAAGACGCAGATCTGAACGTCGTGCAGTACGAAGGCAAGCTCGTGGAAAGCGTCGGTCTGATCAAAATGGACTTCCTCGGTCTGAAAACGCTCTCAATAATAAAGGACGCGCTAAACAACATCAAGCGCGTCAAGGGCGTCGACCTCGACATAGACGCCATTCCGCTGGACGACAAAAAGACCTACCAACTTTTCAGCCGCGGCGAGACGACAGGCATATTTCAGTTCGAGTCGCCGGGTATGAAAAAGCACCTGCGTGCGCTCAAACCCAACCGTTTCGAGGACCTCATAGCCATGAACGCCCTGTACCGTCCGGGCCCTATGGATAAGATACCGAACTTCATCGCCCGCAAGAACGGTCAGGAAAAGGTCGAGTACGAGTTCCCGGAAATGGCCGAATATCTGGAAGACACCTACGGAATTACCGTATATCAGGAGCAGGTCATGCTTCTGTCGCAGAAACTCGCGGGTTTCACGGGCGGCGAAGCCGACACGCTGCGTAAGGCCATGGGTAAGAAACAGCGTGCCACGCTGGACAAGATGAAACCCAAATTCCTCAAGGGAGCCGCTGAACGCGGACACGATCAAGCCACGTGCGAAAAGATCTGGACGGATTGGGAAGCGTTCGCATCGTATGCGTTCAACAAGTCGCACGCCACGTGTTATGCATACGTCGCCTACCAGACGGCATATCTGAAAGCGCACTACCCGTCCGAATTCATGGCCGCGTTGCTCAGCCGCAACTTGTCGAGCATGGACAAGATATCGTTCTTCATGGACGAATGCAAGCGTATGGGAATCAAAGTCCTCGGCCCGGACATAAACGAAAGCATAGGTTCGTTCACCTCCGATAACGACGGCAACGTTCGTTTCGGTCTGGCGGCCGTAAAGGGCGTGGGCGAAGCCGCCATGCAGACCATAGTGGAAGAGAGGGAGCGCAACGGCAAGTTCAAGAACATATTCGATTTCGTTGAACGGGTCAACATGCAGGCCGTAAACCGGAAGAACATAGAGAACATGGCGCTCGCCGGAGCATTCGATTCGGTAACCGGTTTCCACCGCAGCAAATTTTTCGCTGCCGACCAGCGCGACCAATCGGGTACCATATTCCTAGAACAGCTGATACGGTACGGATCGCGTATGCAGACCGAACGCAACACAGCACAGCAGAGTCTCTTCGGAGGTACAGACATAGTGGATATACAACAGCCGCACGTTCCCCAATGCCTCGACTGGAACAAACTGGAAACGCTCAACCATGAAAAGGAGATGATCGGCATGTACCTATCATCCCACCCGCTGGATGACTACGAAATACTCATCAAACGTTTCTGCAACACCCAGATGACGCAACTCGGAAACCTGAACGACATGCGCGACAAGGATTTCACTATAGCCGGCATGGTAACCGACGTGCAGAACATGTACACGCGCAACGGGAAACCGTTCGGACGGTTCAAGATCGAGGACTACTCAGGCCAGCATGAATTCACGCTGTTCGACAAGGATTACGAAAACTTCCGCAAATATCTGTTCAAGGATTATTTCCTGCTCATACGCGGGACGGTACGCAAACATCCCTATCGGGACGACCTCGAAGCCAAGATAACGTCCATGCAGATGCTGGACGATGCGATGAACTCGATCAACGAACTTACCATCAATCTGCCGGTGTCGGAAATAACACGCGACATAACGGCGGGGCTGACCGAAAAAGTCGCCTCTTGCAAAGGAAAGATAAACCTGCGCATAAAAGTCACCGATCCTTATGAAGGAGTCTCGCTTACAATGTTTTCGCGAAAATACAAGGTCAACCTGTCGCAGGACCTGATCTCGTTCCTCGAAGAAAACCAGATAACTTATGCGATAGCCTGATTCGAGCCGACACGACGCATACGGGAATACGACAGAAAAACGTTATATTCAAATACGACAAGCGGCAGCCTACACGCCCTCTATCGGAGCTACACGGGCATAACGCTACAGACGGATGAAACAGATAAAAACACAATTTTAATAAATTCAATTAACTCAAAAGAATTATGGCAAAGAACATCGACATGGCTACATATGAAGAACTCGTAGCCTCCGGCAAACCTTTCGTTATCGACTTCTGGGCAGAATGGTGCGGACCGTGCCGCATGCTCAGCCCCATCATCGAAGAACTCGCAGAAGAATACGGCGACAAGGTGGTGATAGGCAAATGCGACGTAGACCAGAACAACGATCTCGCAATGAAATTCTCCGTCCGCAACATTCCGTTGGTAGTATTCATCAAGGCAGGCGGCGAAATGAACGACAAACTCGTAGGCGCTTCCTCCAAAGACGCTATCAAAGCGAAGATCGATGCCCTGCTGTAACAGTCGGAACAAAACATTCAAACGACCGACGGCCGCCCTTTCTCCGGGCGGCCGTTCTCGTTCTCAGCACTTTCGCACCGCAACGACTTTCGCACGCCGCACGCTTCGACCGATCGAAGCAAACGACACAGCGACGCTAAACACCTCCTCATCTGCCGATTGCATCTCAGAATTTTCAAATATAAAATTCCGCTACCTGTAATCGACAATCTGCGGTTTCTCAGGTATATAACGCATGGCCCTCATGCGCTGTTCGTTGGTCAGAGTCACCCAATCACTCGGCAGGAATCCGCGGCCGCCTATATTAACGAAGAAGCTAAGTTGCAAGGCATCGAAAATAAGCATCTCGTTTTTCATTCTCACTCCGACGCCTATCGTAGCATAACACGGATTGGCGAACGGATTGACGCCGTAACCGAGAAAACCTACATCGGCATAACAATACAGCGCCATGCGGAATCCTATCGGTTGCCACGGTGTGAATACCACCGTTTCGGCACTCAATACGAACCGGTTATTTCCCGTCGGACTGCTTTTGAGTTCCCGCGGACCGCTGGCGCGCGTAAACCACACCGACTCATAAAATCCCGAAGCCCGATTCCAACCCTTCAGCCAATCGGCAGACAGGAACTGACGCACCTTAAACCTACCCTTGCCGAGCATGTTTGTGAAATAATTCACTTTTATATTCAATGCCGAGCCGAATGCTTCCCGACCACAGAAATCGTAAAAACTGCCCACCGACACATTACCCATAACATAACCTGCCGGAGTAAAATGTCCTGCCCGCAAGAGAAGTCCGCCATACCAGCCCGGCTGGAACTTGTTGTGCAGATACCCCACGGTAAGCTCGGCCCGATAACCGGTGGCAACATACTCGTCATAACCGTATCCGTAAATGAGATTCGTGGTCAGAAAACGTTCCTCGTAAAAACCCACTGACGCGAGCGACAAAATCCTGTCGTAGAAATACGGATTCATTCCGGCACCTACAGCCAGCTCCGGAGGATTGCGCGGCGGCTCCTCCTCATCTATCCTCTGCGGCAGACCGTGATACCGCAGACCGTTCACACGCCCCATGGCATATACGCTTCCACCCGTACCGGGAACATACCACGACCCGCCGCCCCACACATCGAGATTGTCGTAATGTACCATATAGGACGCATCGACCGTATCGGCCGGATTCTCATAGTGTACATACACAGGTGTGCGGACATTCTCCACGATCAGTCCGACCTCGTGGTCGGTAGGCTGAATGAATCGCTTATTGAGCGAAGCTCCGTAATATTTTTCCTGAAAAGAACGGCCTGCCGTAAGACGCGCCTCATAAAACGTACCGAGCACGTTCGGTACATAGTATCTCAACATGCTGCCCTCGTAACGCCCCCGACGCCAGTCGAGGCTGAGCTGGTAGCTGAGCCTGTCGCCCGTACCGAGAAAATTGGCATCGAACAACTCGCCTTTCACGCGTCCCGTCAAACCGCGCACCGACCCGTCTCCACTGATACTCCAGTTATCGCGGGTAATGACTTTCACTATAACCGCATCGGGATCTTCAGGCAACGGCACCACCTCTATATTAGCCGTAGCTATATACTGCCGTGAACGCAACAACTGTTTGTAGCGAACTATCTGATCGGCATCGAACAGATCGCCCTCATGAAACAACAGGTCGCGCTTTATCGGATACTGACGCGTCACTACATGCACGGCATTGGCCGCCTTTTCCAGATAGCTGTGCGCAGGATCGAAAACGTTATGCCGCTCGATCTCTATCGCCGCTATACGCTTGCCGTTGTACTCGCTGTAGGCGGCCGTTTCGTCAACCACCTCGGTACGCAACGGCGCGCTCCGCTGCGGCACTATCACCATGCCGTGTACCCATCCCCAGAATTTGTTACGTCGGGCACGATTCTGCAACGTATCGTAAAACCGCTGCGTACGTTCCTCCGGCGTAAGGTGCAGAGTGTCCCGCTTTCCGGTAAGCCTCCATTCGCCGAGATGCAAGGAGTCCGGATGATGCGCAGTAAACGGCAAGTTGCAATAAGTCATGGCCGTATCGCATATACCGGCTGCAATGAGTATGGAATCTTGCGCCGATTGGCTCAGATGTCCTATACTTTTCACAAGCTCCTCGGCGGTATCGAAATCAAGTGTATCGGCCATATGTCCGACGCTGTCTATTACGGACACACCGCAGACAGGCTTGCGGAATACTCCCGCAAACGCTACATACGGCGCGATTATGCAAAACAGCGCTATGACATATCCCCAACGGCGCATATCTTTCAAAAATAACTAAATTTTCGGAGGTTCGCGACAACCGTCGTATTCCGAAATACACAAAAACATATAGTGCGTTTTCACTGTCTACACGAAAATACGCTATGTAATGAAATTATAAAGTATCGGAAATGCATATCCCCATCCGACAGTAGAAACAGATAGTCCAATGAAACCACATACGCACCACAGTCACGGCAGCCCCTCACCACCGTCCACTTGTTGTTATTGCCTGGTAACATGTTAAACTCGCTTTTTTTAGGTACATTTGCAAACGAGCCGCACTTCCGTAAAAAACATGAAACCTTACAAAAACGCCGACAGACAATGACCTCCAACACAAAAACGACCGTCACGGCAGTATGTGCAGCCTTCATAATGCTAACGTGCCCCTCGGCCTATGACGTACATGCTGCGGTAAGCGAAGGCTCATACCGGAAATCCGGTCGTCACGAAACGGTTGCGAGGCAAGATTCCACCTATCGGAAACGCGGCTGGAGCATAGCTCCCATACCGGCACTCAGCTACAGTTCCGACCTCGGCTTCCAGCTCGGCGCCATAATAGACGCCTATTGGTTCGGCAACGGGGACACATACCCGGAATACCTTCACAAATTCACTGCCGAAGCGTGCTATTTCACCAAAGGTTCCGGCATATATTATCTGTTCTACGATTCAAAATATCTGTTGCCCGGCCTCCGACTTACGGCAAGCGCATCGTATCTACCGAATACCATGATGGCGTTCTACGGCTTCAACGGCTATATGGCGCCATACGACAGATCCCGCAATGCCGGATTCTATGCCGTAGACCGCAACCAGTTGCGCATCATGGCCGACTTTCAGGGTAAAATCAAGGGGGCGTTCGGCTGGGCGGCGGGCATCGGATTCTTCGACTACGATACCGGCCGCATAAAGGTCGGCAAATACGAAGGGCAAACAACGTTGTACGACCTTTACCGCACTTACGGCATAATACGCGAAGACGAAAGCCGCGGAGGCAGTCACATAGAACTGCGTGCAGGAATAGTGTTCGATACGCGCGATAACGAGCCCGATCCGAAACGCGGAATATACTCCGACTTCCTGCTGTACGGCTCGCCCGACATAATAAACGGACGCGGTTACAGCTATCTGAAAGGCTCATTCTCTTTCCGCCATTATGTTCCCCTGTTTCGCGACCGCATAACGCTTGCATACCGGTTGTGCTGGCAGGGTACCATTGCAGGAAACGCTCCGTTCTACGTCCAGCAGAACTATACCACACTGTTTCTGAAACAGATCAATTCCGACATACTGGGCGGTGCAATATCTCTGCGCGGCATACTGTACAACCGCGTAGTAGGCAACGGCATGGCATGGGCAAACGCCGAAGTGCGGTTCCGACTGTTCGGGTTCCGCTTCATCGGTCAGGAGTGGTACATAGTCCTCAACCCGTTTCTGGATGCAGGAATGGTGACAGACAAATTCCGGGCCACCGAAATGATAGCCGCCGCCGCAAACGATACTGCCAATGCACCGGCGATATATTCCGGCGCCTCCGAACGTCCTCACCTTAGCGGCGGCATAGGCATCAAATTCGTAATGAACCGCAACATGGTACTCTCCGTAGAGTACGGAATGCCTTTCGACAAACGCGACGGGAACAACGGCCTGTACTTGAATCTCAACTACGTATTCTGAGCGGCAGCCACTTACAGACGACTCTATATACTCGCATGACGCCGGCATTGTCACTGCGTTTCAGGTTATCGTCCGCACACCTCACACATTCGTCCGACCGACTACTATTCCTGCAGGATATTTCAGGGGACACCGTCCAGCCAGTACTCATCGGCATAACACACCGCCGGAAGGCACCGAGACCGACGCACTCGGAATATACTCGCCCGAAATGTGATTTCCTGAGTCCGCCACCCTAAGCCCCCCCGACATCATTCCTTGAAAACATACGATACGTGAACTCCCTGCCAACGGACTGTCATTATCCGCGGCAGGGAGTAAATTCTATCCTACTTATGCAACCGGAGTCACACCAGTCCGGCGAATCCCATGAAAGCCATGGCAAGGATTCCGGCAGTGACGAGAGCGACCGGTACGCCGCGCATTGACTTGGGAACCTCGTTGAGTTCCAGCCTCTCGCGAATACCGGCGAACACGGTCAGCGCGAGAGCGAAACCGATAGCAGTAGATACCGCATAAACGAACGATTGCAACAGGTTATACTCTTTCTGTACGAGCAATATCGCCACGCCGAGTACGGCACAGTTGGTGGTAATAAGCGGAAGAAATATGCCGAGCGCCTGATAAAGCGCGGGACTGATCTTTTTCAATATGATCTCCACCATCTGCACGAGAGCGGCTATCACCAGAATGAACACTATGGTCTGCATATACTCTATACGCAGCGGCACCAGCACGTAATACTGCAACAGATAGACCACAATGGAACTTATGCCCATGACGAACACCACCGCAGCCCCCATGCCCAACGACGTATTGACCTTACCTGAAACGCCGAGGAACGGACATATGCCGAGAAACTGGGCCAAAACCACGTTATTTACGAATATGGCCCCTATTATGATAGCAAAGTATTCCATACTTCCCTGAAAATTTATCTTTTACAACTTTTCCGCCCGACCACGTGCAATCGACAGAGCGCCACGGCGCGAATATATTTTTCCAAACATCCGACAACCGTCGCCGTTCCGCTATGATCTGAGTTTCGCGGTAGCCTTGTTGAACAATACCATAAGGTATCCCAATACGAGAAACGCTCCCGGTGCGAGTACGAAAGCCAGCATGCCGTCGCCCGTGATGAACTTATATCCGAACACCGATCCGTTACCCAACATTTCCCTTACGGCGCCTATCACCGTAAGCGACAATGTGAAACCGAGTCCCATGCCGAGACCGTCAAGCGCCGAGTCGAAAACATTGTGCTTCGATGCGAACGCCTCCGCCCGACCGAGTATTATACAGTTGACCACTATGAGCGGAATGAACACTCCGAGCGTCTCGTACAACGCCGGAACATAGGCTTCCATCAACAACTGTATCACGGTCACGAAAGAGGCTATCACCACGATGAACGCCGGAATACGCACCTTGTCCGGAATCAGATTCTTTATCAGCGAAATCACCATATTGGACATGACCAGTACGAACATCGTCGCGATACCCATACCTGCGCCGTTGATCGCCGACGTCGTGGTACCGAGCGTCGGACACATGCCGAGTATCAGCACGAAAGTAGGATTTTCCTTGATTATCCCTTTCAAAAGTATGTTCAGCCGTTTCATATCTTTCGCAAACTATTCGTTAATCTCCGCCGCATCCGATTGCACGGTATCGCCCGAAGCGCTGTCGGCGGCTTTCACCGTCGCCCCGCTGCCGGTATCCGCCTCAGCAGCGTTTTCCGCACCGGTAGCGGAGACAGCACCTGTAGAGGCTTCATTACTACCCGTTACGGCAGCTCCGCTCGAAGTGTCGGATGCGCCGACACTCATTGCCGAATCATCCTCAGACGTATTTTCAGAACAAGCTGCGGAAGTCGCACCCGCAGACGCATCACTACCCCCGGTTACGGTAGCTCCGCTCGAAGTGTCGGATGCGCCGACACTCATTGCCGAATCATCCTCAGAC